>NZ_FRBP01000001.1 GCF_900142645.1 Eubacterium callanderi
TCAGCCGTGAAAGGCCCTCTGCCAGTTTCCTTTGATGGCGCTCGTTTTCTTTCTTCCAGATAAAACCGTTCTCGGGGCCGGGGGCTTCATCTGCCAGCGTGTCTGCAAAGGTGAGCCCCTGCGTTCCTGGTGCTTTGTCGTCAAGCTGTTTTTTGGCCGTCACCGACTGATTAAAGCGCCCACTTTTCCATTTTCTGTAATACTGACACAGATGGGTGCGTATAAAAGCATTAAAAGCTGCGCCGCGCTCAGGATCAAAGCGCTCCAATCCCTTCATGAAGGCCAGAAGACCGTCCTGAAAGCCATCCTCAAACTGCTCATCCGGCACCTGAAACCTGCTCATCACGGACAGCACCAGGGGCTTAAAGGTTATGATGAGCATTTCTCCTGCCACCTTTGCGTTTTCCCGCTCTGGGCTGTTTGGGGGGTATTTCTGTCCATTTTTGTAGGTTCCGACCAACGCGTCGATCTCTTTGTATTGATTCATTCACCCCTCCTATTCATCCTCATAAAGATCCGTCATACTCAATACAATCTCCGGGTGCCTGTCCTCCACAGCCTGGCAGTACTCGCCGAATAAATCTTCCGCTTCTTCCACAGTCCGGGCATAAAAGCCCACCTGCACCCTGCATTCCGCTTCCACCAGGTAGGGACTGCGCTTGTGCAGGATGCCGGGACCTGTGCCATATTGATTCATGTTCATTTCTCCTTTCTCTGTTTTTCTTCCCTGGCGGCCCAGATGGCGTTAAAGGCGGCGACGTCATCATCGGGGTACTGCGCCCGGATGACGGCTTTCTCTTCCTCGCTGATCTGGGGGAGCAGGTTGAACTGGGGGATGAATGGCGCGTTCTCCTGATTAGAATACAATAGAGAAGCATGTTTTTGGTTTATAGTATTTAGGTATGGTTGAGCGCCTGGTCGGGCTGGGGTTCTGGTTTGTGTCCAGACCCGGGTCGGGCTTTGGCGGTTCTCGGACACAACCGAAACGGCTGCCAGGCCTTGATCAAAGGGGATCAGGCTATAGACGCCGGCCCGGGAGCCGATACCTGGAACGTAGGTCAGGCGTTCTGCCCGAATGAGTGTCTGGCGCTGTGTCCAGAGGGCCTGGCGGTTTTTAAGCCCCAGCCTGGCCATAAGGATCGTGTTAGGCACGTTAAAGCTGACGGGCCAGTACCAGAGGCCGTCGACCGCCTGTACGGCGGCCTTGTTGTTGTAATACATGAGCAGGTGCCAGTAGGCCTGCAGCAGCGGCGACAGGGGGTGGGCCTCCATAAACCGGTAGAAGCTCAGAAGCTCGGTCAGGTAGTTCATGAGGCAGCCTCACCGCAAGGGGCGCTGCCCGGCCCGGCGATAGGGGCCTCGGCAAAAACATCGCGGCCAAACTGCCGGGTGATCACCTCCATAAAATACTGCTGCCCCCGGGCGGTGACCATGGGCTTGCGGTACAGACGCATCCGGCCCTTCTTATCTGCTGTGCGGCTCTCGTACAGCTCCAGAACGCCCTGCTCCAGGGCCCGCTGTGTGGGGTCGTTCCAAAATGCTTTGCGGCGGCAAAGATACCCGTTGGCCCGCATCCAGGCAAAGAGGCGGTTCTGCCCCATATCCTTTACCTGGTGGTGGATGAGCTTGGCCATGGCCCCGATGGTAATGCTGTCCGCGGAGGTCTTGATGTCCCTGGCGAAGGCGGCCTCGGGCTGCTGGCGCCTCCATGCCTCCTGCCACTTATGCGCCTCAGCGGTGCTTTTTTCAAGAGCTTCCACTGCGCTCCGGCGTCCATCAGCTGCCAGGGCCAGGGCGGCGATGAGGGTGTCGAAGGCGGCCTTGTCCACCTGTACCCTGCCGAGCAGTTCGTCCTCGATGTGGGCCCCATGACGGCAGACAGAGGGCAGGATCACACTGGTCACATAGTGCTTGAACCGCCGGGCCGCGGGCAGCCTGCTGCCCATGCTCAGCGCGTACAGGCCACTCTCGTTGATGACCGTGGTGGGCATATGGCAGCCTCTGGGGTCGAGGATACGGCGTTTTGCCGTATCCTCCCTCTCCACATGGCGTTTGATTGCGTGGCCCGCGTCCTTAAAACCCAGGGCGGCGCACACATCCCGGGCCACAAACCAGATCTGGGGCTCGCCGCCGTTTCCAGACATCTCGGTGAGGGTGCGGATGCGTTTAAAGGTTTCGTGCTCAAAGACTTCCTCAATACTCAGGGCGTTCATGGGGTTTTTATTCACAGCGTCCACCTCCCCGGTAATTTTCCTTGACATCCTTTTTAAGCACCCACGGCAACGCCTCGAAAAGCTCGCTGGCCAGTGTTTTATCTTCGCCGCCAGGGGCGTTCTCCATCAGCCTGCGGGCTGTGGCTTCATCCACAAAGGGGGCGATGTCGATGATATAGGGGTTTACCGGCAGGGGGCGCACCATGAAGCGCCACTCAAAATCGCAGGCGTGCTCAAAGAACCATCCTTCGCCGTCCTCATAGCCGAGGAGGTCTAAAAGCTCATAGGCGTTGTACCAGGGCTTCATGCCGCTGCCGAGGAGTATGGCCACTGTGTCGCCATAAAGGGACAGGCCGCCCGGGATGATCTTTTTATCAAGGGTGCGGTCCTCCAGGGCACGCACGCCGCGTGCGCTGTTTAAAAATTGTTCAAAGGCCAGGATCTGATTGAGTTCAGGAATACGTTTTTCTCTGTTCATTGTTTGTTCCTCTGGGAACACCGGTGTTCGTTTGATTTAAGCTTATGGGTGCATTATACCCGGATGACCTGTCCCCTTCAAATGGGCTTAACCCCCTGTCCTTCGCCCAAAAAGAAAATTTTTTACGCACTTTCAGGCTAAAAAATATCCGACGCTGCTCAAAAACCGCTGTCCTTAAAACCTAAAGGCAGCGGTTCATGTTTTTTGCGTTAAGTTTTTCTTAAGCTTCAGGGCCAGAGCTCAAGCTCCACGCTCCGGCACTCCCGCATGCGGGCGTCGATGGCCGCGTTGGAGACGTCCAGCTCAAAGCGCTGGCCGGTGCGGGTCTCAAGGACGCCGCTGTAGCAGGCCTGCAAATTGTCCTTAATTAATTTTAGACCGACACACATAAAGGGGTCCTTCTTTACGTTTAAAACCCATAAACGCCAAGCCAGGCCCTATGTAAATCGGGGAAAGTCGGACCTTTTTCTTTTTGGCCCGCCTGTGCTTTTCTCGCACGATCTCGGCTGCCAGCGCCTGGCGGTGCGGCACCGAGACGCCGGTGCTGCGGAGGATCAGCTCGTAAAAGCCCTTTATATTTTCACTGAGCAGCCGGCTTGTGCTGTCGCTGTAGTAGACGCGCACCCGGTGCCGGCCTTTTTTATAAATCTCCTCAAAGGCCACAATCTCTCGATTGATTATCGTTTTCATTTCTTTTTTACTGTAAACACACTGCATTTCGACTCCTTTTTTGGCGTTTTTACCCGGCCAGCGGCGGACCATAAAAAAACCGGGAACGAAAAAATCGTCCTCGGTTTTTTAACGGGTCACAGGAATGCCCCGATGGTCTGGCTGGATATTTGGGCCGCCACCTCTTTTTATGGATTGTTACCGTTTAATTATATACTTTTTTCAGCCCTTTAGGGGAGTTTACACGCTTTTGACATGATATTGCACATTTTTAACTTTTATCTCCTGATTAAGGCGTTTTTGGCTATTTGACAACCCTGCCTGTTTTTTGATAAAATCAGATCAAAACCCCAGGGAGGTGAGAAGATATGCTGCAAATCGCAATCTGCGACGATGAGGCCGAGGATCTCAAACGCATCAGCCATCTGGCGGCGGCTTATGCCGAAGCGCATCCGGAGCTCAATATTGCCTGTTCCCAGTTTCTTTCGCCCTGCAATTTACTGGAAATGCTGGAAAAAAACCGACATTTTGACATCTATCTGCTCGATATCCTCATGCCGGAGCTGGACGGGCTGAGTGTGGGCAGGGTGATCCGCGAAAGCGACAGCTCGGCGACCATCATTTATCTTTCCTTTTCATCGGACTATGCGGTGGAATCCTACCGTGTCCGGGCTCAGGACTATCTGCTCAAGCCTGTGACCCAGGAGGCCCTTTTCGCCACGCTGGACGAGGCCATCAAAACCATTGACGCCGAGGACGCGCGCCGCCTGGTCATGCGGACAAAGGAGGGCGCGCAGACCATCCCCTTTTATCAGATCGCCTATGTGGAATCCTACGAACACCGCTTTTTCTGCGGTCTGACAGACGGCCGGGTCCTTGAGAGCAAAACGCAGCGGGTGTCTTTCAGCCACTTTATCAAGCCCCTGCTCAAGGATGGGCGCTTTGTGCAGACCTCGGTATCCTACGTGGTCAATATGCAGCATATCCGGACCGTCAACGGCGAGGGCTGCCGAATGGCGGACGGCACCACGGTCCCCATCACCAGGGCTTACGCGGACGCCCGGAACGCCTATCTTGCTTACCTGCTGGAAATGCGTTAACCCATGCGCATGTCATTTCAGATTCTGCTCCGGGCGCTGGTTGATGCTCCATTAAATAAAGAGAGGCTGCGGCATTACGCCGCAGCCTCTCTTTATTTATCTTTTCGTAAGCAGATGAGAGCATTGGATTTTAAACACGATTTTTTTTTCATTAAAAGGGACTCCCTGTTATTTTTTTACTTTTTTCTTGACCTTTTCCTTCAGGTCTTGCATAATAGACAAGGAATCCAAGTTATATAATTGCATAAAAAGGAGTATTCTTTATGAAAAATCAACTCGACACGCAACCTGTTGAAAAGAAAATGAGCTGGTATACCCTGGCGCTCATGGCTTTCACAGCTGTCTGGGGCTTCGGGAATGTCATCAACGGCTTTTCGGAATACAATGGTTTAAAGGCCATTGTGGCCTGGATCATCATTTTCGCCCTGTATTTTGTGCCTTACGCCCTCATGGTTGGGGAGCTGGGGTCTGCCTTCAAAGACGCTGAGGGCGGCGTGAGCTCTTGGATCATGCAGACCATTGGGCCGCGCATGGCCTACTACGCAGGCTGGACTTACTGGGTAGTGCACATGCCCTACATTTCCCAGAAGCCAAACTCGGTGATGATCGCGAGCAGCTGGGCCATCTTCCAGGACGCGCGCATCAGTGACATGAACCCCCTTGTCATGCAGTTTGCCGGGCTGGCCATTTTCCTGGTCGCTCTGGCGCTGGCCTCCAGAGGGCTCAGCATCCTCAAGAAGCTGGCCTCTGTGGCTGGTATGGCCTCCTTTGTCATGTCCATCCTCTACATTCTGCTCATGATGGCCGCTCCGGCCATCACCGGCGCCAAAACCCTTCAGATCGACTGGTCGCTCCAGACCTTTATGCCCACCTTTGATTTGAAATTTTTCACCGGCCTGTCCATCCTCATTTTTGCCGTGGGCGGCTGCGAAAAGCTGTCCCCCTATGTCAACCGGATGAAAAACCCGTCAAAGGATTTCTCGACTGGGATGATCGCCCTGGCGGTCATGGTTTGCGTCTGCGCCGTTTTGGGTACGATTGCTATGGGCATGATGTTTGACTCGAACAATATCCCCAAAGACCTGATGACCAACGGCGCTTACTATGCCTTTGCCACTCTTGGCGAATACTACCACGTGGGCAACGTTTTTGTCATCGCCTTTGCCCTCACCAACGCCATCAGTCAGTTTACGGTCATGATCCTCTCCATTGATGCACCGCTGTGCATTTTACTGGGCAGCGCGGATAAGGAGTACATCCCCAAATCGCTGTTTGTCCAGAACAAGTACGGCGCCTACACTAAGGGCCATAAAATGGTCTTAGTCATTGTAGGGATTCTCATTGTGGTGCCGGCCTTTGGCATTGGCAGCGTAGACGAGCTGGTCCGATGGCTGGTCAAGGTGAACTCGGTCTGTATGCCGCTGCGGTACCTGTGGGTGTTTGTGGCCTATATCGCCCTGAAAAAAGCCGGCAATGCGTTCCCGTCAGCCTATCACTTTGTCAAGAATAAAACCGTCGGCATCATTTTTGGCGCCTGGTGCTTTATCGTCACCGCCATTGCCTGCATTGGCGGCATCTATTCCGACGAGCCCTTTGAGCTGATCTTAAACATTCTGACCCCGGTTGTGCTGGTTCTGCTGGGCTTTATCATGCCCTACATCGCAAAACATCAGAACGCCAGGGATCTGTCGTAAAACAAGGAGGTCACCATGAACGAACCATTAAATCACGAACTGTTATCCTTTATTGGAAAAAGCCCCACCGTCTTTCACGCGGTGGACACCATGAAAGCCCAGCTTGCAGAAGCAGGCTTTATCCCGCTGGAAGAGAGCAGCGCCTGGCAGCTGGCGCCTGGCCGAGGCTACTACGTCACCCGCAACGCCTCGGCTCTCATTGCCTTCAGAATTCCGGAGGGGGCCTATACCGGCTTTCAGATTGTCGCCAGCCACGGCGACTCCCCGTCCTTTAAAATCAAGGACAACCCCGAGATTACCGTGGAGGACCACTACACCAAGCTGAACGTGGAGGGCTATGGCGGCATGCTCCGCGCGCCCTGGCTGGACCGGCCCCTGTCCGCGGCCGGACGGGTGGTCGTTAAGCACAGCAGCCAGATCTTTACCCGCCTGGTGAACCTGGACCAGGACCTGTTCCTCATTCCAAACCTCGCCATTCACATGGACCGCAAGTCTGGCAGCAGTCATGAATATAACATCCAGAAGGATATGCTGCCCCTTGTGGGCGACGGCGCTTCCAGGGGGCGGCTTATGGAGCTTGTGGCAGAGGCTGCCGGTGTGGCCGGAGCGGACATCACCGGCGCGGAGCTGTTCCTTTATAACCGGGACCCTGGCCGCATCTGGGGCGCGAACCATGATTTTATCTCCACCCCGCGGCTGGATGACCTCCAGTGCGCCTTTGCATCGCTGAAAGGCTTTCTGGCCGCGGTCCACCCGCGAAACGTGGCGGTGCACTGCGTCTTTGACAACGAGGAGGTGGGCAGCGGCACCAAGCAGGGCGCTGGCTCCACCTTCCTGAAGGACACCCTGGCCCGCATCGTAGAAGCCACCGGAGGCACCCGGGAGGATACCTTCCGCGCCATGGCCGGCAGCTTTATGGTCTCCGCCGACAACGCCCACGCTGTCCACCCCAATTTCCCGGAAAAAACGGACGACACCAACCGCCCTTACATGAACGCGGGCATTGTCATCAAGCACAGCGCCAACCAGAAATATACCACCGACGCGGTCTCCGCCGGCATTTTCAGGGCCATCTGTCAAAAGGCCGGCGTCCCTGTCCAGAACTATGTCAACCGGTCCGATATGGCCGGCGGCTCCACCCTTGGCAATATCGCAAGCACCCACACCCCCATGAACACTGTAGACATTGGCCTGGCCCAGCTGGCCATGCACTCCCCCTACGAAACCGGCGGCGCAAGAGACACTGAACACCTTGTAAAAGCGTTAAAATATTTTTATGAAACCCCAATCCGGTGCGAGGGCGACGGGCGGTATGTGGTTGAATAGACACCCCTATGCCAAAAGAGAGGATGCGGCGTCTTGCCGCATCCTCTCCTGCTGCCCTGTGACAGCCGGGAAATGGCGCTTTCCCTGGGTCATTCCTTTTTTAAATGCTCACTTCACTCTCCCGTGAGCTGTTCACACATCTACAAAACCTTTTATTTCCACTGGCCCTTTCCACCAGTCTTTCTCCAATCTCTTCAGACGGCCAGCCTGCTCCGCTCCACTGAAGCATTCCGGCCTTCTCCCGCGCGCTTTTTTAACGTTTTTTTCGGTTAACCATAACGCCCGAAACGCTTAATAATGCCAGCAAAACCAACAGATAGGCAGCACCCATACTGTCAAGCTGTCCAAACAGCCCTGTAGACGGCGCGCCGCCAGACCCCTCGGTTTTTGAACCACTCTGCGCAACATCACAGATAAAGACCCAGTGCACCCGTCCCAGGGCTTCCTGGTATTTATTCTCAAGATCCCCCGGAACCGTCAGTGTCGCGTCGATAATTCCCTGGTCATTTTTGGTGTACTCGCCAATGAAAATATCATCCTTTAAGGTCCCCTGGCCGCTGGTTTCCGGCAGCCCGGAGGCCGGCCCGTTATAGATGGTCCGGACGTTTCCGTCAGCGGTTGTCAGGTCCAGATGCAGGCTCAGGCGGTTTAACAATTCGTCGGAAAGCGCTTTTTCTTCTGGTGTGTCAAAACCTTCCGCCTCCGCTGCCTCGGCGTGCAGGTACATCTTCACATTGTTAAAGTCCTTATTGTTGAGCCAGATTCTCTGCTCCTGAACCTCGCCGGGCACCAGCTCCTTATAATTAAAGAACAGATCATCGTCTGGCAGGCTCACAATTTTTTTAGCCTCACCGTCATAAATGACGTTGCGCTCATTCTCAGCCCTGACGCCCACGCCGCTTATTGCCAGCAGGATCAGGACCGCCAAAAGCAAAACGGCTGCTTTTCTGGAAAATGTCATCACACTCATTCAATCACCCCTTTCCTCTGGTAATCAGGCTTATTTTAAGGTTCATTTATTCTCCCGGATAGGGCTCCACATGCGTGTCTCCCCAGCCGTCAATGACGCTCTCTGTCCTGTGGGGTGTAAAATGGTCGGACTGGACCGCTTCTGCCTGCACATTCACTGTAAAGGTTTTGTCCACAATTTCATTTCCCCAGGTTTCCGGGATGCTCAGCTCTGTGAACAGTGCTGGCGTGCTCTGCCCAACTGGCAGAACCGCCTGATAGTAGTAGCAGCCGTCTTCTGATTTCACCCAGTCTTTCTGAATTTCCAGCGCCTGCTCAATGTCATCCATCTGGGCGTCGCTCAGCCCCTCGTCGTGGGTCAGGCGGATGCGTACATAGGCACTGTTTTTACCGGTATTGGTCACTGTTGGATCCTTGGGGTAAACGCCGCCGGGCACAACGCCTGTTGGCGCTTTCCATTCCGGCTCGGTCAGATCAATCCGCACGTTTCCCATGGTGATAATATTTTCAGTTTTCTTGGCATCTGTGAACCACGCCAGTGTCCCAGCTGCGATTAACAGCGCAGTGCACAGAACAGCAGTGATTCCGATGGCTCTTTTTTTATTCATGTTTCGCTCCTTTCAGGTTACTCGCGCTCATGGCTAAACTAAATCCGGAAAAGCTGCCTTAATGCAGTCCGCCGCTGTTTTGCCGCTCTGAACCTGTGCCAGGTAACCGGCCGCGTCGATTTGGAAATCCTTAATGTCCGCCGCGTTCGCGTTATCGTGCACGTTTACCGATTTAAAGACATCGCTGGTTTCGCTGCCAGCTTCGACTGCGGTATTGTACACATAGACCACTGCCTTCCCATCCTTTGAGGTACCCAGCGCTGTCCATTCTCCGGTGTTAAAGCGGATGTCTGCAAACGCACTGACGGCGTCCAGCGCTGCCTGGCCCTCCGCGCCGTCACAGCTTATATCCAGACGGACAGCGATATAGGCCGGCTCCTTTTGCGAGGTGTTTTTCACCTGTGGATTTTTGGGAATGACCATGCCTGGCAGCATATCCTTTGCCATATCTCTGCCAAGGGGGGATGGCTGCGGGGTTACAGGGTTGTTACCATAGTCAAGCCCATCCCAGTTAACCTCCTGTATGGCGCCTGAAAGGCCGGCCGTCGCCACAAAGGTGTTTTTCTTTGTGGCTGTCTGCGCGGTCAGCCAGGCCAGCACGCCGCCAACGGCAAGAATCCCTGCCAGTGCAATCGCACTTAATCCAATTGTCCATTTCTTTTTGTTCATTTTAAACCTCTCTTTCACTTTAAGGCCATTTCTAACGACCGGCCATTACTGAATGGGGGTATCTGCACCCCATGTATCTTTTACAGCGCCCAGATCCGCCGCGTCCAGCGCGTCGGCCAGCACCTGTATTTCCAGATGACATCCCTCGGGCATTACAAATCCCGGAGCCAGTAAAACACTCTCCAACAGCTGTGTGGTGGTATCTCCTGGCGCTACCGGCGTTTTGTAGTAAAAATAGTCGCCCTGCTGCTGCCAGCCGCTGTCAGCCGTTCCCGGGCCAGACGCCGCAAAATTATAGCTTATCTGCCCCTCCAGGCTGATGCCGGTTCCCGCGTTATCGCTGTCAAAGACAATTCTGGGCACCAGCCGGATGCGGATATAAGCGTCTGTGACCTTTCCCTCCGGGTTATCATAGTTCTCAATCCATACCTTTTTAGGGACGGTGGCGCCACCCTGGATCGCTGCATAATTTTGCGGCGTTTTTTCACCAGTCTCCTGCCGGTCCCTGCCGCTGGCCGGGTCTTGTTCTAAGACTGTGATATTCACAATTTTTTTAGGGCTGAAAAGATTTTCCTTCACATTTGTGGTCGCGTTTAAAAACGCATAGGTTCCAGCTACCGCCGCCAGCAGCATAATACCAATGATACCGGCTGTAATGACACGGACTTTTTTTCGTTTCACGCATTCTCACCTCCTCATTTTCGTTTGGATGCATTTGTTTTCATCAGGCGTCCGGGCAAAAAGGCCAGGAGCACCAGGACCAGAAGGGCTGCCCCCAGAATCATTTTTCCCTGGGCCGACCCTGCCAAAATACTGACGTAGCCGGCAAGAGGAACACAGAACTGCGGGCTGCCCACCAGCCGGTCAAAGGACACAGTTCCCTGATCCTCAACGGCGTTGGCGTCCCCCTTTGTTTTAAAACTCTGGCTGGCCTCGTCCACCTGGGTCACCCGGTGTGTGGCCAGGGTTCTGCCGTCTGCCATATAAAAAGTAATGGGATCTCCCAACTTTACATCTTCCGCGGCGACCGGCCTGACAAAGATCAGGCTGCCCACTGGGTATTGCGGCTCCATGCTGCCGCTCAGCACCGCTAAAGGGATCCACCCCAGCAGGCGAAGGCCTGAAAGCAGCAGGATCATCAGACAGAGCAGTACTGTCAGAATGGTGGATAACATTTTTCGGATAACCATGGACTTTATTTAATTCACAAACCGGTTCAGGGCGTTGGCAGCATCCCCCAGAATACCAGTGTTCTGCTTTAAGGCATTGCTGGCCCTTATCACTGAGGGGGCCTTGCCTTCCTGTCCCTGGTAAGGCGCTGTGCCGTTAAGCTGGGCCTCTGTCGCAGTGCCGTTATCCCCTGAACCGCCCAAATAAAATCCTTCTGAGGGCTTATACACCGGGGCTGGAACAGGCTCAAAGCCCTGGGTTAAATCCGTTAAATTGTATTTCCACGACCAGCCGCTCTCTTCCTTTACGGTGTAGTAGCCTTTTCTAAGGCCCCGAACGGTGTTTGTTTTCACCTTTGTATCCTCATTGGCCGCGAAGCTGATCACCTCATAGAAGGTATCCTGAACCGGCCCGGACAGCTCGTCCCGCCGCTCAATTTTAAAAACAAAGCTCTGGTTGGTGTTCGGCCGCGTATCAGATGTATATTGGGCGTCGATCTCTTTAGTAATATCAAGCTGCCCTTTTACCACATGCACTGTGTACTGCCCGGACAGGCTATCCCCCGCCACACTGACGTTTCCAGACGAGCTGTTGGTTGACGCCTCTGTCGGAGGGTTGACGGACTGCGTGACACTCAGCTTATAGACGGTGCCGCTGTCCGGTATTCTGTCCAGCTCTTCTGGTGTGCAGGGTTCAGGCTGCCAGGCCTTTTTAATGAGCCCCTGATTGTAGGGCGCATCAAAAACATCGCCGATAGATGGACGGATGTTCTCAGCGTCGTCCCAGCCCAGCATCATGGCTTCCAGGCCGGCTTCGTCTGTGACGCCGGTCTGCCTGAGCGAATCACCATAAAAAATGGTTTTGTCAACATCCTGGCTCTTCAGCTTCAGCCGTCGCACATTCACCGTCGGCGAAGCAAAGGGCGCCACCAGCACCCCGTCGACACTTACCCCTGAGCCGGCAGCGTTGGTGGGCACATTGTTATCCCCGATAAAGCTGTCTTTTGCCTTCACCTCAACAGAGGCCTGCCAGCCGTTTCCGGACAAATCTTTATCCGGCCATACGATGGTGGTGGTGCCGTCACCGTTTTCGGTATATGCGACGCCTGCGGTGTCAAAGGCGGCTTTCTGCTCAGCGGTCAGCTCAAACCGGCTGTCCAGCACGTCACTTACCGTTGCTGTCACCGCGATCTGGTGTGTGATGGCTTCAAAAATATCCTGCAGAGCCTGCGCAGTATCCGCGAGAGCCGCGCTGTGCTGTGAGTCAATATAGTTCAGGTAATCGTGAACTCTTTGAGACGACCAGCTTTTTAAGATCCCAATCGAGAAGATTTCAGCGCTTAAGGGGTCTCCTTCAAATTCCCAGTCTGGGTTATGGCTGGAGCCATCATCAAGGCTGCCGTCATAATCTCCAAATATTCTTCCGTCTCTTTTAATTAAGTCCTCCCCTTTAATAATCGAGGCGGTGCTCTCCGCTCTCGCCGCGATCTCTCTGTCAAATCCCGAGTAGCTGTTTGGTTCCCCATCGGTCAAAAAGATGACAAACTGCTTGTTTCCTGAATCCGCTGCGCCCAGCACGCTGTACGCATCCTCCAGTCCTAAATCTGACCGTGTGGCGCCACTGGCCCAAAGCTTATCAATGGCCCGGTTAAGGCTCTGGATATTTTCCTGTGTGTCTAGAGACGTCAGGCCTATATTGGTTTTGGAGTCGCTTGCGTAGCTCACGACAGAAACCTGGCTGGCCGGGGACTGCGCGCTCAGCTGGGTAATGAAATCCTTAGCGGTATCCTTCAGCACCTCCATTTTAGTCTGCCGGCTTCCATCGTAGCGCTCGCCCATGCTCCCGGACCGGTCGATAACCAGCACCACATCCGCGGCGCCGACCGCTGAAGAACTGGCCTTTGCGCCAAGGTTGATCTGGTAGGTTCTGCTTTCCCAGTCCTTCAGCGCGGCCGTCTTGGTGACCTCGATATTGGGGGATGACGGCTCCGGCGCTGCCAAAACAGAAAAGCCGCTGCTCCACAGCATGCCCAGCAGAGCGATGACTGCAATAATTTGTTTTCCTGTTTTTTTCATATTCAGCATACATCCTTTCCTCCAGAATATTTTTGAAAACGTTTATTATCGTCGTTTGACGGATTTCGTTTTCTTATTCTGGATTTTTAAATTTTTTTGACAGCACCGTTATCTTGAGTATTTCTTAAAATGTTCGATATCCTCTTTTAAAAAATACAATTTGGTTATAAAATATAGGTCAGCTAACATAAAGCATTCGTGAAATATTTAAATTTCACGAGCTTTTGTCCTAAACCCTCTATTTCAAGCGCTTGGCGTATTTATGACCATGTTTTTGACCAAAACGGTCAGCTTGCAGACAGCTTCAGCATTTCCTGCTGATCCTGGCCGCTCAGTACATGAACATAAAGCTGCAGCGTCAAACCGACGTTTGAATGTCCCAAAATCCTGCTCAGGACAGAAATCTGCATATTTTTACTTGCTGCATGTGTCGCGAAAGTATGGCGCAGTGCATGAAAATTGACGTGGCGAATTCCGGCTTTTTTTAGAATACGCCTAAAGTAAAGCTGATAAACCCTGGGGTCGATGAAAGAATTTTTTCGATTTGTAAAGACGAATGTTTCTGAAAAATTTTCCCTGTGTTTCATGGTTTCATAATACTGATACAGCAGCTCATGGATTTCTGGATTCATGGGGATTGTCCGGTTAGAGCTGTAGGACTTTGTCCCTTCAAACACCATCTTGGTTTTCATGCCACTCTTCTCACTGTTTTTCACACGCTGAACCGAATCCCTGATTTGGATGACCTGCTCATCAAAATCAACATCCTTCCACCTTAAAGCAGCCAACTCCCCTAGACGAATGCCTGTCTTAAGGGCGAAAAGCACAGCTGTTGATTTTTTATGGTCCCGAGAATTTTTCAACACAGTTTCGAGCTTTTGGGCCTCTTTCACATCAAGAAAAACTGGCTTTTTTATGGGCCTTTTAGGTAAAATAATATCGTCACAAGGGTTTTTATGGATTAATCCCTCTTTTTGTGCCTGCTTGAGGGCGGCCGAGAGAATGACAATGTGCCCGCGAACCGTTGAGACCGCTATTTTATTTTCTTCTAAGGTTGCTTTTATATAATCCTGTATGGCATCTGGCTTCAGATTTTCCAGTTCGCAGTGCCCCAGCCGTGGCACGAGGTGCCGGTTGACGACATTGCTGTACCTTGTATAGGAGGACTGTTTGATCGTATATTTTTTGTATGACTCAAGCCACTTCCTCAGCCACTCCGCCAGTAGCGTTTTGGCCTTGTCTTTCTGGTTTTCGTCAAACTGAAGGTTCAAAACATTTTCAATAATACCCCTTTGATTGCTTTTTTCCTTTTCTTCCCGCAACAGACGCTGAAGCTGGACCTCCTCAAAAACTTTATTTTCTGCCTCCTCAAGCTTTAAAATTATTTCCTTGTAGGTTTTAGCATAAACGGAATGGTAGACAGCCTTTCCATAGACATTTTCATATCTTATTATATAGCGGCCCTCGTAACGGCCATCCTTGCGTTTATAGACATTTTTTCGATAACGTTTCATGATGATTCTACTCCCTTTCTGATTTCTGACCATATTCTGACCATTTTTTTTATAATTAAACAGATGAATAAAGCTCTATTTACTATCATTATCCATTTCCCTCTTTAATTATCTTAAAAAAGTCTGGATTTATTCAATTATTGTGTTATAATGTTTACATGAAATAGATAGTATCCGTATTTTAATATTTGATGGCTGACAAAAGCTCGTGAAATTTAAATATTTCACGAGCTTTTTTAATGCTTTTATTTCTTTTCTGTTTTTCTGTAAACCTTTTGAAGGCCGGTACTGTGCCATGGCGCGCGCCACCCAAAAAAAGATAATACGGCAAAACGCCGCATTATCTTTTAGAGAAGGATCTTTATTTTAGGACAGTATTTTCATTTTCCGCGCTTCTGTTTTTAACGCCTCCCTGAAATCAGGATGGGCGATGGCGATCAGCGCTCTGGTTCTTTCGGACAGGGTCTTTCCCCTCATCTCCGCGATACCGTATTCCGTCACGATGCGGTCCACATCGTTCTTGCTGGTTGTGACCACTGCGCCCTGTGTAAGCGTGGGTTTGATCCGGCTGACCTTGCCGTTGATGGCAGTGGAGGGGAAAGCGATAAAGCTTTTGCCGCCGGGGGACAGCCGGGCGCCTCTCACGTAATCGCTCTGGCCGCCGGTCCCCGAGATATGCCTGTTCCCCACAGATTCCGCGCACACCTGGCCCCAGAAATCAACCTCCAGAGCCGAATTAACCGATATAAAATCCGAATGCTCTGCGATCACCAGGGGGTTATTCACATAGTCCACTGGCAGGATTTCGATGGCAGGATTGTCATTGACAAAATCATACATATTCTGGCTGCCATAGGCAAATGTAGCCACAGAGCGTCCGGGGTGGATGGCTTTCCGGCTGTTGTCCACTGCTCCAGAGGCAATCAGCTCCATCATGCTGTCTGTAAAAAGCTCAGTGTGGATACCCAGGTGATGCTTTTTCTTCAGGGCCTGGCCCACTGCCTCGGGGATCCCGCCAATCCCCAGCTGAATAGTGGCCCCATCAGGGATCTCCGCCGCGATCAATTTGCCAATGATCTGGCTGACAGCGTCAGGCTCTGAGGGCTCTGTTGCGGGCAGGGGGACATTGTTCTCGCACAGCGCGGTAACTTGGGATATATGGATTACGGGACCGCTGAGCGATCTCGGCATATTTTCATTGACTTCCAGAAAGATATGTTCTGCCTTTTTAAGCATGGCAAGGCTATTGGAAGCGGTACAGCCGGTAGAGAAGTAGCCGTGCCGGTCCATTGGCGATACCGTCGCGCAAAAGGCGTCCATATCAATATAGTTTTCAAACAGCTCGGGCATATCCCGGTAGTAGCAGGGCATCACATCCCCCACCCCAGCTGCCACGCCCTGGCGCGCGTATTTTCCCGAAAACCAGGAAACGCCCATCTTACCCATAAGCCTTTCGTCGTAACAGGGCATGGGCTGCACATCCAGGATGGTGTGCAGCTGGACGGTAAAATCCGCTTCCTGCTGAATCCGATTCATCACCGCGCTGTAAATGGCCGGCGGGTAGCCCAGCGCGATGTCGGAGCAGCACACCCAGCCGCATTCCATGAGGGCTGCGATTTCCTCTGGCCGCTTAAGCTTTTGCTTATATTGACTGATCACTGTTTTCATTCACACACATTCCTCTTACCCTTATGCCTTCGGCTACGCCAGGGCTCTGGCATAATTCTTTCCCTTTTCAAGCGCCTGCCGGTTAACGGGGATAAACTTCGCTTTACCTTCGCCGAACACCTTGGTAAAGGCTTCCAAAACCGCCTCCTCCGAGATGGTATGATCCACTTCCAACAGGGCCCCAAGCAACACCATATTCATGAGCTTCGGGTTACCCAGCTCCTTGGCAATATCGCTGGCTGGAACATAGATCGTCCGGATATCCGTCCGCTCCGGTTTTAAAGAGATAAGGTTCGCATTGATGATCATGGCGCCGCCCGGAGCGACCACATTCTCAAACTTACGGAAGGACGGCTCATTCATGACGACCGCGGACGAGGCGTTTTTCGTGACGACCGGAGATCCAATGGGTTCATCCGAAATGATCACCGTACAGTTGGCTGTTCCTCCCCGCATCTCAGGGCCGTAAGAGGGACACCAGGAAACCTCCTTGTCTTTTATCATCGCCGCATAGGCAAGCAGCTTGCCAACACTCAGAACCCCCTGACCTCCAAAGCCTGCAAAACAAATTTTCTTCGTTTCCATTTTACGACTCTGCCTCCTTGGTAATGTCTTTATAAACCCCCAGCGGGTAGTAAGGGATCATTTCTTTTTCGATAAACTGCATGGCTTTGACCGGCGTTAGCCCCCAGTTGGTCGGGCAGCTTGAAACTACCTCAATGAGTGAAAAGCCAAGCCCTTTTTTCTGAACCTCAAAGGCCTTTTGAATCGCCTTTCTGGCCTTCATCACATTAAAGGGCGAATTGACTGCAACGCGCTGAATGTAAGCGGCTCCCTCAAGGGTGCTCAGCATCTCTGACACGCGTATGGGGTTCCCGTCGATTTTGGGATCACGCCCACTCTGGCAGGTGGTTGCCTTCATGCCTGGCAGGGTCGTCGGCGCCATCTGGCCACCCGTCATCCCATAGATGCCATTGTTGATAAAAATGGTCGTGATCTTCTCACCCCGGGCAGCCGCGTGAATGATTTCCGCGGTGCCAATGGAGGCCAGATCTCCGTCCCCCTGGTAGGTAAAAACCGTATTATCCGGGTGTACCCGTTTAACCCCGGTGGCCGTAGCCGGCGCGCGGCCATGGGCCGCCTGGATGCCATCAGTATTGAAATAGCTGGTCGCCATGACCGCACAGCCAACCGGGACCACCGCAATGGCTTCCTCCAGCAGCCCCATCTCCTCAAGAACCTCACCGACAAGCCGGTGGACAATACCGTGGGTACATCCTGGGCAGTAGTGGGTCTTTGCCTCGGTCAGCCCCTGGGTGCGTTTAAATACAGTGGTCATTTTTTTCCACCTCCATCACAGATTTCGCAAATTCAACAATTTCCTCTGGCGTCAGGATCACACCGCCGGTGCGGCCGTAAAACTCGACTTTATGGACATCCCCGCAGGCCAGTTTAACGTCGTCCACCATTTGGCCAAGGCTCATCTCAACATCCATGATCTTCTTGACCGAAAGGTTTTTAAATGCCTTTTCTGGGAAGGGCCACAGAGTCTTTGGCCTTATCAGCCCCACGCGGTAACCTTCCTCACGCAGGCGCTTAATGGCTGTCTTGACAATCCGGGCAGCGGTGCCGTATGCGGCAAAGGCGTACTCGGCGTCTTCCATCATAAAGCTTTCCGCCTGCTGCTCACTTTCCTGGATCTGCTCATATTTTTTCTGCAATTCAAAATTGGCGGTTTCCAGCCCCTCGGCTTCCAGGTCCAGGTTAATGACGAGGTGGCGCTCGCCCTTCCCTTTTCCGGTCATGGCCCAGTCCTTGGGCTTCAGTTCTTTGGATGGCCTGTAATTGAACTCCACAGGCTCCATCATCTGGCCGATCATTCCGTCGGACAGAATGATCACCGGTGTACGGTAATAGTCCGCAAGGTCAAACCCCTCCATGACCATATCCGCAACCTCCTGTACCGTCGACGGCGCCAGGACAATATTATGGTAATCCCCATTGCTGCCGCCCTTTACACACATGTGGTAATCGGCCTGGCTTGGCTGTATGCCGCCCAGGCCAGGGCCGCCGCGCATCATATTAACAATCACTGCCGGCAGCTCCGCCCGGGTAATATAACCGATCCCCTCCTGCTTCAAGGCGATTCCAGGTGAGGATGAGCTGGTCATAACCCGTGCGCCTGCTCCTGCCGCACCGTAAACCATATTGATAGCTGCCACCTCGGATTCGGACTGCACAAACGTCCCCCCGATTTTAGGCAGCTCTCTGGACAGATACTCTGGAACCTCGCTCTGCGGCGTGATCGGGTAGCCAAAAAAGAACCGGCATCCCGCCTCCATCGCCGCCTTGCCAACTGCTTCATTCCCCTTCATTAAAACCTTTGTCACTGCTATCCCTCCCTAATCGCATTTTTCTACTGTGATGGCCGCTTCCGGACACATCTTAGCGCAGTTCGCACAGGCGATACATTCGCCCATATCGGTGACCATACAGGGGTTATACCCGCTGATGTTCAGGCGTGTTTCATCCAGCGCCAAGATATCCTTTGGGCAGACGGACACACATAGTTCACACCCTTTACAATAAAATTCATCAATGATGACGTTTCCTTTGGCTCTTGCCATGTCTACTCCTCCATATTTGGTTTATTACATCCATTCTTCCCGCATGAAAAACTTCAGCGGCAGCCGCTCGCCAGACAGCCTCCCTGGTACCCTGCCAATGATTTCTTCCATATAAGACGTATACCGGATGGGAATCCCCGTCCGCTTCGAGGCTTCCCTCAACACCGCGTCGCCAGCGACCAGATTTTCAAGGGTACTCTCTCTCACAAGGTTTGTATTATTAATGAACCCCGTTACCTGAAAGCCTGAAGCGTACTCAAGACATTCTTTCTGAAAGAGGATTCCCTCCACACTCGCGGTATCCGGCCGGTTTACATTAACGACCATGAAAAAATCAATCTCGTCCCGGCTCAGAAGCGGCCTCAGGCGGGCCAGCGTGGTGGTGCCCACACTGTTTCCACCGAGGTCGATGATATAGTCACACGCTCTATCCTTTGCCGGTGTCCCAATCTCCGCTGAAACGGCCGGAAGATCACAGTTATCCTGCTTAATGGAGGACCCGATTACCCTCACGCCGTATTCCTCCAGCTCCTTACGCCTTTCCCTGGACCTGAAAAAAACATTGACAATGTCCAGATCTGCCAGTACAACCCTTGGTGCGTTTTTGCTCAGGGCAACTGCGTAATTGACCGCAAACTCTGTTTTTCCGCTTCCGTAATGGCCGGCAATGATTCGTACTCTTTTGTCTTTTTCCAACATTTTTTCACCTCCGCAGCGGCTTCAGCACAATGACCGGCTGCCCTTTTGCAAAACTAATGATTTTTATCCGGCAGGCCAGTAAAATTAACTGCTTCACAGGCCTGCCGTCAAGGCTTTTTAATAAGAATCAGGCGCGTCCCGCCTTGATGATATCCATTGCGTAGTGGTCTGCGGCCTCATAGGTTGTAATGCCCTTGTCTTTGGCATAATGGATGATGTTGAGGGTGGTGTCATAAATTTTATCAACCTTTTCTGTTACCTTGCTGGCGTCGTAGGGCTTTGTCACAATTTCTTCACCACAGTTGATAACACCGCCGGCGTTAATGATATAATCCGGTAAATAGAGGATGCCTCTTTCTTCCAGCTCCTCGCCGGTCTGTGGGTCAACCAGCACATTGTTGGCGCATCCGCCTACAATTTTACACTTCAAAGCCTTGGCGTTGCCGCTGTTGATCACCGCGCCCAGAGCGCATGGGGCAAAAATATCACACTCTGCTGTCAGTACCTCGTCAGCGTTCAGCGGGGTGGCGCCAAATTCTTCAACAGCCCGCTTTACAGCGTCCGGATTAATGTCATAAACCTTCAAGATAGCGCCCTCATCGTGCAGCAGCTTTGCGACCATATAACCAACACTGCCAAGCCCCTGAACCACAACGGTTAATCCCTCGGCCGTGTCCGCGCCAAACTTTTCCTTGATTCCGGCTTTAATTCCCATAAAGGTTCCTCTGGCTGTATAGGGTGACGGGTTGCCGCCAATTTCCCGGGTGCCGGTAACATACTTGGTTGTCTCCTGCATGTAGGCAATATCCTGCGTATTGATATTGACGTCCTCAGCAGTATAATATCTCCCGGCAAGGGATTCAATAAAGCGGCCATAGGCCTTAAAAAACGCTTCATTTTTAAGCTTTCTCGGATCGCCGATGATTACGGCTTTTCCGCCGCCGTTCTTTAATCCACAGCCCGCATTTTTAAGGCTCATGCCTCTGGACAGCCGCAGAACATCATAGAGAGCATCCTCCTCGCTCTCGTAGTTCCACATCCGGGTGCCGCCGAGCGCCGGGCCCAGGGTCGTGTCGTGAATGGCGATAATGGCCTTTAAACCTGTTTCCTCATCCCGTGCGAATACCAGTTCTTCGTGTCCATAGAAATCCATCTTTTCAAAAATACTCATTTTTTCATACCTCCAAAACATAATTTTTAATAATAATATATAGATACCAGCGGCTCTTAATCCGGCCGGCATAGATATCCCTTAGATTTTTCCCTTTCGCACTGTCTCTGCGGGATCGGGCTCCGGGACAGATACTTCTGGGCTTACTTTTTTCTTGTCGCCCTTGATAAAATACCCGGCCACGCCGCAGATCACGGTTGGCAGCAGCCATCCGAACCCAAAGTGGTGAAGCGGTAAATAGTTGACGAACTGGAAGCCCAGACCATGATTGGCGGCTGTCTCCAAAACGCTGATCAAAAACGCGCCCAGCGCGGCCGCTTTAAAGACATTGTCATTTTTGATCTTGTCACCTACAATGGTTAAAATGATCAGTGTAAGGGCCGGCGCGTAGACAATGGACAAAACCGGCTCTGAAATGGCGATGATCTCATCCAGGCCGATATTGGCGATGACCGGTGAAATCACGCACACAATGGTGACAATGACTTTATAACTGACACGCCCTTTGCTTAACCGGGAGAAATAAGCCCCACTGGAGCTGACCAGCGCCACTGCTGTGGTGATACAGGCCAGCGCTACCACAATCCCAAAGATAACCATGCCGACATTTCCAAGAAGGTTTTTAATGATCTCAAGAATCAGTGTAGACCTGGAAACATCCACCCCATACATGGTCGAGGCTGTCGCCCCAAGGTGGGCCAGACCAAAATAAACAATCAGGAGCCCTGCCCCAGCAACCAGCCCAGCGCCTCCGATTACAGCGTTTTTGGCTTTGATCTCCGTATAGCCCTTTTCCTTGACCGTTTTTACAATAATAACCCCAAAAATCAGCGCTGCCAGCACATCCATTGTCTGGTATCCCGAGATGATGCCGCTGCTGATAATATTTGAGACCTTTGGCTCAGCCGCAATTGGCCCCAGTGGATCAATGATCCCCTTTATGATGACAATCATCAGCCCGATAAACAGAGCCGGTGTCAGGAATTTACCGACAATGTCCACCACCGATGCCTCCTTCACGCACAGCACCCAGATAAGCACGAAAAATGCGATCGAAGCAACCAGTGGATTTACCCC
Source organism: Eubacterium callanderi (assembly GCF_900142645.1). Taxonomy (GTDB): domain Bacteria; phylum Bacillota; class Clostridia; order Eubacteriales; family Eubacteriaceae; genus Eubacterium; species Eubacterium callanderi. The sequence continues at coordinate 21,728 of NZ_FRBP01000001.1, forward strand.
CGGAAAGATGGGCGAAACGCCCATTTCAAAGGTTGTCGCCGCAGTCCTGGGAATGGCCAGCATCGGGCCAACGCACAGCACCACCAGCGTCGACAGCAGCACAGCGGGTATCCTCCCAATGCGGCAGGTAATTCCTTCGATATCGCTGTCACATTTCAGCATGGCCAGGATGGCCAGCATCGCCAGTCCAATATCTGCGATGTAGTAGCAGATAAAGGCCGGCACCCACATAGACGCTGCCGTCATTCCAAGATAAGGCGGAAAGATCACATTCCCGGCACCGAAAAACATCGAAAACAACGCAAGACCAACAATCCACTTGTCTTTTCTTTGACTCATTTTACACTCTCCTCTTTAATCAGCGTTACAGGTCCGAATCTCAGGTGATTAAGGCTGCCTCTTTGCAGCACTGTGTACGTCCGCTCCTCTTTTCTGATGATGGTTTTATTATATTCTCAGTATGTTTTTTCTGCAAAGTTGCTTAATATTCTTTAGAATCTCAATTTTTACCTCAAAAACTTCTTTATACGAAACTTTTAACCTGTTTTAATCTGTTTTTTGTATTTTTTGCTTTCTCAAGAAATCATTTTCACAAAAAAAAAGATTTATATGAAAACGTATTATTTCCCTGACCTTTTTAAAAATCATCCAAAAAAATGAAAAAACCCAGTTAAAATAACACTTTTACCGGGTTTGTTAAATATTAAACATTTTACTAATTTTTACACTTTTCCCTTTTAAGGGTCAATCACAAAACAATGATCTTCTTTCAAACGTTTTATCTCCTCTTTCGACACGACAAAAAATTCCTCCAATTCCTTGCTGGTCATCAGCTCCTTTGAAAGAATCACTTTAATGGCGGTTGGACGCATGCTGTAATTGTCCATTCCCGTCAGAATTCCCGGAATCGCGGAAAGCTTTTTCATGGGGATGAAAAAAGATAAATACGCAATTTCCGCCTCACAGTAAAGATTCTGCATGATGAAAATAATAAAATTATCCCGGATGTTCATGGAACCGTGATAAATCCCCTCGCACTTTTTATAGTTTTTAATATCTTCCGGCTGATAATAAAAGGTCGCGTAAATCTGACCGTTTGCCCGCTCTTCCCCAAGACGGATGTAAGAACAAAAATTTTTATGGCGCGACTGCTGGTAAAGATAAAAGTGGTCAATATTTCCCAGCTGGCTTTGAGTTACTTCCATCGTCTTGTCTTCTTTCGGTATATCCAAAAGATGAGAGACCCCAATGTTTAATGTCGAGGCAATTTCAAACAAAGTTGAAACATCCATACCAATCGCGCCTGTCTCATATTTTGAGATTGTCGCCCGGCTCTTACCAATGGTTCGAGCCATTTCATCAATGCTGATCTTTGCCATTTTTCGATACATCCGAACCTGAGCCCCAATTTGCGCATTCAATGAATCCCCTGTCATAATCTGCTCGCCCCCTATTTCTAAAAATAAAAAAACAAAAACAAATAAGATGTTTATTTCTAGTTGAATTCTACACGATTAAAAGAAGGACTGTCAACCTTTATTTAGAAAAACAAAAAATTTCAGTAATTTTAACAAAACTTTAAGCATTCACATATTTTGCGAAAAATAAATTAAAATAAGAGGATATGGCGTTTTGCCGTATCCTCTCTGCATTGTCATTTTCCGGTTATTTCACTCCACAGCTTTTTCTAAAATATCCACACATTTTCCAATTCCAAGCCTGCCCGAATCCAGAATCATGTGGTAGCCTTCGGGGGCACTCCACTTTTTGCCCGTATTCGCATTATAGTAACAGGCGCGGCGTTTATCAAACTTTTTCAGCACAACTTCTGCGTTGGCCGCGTCCACGCCGTAGGTCTCCACCGCCCGTTTTACACGGGCCTCCCAGCTGCTGTGGATAAAAACATTCAGGACATCTTTTCGTCTTCTCAGGGCGTGGCAGGCGCACCGGCCAATGATGACACAGGGGCCTTCCGCTGCCAGATCATTGATAATTTCAGCTTCTGCCAGCCGCAGCGCATCGTTCTCCGGCAGGCTGGGCGTATCGCCTATCAGGTTTTTGGACAGCATGTAGACAGAGTAGAAGAAGCTGTTGGTTGGTGTTTCTTCCAGCTCTTCAAGATATTCGGGGGAAACGCCTTTCTTTTTCGCAGCCATCTCCAGTATTTCTTTCCCGTAGTAAGGAATCCCCAGCTTTTCTGCTGTCCGGTAGCCGATTTCCCGACCGCCGCTGGCATATTCCCGTTCAATGGTGACAATATTGTATTTCATAATTGTTTTTTTACGCCTCCTCTTCCACTTCAAACTGGCTGTTATACAGGTCTGCGTAGAAGCCATTTCGGGCAAGCAGTTCTTCATGGGTTCCCTGTTCAATGATATCGCCGTCCTTCATCACGAAGATACAGTCTGCGTTCTTGATGGTGGACAGGCGGTGGGCAATGACAAAGCTGGTCCGCCCATGCATCAGGTTATCCATGGCCTTCTGAATGAGGATTTCGGTACGGGTATCGACAGAGCTGGTCGCTTCGTCAAGAATCAAAATTTTAGGATCTGCGAGGATCGCACGCGCAATGGTCAGAAGCTGTTTCTGCCCCTGGGACACATTGTTGGCTTCCTCGTTCAGCACCATACTGTAGCCATCGGGCAGTGTTCTTACAAAGTGGTCCACCTGGGCGGCCACAGCGGCCTGCTGAACCTCCTCATCGGTAGCGTCCAGACGCCCATAGCGGATATTGTCGGCAATGGTGCCGTTATACAGCCAGGTGTCCTGGAGAACCATCCCAAACAGGCTTCTCAGATCGTTTCTTCTAAAGTCCTTAATGTTGTGGCCATCCACCAGAATCGCGCCGGAGTCTACATCGTAGAAACGCATGAGCAGCTTGATAATCGTGGTTTTGCCCGCGCCGGTAGGCCCTACAATGGCGATCTTCTGGCCTTCCTTTACCTGTGCGGAGAAATCATTGATAATGATTTTGTTCGGGTTGTAGCCAAAATGAACGTGATCAAAGGTGACATTCCCCTGGACATCTGCAGGTGACACCGGATTCTGCGGGTCCGGCACCTCTTCTTCCTCAGCCAGGAATGTAAAGACACGCTCAGCCGCAGCCATAGTCATCTGCATGATATTGGACATATTGGCAATCTGTGAGATCGGCTGGTTGAACTGGCGGACATACTGGATGAACGCCTGAATATCCCCGACGGAGATGCGGCCGTTAACGGCCAGATAACCGCCCAAAATACACACAGCCACATAGCCCAGGTTTCCAATAAAGGCCATAATAGGCTGCATCAGGCTCGAGAGGAACTGCGATTTCCAGGCCGACCCATACAAGTTGTTGTTGAGTCCCTCAAAGGTTTTGTATGCTTCCTCTTCGTTGTTAAAGGCCTGAACCACTGAATGGCCGCCATAAATTTCCTCAATATGGCCATTGATGTGTCCAAGATATTCCTGCTGGCTGCTGAAATATTTCTGGGACCGCTTGACCACCAGTACGATGAACACAAAGGACAGTGGAATAATACACAGCGTTACCAGGGTCATCTGCCAGCTGATGGAGAACATCATGACCAGAATACCAATAACGGTTGCCACAGAGGTAATAATCTGGGTCAAACTCTGGTTAAGGGTCTGGTTGACCGTTTCAATATCGTTGGTTAAAAACGACAAAACTTCGCCGTAACTTGTTTTATCAAAATACTTAAAAGGGAGACGGTTTATTTTCGCAAATGTATTTTCACGCAGCTTGTAGGTGACTTTCATCGACACGCCTGTCATCAAAAATCCCTGGAGCGCTGAGAAAACAGCCGAGATAATATACAGTCCTACCAAAAACAGTAAAATCTTTGCGATACCTTCAAAATCAATGCCACTGCCGGTATTGGCGATCATATTCATCACGCCTTCAAAAATTTTCGTGGTTGCCTGTCCCAGAATTTTAGGTCCGACAATGTTAAAAACAGTTGAAGCGATAGCAAAGATCACGACAAAGGTCACGGCAACCCGATGGGGTTTCAGATAAGCTAAAAGTTTTTTAAGGGTACCCTTAAAGTCTTTTGCCTTTTCACCGCTCGCCATCACCGGCCCACGGCCCATGGGGCCACGGCGTTTTGGAGGCGTTGGAGTCGTTGCTTTCGTTACTTTATCAGACATTTCCTAATTCCTCCTTTGACAGCTGTGAGCTTGCGATTTCCTGATAGGTACCGCAGCTTCTCAATAATTCTTCATGGGTTCCCTTTCCGACCACGCGGCCTTCGTCAAGAACGATAATCTGTTCAGCGTTCATAATGGTATTAATACGCTGGGCAACAATCAGCACGGTAGCCTCCTCGGTATAATTCTTGAGGGCCGAACGCAGGGCTGCATCTGTTTTAAAGTCAAGGGCCGAAAAGCTGTCGTCAAAAATATAGACATCCGGTTTTTTAACAAGGGCTCTGGCAATGGATAAACGCTGCTTCTGCCCACCGGAGACATTGTCGCCGCCCTGGGCGATTTCACGCTCAAAACCATCAGAATTCGCGTTAATAAATTCCATAGCCTGGGCGATTTCCGCCCCCTGGCGCACTTCCTCCTCGGTGGCCTCTTTGCGGCCATAGCGAAGATTGGAATCAATGGTTCCTGAGAACAGAACCCCCTTTTGAGGGACATAACCAACCTTGTCGCGCAGGTCGTGGAGAGAGGCATCTCTTAAATCCACGCCATCCAGCGTAATAGCGCCGTCGGTCACATCATAAAAACGGGGAATGAGGTTAATCAATGTTGATTTACCTGAGCCGGTAGAGCCGATAAAGGCTGTTGTCTGTCCTGGATCAGCCTCAAAACTAATATCATGGAGCACGTCCTCGTCTGCGCCCTCGTAGTGGAAGGAAACATGGTCAAACACCAGGCGTCCCGGCACATTCTGAGGGAAGGGCTTTGGATTTTTAGGACTTTTGATCACCGGGTCCACTGCCAGCACTTCTGCGATACGTTCGCCGGAAACAGCGGCTCTGGGCACCAAGATAAACATCATGGAAATCATCAGGAAAGACATGATGATCTGCATGGCGTACTGCATAAAGGCCATCATATTACCAACCTGCATGGTTGAGTCCGCGATCTGATGTGCGCCAAGCCAGATAACCAGCAAAGTGGTACCATTCATAATAAGCATCATCAACGGCATCAGAAAGACCATTGTACGGTTGATAAAAAGGTTATTGTTTGTCACTCGTATGTTTTCTCTTTTAAAACGTTCACGTTCAAAATCCTGGTTCCCAAAGGCGCGGATCACCGACATCCCATTAAGGTTTTCACGCATGACCAGGTTCAGGCGGTCCACCAGCTTCTGAACAATTTTAAAACGCGGCAGCACCAGTGAGAAAGTCACTACAATCACTCCGACCAGCACAATGACCGACACAGCGATAATCCAGCTCATGGACGTGCTTTCCCGCAATGCCATAATCACCCCGCCAACCCCTAAGATGGGCGCGTAGCAGATCATTCGTATCCCCATGATCAGCAGCGTCTGCATCTGGGTGATATCGTTGGTGCTCCTCGTGATGAGCGAGGCGGTTGAAAACCGGTTAAATTCGGTGTTTGAGAAGGACTCAACCTTCTTAAAAATATCTCTGCGCACCACCTGTGAAAAACCAGCGGCTACCTTGGCGGCCAGCAGGCCAACACAAATGGCTGCGATAACACCAATCAGCGATAATCCCAGCATGATGCCGCCAATCTTAAGGATATACATGGTCTGTATATAGCTGGTGTCGGCGCCTAATTCTTTATAGAATTCCCTGACAAAAATGGCGCCTGTCTGCTGCTGGGTGGACTCTGGCGTCTGCACGGCCTTTTCTCTGGCGCTGTCGAACTGTTCCTTCGGCATCATTTTCAGCATAGGTGTCATTTCGTACAGCTTGGATAAATCCATGTCGTCAACGTTGGCTGTCATGTCCTCCTGGCTGGCTGTGCTTCCCTTCTGTTCGGCCATATCCTCTACGAAATTAATAAAAGTCCAGTCGGCCTCACCAAAGATGGCATCCAGCTTCGTGTAGGTATCCTCATCTGTGTTCCTGAGCACATAAGCACGCTCATTCTTCATTTCAGGATATTTTTTAATCTGTTTATCGGTCGCTGCCGAGGGCGTTACTTCCTCATAGGCCTCTGATACGGTTTTTTTCTGCTCATCGGTCATAAAGCTGGTGATAAAATCATATCCCTGCTCGCTGATGGCGTCTGGCGCGGCATGCTCGATCCCATTCTGCTGAATCCCCACATTGACAATATCGGACATGAAATTTGGCAGATTCAAATCCGACATTGCCTGGACAAACAGCAGAATAAAAGCCAGCAAAATCGAACCGATATAGGGTTTGAGATACTTTGCTAATTTTGTCATATTTGCTTCCTTTCTTTAATGTCTTACTCCGTTTTAGTTGCTTTCGCGGTTCAGCCGCTCGATGGTCTCGGAAAACTCATCCATCAAAGCGATAAACTGCCTGGTTTTTTCTTCTCCCATTTCCTCAGTTGTGCGAGTCAGCAGGTTGAGCATGGGTCTTGGTGCTGTTTTCAGCATGACCCTTCCGGCCTCGGTCAAATTGACATAAACAACACGGCGGTCTTTCTTGGTGGTGATACGCTCCACGTATCCAGCGTTCTCGAGGACGTTAATCATCTGAGAAACACCGGGCATCGAGCTGTTTGTCGCCTTGCTCAGCGTTGAGATACGCACCCCGGGTAGTGGTGCTGTTCCATTTTTCAAATGCTCATTTTCCTGCTCCTTACAGTGATTGGCAATACGCATCAGCATAAAAAATTCACTTTGGCGCAGGCCGTCAATGCGCTGCTTGCTCATGGTGTGAAACAGATTCTTTTTTACCTTGTTTAAACTGGCCAGAAACGTTTCCCCAAGGCTTTTCTCATGATCCATGATAAACTCCTTCCCTTTTGGGAACCAGACCTTCCGAAGCCAACGGAATCGCGGTCTCCATTTTTCTTTTGCTATCTTAATTATTACCCAACATAATAGTTAAGTAACTTAAATATTATTATAGACCTTTTTTGAAAGACTTCAAGAGAAAAGTAAAATCCGCAAACGATTTTCATGATCTTTTTGTTCAAAACAGGCTTTTTAAGCGGCTTTAAAAACCTGTAGCCTTTCTTAAAATAAAAAAAGACCAGATTCAGGAATCTGATCCCATATTTTGTACCACAAGGTACTGGTCGGTATCTAACAGCTGCGGATAACGCTCGAAAAGCTGATCGACCATCCGATTTGACCGCTCAATCATGTCCTGAATCTCCGCCTCGGTAAAATTCAGGTTGAGAGCAAAATTAAAACTGCGCACAACATAATCAAAGCATTCTGCGTAGGTCAGATCAAAGCCCTGATTAATTTTCCATTGCAGCGAACGCTGTATGCCGAAAATTGTCCCCAGAGCAAGCTTATAATTTTTTTCAAAGCTATAACCATTGGCCGGCATCTCACGGACAAGAGCTTCAAAAATTTCAGCCTGATTGCCTTCGTAAATGGATTCCTCCAGTAAGTCCTCCTTCATCACACCTGTAATAAAAGAAGCCATTCGCGGGTCGTGCTCACGGATGCGCATGGTCATATTTTGGAAATTGATAATAAAAAACAGGGGTTCCTCCTTCGGATCGACAAAATATTTCAGGTATGAGGCCTGCACCTGATAATCCTCCTTAAGGACCTGAATACCTATGTTTCGCTTACTGCCAAAATGATAGGTAATGAGCGCCTGGCTGACACCTGCCTCCTTTGCGATCTGGCGGCTTCCGACCTCATACCCTTTTTCAAAGAATAAACGCTTTGCTGTTTCATAAATAATCTGCTTCGCCTTTTTTTTATCCAATTTCTCTTTCACGTTTTTTCTCCCATCGCTGTCTTTTGTACTATTTAACCACAAAAAAAAAGATATTTCAAGCAATCCTTAAGAAAAACTATTCGCGAACAGTTTTTTCCTGTTCGCGAATAGTTTTTACTTGACTTTGAATTTGAAACCTGTTATTCTTAAGTCAACGTTAAAACCTGTTCGCGATCAGTTATTACTGGGAGGTAGTATGAATACATCTTTAAATGAAAAAACCCACGCGGTAAATAAAGTTTTTGAGGCTGTTTTTGATGGAAAAATGCCCTCGCGCGTTCCAATTCTCACAAACATTGATAATGCTTTCTGTCTTGAGTATGCCGGCTATAGCCTCAAAAAAGAACAGTACAGTATCGAAAAAACCCTGGAAGCCATTGACGTCACCACCCGCGATTTTGACGGGGACACGGTTCTCGGCATTACCATCCGTCTTCCACAGCTTTATAAAATTCTAGGCGCAAAAAACTTTAAAATGGGCGCCGATGGATTTTTACAGCATCCGGAGGTCCGCGGTATGGAGGTTGAGGATTACGACGCCTTTATTGCCGATCCGGTAAAAACACTCTGGCAAACCATTCTTCCAAGAATTTATGAAGAACTCAACCGCCCCGGATTTGAGGGGCAGAAGGTTCTGGCCAAGGCCTTCTTTACCTTTGCGAGCAGTATGGCCGCACTGGGTGAGGGCTATCAGAAAATTGCCGAAAAATATGGACGGAGCACCTATACCATGGCCTCAGCCGCTTCAGCCGAGCCGCTGGATACGCTTTCCGACCAGCTGCGCTCTTTCTCAGGCATCAGCAAGGATATCCGCCGCTGTCCGGACAAAGTCATTGCCGCCTGTGAGGCATTACTGCCGGTCTGCCTGAAGGCTGGTGTAAATCCTGCTTCAAGCCGCTATAACCGAACCTTTATCCCGCTCCACATGGCGCCGTACATGCGCGAAAAGGACTTCCTGAAATTCTACTGGCCAACCTTTAAAGCTTATGTCGAAGGGCTGAACGCCGCGGGAGCCGGCGCCAATCTTTTTGTGGAAGAAGACTGGTCCCGCTACCTGGACTATTTAAATGAGCTGCCTGAAAATACTTTGATGGTTTTTGAATATGGCGACTCTAAGGAAATAAAAGCAAAGGTAGGCAGCCGGCATATCGTCAGCGGCCTTTACCCCATCGGTCTCTTAAAATCGGGCACTGAGCAGGCATGTATCGACAAGGCAAAAGAATTAATCGACATCTTCGCCCCGGACGGCGGATACATTTTTGGCTTTGACAAAGCCATTCTCCGCCTCAATGACATTAATCCAGCGAACTTAAAAGCAGTATTCAATTTCGTACATGAATACGGAATCTATTAACAGGAGGCACCAATGACTGTAAAATCCGAATATTACACTGATTTTGAAGAAACCATGAATAAATATGATATTCCCGAGGAAGCCGCTCCCTTTGCGGCCGAAAGCCTGCAATCGGTCGAGGAACTTCTCTTTGGGTTTATGATCTACCTGATCTCCTGAGTGATGAGCAGTAAACAATATCTGAAATAAAAAAAGACCGTATCTGAATCGTACAGATACGGTCTTTTGCGTTGAATGCTATTTAATTGAGGCATCATAGATGCTCTTGATCGACTCTGCCAGCATGGCGTTAAATTCCGCGTCGCTCTGGCTCGCGTTCAGCCCTTCGGACAGCGCTCTGGAAAAGCTGGCGATAAGGCCCGGATTCTGTGCCAGCAGGGCGTTTGATTCCTCACGGGTATAGCCGCCGGACAGCGCGACCACGCGCACCACATGCTTATCGGCGATAATGTCGCTGTAGAATCCGTTTTCAGATGGAAGGCTGAGCTTAAACATCAGGCGGACATTGTCGTCCAGGGTATTCAGGCGGTCTAAAATTTCCGTTTTCAGTATTTTTTCGCATTCTGCTTTATCAGCGCTTTTGATATTGACTTCCGGTTCCAGTATTGGCACAAAGCCGGCTGCCGCAATTTGCAGGCCCACTTCAAACTGCTGGTCAACAATCTGTTTAATGCCAGCCGCATTGGCAGATTGAACGACTGAGCGCATTTTTGTACCAAAGATATGGCGGTCTGCCGCCCGCTTGAGCAAGCCGTCCAGATCCGGGATCGGCTTCATGAGCTGAACGCCGTCCTTTTCCTCGGCCAAACCCTTATCGACCTTTAAAATCGGCAGTATTCCCTTTTTCTCCCAGAGGTAATCGGCTGTGTAAACATCGTCAATGGTACGGTCCATGGTCTTTTCAAAAAGAATCGCCCCCAGAATATATTCTGATGTAAAGGCTGGGCTTTTGATGATCCGCGCCCGCATGGCGTGAACCAAATCAAACATCTCATCATCGCCCTGATAGCTGTCCTCAGCGATGCCGTACAATCTCAGTGCCTTTGGCGTGCTGCCGCCGCTCTGGTCCAGGGCTGCAATAAAGCCTTTGCCATTCGCCATTCTTTCCAGTTGCTCTTTCTTCATTGTATAACCTCCTGATCGGATCGTTTTGCCGGTCCTGTTTAAGTTTAAGATCGGGAGCGATGCGCTCCCACTCTCTTTAGTGTATACCTTTTCTCATTAAATATCAAGTGTTGTTTTTAATCCCTATGGGTCAAAAAAGCTCCAGTATTACACTGGAGCTTTTTGTCATTCCTGTTTTTATCCCAAGTATTCCTTACCGAGGCTGTCCGCGACCATAATCGCCGCGTAAACAGAATCAGCGGTTACCTCAAATGGCATATTGTGAATGGATTCGTCCGGGACAGTAGAAGCTTCAGCCACTGCACGGATCTTTTCTTCTGTGACTTCTTCAACGCCAAGTTCCTTGAGCGTTACCGGCAGTCCTACTGACAGGCAGAATTCCAATACTTCCTCGATTTCTTCTACTGGCGCGTCTTCCAGAACAAGCTGAACCAGTGTGCCAAAGGCTACTTTTTCGCCATGATACATATGGTGGCATTCCGGCAATACGGTAAAGCCGTTGTGGATCGCGTGGGCGCCTGCCAGGCCGCCGCTTTCAAACCCGATACCGCTGAGCAGTGTGTTGGCTTCGATAATTTTTTCAAGCGACTTGGTACAGCAGTTATTATCAGCTGCCAGCTTGGCCATAAAGCCCTCTTCAATCAGCGTGTCATAGCAAAGCTCTGCCAGATTCTGTGCCGCCATTGTCGTGGTGCCAGCCGCGCAGGTAGAGGCGTTGCTGGCTTCGCAGGCGCGCGCTTCAAAATAGGTCGCCAGTGCGTCGCCCATTCCGGCAACAACCAGACGCGACGGTGATTTCGCGATAATGTCGGTATCAACCAGAACAAGATTTGGGTTTTGTTTTAAGAACAAATAGCTTTCAAACACGCCGTCTTCGGTGTAAATAACCGACAGGGCGCTGCACGGCGCATCGGTGGAGGCAATGGTCGGGACAATCACAACCGGCAGGTCGTGATAATAGCCTACGGCCTTGATGGTATCAAAGGTCTTTCCGCCCCCTACACCAATCACAACATCAATCCCTTTTTCCTTACAGACCGCGCCGATCCGGTCGATTTCTTTCTTACAGCATTCCCGGTTAAAAGCTTCATAATCAACGGATACGCCGCTTCCCTCAAAGCTTTTGTCGAGCACAGCCTGATTTCGTTTCAGGCCGCTGTCTGTAATCAGGCAGAGTGCCTTTTTCCCCAATGCAGAAACATACTCTCCTAAACGGTACAATTCACCGGACCCCTGAACATATTTGCTTGGTGAAATTAAAATCTGAGCCATAATTACCTCCTCATGTTTGTAAAATTAGAGAACGAGCTGTCTTATTAGCACCAGCCATTCTTTACTTAATATTATAAAAGATTTTTCTTAATACTTCCATGCTGTTTCTCTCAATAACCTTTTTTTACTATTTATCCTCTAATTTTTACAGGTAAATAAAAGTACAACCTGTAAAAAAGGTCATTGTTCTATTTTTCCTTCTGCTGACGGTAGTCACTCTCATGTTTAAACACCGCCGCTCCCAGTATCAGCACAGCCAGGGCTGCCGCGGCAAAAATAGCCGCTCCAGCCTTGTTGTCAAAGACTCCGGTTGGGGCATTCTCACCTGTTCCGGTTATATTCTGGGTACCTGACGTTTGTTTTGGGTCCTCCTCAGAGGGATCCGTCATGGAATTCTGATTCTCAACCGCTTCATTTCCGGGCTGTGTTCCGGTATCCCCGCTGCCCCCCACGGCTTTCAGATTTTTTTCACTCATCAAGGCTGCCCACTCCTCCTTGCCCGAATGGTTTGTGATATAGCGCATCACCGCCTCCTCAGAAGCACCGTATTGGTTAAGCTCTGGCTTGACCGCCAGCTCAGGGTATTTGGAGGCGTTTGAAGCCACAAACTGGTTGGTCACCACGGTATAGGTACTGTCAAGATCAAGGGGAGCGCCGCCGATATCTACGGATACCAGCCGGTTGTCCAAAGACCTGGCTGGGTCATAGGCCACCTTCATACCGCCAATCTGCAGATAGGAACCGCCGCCGTTTGCAGGCCATTCGTGTTTTCCTTCCTGATAAGCCTTTAGGTTATTCGCCCCCATTTCAAGAGACTTTTCCAGAATGCTTTTCAGATCGGCCCCGGTAATTTTTTTGGTCACCAGATAATTGCCAAAGGGGGAAACGCCAATAACGCTGCCCTTAGTAATATCCCCTGCTGCAATGGACGCTCGAATCCCTCCGCAGTTCTCAAAGGCAATATCAGCTCCCGTCGTCTCCAGATAAGCTGAGGTAATCACCCTCCCCAGGTTTGTTTCTTCAGTATAGGTTTTAATCGCGCTGCCCTCCAGCGGTACGTCGGTTTTCCCAACAACCTGGTTTAAAACAGGCTTCTGCCGCGCTTCAATGTCTTCAATGATTTTTGAGACTTCCCAGTTTGATTCATACGCCTCAGCATCCGCCGGCGAAATAACGCGGCCGACTGTGTTGACGATTTTACGGCTGTCAGGCTCGTAAAAAATTTTCACAATACCGGCATTGCTGAAATAGGCGCCAGTCTGGGCAATCAATGTGTTTCCCACCACTTCGTCATACTGCGCATGCGTATGTCCGTCAATGATGACATTAATTTCCGGCACTGCCTTCGCAATGTCCCGGCTGCTCAGCATGCCTTCCTTTTCAGTCATTCCAATATGGGTAAGTGCGATAATAACATCACATTTTTCATCGTTTTTCAGTTTACTAACGGTCTTTTTCGCCGCTTCCACAGCATCGTCAAATCGGACATCCTTTACATTTTCCGGCGCGGTTGAGCTGTAAATATCCGGGCTGATCAGTCCGAAAACACCAACCTTTACCGAGACTTCCTCACCACGCGTTACGGTTTTTGTCATGTAAGGCTGAAAATAATTCTGACCATCGGAGGCATTAACGACATTGGCGTTAAGCAGCTTAAAATTCTTTTGGGCCTTATCGGCCCTGCCCTCTGAATCCTCCGTTTTAACAGCTGGTTCTTCCGTTCCCAGCGCCTTCAACGCTGCTGCGCCGTAATTAAAATCATGATTTCCAGGACATACCGCATCATATCCAACTGCACGGAGCAGCTCCGCAGTGCTTTTCCCCTGTTCAATCGTCGCAAAAGGCAGGCCGTGGAATGCATCCCCTGCATCCAGTATCAAATCTGCATTCTCCTTATCGGCAATGGCCTTGACCTTTTCAAAGCCAACCGTACTGGCGCTGTTTTTATATTGTCCATGCGTATCGTTGGTGTGCACAATGGTCAGCGCGATGGTTCCATCTGGCGGATTATCGTTACCATCCTGGGCAAAGGCGGGGTTCACGCCGGCCAGAAACAGTAGGGCCGCCAAAGTAATGGCTAATATTTTTTTATACATTATAATCTCCTCATCATTCGGGTGCTTTATTCTAATCTATCAAGGTATTATATCATGTTTTCCCATTAAAATAAATTTAAAAAAGATGATACGGCGTTCTGCCGCATCATCTTTCCGTATTATTCTTCTTCGGTATGGCCATTGAAGGCGTCCAGCTCAGCCTGGGTTTCAGGTACCCTGACGCTTCCGTCAGAAATCGCCTTCTGCCATGTATCATATATGGACTGAAGCTCCGGTGTAATATTGCCGCCTGCGCTGCCAAGGGTAATTCCCCCGTTTCCCACACCATACTCGTAAATGCCGCCCTTAAAACTGCCGTCCATCTGCATTTTTACAGCGTCGTAAGCTGCGTTGTCAACATTTTTGACCATTGAGCACAGGATCGTCGGCGCAAACTGCGGATAGACAACCGCCTGGTCCTGATCAACGCCGATAAACCAGTAACCGCCAGACGCGGCGTTTTCTATGACGCCGATATTCGAGCCGCCCGCAAAGCCGAAAATAACGCCGGCTCCCTGATTGTGCTGTTCTCCGGCCACCTGCCCCGCCTTTTCGGCATCATTAAAGCTGCCGATATTGCTGCTCACCACAACATTTTCCGGAGAAACGGCTTTAATGCCGGCGCGGTAGCCAATCTCCGCGCTCTTTACCACAGGAATATCCATACCACCGATGAACCCCTGAACCCCTGAAGTGTCATTGGCCGATGCCGCCAGAACGCCCATCAGAAAAGCACCCTGGGCATTGTCAAAATTCATCGAAACAAAATTTGCCGGCAAATCAGCTCCCGCGTTTTTTGGGGTGGTTCCGTCAATCAACGCAAAATGGATATCTGGATTTTGAGCCGCCGCTGCCAGCAGCTGATCACTGTGGCCTGTCACACTAATGATCATCGCCGGTTTTGCCTGAATCGCAGCCTTAAGATTCTCATTGTATTGATCATCCGTCTCACTCTGAAGAATTTTCAGGTCGTACTTCAGCTCACGGGCGCCCTTTCGCAGGCCGTTGATGATACTGCTGTTAAAAGAACCATCCTCAACACCTCCGACACCGGCCGCAAACATGATAACGGGTTCCTCATAAGCCTTTTCACTGTCCTTTGTCTGACATCCACCAAAACTGAGGGCAGTCAGCAGTATGAGGATAACCGCTGCCAGCCGTTTCATGATTCTGCCACTTCCGAGTAATCCTCAATATATTTGATGGCGCTGACAGCCGCAATCGCTCCATCTCCCGCCGCTGTCACCACCTGCCGCAGAGATTTACGGCGCACATCGCCAGCAGCAAAGACGCCTGGAATGTTGGTGCACATATCTTCATCGGTGATCAGGTAGTCCCGTGCATCCTTTTCTAAAGTGCCAACAAAGTACTGAGTGTGTGGGATCTGGCCGACATAGACAAACACCCCCTGTACCGGGATCTCTGTCAGAGCGCCGTCCTTAACATTTTTAACCACAATGCTCTGGACCAGCCCATCGCCTTTAATCTCCTCAACCACGCTGTCCCATACAAAGCGGATTTTTTCATTTTCCATGGCGCGCTCCTGAAGAACCTTAGCGGCACGCAGCTTGTCTCTGCGGTGGATAACCGTTACTTTAGACGCAAATTTGGTCAGATAAATGGCTTCCTCAATGGCCGTGTCGCCGCCACCGACAACCGCAATTTCAAGGTTCCTGAAAAAATTGGCGTCGCAGGTAGCGCAGTAGGAGACGCCCAGTCCACGAAACTCAAGCTCTCCCGGGCAGCCAAGCAGTTTTGGCTGGGCGCCCGTTGCTACGATAATCGCCTTTGTCTGATATACCGTACTGCTTGTGGTTACCTCAAAGGTCTGTCCGGTTTTTTCAAAATATTTAAACTCTTCCGTTTGAAATTCAACGCCAAAATCCACACACTGCTCCCTCATTCTCTCAGTAAGAGAAGGGCCAGTGGTATCTGCCGGCGCTCCGGGATAATTTTCGACCTCCCAGCTGGTAGCGATCTGACCGCCAAAGCCGCCCTTTTCAAGAATGAGTGTGCGCATCTGCCCTCTGGCGGCATATAAACCCGCCGCCAGCCCGGCAGGGCCACTCCCGATAATGATAATATCATAATGCATTAGTAAATTACCTCCTCAATTTTGTTGACGCCGCGCTGCTCCTTAAGCTCCAATATGTCATTGGCAATATTGGACGCATGGTCGCCGACACGCTCAATGTTCGCCAGCAGATCAAGATATACAACACCCGCGTAGGCGTTACACTGTCCTTTATTCAGGCGGCGGATATGTTCATTTTTGAGCTTATCGGTCAGCGCGTCAATCTGGTCTTCTTCGTTTAAGACACGTTCGCAGAGGCTTCTGTCCTCTGTCTCAATCATCTGGCTCACATCGTTCAATGTTCTGTTTGTAAACTCAATGAGATTTTCCAGATCGGTTGTCGCAACATCACTCAGGGCGATTTTTTCACGATTTTTCATTTCAGCCAGCTCACTGATATTTTCAGCATGATCTCCGATACGTTCCAGGTCATGGCTTCCCTTCAGATAAAAGGCCAGACGGTCATTTTCCTGTTCCGATACATTCATATTTGAAAGCCTGACCGTAAAGTCCATAATACCATGCTCAAATTCGTCAATGCGTTCTTCACGCTCAATAATCTTTTCAATCAGTTTTTCATCACCTGTCATGACTGCGTCACAGGCAGTTTTAAAGTTTTTCTTTGCCATTTTGCTCAGGCGGATGACCTCCTTGCCAACCTGGCCAAGGGCAACCGACGGGTTATTGAGAAGACGTTCGTCCAGCTGCAGCCCCTTTTCCTCTTCGGCTGTGGGAAACATTTTTTCCAGCAGCGTTACAAACCGGTCAATAATCGGCAGCAGCACAATGGTATTGGCCACATTAAAGAAGGTATGTGACATGGCGATCTGGCGCGCGACATTGGGCAGTACCTGACCCGTCTCTGTGATCGTCGTTCCTGAAATATTGACAATCAACTCATAAATCGGATTGACAACCGCAACTGCATCAATAATACCCAGTACTATCATTACCCATACCGCTCCGAAAATATTCACAAAAAGGTGGATGAAGGCCGCGTTTCTGGCCGCGGTGGATGTTCCGATGCTGGATAAGAGCGCGGTGACACAGGTCCCGATGTTTGTACCGATCATAATCGGAATACAGATCTGGATCGCGTCTGTTCCGCCGACGCCAGCGAAAACGCCGGAAATAGCCAGAGCCTGAAGCAGACCGAGTGTCGCGCCGGAGCTCTGCATAATGCCCGTGATGATTGTGCCCAGCAGCAGACCGAAAATCGGGTTTTTGCCATAGGTCGTTAGCAGATGTATAAACTCCGGGCTGTCATTTAATGGCTCCATGGTTGAAGACATCAGATTGACGCCGAAGAACAAAATCCCAAAGCCCAGCAGAATACTCCCCAGATCCCGCGCGCTTTTCTTTTTGGCAAAAAGAGCCATAAAGGTACCCACACCGATAAAAAAGGGTGCGACCGCTGTGACGTTGAAGGCAATGAGCTGTGCCATTACGGTGGTCCCAATATTGGCTCCCAGAATAATCCCAGCCGCCTGGGTAAGCGTCATCAGTGATGCATTAACAAAACCAACCACCATAACCGTCGTGGTGCTGGAGCTCTGAACCATAATGGTGACAATGATCCCACACAGCACAGCTTTAAAGCGATTGTTTGTCAAAATCTCCAAAAGATGCTTCATCTTATTACCGGCAACAATCTTTAAGCCCTCACTCATCAGATGCATCCCATAGATAAACATCCCCAGGCCCCCAAAAAGACCAATAAACATCGATAATGTCATACTTTCCTCCACATAAGCATAATCTCGTTTTCTGTACTTTTTCTTAAACACACTTATAGGTATTTTAACACTAATCGCTCTGTTTTTTAACAACAAATTTACTTTTTTATAAATTATTTTTAGGCACTGTTTTTTGATAGAAACTGTGGTAAAATAGTAGGATAAACGAAATTTGTAGGAGGATACTATGTCTGCATTCACGATGAATGAAATTGTCAGCCTGGCAAAAATGAGAGGAATCGTTTTTCCAGGATCTGAAATTTATGATGGTCTCGCCAACAGCTGGGACTACGGCCCGATCGGGGTCGAAATGAAGAATAATGTAAAAAGAGCCTGGTGGAAGAAATTCGTCCAGGAATCACCTTATAATGTCGGCCTTGACGCTGCGATTCTGATGAATCCGAAAACCTGGGTTGCTTCCGGCCATGTCGGCGGCTTTAATGATCCGCTCATGGACTGCAAGTCCTGTAAAACACGTTTTCGCGCCGATAAGCTGATCGAAGACTATTTTCACGCAAAGGGTGAGGAAGCGGTTGTTGACGGCTGGTCCAATGAAAAAATGATGGATTTTATCCGCGAAAACCACATCAAGTGCCCCGAATGCGGCGCTGAAGACTTCACCGATATCCGCCAGTTTAACCTGATGTTTAAAACCTTCCAGGGTGTCACAGAGGACAGCTCATCCGAAATTTATCTGAGACCTGAAACCGCCCAGGGGATTTTCGTCAATTTTAAAAACGTACAGCGCACGACCCGTAAAAAAATTCCTTTTGGTATTGGACAGATTGGTAAATCCTTCCGTAACGAAATCACGCCGGGTAACTTTATTTTCAGAACACGTGAATTTGAACAGATGGAGCTTGAATTTTTCTGCGAGCCCGGTACTGATCTCGAATGGTTTACCTACTGGAAGGACTTCTGCCGCAACTGGCTGTTCTCCCTTGGCATGAAAGAGGAAAATGTCCGTTTCAGAGATCACGAAAAAGAGGAACTGTCCCACTACTCCAATGCCACTACCGATGTTGAGTTCCTGTTTCCCTTTGGCTGGGGTGAGCTCTGGGGCATCGCGGACCGTACCGACTTTGACCTCACACAGCATCAGAATGTTTCGGGCAAGGATATGCAGTACCAGGATCCGGTAACCAACGAAAAATACCTTCCCTATGTCATTGAACCATCTCTTGGGGCTGACCGTATGTTTTTGGCATTCCTGTGTAACGCCATGGAAAAGGAAACCCTTGAAAACGGCGAAGAACGAAATGTAATGAAGATACACCCCGCACTTTCTGCCTATAAAGCCGCTGTTCTCCCGCTGTCTAAAAAGCTCAGCGAAAAAGCAACGGAAGTATATGCCCAGCTCGCTAAGCACTTCATGGTCGATTATGATGAAGCTGGCAGCATCGGCAAGCGTTACCGCCGTCAGGATGAAATTGGCACACCAATTTGTATAACGGTAGATTTCGATACGCAGGAAGACAATGCCGTCACCCTGCGTGACCGTGATACCATGGAACAGGTCCGCCTGCCCATTGATGAAGTGGTCGGCTATATTGAAAAGAAAATGGACTTCTAGAACAAAAAAGAAGATACGGCAAAACGCCGTATCTTCTTTTTTAAAGCTCGTAAGTCATGTAAAACTCTTCCATGTCCTCTCTGGTCGATTCGTCCAGAGCATATTTTTTAACGTTCCGTATTGCACCCTCGAGGGCGGCCAGCTTGTTAAGATTCAGATTCTGGACACCGCCTCGTTTAAGCCGGAGAAAGGCCTCTTTGCTGCCAACCTTGCGCAGTTCGTCCGGGGTGTTGATCCCAACCTTTTTCAGGTCCTTTTCAAACCCAAGACCTATGTTTAACATGTCGTGCAATTCTTTAATCTGATCCAGTTCGTTCATTTTTGTTCCTCCATTTATATCATCGATTATTCAAATTTCATTATGCGTTCGGCTGATAGGTGCCATCGCAATAGGTGGCGTATCCGCCTGATAAAAGATAAAGGTTATTATATCCGCATCCCCGCAAAAGGCGGACCGCCGTATAGGCCCTCTGGCCGGTACCGCTGCAGATATAAAGCGGCAGCCCTCTCTCCTGAGGCAGCTCATCCAGCCGCTCGCGAAGACAGTCTAACTCAATATTAACCGCACCGCTGATATGACCTTTATCAAATTCTTCCGGTGGCATGACATCAAGCAGAAATCCGCCATCTGCTACAATACCTTCTATCTCATCCCAGGGAATGGTTTTATAAACCCCTTCACTAATATTCCCCGCAATGGTGCCGAGAATATTAACAGGGTCCTTGACCGTAGAATAAGGTGGTGCGTAACAGAGCTCCAGACAGGCAAGATTCCTTATAGTAGCCCCCAGGCGCATAGCCGTTGAGATTACATCGATCCGTTTGTCTACCCCTTCCTTCCCCACTGCCTGTGCACCAAGAATTTTAAGGGTTTTGGGATCATAGATAAGCTTCAGATCAATAAGCGAAGCTCCGGGATAATTGTCTGCGTGGCACAGCCGGTGTGCGTGTACCTCCTGATAGGAAATACCCATTTTTTTAAGACGGGCAACATTATTTCCAGTCGTCGCAGCTGTTTTACCGAATATTTTGAGGATAGAAGTTCTCTGGAGACCGTTGTTAACAGTCGGTAAACCCGCCAGATGATCTGCGAGCACACGCCCCTGCCTTGTGGCCGGTCCCGCAAGCCCTGCCGCATCCGGCTGCTTGTCAACAAAATTTTGTACCTGAACCACGTCTCCAATGGCATATATACCGTCCACCGGGGTCAGCAGATCCGCATCCAGCGCAGCGTAGGTCTGGGTTGTAACAACATAACCCGCTTCGCTTACCCGCAGTCCTGCCCTTTGGGCCAGCCCACTTTCTGGCTTCACGCCCATTGTCAGGATCGACAGATCACAGTCCAGCGTACGTCCCGACTCTAAAACCAGCGTTTTTCCTTTATTCTCAAAACGGCTGACACCGTCATCCAGGACAAGGCCTACGCCATGCACATTGAGCTCACGATGAAGAATCTGGGCCATTTCAAAATCAAAGGCTCCCACAACCTGCCGCTTTTTTTCGACAATGGTAACCGTCAGCCCCAGCCTCTGCAGATTTTCAGCCATCGCAAGGCCGCCAAAACCACCACCGACCACGACAGCATGCTTGGGAGTAAGGGTCATAAGCGCTTTTTTAAGAACATCAGCATCCTGAACGTCTTTTAGTGTAAAGGCATTTTCAGCTTCATCCATTCCCGGCAAATCCGGCACAGTAGGTCTGGACCCTGGCGAGAGAACCAGCTTGTCATAGCTTTCTTCGTAGGTTTCGCCCGTCTCTTTTTCTCTGACCGTAATGCTTTTGTCGTCGCGGTTGATGGACAGCACCTCACTGCCGCAGCGGATATCCAGACGATAGCGCTTTGCCAGTCCAGAAACCGTTTGAAGCAGCTTCCGGCGTTCCTCTATGACGCCTCCAATATAATACGGAAGACCACAGCCGGCGCAGCCGGTATGCTCACTGCGTTCAAACAAAATGATCTCATCTTCCTCGTTCAAACGCCTCAGCCTTGCCGCAGCCGACGCACCGCCGGTTACACCGCCGACGATCAGTATTTTCTTCATCTAACTTCCTCCTCAGAAGTGCGCTCCCATGTCGAGATTTTGACATGGTTATTGAACTTATGACACTTTTATACCCAACTTTACTGCAAATAAAAACAAGTTGCTATTTTTTCATAATATGCCCATTATACGTTTAAAAGAAACATCTGTCAATGTGAGCAGTCGCTTTTCCAAAGTAATTTAAAAAAGTTAATGAAAACCCTTTGGTGTTCATGTTAATATAAAAGTATCAATGATTATAAGGAGGCTCTCCATGAGAATAATGATCATCGAAGATGATCCCAAAATCCGTCAGGAGCTCAGTGAATTTCTGAACCGCTACGGCTATGATCCCGTTTTCCCAGACAGCTTTAAACACATTACCACATCCATTCTGGCCAATCCGCCGGACCTCATTCTTCTGGATATTAACCTGCCGGTTTATGACGGGTATTATATCTGCCGGGAAATCCGAAAACAATCGGATGTTCCCATTATTATTGTCACCAGCCGGGACAGTGAATTTGACGAACTGATGAGCATGAACCTTGGCGCAGATGATTATATTACGAAACCCTACAATACTCAGATCCTTCTGGCGCGGATCGCTTCTGTGCTCAAACGGGCCAATCCCTCTTCCGGTTCCACTACCATGTCTCATAACGGACTGACCCTTGACTTATCCCGAAGCGTAATTCAGTCCGCCATAGGGGAGACCGAACTGACCAAAAATGAAGTTGGTATTCTCCGCCTTCTGCTGTCCCATAAAAACGAAATCGTCTCCCGCGAGGCCATCATGAATGCCCTCTGGCAGTCCGATGCATTTGTGGACGACAATACCCTCACCGTCAATATCAACCGCCTGCGCCGCAAAATCAGCGAAATCGGCCTGAAGGATTACCTCGTCACCAAACGTGGCCAGGGCTATATGGTGTAACGCATGCGGTTTCTGGATTACGTAAAAGATAAGCTTCTGTTTTTGTCGGTTTCAACAGTGCTGCTGGTTTTTATGGGCTTTAGCCTGGAGCTCCTGCACGTCGATAAAGGCTCCCGCCTTTACCTCCTGCTCGTGCTTTTCTTTGCTTTGTCTCTTGTCTTCTGGGTTGAGTTTTTTATGAAAGCCCACTTTTATAATGACGTCTGTAAAAAACTCAGCCGGCTTGACAAAAAATATCTTCTATCTGAGCTCATCAACCGGCCTTCGCTCAATGAATGCCGCATTCTGTACGAGGTGCTGAAAACCGCCAGCAAGAGCATGAACGATGAAATTGCCGTCTACCGGCGCAGCTCCAATGAATATCGGGAGTACATTGAAACCTGGGTTCACGAGGTCAAGACCCCCATTGCTTCAGCCGAGCTTATCATCGAAAATCATCAGACACCTGTAACACTCTCACTCGGTGAAGAAATCGACCAGATTGAGCGCTATGTGAATCAGGCTCTTTTTTATTCGCGCAGCAGCGGCGTCGAAAAGGACTATGTTATCAAAAAAACGTGTCTTCAGAACCTGGTAAACCCTGTCATACGAAAAACCGCTAAAACTTTCATCCGTCAAAAAATCAAACTTTCCACCAATGGGCTGGAACATGAAGTATTTACCGATCCCAAATGGACGGATTTTATCCTTGGCCAGCTTTTGGACAATTCGCTGAAATACCTGGACTACAGCTCGTCCACCCCGGCCGAGATCACTGTTTCCGGCGCCTGTAATGGCGCTGAGATTCTTCTCTCCATTGCTGACAACGGGATCGGTATCCCGCCAGAGGACATTGACCGGATCTTTGATAAGGGCTTTACAGGCAGCAACGGCCGCCGGGGCAGCGCCAAGGCGACGGGCATTGGCCTCTATCTCTGCAAAAAGCTCTGCCAGAAACTGGGACTTGGCCTGAGTGTCGAATCCGTGTCCGGACGCGGAACAACCGCCACCATTCATTTCCCTGTCCTGGAGCAAATGTGACAAAAATGTAAGCTTTCCGTAAGCAACTTCGATGGTTTGTCAGGCGGCACAGCGGTATACTATGACCATAAAAGATAATACAACCAAAGTGCTTTAAGGAGGTTACTTATGGAAAAAACAACACCGATACTGTCTGTACAGCATATCGAAAAATATTATGGAAATAACGGAAATATCACAAAAGCTGTTGACGACATCAGCTTTAATGTAAACAAGGGCGAATACATTGGTATCATGGGCGCCTCAGGAAGCGGTAAAACCACACTGCTGAACTGCGTGTCTACCATCGACTCCGTGACCGCAGGCCATATTCTGATCCAGGACCGGGACATCACCGAGCTGCGCTCGCGTCAGCTTTCACAGTTTCGGCGGGAACAGCTTGGCTTTATTTTCCAGGATTTCAATCTTTTAGACACCCTGACCGCCTACGAAAATATTGCCCTTGCGCTGACAATTCTCAGGGTACCGGCAGCGACCATCGACAAGCGGGTGCGCAGTGTGGCCAAGCGCCTGCAGATTACCGATATTCTAGAAAAGTACCCCTATCAGATCTCCGGCGGCCAGAAGCAGCGTGTTGCCAGCGCAAGAGCCATCATCACCAAGCCTGCGCTCATTTTGGCCGATGAGCCCACCGGGGCGCTGGATTCCAAATCTGCCCGGATGCTGCTCGAGGCCTTTGACACCCTCAACGAACAGCTTCACGCCACCATTCTTATGGTTACCCACGATGCTTTCACTGCCAGCTACTGCAAGCGCATCCTTTTTATAAAAGACGGTAAAATCTTTAACGAACTGATTCGGGGCGATGACAGCCGCAAGGTTTTCTTTAAACGCATTATTGATGTTGTCAGCCTTTTGGGAGGAGGGAACAGCGATGTACTCTAAGCTTGCCTTCCGCAATGTACGGCGCAGCGTCCGGGATTATACCATCTATTTTCTGACTCTGACCTTTGGCGTCTGTGTCTTTTATGTCTTTAACTCCATCGAGTCCCAGCAGGCCATGATGAGCATCAGCTCAAGCGATGAGCAGGCTCTCCAGAGCCTGACAATGATCATGGGCTATGTCTCGGTGTTCATCTCGATTATTCTCGGATTTCTGATCCTTTACGCCAATAAATTCCTGATCAAACGGCGTAAAAAAGAGCTTGGCATCTACATGACCCTAGGCATGGACAAAAGTAAAATGTCCTGGATTTTAATGCTTGAGACCCTTCTGATCGGCATTGTCTCACTGACAGTCGGGCTGATTCTGGGATTCTTCCTTTCCGAAGTTCTGGCCGTCGTAACGGCCAAAATGTTTGAAGCGGCCTTTACGGAGTTTAAATTTGTTTTTTCACCCGCTGCCTGCGGAAAGACCATTCTTTATTTCAGTCTGATTTTTATCATGGTCATGCTGTTTAATACACTGTCCATTTCAAAATACAAGCTCATCGACCTGCTGAGCGCAGATAAGAAAAATGAAACCTTTAAAATCAAAAAGCTCTGGCATTCTGTCGTTATTTTTACCGCCGCTGTCATTTTTATCAGTGTCGCCTACTACCTGATCATTGACAATGGCCTTATGGACATAGGCCCCCAGTTTGCAGCCGCCCTGGCCTGTGGCTCTGTGGGGACACTGCTGTTCTTCATGTCCTTATCTGGTTTCCTGCTCCGCCTTGTCCAGTCCAATAAAAAGCTGTACCTTAAAGGGCTTAATATGTTCGTTCTCCGCCAGCTCAATAGCAAGATCAATACCACCTTTATTTCAATGACGGTTATCTGCATCATGCTGCTGTTCACCATCGGCACCCTGTCAAGCGGAATCAGCCTGGCCGATGTGCTTACAAGCTCAGCCGAGAAGACCACTCCCTTTGACGCGACCATTACCAGCGGCCCGGAAAACCCTTACCTGGATGACCAGCCGATTTATGCGGATATCGCCGCCGAACTGGCTGCTCAGGGGGTCGACTTGAACCGTTTTGCCGGAGAAACAAGCCAGATCACCTACCATCTCAGCGATGTGCCAAACGCGGTTTTATTTGAGTATTCTACAGAGGGCGTAAAAAACATGCTGACCGGTGAAGCCTTCGAGCGTTTCAAAAAAAACCCAATACAGGTTGTTTCTCTTTCTGATTTTAATGCCCAAATGAGAGCGCTCGGAAAAGACACCCTTACACTAAGCGAGGGACAATTCCGTATCTTTTATGATATGCCCCAGATCACCCCATCTGTGGATACCTTCCTCGAAAACAACGGAAAGGTTACCTTAAACGGAGCCACGCTTGAAAGCGCAGGACCGGCCATTAACTGTACCATTGGCACAAACTTTTCATTTAGCAACAGCGGTACACTCATTGTGTCCGATGCCCTGGCACAAAATCTCCCTTTTGACAGCGCGCAACTCAATATCAATTACAAAGCGCCTGCAGAGGCTTCAAGCGAAATTTTAAACCAGTATGCCGGCCTTCTGACACCACAAAACGGCTTCTTAACCATCACCCGGGAAGAAATGTATGCGCAGGGTACCGCCATGAAAATCACCACCTCCTATGTAGGGATTTACGTGGGTATTATCTTCCTCATTGCCAGCGCTGCCATACTGGCGCTCCAGCAGCTCTCCGAGGCGTCGGACAACACTGAACGCTACGCCTTGCTCCGTAAGATCGGCGCAGAGGACAAAATGATCCGCCACGCTCTTTTTGTTCAGATTGCCATCTATTTCCTGATGCCCCTGGCGCTCGCTGTCATTCACTCCATTGTAGGGCTCAAAGTCGCCAATGATTTTATTGCTTTCTTTGGTCATGTGAATGTCGCGGGAAACACGGGTGTCACCGCGCTGATTCTTGTACTCATTTACGGCGGCTACTTCCTCGCTACCTATTTTGGCAGCAAAAATATGATCAAGGCATAACCAAAAAGAGATGATACGGCATAACGCCGCATCATCTCTTTTTCTTAGTTTTCTCTCTGGCAAATATATTTTGCCATATCCTCTAAAAACGAAGTGTCATGGTCAATGGTTGCCAATGCGTCCAGCGCACCGTTTTCCAGCTCTCGGATTTTTTCCTGTGAGGAAGCCATCCCGTAAAGGGAAACAAAGGTTGATTTGTGGTTCTTTTCATCGCTGCCGACCGGCTTACCCAGAGTTTTTTCATCTCCGGTTACATCCAAAATATCATCGACAATCTGGAAAGCCAGGCCAATTTTTTCGCTGTAGGTCTCCAGGGCGTCGCGTTCCTCACCTGTCACCTTTGCCACGAACCCGCCGCACAGCACTGCTGCTTTCAGCAGAGCACCTGTCTTATGAGCGTGAATGTAATACATTTTTTCCTCATTGATTGCCTCGTTCTCACTGAGAATGTCGCCTGTCTGGCCTCCGATCATACCATTTACGCCAGACGAATGTGCCAGGTAGCTGAGCGCCCGGGTATAATGGAAAGTCTTTGACGGATCTACCGGGATGCCGGCAATGGCTGTTTCCATCGCATAGTTCAAAAGCGCGTCTCCTGCCAGAATAGCCATATTTTCACCGTATACCTTATGGTTAGTCGGCTTCCCGCGGCGCAGATCATCGTTATCCATGGCTGGCAGGTCGTCATGTATCAACGAGTAGGTATGAATCATCTCAATGGCACAGGCCAGCGGTTTGACATCTGCAGAATCGCCCCCCAGACAGCGGCAGGTTTCTTTCATCAAAATCGGTCTCAAACGCTTCCCGCCCGCAAAAAGACTGTACTTCATGGCACTGACAATAATATCCGGCGTATCAAACTTCCGGTCGAAGCACGCCAGCAGCTCATGATCTGTTTCCTTTACTTTTTCCAATAGGGTTTCTTTAAATGGTTTCATTCCTCTGTTTCTCCTTCATAAGGCATTTCCTGATTATCGGCTGTCAAGATCGTGACCTTTTCTTCAACGCCGTCCAAATCACTGCCGCACTCCTTTACCAGCTTCATGCCCTCTTCAAAAAGGGCCAGTGACTTCTCAAGATCCAGATCATTCTGCTCTAAAGCCTCTGCAATGGTCTCGAGCCGGGTAATTTTTGTTTTTAATTTTTTGGTTGCCATTCAGCCCCCTCCTTTATCACAGAAACGATGACCTCGCCATCGTGGAATTTTAATTTCATGGTTCCCGCGGCCTCAGCCTCAGCAGCTGAGCGTACAAGACCGCCGGATTTATCCTCAGCCAGAACATAACCACGTTTCAGCACTCCCAGCGGATTCAGAGCATCCAGCCTCCTGGATACTGACTCCACCCTGCTGCGCTGCCGCTCAATTTCAAACCGCATGCCTCTCAGCATACGGTCCTGGAGCGCGTCCAGGTATAAGCGCATATCCGCCACCTGATTTTCCGGCCCGCTTCTCAAAAGCCGGGCAGCAGCCTGTGTCAGTGCCATACGGTTTTTTTCAATATGGCGGTTCATCGCTTTGAGCAGGCGGGATTTCAGCTGGGTTAACGTCCCTGCCCATTCTAACAGGTTCTCAGCTACCAGTTCACCGGCTACAGACGGTGTTGGCGCACGCATGTCCGCCACAAAATCCGCAATGGTAAAATCCGTTTCGTGCCCTACTGCTGAAATAACGGGGAGCTGCGAGGCATGGATCGCTTCGCCCACAATTTCCTCATTAAAGGCCCACAGGTCTTCCATGGACCCGCCGCCGCGTCCGATAATAATCACATCTGCGTTGCCAAGACGGTTAAAGGTTTCGATCCCTCTCGCAATCTCTTCTGCCGCGCCGTCTCCCTGCACAAGGGCCCCGTAGATGACAATATGAATCTGAGGGTTTCTCCGCCGGATGACTGAGATCATATCGCGGATCGCCGCCCCAGTAGGCGAGGTAACAATCCCCACTCTGCGGATATACTCTGGCAAGGGCTTTTTCTGCTCTGTATCCAGCCACCCCAATGCCTGATATTTTTCCTTCAGCTGCTCAAAGGCCTTGTAAAGCGCGCCAACTCCCTGGGGCTCCATAGAGCGCACGTAAATCTGGTACTGGCCATTGCGTTCAAAAACTGAAATACCACCCTTGATTGTGATCTTCATCCCTTCCTCTGGCCGGAATTTCAGATTCTGCACATGATTGCGGAACATAACGCAGGCAATACGGCTTTGACTGTCTTTTAAAGAAAAATATACATGGCCTGAGGAATGAAACTTCAGATTGGAAATTTCTCCCTCTACCATAAGGTTTTTCAACACGCTGTTTCCATCCAGCATGGTTTTAATAAAATGATTGACTTCTGTAACGCTAAGCGCCCGGGTAATCATAGGAACCCCCTTTATGTCATGGTTTCAATCCCCAGCAACGCGTTTCCGGCGGCATTGTCGGTCGCGTAGCAGGGTTTCGTAAAGTGCAGGCGCAGATGCCTGCGGCTCAGCTCTTTCTCGATAAGTCCCCGGATGATCTGATTTGACATAACACCGCCTGAAAACAGAACATCCCGTACACCATAAGTGGCAGCCGCCAGCGCTATGGCCTTCGATAATGTCTTGGCGATACAGCGGTGGAGCCCATAGGCTACCTCCTCCGGCGCTGTCCCCGAGTCCAGAAGTGCTGCCGCTTTGTTTTCCTGCCCCGAAAAGTGAAAGTTCGTTTTATCAACGTTTGACGGTATCACACAGCTGCGCTCTACTGCTTGCAGCGCCAGCTGCTCCAGCGCCTTGCCGGCAGGAAAAGCGTAACCCAGGCGTACACCCACCCGGTCAATGAGCTGTCCGGCATTCAGGTCCAGGGTCGCCCCCGCTATTTTACAATCATACCCGCTTTTCCTTGAGTTTACCAACAGTATCTCAGAGGTGCCTCCAGAAAAATGCGTTGCCAAAAGTGGAAAATGGAGTTCTTCCGGTTTCATTCCGCTGCCGTAAATGGCGCTGCGGATATGATTCTCCTGATGGCTCACCGCAAAGGCGGGAATCCCAAACAGACTGCCAATGGTTTTTCCGCATCCAATGCCTGCGCGAAAAACCGGCATGTACGAATCCTCCAGAGGGCGCGGCCGGTCCGAGTAACACACCACCTGCAACCGCTCCCGCATTTTCAAATTTTCAGGAATGCTCTCAAAAAGCACCGGCAGGTTTTTAACATGCTGATACAGGGCTTCTGACTGGCGCAGCCCGCGTTCGCCGGGCTTCACCTGAAGCAGAAGCCCTTTTTCATAAACCACTTCACCATCAGCATCAGCGACAGCAATGGAGGTTGTGTAATTACTGGTGTCAATTCCCAGAGATAGACCATCCATGTGACATCAATCCTTTGAAAGCTCGTCTGCGTGCTCGACCGCCACTCTATTGAGAATACCATTGATATAGGTTTTGCTTTCTTCTGAGGCGTATTTTTTAGCCAGCTCTACTGCCTCGTTAATCGCT
This sequence comes from Eubacterium callanderi, assembly GCF_900142645.1. Taxonomy (GTDB): domain Bacteria; phylum Bacillota; class Clostridia; order Eubacteriales; family Eubacteriaceae; genus Eubacterium; species Eubacterium callanderi. The sequence continues at coordinate 51,150 of NZ_FRBP01000001.1, forward strand.
ACCTCCTTTGGCACCTTGGTGTATAAAAGCTCGGTAACGCCCAGACGCAGGATGGCCTTTTCCATTTTCGGCACGCGGCTGAAATCCCAGGTTTCCTTTAAATGGCTGGCGATCAACGCATCAATAGCCCCTTGATTTTCAAGAGCAGCGTTGATGACCTTCTTCGCATAGCCGCCTGTCATACCTGACACTTCATCTTCAGGGTCACCCTGTCCCGCCAGCTCAAAAAAATTTTTGAGGCTGGTATCCAGCTCTGCATCCTCCGCGTGAAAATCAATCTGGAAAATCCCGCGCAGAGCCAGTTCTCTCTCTTCTTTTCGATTCATTTTTCGACTCATAGTTACCTCTATCTCACAGTATAAAAGGCCGCAAGAATACTCTCACAGCCTTTTGAATGCTTTTTTAATATTTTCCGCTGCCTTCCACGTGAACATTAACCTGCGCCACCTGATTGCCGGTCATAATCTCAACAGATTCTTTGACCTTAATCTGGGTTTTTCTGGCAATCTGGGGAATGTCAATTCCCAGCTCTGTAATCACATGCACGTCGATATGATAGCCATCTTCCTGGCGCACAACCTTTACGCCCTTAGAAACAGCAGAAGGATAAATCATATCCAATATTTCATCAGACATACGCATAAACATTTTGTCGATGCCGTCCACCCCCAGCGCAGCCAGATTCGCAATCGAACAGACCATTTCGTTAGAGATTTCCTGAGGGTTTAATTTTTGGTTTTCATCCATTTTATACACCACCTATTCGTGATGATGTCCGCACTGACACCCTTCGCCATGGGTTAATTCTTCAACGACTTTTTCTTCCAGATGAAACTGTTCGCCACATTCAGGGCAAAACACTTCATCATCGTCAAAGGCTTCGAAATCGGTAATATAGACTGTTCCGCATTTTGGACATACAACTTCATAATAATCGTCATCATCGTCAAAATCTACATCATCAAAATCATCGTATTCCTCATCCCAGTCTTCATCCAGAATGAATTCCTCAAGCTCGGTCAGGTCGTCATCAATCATTTCCGCGTAATCTTCCAGCTCATCCTGAGCCTCTGCCAGACCCTCCAGCGCATCGGTCATATCGCCCAATACGTCGATAATCCGGTCAAGCACCTTACCTTCCTTTGTCGTAAGGTCTAACTCAAGGCCTTCTACCAGGCCTTCAATAAAGGCTACCTTTTCACGGATATATTTCATATGCATTATACACGTTCCATGTATTCACCCGTTCTGGTGTCTACACGAATCGTATCTCCTTCTTCTACAAATAAAGGAACGGTAATAACCGCACCCGTTTCCAAAGTTGCCGGTTTATTGGCGCCAGTAGCGGTATCACCCTTGAAGCCCGGTTCGGTTTTGGTAATGAGCAGTTCAACAAAGTTTGGAGCCGCTACTGAGAAAGCTTCTCCTTTGAAGAAACGGATGGTTGCGTTGTCGTTTTCTTTTAAGAACTTCAGCGCATCTTCAACCTGATCGTAGTTCAGCGGAATCTGTTCATAGGTTTCAAGATCCATAAAATAGTACAGATCGCCATCTGCGTACAGATACTGCATTTCTTTTGTGTCAATATGGGCTTTCGGGAATTTTTCAGTTGGGCTGAATGTTTTTTCTACAACTGCTCCAGTCAGAACATTTCTGATTTTAGTACGAACGAAAGCGGCACCCTTTCCTGGTTTTACATGCTGGAATTCCACAATCATGAAAACACTTCCGTCCATTTCAAAGGTCACGCCTTTTTTAAATTCACCTGCTGATATCATCTATAAAATACCTCCAAATATTAAATCCTGTTTCTTAGTCATATAGCTTCTTTTATTCTATCATAAAAGTTTTTGAACTTCAAATTCAACTTCAATTTTTTGTTTTTATTCTTTCCAAGCGACAACTCCGCGCACCGCTCCTGTCAGGTCAGGGACCATCGTTATGGCGCCAAAGCCCTGTGCTTCAAGAAGCTCCGCGACTCTTACCTCCTGGGCATTGCCAACCTCAAGAACAATCGCGCCGCCTTTTCTTAAGTAAGGGCCCGTTTCCCCCGCAATACGCTCATAGAGATCATATCCTGTCACACCGCCTGAAAGCGCCAGCATTGGCTCATAATCCACAATATCTCTTTGCAGCGTTGGGATAATGCCATCAGGAATATAAGGCGGATTGGATACAATCAGGTCAAAAGGCTCAGTTTTCGAAAGGCCTTTAAAAAGATCGCTCTCTACCATCGTAATGTTTGAAAAGCCTAAATTCCGGGCGTTTTCTGCTGCCACCTTCAGCGCTCTGCCCGAAATATCCGTGAGGGTAACCACCGCACTTGGGTCAAAAAATTTCAGTGAGAGGCCGATCGCACCGCTTCCCGTACACAAATCAAGCACACGCGGCTTTCCGGTATCCTGCTTGATCTGTGGAATTACCCTTTCGAGAATCGCCTCTACCAGTGATTCCGTATCCGGCCTCGGAATAAGCACATCTGGCGAAACATGAAAAACCAATCCCATAAATTCTTTTTCACCGGTGATGTAAGCCACTGGTTCAAGGAGCGCCCGACGGTCAATGCGGCTGCGGTACTCCTCGGCGTCTTCAAAACTTACCGCCTTTTGAGGGTCACTGTAAAAAGTGATACGCGCACAGTTCAACACTGATGCCAAAAGCACCTCGGCATCCAGCCTTGGGCTTACAGACCCGCACTGCGCAAGCCTTGTACTCCCCACTTCTATGAGTTCTTTAATAGTATTCATCCTGTTTTTCACAATAAAAAAGCCGGTTACCAGGAACCGACTTTCATTCATTATTCGCCTTTTTTGCCGTATTTTCTGTTGAATCGTTCTACACGACCACCTGTATCTACTAATTTCTGTTTACCAGTAAAGAAAGGATGGCAAGCTGAACAGATTTCAACCTTCAGTTCCGGTTTAACAGAACCTGTTTCAAATGTATTACCACATGCGCATTTAACAACGGATTTACCGTATTCTGGGTGGATACCTTTTTTCATCGAATTCACCTCATTTCGTTCTCGTATTTATATATATTGATACATATATTTTTTTCAACTAAGTTAGTATAACAGATTCTCTGTAAAAATGCAAGTTTATTTTCTCAGGATTTAGATTTTTGAAGGATCTTTTTAAGAAAATCCTCATTATCGGTTGTGCGTTCAAGGGTATTGATAATTTTGTCTGTCAGCTGCACAGGGCTGTTGCCTGCGTACAGTTTACGGATCTGGTAACTGACTTTCAGCTCATCGGGTGTCAGCAGCTTTTCTTCACGGCGCGTACCGGATTTGTTCAGGTTGATAGCCGGGAATATCCGGCGTTCAGCCAGCTCACGTTCAAGGTGCAGTTCCATATTGCCTGTGCCCTTGAACTCTTCAAAAATAATGTCGTCCATCCGGCTCCCTGTATCCACCAGCGCAGTTGCCAGTATGGTCAGGCTGCCGCCGCCTTCAATATTTCTGGCAGAGCCAAAAAACTTTTTAGGAAAGTACAGCGATTCCGGGTCAAGTCCACCGGTCAGGGTCCTCCCTGACGGCTCGACAACCAGATTATTGCCGCGGGTTAAGCGCGTCAGACTGTCCACCAGCACAACAACGTCCTTTCCCTGTTCAACAAGCCTTTTTCCCCGCTCCAGCACAATTTCCGCCACACGGATATGATTTTCGGGCGGCTGGTCAAAGGTAGAGTAGGCAATATCTGCGTCGATGGAACGCTTCATGTCGGTTACTTCCTCAGGGCGTTCATCCACCAGTAAAATAATCAGCTCAATTTCCGGGTGGTTGGAACGGATTCCCTGGGCAATTTCTTTAAGCAGCGTTGTTTTACCAGCCTTCGGCGGCGCCACGATCATCCCCCTCTGCCCTTTTCCCATAGGTGAAAAGATATCGATGATACGCGTTGATACAATGTCTCTGTCTGTTTCAAGGGTAATTCGTTCCTCGGGAAATACTGGCGTCAGGCGTTCAAACCGGGGACGGCTTGCGATCTTTTCAGGAATATCACCGTTGACTGTTTCGACATACAGCAGCGCGTCAAACTTTTCCCCTTCGTTGGGCATACGGATTTTACCCACGATTTTATCGCCGGTCCGCAGATTAAAACGGCGGATCTGGTTAGGCGCGACATAGATATCATTGTCACCGGAGGTGTAGTTGTTCATTCTCAAAAAACCAAAACCATCAGAATTTAAGTCTAAAATCCCTTCCTGCGAGTTCTTAAAACGGTCAAGATTTTTTTTATCATCAGCATAGAGCATACTGTTGATTTTATTGATGATGTCTGAGGTCTGTGTTCCGTTAACCATCTCTAAAAAGAGCATGGCCGCGTATTTCTCGCCCGGTTTTGCCTTCCGCACCTTTCCCCCGACAATATCGCCCGTTTCCAGCTTAAACTTCTGGATCTGCGAGCCTGAAACATAGACCCATTCCTGCTGGGATTTCATTTCCGGAGTCTTTATAAAACCAAACCCCTCCGGCAGTACTTCCAGAGGGCCGGCCATTTCAATACTGTCTTCAATATTGTCTTTGATTTTTGCATAGCGGTGATTATTGTAATTGTTATGGTTGTTATGATGCTGTTTTTCCATCGGCTGGGGCAGCGCACTGCGCTCCTGTTTAGACTTATCTACCAGAGCCCGGTCATTCGCTTTTGTCTCATTCTTTTCCTTAACAGCCGTTTTTCCTTCATTTTTTTTATCGGCAGATTTCCGTTCATCCGCCTTTTTATCGCTGTTTTTAGGCGCTTGTTTTTCGGCCTTTTCCGTTTCATTCTTCTTTTGAGCCGCTTCTTTTGGGGATGGCTCCTCTGTCCTTTTAACCGTTTCTGATTTTTGACTGGCTGCTGTAATCATATCGATAAGCTCCTGCTTTTTCTTTTTGCTCAGTCCGGTAAAGCCTAAACGCTCCGCCTCTTTGCGCAGATCGGCCACAGTCAGCTTTTCAAGATTTGTCGTATCCAATAGATTCCTCCAGAATGTGAAATTTGATTGCAAAACTTATAAATGTAGATTTAAAAGTAAAGATAGATAGTTATGATTACTAATTTTAGCATATCTGTCAGAAAAATACAATAAAAATAAAAACCGCCGGAAAAGCCGTAAAAATCGGCTTTGCCACAGCGGTATAATCATTGCTTTTTCGCCTATGAATCCAGTTTCAGTACTGCCATAAAGGCCTCCTGCGGTACCTCTACGCTGCCTACCTGACGCATACGTTTTTTCCCTTCCTTCTGCTTTTCCAGAAGCTTGCGCTTACGGCTGATATCCCCACCATAACATTTGGCTAAAACGTCCTTGCGCAGCGCGCTTAGAGTTTCCCGGGCAATAATTTTATTACCGATGGCGGCCTGAATTGGAATTTCAAACATCTGTCTTGGGATGGATTCCTTAAGTTTTTTGGTAATAGCCCGTCCACGGCCCACGGCCTTTTCTTCATGGACGATAAAGGATAAGGCGTCCACCAGCTCGCCGTTTAACAGAATATCCAGTTTCACCAGCTTCGCCGGGCGGTATTCCTTGATCTCATAATCCAGAGAAGCATAGCCGCGGGTTCTTGATTTAAGGGCGTCGAAAAAATCATAGATAATTTCATTGAGCGGCAGCTCATAATGCAGGGACACACGTGTTTCCTCGATATAATCCATATTGATATAGGTGCCCCGCCGTTCCTGGCAAAGCTCCATCACAGCGCCCAGATACTCAGACGGGACCATGATTGTCGCGTCCACAATTGGCTCTTCCATGGTGTCAATTTCAACTGGGTCCGGAAGATTGGTGGGATTGTCCACCCAAAGCTCTGTACCGTCTGTTTTGATAACCTTGTAGATAACACTTGGCGCAGTGGTAACCAGATCCAGGTTAAATTCACGCTCCAGCCGCTCCTGAATAATCTCCATGTGCAAAAGCCCCAGGAAGCCGCACCGGAATCCAAAACCAAGGGCAATGGAGGTTTCCGGCTCATAGAGCAGCGATGCGTCATTGAGCTGCAGCTTGGCTAAAGCTTCCTTCAAGTCCTCGTAACGGGCACCATCCGCAGGATATATCCCGCAGAATACCATTGACGTTACTTTTTTATAGCCTGGAAGTGGCTCAGCCGCAGGGCGGTCTGCTGCGGTAATAGTATCCCCGACGCGGGTATCACGCACATTTTTAATCCCGGCGTTCACATACCCGACATCACCCGCGGACAGCTCGTCCACTGGCAGCAGTCCCTTGGCAAAGATTCCGACCTCATCCACCTCAAAATCCTTGCCAATGGCCATCATTCGGATCTTCATGCCAGCCTTGATCTTTCCCTGAACCACGCGCACTGAAGCGATAACCCCGCGGTACTGGTCATAGTAAGAGTCAAAAATCAATGCCTGGAGCGGTGCGTCCGAATCCCCGCCTGGCGCTGGAACATCGCTGACAATGGCCTCCAGCACATCCTGAATATTGATTCCCGCCTTTGCAGAAATAAGCGGCGCATTCTCTGCGTCCAGTCCAATTACATTTTCAATTTCTGCCTTCACCTCATCAGGACGGGCACTTGCCAGGTCAATTTTATTGATAACAGGCACCACTTCTAAATCGTTATCCAGTGCCAGGTACACATTCGCAATAGTCTGGGCTTCAATCCCCTGGGACGCGTCCACCACCAAAATAGCCCCCTCACAGGCTGCCAGGCTTCGGGATACCTCATAGTTGAAATCCACATGACCCGGTGTGTCAATGAGATTTAAGATATACTCCTCGCCATCCTTGGCATTGTAAATAAGCCGTACTGCCTGCAGCTTGATGGTGATCCCGCGTTCTCTCTCGATATCCATGTTATCGAGAATCTGGTCTTCCATATCTCTTTTGCTCAAAAGTCCCGTTTCTTCAATCAAACGGTCAGCCAGTGTCGATTTGCCATGATCGATATGGGCAATAATCGAAAAGTTTCGGGTTCTTTCCTGTTTTGTTAACAAAGTAATTCCTCCAATGTGTAAGTCTATTCGATAAAACACGCTATGTGTCCATTATTTTTATGCTACAGATTATTCTATCAAGAAAAAATTTTTTTGTCACGTTTTTTGTTGTAAATTTATTTTCAATGTGTTACAATCAATACGTTATAAATAAATGAGGAGGTACTCCATGGCTAACATTAAATCAGCTATTAAGAGAGCTAAAACAAACGAAAAGGCAAGATTGCGCAACAAAGCGGTAAAAACAAATTTAAAGACAACCATCAAAAAATTTGATGCTGCAGTTGCAGAAGGCGATCAGGCCAAAGCAGAAGAAGCTTTCCGCTTAGCAGTTAAAAAACTGGATATGGCCGTTACTAAACATGTCATCCACAAAAATGCTGCTTCCAGAAAGAAAAGTACTTTAGCAAGAGCCTTAAACGGAATGACCGAATAACCTCATTGTTTATATATTCCCAAATTAAAACCCGTGTCTCAAGGGTGGGCGCACAGTTGTTAGTGCGCTTTTTCTATTTTTTGAAAGCTAAAGTGGAAGATGCGGCAGAACGCCATATCTTCTCCCCAGCGCATTAAAGCTTGAGTACAAACCATTCCAGACCAAACTCAGGGTCAATCTGTCCTGTTTTCATTTTAAGATCCAGCTCTGCCGCCTCGATCATGGTACGCTTAAGGCCTGCCACCCGGTAGCGCCGGCCATTCTGCAATACCTTTTTAACCACGAAAGGCGCCAGCTTTGCCTCCTTGGCAATGGTGTCCGGAGACATGCGTTTCTCAGAGAGCAGCTTGACCATCAGCATCATACGAATTTGCCTCAGCAGGAGTCCAAAAACGCCAAAGGGGCCTTCTCCCTCAAGATAAAACTGATTAAGCATTTTAAGCGCCGCGCCCTTATTGCCGCCCATGGCATAATCGACCATCTTAAACACATTATCTTCAACCGATTTGGGCATGACCGTCTCTATATCCTCCAGGGTAATGGCGTCACGTTCCCCTACATAGTCAATGATTTTATTCAGCTCGTTATCAACCATTTCCATATTTTTATTATCATTTTCAAGATACAGAGTATCCATGACAAACTGCTCCACTACCCTCTGGCTTGTCCGTTTGCCTGCCAGCTTAAGCCGGCGGCCAATCCATTTTTCCAGATCAATTTTATTCAGCTTGTCATAATCCACAATGGCTCCCTGTTCCTTAAGGGTTTTATATACCTTCTTACGCTTGTCCGGACTGCTGTCACAGAGAATAAGCACCGTACTGCCAGATGGTCTTTCAATGTATTTGTTCAGAGCTTCCACGGTTTTCTTATCGCTTGTCTTCGTCAGGCCTGCGCTTTCGCGCACAATAACCACCCTTTTTTCACTCATAAGCGGCAGCGTCTCGCACACAGACAATATCTCTGATATATCTGGATTTTTGTCCTCAAACACCGCCAGATTCAACTGCTCCAAGCCAGGCGCGATCACCGTTTCTACAAGAGTGTGCTCAACCATATTCCCGATGTACTGCTCCGGCCCCGCAAAAAGATACACTGGTCGCACCTCCTTCTGCTTGATGGCCTTCATTAGTTCCTGATATTTCATGTTAACCTCTTATCCGTTATTTTAATCTTTATCGATATAGCTTCGTACGCTTAAATTTTTTCCATCTGTCCATACTTCCACTGCGCCGTTTTTATCCGTTCTTTTACAGACCGCGCCGGATACCTCAATATTTTCAAGCACCTCGTTGGTCGGATGTCCAAAACTATTATAACGGCCAACCGAGATTACAGCAAGGGATGGATTAAGCTTTTTTAAAAACTCCGGCGACGTGGAAAACCGGCTGCCGTGATGGCCTACTTTCAGGACGTCCGTTTCATGCAGGCCGCGAACAATGGCTTCCTCAGCCTGGAAACCGGCGTCACCTGTAAAGAGGAAGGATCGGCTTCCATAGCATAAACGCAACAGCATGGACACGTCATTTTGCTCCTCGTCTGCCAGCGCTTCTCTTTTACTTTCCGGCCACAACACCTCAAAAGATAAGCCATCGCCGCTTTCCAGTGTGCTGCCTTTTGCGAGAACCTCTACGGGTATTTTATTCTGGCTTAATAGCGCTTCATTATTATATTTACTGGAAACATAAATCCGCCCCACAGGAATTTCGGTGAGAAGCTCCTCAATCCCCTGTGCATGGTCCGCATGATTATGTGAGATAAAAACCCCGTCAATCCGCTGGATGCTTTTGGCGTACAGCGCAGGCAGCAGAACACTTTCAGAGATAGGTACACGCTCCTTCCGGGGGGCATTGCCATAGTTTTCGTATCCCCCGCCATCAATGAGGTACACACCTCCAGATGGTGTCTCAACGAGTGCACTGTCGCCCTGTCCCACATCTAAAAATGTTACCTTCAAAGGCTGACGAACCAGCGATATGCCAAAAATGACCAGAAGCAGCAGTGGAAAAGATATCCCAACAAAATACCGGGCAGATTTTTTGTTCAAATTAAAATACCCGGCGAGCAGAAGGGCAGCAAGAACCAGTATCAGGAGTTCTGCCAGAGTCATGGCGCCTCGATGCAGAACCAGCCAGCTAAATTTTGAAAAAAGATTGGTTAAGAATAGAACACAATCCGCTATAAAGGCTGTCGGCAGGCAAAAAAGCCCGCCTGCTGCCGGAATAAAAGCCGTAAGTGGCACTGTAATCAAAGCAAAAACCAGCAAAACCCCCACCAGAGGGACGACCAGCAAATTAGAAATCAGCGCTACCAGATTCAGGGTATGAAAATGGTAAAGGCTGGCTGGCATGGTACCCAGGGTGGCACAAAAGGTCAAAAGCAGGCTGGATACCATCGCTCCCGGTGCTTTAATGTGCCGTCCATATTCGTACAGCAATGGCCTGTAAAACAAAACAATCGCCAGCACCGCGGAAAAAGAAAGCTGAAAGCCTGCCATAAAGAGCTGGGCTGGCTGAAATAATAATATAACGATACCGGCCATACACAGTCCGTTTAGCGCGTCATAGGTCTCAGCCATTCCCCTGCCGCCAACCAGTGCCAGGCACATCAGCGCAGCCCGGATGACCGACGGGCTGAAGCCTGTCAGTGTAATATAAAACAGCAGGCAAACCGCCAGAACAGGTAAGTGGTAACGGCGCCGCACACCGAGCAGAGCCAGCATCCAAAGCACCAGAGCGTACACATAGCCCACATGCAGACCGGATATAGCCAGCACATGGGAAACGCCTGCCTCCCGAAAGGATGCCTTTACCTCGTCATCCATCGTATTGTCGCCTAGCAGGATTCCCTTGATTAAGCCGCTCTGGGACGGCGTGAAGAACTTGTCGCAAACTTTTGACAAATACTGTTTAATGCCATAAACAGCGTATATGGGACTGAATAAACCCGGTTTCACTGTGACAGCCTCTCCGTTTTTCAGATAAACCTGTCCGTCGATCCCCTTTGCCTTTAAATAAAGTGCATAGTCAAAACCGCCCGGATTCCGCCTTCCGGCTGGCTCACTGATTTCACCATCAAAGCTTAAAGCAGCTCCCGGCGTGTAGTTTACACTGTTCTCCGCTACTGTAACCATCACCTTTCCTGAAACAGGCATGTCATTAATTTCCTGAAGTTTTAGTACAAACCGGGTCTTTTCCCCTTCCTGTGAGGGGACACTATCCACTATGCCCGAAAGCAATACCGGTTGATCCCAAAAATCCTCAAAAGGATTTTCGTTTCCAAACACAGGGATAGCAGCGGCACACCCCAGCATGTAAATGGCCAACACCAGTACTACACTTACAGGTCTTACTTTTTTGAAGATCAGCGGTAAAGGCAGCAAAGCGACCGGTAAAAGGACGTAAAGAAAAAAGGGCGCCCCAAATCCGGCCAGCAGGATTGCGCAGCACAGTGCTGCGAATGCATAAATCAGCGGTCGTTTCATTGGGCCCCCTTATCCATTTATTTATTTTGCCGCTCTCAGCAAGTGATCAAATCGTAAAGTTCGCCATGATTTCAGCCTTGGATAAACGTCCGTTAAAGCGTCCATTTCCAATCTCATAGTAACGCTGCGGTGAAATCTCTGGGCTGAAATGCGTGAGGATAAGCCGTCGGACTCCGGCATTGTTCGCGTTTTGAATGGCTTTTTCCATAGACAGGTGAATCGCAGAATCCACATCATCCAGAAAAGCGGAATCGCACAGCAGCACATCCACCCCCTTTGTAAATTCTTCCAGCGCCTGGCACATCGCCGTATCGCCAGTATACATAAAAGTAGACTTCCCGTCATAGGCCTTGATCGCAAAATCCTTAAGCGGATGGCGCATTTCCATGAAGCTGAAGGTCATGCCGCCAATTTCGAGCTTCAAATCCTCAGTGATCGGCGTAAGATCAAATACATTTTTATAGGACAGCCGGTCAAATTCCTTATCGGGGCTGTCGGGGGCATAAAGGGGAATCGTCATTCCCCGCATCTCAAGGGCATAGCGCAGCACAAACAAATCCGAAATGTGGTCGGGGTGAAGATGGGAACAGATTACCGCAGTAATATCCTCAATGTCACAGATTGTCCGAAGGTTGGCCAATGTACCGTTGCCCATGTCAAGCACTACCTTGGAATCTCCATTTTCAAGCAGATAGCCCGAACAGGCACCTCCTGCCTTTGGGTAGGGTCCTGTATTGCCTAATACGGTTAATTTCATTTCAAAAAACCTCCATTTTTTCGTTGATTAAAGTTCATTTTAATGGTTAAATGATATAGTAATATAGTTATTATACACCATATTTACAGATTATCCCACGGTAATCCAATCTTTTTAAATACATTGACATCAAAAGGAGGTTCGTCATGAATAAACCGGGCTTGGTTTTGTCCGGCGGCGGAAGCCGCGGCTCCTATCAGATAGGGGCTTATCGGGCATTGAAAGATAACGGCATCGAAATCTGCGCCGTTGTAGGTACCTCCATCGGAGCCATAAACGGAGCCTATATTGCCCAGGGCGATCTTGATCTCGCCTGCGATGTCTGGGAGCATATTGACTACCATACCGTTTTCGCCGAAACCAGAGGGTTGCTGATGGATGTAGAGCCCCTGCACACACTTCTAAATGAAACCATCGACGAAGACGCCGTAAGACACTCCCCCATCCGTTACGGGCTCACCACCTACAATTTAAGTGATATGAAAATGGAATACCTTTTTATTGAGGATATTCCACAGGGCAAGCTGGTTGACTTTATTATGGCCAGCTCCAATGTACCCATTTTTAAGAGAGTGGTTATCGACAATAAGCGTTACCTCGACGGCGGTGTCTACGACCCGCTGCCGCGCAAAATGCTTTACGACGCAGGTTGCCACGACATGATCACAATCATGATTGATATCAATCCCATAAGTGCATCGGACCGTATAAAATACGAAAATCTCGAGGAGCTTCGTATTACCCACTCTGCCGACCTCGGCCATTTTTTGAGCGTGGACCCGGTTGTCATCAGGCAAAACTACGACATGGGCTACTACGATGCTCTGCGGGCCCTGAGCCAGTATGAGGGTGGTTATTATTACCTTATTCCTAAAAACTACCGTTCCGTCCCCTTGGCCCGGGCTTTTAATAAAAGGGATATCCGCCCACTGGTACAGGACAGAACAGCCCGTTCCATTTTAAATGGCAGTATGACCTTAAGACGGCTGCTTATCCATCTCACCCTGACCCGGTACTGGAAATCTAATTACACAATGACCTGGAATGAGCTTTTTACAGCCTGTGCCGAGCTTACAGGTGAGCTTTTAGCCATTCCAAGGTACAACGCCCTTACACTGTATGAGCTCATCAAGCAAATACTCGACAGTACGGATTTTATAAAAGCCTCTGACAGCTTCCAGAAGCATGACCATGCCTCCCTGGGAGAGGTCATTCTCACAGGGCAGACAGAGTTCATCCGCAGGGAATACGCAGCGGTGGCTCTGGCCGAAAATCATCCGGCAATTACAGCGCTGCTGCCAGCGCTTATTCTGGCAGTACCCGATGTGGTCATTGCAGCCATGTTCCTAAAAGTCATCAAAAACAGAAGGAGAAACCAATGATAAGACTCGATCCCCAAAATTTTGAAGCCTCCGACGGCGCACGGATATACTATTACAGCACTCCACGCAATTTAGATACAAAAGCCGTCCTTATAATTGTCCACGGAATGGCAGAGCATGCCATCCGCTATACCGAATTCGCTGATTTTCTTTACCGGCGAGGCGTTATCGCCTACGCCATTGACCAACGTGGTCACGGTATGACTGGAACCTTCGACGGCACCCTGGGCTATTTTGACGATGTAGACGGCTGGCAGCGCATTGTCGAAGATATCCACGAGCTTACCGACCGTGTCCGTGAGGAAAACCCGGATTTGCCCTTGTTCATTCTTGGTCACAGTATGGGCTCTGTCGTTACACGCACCTGCCTGATTGATTTTGGCGGCCTGTTTCAGGGTGGTGTTATTGTCGGAACCACCATGGGGGTAAGCAAGGCGGTTCGGTCGTTGGGCAAGGCTATCGCCAAGGCAGAAATCGCCAAATACGGCCCTACTCATCCCTCTGAGCGGCTGACAAAAATGTCCTTTGGCAGTTATAATAAAAAATTTGCCCCTAACCGTACCGAGTACGACTGGCTCTCCGTCAATGCGCTGAATGTAGACACTTATTTAAAAGATCCGCTGTGCGGCTTTACCTGCACCTCAGCTTTTTTCTATGACCTTTTTACCGGTCTGGACTACGCCAATGATCCTCGCAATATTTTCAGAATGCCCGCCGATCTTCCTATTTATCTGATTTCTGGCGGCAGCGACCCTGTCAGCAATATGGGTAAGGAGGTCCGTGCACTATACCAGCGTTTTAAAAAAGCGGATATGAAAGATGTTTCCATAACGCTGTATCCCGGCAAACGGCACGAAGTCCTGAACGAGACTAATCGGCGTGAGGTTTATCAGGATATCCTGAGCTTTATACAAAAGCATTTTTAAGAGGCTTCGGCCTCTTTCTTATTGGTCTTCAGGCAAACCAGCTTGACATTTTCATTCATTCATACTAAAATACATATTAATCATACTTGTTTTGTAAATTTAATGTAGATTCAGAAAGGATAACATCATGTGCGAACTTTATGGAATTACCGGGGACATCCCAGTACGTGCCAACGACATGCTTAAAGAATTTTACACCCACAGTTATAAGCATCCCCATGGATGGGGTATGCGTTATTTTAACAAAGACGGCGCTGTTTCCATGTGTAAAGAAGCCGTTGGCGCGCACGACAGTCTGCTGCTTCCAGGACTGCTCAATCATGATATCAGAACCTCTGTGCTCATTGCCCATATTCGATTTGCAACCATCGGGTCCATTGCCAAAAGCAACAGTCACCCTTTTACCGCCCGGGACAGCAGCGGACGGGAGTGGACGCTGGCTCACAATGGCAATATTTACTCTGGCATGGAACTGCTTCCTTATCTGGATACTCAGGCCGGTGAAACCGACAGTGAACGTGTGCTGCTCTACCTGACCGACGCCATGAGCAAAGCCTTCAACGACGCGGGCTGTCCTCTGGACGCGGTTCAGCGGGCAGCTCTGCTCGATGAGAAGATTACCGCCATCGCTAAACGCAACAAGCTTAACCTGCTCGTCTACGACGGTGAGGTTTATTACATACATACAAATATTATTGACACTCTGTACTCCGCTAAAAAATCCAGTCATATCTGTTTTTCCACCCACCCTCTTTCTCAAGAGGGTTACTGCTGGAAAAAGGTACCCATGGCCCGCCTCTTTGCCTATAAGGGAAATCAGCTTATCTACTCCGGACAAAGCCACGGCCACGTGTTTAAGCCTGCAAAACTTCCAGAAAATGATCGGGGAAGCTTTGTAATTTAAAAAGCCTGCCGAACTTAAAATTCGGCAGGCTTTTGTATTTTTATCGTCTATTTACTTTCCGGCGGCAATTCCTGTGCTTCGGCTTCGATCTCTGTGATCACCGGCTCATATTTGGAGTTAAACTTTCCTTTTTTATCGAAAACACGGATGACCAGATAAGAGATAACCGTCAGCAGTATACCGGTAAAAAAGGGAACGAGTACCAAATCCAAAGTCAGGGCAACAGCGGTAAAATAGCCGGCCGCACAGCCCACAACAAAGGCGATAAGAGGGATACCGTACATAATTGAGGTCGCCTTGATAACATTGGCAAACTCCATTTCCACAGATACAGTGTCGCCCACCTGAGCGCCAGCTGCATTTCTGGCCGTAGCTTCCATGGTCATTTTTTCTTTACCGACCTGGCAGGCTCCGCAATCGCCGCATGCGGTATGGCGCTTAATCAGTACCTTTGCATTCTTTCCCTTTAGTTCTTCAACGATTCCAATTTCTTTCATCGTATATCACTTCCTTATATGGTTGCTTTTTCCCTTTTATACCCTGTCCGGCATTCTTAAAACTTACAGTATTTCGTCAATGCTGATGCCCAGATCGATGAGCTGGTCAAGCTGCGCTTCGGCCGGCGCATCGGTCATCAGGCAGCTGTGGTTTTGTGTTTTCGGGAACGCAATAACGTCACGGATATTATCGATATCCATGAGCATCATGATGAGGCGGTCTAGACCAAAAGCCAGTCCTCCGTGCGGTGGTGTGCCATACTTCAGTGCTTCCAGCAGGAACCCGAACTGCTTCCAGGCGTCCTCCATGGTAAACCCAAGGGCCTTGAACATTTTTTCCTGTACATCCTGATTATGGATACGGATAGAACCACCTCCCAGTTCAACGCCGTTTACGACCATATCGTATGCATCAGCGTGTACCTGCGACGGATCGGTTTCCAGAAGCGGCAGATCTTTATCCAGCGGCGCGGTAAACGGATGGTGCTTGGCTACATAACGCCCTGCCTCCGCATCGTACTCGAGCAGCGGGAAATCAATAACCCAGAGGAAATTGAACTTACCGCTCAGGTCAAACTCAAGCTTCTTAGCCAGTTCCAAACGCAGCTGGCCAAGGGCAGTACAGACAATCTCATCCGTATCAGCCACAATGAAGATCATATCGCCAGGCTCTGCGTCCATACGTTCAAAGATCGCATTTTTTTCTTCTTCAGAAATAAACTTGAGAATCGGCGATTTCATTTCTCCATCGGATACGTCGATCCAGGCCAGCCCCTTTGCCTTATAAATAGCTGCAAATTTTTCAAGGTTTTTAATGGTTTTTTTGCTGAGTCTGCCCTGGGCATCCTTCGCGTTAATGGCACGGACAGAGCCACCCTTTTTAACGGCGCCTGAAAATACTTTGAATTCGCTGTTTTCAACAATATCGGAAATATTTGTGAGCTCCATGCCAAAGCGCGTATCCGGCTTGTCTGAACCGAAACGGTCCATTGCTTCCTGATAAGTCATTCGGATAAACGGAGTTTCCAGTTCAATACCTCGGACTTCTCTGAAAATTTTAGCAATCATGTTTTCCATGATGGGGAGAATATCGTCTTTTGTGATAAAGGACATTTCCATGTCGATCTGGGTGAACTCTGGCTGACGGTCCTGACGGAGGTCCTCGTCACGGAAGCATTTTGCAACCTGATAGTAACGGTCTACACCCGAAATCATCAGGATCTGCTTAAAGAGCTGCGGACTCTGGGGCAGTCCGAAAAATTTCCCCTTCTGAACGCGGGAGGGTACCAGAAAGTCACGGGCGCCTTCTGGAGTCGGCTTACCTAAAATTGGTGTTTCAATTTCCAGAAAACCTTCGTCGTTTAAAAAGTTACGGGCAATACTGGCCACCTGGGCTCTGGTTTTCAACATTTTCTGGTTTTTAGGCTTACGAAGGTCTAAATAGCGGTATTTCAGCCGGACCGCCTCGTTGCTCTTATCATCGTCCTCCACATAAATTGGCGGAGTATCGGCAGTATCGAGAATGGTCAGGCTTTTAACCATAACCTCAATTTCACCAGTTGCCATTTTGGGGTTGACGTTTTCTGCGTCGCGGTTAACAACTTCCCCTTCAATACAAAGCACATATTCATTACGTACCTTTTCGGCTTCTGCAAAGGCATTTGCGCTGACTTCTTCATTGACGACCAGCTGTACCTTGCCGCTGCGGTCTCTTAAATCAATGAAAAGAACCCCTCCAAGATTTCTTCTGGTGTCTGTCCAGCCGCATAATTTGACGGTCTGTCCTACAAATTCCGTATTCAGTTCGCCGCAGAGGGCGTTTCTATAGGTGGTTTTCATCTTTCCTCCTGTTATGTTATCAATGCGTATTTTAACTTTTTCATATCTTATTATTATATAAAAGGCGTCCCCTTTATGTCAAGTGTCTGGGGAGTTTTTCTGGGCTTTATCCAATATCTTTACACAGCGGGATAAAAGGGTGATATTAAGCAATTATGAATAAAGGCATGCTATACTAATTTAAATCAAGATTCGAGAGGAACTTTCAATGCATCTGCAATATTATTTTGGCGATGACTTCAAACAATTTGAAGACTATCTTTTGTCCATAGAGCACACGGTTTTTGAATGTACAAAGGACACGCCGCTCAGCGGTGTGGGCGCGCCGCTGGACAAAGAGTATTATGTTCTGGAGGGCATGATCCGAACCTCCTTTATACATGAAAGCGGCCATATCAAGGCTTTTGCTTTTTACGGACCTTATACATTCGCGCCCCTCTACTATCCCGGTGACTATAAGATCGAAAGCTCTCTTATCTTTACCGCCGCCACAGATCTTAAGGCTTTGGCCTTTGACCGAAAACTTCTGGGGCGCTATCTCAATGAAAATCCCGCGCTTAATCAGGCCATGTACGATGCCTATATGCGGCTGGTGGTGCTGCTTATTGAGGATAACATCAATCAGCTTTTTTCAACAGGACTTGAAAAAATTTCGCATTTCCTGTACAGCGCTGTCACCAACAGCGGCAATCCTGTGGTCCTGATATCTCAGGACGATCTGGCCAACTTTGTGGGCATGAACCGGGCCAATGTGGCTAAATATCTGAAGCAGCTGCGCGAGGAGGAAATTATTGAAACAGCCAGAAACCGGATCATCGTAAAAAACGCCAAAAAGCTACAGGACTACAGCCAATACATCGGCTAAACCTTTTATTTTTCCTTAAAAATATATTATTTTAATGTTTTTTTGGCTGTTATGTCTTTTAAAAGATATACAGTCTTTTTTATTGTGCTATAATTGGTACATATTTGAAAACGTTACAGGCCTGTTTTTCAAACGAATATAAGTGAGGTGTTTTTCAATGAGTGATAACAAGAAACTACAGGAAAATAGGATCAAAAATTTCCATGATTTTTATAACAACCGGATTCCAGATCATGTGCCTACCGGCTATATGATCTCTCACTATCTGGTAGCAGAATACGGCGGACAGAATCTTTTTGACTATCAGTACGATTACGGACGTCTGCGCGAGCCTGCGCTGGCACTGGATAAACGAATTATCTCAGATGTGACTCCTATTCTTCCGTGCAGCCAGGTGCTTAACCGTCCGGCAGAATTTTACCAGATCCTGGGCTCTCAGTCTTTTGTAATGGGAAAGAACGGAGTCGTCCAGCACCCTGAGGTTGTCGGTATGCAGCCTGACGAGTACCGTGCCTTGATTGACGATCCCTTTACCTTTTTAATGGAGACTGTTATCCCACGCCAGTATAAAAATCTTGATCCCTGTGACGGATTTAAAACCGCCACAACGATTATGAAGGCTCAGTCCAGCCTGGATAAATCAATCAACGCTTCACTGCCCTGGTTCATGGAAATCACAGAACAGGGCGGACACTATCCCGGCGCTCCGGCCGGCTCTTCCGGCATGACAGAAGCCCCCTTTGATTTTATCGCCGACCAGCTCAGAAGCTTCAGCGGTGTGAGTATGGACATACGCCGCCACCGCAGCGAGCTTAAGGAAGCCTGCGAAGCCCTGCTGCCTGTACTGTTTGAATGGGGACGTCCTCCGGTTCCAAACGCAGAAGGCTCTGTCTTTATTCCACTGCATATGCCAACCTTCATGCGCGAAAAAGATTTTCTTGATCTGTGGCTGCCAACCTTTAAAACCATGATCGAGCAGTACGCAGCTCTTGGCGTACGCTGCAATATTTTCTGTGAGGATGACTGGACACGCTACCTGGACGTTTTGCAGGATTTCCCTGCCGGAACACAGATGTGGTTTGAATTCGGCGATCCTCAGCTGATTAAGGATAAACTGGGCGACAAGATGATTATCCAGGGACTTTTCCCTGTTTCTGCCCTTCGCGGCACCAAAGAGGAAGTCGTAAGCAAAGCCAGGGAGCTGCTCGACATTATGATGCCAGGCGGCGGCTATTATTTCCACTTTGATAAAAACCCATTCCTTCTGAACGAAGTTAACATTGACAACTGGGCCGCCTTATCCGAAACGGTTGCGAAATATGGCGTCTATAAAAATGCAGGAGAAGCCTGCGGTACGCCGCTGAATGCAGAAGGATTTGTCTTTGACCCATCCAAATTCAGACCCATTGAATCTAAATATCTGACCACTTGGGAAGCTTTAAAAGCTGAAAACCCACTGGTTCCTGAAATTGCCAAGGGAAACCTGGCCCAGCTCAATAACGAGCTCATCAATTTCTTTATGTACCTTCTTGTCTAAACACAGAAAAGAGCCGCGGGATTCCATTCCGCGGCTCTTATTCTTGCGTTTTAACCAGATACCCTAAAGGCTGTTAAACCAATCCTTAAGCTCCTGTTTCACCTCATCAGGCAAATCGTATTTTCGGACGCCCTGAATCGCGCCCTCCAAGCCCATAAGCTTATGCAGGCAAGAGCTGGGGTCATTCTGCTTTAATTTTAAAAAAGCCTCCTTCGTTCCGGCTGCACGAAGCTTTTCCGGAGTGTCAATTCCGACTGCCTCGAGTTCCCTGGCAACCACCTTTCCAATATTCGGCAGCTTTTCCATCTGTGACATGTTTACGCTTCCTTTCTTATCCAAGACATGGTGTAGAACCCATTTTCCGGTGTATGCGCAATGGCATCCGGCATTATTTTCAGCCCTCCATCAATGCCAAGTTCCTGGCAGGCCAGATCAAAATGGCAGAGGGCAATGCCCAGATCAATACGGTTCAGGCTGCGCGGTGCCATACGGTAAAAGTGCGCGCCCTCTGGCGCAATGAGCACCTGCCACGGCTGGCAGTTTCTTGAGGATGGGGCCAAACGCACCATCTCGAGAGGTATCCCAAAATCCCCTGCACTTTTTTGGGTGAGCGGGATATTCCAGTTATCTGAGAAAAAGATGGTCTCAAAGGGTTTCCTGGAGCGCTGCTTGGTTACCCTGCTCATAGTTTTAGACACCATGGACGGTTTGGCGGACGCCTGGCCGACCGGCGAAACAATGGGCAGCATTTCGTCTGCCTTCAGCTGAACTGCATCGGCAAAAGCCCCCTTGTTAAAGGTTCCGCCAATCCAACAGGTACCCAATCCCAGCTGGGTGCTCTTAAGCACGACTTTTTCAAAGGCATAACCCAAAGCCTCCTCCGCAAAACTGCTCCGGTCACAGCACACAGCAAAAAACGCCTGTGCATTTTTAATGACCCCATAAGTACCCAGTCGATGGTTGCCAGGGTATTCACCTGTTTTAATTAACTCAACTCTTATTCGTGCATCAAAGGGATGCTCTATATGCCGCAGATAGTCTTTAAGCTGCCCTTCTGCTGCGTGGTGCATGGGACGCTTGCTATAGCTGCGTATCGAACGGCGGGCTTTCATTGCCTCGATTACCGATTTTTTCATCCTTACCACCTCTCCCTGGCATCTTTTTTTATGTGATACCAAGTGTTGCTCTTAGGATACCACCAACCAGGAAAAATTTCAAGTTTCAGTCTCCTGTGCTAGGTCAGCTTTAATGAAAAACGGCGCCATAGCACAAAAAACCAGAGAACCGATGTCCCTGAAAATAAGAGGATGGCAAAGAAGCCCGGCGTTATGGCCCACTGGGCAATCCAGAAAGAGGGCATTAAGCCGAACACATACTTTCCACCTCCCTTGAATACAAAGGGAATCACCATACCAAACAGAATAAGACCTGAAAGCTTGCTGATTGCCATCCCTTCTACTTTATTGGAGGACAGACTGACAATAAGCATGGCTGCCAGCATCCCCAGAACCGCAGACTGCAGGGACAGACTGGCCATGATAAAGATTGAATCAACTGACAGCCTGAAAACTGCCAGAACACAAAAGGATACCAGCCCTGAAACCGCAGCGGGGAAAGCCAGCCGTGACACCAGATATCCATTTTTACCAATTGGAGTGACACAGAGATAGGCGCTCATATGACTGTCAGTCTCGTCCAAAATAACCATGGCCGAAACAAAGCACAACATGTAAGGAGTGATACCGGAAAGGAGCAGGTCCAGCAATAAATAGTAAGACTCAAGCCCAAAGCCAAACCATCTAACAAACAACGGCTCCAGTACCGGAATACCGAATCGGAAAAACGCACCGCAAAGCGGTGGGGCTGCACATACCATAACCAGCATCCTGTCTGCTGCAATCTGACGAATAAAGTAACAAAACGAACGATTCAGTGCCCTCATAATGTCACACTTCCAAGATAACGGGTCATTTTTATATAAGCAGCCCGCGCCGTAAAAAATGCTGCTGCCAGCCACAGAAGAAGGCTGAGCGCTGTCCAATTAATATTTCCGCTTATGAGCTGATAAACCGCCACACCGGGGTGCAGACCGAGCATCCAAGGCCGATAACCCGCTACCCACAAAATCGCGGGGCCAAAGATCACCAGCTCAATAGGCACAGTTACCAGTATAAACTGGTTAATCGTAGAAATACTGGTACCTGCTGCCAGACCTACCATGCTGAAAAGCATCGCGCCAGTAAATGTGCCGGCACATAAAAGGGGCAGGCTCGGGCTGCCGCCTACCACACCCAGCACCGCTGCGGCCAGGGTGCTGATCAAGGCCAGAGACAAGGCTTTGGAAACAATATATTCTTCCGGGCGCACCGGTGAAACAGCAAGGGATTCCAGCACACGCTGGCTCCGCTCCAGAAGAATGACGGCTCCCATGAAGAACAGCCCCAGAGCTGCCGGATCGGAAAAGATAATTAACGCAGTACCAGTCACCTTCCAGTTCGACGGCAGTATGGACAGTACGCCCGCATAGATCAAAGTCAAAATCAGGTATAAACCATAAAAACCGTACTTCCACTGCTGACGAATATCGCCCTTTAAAAGACACACAATTCTCATTGCAGCGCCCTCCCTGTCATTTCGATAAAAATATCGTTAAGGGTTGGTTCGCTGCTGTGTATGGATAACAGGCGATTGCTCTTGATTAGCCCGGCAAGCAAAGAATCATCAGACAGGGCACCAAGAGGGCAGGATGCACTTTTCTCAATGCCATCTAAATAAGAATAGGTAACCCTGGCGGCTCCCTTTGACATTATCAGGTGGTGCGGCGTATCCACTGCTTTCATCTCGCCATCGACGATAAAGGCAACACGATCGCAGAGCTCTGTGGCATCCTGCATATTATGAGTTGTCAGAATAATTGCCTTTCCCTGACTGCGCTGCTCTCTGATTAAGGCCTTCATATGACTGCTGCTCACAGGGTCAAGGCCGCTTGTGGGCTCATCCAGAAAGAGAATATCCGGATTGTGTCGAATGGCTTTGACAAAATTGAGGCGAGATTTCATTCCTTTTGAATAAGCCGATACCTTTTTATCTCCGTCCTTTTCCAGACCAACACTTTCTAAAAGTCCCTCAATCGGCTGCAGAGGACCTTTATAAAGTGAACCAAAAAAATCAAGGTTCTCACGTGCAGTCATTTTTTCATAGAAGCTCGGAAACTCAAAATCCACACCAATCTGCTCATAAAAGCTGTTGCTGTGATTCCGGACCTCCTTCCCGTTGACCACAGCGCTGCCGCCATAGCCAGGCAGTATACCCGTCAGGATTTTCTGAAGGGTACTTTTCCCTGCGCCGGAAGGCCCTAAAAAGCCAAAGATCTCACCTCGCTTCACCTCAAAACTGATCGACTTTATGAAAGGCTTATGAGTATAGCTGAAACTCAAATTTTCTGCTCTAATCATCTTTCACCTCAAAAAGCTGAATAACCACACCGTGCAGCAGCATTTTCAACACATCGTCAAATATCGGGGCACCGATCTCTCTTTTATGCAGGAGCAGTAAAAATACTGCTCTCAGAGCAGCGCTGAACAGCTCCAGATTTTTTCCCTCCACTCCCGGCAGCATGGCTGCCAGATGCTCGACACTGAAATCATCCTGGGCCTGGTGCGCTGCTACCACTTCGTCGGGCAGCCTGCGCATGAGCAGCTCCAGATCACCGCTCACAATCATTGGCATAAGAATACTGTCGTCCGCCATTTTACAAAAACGGAAAAGCAAATCCGTCAATGTATCCGGGGTCACATTGTCTTTTAAGGCTCCGACGGCTTTCAAAACCTCTTCCTGTACATTATCATGGAAGTCCATCATCACCTCAAAGAAGAGCATTTCCTTGGAGGGATAAAACAGGTAAAAGGTCCCCTTGGGAATATTGACCCGGCGTACCAGCTCATCGACTGACGTCTTGCGCATTCCATACTGTTTAATACATAAGATGGCTTCCTCATGAAGCCTCTGGCGGATATAAGCCCGCTCCTGATCCGAATAAGCCCTTGGCATTTCCAATCCTCTTTTCTCACATTTGACTATTTTTATTACATTAGTCAAATAATATCATTCATTATAGATTGAGTCAAGAGAATAAAAAAGACCTGCCTCTTTACCAAGGGCAGGCCGTATAATCATTAAAGCTCTTTATGCATCATCAGCCATTCGTCTACATCAGAATAGCCAAGACTTTTATAAAACTCATGGGTTTCCGGCGCTCTCAGAGTCATTAGAATAATTTCCTCCACACCGTTCTTTTTTACATGCTTTGTCATTTCATCTAAAAGCCGGGTACCTATGCCCTCGCCCTTATGATCAACATCTACACAGAACTCCTTAATTTGAAAGGCCATCTTAGTATCCTCGTACTCATAGTCACCCAGAATCATTCCAACTATATACTCATGGTCATCAAGGGCTACCATGGCACTGGCACTGTTATTGGAAAGCATAAGCTCCAGACGCTTCTCTGCACGCTCAGGTGTCCAGCTGTCCTTCCAGGGGGGTGTATTAAAAGCCCTGGCAAAAAGCTTGGAGGCTTCTTTTAAGTGTTTTTCCGTCATTTCAATAAAAATCATATCTACCACTTCCAATTTTATTTGTTTTATACCCTCTCACCGAAAAAAGCTTCATACTGAGCCATCTTTTTTTCCACAATCTCTTCGGTGCGCTCGTTGTAAGTTTTAACGTCTTTTACAGTAAAAATTCGATCGAAACGATCAATCTCCGGTACGTAAAGTTTACCGGATGAGCCCGCTCCAATACCGATAATGGACTGTTTCTCGGCCATCATAAGAATATTGTAAATGCCTTCCCTGTTCTCCAGGCAGTACCCGATATTTTCACCGTTTCCCTGCGTGTATTTTTGACGGTACAGATAATAGGGCCGATACCCCCTGCGTCCCAGTTCCTCTTGAATACCGGCGCAGAAGTCCTTTGAATAAGGGTTTTCTACCTGTCGTCCGGTGGCTGTTTTAATGGCAGAACCTTTTTTAACAGCCAGGCAGTGTATGGTAATATTTTCAGGCCCCAAAGCGATAACCTGGCCTAACGAGCGCATAAAGGCCTTCTCACTTTCGCGGTTCAGGCCTAAAATCAAATCCATGTTCACACTCTCAAAACCCACCTCGCGGATCGTTTCATAGGTATCTAAAATAGCCTGCGGAGGATAATTCCGGTTTACAGCCGCCAGTGTATCTGCGTTCATGGTCTGGGGGTTAAGACAGACACGGTCTACACCGTGAGCCTTGAGTATTTCCAGCTTTCGGAGATTTGTGGTCTCGGGCCGGCCGGCTTCAAAGGTGTATTCTCTGAGGCCCTGCAGATCCAGTTCTTCATCAAGGGTAGTTAACAGTGTCTCCAGCTGCCCCTCATCCAAAATGGAAGGGGTGCCTCCGCCAATGTAAAGGGTATCGGTCGCAATACCTTTTTCTTTGAGGTAACGTCCTGTCAGGCGTACTTCGTACAACAGGTTTTCCAGATATTCTGATACAATGGTTTGTTTTTTATCCGCTACAGTTGAAATAAAGGAGCAGTAAGAGCATTTGGCAATACAGAGCGGAATCCCTACATATACACTCACTTTTTTCTGGCTCAGGGGATAGATAATCCCCATTTCTCTCTGTGCGATGCCGGTTATCAGCTCAATTTTACTTTCTGAGGCCTGATATTTTTCTATCAGACACTGTTTTACCTGTAAAGGTGTCCGCCCTTCTTTTAACAGGTTATGAGCCATTTTGACCGGCTTAATACCAGTCATCGTTCCCCAGTCCAGAGTATAACCAATTAATTCACATAAAAATAGATAAAGAAACCCTTTGAAGGATTGTTTATCCAGGGGTTTCTTTTCATAGTCATATTCTTTTTGCAGAATCACTTCGCCTTTCTCCAATGCCGTAAGCACCAGTACCCCGCCGCTTAAATCGACGTCAATACGGTCCTCAAGCTCCTCGTTAAAAACAACGGGAACCTCAGGCCTGAATTGCTGGTACATCTCAAAGCAGGGATATTCATAAAAGCGGTCTGCCAGCATAAAACTTAGTTTTTCCAAGGGTTAACCTCTGGCAATAAAAGGATTCCGTGCCCTCTCATAGGCAATATCTGTATTTTCACCATGGCCTGGCAATACGGTCATATCGTCGTCATAGGTCATGAGGCGGCTCAGAGACTTCATCATATTTTCATAGCTTCCGCCTGGAAAATCGGTTCGTCCGATGGAGCCTTCAAACAGAGTATCTCCTGAAAAAATCACGTCCTCTCCCACAAAGCAGCAGCTGCCTACAGTATGCCCTGGTGTATGGATGGTGGTCAGCTTAATATTCGGGCTGATTTCCACTTCATCCCCATCGCGAAGCAGTACGTCCGCCGGTCCAGGATTCATAGGCTGTCCCACCATAGTCGACAGGTTTTTACCCGCCGAAGTCAGGGTATCCGCATCATCTGCGTAAATATAAACCTTTGCCCCGGTCTGGGCTTTTGTCTTTTCCAGACCGCCTATGTGGTCAAAATGGCCGTGAGTCAGCAGAATTTTACCAACCTTTAAACCATGTTTTTCCACAGTTTCCATAATACGGTCATCCTCGAAGCCCGGGTCGATAATAACCGCGTCCTTTGTATCCTCATCCCAGGCGATATAACAGTTGGAAGCCATCGGGCCCACTATTAATTTTACTATTTTCATCATTATTATTTCTCCTAAAACTGTTTTTCACTGTCCAACAGAAGGGTTACCGGACCGTCATTGACGATGGATACCTCCATTTCTGCCTGAAACTCTCCAGTCTCTATTTTGGCAATGGGTTCCTTCTTCAGTTTTTCCAGAAAGAGCTCATACTTGGCCTTTGCCGCGTCCACAGGGCCGCTTTTCGAAAAGCTCGGTCTGCGCCCTTTTCGGCAGTCGCCGTAAAGAGTAAACTGTGAGACAACCAGCAGCTCGCCGCCCACATCCATAAGAGAGAGGTTCATTTTTCCCTCTTCATCCTCAAATACACGCAGGTTTACGGTCTTCTGGATGATATAGTCCATATCCTTTTCTGTATCGTCTTCCTTTATACCCAACAAGAGGTTAAAGCCACGGCCAATGGAGCCGATTACCCGGTCTCCCACCTTGACTTCTGATGCTTTTACACGCTGAATAACTGCTCTCATGTTCGCTCCTATACACGGTGAATACTGATGATTTCCGGTATTTTATTTAAATTTTTAATGAGGAGGTTGAGTTCTCTCCTGGTCTTGACCTCAAAGGTTGCGGAGAAATAATCAAACTCTCCCTTTTCATTTCTGGCCGTTAAGGCAGTAAGGGGGATATTCATCTCAAGGAAAATCTTAGAGATTTCAATGAGCAGTCCCTGTTTTTCACGGGCTTTAATTTGAATTTCAGCCGTAAAACTGCCGCCTATGCCAAACTTGTTCCATTCAACATCGACAATGCGGCTGGGGTCTGTCATTCCCAGCACGTTGGGGCAGTCGGTCCGGTGAACAGAGATTCCTCTGCCAACCGTGATATAACCCACAATTTTGTCTCCGGGTACAGGGTTACAGCACTTGGAAAAGCGCACGTCGATTTCGTTGTGTCCTGCCACAATAACACTGCTGTTGGATTTCTTGAGCTTAGCGGTTTTTTTAATAACCACTTCCTCTTCGGGTTCTGGGAACTCCTTGGGGAAGAGCAGCCGCATTTTCTGCAGAACGGTACCTATCTTCACGCCGCTGTAGCCAATGGCGGCATAGAAATCACTGAGGGTCTTATAACCCATTTTGTCACTGACCACTTCCAGTTCACTCGTGCTCAGAAGCTTGGTATCCTGGAGGCCTTCTCGCTTAATCTCACGCTCCAGCATGGTCTTGCCCTTGGCAATATTTTCTTCTTTTTCTTCTTTTTTGAAATACTGCCGTATTTTGTTGCGGGCATGAGCACTTTTGGTAAAATTGAGCCAGTCACGGCTTGGACCGTTGGAGTTTTTGGAAGTCATAATCTCCACAATGTCCCCATTATTCAGTGTATAGTTAAGGGGTACGATTTTACCATTAACCTTGGCGCCCACGCAGGAGTTCCCTACATCGCTGTGGATGCGGTAAGCAAAATCCAGCGGGCAGGAGCCCATTGGCAGCTCGACCACCTTGCCCTGTGGAGTAAATACATAAACCTCCTCGTTGAGCAGGTCAACCTTGATGGTTTCCACCAAATCGTTAGCATTATCCAGCTCCTTCTGCCACTCAAGAATCTGGCGGAGCCAGGACATTTTATTTTCATACCGAAGCTCCTTGTTGTTGCTGTCAGTAATACCTTCTTTGTATTTCCAGTGCGCGGCAATCCCGTACTCTGCAGTCTCATGCATTTCCTTGGTCCGGATCTGAATCTCAAAAGGGTCGCCGTTTGGCCCGATGACCGTGGTGTGAATGGACTGGTACATATTGGGCTTCGGCATTGCGATATAATCCTTGAAGCGTCCGGGAATAGGTTTCCACTGCGTATGGACAATCCCCAACACGCCGTAACAGTCCTTTACGCTGTCCACAATCACACGCACTGCAATGAGGTCATAGATCTCGTCAAAGTTGCGGTTCTGGGCCTTCATTTTTCTGTAGATGGAATAAAAATGCTTGGAGCGGCCATAGATTTTTGCTTCAATCCCCACTTCATCAATCTTTTTCTCTAAAATCTTAATGACCTTATTGATGTATTCCTCACGGGACTGCTTTTTCATTTTGACCTTTTTTACAAGGTCGTAATAGCCGTCAGGGTCCAGATATTTTAACGCAAGGTCTTCAAGCTCTGCCTTGATGGTCTGTATCCCCAGACGGTTCGCAATAGGCGCGTATATATCCAGCGTTTCTCTGGATTTTTCAATCTGCTTGGACTCCTTCATATACTCCAGAGTCCGCATATTGTGCAGACGGTCCACGAGCTTGATTAGGATAACGCGGATGTCCTTTGACATTGCAAGAACCATTTTCCGAAGGTTCTCGGCCTGGCTTTCTTCCTTTGACTGATACTCAATTTTGCCGATTTTGGTAACACCCTCGACCAGGTCGGCCACCTGTTCGTTGAACATTTCCTTAATATCATCGTAAGTATACGAAGTGTCCTCAATCACATCGTGCAGAATGGCAGCAACTATGGTTTCCGTATCCATCTTATACTCTGCTAAAATATACGCAACCGAAACAGGATGGATGATATAGGCCTCTCCTGACAGACGCTTCTGGTCCTTATGGGCCCCGTCTGCCAGGTGGTACGCCTTTAGAATCAACTCAGTATCCGCATCCGGATTGTTCTTTTTCACAAGTTCGATTAAACTATCAATTTTATGTTCTATTGCTTCGTTCGCCATGGTTCTGCCCACCTTTATTTCTATAAGTGCCTACACTGGATAAAGAATGACCGAAGCTAAAAAGCCCCGGTCATTTTCAGTGTTTTATACCGGATACTGTACTAAGCTGGATACAAAATAATCCTTGAGATTTTCCCGCCCCTTCAGCTCAGTCAATTCTATTAAAAACAATGCGCCGCAGACTTCGCCGCCGAGCTTTTCTACCAGGTCGATTGCCGCCTTCATGGTTCCGCCGGTTGCCAGCAGGTCGTCAATGATAACCACACGGTCCCCGGGTTTGATGGCGCTTTTCTGAATTTCGACAGTGTTCGTGCCGTATTCAAGGTCGTATTCCTCTGCCACAACCTCGCCAGGCAGTTTGCCTGGCTTACGCACCGGAACCAGCCCCACGTTCAGGAGGTAGGCCAGTGGCGTGCCAAAAATGTAGCCTCTCGCCTCTGGAATACACACCAGATTAACATCAAGCGCCTTGGCAATTTTATGAAATTCGTCAATGACAAACTTAAACGCCTCCGGGTCGCGGATCAGACTGTTAATATCCTTAAAACTGATTCCTTCCTTTGGGAAACCTTCAAAAATATCGATTTTGCTCTTAATATCCATTTCGTATCCTTCTCTTTTCTTATTAATCATTCATAATCAAGATATGTTCTTAATTTTACCATTAACGGTGCCTTTTGAATATCTTTTTTTCCATTTGACGCAAGAATTTCACAAAAGACCACTCCCTTTTTAAGCCGGAACCGGATAAGCTCAGACTCCTGAAGAATATTCAGGCCGACCAGCAACTTAAAGACATTGAGCGTCTCAAATTTCCGAACGATCTGATCGACTGCCGCTCCCTTTAATTGCACCTGGCGCATCAGGGCATAGATCAGCTTCAGATCCTCCCTTGTCAGGTTCATGGCTTCCCGATCAAGGTCTGTCAATCCAAGCTCCGGAAGTTCTGCCACCGGCGCGTTTTTGATCCGCTCCACCAGATTATAGGCGGACTGATTGTGGTAAAAAGGCGACCGTTTAATATCTTTTAATAATAATTGTACGCTTTTTTTGTCTCGAAAGCAATTAATTTCTGGTTTACATAGGATAGAAAATTGACCGTCGGTTCCATCATCCAGAGCTGCCCCCATTCCAAAGCCCACACAACGGTAGGGCGGTAGCGAAAACATGAGATGTGTTTTATCACTCCCCATTTTCCGGGCGTCCTGCGGCTTTAGTCCCTCCATTAAAAATACCGGTCCGGGATTTCCTACACCGTAGGGCTCAAACTGGTCCAGCTCTTCGGCCAGAGCCTCACTCACATCGCCTATCCCCATAACACTGTCATAGTACATTGTCTTGGTCAAAAGACGGTCAATCCCCTTTTCTGACGCATAGTCATTGACCTTTTCGGCAAATTGGGGAATATCTTCCGCAGGAATGCTCAGGCCCGCTGCCTGCTCATGCCCTCCAAAGGTCGTAAAAAGCTCCGAACAGCTCTGGAGTGCCTCGAAAATATTAAAGCCCTCCACACTCCTGCACGATCCCTTGCCCATTCCCTTTTCGTCTATACCGATGACAACGACAGGATGATACCAGGTTTCCTGAAGCTTACTGGCTACAATGCCAATGACTCCAGGGTGCCAGCCGTCCCCGGCCACTACCATAATGCCCTGCTCATCAAGGTGCTGCTGCTCTACCTGCGCCTTAGCCAGCTCTAAAATCTCCTGCTCAATATCCTGCCGTTTTCGGTTTTCCATGCTCAGATATGCTGCGATTTCTGCCGCCTGTGCTTCATCCTGTGTCATGTAAAGCTCAACTACCTTACCGGCCTCACCTAAACGGCCTGCCGCATTGATCTTCGGCGCTATGACAAAGCCGATGTTTCCAGCATTTACCCGCTTAAGCTCACTGACCTCAATCAACGCCCGAATTCCAAGATTGACTGGACTGGTATTCAGATAATCAATGCCCAGGGAGGCAATGATACGGTTCTCGCTCTTCAACGGCACAATATCGGCTACAGTAGCGATGGCCGCACATTCTATGTACTCCTGTAAATCTGAGTCCAGTTCCAGAACCCTGTCCAGGGCCATCACCATTTTCAGCGCAATTCCTGCACCACAGAGCTCTGAAAAGGGATAGTCCGAATCCTCCCGCTTTGCGTCCACAACCGCCAGTGCCCGGGGGACTTCTCCCTGGCACTCATGATGGTCTGTTACAATTACATCAACACCCTGTTCGTTACAGTAGTCCACCTGTTCATGGGCGGCAATACCGTTGTCCACACTTACAATCAAAGTGGCTCCCATCTTAATAACTGCCTCAAGGGCTGGGATATTCATACCGTAGCCCTCCTCCAGACGGTTGGGTATCCGGTAAAAGGCTTCGATTCCAATGCCCTTAAAATAGCGCATCAGAATAGATACTGCAGTGGTGCCGTCTGCGTCATAATCGCCGTAGATACAGACCTTTTCCCCCTGCTCCCTGGCCTTCAACAATCTGTCGACAGCTTTCTGCATGTCCGGCAGTCCAAAGGGGTCATAAAAATCCGAGAAGTCCGGCTCCAAATAGGCCATTGCCTTATCAGCAGTGTCATAGCCACGCTTGACCAGCAGTCTGGCCGACAAAGGCGTCAGGCCACATTCCTCTGTCAGTTCCTCCACTGCCGCAATGTTGGCTTCTGTTTTGCTTTTTCGTTCTTTCCAAATTGTGTTTACCATATGTTTCCTCTATACAAAGAAACCGGCTGCTCAACCGTGCAGCCGGCTCCTGGTTTCTTACTTTTAT
Organism: Eubacterium callanderi; assembly: GCF_900142645.1. Taxonomy (GTDB): domain Bacteria; phylum Bacillota; class Clostridia; order Eubacteriales; family Eubacteriaceae; genus Eubacterium; species Eubacterium callanderi. The sequence goes on from NZ_FRBP01000001.1 coordinate 82,867, forward strand.
ACCTGCGGCTGTTTATTTCTACCCTTATTGGTATTTGAAACCGCTCTTTTTTTATTCTTTTTATTGCTCTTGGAATTTGGGAACCGCTTCTGAAACTGTACCCACAACGGGCTGGCTACAAATATTGATGAGTAGCAGCCACTGACAATCCCGACGATCAATGGCAGGGCAAAGCTTCTGATCGCTTCTACGCCAAAGATATACAGAGCCAAAATGGCCAGAAGTGTTGTCACAACTGTGTTGATGCTTCGTTTCAGGGTCTGTGAGACACTCACATTGACCAGCTCGTTAATGTCGCGCATGCCAATCCGGGTTTCATTTTCACGGATACGGTCAAACACAACAATGGTATCATTGATGGAATACCCCAAAATAGTCAGAATAGCCGCAATAAAAGGCGCATTGACCTGGATCTGGAACAGAGCGTAAACCCCAATGACAATGGTAATGTCGTAAAGCAGCGCAATGATGGCTGAGAGTCCAAAATAGAACTCGAACCGGAAAGTAATATAGATCAGCATAAGCAGAACCGCTATGGCCGATGCGACCACTGCGTTGCGCGCTGTTTCAGAGCCAACTGTGGCTGTAACAGTATCGACAGAGACCAAATCGCTGTCCTGGAGACTGTATTTATCCTTGAACTGATTAAACAGCTCCTTGCGCTGGTCGGTGTCAAGACTTTCCTTGGTACTGATTACAATGCGGTCCTGACCGTCGCCGGCATATGTTATCTCCGCACTTTTGTCGTATTGATCTGTAATCTGACGTGCGTCGTCGGTGTTGAACTGCGTATGCAGATCAATGGTAACAATGGTACCGCCTACAAAGTCGATCCCAAAATTCAAGCCTCTTATAAGCAGGGAACCTACACTGATAAGAACCAGAACGATTGCGATGCTGAACCAGATTTTACTTTTTTCAACTAGTTTTAATGTCTTCATCTTTCTGCTCCTTCCTTAGATCCCATAGAACTTGCCGCTGCCGAACAGATGCGTACCGATGACCAGCTTGGTCAGATGCTTGGTTATAATAACAGCTGTCAGCAAGCTCACAATAATACCGAGAATCAGTGTTACAGCAAAGCCCTGAACGCTGCCGCTTCCCATAAAGAACAGCACAAAGCCCGCAATCAGTGTCGTGACATTGGAGTCGATAATGGTACCCATGGCCCGTTTAAAGCCCGCGTCGATGGCGGCATTGATGGATTTTCCGGAGCGTGACTCGTCTTTAATACGTTCAAAGATAATAACATTGGCATCGACAGCCATACCCACGGAAAGAATAATCCCGGCAATCCCTGGCAGGGTGAGTGTAACATTGGCAAAAACCATCAAAATCAAATCAAGCATAATATAGATGATCAGAGCCAGATCGGCAATAAAGCCAAGACCTCTGTACATAACAAGCATAAACAGCAGAACAGCCGCGATACCGATGGCACCGGCGATCAAACTCTGATTCAGGGAATCCTGGCCAAGAGTCGGACCGATGGTTGTCACTTCGATTGGGCTCAGCTTGACCGGCAGCGCGCCGCCGCGGATAAGCTCAGCCAGATTTCCGGCCTCTTCCATATCGGCCATCCCCTCGATCACGGCCTCACCATTGGTGATGGCCACGTTAACCTTCGGGCTGCTGATAACCTCATCATCCAGCTTGATGGATATCTGCTGATTCAGGTACTTTTGTGTCGCGTCGGCAAAAAGCTGAGTACCTTCGTCATTAAATTTCAAGGTAACAACGGCTTCTTCCAGTCCGCTGCTTGATTTCTGCTGGACTGCTTTGGAGTCCACAACGTCTTTACCGGTCAGAATAACCTCACCGTCCGGGCCCACAAATTCCAGCTGAGCGGTTTTACCAATCATATCCAGAGCCTGTTGCTGGTCCTGTACAGAGGGAATGGACACGCGGATACGGTCTTCACCCTGTTTTGAAACCTGGGCTTCGCTGACACCCATGGAGTCTACACGTTTTTTTATGGCGGCGACAGTACTGTCCATTTTTTCAGACGTAATACCGCTGTCGTCTGTCGCTTCAGCCTGAAGCACAACATTCACTCCACCGGTCAGGTCCAGACCATAGTGCACATGGTCTCCTATGTTTCCAATATCATAAATTCCCACGCTAAGGCCATGAAACAGAGTATAGCCGCAAAACGCAAGAATCGCAATAAAAATAACCAGTGTGATGGTCTTTTTGGTATTAACCTTTTCTTTCACACACTTTCCTCCTCTACTTAACCATTAGATACTTCTAATGGATCATGCTGCGCATTCTGTCAAGACGCAGTAACAGCTCTTCTTTGCCGAGTACATCCATAATCAGTGTTAAATCGGGGCCGTGCATTTCGCCGGTCAACATGATACGGGTAGGCATGTAGAGCATTTTCCCTTTTATTTTTTCTGCTTTGTGTTCTTTCTGTATTTCCTTCAGGATCGCTTTGGCGCGTTCGGTATCCACCACGTCACTCTCTGTAATCTTTTCGACCAAAGCATTAAAGAGTACCGGAACGGTTTCTTCTTTCAGAAGATCAAGGCTTTCCTGGTCTGTAATCTCAAAATTGCGGTCAAAGAGCACTTTTGTTTCTTCCGGCACCTGCGCAAAATAGTTGAGCCGCTCACGCATAAGCTCGCCAACCTTTTCAAGCCATGGCATACGTTTTTCAATATCCGCCTCCGTGATATAGCCAGCGTCCACCAGATACGGAATCATGCGTGCTGTCAGTTCCTCAATGGGAAGCTCCTTGATATAGTGGGCGTTCATCCAATCCAGTTTTGCCCGGTCAAATACTGCGCCGGATTTATTGATTCTGGACAGGTCAAAGGCTTCGACCAGCTCGTCCATTGAAAAGATTTCCTGCTCATCCTCAGGGCTCCAGCCTAAAAGGGCCAGAAAATTGATCAAAGCTTCCGGAAGATAGCCTTTTTTAAGAAAATCACCGACAGACACATCGCCCTGGCGTTTGCTGAGTTTTTTATGGTCATCATTCAGAATGTTGGATAAGTGAACGTACTGAGGCTGTTCCCAGCCCAAGCATTCGTACAAGTACACATGCTTGGGTGTGGAGGGCAGCCATTCCTCGCCCCGGATAACATGGGTAATTCCCATGAGATGGTCATCGACGACAACGGCAAAATGGTAGGTTGGAAAACCGTCGGTTTTAATTAACACCTGATCATCCAGATCATTGGTGTTTATCTCAATCCTGCCGCGGACTGCGTCATCAAAGGTGACAACGTGGTCTTCCGGCAGTTTCAGACGGATAACGTAGGGTTCGCCAGCTGCGACACGAGCCTCCACTTCTTCTCTGGGCAGGTTGCGGCAATGCCCGTCATAGCGCGGTGTTTCACCGGCCCTCTTCTGCTTTTCACGTACTTCGTCCAGACGCTCCTTCGTGCAAAAGCAATAGTAAGCCTGCCCATTTTCCAGCAGCTGGTCAATGTACTTTTTGTAAATTTCCAGACGTTCTGACTGGATATAAGGGCCGTAGTCACCCTTCTGGACAATTTTACCGTCCTCCTCAAAAAGGCCTTCGTCCGGCACAACGCCGGTTACCATCAAAGCACCCAGCAGATTTTCAACCGCACCTTCTTCGTAGCGGGTGCGGTCTGTATCTTCAAGGCGCAGCAAAAACTGACCGTTATTCTTTTTGGCAAACAAATAATTGTATAAGGCGGTTCGCAAGCTGCCCACATGCACGTTGCCAGTGGGGCTTGGAGCAAAACGATCTCTAATCATTCAATTCTCCTTCTAATTGATATCGATAATCATGGTTCTATAATTATTACACGCTAACTATTATAGCATTAATTCTTATCTTTAGCATGATTTTTTAGGTTATTTTTAATAATTCTTGCATTTCGGGCAAGGACATCTTTTCCACGCCAGGCAGCAGCTGTTTTTCCAAACTTTTCTTCAAAATCCGATTCGCTGATCGCTTCGGTTTCATCAAGCCCAGGATAAATGCTTTCTGGCGCTATGTCCGGCCAGGCCTGTCCGCCGTCTGAGCTCTTTATATTCCAGGGACAGGCCCGCTGGCAGTCATCACAGCCGTACAGGTAAGTGACGCCCAGCAGTCTTTCTTCCTCTGGGGTCAGTTTTTTCTTCTGGGTCAGATAGGAAACGCACCGTTCAGGCTCCAGTGTATATCCCTCTCCCAGGGCCTGGTTTGGACATGCCATGAGACAGCGCTGGCAGGTGCCGCATTGGCTTTTAAGCGGCACAGCATGTTTAAAGTCGATGAGACTGCTTACCAGTATCTGCCCAATAAAAAAGAAACTGCCATATTCTGGATTGATGAGGGTATTGTTTTTGCCGAAAAAACCCAGGCCTGCCCGCCAGGCTGTGGCCCGGTCCAGAAGGCGGCTGTTGTCCACATAGCTTCTGTATTCAAGTGAAGGGGCTGTCTCCTTTAACAGCGCCATGAGGCCATTCATTTTTTCTGTAACCACCTCATGGTAATCCTGTCCCCAGGCCACTGAGGCCATCCTTCCGTGTGCAGTATTATCTTCCGGCTCTGGCAGCTCCGTACAGTAAGGCACGCCAATAACGATGATCCCCTTTACTTTTGGAAAGGCCTGGCTGTAGTCAACGCGCCTGGACGGCGGTGTGCGCTCAAAGCTTGTGATCCTTCCCTGCTCTCTGCGTTTTTCCAGTATCTCCAGCCACTCTGTCAGAGGGTGCGGCTCTGCAAAGCCAATCATTTCTATTCCAGCCGCTCTGGCGGCCTCTCTGATTTTTTCTTCCTTCAGCATATTTTTCCTCTGGCTGTTAAAATAAAAAGCAGGCTTATTATCTGCAAGCCTGCTTTCTTTGAAAATTTACAGCCGTCCTTCAATTACTTCCCAGGCTTCATCTTTTCCCATCTTAGTGGCTGCTGAAAACAGAATGACATCACTCCGCTTTCTTGGCCGCAATGTATTGAAAATGTTGTCGACTGCCTTTTTCTGCCGTACCTTTGAAATCTTGTCGGCTTTTGTCGCGATGATAACCGGATCAAGACCATAATAAGTCAGCCAGTCGTACATGAGCCGATCGTCCTCAGTGGGCTCGTGGCGGCTGTCTACCAGCAGCAGGACCAGCACCATGTTCTCACGTTTCTGGAGATATTCCTCAATCATAACGCCCCATTTTTCACGCTCTTTTTTAGAAACCTTGGCATAGCCATAGCCTGGCATATCCACAAAATAGAAAGCGTCATTAATCTTGTAAAAGTTCATGGTCTGTGTTTTTCCAGGCTGGGAGCTGGTGCGGGCCAGGCCCTTTCTCTGGATCAGTGTGTTGATAAAGGAGGATTTACCGACATTGGAGCGCCCCAGCAGGACGATTTCCGGCAGATTATCCTCAGGATATTGAGATTGCTGGACCGCGCTGATGACGATCTCGGCTTGGGTTACTTTCATTTGAGCTCCTCAAATACAATTTTTGTAACTTCTTCCATTTTGCTGACCGGGTGGATATTGAGAGCCTCCAGCACCATATCCGGCACTTCCTCAAGATCCTTCTGGTTTTCCTTCGGCAGGATAATTTCCCTGATGCCTGCACGGTGTGCAGCTGTCAGCTTTTCGCGTAGTCCCCCGATTGGCAGCACGCGGCCTCTCAAAGTGATTTCACCTGTCATGGCCAGATTCTGAGGCACTGGCTTACCTGTAAGAGCCGAAATCAGTGCTGTGGTCATGGTAATACCCGCTGAAGGTCCATCTTTTGGCACTGCGCCCTCAGGTACATGCAGATGGATATCGTTCTTTTCATAGAAATCCTCGGCAATACCCAGCTCCGATATTTTGGAACGAATATAGCTGATGGCTGCCTTGGCAGATTCCTGCATGACGTCGCCAAGCTGACCGGTAATTACGATCTTGCCGGTTCCCTTTACAACAACCACTTCAATCTGAAGCGTTTCGCCGCCAACAGAAGTCCAGGCAAGCCCATTGACAAGGCCTATCTCCTTGACATTGTTCATAGTGTCAAAGGAATAGCGCTCCATGCCCAGGAATTTGTCAAGATTCTTCTGAGTAACGGAAACACTCTGCTTACCGTTTTCCACAATTTCCTTCGCGGCCACACGGCACACACGGGCAATCTGGCGCTCCAGCTCACGGACACCGGATTCGCGGGTATAGTAACTGATAATATTCTGCAGCGCCTTCTGGCTGATCTTACAGCTGCTGGCCTTTAAACCGTGGATTTCCAGCTGCTTTGGAATCAGGTAGCGTTTGGCGATTTCCAGTTTTTCTGTTTCCACATAGCCGTTGACCTCAATGATCTCCATACGGTCAAGCAGCGGTCTCGGAATAGTAGAAAGAGAGTTGGCTGTGGTCAGGAACATGACATGGGACAGATCGAAGGGAAGCTCCAGATAGTTGTCCGTAAAAGTACTGTTCTGTTCCGGGTCCAAAACCTCCAAGAGGGCTGACGCCGGATCGCCCCGGAAATCCTGGCTAAGCTTGTCAATTTCATCCAGCAGGAACAGCGGGTTCATGGCTTCCGCCTGCTTCAAGTGGTAGATAATCCGTCCCGGAATCGCCCCCACATAGGTTCTGCGGTGCCCACGAATCTCTGCCTCGTCCCGCATCCCGCCTAAGGACATACGCACATATGGACGGTTCAATGCCCGGGCAATGGACTTGGCAATGGAAGTTTTACCAACCCCCGGAGGTCCCACCAAGCATAAAATCGGTGATTTCAGAGACTTTGACAGTTGGAGAACAGAAATGTATTCCAAGATACGCTCCTTAACCTTCTCCAATGCGTAATGATCGTGATCGAGTATCTTTCTCGCTTCCACCACATTAAGGGTTTCTTCTGTCATAATATTCCAGGGCAGATCGAGAACCCACTCAATATAGCTCTCAATCACACCAGCCTCTGAGGACCCTGCCGGGATTTTGTTCAGACGGTTAATCTCATTGGTAACCTTCTCCCGGACCTCGTCGCTGACGTCAAGTGAATCAAGACGCTCACGGTAATCCTCAATCTCGTCGATGACGTCACCTTCGCCAAGCTCTTCCTGAATGACCTTGATCTGTTCTCTGAGAACATATTCGCGCTGGTTTTTATCCAGTTCCGATTTCACCTTGGCGTCAATATTCTGTTCAATGCGAAGCATTTCCAGCTCGCTGACCAGCACCTCATAGGTGATCATCAGGCGTTTTTCCACATCGGTTTCCTGAAGAATGCGCTGGGCATCCTTGCTTTCCAAAACCAGGTTGGCGCAGATCAGGTCAATAAGATTATCCGGATTGTCCACAAGGTCCAGCGAGGCCAGCAGGTCTGTCGCCATTTTCCGGGTCATAGTCATATAGGTCGCAAAGGCAGAGCGGATCATGCGGATCAGTGCCTGATTTTCCTTGGTGTCATAATAAATACTCTGGACCGGCTCATAGAGCACTTCAAAAAAGGGCTCATACTGAATGTACTCAATAATTTTCGCCCTCTCCTGGACTTCTACGAGAATTCTGGTCAGGTTATCTGGCATTTTAAGCATCTGCTTAACCTTGGCCACACAGCCAACACTGTAGATGTCTTCCGGTTCCGGGTCTTCTATTTTTATATCCTTCTGTTCGGTCAGAAACACAATCTGATCCCTTGTCATGGCTGTTTCAAGAGCCTGAATGGATTTATCCCTGCCGATGTCGAAATGAACTACCATTCCCGGAAACACGCTCATACCGCGCATGGGAATCATGGGCAGGCCTTTCTGCTCATCCTTGATATCTTCGGAAAGACCCGCAGGATTCTGGATATGATTATTTAAAGTCATTTCATCATTCTCAATATTCATTTTATTGCTCCTTTCTAAGAGATAAAAGGGGATGTCTTTCAGTTATAAAAAAAGCAATCCCATAAGATTGCTTTTTTACAGGTATTCTAAGATACACTGGTCGTCTTTTCTTCACTGGCTTTTGGCTGTGATTCCACTACGGGCGCTTCCAGCTGTTCGACCACATCTTTAGTGATAATAACCTTCGATACGCCTTCCTCCGAAGGTATATCAAACATAATGTCCGTCATGATATTTTCAATAATTCCGCGGAGACCTCTGGCGCCAGTGCCATTCTGCAGCGCCTTCTCGGCAATGGCCTTTAAAGCGTCTTTTTCAAATTCCAGCGCTACACCTTCGATTTCAAACATTTTTTTATACTGTTTAACCAGGGCGTTTTTAGGCTCGGTCAGAATATTGATCAATGCCTCTTCATCTAAATTCTGAAGGGTCGCAATGACCGGAATACGGCCGATAAATTCTGGAATAAGGCCGTATTTCAGCAGATCCTGAGGCTCAATATTATCGAGAAGCTCTTCTTTGGCTTTCTCATCAGAGGTTTTAATGGTCGCACTGAAGCCCATGGAGCCCTTTTCCATTCTACGCTCAATTACCCCGTCCATGCCGTCAAAGGCACCGCCGCAGATAAAGAGAATATTGGAGGTGTCCAGCTGAATAAACTCCTGATGCGGATGCTTTCTGCCTCCCTGCGGCGGAACATTAGCAACGGTTCCCTCAAGAATTTTCAACAGGGCCTGCTGTACGCCTTCACCGCTGACGTCCCGGGTAATGGACGGATTGTCACTTTTTCGGGAGATCTTGTCAATTTCATCTATATAGATAATCCCCTTTTGAGCGCGCTCAACGTCCATATCTGCTGCCTGCAGCAGCTTCAGCAGAATATTTTCAACATCTTCGCCTACATAACCGGCTTCTGTCAAAGAGGTGGCGTCCGCAATGGCAAAGGGTACATCCAATACCCGCGCCAGCGTCTGAGCCAGAAGGGTCTTGCCAGAGCCTGTAGGCCCGATTAAAATAATATTACTTTTCTGTAATTCGACATCATCGTCGCTATCCAGCATCGCGTTAATACGCTTGTAGTGATTGTATACCGCTACTGCCAGCGCGCGTTTTGCGCGGTGCTGGGAAATAACATATTCGTCAAGCTTTGCTTTAATCTCACGGGGTGTCGGCACATTTTCAAAATCAATTTCCTTTGGCACATAGTCGTTGGCAATGATTTCTTCACACAGAGCCACACATTCATCGCAAATGTAGACGCCTGGTCCTGCAACCATCCGCTTTACCTGAGACTGGCTCTTTCCGCAGAAAGAACAGCAAACCTGTTTGATTCCATCTTTTTCGTTTGACATATTAATTCCTCTTATCTGGAACTGACGATTTGATCAATCAGACCATATTCTAACGCTTCCTCAGCAGACATAAAATTGTCGCGGTCTGTATCCCTTGCGATAACGTCAATGGGCTGACCCGTTTTTTCACTGAGGATTTCATTGAGCTTTTCACGCGTTTTAATCAAACGTTTGGCATATATTTCCACATCGACACTCTGGCCCTGGGCGCCGCCCAAAGGCTGGTGAATCATGATCTCACTGTTCGGAAGCGCCTTGCGCTTGCCCTTGGCACCCGCCGCCAGCAAAAACGCGCCCATAGACGCCGCCATGCCTACACACATGGTGGAGACATCGCATTTAATAAAATTCATGGTATCGTAAATGGCAAACCCGGAGGTTATGGAGCCGCCCGGGCTGTTGATATACATCTCAATATCTTTGTCTGGATTATCCGCTTCCAAAAAGATTAACTGTGCTACGATCAGACTGGATGTTGTATCATTTATTTCCCCGTCAAGGAAAATAATCCGCTCTTTCAGCAAACGTGAATAAATGTCAAAAGAACGTTCCCCCCGTCCCGTCTGTTCAATAACCATAGGGACAAGATTCATATTCATTGTTATACCCCTATTATTTAACCTGAGCGGCGTCGACTAAGAAATCGATGGCTTTTCTTCGTTTGATATCGGTCTTCATATAACCTTCCATCGTCTCGTTCACTGTCTTTTTAAATTCTTCAAAATCCTGCTGCATGGAAGCGGCATATCTTTTGATTTCTTCTTCCAGTTCTTCTTCTGTTGGTTCCAGCTTTTCAGCTTCTGCAATTTCAGTTAAAACAAAATCCGCCTTAAGATTGCGTTCAACATCTTCTTTCATACCTTCTCTGAACTGTTCAACATTTGAACCCATATAGCCAAGATAATCGTTGAGAACCAGTCCCTGGCTCTTTAACTGGCGGTCATAGGTATCCAGGGTACGATCCAGCTCTTCTTCAACCATCAGGTAAGGAATTTCAATTTCTGCATTCTGAACAGCAAAGTCGATGACTTTGTTTTCAGCGTTTCTGCGCAGTTCTGTTGTTTTCTTTTCTTTTAACTTTTCAGCGACACTGGCTTTCAGCTCGTCTAAGGTATCAAATTCACTGACATCTTTTGCAAACTCGTCATCGATTTCCGGAAGTTCCTTAACCTGGACTTCATTAACGATTGTTTTAAACACTGCTTCTTTACCGGCAACATCATCCTGCTTGTAATCTTCCGGGAAGGTAACCTTTACTTCAACTTCTTCACCGGTTTTTGCGCCTATGAGCTGATCTTCATATCCTGGAATAAAGGTATTACTGCCCAGTTCCAGAGGATAGTCATGGCCTTCGCCGCCTTCGAACGGTACATCGTCAACGTATCCTACAAAATCAATAATAACGGTGTCGCCCTTTTTAGCTTGAGCATTTTCATCAGTGATCATGCGTGCATTCATGCCAGCCATACGTGTGATTTCTTCGTCAATATCTTCATCGGAAACAACAGCTTCAAGGGATTCAATTTCTGCGCCCTTGTATTCTCCGAGTGTTGCGGCAGGTTTCAGGCCAATATTTACAATAAACACTGCGCCGTCTTCACTGGCTTCTTTTACTTCCTGTAATTCCGGACGGGTTACAGGTTCAATTTTCAGTTCCTCCAGCGCGTCTTTGTAGGCACCTGGAAACGCGAAATCAATGGCGTCTTCATAGAATACACCCTTACCGTAGTGAGCTTCGATCAGTTTTCTGGGCGCTTTGCCCTTTCTGAACCCCTGAATCGTGAAATGTTTTTTATTTTTGTTGTAAGACTGTTTAATTGCTTTTTGAAAGTCTTCAGCTGATACTGTAATCTCAACTGATACTATATTTTTTTCATTACTTAGTTCTTTTGCGCTCATATTATCCTCCACATAGCTCTAATTATAAACATTCTCAATTTCCTAAGTATAACACAGGAATTATGCCATATCAAGCGTAGAAATGCTTTGTTAAAAAAAATTTCGGCTTTTACAGCTCATTTTTAAGGTAAACTTCAAAAATTTCGGCCCGAATTGCAAAAAATAAGGTCCAAGTTGCTGTTTTTGCCTGTCATATAAAAACCCGGGATCACGAAATCCCGGGATTCTATGGTGAATCACTATTTTATTCAGGCTGTATCAGCCGCCCAGATAAGCTGTGCGTACCTCGTCATTGGTAAGCAGTTCCTCTGACGTACCATGCAGCTTGATCTTGCCTGTTTCCAGTACATATCCTCGATTCGCGATACGCAGGGCTTTATTAGCGTTCTGTTCGACCAGCAGAATGGTAGTCCCTGCGCTGTTTATGGTCTGAATCATACTGAAAATTTCATCGACCAGAATCGGCGCAAGCCCCATGGACGGTTCATCCAGGAGCAAAAGCTTCGGTCTGGTCATCAGCGCCCGCCCAATGGCCAGCATCTGCTGCTCGCCGCCGCTCAGGGTACCGGCAATCTGCTTAGACCGTTCCTTCAGGCGCGGAAAATAGTTAAAGACCATTTCCATATCCTGAGCGATCTCCCGCTTGTCCTTTCTGATAAAAGCACCCATCACAAGATTCTCGTAAACGGTCATCTCAGCAAAGACCTGACGGCCTTCTGGTACATGGGCAATCCCGAGATCCGGAATCTGGTATGGTTTTACTTTACTGATATCTTCTCCCTGAAAGGAGATAATGCCTTTTTCCGCCCTCAGAAGTCCTGAAACGGTCTGGAGGGTTGTGGTTTTACCGGCTCCGTTGGCGCCGATCAGGGTGACAATTTCACCGTCATTTACCTCAAAGGTAATCCCCTTGATGGCATGGATTTTTCCATAATATACATTAAGATCTTTTACTTTTAACATCAAACCCCTCCTAATCTCCGAGATAAGCCCGGATTACATCAGGATTGTTCTTAATTTCGTCCGGTGTTCCCTCTGCAATGGTACGGCCGTAGTCAACAACCACAATCCGTTCGCAGATCCCCATAACCAGTTTCATATCATGCTCGATCAGTAAAACGGTGATATTAAACTTATTCCGGATAAAATGGATAGTCTCCATCAACTCTTCGGTCTCGTTGGGGTTCATCCCTGCCGCCGGTTCATCCAGCATCAGGACCTTGGGGTCTGATGCGAGGGCTCTTGCGATCTCAAGTTTACGCTGCTGGCCGTAGGGCAGGTTTTTTGCCTTGGTCTGCTCGTATTCGCCCATATCAAAAATTTCAAGAAGCTTTTTACATTCTTCATAGGCCTTCTGCTCTTCCTTCCAGAATTTCCTGGTGCGGAAGAGGCCCTGGGCCAGATTGTAATTCACAAAATTATGGTAGGCGATTTCAACATTTTCAATGGCGGTTAAATCCTTAAACAGACGGATATTCTGAAAGGTACGGGCAGCGCCCATTTTAACCACCTCATGTGGGGATTTGCCCACAATGCTTTTACCTTCAATTTTTATATCCCCCTCGGTTGGGACATAGACACCGGTCAGGGTATTAAAAATCGTGGTCTTACCAGCGCCGTTCGGGCCGATCAGCCCTACCAGCTCATTGGAACCCAGGGTGAGATTGAATTTATCGACAGCAGTCAGGCCGCCAAAACGCATGGTTACATCCTTTGCTTCAAGAATTGGCATTATGCGTCACCTCCGTCCACTGAATTCTTTGTTGTATCCTTACGGTTTTTCAGATTTTCAAAGAAACGCGTGAGTGAGAACTCATAGCGTCCCAGCATGCCCTGAGGTCTGAAAATCATCATAATTACCAGAGCCAGAGAGTACACCAGCAGACGGTATTCTGAGAACTGCCGCAAAAGTTCCGGCAGAACCGTCAGTACAATAGCTGAAAGAATAGAGCCTGTCACGCTGCCCAGACCGCCGAGTACAACGATGACAAATATTTCTATTGAAAACATGAACTGGAATTTGTTCGGATCCAGATAGCCCTGATAGTGGGCGTACAGAGAACCGCCGACTCCTGCAAAGAACGAGGAGATAGTAAAGGCCATAACCTTGTATTTGGTAGTTGGAATCCCGGCTGCCTCAGAGGCGATCTCATCCTCACGGATCGACATAATGGCCCGTCCGAATTTAGAGCGCCCCAGCGTAAAGATCAGTAAAATAACAACAATCATAATCCAGTAAACATAGCCCAGAGTCGCAATACGCGGAATTCCTTTAAGGCCCTGCGCACCACCGGTAGGCTGAAAGTTCACAAAGAAAATACGGATAATTTCAGCAAAGCCGATGGTAACAATCCCGAGGTAGTCCCCCCGGAGACGCAAGCTCGGTGTTCCGATCACAATCCCGACAATCCCTGCGGCAACCCCGCCGGCCAGAGATGCGATGATCAAGACCAAAAGCGCAGGCAGCGAGTCATTTCCGTTGGTGATAGCGATGGATACACTGGCCGCTGTATAAGCCCCAATGGCCATAAAGCCTGCGTGGCCGAGGGCCATTTCACCCAGAAAGCCCGCTACAATATTTAAGCTTGTCGCCATAATGATCATGATACAGGTCAGAATGACAATACCGCCAAAATAGTTGGTAACAATCTTAAAGGTCACCAGTGAGTAGATCACTGCAAAAATTACGATCATTGAGATTGCGTTGACAATGTATGATTTTTTGAGTTCCTTTGTCATGTCTTACACCTTCTCTCTCGTATTCTTGCCGAGGATACCTGTCGGCTTAAAAAGAAGCACAATGATCAGCACTAAAAACACAATGGCGTCTGCCCAGGTTGAGGAAATGTACGCCTTGGTCATGGTTTCAATCATACCGATAATAAAACCGCCCAGCATAGCGCCCGGCACACTGCCGATACCGCCAAGCACTGCGGCGACAAAGGCTTTAAGACCCGGCATTGTCCCCATGGTCGGCGCAATGTTCAGATAGGCGGTACTGTATAAAATTCCCCCTAAGGCGCCCAGGGCAGAGCCGATCAAAAATGTCAGTGAAATAGTTCTATTCACATTAATTCCCATTAAAATAGCGGCATTCTGATTTTCTGAAACGGCGCGCATGGCACGGCCCTGTTTCGTCTTCTGTATAAATAATTCCAATAAGATCATAAAAAGCACAGAAAGACCAATAGTAATTAATGTAATAGAATTAATTTCCAGACCTCCCACGTGGAATACTACCTGAGGGAAAATCTTCGGCATAACCTTTGGATCAGCCCCAAAGATCATAAGTGCCAGGTTTTGTAAAAACATACTCACACCAATGGCTGTGATGAGCGCGGATAACCTCGGCGCGTTTCTCAATGGCCGGTAGGCGATAAATTCGATGACTACACCCATCACTGCGGTTAAAATCATTGAAAATGCAATAACCGCCCAGAAGGGCCAGTTCAATGTCGTTGCGGCAATAAATGCGAAATAGGCTCCAAACATCATGATCTCGCCGTGGGCGAAGTTGATGAGTTTGAGGATACCGTATACCAGCGTATAACCGATGGCGATCAATGCGTAAATACTGCCTGAATTCAGTCCGTTAATGAACTGCTGCAAAAAGACCACAAACAGTTACCTCCCTTTCAAATATTTTAATTCACCATATTGTATAAACAGATATAGAAGAGCCGAGGCTCTTCTATATCTGTTATTTTAATCCACTTGTGCTTTTGATTTAGTTGTCACCCTGTACAGTGGTCACAAATTTCAATTCGCCATTATCAACCTGAATGATTGTAATGTCTTTACCCTTTGGATTACCTTCTTCGTCAAATGTGAAATGACCGGTTACACCGTCAAAATCAATCTTCTGCAGTGCATCGACAATTGCCTGTGAGTCTGTGCTGCCCGCATTTTTGATTGCTTCAGCCATAACGTTCATGCCATCGTAGCCTAAGGCTGCGAAAGAGTTGGCTGCTTCACTATATTTGTCTTTGTAGGATTTGATAAAGTTCTGCACAGCTTCCTTCGGGGAATCTGCTGCATAGTGGTTTGCAAAATACTGGCCCTGTGCAGCGTCAGCGTAGTCTACCTGAACACTGTCCCAGCCGTCGCCGCCGACGAATTTGGAAGTAATCCCCATTTCCTTAGCCTTCTGCATGATCGGACCTGCTACATTGTAGTAATCTGGAATATAGACAACTTCTGGGTTCAGCTCTTTGATTTTGGTCAGCTGAGCGCTGAAGTCTTTATCTTTATCTGCGTAGGATTCACTGCCGACAACCTTGCCGCCCTTTGCTTCAAAGGTGGCTTTGAAAGCGTCTGCCAGCCCCTGAGAGTAAGCGCTGCCTGAATTCACCAGCATTGCAGCTGTTTTAGCGCCTAATCCGCCGTTTTCAGTGCTCACTGCAAAGTTCGCACCGGCGTTGCCCTGGTATTCATCCAGATAGCATACACGGAAGCTGTTTGGAGCGCCTTCGGTAACGTCCGCTGCGGTAGAGGTCGGGGTTAAGATCGGCATATTATCGGATTTTGCTAAATCCTTAATAGCCATACTTTCGCCTGTCAGTACAGAGCCGACAATTGCGACGACGCCGTCCTGGTCACGCAGACGATTGTACGCGTTGACTGCTTCGGTTGAGTCGCCTTTGGTATCGTAAGAAACGACTTCAACATTCTTTCCGTTGATGCCGCCGTTTGCATTGATCTGTTCTGCGGCCAGCTCGATCCCGTTTTTAGCTGCCACACCGTACATTGCGGTGTCGCCAGTGTAAGGACCTAAAGCACCGATTTTAATGGTATCTCCGCTGCTTCCGCTTCCGGATGAGCTACAGCCAGCAAAGGCGAAAACGGATACACACAAAACACCAACCATTAGAGCACTAATGATTTTTTTCTTCATTTTCTCTTCCTCCTGTGAAAAATAAATTTAAACTTTTACTCATTTTAATATATCCCAGAGAAAATATCAAGGAATATCTGGGTTTTGTATACAATTTTTTATTTTTTCTTGTTTCGCTTTTTATAATCGTCACAGTAAGGATTGATCGCGCAGCTCTCACACTTGGGGTTTCTGGCCGTACACAGCCGCCTTCCATGCCAGATCAGCCAGTGGTGCGCACGGGACCAGTAATCCCTGGGAATATTTTTCATCAGCTCTTTTTCGACCTGGAGAACGTTGTTCCCTTTTGCCAGGCCAATACGCCGGGATACCCGGAACACGTGCGTATCCACCGCGATGGCTGGCACGTCAAAAGCGTTGCTCATAACCACATTGGCGGTTTTCCGGCCAACGCCCGGAAGCTTTATGAGCTCTTCCATAGTCTCGGGCACAACACCGTTGTATTCCGAGAGCAGCATATGGCAGGTCAGAAGAATATTCTTCGCCTTTGTGTTGGAGAGACCACAGGATTTGATTTTTTCCCTGAGCTCTCCTTCATTTAAGGTCAGCAGCTTTTCCGGGGTATTGTACTCCTTGAACAGCTCGCCGGTTACAATATTCACCCGCACATCCGTGCACTGGGCCGACAGCATGGTTGCGATCAGCAATTCAAAAGGGCTGGTAAAATCCAGCCCGCATTTTTCTCCGCCGTAGAGCTTTTCAAGCTCATCCAGCACCTTTTTTCGATTTTCTTTATTCATACTTCTCATCTCCGTAGAGGATCAGCGCCATCATTTCAAGATTCACAGCCCCGGTGTTTTCAACCGCGTGGGCGCTCTCGTGTCCTGTTACCAGAACGTCCCCGGGATTTAATGTCCGCTTTACACCGTTGTCCGTTACCTGGGCCTGACCGCTCAGGATGTAAAAAATTTCCTTTTCGTTCACATGCTCATGACTACCGATGGAGCACCCTGGCTCCACGGTAATCTGGGCATATAATCTTCCCTTGTCACAGAGAACGTCCTGATCCACAACATGCTTGATGTGGATCGTTCCATTTCCTCCGCGCATTTCAAACTTATCATCAATGGTATGTTCTTCATTTTTGATCAGCATTTTGACACCTCAATTATTCTTCCTCAGTGGAAGGTTTCTCATCATCATCTGGTGTTGTTGGTGTCGGTGTAGACGTTGGTCGCGGTGTCGGTTCTGGCTCTACTGTTGGTTCTGGTGTCGGTGCTGCTGTCGCTTCCGGTGTCGGCGTCGGTGTTGCGGCCGGCGTCGGTGTGGTTATGGGCGTTGTCTGTGTAGACTCTGAAGGCGCTGCAAACTCAGTGACCAGATCATTGTTGATCAGTGACCGGACATAGGAGCCGTAGATACCTGCCGGGATATAACTCCCTGTGCCGACTGGGTCATGTTCAAGGTTACCGACCCACACCGAGGTCGTAATGTTCCCGGTCATACCGGTGAACCATAAATCTTCCTCGTTGTCCGTTGTTCCTGTCTTACCTGCTGTCGGATAAGCCTGGGCCGCACGTCCGCCGGTACCGCTGGTGACAACCTGCTGCAGGATACCCCACATGGAGCTGGCTGTATCTTCAGACATAACCTTTCTGGAGGTCAGGCCAAGCTGGCTCTTATCAAAGACCTGCTTGCCGTTGGTCTGCTCAACCTTAACAATTTTGTAAGGCTCATTATAAACACCGCCATCGTTAAAGCAGTTGAAGGCAGCTGCCATTTCGATTGGCTTGATCCCATTCGTCATCCCGCCCAACGCTGTGGCCAGATTATAGTCGTCTGCGCCAGTGTCCAGATCTCCTGGATTAACAAAAGTTGTAATACCCAGTGTTTTCATCCAGTCGATGGCATTTTCAATGCCAAAGGTATTAAAAACCTTAACCGCCGGGATATTCAAAGAATTGACAAGGGCCTGGGTAATGGTGACATTGCCGCTGTAGCCGCCGCCGTAATTCTTCGGTGAGTAGCCGCCAATATTAATCGGCTCATCCTTGATAATTGAAGACGGTGAGAACACACCCTTTTCGATGGCGCCGCTGTAATAGAGCGGTTTGATGTTAGAGCCAGGCTGTCTCGGTGAGTCCGCCATGTCGATATCCGTGTTTCCAGCGTAGTAGCCCAGTACAGCGCCATCCTTATCCACCGTGACGATGGCGCCAGTGTCGCCATTTTCCTGGCTGAAGCCAGCATTGTCCAGTCCGTTTTCCATAGCGGAAATGGCTGCATCCTGATATCCGGTGTTAATGGTTGTATAAACACGGTAACCGCCGTTCGCGATATTTTCGCGGATCTGTTTAACGGCTTCTTCCTCGTCCACACCCTTCTGCTTCATCACACTTGGCGCGAGAGCCTCGGCGTATTCCTGAAGCGCCGCATTAATGAATGCCCCGTAGCCATCCTTAATATCATCGTTGGTCTGTTCTTCGGACCATGGCATTATAGTGATTTCAGTGGCTGCGGCCTGATCCGCCTGTTCCTGGGTAATGTAGCCTTCTTTTACCATACGGGCAAGTACCTGGGCCTGTCGGTTCTTAGCCGCCTCAAAGTTGGCGTTGGGCGCATAGGCCGACGGCGCCTGGGGCAGACCTGCCAGCATGGCAGACTCGGCCAGATTCAGGTCGGAGACATTTTTGCCAAAATAGGTCTGGGCAGCTGCCTGCACACCATAGGAGGCAGAACCAAAGTAGTATTCATTCAGGTACATTTCAAGGATCTGGTCCTTGGTATATTTTTCTTCCAGCTGCCTTGAAATGGAGATTTCCTTCATCTTACGGTTGACAGAATCCATAAAGCCAGGTTCAGCAACGTCCAGGTCAAAGAGCACTCTGGCGAGCTGCTGGGTAATGGTACTGGCCCCCTGGCCTGTACTGTTTCCGCTGAACAGATTTGAAACCAGTGAACGCATAATCCCGTAGTAGTCGACACCGTGGTGCGAATAGAAACGGGAGTCCTCTGTTGCAATCAGGCCGTTCTGAAGATCCTTTGGAATCTGATCCAAAGAGACGTAGGTCCTGTTCTCAGCTGCCATCTCGGCAATAACCTGGTTATCTGATGAGAAAATCTGCGTCTTTTCCTTTTGCTGATAAGTAAAATCTGAAATATCCTGTCTATTGGCCGCGTAGACCGAAAAGCCTGTCACGACACCAGCAACGATCAAAACCGCCAGTACAATCAGAACGATTTTCCAGGTTGCCATTCTTTTCTTTTTCTTTTTGGGCAGCCCTTTTCTAGGCGCCTTGGGAGCAACTTTCTTTGCTTCTTCTTTACTCATAATTCCACCTTCTTTTTATTCTTTCCTCAATGTTTCTTGAAGTGTTACTAAATCTTCAGTTAATCCTGCGGAAAGTTCCAACTCACCGCTTTTGGGTAAGGTTAAGTTCAACTTTGCAGCGTGCAGGGCCTGCCTGGCCATGCCATAGCTCGGATTCCCATCATGATTGTACAGGCTGTCGCCAATGATGGGGCAGCCAATATATTTTAAATGAACTCTGATCTGGTGGGTGCGTCCGGTTTCCAGTACCAGCTCCACCATCGCAGCATTCCTGTAGCTTTCCAGTACTCTGAAGTGTGTGACAGATTCCTTACCGTCTTCCATGACAATTCTTTCCAGACTGTCCTCAGACGGACGGCCAATGGGAACACGGATACAGCCTTCCTTCTCCTCCGGAACATTGTTCACAAAGGCGATATAAGTCTTTTTAACCGCATCAGTCTTCATTCTGGATTGGATATAATGATGCACATATTTATTTTTCGCGATGACGACAAGTCCGGTAGTGTCCCGGTCCAGACGATTCACAAAACGGATTTTTCCAGGGGTACCTCTCTCCTCCCAGTACCAGGCCACATGATTGGCCAGGGTATCCAGCTGGTGGCTTTTGGTTGGATGCGTCACACAATCAGCATCCTTATTGACCACAAGCACCTCGTCGTCCTCATAAACAATATCTAAGGGTCCCTCAACAGCTTCAATGTCGAACCGCTCCTCCGGGAAGGTAATGACCACCTGGTCTCCTCTCTGCACCGGATCGGTCAGCCAACAGTCCCTGCCGTTTAAAGTAATACTGCCGTCCCGCTTGAGCTGCCTGAGCAGCCGGCTGGAGTAATCATAATGATTGGTCAGCATGTCCTTCAAAGAACCACTTTTTACATCTCCTACTATATAATGATATACAAACTGTCCCTCTTCGGGCATAATCATTACATCACCTCTTCCAAGCATTCACAATCTCAACTATTTATTTTATTGTAAAATAAGAAAATAATCAATCTAATTTTAACACAAATTCATAAATAATGCCAAAAAACATAAAAGAACCTTAGATATAACCGGATTCTTTAAAGCTGACATAGTCTGCCCCGCCGATCACCACATGGTCGAGAACTGGAATCCCCAGCAGTTCGCCTGATTCGAGCAGACGTTTGGTAATGGCCCTGTCCTCCGCACTTGGTTTCGGATCACCCGATGGATGATTATGGGCCAGAATAACCGCAGCGGCATGCTGCCGGATAGCTTTTACAAACACCTCTCTCGGATGCACCAGGGACGCATTGATGGTCCCGATGGAAATGGTTTCTGTCTTAATGACTTTGTTCTTGTTATCCAGCAGCAGAATCATAAAGTGCTCCTGCTTCAGGTAACGCAGCTCATCTGTCAGCAGCGTGGCCACATCCTTTGGCGAACCGATTTTCGGCTGTTCGGGCGGACGGGTATTCACACGCCGTCCAAGCTCTATGGCAGCCTTAATCTGGCAGGCCTTTGCCGGGCCAATGCCCTTGAGCAGCGCGTTGCGGTCGAGCTCCTCGATACTCATGCCAAAAAAGGCTGAGAGGTCGTTGTCAAAGGCCCTCAGAATTCGCTGTCCAAGCTCCACCGCAGTCGCGTCCTGGCATCCTGTCTGAATGATAATGCCGATCAGCTCTGCATTACTGAGACTGTGGACACCGTGTTTTATCAGCTTTTCACGGGGACGCTCATCTCTGGGCATCTCCCGGATTGCCATATGGTCACTATTTTCGGCCATAGGTCACCTCCTCGCACGGTTCTCTTTATTCTAACAGATTTCAAATTTCCTTTCCTAAATAAATTCCTAACATTATGTAATGTTTTGTAACTGAATAATGAACAAAACATTAAGAAAAGCCCCAAAAGGGGCTTTTCCGCTTATTTTTCTTTCAAATCCTCCAGCTGTCCGTTAAAAAAGGAAGTGAGCTGTTTTAAAGCAATTATTAAGTTTTCCAGTCCCTCCTCTGTCAGGACCTCACCGACATTTGAGACCATATTCTCGTGGAATATCCGGTGGTGCATCTCGGCACGCATGCCTTTTTCCGTTAAATAGATTCGTACTACCCTGCGGTCCTTTTCGGAACGCCTGCGGGACAGGTACTCTTTTTTGACCAACACATTCACCGCTGTGGTCAGTGCGCCGACTGTAATCCCGACCTGGGCGGCTATTTCCGTCATCGTGTTCTTTTTGTCTCTCTGCAAAATACTGACTGCTTCTATAATATGTAATTCCTTGACAGAAAGATTTTCAATGCTGCTTTTTAAAAGGGTCTGTTCTTCCAACGATAGGATCTTATTGAAGGTATCGACAAAAAAGGTGTTCAAAGTATCTCTTTGTTCATCATTCATGATTTACCTCTTAAATATTGTATCTTTTTAAATTCATTTTATGTTAAAAGTATCCAAATGTCAATGAAAATACAAAGGCCACAGCAAATTTCAGCTGTGGCCTTAATTTTATGGTTGATCCGTTATCTCTGCGGTGCTGCGCGCCCGTCCCCTGTTCTGAAAATAAGTGAATAAAACGGTAAACAGCATGATTACAACCAGAATGCCCATAAGCACCAGACTGTTCTTATCAAGTCCCATAGCGCCGGTTCCGCTGATGGTGTCCTTAAACAGCCCGACCGAATAAGTCATGGGCATAAACGGGTACAGAAGGTTAAAAAACTTCGGCACCGTCTCCATTGGAAAAGTCCCGCCGCAGGAGGTCAGCTGAAGAATCAGCAGCGCAATGGCCAGAAATTTTCCAATGTCCTTTAAAAAGACAATCAGGAACTGGACAATGGCAATAAAGACCATGGATACCAGACAGCAGGCCAGATAGAAGGCCAGCGGATGGTTAATCTGAAGCCCCAGCCCGAACTGAAGCACAAGGGCCAGAAGTACTGCCTGCATGAGCCCGATCACAAGATAGGAAAAGCTCCGGATAATACGCTTGTCTGAGCGTCTGGACAAGAGCTGGAATTTCTCGTCCGCGTCCAGATAAATGCCAAAGAAAATAATCAGTGCGCCGACCCATAAGGATAAGGAGAGGAAGTAGGGCGCAAAAGCTGTTCCGTAATTCGGCACCGGGTCGATGGCGTCGGTACTGACATTGACCGGGTCTGCCGCGTAGCTGTCCAGACCGCTTAAAGCGCCCAGCTGATCCCGGGCATCGGTCAGGTTGTCGTCTACGCCTGTCTTAGCGGTTTGGAGACCGTCCCTGAGCTGAACAGCGCCATCCCTCAGCTTGACAACACCCGTCCCAAATTCCCGGGCGCCGCCCACGAGGGTAGTGGTGCCGTCACTCAGCGCAGACGCGCCTGAATCCAGGGACTGGGCACCCGCATTCACCTGATTGACACCTTGGCTGGCCTGGGCAGTGCCGTCCGCCAGGGCTCCTGCGCCATCCTTGACCTGTCCGGCTGCCGCGTTTAATTTTCCCGCGCCAGCATCAAGGCTTTTGGCGCCTTTGTCGGCCTGGCTGGCCCCGGCGGCTACCTTATTTGCTCCGTTTTTCAGCGTATCCGCACCGCCAACCAGTTGTCCGGTCGCAGTGTCAAGGCCATCCATCCCCTGCTTCAGGCTGCTGCTTCCTTCCGCCAGCTCCTGTGAGCCCGTCTGAGTTTTCCGGGCTCCGTCAATGAGGGCTGGAATCCCCTGCTGTGGGTCGTTAAGGGCCTCCTGCCCTTCTTTGATCCCGGCAGAGAGGGTATCGAGACCGTCGCCCACCGCCTTACCGCCCGCCTGTAAGGCAGTGATCTGGCTTGGGTCTGTTGCTGCTGCCTGATCGTAAAGCGCTTTAAAATATGGATCATTTAACAGATCCGGGTTATTTGTACCAGCCCCCACAATGCCATCCACCATCTGGCTGGAGCTTGAGATCAGCTGATCCACGCCGGCCTGATAGCCTCCGAATCCGGTCTGAAGCTGCCCCACACCGCTGTCCAGGTCCGTCATGCTGGCATTGACCTTCTGGCTCAGCAAATTCAGTCCGTCTGAAAGCTGGGCAATCCCGTCGCTCAGTGAAGCAGCGCCTGCTGCAACCTGATCTGCGCCAGATTTAGCTTTCTGCTCACCCTGCTGATACTCCCTGACTTTTGTACTGAATTCGCCAGTTCCGGCAGCAAGGTTTTCTGCCCCCTGGTTCAGGGTACCTGTACCTCCCGCCAGTGATGACGCGCCGTCTGCCAGGTCAGAGGTACCGTTTTTCAGCGCTGCTGTGCCATCGGCCAGAGTATTGGCGCCGTCCTGCAGGCTCTGGGCGCCCTGAGCCAGGCTGCGGGTACCGTCTGCCAGGGCAGAGGCACCGTTTGCCAAGGCGTCCGCGCCGCCGCTCAGGGCTGACGCGCCACTTAAAAGGGTACCAGTGCCATCGGCCAGGGTTCCTGTGCCGTCACTCAGCGCGTCCGCGCCATCCCCAAGCTGTCCAAGACCATCCTGCAGGGTTTCCAGCTGTCCGGGAACCTCGTAAAGCTTCCCGCTGAGCTGAGCCACCAGCTCCTTATCCACACTGGCCCTCGTTGACTTTTCAACCTCAAGCACTGCCTTGCTGAGAATCTGGCTGGCCAGGTAGTTCCGCTTTTCATTGGGCGAGTAATAAATTTCTGCCTCGCGTTTGTTTTTGGTGCTGGCCGAAGCAATATCAGAGGAGAAGTCCTCGGGTATACGAATCAGGGCGTAATACTGGCTGCCCTCAGTTCCCTTAACAGCGTCAGCCTCATCGGTTAACACGAATTTCAGGGTACCGTCCTTTTCCAGCTCATCCCACATTTCCTTTCCGAGGTTACGCGATTTACCGTCAATGGTCGCGCCCCTGTCCTCATTGACCACTGCCACCGGCAGGGTATCCAGCCTTGAGTACGGGTCCCAGAAGGCGTCCAGATAGAAAAAACTGTACATAAGGGGAATAATGATCACGCCGAGGATCACGATCCAGGGTAGCCATTTTTTTAAAAGCGATTTTTCTGACCTTTGTTTTTCCATTTTTTATTGCTTCCTTTCTGCTGCGTTTATAGTTTAATAGAGAAGATTATTGACATAATGTGAAAGTATACCAAAAGATATCCCCGCTGTAACCCGACAAACCCCAGCCATTGTCCTGTTTTCATACAAAACAAAAAATCTGTCAGGTAGTCTGACAGATCTAGTCTTTTGTCTATATTCAATCAGCCCCATGGCTGATATGCTTTAATTAAATATAAAATCAGTAGAAAAAACGAAAGGAACAGGCCATGAAATCCTTAGAGATTCGATTGAAAAACGCTGTGTTGGATGTAAAGCTTGACAATATCCTGAGAGGCATTGCCAGATCGCCGGAGCGCTGCGCCCGCAATCTGGTCGACCTTGGTAAAAGCGTCTCCCCAAAAGAGCTGACCCGCATCGAATACAGGCTGCTCTACGACGAGTTTTTAAGGCTGTGCATCTCCTCGGATATCGAGGGAACCAAAAGGAACTTTTTCAGGCATTTCACCCCTGACTAAAGCGCGCTTAAAAACCGCTTTACCGCCAGATTCTTACTGTCCACCACCAGATTTTCAAAACGCTCCTTTAAAAATTCCGGGCTTTCACGCATGCCCTCCTGCGCCCAGGCAACAATGATCCCCACTGTTCCGTAGGAAAAAAACGAAGCGATAAAGTCCATGTCCTCAAGTTTAATTTCCTTTTCGCCGCTGAGATTTGCGATGATCTCCTTAAACAGCTCCTTTGCCACCGAAAAGAGGTAGGCCTCAAACTCCTTCTGTCCTGAGGCTTTAAAGGCGTTGATGTAAAAATAATCCTCTTTCTTCATCTGCGTCAGCATCCTGTAAATACGGGAGCTCCAGTTCTCAAAGGTCAGGCCCTCTGTCATGACAGAAATGGCCTCATTATAATAAATCCAGTCCAGCAGCTCATATTTGTCCTGAAAGTGGTAGTAAAAGGTCTGCCTGTTCAGCCCGCAGCTTTTGGCGATATCTGAAATAGTGATTTTATCAAAGCTCTTAATGCGCATCAATCCCTTAAAGCCATCCGCGATGGCCTGTTTTGTTATCAATGATTCCGACATGGTTTTTTCCTCCGTTATGCTGAAAAAACCGGTGCTGCAAAAGCATACACCGGTTAATTAAAAATTCTATTGAAAGGCATTTTTTACCTTGGACCAGAATTTTTTACCTTCCTGGTGATTGTCATTGCCTGTTTCTTTGTCAAAAGCTCTCAATAATTCTTTTTGTTTCTTATTCAGTTTGCGCGGCACCTCAACTCTGACCGTAATGTACTGGTCACCGCGTCCGCGTCCGTTGACGTTCGGCACACCCTTACCCTTTAGTCTGAAGACCTTGCCGGTCTGGGTGCCTTCTGGAACCTTCAGCTTAACCTTGCCATCCACAGTCGGTACCACCAGCTCAGCGCCCAGGGCTGCCTGCGCAAAGGTCACAGGGATTTCCAGGTAAACATCGTCCTCCTCACGCTTGAAGATCGGGTCTTCCTTCACGCTGATATAAACGAAAAGGTCGCCCTTTCCGCCGCCGCGCGCGCCGGTGTTGCCCTCTCCGCGAAGCGGAAGGATGGAACCATTATCTACGCCTGCCGGAATCTTGATGTTGATGGTCCGTTCCTTTTCCTGGATACCGGAGCCATGGCAGGTATGACAGGGGTCATCGATGATTTCGCCCTCGCCGTGGCACTTGTCACAGACGGTGGTCTGCTGGATAGTGCCAAAAGGGGTCTGCTGACGGATATAGATCTGCCCGGAGCCGCCGCACTTATCACAGGTATGTGCTTCACTGCCCGGTTCCGCGCCGGAGCCATGACAGGTCGGACATTCTTCCTGACGCTTGATTTTAATCTTCTTTTCAGTTCCAAAAACGGCTTCTTTAAATGAAAGATTGATGTTAATCTTCATATCAGAGCCACGGCTTGGACCACGTCGTCCTCCGCCGCCTCCGCCAAAACCGCCGAAGCCGCCAAAACCGCCGCCTCCGCCGAAAGAACTGAAAATATCGCTGAAAATATCCTCAAAGCCACCTCCGCCGAAACCGCCGTAGGAGCCGCCGCCAGCGCCGCCAAAGCCGCCTTCCATACCCGCGTGACCGTACTGGTCATAGGTCGCACGCTTGGTTTCGTCACTTAAGACCTCGTAGGCTTCATTGGCTTCCTTGAATTTTTCTTCAGCCTCCTTATCGCCCGGGTTCTTATCCGGGTGATATTTCATGGCCATCTTGCGATAGGCCTTTTTTATTTCATCTGCGCTGGCGCTTTTTTCAACGCCCAGCACCTCGTAGTAATCTCTTTTTTCACTCATGCTTCTATTCACCTCGCCTCATATTGTAACCTAAAAGGCCCAGCCTGTAAAGAATCATTATTAAAGATGGCAGCCATTACAGCTGCCATCTCCTAAAGTCTATCTTATTGTCGGGCTCACAGCGGACGTCTTACTTGTCGTCGTCGCTGACTTCTTCGTATTCAGCTTCTACGACGTCATCGTCGCCCTTCTGGT
Organism: Eubacterium callanderi; assembly: GCF_900142645.1. GTDB lineage: Bacteria > Bacillota > Clostridia > Eubacteriales > Eubacteriaceae > Eubacterium > Eubacterium callanderi. The sequence continues at coordinate 109,537 of NZ_FRBP01000001.1, forward strand.
CAGCAGACTGCTGTTCCGCGGTCTGTTCCTGAGCGGTCTGTTCGTACATTTTCTGAGCGATCGGATATAAAGCTTCGTTTAATTCTTCGATGGCTTTATTGATTGCCTCAACGTCTTCGCCTTCACCTGCGGTCTTAACCTTATCAATGGCGGCGGTTACCTTGCTCTTTTCATCGTCGGTAATCTTGCCTTCCATGTCCTTCAGGGACTGTTCTGCCTGGTAAGCAGTTGAGTCTGCGTTGTTCTTGGCTTCGATCAGGTCTTTTGCTTTTTTATCTTCAGCTGCGTGCTGTTCAGCTTCTTTTACAGCCTTGTCGATATCATCTTCACTCATGTTAGTGGTTGATTTGATCACAACATTCTGAGATTTGCCGGTGCCTAAGTCCTTGGCAGATACGTTGACAATACCGTTGGCGTCAATATCAAAGGTTACTTCGATCTGTGGAATACCACGTCTTGCAGCCGGGATACCAGTTAACTGGAAACGGCCCAGAGTCTTGTTGCCAGAAGCCATTTCACGTTCACCCTGTAATACATGGATGTCTACAGCAGTCTGGTTGTCAGCAGCGGTAGAGAATACCTGGCTCTTCTTGGTCGGGATGGTGGTGTTGCGTTCGATCAGTTTTGTGAATACGCCGCCCAGGGTTTCGATCCCTAAGGAAAGCGGGGTAACGTCGAGCAGGAGCACGTCGTTGACTTCGCCGGCCAGTACACCACCCTGGATAGCTGCGCCAATGGCAACACATTCGTCAGGGTTAATGCCCTTGTAGGCATCTTCACCGGTTAAGTTCTTAACCGCATCCTGTACTGCCGGGATTCTTGTGGAACCACCAACCAGGATCACCTTGTTCAGTTCGTTTTTGCCAAGGCCTGCGTCGCTCATCGCTTTTGAGACAGGTCCTTCAGTTTCTCTTACAAGACCAGAGGTTAACTCGTCGAATTTCGCTCTTGTCAGGGAGAGTTCCAAATGCTGCGGTCCTTCTGCGGTTGCAGTGATAAACGGCAGGTTAATGTCGGATTTCATAACGCTGGAGAGTTCGATTTTAGCCTTTTCAGCAGCTTCTTTCAAACGCTGTAACGCCATTTTATCAGATTTCAGGTCGATACCGTGGGATTTTTTGAATTCATCCGCCATCCAGTCAATGACCTTGTTGTCAAAGTCGTCGCCGCCAAGGTTGTTGTTCCCGTTGGTCGCCTTAACTTCGAAAACGCCGTCGCCTAATTCCAGGATGGATACGTCGAAGGTACCGCCGCCAAGGTCATAAACCATAATTTTCTGGTTGTCTGCCTTGTCAAGACCATAAGCCAGTGAAGCAGCGGTTGGTTCGTTGATGATACGCAGTACATCTAAGCCGGCAATTTTACCAGCATCCTTGGTTGCCTGTCTCTGAGCATCGCTGAAGTAAGCAGGTACCGTGATAACAGCCTTGGTAACTGTTTCGCCAAGGTAGGCTTCTGCGTCTGATTTTAATTTCTGCAGGATCATTGCAGAGATTTCCTGCGGTGTATAGCTCTTATCGTCGATGGTTACCTTATAGTCAGTCCCCATGTGTCTCTTGATGGAAGCGACTGTACGGTCCGGATTGGTGACAGCCTGACGTTTAGCTACCTGGCCGACCAGTCTTTCACCGTCTTTGGTGAATGCGACAACGGACGGCGTTGTACGGTTCCCTTCTGCATTTGGGATAACAACCGGTTCGCCACCTTCCAAAACAGCTACGCAAGAGTTTGTAGTACCTAAGTCAATACCAATAATTTTTTCTTTACCCATAATATATGTCCTCCTATTGATTCGAAAGTTTGTTTTCCAGATTTAATTGCCGACCGGATGGCCGGACTTTGCGTCGTTTCCAAAACGCCGACGCCATGCGTTTTTTTACTTCTGATTAACCTTAACCATTGCGGGTCTTATGACCTTGTCCTTAAAAGTGTAGCCCTTCTGGAAAACCTCCAGAACAACCTGATCATCTTTTTCAGGATCTTCTCCAACAGCAACGCCGTGGTGGAAGTTCGGATCAAAGGCAGTGCCCACGCAGTCAATTTCCTGCAGGCCTTCCTCATTCAGAACACCGATTAACTGCTTGAAAACCATCTGGACACCCTCGCGGTATTTATCCGCATTGTCATCATCGGCTGCCGCTTCGGCGCGGTCCAGGTTGTCAAGCACTGGTAAAAGCTTTGTGACAAAGCCTTCAAGAGCAAACTGGTAAATGTCGGTCTTTTCCTTCTGCGTTCTTTTTTTATAGTTTTCAAAATCCGCCTGAAGGCGCATAAGACGCTCCATCGCTGCTTCCTCAGCTTTGGCCGCTTCATTTACCGATTTTTCAACATCCTCAACAGCTTCCTCTGCTGCCTGTTCTTCTGTTGTCTGTTCCTCTGCTGCCTGCTTCTCCGTAGCTTTTTCCTTAACGGTTTCGTCTACGTTTTGTTCCATCTTTTCTTCCTTAGCCATTTAACCACCTATTTCATTAATAATTTTGTTAAGTTTGTGTTCAGTTCATTTCTTATATAATCAAGAACCGAGGAGACATTGTCATAATTCATCCTCGTTGGTCCTATGACCCCAAAAGCACCTACGGTCTTTCCTTCCAGCTCGTAGGTTGTTGTAATAATACTGAATTCCTTCAGATTCTCATTATCATTTTCATCCCCGATGCTGATGTTAATCACCTGACTGGTGTCATCATTTGAAAGGATACCCGCCAGCAGCGGTTTCTCCTCAATCACATTGACCAGGTGACGGATTTTTTCCACATCACTGAATTCAGGATAATTGAAAAGATTTGTCAGACCCATGGAGTGGATGTCTGAAGCCTCTTCCATCAAAGTATCCCTTAATACCGGAAGAATTTCCCGGAGCAAATTGCTTTCGTCCGGAGACAATTCCTGAATCTGATCAACCAGCTCCATATTAATTTCCTGGAAGGAAATATTTTTGAGGAAGCTGTTTAAGACATTACTCAGTTTCAGAGCCAAAGTGGTGTCAATTTCCTGCGAAAGGGTCATTTCAATGTTCTTTGCCATCCCTTCATAGGTGACCACAATGAGTAAAACCCGTTCCTTAATTAAAGGAACAATCTGTACGTGCTTGCAGTTAAAGCAGGAAACCCGCGGCGACAGCACAACAGAGGTGTAGTTTGTCAGCTGGGACAGCACCTTTGCCGTGTGGTTCATGGTGTTATCCAGCTCCCTTGTTATTTTAAGATACCCATTATGGATGTCATTTCTCACAACCTTAGCTAATTTTTGAATTTGCATGATCTCATCGACATAATAGCGGTATGCCAGCTGAGTCGGAATTCTTCCAGATGAGGTGTGCGGCTGCATTAAAAAGCCCAGGTCTTCGAGATCAGCCATTTCGTTCCGGATGGTCGCAGGGCTGATGCCAAGGTTATAACGCTTTGACAAGGTCCGGGAGCCTACCGGTTCGGCGGTATTGATGTAATCCTTAATGATTACCTCCAATATCTTCTTCTTTCTCTCTTTCAAGTCCATTTTGTTCACCTCTTTATTAGCACTCGTTACATGTGAGTGCTAATATCTTGACTATAATATACCACCAGGGTCTTACTTTGTCAATAGATTTCTATAAGATAAATGTCAAGTTTTTAAGATTTAAACATTATTTAAGCAAGGCCGTCCACGGCGTATTCCACCACAGCAGACCCACTCTAAACAAAGGCTACAAACACCTGATTCGCCAGGTCCTGCCCCTTTGGGGTAAGCCGGATCACCTGATCCTCACGCGTGAGAAGGCCCCGCTCTACAAGGCTTCCGATTTCCTCAAAATCCTCAAAAAAACTACTGCCAAACAGTTCCCGGTAATCCGCATCATCCACACCGCACATGCGCCGCAGGCCCAGAAACATAAAGTCGCCCTTTTTCTCCTGGGCGTCCAGAGTATGCGCCTCGAGCACCGGGGCTTTTCCCTGCGTGACCAGAGCGCAGTAGTCTTCCATATCCATCACATTGGTTCGGCGCTCTTCCTTGTAATAGGAGGCTGCCCCCAGTCCAAAGCCCACATAGGGCTTCATCACCCAGTACAGGCTGTTGTGACGGCTTTCCCAGCCATTTCTCGCAAAGTTTGACAGCTCATACTGCTCAAAGCCGTTCTCAGCCAGACCATCAATGATGGCGTGCTGCATCTGCCGTTCAAGCCCCTCGTCCGGCACCGGCAGCTTTCCCTGGCGGTACAGCGTGTCAAAGGCTGTTCCCTCCTCGATTTTCAGGCTGTAGCAGGAAATATGCTTTATGGGCGCAAAGGCGGTAAGCCGGTCAATATCCTGCCGCACATCCTCCAGGGTCTGCCCCGGCAGGCCGAACATCAAATCCGCTGAAATATTCTCAAATCCCGCGCCTACCAGCAAATCAAGAGACGCCACGAAATCCGCGCAGGTGTGGATACGCCCCAGAGCCTTCAGCCCCCTGTCGCTTGTGGTCTGGAGACCCATGCTCACACGGTTGAGGCCCATGCTGCGGTAAGCCCGGCATTTCGCATCGGTCAGGGTTCCAGGGTTCGCCTCAATGGTCGCCTCAATGGCCGCCTCTGGCAGCTTAAAGCACTCACGGATACAGTCCATGACCTTTCCGATATAACCGGCCGCCACATAGGAGGGCGTGCCCCCGCCAAAATAAACCGTTCCCGCGGGCAGCCTGCCATGCTCAGCCGCGAAGGCCTTTATCTCAAGGCAGACCGCGTCAAAATAGCGCCCGGCCTCAGCCTCGCCAAGACCTGCCCATGAGGGAAAGTCACAGTAACGGCACTTCTGCCGGCAGAAGGGGACATGCACATAAATTCCGACATTTTCCATTAAAACGCTCCTTTTTATAAAATATGATGAAAAAACAAATTGTCACCAGGACAAATTTAAGTCTTTATGTTACAATATATTCTATATAATAAAGTAGAAAGAGTCAAAGGAGTGAACATATGAAAAAATTTGTAGGCATTGGGGCGCTTATTGCCGCGGCTGCCGCAGTCCCATATCTGATTCATAAAAAACGCCAGAAAAAGCTTCAGGCAGAAGATTTTAGCCAGAACGACAGCCTCCCGCTTCCAGAGAAAAACCCCTGGGAAACCGATTTTAAGGACGAAGACCACCTGATCTTCTGTGACGAGTCCAACCTGGGCAAGCGGCTGATCCAGCTGGAAAATTCCATCAATATCCGCGATATCGGCGGCTATACCGGCCTGGACGGACGCAGGACAAAATGGCGCAAGGTGATCCGCAGCGAGGAGCTGGCCCACCTTTCCGATAAGGATGTGGAATACTTTGAGGAACTCGGCCTCAAGCATGTCTTTGACTTCAGGGACGCGCCTAAAGCCAAGGCCATGCCGGACAAGCTGCCCTCCACCGCAGATTACAAAAACATTCCGGTGCTCAAAAATATTCCCTTCAGCCACAACGAGATCGACTTTACAGCCCCTGACGGCATTGATGCGTTCATGCGCAAAATCTACCGCTACCAGGTCGAAAACGCCGCTCCGCTTTACGCAGAAATCCTCAAGGTCATGACCGACCCCAACCAATACCCCATCCTGTACCACTGCACCAACGGAAAGGACCGCACCGGCTTCATGACTGCCCTCATTCTGCTGATCTGCGGTGTACCGGAGGAAACCATCATCTCGGATTACTCCCTGACCAACCTGACCTTCGATGAAGCCTTCGAGGTTCTCGGCACCATCATGGCCGATGAAATGAACGAGGCCAAGGGTATTTCCAAAGACCAGCTCAAGGATTTCTTTGGCGTCAAGCCTGAATGGCTGAAGATCCAGCTGAACTACATCAAGGAAAACTACGAAAATGTCGACGCTTACCTGCTTGATAAAACCGATCTGACAAAAGAAGATCTGGACAAAATCCGCGAAAACATGCTGGAAGCGCCAAGCGTATAAAAAACAAAACGGACGGCAGATCTGCCGTCCATTTTAATTGGAGAAACATCATGCAGACCCATCGCCTGTTCGAAATTATCTACCTGCTTCTGGACAAGGGGCAGATGACCGCCAGCGAGCTGGCAAACCATTTTGAAGTCTCTGTCCGCACCATTTACCGGGACATTGACCGCCTGAGCGTTAGCGGCGTCCCCATTTACACCAACGTGGGAAAAAACGGCGGCATCGCCCTCATGGACGGGTACACCCTGGATAAGTCCATCCTGAGCGACGCTGAGCAGAATGAAATCCTCATGGCCCTTCAAAGCCTTAAAGCCGTCGAGTACCCGGACCCTGACGGCCTGCTCACCAAACTGGGAACTTTTTTTAAAAAGAACCAGCAAAGCTGGATCGAGGTGGATTTTACGGGCTGGGGCGGTTCCATACAGGACCGGAAGCGCTCAGACGAGCTCAAAAACGCCATTCTCAACCGGCGCACCATCCACTTTTCCTACTGGAGCGCCGACGGGAAGAAAAGCGAGCGCACCGCTGATCCCATCAAGCTGCTGTTCAAAGGCCACAACTGGTATCTTCAGGCCTACTGCCATACGAGACAGGACTACCGCGTGTTCAAGCTGTTCCGCATCCAGGACCTGCAGGTGCTGGGGGACACCTTTGAGCCCTATCCCGCCGTCCCCTTTACCGAAACAGCTAAAACCGTCATGACCCCGCTCCACTTTACCATCCTTAAAAACCGGGCCTACCGGGTTTACGACGAGTTCGCCGGTGCCCAGGTTACCCCGCTGCCCGGGGGCGACTTTGACGTGCGCACCTGTCTGCCTGTGGACAACTGGCTCATAGGCTACCTTCTTTCCTTTGGCGGCGACCTGATCCTCCATTCCCCCAAACCCCTCTGCGCGTCCCTGAAAGAGGAGCTTGAAAAAGCTCTGGCCCATTATACCTGATACCAGCACACCCGGCTTTACAGACGTCTCAGATACTCCTCATCCCCGAGCAGTTCCCGCTTCACCCTGTCCAGCGCACGGCTGCACTGTTTATGGACAGTGGAGCGGCTCTTCCCCCTTTTCCTGGCGATCTCGGCGTAGCTGATACCTTCCATGAAATGCCGGCAGACCGCCTCATAGGTTTTCTGCTCCATCTTTTCTTGCATCACCTCCAGCACCTTCTGCGCCATACAGCCTCTGATGGCCAGCTCCTCCGTATTCTCCTCAGCCGGAAGCTGGTTCTTTTTCACGCACTCCCCTCTCTGGACTCCGGCTGTTTTTTCATCCATCGAGTAGATAAACCGCCTTTTCTCAAGTCCAATGCGCCAAATCCGGTTTGAAATCATAAACCGCAGACGGTTTTTAAGGTAATACCGGAAATACACATGCCGGTACTTTTCCGTGTCAAAATCCTCAATGGCCTCCAATATCTGCAAGCAGGCCTCCTGGTACATTTCCTCCCGCTCCTCTTTATCATAAAAAGACCGGTAAACCATGCTGTAAGCCATGGGCTTGAAAAGATTGACCACTGCCAGCTTCATGTCCTTGTCGCCCCGCTTAGCCATCTCGATAAAGCGGAGGATCTCGGCCTGGTTGTCCTGCTCATTCACCGCTTGCATTTTCATCCCTCCTCTGCTCAGGCGGCAGGGTTTTCTGAGCGGCCAGCTCCCCGATCATGCCGCGCACACTTTCCGGAAGCTCCTCAAGGGCGCGTTTACGCCCCCGGCTGGCCCGGTAGCTGCGCATAAAATTGGACTGAATGACCGAGTGAAAGGTGCCCGCCTCCATCAATGCCCACTCCCGGAGGCTGGCCGGAGAGCCCACAATGCCGCGGATATCCTCCGGCAGCTTGTCGAATTCCTCCTCGGCGTACCAGGCCGAATTTTTAACCGCCCTGGAAAGCTGGTTCCAGGCCTCCATTTCCGAGAGCTCCGGCGGCGCGGTGAGCAGCCTCAGCTTGTCCAGAACCATGCCCACAGAGGGCGGAAAACCCTTAGTGTCACTGGCGATAAAGGCCCGCACCGCACCGGATACCAGCCCGTACTCATACTCCTCAAACATCCCCTGCCAGAGGCTGACCACAGTTTTCAGGTCCTCCTCCGACTGGTTATTGTAATAATAGGGATAGGCCGCCCTGATGACCGCCAGAATTTTTAACGTTTCGTTTCGGTTCACATTTCCTCCTCATCGCTTAACATTTTTAAAAAAGGATTGGTGGTTTCCTTTTGTCTCTTTTTGTCTGGTTTGTTCTGTTTATAGAATGTGGTACTGCCGCCTGTACGGCTCCCTGTCTCACTGCCCGCACCACTGCCTGTACTGCTGCCTGTACTACTGCCCTTACTGCCGCGCGCCTCCCGGACCCGCAGGGATACCGGATAAATGTGATATTTTGCCGGTATCACCCCAGACGATCCGGGCAGGTAGTCAATGAGCTCCCTCTCTTTAAGCACCTTCCGCGCCTTATGGATTCCACTGTCCGAAAGCCCCGAAAAAGCCTGCAGCGTCATATTCGGCGCTGTAAACCAGCTCTTCCAGCCACAGAGGTTATTGATCATCATGAGCCCGTGCCACAGGGATATCTGCCCGGAGGCCAGAGGCCTCAGCAGCAGATAATCCCGCATGGCGTTGAGCTCCGCCAGGTAGTTAAGCCCCATTCTCCACCTGCTCCAGCATCTCCTCCAGCTTTTGGCAGCGGCGGTGCGTGCCGATCAGCACACGGGCCAGTGTCCCGGCCTCACAGCCGTATTCCTCGGCTGGAACCGGTTCACTCCCCTCCTCATAGTGGTAAAGGATGGAGGTCTTTGCGTCCCCCTTATGCAGCATTTCCAGGGCGTGTACCTTTCGTTCAAACTGCTCCTTCGCCCATTCCATTTTTACATCGTCCTTTATAAACAGCAGCAGCCCGCGCAACCCCTGCATGTTCACCATCCACATGTGGCGGTGCCTTCCCCCAAAATACACCCGGCGCTTGCACTTGCTTCCCAAAACGATGAGCCCGGCCAGCTTGCTGGCTGAGGTCTGGCCGAGCAGGGGCAGGATCGGGCTCAGCGCCAGCCATACCTCCGGCTCTCCGCCGTAATACATAGGCGGGTCAATGACCGCCGGTATTGTCTCAAGGCCCGGCAGCCAGAGCGTATCATAGCAGGTTGTGTCTGTAATGGTAAACTTATGCATAGCACTGTCTCCCCCAGGCCACAGCCTTTTCCTCCAACAGCTCAAACATGATGGCCATGCCCTCCGGGTCCGCTTCTTTGCCCAGCAGCGCTGCCAGGCGATGAATCCCCTCGATGTCCGCCGTGGGCAGAAATTCGAGCAGCCCCAGCCTGTCCGGCGCCGCCGCAATACGCATGGTCACGCCCAGCGCATCGCTGTGCTCTGCGATAAAAGCGTCAATGCCTTCTCGTTTTCCCATGAGCGCCGCTGCTTCGCGGATATTGTAGCAGGGGGTGGCGCCCGTACCGTACACCACCGTCACGGGCTGCTCCGGCGACCTGCCCAGAAACAGCGTGCGGTTATAATATGCCCTTAATAATTCCTCCCGGTTCATCTGCAAATCCATGAGCTCCATGCAGAACAGCTGGTCCAGTGTGGTGATAGCCGGCTGATCCTTCAGCTCCTCGGGTGTGACAACCATTCTGTTTATTTGATTATTCATTTGATCGTTCCTTTCGGAACACCGGTGTTCTTTGTTTTTTCAAGCTTGTAGGTGTATTATACCGGGCGCTGGCCAATGCCGCAAACCGCGGGTTGGCGGCGTAAACCGGCAAAAAAGGGTAAAATATGGCTGTTTTCATCTGTATATCGGGTATTATTTTGCACTTATGGGACAAACACATACCTTTTTCATCTTTTTTCCAGCGCAGCCGCCACCTGCCTTGCCTCCTCCAGCTTGCGCCTTATGGTGGCGTCCCGGTGCAGATGGCGCACGATCATGCCGTTTTTAAGCTCCAGGCATTTCGCCTCCTTTACAGGCCCGGGGCCGTTAATTAATTAAATCCAAATTTACCCAGCTGTAGGCATACTTCTCCCCGGCTTTGGTCGATTTGGTCTTAATCTGGACAAAGGTACATTTTGGGCCGCGGTACATGGGCAGAAGCTGGCTGCCCGGCAGAAGCGCCCTGGCCGCCTTTTCCGCCGCCGCAGTGCTCACAATATCCCATTCCTCCAGCCATCTGGCAAAGGTTGCCTTACTCCGGTAAAACTCCAGCCCCCGCCAGTCCTCAAACCAGACCCGAAGGCCATCCCCTGCTTCCGGGTCTGTAAAAACCTCCACCCAGGCAATACGGATTTTGTCTTTAAGCACTGCGTACAAATCTTTTTTATTCATAATAACTCCTTCTCTCTTTATTTAGAGCAAAAAAATAACAGAAAGCATAAGCTCTCTGCTTAAAGTGTCGACAAATTTTATTTCCAAGAGATAAAGCGTTAAAGAAAAGATTATTTAATGAAGAATATAGAATTGAAGTCGCCTCTTACTTTAGCTTTATAACCACTTTTTGACTTTGTCGACAGTCCAGGGCAGGCTTAAGCCCGCTTTCTCTTTTGATATAGCGCCGCCAGGGACGACAGCGCAACCGTCAGAAGCCCCAGGGCCGCACCGACAGACGCCGCGTTCCAGGGCACCAAGTACCAGCCCGTCATGATCAGGGCTGTTAAGACAACCACGGTCAGCTTTGCCAGATGGCTCAAGCGCGCACACTCCGCCCCGGTCAGGGGCTTGTTCTCATGGGCCACCGGCGCGGTGCGCACAATGACCGGGATGCCGATGGTTAAGGCTCCCAGAATAACCGGCAGGTAGTAAAGCGGCGGCAGAAAAATGATCACTGCCAGAAACACCGAAAAAATGACCGTAAAGCTCAGGATACAGAAAAAATGCGAGGACGCGTGGTACCCTCCAGCGGACTGCCGAAGCACCAGAAAGGCCAAAACAAAGCTCACGCCGCCCCACACCTGCCCGGTGAGGCATATTAAAAGCACCACCACCGCCAGGTTGATGACCGCGGACAGCAGGAGCTCAAAGCTGTAAATATAAATCTCCCGGTCTTCAGCGTCAATGATGCGGTGGTGGATGAAGGTGGTGGTTAGTTTTTGGGATAGGTTGTGGATCATGGGGGAGTCTCCTGTTTTACAATAGTTTTTCATTTATTCACTTAAAGCCTTAAACTCGTATTCCAAGTGCATCTAAAAAATAATTATAATAGCTGATCTTATCATATTTAACCCTTACCTCAGCTGTCATTCCAGATGTAAGATAGACTGGCTGATTCTTTTTATCAAACAGACAATTTGCATCCGGCTGTACTTTTGCCTTAAAATAAATATTGCCGTCCTTTTCCTGTATGGTTGCATCGGCATCTATATCTGTCACCTTACCCTTCAAGGTTCCAAATTCAGTTTCTAATAAACCATTAACGGCTATTTCTACCGGGTCGCCTATATCTATCTTTGAACGATCTGATGAACTGATACTTGTTTCAAAATAAAGATTATCTTTTCCCGAAAGTGTTGCAATGGCACTCCCAGCCTGTATTACCATTCCATCTGCGACCGGGATCGTTGTATGCAACACCCCTGTAATCGGCGCAGTGATTGTATATTCATTTTTACCAGTTTCCAGCGTATCGGATTGAACCTGAAGTTTATCTCTTTCAGCCTGATATTGCGCCTTTTCTTTTGTAGCCTCAGCAAGTGTTTGATCAAATATTTGCTGTTGTTTATTAAGGTAGGTATCCTTATACTGCTGTATCTGTTCATCGGTCATGCCTTGCTTTTTCATTAATTCATCATTGATCTGATCAATGCTCAGCTGTTGCTCGGCCTGACTAGAATCCATCACAGCTATACGGTTATAAAATTCAGCTTCTACCGAATCGTTAGGATCAAAGGTATTCGTTCCATATTTTAAATTGCTTTCCAGTCTGCTTAGCAGCTGTATCCGATTGTCGGTAATGGCAATCTGGCCTTCAATCTGCTGTTTTTGCAAAGCTAAATCTGGCGAATTGACGACGCCTAAAATTTCACCGGTTTGCACTTCCTTGTTCTCCTCTATTGCGCAATTCATAATCTCTCCTGAGAATTCACTCATGATATAGCGAAGCTCATTCGACTGCACCATTCCCTGCCCTTTGACAACGTAAGTTTTATCCGTTCTGATTGATAAAAAAATCAAAACAATGACTAAAACAAGTACCAATAGTACAATAATCGGAAAAAGTACCGGCGGATTACGATCATACATAATACGGCTGTCTTTTAAATCTGAATAATGATAAATTTTCATATAAACCTCAATATATTATTCTATGTCAGAATAATGGCATAAATATATGTGCAAGTATACTACTACTTTCATCTTGCTTCAGATAAACGGTATAGTTATCACCTCTTAATTTTAATTCGTGTTCATAAGCATAAACGGATAATTTTTGATATGCTATTTGAATACAATCATTTTTTCCTCGAAACTCCGCCATTAAACATTTTTCCTCATAAATTTCACGAGAAAACGCATAAGGTTCATTAATTTTAATGGTATCTTCTGATACTTGCATTATATATGCAATCTGAATACGCGGCAAATCATTTTCAATACAAACCGTCGTATGGGTTATTAACGGCCCAATTTGTTTTAATCCTTTAGATCTTATACAATTAACCATTTGATTAATTATCTTACTTTCTGTTTTGCTTTCTTTTGGATCAAAAACATACTGGATACAATTGGAAAGTTTTAATTTTTTTTCTTTGTTTACCAATATTTCTTTCATTTTTACCTCTCTAATATTTACTTAATAATTCAAAATATTATAACTTTATAGCGCAAAATAAATTTATCTTTTTTTCCAAACAAGCAATATAACAGAAACCACTAACAAAATAGCAAACAAGACTCCAATTACTATGGTTAATACGTTTATATAATTATCAAATAAACTTTTACCTTTTGTTGCTACAAATACTAATAGACCTATTAACAATAAACTAACAATGCCAATTAGAAAAAATGCTCGATTTTTCACATTATTTTTTATTACCATCTTTGTTTTTTTTTATTACCAAATAAATATTCAAAATGTTTATTATGATACCTATACCGATAAATATGCAAACAATAACCGTTACTTCAGAGACCGTCAAAAAATTTGTTTTATAGGCTATATAAGCAATAAATGCCAGACAAAACAGTATTATCGACTGTATGGCAATAAACACTTTCTTTTTTTTCATCATTTCACCTCATTATATCTTATTCTATATAATATAATTAGCTAAAAATTTTGTTTTATAGCGTAAAATAGATTTTTAAATACTTACTAACTATTTAAGAAAGAAAACCCGCACTTACCAATCTTCCCGTTCTAAACTGCATATAATATCCTCCTTTAGCTGCTGCAATACCCATTACTCCAGCACCAGCAGCAAAAACTACATTAGCAGTCATACCAGCTATTGCACCAGGTATTCCACCTAATAAAGCTATTACACCACCAATAGTAGCGCCTGCAATTGCTAAATATGCTGCTTGTCTCGCACAATCTTCTCCATTTAATTCAACATAGTATCCAGCACCATTAAAAATTGGTCTATAACTGACACCGCCATCAATATACTCCATCTCATCGTTATTAATAGCTTGATAATCTCTCGGCATTCTCATTTGTTTATCTGTGTACAAATTATTAATTTTCATAATTTAATCTCCTGTTTTTCCATTTTACGCCATAAAACAAATTTTTTAGTTAATTATATTTTGTTTGCGAATTTAAACATAAACCATAATATCCTTTTCTTCGATAGATTCTTCTTCTCTATCAGTATCTTTGTAATCTTTCTCTCCAATTTGACTCATCCACAGCTGATAATACATATTTTTATTTTCCAATAACTGCTCATGGCTCCCAACTTCTACGACTCTTCCTTTATCCATCACATAAATTACATCACAGTTCCGAATTGTACTTAAGCGGTGAGCAATGATCAGCATCGTTGTCTTCTGTAATTTATTAAAAATCGTATCATATATTTTACTTTCACTAATAAAGTCAAGATTACTGGTAGCTTCATCTAAAATCAAAAATTCCGGCTGTTTTACCAGCGCCCTTGCCATCGCTAATCGCTGTTTTTCTCCACCCGATAAGCCCCCTCCTGCTTCTTCAAGAAATGTTTGATACCTTCCGGGAAGCTTTTCGATAAAGCTGTCACAACCGCTTAGCTCACAGGCATATTCCACTTCTTGCTGGGAAGCTCCAGGTTTACCTCTGCGTATATTACTAATAACAGTTCCTGAAAAGAGCTCTACATTTTGTGGCACATATCCAATTGACTTTCTTAAACTTCGAATATCGTAATCCATTATTTCCTTATGATTAATCATGATACTGCCATCTTCATAGTCAAAAAATCGGAGCAATAGTTTTGATAGAGTTGTCTTTCCAGATCCTGATTCCCCAACTAATGCGACCTTTTTTCCTTTAGGGATAGTCAGAGAGACTTTATCTAACACAGGTTTTCTGGAACCGTAACGGAACATAACATTCTTTATCTCAATATCTGAATGAATCTTATTAAAAATCGGATACTTAATCTCTGTATTTTGTTCCTCTTCTACTTCTAAAATTTCAGACATACGTTTCATCGATATACTGGCTTCCTGTATCTGAAACTGCATACTGATCAATCTTCCGATCGGCTCCATAAAATATCCTGATAAAGAAGTAAAGGCAAATAAGGTCCCAAGTGTTATATTTCCCTCCATTACCTGTAAAGCTCCAATATACATTAAAACAAGGTTACCCATTGTTGATATAACACCGTTAATGCTTCCTTGAATATTTGACAAGAACCCTTGATGAAAGTTTACACGCAGATTTTTTATATAGTCTTTCTCAATATACTCCATCGTTTGTTCTTCATTTGCATTCCCTTTAACTGCTTCAATCCCCCTTAAGCTTTCAATAATGGTTGAATTAAGCTGTGCTGACTGCTCCATTTGTTCATAATTAATTTTTTTATAAGGCCGTTTAAAAATATAAATCAAAATTGCGCTGATAAAAGTGATTACAACAATAACTGCAAAAAGGCTTTTATTCATAACATATAAAATAACCCCTGAAGCAACAGTCATCACTACGTCAATAATAATTGTCAGATAGATTGATGTAAGGACATTTTTTATTGTAAAGCTATCTGAAAACCGGGTTAAAATATCGCCAACCTTTCTTGTCGCAAAGAACCTGACCGGTAAGTTGAAAATATGATTGAAATAGCCTAAAACCAACGGTATATCAATTTTTTGGGATAAATACAAAAGCATATGTGAACGAATAAAACCAACTGCTGCTTGTGTAAGGCCAAGTAGACCAAACGCAATAACGTAAATCAGCAGTTCTTTTTCTAAATGATATGGTAAGATTTCATCCATAAAAAACTTATTGAATAATGATGAAATAATACCAAAGACAGTTAACAATAACGAGGCAATGATCGCGTAAATAAATAATTTTTTTTGAGCTAGGATTAGTTTCATAAAATGATCAAATACCGACTTTGTTTTTTGTTTTGATTCAACAAATTTTTCTGTGGGCTTTAGCAAAAGCAAAATACCATCAAAGTCATCGTAAAAATCGACAACAGACATCCTTTCATCGCCCTTTGCCGGATCGGATATCCATACATTACCTTTTTTTATCTTACGAATAACAATGTAGTGGGCTAACCCCTCATCTGTTAAAACATGGGCTATGGCTGGTAATGTAAAAGGTTCTTGAAAATTTTCCATATCTACTCGAAGTGCTTTTGTTTCAAAGCCCAAAAACTCTGCCCCTTTTGCCAAACCGGCCAAAGTAGTGCCTTTAATATCTGTCCCCAAGACATCCCGTAATTTGGTAATACTCAATTCTTTGTGATAATAAAAGCAAATCATCGAAAGACAGGCTGCACCACAATCGGTTGCATCGTGTTGCTTTACTAATACTTTTCTTTTCAATCAATCACCCCACAAAAATTTCCATAAACATCTTAGTTATCTTTTTTAAATTTCTTCATCCCTTCTGGCTCCTTCGGCTGATACTGCCAAAAACACGCCGATGCATTCGATGTAAAAATGCCCATCTGCAAAGCTAAAATAGTGAGCAAAGGCCCAAAGCGAACGATTATTTTTTTCATTTTTTCTTTCATTTTCTTTACCTCTTTCTCAGCTTTAATAAAAAAAGCTATCTTTAAATTTATCCTTCTGGATAATTTAAAGATAGCATGATTGCGTTTACTTTTAAAGAGGGCTCGCAGAATTGACGGTTTATCTCACAGAATTAACGGGGTCTTTAAAGTTTAAATTGATGGACAAGCAAAACCAGCCGTTCTTTACCTCATAACCCATCGTCCCATCATATTGTTTTGTTAATTGATGTATTGTTTTAAGACCAAAGCCGTGATTTATCTGATCTTTTTTCGTTGTAACCAGCTCATCTGAATCCTTGACCGGTTTCTCATCAAAGGTGTTTTTTATGTTGATCAAAAGCATCTCCCCTGTTTTACGTAAGCTTAATATGATCTCCCCCTGTCCACACGGCATTTTTTCACAGGCCTCCAGTGCATTCCCCAAAATAATACACAAATCCATTTCGTCAATGTGTAAATCTTCTGGTAGCCATATATTAACATCAAATTGGATTTGTAGTTCATTTGCTCTTGATTTTTTATTGTTAATAACCGCATCAACAGCAGGATGCCCTGTATTATATGTCAATTCTCCCAAGTTTTCAACGTGTTTATCTACATACTTTTTAGCATCTTCTATATTTTCCGCATTTAGATAACCAGAAAGAGCCGCAAAGGCATTTTTCAGGTCATGACGTATTTTCCTTATTTCCTCATTTGAAACTTCAAGATTGCGATAATACAAACGCTGATTTTCAATTTGCTGTTCAAGATAAAGCCCTCTTAACTGCTGTTTTTGAAGGTTCTCTTCCTTTTCGAAAAAAGTAAAGGAATAAATATTTCCAATAAAAAGCCCTACGATGCCAAATACACACATAATAATGCTTATTGGATTATCGAAATCATTAAAACGAAGCATCTGACTCAATATTGCAATGCTCGCTATTGGTAATATCAGAAGATAGATCACTCTAAGCATCGATAGCCGATTAATATCTGCTTTCCAGTGAACGTAAACAAAGCTTACAAAAGACAGCAGTAAAAATTTTGTTATTATATTTGAAATCAGCATATACTTGGGCGCAAACCGTATATGTTCAATACTTTCATTGCTGAACATCATTACAGCATAAGTTGATAAAACATCACATAAAGCCATAATCACGCAAAAAATCAGTGTTGCCACAAAACCAATTTTCCATGGAACATGGTATATCCCAAAAATAACTATACAGCCTATTGCAGTAAACGAGATTAATGCTAATGGATTTTTTAGAAAGACCAAAGAGATAAATATCCAAACGCTTACTCCCGCTACTTCAAAGATAATTTGAATCCTTTTGTTCGCTTTGTTTTTCGAAAAAGCCCGTACCCAGTAATAGATCAAAACCGCCTCAAACACAGCGGCAAAAGCCTGCACCCAAATTTCCTGCATTTTATATTCCCACCTTACGTTGATACTCTAAAAAAGTGCATCGGGCATTGTCTTTATATTTTCTGCTTACCGGCAAAATTTTATCCTTATGCCATAAAATGACCTTTTCACTATAAAACTGCTTGATATATTTCATATTGACTAAATAACTCTGATGAATGCGGATAAAATAATAATCAAGGAGTCTGATTTCTTCCTCGCTCAATTTTCCTACTATTTTGTAATCTTTCTCCTTGGTATGTACCAGAACGTTCCAGCCTGATGATTCAAGATAAACCATTTGTGAAATTGGAATTTTTGTTTTTACGCCTTTATACTCTAACACATAGTCCTGTTTTCTTAAAACAAAAGCCGTTACCACGCGTTCCATTTCCTGTTTAAAAAAAGAATCATTCAAAGGCTTTTCTAAATACTGAAAAGCCCCTAGACGAAAAGCTTGCGTGACATACTCGTGGTGGGAAGTCACAAAAATCAAAAAAACATCTGGTTTTATACGCCTCAATTTTTGTCCAACAGCTACCCCGTCCATATCTGGCATTTCAATATCCAAAAAAGCAAGATCAAAAGGCTTTTTTTCTGCCACCTTCAAAAGATCCCGTCCTCTTTCAAAAAAGATGATTTCAGATTTGAACTTTTTACTTTCAAAATAAGCTTTTAAGCGTTTTTTTAAGTCCTTTCTGAAATAAGCTTCATCATCACACACCCCAATACGGAACATTTTCAAGACCTCCTCTCTCCATCCATGGATTTACGCTTTATTTTATTATAACATTTTCAACTTATAAAAGATATCTATATATTTTTTAGACATATAAAAAAGACAGAAAGCCCGTACTTTCTGTCTTTTCCATAATTTGCCCGTTATTTATAAAAGCGTTTATGTCACTTTCTCAAAATAAGCCCGGACGCTGTTATCCTCTGGTACGAGCTCCGCGCGGTCTATACGGTATTCGATTCCCTGGTCCTTAACCGATTCATTGAGTGCTGACAAATCGTTTTTTACCTGTTCATTATACACATCCCAGGATTCATAGTATTTTAGAACATAGGTCTCCTTATTAATTCGCCTGTAGGTGGCATCGACTTTTGAATCGGAGCTGGGCGCGCCTGCTGTGTAGCTGATATCGCTCAGAACAAATTCCGCTTTATCCGGGTCCACAAGCGCGTTCATTGTCTCCAGATCCTTTTGGTATTCCGACCGGAATGCTTTGATGTTGTCGTACTGTTTAAAAATCGCGTTCTGATTGTTCTCTACTTGTTCTTCCATGGTTTTTTCCGCTTTGTTTTCTTTCTGTACGTCTTCTTTATCTGGCGTGCATCCTGACAATGGCAAAGAGAAAACCAGCAATGCCAGCATCATTACAAACAATTTCTTTTTCATTTTTTCTCCTTTCTCGTGGTTTTTATCCCTTAAAAAAATCACATTCAAAGCAAATGGTACCTTTTTAGCACTAGATATCTATCTTTAATCTTGTTAAAAACAAATATAGCATGTTTATGCCTGCCATAAAAGATCTTTCGCAAAACTAACCGGCTATCTCGCAAATTTAACTGGTATAATCACAAAATATGATTATCTTGTCGTTTTGTCTTTTTGCCAAATTCAGAAGAACGCTGTGAGGATAGACAAAGTGCGCAGTTCAATATTTTTGGACCAAAAGATAAAGGTAACTGCCCATTAATACTATGTCAAAGGTTAAAAAATCTTTAATACTAACAAAGATGCTTATCCCAATATAACCTGCTGCAAAAAAACCGAGCAGGATAATTAAATTGCTGATTAAAATAATTTTCAACGCCTTGTTTGAACTTACCTTTTTACAGTCCTTATACAAACCTGCGATCAATATGCCTGAAATGATGTAAATAAGCAGTAAAAATATGAACGCGGCATAGTAGAGACCTGTACTCATCATCGCATCAATATTGACTGCCCGCCATTTAGCTATAAAATTACTTATTGTTAATAACCCCAAAATAATATATGGTGTCACCGCAATTTTAATCAAAAACTTGTTTTCGCTCATTTCTGTCACCTCATTATCAATATCGAAGTTTTCTTCACTCGAAACAGGAAACTCCAACTAATTCTTACACAATCAATTTTTATCTCCCGCAACTGGAGCCCTAACAACCCCATTTATGATAAAGTACCCCGACAGCAGTAACAACACCTGCAAAAATGCCCGATTCGCTCCTTTGGACAGAAAGAAAAGTACCATCCTGACAAAAAACGCTGAGGATTGAAAACTATAAAAAATGTATGGGAGATAAAGAATCATATATAACGCAAACAGAATTAGCCCGATAATAATGCTGTCCTTTTTTATTTTGCTTCTTCTTTTTAAGTTAAAGTCCTTACTGATCCATACCATTGAGAGCACCAGTGCCAGGATAACCGCCGGGGAAAAAACATAATGATAAAGCACCATATTGTTTTCTAATTCAGGATTGATCAGAGCATAGGCCCTATCGGGTATGCTTTCGAGCACCAGTGTGTTCAGAAGCGCGTATACCGACAGAACCAGGAGCACCAAAATGATTTTAATGACAAGACGAACTCCCCGCATACTTTTGGATTCTTCCCGCAGCAGCCTGTTTAGATACGCTTTTAGTTTCATGGACTTTCCTCCTCTTATTCTGCAAACGCTCTTTTTTGTAAAGATAAAGGTCATTTTATTGGTTTTTCTTTTCCTCAATTTTCTTGCACAGAAAATACCCGGCCATCACAATGACCAAAAACAGAATAACTGGAATAAGGAATTGGAAAAAGACCACAAAGGGTGGCTGGCCCTTCAGGCCCAGCTCCGCAGAGCCGAAAAGTGTTTCATTAATTCTGTAAAGAGGCTTGCTCAGCCAGTGGAAAAGCTGATAGTTAAGCACGATATCCACCATAATGATGACGCTGTAAACCACCCAGCTCACGCCGTTTTTGATGGTATCTCTCATTCTGCGCACCTCCTGTCCTCAATTCTTCTAATTTTTCAGACAATCTTCTCATAATAGGCCCGGATATTTTCCTGCTCTGGTACAAGTTCCGCAATGGTCGGCTTGTAGGTGATCCCCTGTGCCTTGCCGGATTCGTTCAGGGCTGCCAGGTCGCTTTCTTTTAATTCGCCGTATTCTTCAAATGAATCGTAATACTTCAGCACATACTTATCCTTGTCAATCTTTTTATAGGCTGCCGTTACCTTTGAAGACTCCTGAATCTGTGGGTACTCATACTCAAGATTTTTCAAAACAATATCATATTTATGAGGATCTACCAGCCCGTTCATGGTTCTCAGATCATTTTGATACACGGCTCTAAAGGCCTTGATATTATCGTATTCTTTAAATATGTCGCTTCGGCCATTTTGAATCTGCTCCTCAATACTCCTTTCGGACAGAGGGATTTCCTCACTTGCCATTTCTTTTGCTGAGCAGCCAAAAAACATCAGGCAGCAGACTGCCAGCAGCGCGAGCACTGTCAATAATTTCTTCTTCACTTTTGACCTCCCATCTCTTAATTTCCAGCTTTTTTATGATCTCAATGACCTTTACGCATACTGAAACGGAAATAATTAATATCACTTTTCCTTTCATTTCACTGTCCTTTTTTAAAACTCATCATTAACAAAACTAGGTAATAGCCCATCAATAAAAGGGACAAGGTCGTAAATGACGGCACCTTGATAAAGAACAGCATATTCACGCCCAGTCCGCCGAAGCCAGAATAATAGATGGACCAAAATGCAATTGGTACCATAAAATTGACAGCCATAATGCTTCTTGCCCATTTTGTACCATACACACTTTTGGGAATAATGTGCAGGAGGGCCAGGAGAACCCCGATGACAGGGTACATCAAAATGGTGAAAACAAACAAAAAGGGTTCGAAAGCCAGCGTGGTCGGGCTTGGCCTGTAATACTCATACCAGTGCACAGTGACCATCGCCAGAATAAGGTACGGAACTACCGCCAGATAGACTAAACATATCTTATTTTTCATTGTTTTCCTCTCAGTCTGAAACTTTTCGTTTACATCTTTACCACTTATAAAAGCATGTCATCTGATCCACAAAGAACCGGTTAATGATCACCTGATTTTCCTCTACCTGGAAATGAAAGAATTTTTGAAGCTCGCAGATATAGCGCGTGCTGTTCATATCTGGTTTAAAGTTGATAACCGACGCTTTTTCGTCAGGTACATTCTTTTTTATACGGTTCCGGTATTCTTCAAACAGCTCACTGGCGTAATTTCTTGCAGGGTATGATAATTTTTGATATTGCATTTTATGTCCTCCTTTTTTAACAATAGAAATGACATTGGCCGCTTTTCATCCCTCAGGGGAGGCACACATCCTGTACTGCCCTCATGGCTCCTCTCCTTTCTTTTTATCCGTCTCCCACCGGTAAGCCAGATAGATGAGCACAGTCACATTGACAGCGATGGTCCAGGCTGGTACCATTTCTATTCCTCCCATGTATCCCAGATACGCCACCGCGCTATTGCCTGTGGCGCTGGACAGTGTCATAAAAACAAGGTTTGAGGCCGTACCAACCATAAAATGTAAATAATAGGCGATCAGCGGCGACAGCGCGCAGATGATCATCCCGTTTCGCACATATTTTTTCATGGATTCTCACCCTTTCTCAAACTTATAACGAGCAAATACACATAGTAACCAAAGAGCAGAAAAGAAATCTGATAAAAATAGCGGGCAATTAAAATTAGAATACTGGTAAATTTGAATGAACACGTTTAAAATCAACAATAGCGCAACCGATATTTAATTTATCTCCATTATATCACCTTTATCTCTGAAAAGATATACATAAAAAATGCAATTTTTTGTACAAAAAAACACCGCCGGTTCTGTCGAAACCGGACGGCGGATTGGGCTTTGTCTGTTATTCATAAATTTGCAGCAGCATGGGGACAAACAAAATCCCCACGTCCCCGGGCTCATGGGCGATCCAGTCCAGCAGAATACTTGACAGCAGCTCCTTCTGGGGTTTGGTCATGGATGGATCGTGGATAATGCTTTCCAGGCTGTTTAACGCCATTTTACATTCGACCTGCTTTTCCTCTGGCAGCTCCAAAAGCATATTGTCAAAGCCGTCCCAGGCTGTACCGTAGTCGGTCTCACGGGCGAGCTCTGGATCGGCGCCCTGGGTCTCGAAGGCGGCGGGATACAGGATGTTTTCTTCCCGGGCGTTGCCCTCAGCCATGCGCCCCAGGCCGGTATAACGCCTGGTTCTCCGCTTCAGAAGCTGAAGGACCATCTCATAGGAGGCTTCTCTGGCTTCGCCGGTTTCGATGACTGAGAGGCCTGTGTATTTTTTTAATAATTCTGAATACGTGTTTTCCGAGTAATCTTCCAGATATCTGGCAAAAATGCATTGCAGTATGTCCTGATAGACTGCTTTTTCCTGTGGCTGCATATCGATTCCTCCTTGTTTAGAACTATTTCTATTATACAATGGTTTTACCCATTTCTCAAGCCGCTCAACGCTCTTGGCTAAAGATTGTACAAAACCAGTGAAAAGTAGGTCACGATGTTCTGTCCGCAGTCGTAATCCAGGCCCTGTTGGGCTGCCATCTGCATAATCATAATGCCGTGGCTCTCAATGGTCTTAAAGGCTCTTTCGGGGTGGCGGCAGGGCGCGTCTGGGTAAGCGCAGTGCTCACAGGGAATGCAGCCTGTTGACAGAATAAGCGGATTTTCGGTCTCCTGCCTGAAGATCTGGGCGACATCGTAGGTAATGGCCTCATGGTCGCCTCTGGCCTCAACGCAGGCCTTGAGGTCGAAGGAATCTGCCACCTCGGTCACGGTCGAGAAGAGAAAAGCGTGCGCATAGGCCTGGCATTCGGCAATGCAGTCCTCAATGCTGCCGATGACCGGCGGGCAGACCCAGCGCCTGCCGTACATGCCGCAGTCATTCATGGCGCAGATGGTGCGCACATCCTGTGTGAAAATAATATCCTTTACCGGGAAAAAGGCATAGTCGTAAAGGGGCATTTCCAGGAGGCGCGCCTCGATTTTTTCTTGTCTTTTCACTTTCCGCCTCCTCTATACATGCAGTTTTTTCTTCAGGTATGCCTTGGTACGGTCGGGCACGCCGTGGTAAATCCCCATGAGCAGGGCGATAATGCAGATGCCAGAGATCGCCACGATCAGGGACCAGGTAAAGCGCAGGTGCCCCAGAAGGTTATAGGAAATCACACCGTCAATCCCCAGGCACAGCGTAGCGCTGAAAGCAATCAAAAACACTGGCGCGTAGATGAATTGATTTCGGTGACGGTTCTTTTTGTAGATGATACCAAAAACGAGAATATCAATAAAAAGAATTGTCACAATCGGCATGGCGTAATTTACAAACCAGTCTCCCGAACCACCCACAATCACATAAATAATAGAGCCAAGAAGCAGCGTTGTAAAATAACAGCCCAAAAGGTTCACCAGCGCCGGCAGATAATTAAAGCAAAACATCAGATACAGCGCCAGAGAAACGGATGATATCATAATAATCTGAGCAATGGTCGGGTTAAAAGGGATAAACCAGTATAACACCATATTAATTAAAAATACTGCCGCCACAATAATTTCCAGGGCGTAAAAAATCCGGTTCTTCTTCTCCTGATGTTCCTGCGGATAGGTATTGACTGCCAGGGGATAGCGCTTTTCGCCCTTTGGCTCCTCGCCGATATCAGGTATTGGAAAATCGCACAGCGGGCAGTTTTTGACGTTATTATCGACCTCAACACCGCATTTTGGACAATAGGCCATTAGGCATCCTCCTTTTCGACTTCGTAATAATTGATCTGGTTCCCTTCGATTCGTACCGGGATTCCCAGCCTTCGCAGCTTTCTGAAAAAAATCCGCTCAATGTCCTTTTCCCCTGTGGTCTTTCCAAAGGAGATATACAGCTTATCGCCATAGCTGGCCATCACGATTTTTAGCTTGTTTCCGGCGCTGGGCGGCGGGAATATCTCGAACCCGGTAATCCTGTCCCGGACCTCCTCGGGCATCCAGATGCTCCCCAGGTTGCTGACGGAGCTGGTGTAGCTTCTTTCGCCGTAGCGCTTGTATACAATGGGCATAATCACACGCTTTACCCACAGCGGGATCATGCGCAGCACCATGAGCTCTTCGTTCCGCACGTTTCTGGAAACATAGCGATTGATATTTTTCTGGTTGATGTACAGGCCCATATAGCCCTTGATCTGGTCGATAATCTCTTCCAGGCTGTAAACCCCCAGCTGCATATCAATGGCCGGGTTCAGGCTGATAAAGAAGTTCCGCAGGGTTTTGGACGGAAAAAAGGCTCTCAGGTCCACTGGCACATTGATGGCGATATTGGCCTTGGTATGGCCGGACCGGGCGCGTTTCTTTTTCTCGAGGCCCAGGATATACTCCTGAATACTCTCAAAATAAAGGGCTGTGATAAACTGCGTCAGGGTGCATTTGTGGGCTCTTGACTGTACCAGCATTTCTTTCACTGGTACAATGCCGGTCAGCAGCAGGTACTGCCCCTTATCCAGCAGGCCAAAGGGAAAATGGTAGGCCTTCTCCCCCTTTTCCGGCGGCGGAACCCTTTTTTCATAATATTTTTTAAAGGCGTCCTCGTATTCCTCGGGGTCGACCGGGCTGTTAATATCGATGATATCGCCCAGCTCCTTGCAGACAATGCCGTCCTTTACTTTAAAATATTCTAATACAAGCGGCTTTAAAAAAGCTAAACCACCGTAGCCGTCACAGATGGAATGGCTCATTTCCAAATGGATATAACGGCCATAATACAGAATCCGGAAAGGAAACACGCCCTTTCGCTGCCGGATGGTTTTACAGGGATAGTGTGATTCTTTTTCGACCAGGGGGCGATTTTCGGAATGGTCATAGTAATACCAGAAAAAGCCCCGGCGCAGCGTGACATTAAAGTACGGAAAGCGCACCATCACGTTGTCCAGAGCTTTTTGCAGGGCCTCGGGGTCTACCTCTTCTGTGAGACCCAGTGTCATCCGAAACACGGTTGATACTCTGGAGGACGCAATGGAAGAATAAAGGGTTCCCGCATTGTCCAGCTTGTACCATCCCTTTCTGGGTTGTCTGTCTGCCATTGTCAGCTGCCGACGATCAGGCCGTAGGCACTGCGGCTGGGCTTTGGAACACCCGCCTCGGATATGCTGAGCCCTGTCCCTTCGGTTTCCTTTGAGAATATTTTAAAGATCTGGATTCCCTGCTGCAGATCCCAGCCCTTTTCGCCTGGAAACAGCTCGGTGCTCTCTTCCATTTTAAACTCGTCTCTGATGGCGTTAAGCATAGCCTCCCTGGCCACGGCGCAGCTGAAATTACAGAGCTCCATGGTAATGTACTGTTCCAGTACCTTTTTGCGGTCAACACAGAAGGCTTCGATCTCTGGCCCGCAGGACACAATGTTTGGAAAAACAAAGCTTTCGCGCTTCAGTATTTCCAAAATCTCCCTGCTTTTAAAGGCCAGGCCGTCAATGGTGAACACGTCGCTGTCCACCATCTGTATCTCAGCCCGTTTGTACATGGCCACAGGTCTTATGTAGGGGCTGGCGGTTTCGATGATCTCGAATATCCGCTTTGAACGCTTCGACTCCTTTTCCATGCGGATATGCGTGAAAAAGGCGTCGACGTCGAGTTCAAAGGGAATATCCTTTAATACTCTTGCTTTGTTCATTTTAGTATGCGCGGGCGAAGTATGCCATTTTTTTCGCTGGCTTGCCACAGCAGACGCATTTTCCCTCGCCGATCACTTCTTGCTCATCGTCGAATGGAATACAGCGGACACTGGCCCCGGTTTCGTCTTTGATCTTGTCCTCGCAGGCGCGGTCTTCACACCACATGGCTTTGATGAAGCCTGGGTTTTCCTTGAGATTTTTCTTGAATTCGTCCATATCCACTGCGGTCGAGGTTTTTTCCTCGCGCATCTTGAGGGCACGGTCGAACAGGTTCTGCTGAATTTCGGCAAGCAGGTTGCGTACTGCTTCTGTGATATCATCCAGAGCTACCTGTACTTTTTCACCGGTATCACGGCGGGCCAGAACGCACTGTCCGTTTTCAATATCGCGCGGTCCGATTTCCAGACGGATCGGCACACCTTTCATTTCCCATTGGTTAAATTTCCAGCCTGGGGAGTTGCTGTCGTTATCGTCCAGCTCAACGCGGAATTCTGCGCCTAAAATATCCTTGAGCTCGTAGGCCTTGTCCAGAACGCCTTCCTTGTGCTGGGCAACAGGGATAATGACCAGCTGGGTCGGCGCGATGCGCGGCGGCAGAACCAGTCCGTTGTCGTCGCCGTGTACCATAATGATACCGCCGATCAGACGGGTGGATACGCCCCAGGAGGTGTGGTATGGGTAAGCCTGTTCATTATTACGGTCCAGGTAGGTAATATCAAAGGCTTTGGTAAAATGCTGTCCGAGGTTATGGGAGGTACCGGACTGCAGAGCCTGTCCGTCATGCATCAGCGCTTCCATGGTATAGGTTGCGGCGGCACCTGCGAATTTTTCCTTTTCGCTTTTCTGTCCAACGACAACCGGAATCGCCATAATATCTTCTGCCACTTCACGGTAGATGTTTAACATCTGCATGGTTTCTTCCTGTGCTTCCTCTGGGGTTTCATGCAGAGTATGGCCTTCCTGCCATAGGAATTCAGAGGTTCTCAGGAAAGGTCTTGTGGTTTTTTCCCAGCGCACTACGGAGCACCACTGGTTGTATAAAAATGGCAGCTGTCTGTAGGAATGCAGCCATTTTGCGTACATGCTGCAGATAATGGTTTCGGAGGTCGGGCGCACACAGAGGGGCTCTGCCAGCTCCTTGTCGCCGCCCTTGGTGACCCAGGCAACCTCGGGCGCAAAGCCCTCAACGTGCTCTGCTTCTTTTTTCAGCAGGCTTTCCGGAATCAGCAGCGGGAAGTACATGTTTTGATGCCCGGTGGCTTTAAAGCGCTCGTCATAGGCTTTCTGAATGTTTTCCCAGATGGCGTAGCCATAAGGGCGGATGACCATAAAGCCCTTGACTGGGGAGTAATCGACCAGTTCTGTTTTAGAGATAACGTCTGTATACCATTGTGGAAAGTCAACTTCCATTGGTGTGATTTCTTTAACCTGATTATTTTGTTTTTTACCCATTGTAAAATCCTTTCGTATTCAAACTCGCATGAAACTATTATAACACAAGTGGCGTGGCTTAAAAATGCAGAAATTAAAAAAAGTGCCATGGAACAGGCCCATAGCACTTTGTTTTTGTGTTTTATAAAAGTTAAATTATTTAACTTCTACGCTACCGCCAACTTCTTCAATTTTAGCTTTGATTTCGTCAGCTTCTTCTTTAGTAACGCCTTCTTTAAGCGGCTTTGGAGCTTCGTCAACAACTGCTTTAGCTTCTTTTAAGCCTAAGCCTGTTAATTCACGAACAACTTTGATAACTTTGATTTTCTGGTCGCCAGCAGCAGCTAAAACAACGTCGAATTCAGTTTTTTCTTCAGCAGCAGGAGCAGCGCCACCAGCAGCAGGAGCAGCAGCTACAGCTACAGGAGCAGCAGCGCTAACGCCAAATTCTTCTTCTAAAGCTTTTACTAATTCAGATAATTCTAATACGGTTAAACCTTTTACGTCTTCAATTAACTGTGTTACTTTTTCACTCATTGTAATATCCTCCAAAATTGTGTAATTATTTTTTTAATGATCGTATTTTTTCTTTAAAATCTTTATCCAGAAAGGATTATTTCAAAGAAAAATGCGTTAGTTTTTGTACCGCTCGTTCACTAACGTTCAGTACTCGCTGCCAAATTTTAAATAAAATTTGGACAAAAACGTCAAGCCTCTGCGCCTTTTTGTTCTGCGATCGCATTTAAAGCGACAACTAAACCCTTCAGGTTTGCGTTCAGTACATTTGCGAAACCAGAGATTGGTGCGTTTAAGCCGCCAAGGACTTTTGCAACCAATACTTCGCGTGGCGGTAATTCGGCTAATTCTTTAACACCAGCTACATCTAAAACCTTGCCTTCGACAACACCTGCTTTAATTTCTAAAGCCTTGTGTTCTCCCGCAAAGTCGTTGATCAGTTTAGCCGGAGCAACCGGATCGTCTTCGCAGAATGCGATGGCTGTTGGTCCAACCAGAACATCCAGTAAGCCTTCTACGCCTGCTTCTTTCGCTGCAAAACGCATCATAGAGTTTTTATAAACTTTATAATCGATGTTGTTTTCTCTGGCTTTTTTTCTTAATTCGGTCACTTCTTCTACGTTTAAGCCACGATAGTCAACAACGACTGTACCCTGTGCATTTTTCATTTTATCGGCAATTTCCTGCACGATAGCTTGTTTTGCTTCAATATTTGGCATATTCTTTTCTGCACCTCCTTACGATGTGAATTTTAGTCATATAAAAAGCTCTCTCCACGCAGGTGAAGAGAGCCTATATCATCATGTATATAATGCTCGTGTCTCTTCAGCCTCGGCAGGATATTTAAACTGCAGTCCCTGCTGTCTATGGATGAACGTTTTATAACTTTTTTACAACATCGAATATTGTATCATTAGTCTGTTTTTATGTCAAGTCAGATTTTTGCTGTATTAATTTTTACACCAGGGCTCATTGTGCTTGCAACGGTAACACTTCTGAAGTACTGACCTTTTGCAGCTGCTGGTTTTGCTTTTTTGATGGTTTCCAGAAGGGTGGTCATGTTCTGCATGAGCTGTTCTTCTGTAAAGGAAGCCTTACCGATGATGACGTGGATAATATTGGTCTTATCCAGACGGTATTCAACTTTACCAGCTTTGGTATCCTGGACAGCTTTTGCGATATCCATGGTTACTGTACCGGATTTTGGGTTTGGCATTAAGCCTTTTGGTCCTAAAACACGACCCAAACGACCAACCTTGCCCATCATATCTGGTGTAGCAATCATAACATCAAAATCAAACCAATTTTCTTTTTGGATTTTATCAATAATTTCATCTTCGCCAAAGAAATCTGCACCGGCTTCTTCCGCTTCCTTCAGTTTGTCGCCTTTGGCAACAACTAAAACTTTCACGGTATTACCAGTACCATTCGGCAGTACAATGGCGCCACGAACCTGCTGGTCCGCATGACGGGAGTCAACGCCGAGTTTGATGTGCATTTCAATACTTTCATCAAAGTTAGCGGTAGCCATTTTTTTAACCTGTGCCACTGCGGCATCAAGGTCAAATAATTCAGCTTTATCAAAACTTTTTAAATTGTCCTGATATTTCTTTCCTCGTTTCATATTTCCTCCTTGTGGTTTTAGCGGTTTCCCTCCCACTTAAGGTGTTTCTACCTTCTGAATTCTTATTCTTCTACAGTGATACCCATGCTGCGTGCTGTACCAGCGATCATTCTCATAGCTGATTCAACATCGGCTGCATTAAGGTCAGGCATTTTTAAGGTTGCGATTTCGCGGACCTGGTCCTGAGAAATTTTTGCAACTTTTGTTTTGTTTGGTACGCCGGAAGCTTTATCAATCCCTGCTGCCTTTTTGAGTAAAACGGCTGCCGGTGGAGTTTTTGTGATAAATGTGAAGGAATGATCCTGATATACGGTAATTACTACCGGGATAATCATACCTGCTTCATTTGCTGTTTTAGCGTTAAATTCTTTACAGAATCCCATGATATTTACACCATGCTGACCCAGAGCCGGACCAACCGGTGGAGCTGGAGTAGCTTTACCTGCAGGAATCTGTAACTTGATGAGACCAATTACTTTTTTTGCCATGCTAACACCTCCTTCATTTTTTCATAATTGAAGAATAGTTTTCCCTTAAGTGTTCTTAATTTTTTGTATTTGTTCAAATTCCAGTTCGGTTGGGGTTTCCCGTCCAAACATGGAAATATTGACCTTAACTTTTGATTTTTCCAGATTTATCTCCTCGATAATTCCGGCAAAACCTTCAAATGGTCCATCCACAACATTGACTTCATCACCAACCTCAAGGTCGATCTGAATAGCCTGCTGCTTGATGCCCATATTTTTGAGTTCGGCTTTGGTTAATGGAACGGGCTTGGAGGCCGGGCCGACAAAGCCGGTTACACCACGCGTATTACGTACAACGTACCAGGAATCATCGGTCATAAACATCTTGACCATTACATATCCCGGGAAGAGTTTTTTCTCTCTTACGACGCGCTTGCCGTCCTTTGTTTCGACAACTTCCTGTACAGGAACCTGTACTTCGAGGATCTGATCCTCCATATGTCTGTTTTCGACCGTTGCTTCAATACTCGCCTTTACCTTGTTCTCATATCCTGAGTAGGTATGGGCAACGTACCATTCTGCCTGGCCACTGTTTTCATATTCCATGATTATCCCTCAGTACTATTTAAGTCCAATTAGTAGAGCGGCCAATGCACCAAGACCTGAATCAATAATCCAAATCAAAAATGTGAAGATTGCGACAAAGCCGGCTACAAAGCCAGAGCTCTTTGCCAATTCTTCTTTTGTCAGCCAGTTGACCTTTTTAAGCTCAGAGAAAACTCCCTTAACAAAGTCAAGCATACGGACAAAGATATTTGGCTTTTTCTTTTTGTCAGATTTCTTGGTATTCTTTTTATCTTTACTGTCAGTGCTCTTTTTGTCATCCTTGGCAACACTCGTCTTTTTTGATTCAGCTACCTGTGTCTTTTGGATATTATCATTTTTAGTGTTTGTGTTTTTTGCATTTTTAGACTTTTTTTTCGTCTTAGCTGCCATGATTAATTCCTCTTAGCCAATCCTATTTCGTTTCTTTATGCAGTGTATGCTTTTTACAGAACTTGCAATATTTTTTTTCTTCTAAACGATCCGGATTGTTCTTTTTATTTTTCATTGTATCGTAGTTTCTTTGTTTACATTCCGTACATGCCAAAGTTACTTTAACTCTCAATTACAGCACCTCCTACATCCTTTATTAT
Source organism: Eubacterium callanderi (assembly GCF_900142645.1). GTDB lineage: Bacteria > Bacillota > Clostridia > Eubacteriales > Eubacteriaceae > Eubacterium > Eubacterium callanderi. Next base: position 140,936 of record NZ_FRBP01000001.1, read on the forward strand.
ATACACGAATAACATCATATAGACACACGTTTCCTATTTTCATGGTCACCAGTATAGAATAGCATAAAACGGTACCCCATGTCAATAAAACAATAAAAAAAGGCGTAACGCCTTTCACATCAAAACACTACAAGCTATTATAGCAGAGTTGTCCAAAATAATCAAGCGGTAATTCTCAAAGTTTCAGGCCCATCTGGTAGCAGTCCGTGGTCCTGCCGTCGATCTCAACAATCTCTGGAAAGGTCCCCCAGATCTTAAAGCCGTACTTATAGGCCAGCCGCTGTGAACCCAGGTTATCGGCAAAAATAACCGCCATGAGGTTCTTGAGTCCCCGTTTCCTGCTCTCGCGGATCACATGCTCCATAAGGCTTGAGCCTATACCGCTGCCCCGGAACTCCGGCGCGATATAATAGCTGATCTCGCAGGCGTGCTTAAATCCCTCTCTGCCGCAGCGGTAAGCGGTCACTGCCATCCATCCGGCCACAATACCGTCCTTTTCAGCTACGTAAATGGGGTGTACACCATCGCTGTGCTCCTTGAACCAGCCCCTGCGGCTTTCCATGGTAACCGGGGTTAAAAGCGCAGTGACACGCCTTTCCAGAATGGCTGCATTCAGAATATCCAGTATTCTCTGATAATCCTTTTCCTTTGCCAGACGCACCGCAATGCGTTTTCCGGCCGTTTCCAACGTTCTTGTCAATCACAACTCTCCTATTTTCTTCCGATTTTATTTTTATAGGCAATAAAAACCGTCACGGCAAACAGGATCAATATAAATCCGATTGTCGTAATTACAGGGGACAAAACAATACCCAGCAGAGCGATAATCACCGGCGCCACCAAAACAGCTACCAGTGCCAGTATGGCAATGATGATATATTTTTTAAATTCATCCACAGCGTTTCACTCCTTTACCTGTAAGTCGACTTATTTTAGCACAATCCACCTGTGCCTGCAATGCAGAATCTGTTAACATTTTTGCAGACTTTCAGCGCGGTATGTCCTGCTTAAGCACGATTTGAAAGTCTTCGTGCTCTCTTCCCTTTTCAAAGCAGTAAATCCCTGCCCAGCTGCCGCTGCGGCCGTCAAAAAATTTATACACATAGCCTGGGTTCAGTATCTCCAGCACACTGACCAGGACATTGATAACCTGCACAGCGCTCCGGATATTCTCGCCGTGGACCGCGGCTCCCTTTTGCTCCTGAGCCAGCTCAAAGGTATAGGCTGACAGGTGATGGTTCAAAAGCTTTAAAATGCGGTCGGCCTGGGCCTGGTCCATTTTGGCTTCCGAACTCAGCTCATACGCAAGCTCCAGAGGCTGGGCATTGTAATCCTGAAAAAAGTTCAGCATGGCGCCAGCGCTTTGAAGCCTCCCTTCCAGAAAGCCTCTCTGATAATTCAGATCTGCCAGCTCTACCGCGTCTGGATTCCCGGACATGGCCTGGTTGATCTTTTCGATTTCCTGTTTGCAGATCTTATAGGTCCGCTCCAGCTGCTTTGTTTCGCGCTTCAGCTTTTCATCCCTGATTCTCATGTTTTACCTCAAATTCAATGGTTTTACTGCTCGTAATATTTAATGAGCGCCTGAGTCCCCAGATCGCCATAGCCTTCTTTTTCAAGGCTCTCATACATTTCTAATACTTTGTCCAGTACTTCTAAATGGGCGGAGGCCTCCTCGGCTTCCTCTCTGGCAATTTTCATATCCTTGATATAATGCTTCACAAAAAAACCCGGAGCGAAGTCGTTTTTCAGGATTCTCGGCGCGGTGTTGCTCATCTGGAAGCTTCCGGCGGCCCCTGCGCTGATGCTGTCAAGCATGGTCTGTTCGTCCAATCCCACGGCCTTTGCATAGGCCAGGGCTTCACAAACACCGGATACAGCGCCTGCAATGGCGATCTGGTTGGCCATTTTGGTATGCTGGCCTGCTCCCGGGCCGCCCTCGTAAATAATATTTGTCCCCATGGCCTCAAAGACTGGCAGGCAGGTTTTAAACACGTCCTCGTCGCCGCCGACCATAATGGACAGGGTTCCTTTTTCTGCGCCCACGTCGCCGCCGGACACCGGGGCGTCCAGCGCTGCCATGCCGCGCCTGGCAGCCGCTTCATAAATACGTTTGGACAGCTTGGGGCTGGTTGTGGTCATGTCAATCAGCACTGAACCTTCCCTGGCGTTTTCAATAATACCCGCGCTGCCGAAATAGACTTCCTCCACATCCTTTGGATAGCCGACAATGGTTATGACCACATCCTTGTCTGCCGCGCACGCACCTGGGCTGTCGCACCAGTGGGCCCCTTCCTGCACCACAGCTTCTGCCTTGGCCTTTGTACGGTTATAAACTGAAACGTCATAACCCTTTTTCATCAGGTTTCTGACCATGGATTGTCCCATTACGCCGATTCCGATAAATCCAATCTTCATTTTTATTTCTCCTTATAAAGCGATTACCGATATAAAAACCCCGACAAGCTCTGCTTTCGGGGCTGTTTTAACTAAATAAGCTGGCGTCCCTAAGAGGATTCGAACCTCCGGCACGCGGTTTAGGAAACCGCTGCTCTATCCTACTGAGCTATAGGGACGCATTTTTCTATACCATTATAATAATCTTCTATGAAAAAAGCAAGATTTAATTTAACGAAGATTTGTTTTTATAAAACTTCCCAGCTCTGTGACCTGCTTTCCTGTATATTTTTTGAGCTGAGCGACCCCGGCTTGGGGCAGAGTAGCAACACAGCAGGAGGCCGGGCCGCCGGACTGTCTCACGTCAAAGGGAAGGCTGTTCTCCCATTCAAACCCCAGACCATTGTCCTCTGCAATTTTTAAAACCTCATAGGCGATGCCCTTTGAACCCACCGGCACCATTTCCAGAAGGCCAGGGACTTTTCGGATGGCTGTAAAATCTGGCAGCTGCAATGCCAGGTGCAGTTTTTTTGAAAAATCGTCCCCGTACAGCGGTGTTCCAAAAAGAACAGCCCTGTCGCCCGGCTTTGTGATCCGGTATTTTACCTGTGCCTCCTGTATAATACCGATTACGGTAATGCCTGCTCCGGTCTGGACTGTGGGCATATTGTCCTCACAGCTTCCGGTCAGGGCGATTTCATAATCCGGCAGCTCTGAAATGGCTTTTCTGATACCGTTAATCATCCGTTTTCCCGTTGGGTCTGTCTCTACTGCCAGCCCATCTGAAACCGCGATGGGCGCTGCCCCTAGGGCCAGCAGCTCGCCCAGAGCCACTTTGACGGTTTCATAGGCTGTCAGCTCTGGCGTTACCTTAACCACATCCATCTCCTTATCGCCGATGGCACCGATGGAATCACAGGTGATGACAATGGCTTCTTCTGTGTCTCTGTAGATCAGGGTGCAGTCTCTGATTTTTTCTACGCGCATTCTTTCCTCCTGAAATCGAAACAAGGATGTGCGTTTCAGCACATCCTCAGTTTGTTTGTCCTAAATATTCTTCAAAGGTTTCATTCTTACGGTGTATCTCTTTTGCCGCGTCTACACCCACATAACGGATATGCCAGGGCTCATAGGAGTAACCTGTAATCTCCGTCTTTCCTTCTGGAAAACGGATAATAAAGCCATAATTCTGGGCATTATCGGCAATCCACTGGCCTTCAGTGGTATCGGCAAAGCTTTCCTGAAGATCCATGCCCATGGCCTCACAGGTCACATCCATGCAGAGACCGGTCTGGTGCTCGCTCTGTCCTGGTTTCGCGCTGACAAGATTGGCCTGTTCCTCGCCGTAAGCGGCAACGTTTTCTGCAAACAGATCTTCCTGCGTACTGTATGAACGGTAGCCTGAGGCGCAGTAAAGGGTCACACCGTCGCTGTCCGCCGCTTCAAAAAGCTTGACCAGCGCATCTGATGCCTGCTGGCGGAGCTGTGTCTCGCGGCTTCCTCTCAATGGGACGGTCACTAAATCCGAAGGCTCGTAATCAGAGGGAAGCTCATGGGTCTTATTGACCAGGATCTGGATATCTCCCAGATTGGAGGGATCAACCGTTGGCGCTGCCGGTGTCGGGGATGCTGAAGGGGTCGGCGTCGCCGCCTGAGCGGTTGCGGTCGGCTCAGGCGCAGCCTGCGGTTCATCTTTTTTGGTAAACAGACCGATGATTTTTCCCATCACTGTAAAAAAGCCAACGATGACAAAAAGCAATAAAAGCAGGGTAACAATCAATGAGATTAAAAATCGTTTTGGATTTTTAATTTTTAGCGACATTCCTTCAGCCTCCTATGTCAAGATATCTCTATTATAACCGATTACTCTTTAATTATCAAAAGAAAAAAATAAGACCACTTAAAATAAAGCGGTCTTATCCGGCAAACAAATAAAAAAAGACATGGTTAATAAACCTTGCCTTCAAGCAAATATTTTCAATTTATTTTATTGTCTGCTCTCAGCTTTCCTGAAATTTGATTTTGGCTTCCATCAGTTTTCTGCCAGCCTGCTGCATATCGTCAATCGCCTTGTCGATCTCACCAGCCACCTCAGGTCTGACATCCGCCATTTTTTCGGACCATTCACGATAGCCCTCCACATGCTCACCGTTGTGATTAATCCAATGTACCAGTAATACCTGAAAAACTTCAGCGTCCTTTTCGGATAATTTTTCCATTTCAGTCACCTTCATAAGTATCTGTATTAAAGATTCAGCTCTTTTTTAATCAACGCAACAGCTTCACGGATCTGCAATAACAGTGGTTTTTCCTCAAGGGAAACAATATAGTTATTTTCCGGCAAAATAGGAATATAAATTTTAATGGCTTCACTGGCGTTTATTGCCTCCACCATCCGCATTGTTACCTCACCCATCATTTCATTGGGCATTGTCATGGCAATGGAACCGATAATCACATCTGCTTTTCCCGCATTTACCACAATGGCGTTTTCACCGGTCGCCCCCTTGTTGGCACCTTTTTTGAGCATCGCCGCTGTCGCCAGGGCATTTGTTCCCAAACCGTACACTTCAATATAAGGTGGGATTTCTTCTTTCAGGATACCAACAATCCGGGAACCGATACCGCCGCCCATTCCGTCCAACACAACAATATTCATCTTATACCGCTGCGTCCTCGATCAAAATCTTGTGGTTTAATAATTTTACTTCTTTTAAACGTCCGTTGACAATTTTAGTGCCTCCTAAAAGGTCTGAAAGTGTCAGGCTACCGTCATTATTAGGCACAATGTCGATGACATAGTCCATAATTTTTTCTTCTTCGCCTTTTTTATTCACTAAATATGCTGAAGATTCGCACATAACAAACATCTCCTTTCAATTTGAAAATTAGATTTTCGTTCTGGTACCCGGATGGATAGTAAGAGCCCCGGATACCGGAGTTAATCATCTTTTACAATCTTAGTATATAATGTTCAGCCCAATTTATCAACCCATTTTGTGGCAATAAAGGGCAGAAACTTTTCTATTTAATCAAAGCCTTTTTGGCTTCCATTAAATGCTCATCGGCCTGGCCGATCAGGGCGATGGCTTCTTCAATAGCCTTTGACACTTCTGTCTTGCCCACTGAGTTCATTTTATCCACCCAGTTTTTATATTCCTTGGCGTGTTCCTGGTTATGGTCTGCCCAATGGTCCAGCAAAAGGCCTAAAATTTCAATATCCTTGCCTTCGCCCTCATGGGAATGCGCGTGACCGTGGTCATGTTCATGTTCGTGGTCATGAGGATGCGTATGGGTGTGCGTATGCTCATGGTCGTGCATTGTTTCATGGCTGTGCCCATGGTCGTGATCTTGGCTTCCGTCGTGCGGGTGGCTGTGTGTATGTGTATGTTCGTGGCTGTGTTCGCTCATAATAATCCCTCCAAGCTTTTATAATTTAATTATAACCTTTTTCCTTAAATTTGTCTTGCTCTTTTAGAAATACTCTTATTTAGAAAAAGAAAGCAGGACGACAACGTCCTGCTTTCAAGCAAGTATTTATTACATAATTGGATCCATTTCCAGTGCTGGATGGCCTTTTTCTGTTAAGAATTCTAATACTGCTTCAGAGTCAACGGCGATTGTTTCATCACAAACCATGTCTGTGAAGTTTTCAATTCCGTATAATTCCTGTACAGATTTGTTTAATCTCTCTGCAACGTCGTCTTTCAGTTCCTTAGGCATCCATACGATTCTTTCGATACCGCCTTCAGCAGCCATGAATTTCTTGGAGCTGATGAAGTGGCGGCCGTGGCCCATGAAGCCAGGAGTCTGAACCCCACCACCTGTCATGGAAGCTAACTCACCGAAGGTCATACCGGTAGGTGTCATGCCGCCAAATTCACGGTTAACAATAACAACACCGTTGGCTTCTGGCATAATACCGCAGATACATTCGAAGCAACCGCAGGAGGTCATTGGATCTTCCAGGATAGAGTACAAGGTTACTTTTTCAACTGCACCCTGAGAGCACTTGGCAACAACGTCATTGACTTCTTCCCATGCGCCTAAGCGTTCGTCGATAACACCGTTCTTTTCGATTGGCTGTGCAGGACCGGTTGGGTCAAGTTCTTTGGTTGCTTTGGAGTCTAACCAGGAAACAGCACCGCAGAGGCCTAAACGTTCAGGTGTTACAACACAAACGTGAGAAGGAGCAAAGGACTGGCACAGTGTACAGGTGTAGAATACATCGACACTTTCATCTGTCAGTGAGTTCAGTCTGTCGTCACGTACGTTGTAGATTGGTCTAACCAGTTCTTCTTCAAGACGTACAACATCTTCTTCTTTGGTATAGATGGTAACTTCAACCTTATCAACTACTTTACCAAATTCATCTAACATCTTAGCGTAAACTACTTCACCGAAGTGACGCAGTCTGAAGCCAGCGTCAAACGCTTCTTTGGTTAAACGAACCCAGCAGATATTTCTCTGTCCAACGTGCATTGAACCTTCAATGTAGTTTAAGAAGTAGTGTAATCTTCTTTCAAGTACAGATTCGAAGTCGGACTGCATTGCTTTACCAGCAACTTTGATTTCCAGGCCAAATGGGATACGGACAACGTCAACGCCATCAAACTGTGGATCGTCGATATCCGGGCCGACAACGGTGATCTTATGATCTTCAATATCGCCCAATTCTACAGTGTGAACTAATTCCCAGGCTTTTGTTCTGTTTCCACCGAACTCAGCTTTCATGTTGTCTTTACGGACACGTTCGCCTTCGAAAGCGGAGGATACAGATACCGGACAGTCAATTTCGGTAACCTTGATCTTGATGCCACGGGCTTCAAGAGAGGTAGCGTCTGTTTTTGTCAGGTCTGGCTGGTTTAATAACAGGGTAGGAACTTCATTAATGTAGGTTTCTGTGATTGCCGGGAAGCCCATATCGATTGCGCAGGCGCCAGCAGCGATGATCTTATCATCCCAGTCGCCAAATACATTAACAAAAGCGAATACACGGTCTCTTGTGTAAATTCTGTGTTTTTCCCATTCGCCGGCTGGTGTGTTACCGAACATGATAGAAGCACGTACAGCAACAGATACAACGTTGATAACATCTTCGATTTCGTAACCGCATGGGATAACACGAAGATCAACGCCCATTTTGATTTTCTGGTCTCTTGCCTGATCGATACATTTACCAACCAGATAAGTCTGAAGACCTTTATTCTGATAAGATTTGATTGTTTTTGCTAACTGTTCAGGATCCTTGTGTTCACCGATGATAACAGCAACACCAGGAATATCCTGGGTAACCAGGGCAACACCGAAGGAACGGACAACCGCATCGGTCAATGCGCCGTCTACCCATTCCGGATGTGGGTTGCCATCTAAGTATTTGCAGGCCTGGATAATTTCACATAACATTGCAGCAGCAACACCGGCTTCTAAAGCGTCAGCCAGCATGTTTGTGCGGTTGATGTGTTCTTTTGCCATTTCAATACCGCGTTCCAGATCGCCTACTGTTAATAATTTTTCGCCTGTGATTGCGTAAATTGTGGCTAAGCCATAAGCGGTATCCGGCAGTTTCGCCTCTGCATCTCTGCCTTTTTCTTCAATGGCCTTTGCTACATCTTTTTCAGCACGTTCAAGATATTTAGCAGTACCACTGTAAATTATATCAAAAAGATTATAAGTCTTACGTTCCATGTGATTTTCTTCCTCCGTATTTATATTTCAATATAAAGTTATGAATGTTTTAGGTGAATTGGACTATTTATTGCTTTTTACAGTCGCTTCAATTTTTTCCCCGAGAGCTGCAATTTTTTCTCTGGTTTCAGGAACATCGTACGGTGACTTGTTATTTCTGTCTGAACCGGAAATCTGATCACTGTAATCTAAGAAGCCAAAAATGTTTTCCGCTCCGATCCGTTCATTTAAAAAGTCAATATCTTCCGGTTTGCGAATTTTATTGCCAATGGCGTAAACGTGTTTAACACCGATATCGCCTGCCAGCTTGCTGATTCGTTTAAAGGTCTGGATGCTTCGGATACCCGGTTCGACGACAACGATAAATGCGTCGACCGCTGATGCGGTGCCTCGGCCAAGATGTTCAATCCCTGCTTCCATATCCATGATGACAATATCCTTTTGGTATAAAACCAAATGTGTCGTCAGCATTTTTAACAGTACGTGTTCCGGGCAAACACATCCGCCTCCGCCAGTATCGACTGTTCCCATTGTTAAGAGCTTAACACCGTTAAACTCGCGGCAAAATTTTTCAGGAATATCCGCAACTTCCGGATTCATTGTGAAAAAGGCGCCATAGGTTCCTTTTTTTGCATTTGTTCTCTCTTCGGCCAAGTCTTTCATTTCAGAAATAGGTGTGATGCTGTCAATCATTTCTTCGCTCATACCCAGTGCCAGGCCTAGATTTGCATCGGGGTCAGCATCAACGGCCAATACGTTAAAACCTTTATCGGCGTAATAACGGCTGAGGCAGGCTGTAATTGTCGTTTTCCCAACGCCACCTTTTCCAGTTAATGCTATTTTCATTTTATCACCTGTCCATTCTTAAAGTAATTATTCAGTATAATTAAATTCCCAGTTTTGTTCTCTTGTCTTCAATATCTGCCATGATTAATTCAGCAGCCTTGATTGGATCTGATTCAAAGACATAAGCAGCGCCAGTCCATTCTTTAACACCTTCGGTCATCAGCTTCATGAAGTTTTCACTTCCGGAAACATAAGGCATAACACCAAGATAAGTATTTAAACCACTTGATACTACGTAAGATGCGATAGCAACAGCCTTTTCAGACATATATTCAGGTGCGGCACCTACAACTGGAAGTTCTGCAATATCAACGCCTCTTTCGTTAGCTACTAAAGTAACCAGATGGAGGATACGGCTGATATCAACACAGGAACCCATATGTAATACTGGAGGAATATTCGCTCTTTCGCAGGCTTCTTTCAAACCACGGCCGCAAAGTTCTTTTGCTTCCAGTTTTAAGAGACCAGCTTTAGCAGCAGCCTGAGCTGCACAACCAGTAACAACGCAGATAACGTCGTTTTTAATTAACTCTTTCATCAATGTGATGTGGGCATAGTCATGTTCGACCTTTGGATTGTTACAACCAACAATACCGGCAGCGCCTCTTAAAACACCCGCCCAAACTAAGTCACCTAAAGGCTTAACTGTACCTGTTACGTCAGTCTGAGAGTTAACAACGCGGTCTAAAGCGCCGATTGTGGTTTCTACAGAGTAACCAACAATTGTTTCAGCTTTCAGTTCTGGTACATCAACCTTGGAAGCGTCTCTGTTTTTAAAGTTCATAACAGCTGTTTTGATTACTTCTTCAGCGCAGCTCAATGGATCTTCTTCATTAAATTCAATGTACATGTCCCCTGCAATTTTTGCTTTTGGAGATGTACTGATAAAGCGTGTATGGTAGCTCTTGGCTAATTTTGGCAGTGCAGGGAAGATACACTGAACGTCTACAACCGCAACTTCAACGGCACCGGTGATAATGGCCATTTCCTGCTGGTAGAAGTTACCGGCGATCTTAATACCGTGACGCATGGTCATTTCATTACCAGTACAGCACATACCGACAACGTTGATACCCTTAGCGCCCTGTTCCTTTGCCATTTCAATCAGCTCAGGATTTTTGGATGCAACTGCGATCATTTCGGCTAAATTCGGATCATGACCGTGGAGCATGATATTTACCTGTTCAGGATCAATAACACCTAAGTTTGATTCAGAAGCTCTTTCCTTTGGTACACCATACATGATGTCAGAGAATTCTGTACCGATCATGGAACCGCCCCAGCCATCAGACATACTTGTTCTTAAAGAACGTCTTAAGATGGATTCAGGATCACTTGCACAACCCATATGTGTGGAGTGCATTAAGGTAACAACTTCCTGGTCAATCGCTCTTGGCGCAATGTTTTCTTTTTCCCAGATTTCCTGACGGGATTCTGGCGCTCTCTTTAAGAAATTCTGTGTTCCGAAGGGTTTACCGAATTCCATTAAAGCCATTTCTGCAAGTTCATGGGCCAAAGCGTAAGTTTCTTTGGTATCTGCTTCTTCAATTCCCCATTCTGCAGCGATTTTTCTTAATTTGCCTTCTTCTCTGATTTTGAAAGGACCATCTTCAGAAGAATGATACATTGCATGTACGATATCGCGCGCATGGTCAGAGTGAGCGGATGTACCGGCACAACACATTCTTGCAAAGTTTCTGGCAACGATGGTGTCTCTGTCTGCACCACAGATACCTCTCTGAGCGCCTTTATCCGGTGATGGGCTTACACGGCAAGGTCCCATAACACAGATACGACAGCAAATACCAGCTTCACCAAAACCACACTGGGTTTTTAAAGCTGCTTTTCTGTCCCACATGGTTTCAGCGCCATCTTTTTGAGCTTTTTCGATTAAAGCTTCAGCTATAACATCAAATTCTAACAATTCATTGCTCATAATTTAATTTACCTCTCCATAGTAATTTACTCGCATTGCAGCAACTTTGTAAAAATTTCCACTTTACAAAAACACTTTATTATTGTAGAATAATAAAAGCGGCAACGCAAATCAGTCATTTATTCAATATGGGCTCCTAAAGCAACGTTCCCTTCCGGGTCTCGAAATGAGCGTTACTTTAGGGGCTTATTTTTTATTAACTTCTTTTAGAATTCCAGAACGGAGTCTGCGTATAAGATATTATTTTTGATAATATCGCAGGCAACTACAGTTTCCATTAAGCGTTTGTCACAAGGATTAATGATTGCGCTGGATAAGCCGCAGCACATTGCCATTGCCATCATTGCGCTGTCAAGTAATGGTCTGATATGTTTTGGAGCACCGTTGGAAACATTACTTAAGCCACAAGTGGTCAACAGACCCATGTCTGTGATCATCTTAACGGCTTCAAGCATTTCTTCTTGTTTGTCCTGCATACCCTTGATAACGAGCGCCAATGGGTCAAACAGCATATCGGTTGGTTCCATGCCATGTTCCATACCTCTTTCAAGGAGTTCAGAGCAGTAAGCGATACGTTCGTCATTATCAGAAGGTACACCTTCTTTAGAACATAAGCAGATGCAGGCAGCATCGTTGGCAGCAGCTAAATCCAGGTAACCGATACGGTCGCCGGCATCAGCGGAGTTAACGAGTGGCTTGCCTTTTTCACGGTTGTAAACCTGAATACCAGCTTCGATCGCTTTCATGTTAGCGGTGTCGAGTGCCAATGGAACATTGTCAAAGTTTTCCTGTAACAATTTAACGCCCCATTGCATTAATTCTTCACCGTCTTTTTCAGCAGGTCCGATATTCAAATCCAAATAATCTGCACCAGCGTCTAACTGTTCTTTTGCTCTTTGCAGGATTGGTTCAGGATTACGAGTTTCAAATGCTTCACGCATTGCTGGAGAAATACAGTGAATTCTTTCACCGATAACCATAAATTTTGCCATAATGTTTCCCCTTTCGGATTATAAAATATTTTTGGATAAACCGCAGCCGGAAACCCCCGCTTCCAGCTGCGTAAAAGTTTTAATTTGTATGAATTACAGATATACGCCGCTCAGCGCAAAGCTTAAGCAATTCCCATTAAATCACGTAAGAATTTCGGGATCTGCATAGCTTCTGTCGGTCCGACAATAACTTCCCAATCCGGAAGCGCTTCAGCAACGTCACCCTGTAATACAGCAACTTTACCAGGTAAGATAAGTTTTCTGCATTTAGTTTTGTCAGCAATGCCGCTTTCCTTAATGAAATCAGAGATAACGGAAGCACCGAATTTACCGGCAGCCCACGCTGTAAGAACGGAGTAACCGCCAGCGTCAGGAATAGCCAGGTAAGCAGGAACTTTAGAACGTTCGATTTCGCCGGAAACTACGAAGTAAGACAGAGCGAAGTCAACGGTAACCAGTACAGGTGAGTTGTCATCAGCTTTGTTGAATTCATAGATCGTCGGTTCAACACGCATTGGTTTCTGAGGATCGGTGAAGATGTTCTGTCTTAAACCGAACAGCGGCAGAGCCTGTTTGAAGTCCATATCGCTCATTACGATGATGGAACCATAGCGCAGAACAAAAGCAGAAGCTAAGGCAACTTCCATCTGTTCGCAGCAAGCAATTTTGTTAACAAATACAACTGAAGGATAACCGAATGTTCTGTCATCGCCCTTCAGAGTGTTTGTACGGATGGTTACAGCATTGTTGTAAGCTTCTTTAACAGAGCTGTCACCAACATTCAGAACCAGGTTCTTGTAACCAGCGGCTTCAATTTTTTCAACAGTGTCGTGTAATTCTTCGATAGAACCAGCGGAAACCCCCAGTACAACGTCAGCAGCTTTGGCAACTTCTACCATCGCGTCAGCATTTGCAGGTGTAGCGCCCATTAAGATACCTTTAGCAGCTTTGATTGCTTCAGCAGCTTCCTTAGCCACTTCAACATCTTCAACAACAGCCATCGGTACACGTCCCAGTTCGATCACTTTAGCGATCAGGTCTAAGAACTTAGCTTTGTCAGCAGCATAGCGTACAGAAGCAACTTCTACACACATTAATTCGCCGATACGGTCATATTTAACAGCTTCTAAATGAGCTACCTTCTTGGCAATTTCATCATCAGAGTCCGCGTCTGAGAATTCAACTGCGAATAATGCTTTGTTAACATAAGTTTTTTCATGTCTGAATAATACGGTTTCGCCGCCCAGAGCGCACTCTGTGTCGCCAGTTCCGATCTTGATTGTTTTCATCGGAGGAGCGGTAGCTTCAGATAACTGAGCTTTAGCTTCGTCTGTAATATACGGGCATTTATCAATTTCTGCAGCGCCAGCGGCTACTTTCATTGAGAATGCCATACATGTAGGGAATCCACATTCCTTACAGTTTTTCTTAGGAGTCAGTTTAAAAATATCTAAACCTTTTACTGCCATTTTTTTGCGCCTACCTTTCCTAACCTACTAACTCTTTGATAAAGTTTTTAATCACTTTAGCTGATTCCGGATGTTTAACAATAACAGCGTTTGAGCCGCCGATTAAGCAAGAAGCTGCAGTGGAAACTTCCATAGCGATACCACGTTCTTCCTGATTTCCCCATTCAGGAGCTTCTTCTTCTGTGAACACAGCTTCCTTTACGCCCCATGCTTCGTCGCCAACATTGGTCATGATTGGCATCTGAAGGTCTGTATCGTTCTGGCCTAAAGCGGCTAAACGGATACGGTCCATTGTAGAAGCAACATATTCGAAGCCATAGCCAACAGCAGCGGTTCCAACATCCATGATAATGTTTCCACCGTCAACACCTAACTGTGTCAACAGGATATTTAACTGTTTTGCAAGGTTGATATCAACAGCAGACTGGCCGGATACTTTGTGGCCGTCAGCATTACCTGCTACGCCGACAGATTTGTAGTTATCTTCAACAGCTGAGAATAAAACAGCGTTTTTGCCAGACAGTGCCTGAGAAACCTTAACCAGTAAATCACCGTCTTTTTCAGCGTTGTTGCAGCCTGCAACAACCAGCGGAAGATCGATTGCTGCTTCGACAGCTTTAGCAATTTCAACACATTCTTCAGATGATTTGTTAGCACCGTTAGGATCGGCACTGATTAATTTTAATGCGATAAACTGTGCGTCTGTATTATCCTGTACATATTTTGCCCATGCTGCAGGATCCTTTACGACGTCACCATAAGCGTCAACCAGACATTTTTCCCAGTCTTCTGGGTAACTGTCTAAAATTTCCACACCAACAACCGGTGCGTTTCCTTCACCACTTAAAAATGGTAATCCTTTTTCTCCTCCGAGAGTAACTGCTGCATCTCCAACACCAATTACACACTCATTGATCTTGCCACTAAACTTTTGTTCTGCTTTTTTGAATGGCATTTCCTCGTTACCTCCTAACTCGTTCTTGTTAGTATTTTTTTATATTTCAAAGCCCGGAATCGTTTTATGAACATGACAAATTCCGGTTGCTTTAAAATTTCAATTGTAAAAAAACCGGTGTACACAGACTTGTATATATAAGTATACACATATACTACTATCTTGTTATAAGTTTGTCAAACATTTTTCGACCAAAAACAAAAATTTACCCGTCTTTCTAAAGCTTTTAATTCACAGTTATTCAGTAGGTTTAAATGATTTCATGAAACCCATGAAAACGACCCCGTAAATAAGCAAAATATTACTATAGTATACAAGTGTCAGTCTGCTTTGGCCAGCCGCTTCAACGCAGGGATGAAAATATCTCCCATTACAGCGAGATCCTCCGCGTCAAAACCTGAGGTAATATTACTGTCAAAAAGAATCTGTGATTCCGGCGGGAACTCATCATCCCCCAGCCAGAGGATCACGGTCAGATACATATTGTTGATAAACTCAAACCGGTAGGACAGATCACCATGCTCTTTGGGTTCCGCCCCCAGCTTCTCCATAGCGCGCTTCAGTCCCTCAACATCGTAGTTAAAGGTGAAGGCAAAGCGCTTCAGGCAGCGGCCCTCAAAGCTCTTAAAATAGTGGTTTCCTCCCGAGATATCCCGGTATGCAATGGTGGTGCCCATCGGCGGCACACCCTGAGCGTTAAGCAGATAACGCAGGATCATGGTCATCGGCTTATAATCGTCAAAGGCGGTTTCGTCCTTTAAAAGCACGTCGCCTTCGGGATATTTTACCTTGTATTCCTCACCCATCAGCGTCACTGTAAACAGCTGTTTTTCAGGGTCATAGGGACAGGTGGATTTCTCCGCCATCTCCAAGGGATCCTTATCCTTTATCAGATTTTTATAATGATCATAGGGCAGCTTGTCTTTTCTCTTCTCTTCAATGGCTGCTTCTATTTCAGAATTTAGCATTGGTTACCTCTGTCTATTTTTGCAGGCTCGGGAACAGGCTCATATCCGTGTGCGGAATAAAGCAGGCAGATATGAAGGCGTCCATATAAGAAGGGTGGACACTAAGCTCCATATAAGTCATATTCTGTCCGATTTCTGCAATTTTTTCTTTTCCTTCAGCCAGTGTAAGGGCTAGATAGCACCCCTGCATCGAGCTGTTTCCAATATAATAATATTTTTCGACCGGTATATCTGGGAGCATACCGAGGGCAATGGCGTTTTCAATGCCAAGGTTGCTGCCGATTCCTCCGGCCACATACACATTTTCCAGGATCTCAATCGGCATATCCATGCTTTCCATCAAGGTGTGAATAGCTGAGAACACCGCTCCCTTTGCCTTAATAAAGCTGTCGATGTCAATTTCTGTAATATAGATATCCTTGGCGGTACCGTCCAGTTCTTTTGAGCAGACAAAGTAACGCCCGATATCGTATTCGTCAAAGGCAATCCTGGGATTGTCGATGTCTTTGCTGATACGGCCTTTGCCGTCAATAATACCGGTTCGCTTCATCTCGCAGATCAGGTCAATGATCCCTGAACCGCAGACCCCTACTGGTATTTCCCCGCCGATGGACGAAAAACTTGCCTTTAAGGTGGCATCGTCAATCTTGACCTCTTCAATGGCTCCTGGAACCGCCCGGGTTCCGCAGCTTATTTCTCCGCCCTCAAAGGCCGGTCCTGCCGAGCAGGCGCAGGTCATCATAAAATCCTTGTTTCCGAAAACAATCTCGCCGTTTGTTCCCAGGTCTACCAGCATGGTAAATTCTTCCTGCAGCCAAACTGGAACAGCGAATACACCAGCGGTAATATCACCGCCAACATAGCTGGCCACCGAAGGTGCCAGATAGACACGCCCCTCGGGATTAATGCGGATACCAATCTCGGTGCTCTTCATTTCTGGAATCGTATTGACACCCGGTATAAAAGGCTCCCGTCTCAGATGATCCGGGTTGATCCCAAGCAGCAGGTGGGTCATGGTCGTATTCCCCGCCGCACACATCTCATAAATGTCGTCGGTGGTAATACCTGCCGACTGTACCATCTGTCCGATCAACGGATTGATGGTCTCCTCGATAATAGCGTCCCGCAGCTTTTTGAGACCTCCCGGCTTTTCTGTATAAACGATACGGTTGATAACATCGCCGCCGTATTTAACCTGGGCATTCCCCATAGATGCTTTGGAAACAATCTCATTAGTATCCATATTGACCAGGCAGGCAGAGACAGAAGTTGTGCCGATATCTAAGGCTACCCCGTAAAGGGCGCAGGCACATTCCAGACAGGAACGTACATCCATGATTTCGGCGATATCGCCGCGCTTCAGATAGACAACCTTTATTTTAAAATTATTTTCCCTGAAAGCGTCCGGGAACTTCCTGAGAACATCCAGGCTCACCTGAATATCTGAGTAGCCCAATGTCTGGCGGAAATAACGCTTTAACCGATCCTCATCTGCGAGATTATCGTCATTGGTAGGCTCTGGCAGCTGAATGATCTCACAGCACAGGCGGTTGGAATCGGTCATCCCCATTTTCAGCATCTTTTTCCGCACATAGCGGATATTTTTGTTTTCATTTTCAGACAGGTCGGTAATCTGCATTTCATTCTGGAACGCAGAAGCCAGATCAGGCACATTTACCTCAATATCCTCAATGATTTCTGAGCTGCAGGCCAGCACCCATCCGTCGGCAATTTCTTCTTCCGTCAGCCGGGTCAGTGACAGGGCGTCCACTCTGCCTTTTATAATCTGAACCTTGCATTTTCCACAGGTTCCATTGCCATTACACGGTGTGTCGATCATAATTCCGGCTTTCCGCGCTGCTTCCAGGAGATTTTCTCTTTGTCCTGCTAAAAACTCTACCTGCCGTTTCCCCTTAACGACAAACACTACTTTATGCATACACGCCTCCTTGTTCTGTTAACCTTTGCAAAATAGTCATATGCATGATCTTATTTTTAAAACAGAAACCGCCACTCCTCTTTGACGGCTTCTGCTATCGCACTTACTTAAGAAACCAGAACTACTTGATTTCAAGCTTATCAATAATTTCACGAACAGCCTTACGCGCTGCTGAATCCTCTGGAAGGGTAACAAGCGGCTTGCCGTATGCGTCGTATTCAAACACCTGCTGATCCATCGGGATAACGCCCAAAAGATCCAGTCCCTGTTTTTCAATTTCTTCCGCTGTGCCTTCATTGAGTTCTCCGTTTGGCGCGCGGTTTACAATCAGCTTAATGACCGGGATTCTCAGATTGAGTTCCTCTGCCAGATCACGGATTCGTGCAACCGCCTGAATACCGCGGCGTGAGCAGTCGCTGACCAGCAGTAAAATGTCCATTCTCCCCATGGTTCCGCGGCTGATATGCTCCATTCCTGCCTCGTTATCCATAATGACATAATTATAGTTTTCAGATAAACGCCCCACCTGAGTCTTTAAAAGGCCGTTGACGAAACAGTAGCAGCCTTCGCCCTGACTGCGGCCCATGACCAGCAGGTCGTAGCCCTTTCCTTCAGAAACAGCCTGATTTAAACGAAGGGTCAGAAAATCCCCCTTGGTCATTCCCGGCGGCAGCTGTTTACCGTCCATTTCCGCATGGTTGACCTCTTCCTTGATGTGTCCGATGGTCAGTTCAACCTCTTCACCCAAAACCTCGTTCAGGTTTGCATTTGAATCAGCATCCACTGCCAGGATTGGTCCCTTGCCCTGTTCTGCCAAGTATGAAACCAGCATACCTGTAAAGGTTGTTTTTCCAACACCGCCCTTACCGGCAACTGCAATATTAAAAGCCATAATACGCTCCTCCTTTGTTGAAATTTCAATTTCACTCAGCCTGCTTCACAGGCTTTTTAAAGCGTGAACTGATGGATTGTTATTTTTTTAACAAGTAAAAATCCTTGACTTGTATATATAGGTATTAACATGCCTATCATAACATATTGAGAACCATAACACAATGTAATATTTTGTCCTGTAAAGCCGGGCTTAAGGCTGCAGTATTCACCAAAAAGAACAAATAAACACCTGCTTTTTTAAACGAAAGCACCTGATTTAAAATACTTTTATTATCCGCTTTTAACATCTTGTAAAAACCGCTGTATATGGTATACTTTCAGTATCATTACAGCCATCGGGAGAATCATATGACTTTTTCTTTTTTTACCCTTGCCAGCCCTTTCTCAGTTTTTGTGTTTATTGTTAACATTCTGTTCAGCTTCACGATTATTTTTCTGGAGCGCAAAACACCGCAGAGCACCTATGCCTGGCTGTTGTTTCTGTGGATCATTCCGGTTCTGGGATTCGTCTTTTATCTCTTCTTTTCCCAGAATCTGACCAAGCGAAAAATCTACCGCTACAACACGCCGGAAAACGAGCAGTACCAGCTTCTGCTGCGACGGCAGAAAAAAGCGCTGGTAGACCGCCAGCGGATCGCAAAAAATAAAACTATTGCAAAAAAATACCGTTACAACATCGAGTATCACCTCAATGTCAGCCATGCCCTCTACACCGACAACAACAGCATCGATATTTATACCGATGGACACGAAAAATTCAATGCCCTGTTCGAGGCCATTGAAAACGCCCGTTCCACTGTTCACATTGAATATTATATCATTAAATACGATGGCCTTGGCCGGAAATTTATGGAGCTCCTTACCAAAAAAGCCCGGGAGGGTGTCGAAGTCCGGCTTCTCTTTGATGAAATGGGTGGCCGCTATATTCCAAAGAGCGCTCTAAAAGAGCTGGAATCCTCCGGCGGCCAGTATGGTATTTTCTTTCCCTCCAGGCTTCGTTTTATCAATCTCCGCCTGAACTACCGTGACCACCGCAAAATTGTCATTATTGATGGCAAAACCGGCTTTATTGGAGGGTTTAACGTTGGTGACGAGTATCTGGGCCTTAAGAAAAAAATGGGCTACTGGCGGGATACCCACCTGAAGATTGAAGGGTATGCTGCCTACGAGCTCCAGATGCGATTTTTCCTCGACTGGCGTACCAGCGGCAACAAGGCTAAGCTCAATATCAATTCTGAAAACATCCACCGCTATTTTCCTTATATGGAAAACTGTGAAGGTTCAGGCATCCAGATCGTCTCAAGCGGCCCCGATGATCCCAACCAGGTCATCAAACAGGGCTTTATCCGGATGATTACCAATGCCGAGAAATACATTTTAATCCAAAGCCCTTATTTTGTTACAGACGAGAGTATCATGGAGGCTCTTAAAATCGCCCTGCTGTCCGGTATCGACGTGCGGATAATGATCCCTAACAAACCTGACCATATCTTTATTTACTGGGCCACTCTCTCCTATGTTGGAGAGCTCATAAAATACGGGGCCAGAGTCTACATTTATGACAATGGCTTTCTCCACGCCAAAGTGCTTGTCGTGGATGACCAGATCGCCGCTGTCGGTTCCTGCAATTTTGACATCCGGAGCTTCAGTCTCAATTTTGAGACCAACGCCTTTATCTACGACCCCGAAATTGCTGTAAAACTGCGCGATATTTTTTACAGAGATATTGAGAAATCCATTTACTATGACACCATGGCTTACGAAAAACGCAGCCGTGTCATCAAGGTTAAGGAGTCTATCTCCCGCCTCTTTGCGCCGCTGTTGTAAAAAAGACAGGATGTACCGACCCAACCAGTACATCCTGTCTTTTTATTTTTTGCGGTAAAACACCTGCCGGTTTACTGCCTTGTCCTGTGAAGCGACAATCGTCGTACAAACCGCGTCGCCTGTGATATTAACAGCTGTTCTGGCCATATCCAGAATGCGGTCGATACCCATAATCAGGGCGATACCCTCAATGGGAAGCCCGACCGAATTAAAAACCATGGACAGGGTTATCAGACCCACCCCCGGCACCCCTGCTGTACCGATGGAAGCCAGCGTAGCAGTCGCAATAACGGTCACATAATCGGGTATCCCCAGAGGAATTCCAAAGGCCTGGGCTGCAAAAACAACTGCCACACCCTGCATAATAGCCGTACCGTCCATGTTTATGGTCGCTCCCAGCGGAATAGTGAAGGAAGAAATTTTGCGCGATACCCCCATTTCCCGTTCCAATGTCTCAATTGACAGTGGAATAGTCGCATTGGATGTTGCTGTTGAAAAAGCAAAGCCCATAACCGGCAAAAACTTTTTGATAAAAGTGATGGGGCTGAGACCTGTAAAACCCTTGAGCATTCCCTGATAAACCACAAAGCACTGTATGCCAAGGGCCAAAAAAACAGCGGCCATATATTTAAGCATTGGCAGAAACGCGTTAAAACCGATTCCCGCAAAGGTTTTGGCAATCAGGCAGAAAACACCAATCGGTGCAGCCTTCATAACCATCGTGGTCATTTCCATCATTATATCGTTAAACTGGGAAAAGAAGTTGGAAACAATATCTGCCTTTTCTCCAAGCTTAGCCAGAATAATACCAATAAGCAGTGCAAAGACAATGACCTGGAGCATATTTCCTTCGGCCAGACCCTGGATAGGGTTTTTGGGGATAATATTCAGCAGCGTGTCCACAAGGCTCGTCTTTTCCGCGATTGTAGTCTCCACCTGCTGGATCGAAGAAATATCCAGGCCGATTCCGGGATTAATCAGGCTGGCAACAGCGATAGCCAGAGTAACCGCCACAGCGGTAGTAAAGATATAGAAGCCAATGGTTTTAACCCCTACCTTTCCCAGTGTCTGTGTATCTCCAATAGCAGCACTTCCACAGATTAGAGAGCAGAACACCAAGGGAACGACCAGCATCTGCATAAGCCGGAGAAATCCATTTCCAAGCACATAAAAAACGCCGTTGATAACAACTGTATCCTTAATGTAACCGCTTGGAATAAGATAGTGGAGAACAATCCCGGTAACAGCCCCTGCCAGCAACGCGATAAAAATCCAGGTTGTCAGACCAAGCTTTTTTCCTTTATTCTTTTTCATAAACGCCCTCCTCTCATATTGTATCCCGCTTCAGCGTTTCCATAAACTCACGGATAGCGTCTTCCCAACGGGGCATCTGGTATACCTCAGTCATATACATCATCATGTTTTCCAGCACTGTGTGGCTGGGATATGGGAAAAACCGGCTGGTATTTTTAGAAACGGCTGCATCGATAGGTACATTCTCCAGACCTGCCAGCCGCAGAATCTCCTTGGCAAAATAAAAGCGGCTGCACACGCCTTCGCAGGCAGCGTGAAAGACCCCGTACTCTCTGGTTGAAAGCAGGCGCACAATAAATTTTGCCAGTTCAACAGCACTTGTCGGAGAGCCTACCTGATCATTGGGAACCTCGAAAGGCTCTCCCTTTCGCGCCATTTCCAACACCCAGAACACAAAATTACTGCCGGACTGCCCATAGATCCACGAACTCCTGATCACCAGATGGCGCGGGTTCAGTTCCCGTACAAAGCCTTCGCCTGCCAGCTTGGATTTGCCATACACGGTCACTGGTTCAGGCGTATCAAACTCGGTATAGGTCTTTTGGCTCATTCCTCCAAAGACATCATCGGTGGATATCTGGATAATTTTAGCACCTATTTTCCTTGAGGCGATACTCAGATTTCGCGCGCCGAGCGCATTAACCTTATACGCCTGAATCGGTTCCTCTTCACAGTCTTTGACATCCGCCATCGCCGCACAGTTAATGATCACGTCTGGCCGGTTTATATCTGCGTACTGCATAATACCATCCAAATCTGTAACATCCACATCTTTATCGGTTGTCAATATATCTCTCGCCGCATCCTCCAGCGTTTTGTAGAGCGTATGGCCCAACTGCCCTTCTGCTCCGGTTATCCATATACGATCATTTTCCAACATCGCCACAGCTCCTTATCAAATTTTTGTATTTTTCGTTTCTTAACTATAACACATCAATTGCTCAAAAAACAAGAGAACCCGGAGAGCAAGACCCTCCGGATTACAATGTTCACATTGATTGCGTATATCTTTCTGCTTAGCTGTAAATTTCCACCAGGCGTTTTAAGAGCGCAACAACCTTTTCCATAGACTGAACCGGAATATACTCAAAACGTCCATGAAAATTGTGCCCGCCGGTACAGATATTCGGGCACGGCAGCCCCATATAGGACAGGCGCGCACCGTCGGTACCGCCTCTTATCGCCGTCACCTTAGGCTCTATACCAACATCCTTCATGGCTTTTTCGACATTGCGGACAAGATGGATATGCGGCTCAATTTTTTCTTTCATATTATAGTATGAATCTGAGAGAAGGTACTCAAAGCTTCCCACACCGTACAGTTCATTAAGATAATCACAGATTTTTACTGCCCGTTCCTTACGTTTTTCAAATTTCACCCGGTCGTGGTCACGGATAATATAGGTCATTTCTGCCTTTTCTACTGTTCCCTCAAACTGGTCCAGGTGATAAAAACCCTCGTAGCCTTCTGTGTGTTCAGGCGTTTCACATGCTGGCAGCATGTTCTGGAACTCCATTCCCATGAGCAGGGCATTTTTCATCTTGTTTTTAGCCGTTCCGGGATGAGTACTGACGCCGTTGACGGTTAATTTTAAACTGGCTGCATTAAAGTTCTCATATTCCAGCTCACCCAGCTCACCGCCGTCCACAGTGTAGGCAAATTCTGCACCAAAGCCTTCCACATCAAAATAGTTAACACCCCGTCCGACCTCCTCGTCTGGCGTAAAGGCTATTTTTATGGTTCCGTGAGTTACAGGGTTGTTCATCAGGAAATCACACAGGGTCATGATCTCAGACACGCCGGCTTTATCGTCCGCGCCTAAAAGGGTAGTACCATCTGTCACAATGATATCCTGGCCTTTGTAATCCAAAATTTCCGGGTAATCCTCTGTCTTAAGAACAATATTTTGCGCTTCGTTCAGTAAAATATCGCCTCCGTCATAATTTTCGACAATTCTGGGTTTAACATCCTTTCCGCTCACTGCGCTGGAGGTATCCATATGGGCGATCAGTCCAATGACAGGCAGCTCCTTATCCGTTGTTGGCGGAATGGTTGCATAGACATAACCATAGCTGTCCATGCGTGCATCCTCCACGCCCATTTCCTTAAGTTCCTCAACCAGTATAGCCGCCAGATTTTTCTGTTTTTCGCTGCTTGGGAAACAGTCAGCTTCCGGCACAGACTCTGTGTCCACTTGAACGTATCTTAAAAATCGGTCTACTACTGTTTTCATTTTTCCTCCTGCTATTATAAAATAAAAAAGGCATCACATAAGAGATGCCTGTGTTCCGCTGTCTTTACTCACCTTGCTGCTTAAGCTTTTCCGCCTGATCACTGGTAATCAGTGCGTCGACCATTTCGTCAATTTCACCGTCCAGAAAAGCCTCAAGCTGATAAACGGTCATGCCAATACGATGGTCTGTTACACGGCCCTGCGGGAAGTTATAGGTACGGATACGCTCACTTCGGTCACCGGTGCCCACCTGGCTTTTACGGTTTTCAGCAATTTCGCTCTGCTGCTTCTGCATTTCAATTTCAAAAAGGCGGGCCTTCAGAACTTTCATGGCCTTTTCTTTGTTTTTCAGCTGGGATTTTTCATCCTGACAGGTTACAACCATTCCGGTGGGTTCGTGTGTGATACGAACCGCGGAGTCGGTGGTGTTTACGCACTGGCCGCCATTTCCAGAGGAACGGTAAACATCAATTCTCAGATCATTCGGATTGATATCAATTTCCACATCCTCGGCTTCCGGCAGCACTGCAACCGTCGCGGTAGATGTATGGATACGGCCGCCGGATTCTGTACTTGGAATACGCTGAACGCGGTGAACCCCGCTTTCATATTTCAGACGGCTGTAAGCTCCCCGCCCTTCGATGGAGAAGGTAATTTCCTTAATCCCGCCGATATCTGGAATATTAGAGTTCATAATCTCCGATTTCCAGCCCTGGCGTTCTGCATAGCGGGTGAACATTCTGAAAAGATCACCGGCAAAAAGAGCAGCTTCACTTCCTCCTGCGCCTGCACGGATTTCGACAATAACATTTTTGTCATCATTGGGGTCCTTTGGCAGAAGCAGGACCTTCAGTTCATCTTCAAGGTCTGCTTTTCTCTCTGTCAGCTCGTCCAGCTCAGCCTTGCACATTTCTTCAAAATCTTTGTCAATGCTTTTGTCAGAAAGCATTTCCTTGCTTTCCTCAATCCCCTCAAGGGTCTTCTTATATTCGTTATAACGGTTGATGATCGGTTCGATATGGGCATGCTCCTTCATAAGCTTCTGCCACTGTGCCTGATCGGCAATAATATCGGGATCTGCTATTTTTTCATTGAGCTCCTGATATTTACTTGATAAAAAATCTAACTTTTCTAACATTCTGTTTTTCTGTTTCTCCTCTATTACGCTTATTTCACTTCATCGAAGAAAAATACCGCCAGTGTCCCCGGTCCCGAATGGGTCCCGATAATAGGGGCCAACGGCATAATTTTAAAGTTATCGGTCTTAAAATGCTTGCTGGCAATCTTTACAAAGCTTTCAACCAGGGGCATATTGTCCGCATGGGTGATATAAATGGTCTGTTCGCTAAGCTTATCGCCCTTTTCCTCAATGTATTCCACCATTTTTTTCAGTATTTTTTTCTCACCGCGCGCCTTATCGAGCTGTCTGAGCTCACCATTTTCGTCAACATCCAGCAAAGGACTGATCTTAAGCATATTTCCGACAATAGCAGTCCCCTTGTTCAGGCGTCCGCCCCGGTACAGGTACTCCAGGTCCGTTACGGTAAACACGTGGCGGATATGGGCAGCATAATAGCCGCTCAGCTTTACCAGTTCTTCCATGCTGGCGCCATTCTGGGCCGCCTCAGCGACCTCCCGTACAATCAGACCAAGACCGCCCGTTACAGCCTTGGTGTCGAGCACCTCAATATCCGCGTCGGGGTATTTTTCCAGCACATCCCGCTTCGCCAGCATTGCCGCCTGATAGGTTCCAGACAGACCGCTCGAAAAGCTGAGATACATGAAAGGCATCGACGCCTCTGCCAGCTCGGTGAACCGCTTTACAAAATCCGCATAGGGAATCTGGGACGTCTTGTAATGAACGCCGCGCCGCATTTTGCTGTAGAGCACCCCAGGCGTGATCTCAATCCCATCCAGATAGGTCTTTTCACCTTCAATGACGTATAGAGGCATCAGCTCAATATCATACTTTTCCAGCTCTTCCGCCGGCATATCGCAGGCAGAATCGGTTAATATTTTTATACTCATCGCTTTCCTCTCTGCATTATTTTAATTTTACCACTGTAACGGTCAACGCTGCCCGCATTTTTAAGATACAGCGTATCTGCTTTGCGGGCAGCGGCAGGTTTCATTATTTTCTCAATTTATTATTGTAACACAAAAACAGTATTTTGTTAAAACAATTCTTCAGCTTCTTTTCTCGGGTCCGCAAAAAGCTTTCGCCCCTTGGCCTCCAGATAATCAGTCAGACGTCTGGTGTCCAGATTAATGATCAGCTCATCGGGAAATCCCACCTCATCCAGCGCCTTGTCGGCATATGGAAAATAACCGATATCGGTGCAGAAATGCGTATCTGTTCCTAAAATAACTGGAATATCCAGCTCTTTACAACGCTTGGCAATGGCGACACAGTTCGTTTTGGAGCCATGTCTGATAAAAAAGGACCCGTTATTGATCTCAATGAGGGTATCCTTCCGCTTAGCTTCCTGTAAAACAGCCTCATAGTCAAGCTCATAGGTCGGGTTGCCCAAGTGGCAGATAAAATCCACCAGCGGGTTGTTGATGGCGCCCAGGACTGCAGAAGTATTATCTGCCTTTGAGCCCGGCTCGATACAGGGGGTATGGAGAGAGGCAGAAACAATCTCCAGCCTGTCCGCAAATGCTTCTGGCACGTCGATAGTCCCATCCTTATCCATAATGTTGGATTCCATCCCCTTAAGAACCTTCACATTGTTGATAACCGGCGGAATAATCCGATAGTTCGCAAAAAACATGGCTGTGGCTGAGCCCGGCATTTCAGGTCCGTGCTCAGTCAGGCAGAACATCTCAAGACCTCTTCTGGACGCTGCTTCCACCAATTCCATCAGTGTGCAGTAAGCATGTCCGCAGGCCAATGTATGCGTATGTCCGTCAAGTACGTAATTTCTCACTTCTGTTCCTCCTTAAGCGCTTTCTGTTTTTCTTTTTCTTCCTGTCTTTTACGCGCTTCCGCAACCTCTTCATTATGCTTTGCGACCTTGTCGCAGAAAATCTGGGCCGATCGGAATCCCAGTGCCTTCATACGGTTATTGATCGCAGCGGTTTCAATAATCACAGCCAGATTTCTGCCTCCGGAAACCGGAATGGTCACCAGCGGCACCTCGATTCCCAGAATATCCTGGGTTTCCTCATCCAGCCCCAGCCGGTCATAGGGAGAGGTCTCATCCCAGTTTTCAAGCTTTATGACCATATCCACCTCTACAGACTGCTTAACAGCCTTTGCGCCGTACAGGGTTCTCACATCAATAATACCAATGCCCCGGACTTCCATGTAATACCGCAGCATTTCAGGCGCTGTACCACTCAGCACACGGTCCTGATGATTGCTGACCTCCACCACGTCATCGGCAATCAGAGTGCTGCCCCGCTTGACGAGCTCAAGGGCTGTCTCACTCTTGCCAATGCCGCTGGGGCCTGTAATCAGTACGCCCACGCCGTGAACCTCCACCAGTACACCGTGCATACTAATCATAGGCGCGGTTTTACGGTCGATATAGTCAATTAAATGGTAAAAGAAAATGGAGGTCTTTTCTTTGCTTCTCAGCAGAATACGTGCATGTTTTTTAGCCGCTGCCTCAAAAATCTCTGCCTCTGGCAGATCCCAGCAGATAATCACACACGGAAAATCATAGGAGAAAAAGTCGTCAATACGTTTTTCCCGCAGCTTGGGGTCAAGGCTCAGCAGATAGGAGGTCTCAACCTTTCCGATAATCTGGATACGCTTGGCGTCAAAATATTCATAATAACCATGAAGCTGAAGTCCCGGGCGGTTCAGACCGCTGTCGTAAAGATCAAACTCATCAACCGGACTGTAAATCTCCTCAAGATTCAGGTCCTTACAAAATTCCGCAAGATTCATACATCCTAAAGATTCTTCGTTCATTTATTCTCTCTCTTTTCTTCAGATTTTGTTTTATGCTCATCATCATTGAAATAGTCGAAAACTGCCTGAGCGGTCTTGTCGCTCATTCCCGGCAGGGTTTTAAGCTCCTCCAATGTTGTTTTCTTCAGATTGTTCAGGCTGCCGTAATGCCGCATGAGCAACTCACGGCGCTTCTTTCCAATTCCCGGAATTTCTTCTAAACGGGATTCCAGCATTCCTTTTTTTCGCAATGTCTGATGGTAGCCCAGAGCGTAGCGGTGGACTTCCTCTGAGATATCGCTCAGAAACGTGCACAGCGGTGTGGATTTTTTCAGAGGATACTCCTCATCCTTATAGATAATCCCGCGAATCCTGTGGTGATCATCTTTTACCATGCCGCAGACCTCAATATGAACGTTCGGGTACATCTGTAAAATGCTCCGAACTGCGTCGACATGGGTCTTTCCGCCGTCAATACAGAACACATCCGGGAAGGGCAGAAAGCTGCTTTTTTCAGGGTCCTTCCCCTCATTCTGCTCCTTTATGCCCCGCTCGATACGCCGGAAAATCATTTCCTGCATGCTGGCATAGTCGTTCTGCCCATCCACTGATTTTATCTTAAACCGGCGGTAGGCTTTTTTGTCCGGCTTACCTCCCTGAAAAACAACCATCCCTCCTACATTGTCGGTGCCGCTGATGTTTGAGATATCATAAGCCTCAATTTTCTCTGGTGTGTGATCCATTCTGAGCAGATCCTTGAAAGCGTCCAGGCGGCTTTTTTTCTTTTCTTCCTTCTGGCGTTTTTCAAGCTCATACTGCTTGAGGGTAAGCTCTGCGTTTTCCTCTACCATCCGTGTCATCTTTGACTTCTGGCCTTTCTGCGGCCGGGTAAGGACCACCTTCGCACCGCGCAGCTCCGCCAGCCATTGGGCAATGGTGTCCTCTTCGTCCTTAAGCAGCGGCGCGCCCAGAATAATTTCCCTGGGAATAAAGGGTTTTGAGGAATAATACTGCTTGACAAAGGTTGTCATAATATCCTCCGGCGTGGATTCCTCCACCCCCTCGAGAAAGGTATGGTCCCTGCCCAGCATTTTTCCGTCACGGACGTTAAAAACCTGAACACAGGCCAGATCCTCGTCCTTTGCAAAGGCGATAATGTCCTGATCCTGCTGGCTGCTCACGATAATTTTCTGTTTTTCCACAATATGCTGGATGCCGTAAATCTGGTCTCTCAGCTTAGCGGCCAGCTCGTAATCCATTTTTTGAGCAGCCTCGCTCATTTTTTCCTCAAGAGTTAAAACCAGCTCCTTATCCTTTCCGTTGAGGATGGACAGGATATCGCTTATATAGGCCATATATTCTTCCTTTGGCACATTCCCCTGACAGGGGGCGCAGCACTGGCCGATATAATAATTGAGACAGGGACGTCCGTTCTTTTCCCCAAAGGCCACCTTACGGTTACAGCGCCGCAGCGGGTACAGCTTTCCAATGGCCTCGATGGTTTTCTTTACCGCAAAGCTGCTGGTAAAAGGGCCGAAATACTTGCCGCCATCCTTTTTGTGTTCTCTGGTCATAATGACCTTGGGGTACTCGTCCTCCAGCGTAACCTTGACGTAAGGATAGCTTTTATCATCCTTTAACAGGATATTGTATTTTGGCCGGTGCTCCTTGATCAGGTTACACTCCAGAATCAGAGCTTCCAGCTCACTGTCCACCACGATGGTCTCTATATCGCAGATATGAGATACCAGCGTGACCGTCTTGGGCGTCAGGTTTTTGGAGTTTTGAAAATACTGCCGGAGCCGGTTCCTCAGATTGATGGCCTTCCCGACATATATTATATCTCCCGCAGCGTTTTTCATCAGGTAAACGCCGGGGTTTTGAGGTATATCTTTTAGTTTATTGCGATCGTACATGTCTATTCCTGAAATTTTTTAAGATTTTTCTACTTTTTGCCAAGAAATACTTTTATTTTTCATTCCATTTGGTATAATCTATCTATAAATAATGCAGTTACTTATACACGAAAGGATGTGTTCCTATGTTTGAAACAGTTATAATTGATGGTCAAAACACCATTTTGTCAAACGGCAGCTTCGAAGTTAAGATCATTCCTAAAATATACGGCGGCTACACCTTAACCAAAACAGTCAAGGATGATCCGCTTGATATCATTGAAATCCGAGATATCCGTCTGCCGCTCTCTGAAAAAGAGATTATCCGGGAAGCCAAGGCCCTTTTAAAGCAGAGCTATGATTCCGTAGACTTTAACAATTATAACATACAAACCATTTAAACAATACCCGACAGGGTTAAATTTTAAAATCTGAAAACGTCACAGGCCGCTGCACTCAGGTGTATCGGTCTTTTATTATCATTGCGCCTGTTCTTTTTACTATGGTATAATTAAGCATCCCATAAGATAAGGAGTTCATTTATGAAAGATTACACTGCAATTATTTTCGATCTGGACGGCACTC
The DNA here is from genome assembly GCF_900142645.1 of Eubacterium callanderi. Lineage (GTDB taxonomy): Bacteria > Bacillota > Clostridia > Eubacteriales > Eubacteriaceae > Eubacterium > Eubacterium callanderi. The sequence goes on from NZ_FRBP01000001.1 coordinate 170,776, forward strand.
TGCTCGATACTTCCGAGGGTATCTACAACGCTGTCCGTTCTACTGAAAAAATAATGCATTTTACCCCCATCGATGACACAACCCTTCCAGAATATGTAGGGCCGCCCACTCTTTTTTCCTATAAAAAGCATTACGACATCGATGACGATACCGCCCAAAAAGCTGTCGTCCACCACCGCAAATACCAGAGCGAGCAGGGCGTAAAGGAAGCGCGCCCATATGATGGCATGCCGGATTTACTCGCAATGCTGAGGGAATCCGGCCATAAACTGGGGGTTGCCACCCTCAAACGCCAGGATATTACCGAGGCAACGCTGGCCGCCGCCGGTATGCTGGACTGCTTTGACTCCATCAGGGGCATCGACATGGCCGAGTCCCTGACAAAATCCGATATCATCAACCTGGTTCTTGAGGATCTCAGTGTCGAACCGGAAAACGCTGTTCTCATTGGCGACAGCGCCTATGACGCCATCGGCGCCAGACAAAGTGGTGTGGATTTTATCGGCGTTGAGTATGGTTTTGGTTTTAAAAACCTCCAGGAAATCGAGGCCTACCACCCTGTTTTTATCGCCTATTTTGTCGATGATCTCATCCAGTTCTTTGACCATTGTTAGGACTTTAAGGTTTTTATAAAAAAAGATACTCAGCTCCTCTAAAGGGTATATAAATTACCGTCATTCAACTTTATCCTTTGGAGGTTTTTTATTATGAATTATTTTATGAGTATCTTTTTCAGGCTCATCCCCCTTTTAATGGGGGCAATCTGTTTTAGCTACGGCATCTATGTCACTACCCTCGGAACCGCCCTGGGATCTGGCTATCTGGTAGCCGGGCACGTGCTTATCTCACTGACTGCCATCTGTATCGCGCTGTATTGTACAGCCGCTACCATTATCCGTCAGCTCATCAACCGGTACAGTAGCTTTTTCAAATGGTTTCTGCCTGTTCTCGGCTATGCTGTCAGTCTCTTTACTGTTGGCATGGGCATCTATTACTGGAATCTTCATACCATCAACACCGCTTACTTTGTCTCCGGCAACATTATCTTCGGCGTTGGCCTGATCGCGTGCTGTGTCACCACTGTGGCCACCTCATCTACCCGTTTCCTTTTTATCCCGGCCAACTCCAATAAACTACAGCCCGGCGACAAGCCGCAGGGCGCTTTCAGCGAAAACACAGCCAAAATCCTTATTGCCATTCCGGCTTTCTGCGCTCTTGTGGGACTGATCCGCAGCATCGTACTGATATCAGCAGGCCTGAGCTCGGAATATTTTGTAGCCGGCCACGTCCTTTTTGGCACTTCCCTTGTCTGTGCCAGCCTGATCGCACTAGTAGCCTCAGTAATCCGTCAGATACAAAACACTTTTACAGACAAAGAGCGCTGGAAATGGACGATTTTCGTTTTAATTTTAGGCTCCATCAACGTTGTTCTGGGTATTGGCATACTGTTGGTTCAAAAAACACCAGCGTGGATCGCTCCGGGATGGGTATTGGTTGGCCTTGGCTTTATCTGCTACAGCATCTCGAGCAAGGTCATTCTCCTCGCCTCCGTCTGGCGTCAGACCTTCTCCCTCGCCAAGCGTATTCCACTGATACCGATAATGACCACGCTTTTCTGCCTTTTTACCGCAGCCTTCCTGTTTGAAGCAGAGCTTTTCAATTCTGCCTTTTTTGTGCCGGCTCGTGTAATGGTCGGCCTCGGCGCTGTATGCTTTACGCTTTACTCCATTGTTTCTATTTTGGAATCCGGCACTTCCGGCTCCAGCGAGTAGTGATAAGAAAAACCCAGCTGAAGGTTCAGCTGGGTTTTTCTTATTATGAGGTTTAATATTAAAATTTAAAATGGGGTCGTAGTTTATTGTTCTCCGAAGACAGCTTTATAGTCTGCCTGGAATTTTTCAATTCCCTGATCGGTTAGAGGATGTTTGGTCATCTGCATAATAACGCCAAACGGCACTGTCGCAATATCTGCACCGGCTCTCGCACAGTCGATCACATGGATCGGGTTGCGGACACTGGCAGAAATAATTTCTGTTTCAATCCCCTGGACCTCAAAAATTTCCGCAATGGTTTCAATCAGCTCTACACCAGGGGTGGAGATATCATCCAGACGGCCAAGGAATGGTGAAACATAAGCGGCGCCAGCTCTCGCGGCCAGCAACGCTTGGGCTGCGGTAAAGATCAGTGTGACATTAACCTTGATACCTTCGGCAGATAAAACTTTGGTTGCCTTCAAGCCTTCTGCTGTCATTGGAATTTTGACAACCATATTTTTATGAATTTTAGCAATTTCTCGGCCCTCTGCGATCATTCCCTCAGCATCGGTAGTGGTTGCCTTCACCTCGCCGCTGATCGGTCCATCAATAATTGAAGCAATCTCTGCGATAACTTCATTAAAATCACGGCCTTCTTTTGCGATTAAGGAAGGATTGGTTGTAACACCGCAGATAACACCCATGTCATTTGCATTTTTAATATCTTCTACATTAGCAGTGTCCAGGAAAAATTTCATTTTAAGCCTCCATTTTTTACTTGAATTTCTGAATAATAAATACATAATTTCTAAAAAACATAATTATTTTTACATTTTTAAAAATAATTAACATTTCAAAAGAAACTATCTTTGTCTATGAATACAGTATATAACGATATAAAGCCATTGTCAAGGTATTTAAGCCTTTTTGTATGGTTTTTAAATAACTTTTACTTTTGTAATAATATTAAACCAAAAATTCTTTCCTTCTATAAAACCGCCAAAGATGCAAACATTTACAAGCGTTGACCTGTATGATAAACTATTAAAGACTTATATACATTACTTAAATAACGAGAGGATTTATCATGAGCTTTAAACGATCAAGCGGTATCTTAATGCACATTTCATCACTTCCCGGTAAATACGGTATCGGAACTTTTGGCAAAGAAGCCTGCTCTTTTATCAATCTTTTAAATAAAATGGGCTTTACCTACTGGCAGACTCTGCCCCTTGGACCCGTAGACCAGTGCCACTCGCCTTATAAAAGCCCTTCTGCCTTTGCGGGCAACCCTTTTTTTATCGATCCTGAGCTACTGGCTGAGGAAGGCCTCCTTACTCAGGACGAGGTGAAATCCAGCGAATACAGCGACCCTTACAGTGCTGCCTACGAATGGCTTGATGAAACCCGGCCCACTCTCTTTCGAAAGGCTTTCAGCCGCATTGACGATCAGATAAGATCGGACATTAAAATTTTTGAGAACGAGCAGCGCCATTGGCTTCCAGACTATGCCCTCTACATGACCTTAAAAAACCAATTCCATGGGAAGGACTGGTACCTTTGGGAAGACATAGGTCTTCGGGATCACCACACCGAGGCACTGAAGGAAGCCAGGGAAGCCTATGCCGAGGAAATCCTGTTCCACGAGTTCCTGCAGTACGAATTTACTAAACAGTGGAATGCTGTAAAATGCTGCGCCAACGACAACGGTATCCAGATCATCGGTGACATGCCCATCTACGTCTCTCTGGAAAGCGCCGATGTATGGGCACACCGTGATCTCTTTGATCTTGACCCGGAGGGCCAGCCAAATCATATTGCCGGGGTGCCGCCGGATTATTTCTGCTGCGATGGGCAGCTGTGGGGTAATCCCCTCTACAATTGGACAGCCATGAAGACCTCTGCCTATAAATGGTGGATCGACCGGATTGGCCGTTCTCTTGAGATTTACGACGCGGTTAGGATTGACCACTTCAGAGGCTTTTCTGCCTATTGGGCTGTGGCCGGCACTGCTAAAACCGCACGAAACGGCAAATGGCTGGAAGGTCCGGGCATGGATTTTTTCAACGCCGTCTTCAATGCTTTTGATTTTAAGGAGCCGCGCATCATCGCCGAAGACTTGGGCGTAATGGATGAGGGGGTCACTAATCTTCTCCAGGAAACCGGCTTCCCCGGTATGCGTATACTGCAGTTTGGCTTTATTGAGGAAGGCAATAACCAGCATCTGCCTCATAATTATGTAGAAAACAGTATTGCCTACACAGGAACTCACGATAACAACACCCTGCTCGGTTTTTTGTGGGAGCTTCCACCTTACAAACGGGATTATGCTTTAAAATATATTAACTATTCCTGTAGCGGCAACGAATGGCAGGAAGGAGGCCCCCAAAGCCCATCCTGCCACCATTTCATCCGCTGCCTGTGGCAAAGCTGCGCCAGCCTCACCATTCTGCCCATTCAGGATCTCTGCGGTTTTGGCAGCGACACAAAAATGAACTGTCCTGGCTGTGCCGATGGCAACTGGAGCTTTCGGATTACCCACGATGCTCTGGACACCATTGATATCTCCTGGATACGCTCTATGAACGAAATATACAAGCGCATCCCCTGATTCACTCTCTCGACAAATAGCAGTTTTTATGGTAAAATCGTTATCATACAGGGTGTGAATTGAGCATTTTCACCTTCCTGTAAACAGTTTTCAATATTTTATAGAGGAGAGAGAATATGAAAAGTATGAAAAAACTGGCTGCTTTACTGTTGGTTTTAGCGCTTGTCTTTACCGTAGCGGGGTGCGGCGACAAAGGCGCTTCAAGCAGCAGTAGCGGCAATACCCTGCGAGTTGTCATGCAGGACCCCAATGTTCCCATCGACACCAACATGGGTACTCAGGCATACCTGATTATGGTATCAGACCAGGCCTGTGAAACACTTATCGGTCTGAACAATGATACAACCTTAGACCCACAGTTGCTTAAGCAGATGCCAACCGTTTCAGAAGATGGCCTGACTTACAGCTTTGAGCTTAAAGATGGTGTTAAATTCCATAACGGCGAAACCCTGAAGTCTTCTGATGTTAAATATTCCTATGAACGCTTAATCACAAAAGGCCTCATGGGCTCACTGTTTGACCAGGTCGTTGGCTTTAAAGCCCTTGAAGACGGCGCAGCCAATTCACTTGAAGGCTTTAAAATCAAAGATGACACACACTTCGATATCGTTCTTCAGCAGCCCTACGCACCTTTCGAAGCAGCTTTATCTGCTCCATATGCTGTAATCTTCCCGGAAAAAGCCTGTGAAGAAGCCGGCGGAGACTGGGGACGTACTGTTCTGTATGGAACCGGCCCATTTAAAATGACCTCCTACACAGCAGGCCAGGGCATCGAAATGGCACGTTTTGACGATTACCATGGCGATAAAACCAAGCTTGATGGTATCAGCTTTAAGTTCGTAAATGACCTGAACACTCAGGTTATGGAATTCCAGAAAGGCAACTGCGATTTCGTCATGCTGGATACCGGACAATACGAAACTGTGACAAACAATGACGCTGTCAAAGACAAAATGCACAGCTTTAATCCAATCGGCCTTGTCTACTTAAGCCCGAACAACGAAATCTATACCGATCCCAAGGTTAAGGAAGCCCTGTCCTACGCCGTAGACCGCAAAGCCCTGTGCGACGAACTGTTATCCGGCGCCGCCACACCAGCCAAGAGCTTTATCCCCAAGGGACTGCTCGGATACAACGATTCCCTTCCTGAATATGAATACAATCCGGAAAAAGCAAAACAATTACTGGCAGAAGCCGGCTATCCGGATGGCATTACCATTCCTGTCGTCGGATCAACCAATTATCAAACACTGATCAAGGTGGCCACCGCGATTCAGGATCAGGCCAAAAAAGCCGGTATCAACATTGAACTTTCTCAGGTTGACCACGCAGGCTACAACGACATGAACAAGAGCGGTTCCGTTAATCTGTCCGTCAGCAACTGGTATACCGATTACGTTGACCCAGACGGTATGATTTATCAGCGTATGTCTGCCACAACTACCCAGCAGGTATCCAACAAATACAACAATCCAGAATTCAACGACCTCATCAACCGGGCACGTCAGACAAAAGACGAAAGCAAACGCCAGGAATTATATGAAAAGGCCGATGAAATCCTGACACACAAAGATTATGGTGCGATTCCGCTGTATAATGACACCATGTTCTACCTGTTAGGAGATAATGTTAAAAACTTCGAAGTTACCAGCATCTACCGTTACCATTTCTATGATGCTGAACTTCAATAATAATGCTCAGAAAGCTCCGCGGCCGCGGAGCTTTTTTATTCTGGAATATTCCGTTTTTGCATTCCAAGCGACCAATTTCTAAAATTATTTTTGAAAACGGTTTTTTTATCCTTGACTTTCTCCAAAAAGCGTACTACAATAAGAACATAACTGGTAAGACCACTTACCAATATTTTTGACCGAATTTATACCCGCATCGTGCTAAATCATTTAAATTGGAGGATCATTATGATTTCAAGAATTCCCTACGGTAACACAGAACTGACCCTGGAGCTTCCTGATGAACAGGTCGCCGGCGTCTTAAATTCCAATATCGGTAATCTGCAGAGCGACCAGACCGAGGATGATATCGTCAAGTCTGCGATGGCAAAACACTTAGGCAGCACTTCCCTAAAAGATCTGGCAAAAGATAAAAAAACAGCAGTCATCATTATCAGCGACCATACGCGCCCGGTGCCAAGCAAGCACATTATTCCATTTATGCTTGAGGAAATGCGCGCGGGAAACCCGGATATCGATATCACACTGCTTGTCGCCACAGGCTTTCACCGCGGTACCACAAAAGAAGAGCTGGTATCAAAGCTGGGGCAGAAAATTGTCGATGAAGAAAAAATCGCTGTACACGATTCTTCCAATGCCGACGAAAATGTTAAAATCGGGGTACTTCCCTCTGGCGCCGATTTGATCATCAACCGCCTTGCGGCCGAGGCCGACCTTCTTGTCTCTGAGGGGTTTATTGAGCCACATTTTTTCGCCGGCTTTTCAGGCGGCCGAAAAAGTGTGCTGCCAGGTGTCTCTGACCGCGTGACCGTCTTAGGCAATCACTGCAGCAAATTCATTGCAAGCCCTTACGCGCGCACCGGTATTTTAGAAAACAACCCGATCCATACCGATATGAAATCTGCCGCTGAACAGGCTGGTCTCCAGTACATTGTCAATGTGATTATCGATGAGGATAAACGTGTTGTCATGGCCTTTGCGGGCGATCCTTTCATCGCGCATGAGGCCGGATGCGAATTTTTAAAGCAATACTGCCGTGTTAAGGCCGTACCGGCCGACATCGTCATCACAGGCAACGGCGGGGCGCCTCTCGATCAGAACATGTATCAGTGCGTTAAAAGTATGACCGCTGCCGAAGCATCCGCCGGAGACGATGGTGTTATTATTCTCTGCGCCGAATGTCTGGATGGTACCGGCGGAGATGGCTTTTACCACGCCATGCGGGACTGCGAATCTGCCAGAGCACTTTTTGAAAACATTATGACGATTCCACAGAACCAGACAAGGCCTGACCAGTGGGAATATCAGATTCTCGCACGCATTCTCTCAAAACACACGGTTTTATATGTTACACGGCCGGAAATGAAAGATATTGTAACTGAAATGAAAATGACCTATGCGCCAGATCTTGACACAGCCGTCAAAATGGCCAGAGAAATCAAAGGTGAAAACGCCAACTTTACAGTTATTCCAAACGGAATTGCCGTTATCGTCGAGCAATAAAGTTCATTATCTACTCCTCTAAATAAATATATGAAAAGGGCATCCGAAAGGATGCTTTTTTCATGTATTTCACAATAAACAAGGTGCTTTTCATTGATAAACTGTTCACTCCCGGGCAATTTTGTGGTATAATAGGTGCGATTGGCAATTTGACAATATTCGAATGCTCAAGGAGGGCTTATGAAGACCCAGAGAACCTTATTAATGATATTATTGTGTCTGTTCCTTACCGTTATGCCGGTATGTGCCCAGACACCCGAAAATACGGCCGACAGCGCCGAAACCTTAACTTCCGCAGTCAGTGCACTTAACGAAACCGGAGGAACTATCCGCATTACAAAAGATATTATTTTAGGAACAGACAGCAGTATTGGTGGCTTTGAACCCGACAGCAACATTACCTTGGATCTTGGAGGAAATACCCTGTACATCCAAAACAGCTGGTCCCTTAAAAACATAACCATTACCGGTCAGAGGACTTTGATCATGCTGGAGAACAATGCAGACCTTCATCTCGATCACACCACCCTGGCAGCTACCGCTGAAAACAGCACAGCCATTAAAATTACAGGAGACAGCCGCCTGTCAGCTGAGGCTTCAAAAATTGAGGCAATCGGGACCAACACCTTTGGTATCATCGCTGTCAGCACCGCTGACTTGTCCTTTAACTCTACCCTTGTCAGTACCATTGGCAACAGCAGCACCTCTATTCAGACAAAAGGCATTGTTGATGCCTATTTCAGTGAAATTACTGCTGAAGGAACTGGAGCCACGGCTATTAAAGCAGGCGAAGTGCTTCTAAATACAAGCGCTGTTTCTCCGGAGGCCTCAAACGCTGTTATTGCAGATACCACCGCGGCCCCCACGAACACAGGCTACCACTACACAGAATTGAACACTCTGGGCGGTCTGCCTGATAGTATGATGTTTGAAATTACCGACAAGAAGACAGGCGATATCCGCTACACCCCGTCAATGCCTGTCTGTTGGGATACTGACACAGCAGACATTACAAAGGCCGGAATTTATCCGCTGGACTACGAGCTCTGTCCTGATACATTTACTCCTGCCGGCGCTGCCTCTTTACTGGAAAATCAAACGCAGCAGCTTGTCGTCATTGATCCTAAAAAGCCTTTTATTTATTACGATGCACCTGTGACTGAAAACACTGGCAGCTACAGTTTGCTTCTCCGATTCCACCAGCCAATCCAAAGCTTTGGCACTCCAACACTTTGGGTGGAAAAGGACGACAGCAGTACATGGCAGACCTGGCCGTCTGAAAAAATCACCCCGGCCGCCTCAAACCAATATAGTCTGACCGGTCTGGAGGCCGGCCACAGCTATGTTTTCCAGCTTGAAGCCAAAAACGGCAGTATTAACGGCGATTCCAATGCTATCCGCATTACACTTGATCAGGACGGAAACCCTACTGTTACTCAGAGTGATATGGACCACGGTAGCAGTGAAATAAAATCAGTGCCGACGACAGCCCCCAAAGCCTATGTTGAAACAGAATCCGTTGCTCCTTCTGTTTCAAACCCCAGTAAAAATGTTAGAACGGGTAGCAGAGAAAGCCTTAAATCCGAATCGACCCTTTATCTCCAGGAAATGGGTAATGCCTTAAAAACCGTATCCAACTACCTGAATGGTACTACCCCCGTCTCCGATAATGTGGACACTGGAATTAACGGTGCCCTAAAGAATAATATAAAAGGCGGATTACCTGCGGTGGCAGCACTCAGTCTGACATTCCTCTGTGCAGTTACCATGCTGCTTGTACGGAAAGAAACAACGGACGTAAAAGATGAGTAAAAGCAAGTACATCAAATCCATATATTGTATGCTATACTTATTAAAATTATTTTTTATCTAAATGTAGCGGTATACGTTGAAATAGCGTATACCGTTTTTTCATATGCGCAGCCGTTTTTAACTGTAAAAATTTGCCCTCTTTCGAGCTTATTTATTAAAAATTTTTGTGCACATTTTTTATCCACAGGCCTCAGCCCTCTCATTCTCTCATTTTAATCATTTTCACAAAATATTGTCCACAAATTGACAACCAGCACAATATATAGTATGATTCTCGATATAAACAACAATAACTAAGCATCCGGAGGAATGATGTAATGATCGACAATATTATAAAACGAAACGGGACTGTAGCGCCTTTTGATACCCGTAAAATCAGCAGCGCCATCTACAAAGCAAATATCTCTGTGAACGGCGAGTCTATGACAGAAAAGCACATTGAGTTTCTGACGAATGTGGTTACCTCAGCGGCAGAGCCTTTGGTCTGCCCGACAGTAGAGCAGATACAGGATATTGTGGAGGAAACACTGATCAAAGCTGATTACGCAAAAACGGCCAAGGCCTATATCCTGTACCGCGCCGAGCACGCCAAAACACGTCAGGCCGAAAGCGATTTGATGGAAATATATAAAGATCTCACCTTCCGCTACGCTGAGGACGCAGATCTTAAACGTGAAAACGCTAATATCGACTCCGATACAGCCATGGGAACTATGCTGAAATACGGTTCTGAAGGGTCAAAATATTTCATTGATAATTATATCCTTCCGCGCGAAATTGCTGATGCGCATATCTCCGGTGATATACATATTCATGATAAAGATTTTTATATGCTGACTGAAACCTGCTGCCAGATTGATTTACTCAAGCTTTTTAAAGGTGGCTTCTCAACAGGGCACGGCTATCTGCGCGAGCCTAATGACATCCGCAGCTACTCTGCCCTTGCCTGTATCGCCATTCAGGCAAATCAAAATGAAATGCACGGAGGCCAGAGTATTCCAAACTTTGACTACGCCATGGCGCCCGGCATTGTCAAAACCTTCAGCAAGCTGTACCGCAAAGCGCTGATCAACGATCTCAGTGTCTGTTCCGGCCAGGACCGTGAAACAGTCACAGAGATGGTTGCCTTCGCCTGCGAAAAAATTGAGGCTCCGATCACCTTGGATACGCTGGAAGCTTTTGGCCGGGAGCTTTCCATATTTTTTAATGGGTCTTCTTTTGATGCCCAGATGATTAATAAAACGCATGATCATGCCTGCAAGACCGCTCTGCGTGAATCAGAGGAAGCCACCTATCAGGCGATGGAGGCCTTCATCCACAACCTGAATACCATGAACTCACGGGCCGGCGCACAGGTTCCCTTTTCCTCCGTAAACTATGGCACGGATACCTCATCCGAAGGACGTATGGTCGTCAAAAATCTGCTGAAAGCCACAGCAGCCGGACTTGGTAACGGTGAGACCCCCATTTTTCCGGTTCAGATTTTCAAGGTAAAGGAAGGCATTAACTATAACGAAACCGACCCTAACTACGATCTTTTTAAGCTGGCCATCAAGACGTCTTCTATGCGCCTTTTCCCGAACTTCAGCTTTCTGGATGCCCCCTTTAATTTACAATATTATGAAGAGGGTGATTATAACACTGAGGTAGCCTACATGGGATGCCGAACCCGGGTTATGGGAAACCATTATGACCCTCAGAATGAAACGACCTGCGGTCGCGGCAATTTAAGTTTTACTTCCATCAATCTACCAAGGATTGCCCTTGAATCCAGCGGAAGCCTTGACACCTTTTATAGGCTTCTGGACGAACGTGTTTCTCTGGTTGTGAAACAGCTGCTTCACCGCTTTAAAATCCAAGCCGCCAAAAGAGGCAGAAATTATCCTTTCCTGATGGGACAGGGTGTCTGGATCGATTCGGAAAGCCTTGGCCGGGACGACCGTGTTGAGGACGTTTTAAAGCACGGAACCCTGAGCGTCGGCTTTATCGGACTTGCTGAAACGCTCAAGGCGCTTACCGGCAGGCATCATGGTGAAAGTACAGAAAGCCAGGCTCTGGGGCTTCAGATCATCTCGCATCTGAGGTGCCTGATGGACGCTGAATCTGAAAGAACTGGTTTGAACTTCACCCTGCTCGCTACCCCGGCAGAAGGGCTCAGCGGACGCTTTGTCGCCATAGACCGTGAAAAGTTCGGGACTGTTCCCGGCATTACAGACCGTGAATTTTACACAAATTCTTTCCATGTTCCGGTCTACTATCCCATACAGGCCTATAAAAAAATTCAGTTGGAGGCGCCATACCACGAATACACCAACGCAGGGCACATCAGCTACGTCGAGCTGGATGGGAATGCCAGCGCCAACCTCGCGGCTTTTGAAAAAATTGTCCGCTGCATGAAAGAAGCCGGCATTGGATATGGTTCCATCAACCATCCAGTTGACCGAGATCCCGTCTGCGGCTACAATGGTATAATCGGCGAAGAATGTCCAAACTGTCACAGACACGAGGGCGATGGAAACCCTGATTTTGAGCGCATCCGCCGAATCACGGGCTATCTGGTGGGCACCATTGACCGCTGGAATAACGCAAAGCGCGCAGAGGAGAAAGCGAGGGTAAAGCATGGCGTTTCTGCTAATCAATAACTGTATCGAAGAATCCATTGTTGACGGACCTGGGCTCCGCTTTGTCATTTTTACACAGGGCTGCCCCCACCATTGTCCTGGATGCCACAACCCTCAGACACACCAGATAACTGGAGGAACTTTTGTGGAGACAGAAATACTTCTCGCCAGAATAGTGGAAAACCCTCTACTTCAGGGTGTTACATTCAGCGGCGGCGAGCCCTTTCTGCAATCCGCAGCCCTGGCCGACTTAGCCCAGAAGCTTCATGTAAACAGTCTGGATGTAGTCACTTACACCGGTTACACACTGGAAAAGCTGAAAGCCATGAAGGATGAAAGCATCAATGCCCTGCTTCGGGAAAGCGATCTTCTCATCGATGGGCCATTTCAATCTGAAAATCGCGATCTAACCCTCCCCTTTCGTGGAAGCAGTAATCAGCGTATTATAGAATTACACCATTAAAAAAGCGGGTGTGTACGAAATAGAATGTACACACCCGCTTTTTATTTTTATTTATTCCTCAAATAAAGCGGTTGATAAGTAACGTTCTCCAGTGTCGGGTAACAGAACTACAATATTTTTCCCTTTATTTTCAGGACGTTTTGCAAGTTGTGTTGCCGCCCAAAGAGCCGCGCCGGATGAAATACCGACCAGCAGTCCTTCCTCTTCTGCTACCTCACGGCCTGTCACAAAAGCGTCTTCATTATCGACTTTAATGATTTCATCGTAGACGCCTGTGTTCAGGGTATCCGGTACAAAACCAGCCCCGATTCCCTGAATCTTATGCGGACCTGCCTTTCCTTCAGACAGCACTGGAGAACCCGTCGGTTCAACGGCGATCACCTTTATTTCTGGATTTTTAGATTTCAGGTACTCACCTACACCAGTAATTGTACCGCCTGTACCGATACCTGCAACAAAGTAATCCACCTTTCCGTCTGTGTCTTCCCAGATTTCGGGGCCAGTCGTCGCTCTGTGCACAGCCGGGTTCGCAGGATTGATAAACTGTCCGGGAATAAATGAGTCAGGCGTTTCCTTTGCCAGCTCCTCTGCCTTTGCGATAGCACCCTTCATACCAGCTGCACCATCAGTCAGAATCAGCTCAGCCCCATAGGCCTTTAAGAGCTTTCTTCGTTCCACACTCATGGTTTCAGGCATTATCAGAATCACACGGTAGCCTCTGGCGGCAGCGACGCTTGCCAGACCGATACCGGTATTACCGCTCGTCGGTTCAATAATAACTGAGCCTTTCTTCAGCAGCCCCTTTTCTTCCGCATCATCAATCATGGCCTTGGCAATACGATCTTTTACGCTTCCTGCGGGATTAAAATATTCAAGCTTTGCCAGCACCGCAGCACCCAGTGCATTTTCCTTTTCATAATTGCTGAGTTCCAAAAGCGGTGTTTTTCCAATCAATTCTGTTAAACTCTTATAAATTTTTGCCATTTTGTTTTCCTCCGTTTAAAATATATTTAATTTTATGTTTTCATATATGATTACTATGATTTTATTATATGACGCAGAATCGATTCTGTCAAGCACTTTTAAGAAATAAACCATATTTTTCATATATGTTTTAAAAAAAACGTTGACTTTCCAGATTTTTCATACTATGATTATAAAAGCATATTTATTAACTATGTCTTGTATCATTTATAAAGGAGACTTTCCTATGAACATTAATACCCTCTGTATTCATGGTTCTAACGTTTATCGCAACGATACCGGAGCCATTTCTGTTCCTATTTTTCAAAATGCCACCTTTTCCCACCCTGGGGTTGGACAGAGTACAGGCTATGATTATTCGCGCATTCAGAATCCAACTCGGGAGCACCTTGAGGAGACCATCGCCCATCTGGAACACGGGAACGAAGCGCTTGCATTTTCCTCTGGCATGGCAGCTGTTACCGCTCTTTTTGAGCTATTTAAAAACGGTGATCACATTATCATCTCCGACGATCTTTACGGTGGCTCACACCGGCTGTTTAACAGTATTTCCTCCAATCATGGGCTGCAGTTCACGGCGGTCAACACCTCGGATACAGCAGCGGTCAAGGGCGCTGTCACACCTCTCACCAAAGCTATTTTTATCGAAACGCCGACCAACCCCATGATGAAAGTGACAGATATAAAAGCAATATCCAAAATCGCAAAGGCCTGTGATCTTTTGCTGCTGGTGGACAATACTTTTTTAACACCTTACTATTTAAACCCGCTGGAACTCGGGGCAGATGTGGTGATCCACAGCGGCACAAAATATTTGTCCGGCCATAACGACACGCTTGCTGGTTTTCTTGTTACTAAAAATAAGGCTTTATCCGAACGTCTCCGCTTCATTTATGGAACCACCGGCGCCTGTCTCTCTCCTTTTGACAGCTGGCTTGTCCTTCGTGGCATAAAAACTTTAGCTGTACGTATGGACAGACAGCAGCAAAATGCGTTAGAATTATCTAAGTGGCTATCACACCACACTCGAATTAAAAAGGTTTTTTATGTTGGTCTTCCAGACCATCCTGACTACGCACTTTCAAAAAAACAGGCCAGAGGCTTTGGCGCAATGGTTTCATTTAAGGTCGATTGCCCTCAGACAGCCGTAAAAGTACTAGAGCGCGTTTCCCTCATTCTGTATGCCGAGAGCCTTGGGGGTGTTGAGTCTCTCATCACCTATCCAATGCTCCAGACCCATGCCGATGTGCCGGAGAATATAAGGGAATCCCTCGGAATTGACAACTGTCTGCTGCGTTTGTCTGTAGGACTGGAGGATATTAATGATCTCATTGCCGACCTGGATCAGGCACTGAAATAGGAGGAATTTATGTCTTACAATTTTGATGAAATAGTAGACCGAAAAAACACCGGTTCCATTAAGTATGATTTTGCCGCAGAGCGGGGGATGCCCGAGGATATCCTGCCTCTCTGGGTAGCTGATATGGACTTCAAGACACCGCAGGCCGTTATCGACGCTCTCGTAAAAACCAGCGAACATGGTATTTATGGTTACTCTGATGTGAAATATGATTATTTTGACACACTGCGCACCTGGTACAGCAGGCGTTTTAACTGGGAAACGGAGGCCTCCTGGCTCGTCAAGACACCTGGTGTTGTCTACGCCATCGCCACAGCCGTGCGTGGTCTGACAGAGAAGGGTGACGCTGTACTGATCCAGCGACCAGTTTATTACCCTTTTACGCGCTGCATTGAGGTTAACGACCGCCAGTTGGTAAACAATCCATTGATCTGTCAAAACGGTCGGTATACCATTGATTTTGAGGATTTTGAGCAGAAGATTATTGATCATAACGTCAAACTGTTTATTCTCTGCAGTCCGCATAACCCTGTCGGCCGCGTCTGGACAAGGGCGGAACTGACACGGATGGGCGATATCTGCCTCGCTCACAATGTCACAGTTGTCTCAGATGAAATCCATGCAGATTTTGTATATGAAGGGCAGACGCACACCATTTTTGCCAGCATAAAACCAGCCTTTGCCGACATCAGTCTTACCTGCACAGCCCCCAGCAAAACCTTTAATCTCGCCGGACTTCAGGCCTCCAATATTTTTATCCCCAACCGGTCACTCCGCCACGCCTTTAAGGCGGAAATGGAACGTTCCGGCTTCAGCCAGGTAGGCCTCATGGGGCTCGTTGCCTGTCAGGCTGCCTACGCACACGGCGCAGAGTGGCTGGAGGCACTAAAGCAATATCTTGCCTCCAATTTATCCTTTATCCGTGTTTTTCTGAAAGAAAACTTACCAGAGGTAAAACTTATTGATCCAGAGGGAACCTATCTTGTATGGCTGGATTTTAGGGAATTGGGCTTGTCGGAGGATGCTCTGGAAAACCTGATCGTTAATAATGCCAAACTGTGGCTGGACCGCGGCGCCATGTTTGGTCCTGAGGGCGAGGGCTTTGAACGTTTTAACATCGCCTGCCCAAAAGCAACGCTGGAAAGAGCCTTTTCTCAGCTTAAGGCGGCAATTGACGCCCTTTAATCCTGACGGCAGAAGCAGAAGCCTCTGCCGCTTTTTTATTGCCAAGCTTAAATATTCCTTTTATTCCAACCCTTGTAGCAGAAGCTTAATTTCCTGCGTCTTATAACCTGATACCCTTTACAGCGATTATTGATGGATTTTTTCTTCTTATTATGATAGTATTACAAAAAAAGGAGAGAATTCGAAACATGGCTCAAGCTATTTATGTTTTTGGACATCAAAATCCCGACACGGACTCCATTTGCGCCTCTCTTTCCTATGCCTACCTGAAACAGGCTCTCGGAAATGAAAACGTCGTGGCATGCCGTCTTGGTAATATTAATAAAGAAACAAAATATGTACTGGATTATTTTAATGTGGAGCCGCCTAAGCTGATCAAAAGCGTTAAGCCTCAGGTTTCCGACCTTCATTTCAATAATTTTTCAATGGCGACAGAACAGGATTCGGTATTAAAAACCATGAATCAGATCATTTCAAATCCCGGCCGTTCTCTGCCCGTTGTCGATACCGATAAGAAGCTTCTTGGTATCATCTCACTTCCAGATATCATCCAGGCCTACACAGACCCTTATGTTGAGTCTATTCTCAAGGACACCGAAACCCCTTATAAAAATATCATTGAAATTCTGGATGCCCGTATTATCGGAGAGATTCCACATGACTATGTTACCGGCAATGTCTACACCAATACCGAGCTGGTCGCCGGTCAAAAACTCAACGCAGAGGATTTTGTCGTCACAGCCCTCAATGATGGCTCACTTGAAAAGGCTTTTAATGTCGGTGCAGAAAACATCATTATCTCCAACACACCGATTGGAACAATGCCTCTGATTCCTGAAAATTATAAAGGACTCGTATTCCTTTCTAACCATTCTCCTTTTGAGGTTATCCGACTTTTAACCCAGGTAATCCCAATTACCAACTTTGTAAAGCGCGAAAATCTGGAGTACTTTGTCACATACGAAACAATTGATGATGTCAAAGAAAATATGCTGACCTCTAATCATACAAGGTTTCCAGTTGTCTCTGAAGACGGTATGGTTCTTGCCTCCATTACCAAAAGTAATTTGCTGGACTATAACCGTAAACAAGTTATCCTCGTTGACCACAACGAACGCGGGCAGTCTATCCGAGGCGTGGAGGAGGCTGAAATTATCGAGGTTATCGACCACCACCGTGTCGCTGAAATTCAGACGGCCACACCGCTTTATCTCCGGATTGAGCCTGTAGGCTGCACCTGTACCATCGTAGCCAGGATGTACCATGAGCGGAATATCCCAATACCGCGCCCTATCGCTGGTTTAATGCTTTCGGCTATTATTTCAGACACCCTGCTTTTCCACTCTCCTACCTGTACTGAAACCGACCGGAAAATTGCAGAAGAACTGGCCGATATTGCTGGGGTTGATCTGAAAGCCTACGGCGAAAACATGCTGGTAGCCGGCAGTAATCTGGCAGACATGTCTCCGAAAGAAATCTTATCAGCGGACCGCAAACGCTTTACCATGGGTAACTATAAAGTTATGGTTTCTCAAATCAATACTGGCGACTTTAAAGGTATGTTTAAACAGCTCAGACCAGTATTATCCGAAATGGAAAAAGCGTGCGCTGAGGAGGGATTTGACCTTGCTGTCCTGATGGTAACTGATATTATTATGGGCGGCAGTGAAATACTGGTGGCCGGAAAATCCAGAAAACTTGCCGAAGCTGCTTTTGGTATCGGAGAGAATGACATCAGTAAATTTTTTCCTGGTGTTTACTCCAGAAAAAAACAGGTTGTGCCGCCGCTTATGAATGCTTCGGCGTTATAATTTAATAAATCTTAACAAAAGAGAAGGAGTTTCATTCTTTCTCTTTTCTTTTGTTTATATTTACTCTATAATGGTATAAAGAATTAATATGAAAGGAGACCTGCATGCAACGAATTAAACAAAATATGGTTTGTATCTTGATTCTCATTTTTGCATGTCTGCTTCTGCTTTCAGGATGCAGTAAAAAGGAACTTGTCAATAACAGTATTACCGGAGAAATCCTGGATTCGGAGAAATCCGAAGCACTGATTGACGGTACCTATACCGCCATATCCAAGTATTATGATCCCAGAGGCTACGGCCAGAGAATAACGGCCTCCGTGCACAAAGGCATTATCACAAAGGTCACCTACGAGGAAACCAACGCTCAAGGAACCAACCGTCTGTCCGTTCCCTCTCCCAAAGAAGGCTGGACTGAAACAGATCTGAGTCTGGGCACTGTTTATTCAAAGCTTTATACGAGTTTTATTGAAAGGCAGAACCCTTCAATCGACACGGTGACCGGTGCTACACAGACCACTGAAAATTTTAAAACCCTCGCTTCTTCTGTCTTTAACGACTGTAAAACCGGTGACACAACACCTAAGGTTATCAATGATTTTATCTGGACCTATACGGCTGAAAGTCCAACTGAGGATGCGTTGGGATATAAAGGCAAACTTTCGATAACCTTTGATAATGACACCATCACTCAGGTAGTTTATGATGAATACAAAGACAATAATCTTAAATCCTCGAATGTGTTGATGAAACAGTATTTTGCATCGCTGTCAAAGGAAACCATACAAAAGCAGAACCTGACTCCAGTAACTGTCGACCCGGTCAACAACCCGCTGGAAGCCACTAAATACAATGAATTGCTTCAGGTTATTGCCAATCAGAGGACGCCCTTTGGTTCAGTATAAAAAAGAATAAGCGGAAAATCCCAATGGTTTGGCGTTATTCCTTTTTGACTTGACAAAAATGCAACAAACATATATACTTGAATAAACTGGTTATGATCGCTGCGTCAAAAACTAACATATTTATTAGAGAAGGTGGAAAAATGGAGAATAATACATTTGGTTCACGTCTTAAAGCTTTAAGACTGTCTAAAAATCTAACTCAGGAGAAATTCGCAAATATTTTTTATCTTAATAAAAGTTCAATTTCTAAATATGAAAAAGATAAAAATTTGCCTGAAAATCAATTATTAATTAAAATCGCTGACTTTTTTGATGTATCTGTTGATTATTTGTTATGTAGAACATCCCAGCAAAAATTATTGCCAAGCAATCCAAAACCAATGAGCGGTGAAGAATTCTTAAGCTCTTATGTTTTCTCTGAGGAAGAAACGGAAGCTTTTGCAGCTTATTTTTCTTTCCCCGACGACTTGAAAAAGGAAGTTTTAGACTATATTCGTTTTAAACAACAATAATTCAAAGCTTGGGAACCTCTCACTTTCCAGGTCATCAGTAAAAGGTTAATTAAAAAACCCGCTGTCTTCTCAGCGGGTTTTTATTTATATCATTATTCTTTTATACCAGTAACGAAATAAATATGCCTAAGAAGCTAATCATTCCGATACCCAACAATTTGTCATATTTCATTACGGTCACCTGTCTTTCTCTGATTTTTAACTTACTGATATTATACCCGACACATGTATCAAGCCTACAACCATGAAGTTAAAAATTTTATGAATTAAGTAAACATAATGAAATCGCTTGTATCATTTTAATTCCGAATTGTTACAATCTTTACAAATCTATTTTTCAAAAATGCTCTGGGCAATGTTAACACCGGCTTTTGCATCTTTACCGTAATAATCTGCTCCGATATCAGCCGCGTACTCAGCGTTGAGCACTGCACCGCCGACCATCACAGCTGTTTCCGGACAGCGTTCATGAAGCTGACTCACGGTTTCCGCCATATTTTTGACAGTTGTTGTCATCAGCGCGCTCAGGCCGACCAGCCGGATATTCTCCTTTTTGACAGTCGCAACAATCCTTTCTATCTCAACGTCCTTGCCAAGATCCAGTATTTCATAGCCGTAATTTTCCAGGATAACCTTCAGGATGTTTTTTCCAATATCGTGGACATCTCCTGAGACAGTAGCCAGTACAATCCGTCCTTTTATGATCTGTTCCTCAGCGCTGAGGTGGCTCTTGATAATCTCAAAAGATTTCTGAACAGCTTCGGCTGCAAAAATAAGGTTTGGCAAAAATGCTTCCCCTGTCTCAAATTCCTCGCCCACAATATCAAGACCGGGTATCAGATAGTCATTGACAAGGGCCATCGGGTCCAGTGTCTTCAGGAGTTCTTCCGTTGCAACAGCGGCCTCTTCCTTCATTCCCTTAACGACCATTTTTTTAAGATCAGGCAGTGCTTCACCTTTATCCTTGGCTACCGGGGCTGCCGATTTACTGTTATATTTTGTGACATATTGGATACAGCTTTCATCATAACCCCAAAGCCCCCTGAAGGAGGTGACAACATCCATCATTCCCTGGTCAGAAGGATTCATAATCGGCGTGTTTAAACCTGCTGTAAAGGCCATGGTGAGAAAGGTGCGGTTCATCAGCTCTCGGTTTGGCAGCCCAAAGGAAATATTGCTGATGCCAAGCACTGTTGGAACCTGCAGTTCTGAATGAATCAGTTCAAGGGCTTTGATGGTTTCTTTCACCATTTCCTGCTGGGCCGATGCGGTCAGAACCAGACAGTCGAGCAGCATATTCTTTTTGGGAATTCCCATGGACGCTGCTTTATGAATGATCCTCTTCCCAATGGCGAGACGGTCCTTAGCCTTTTCAGGAATACCCTTTTCATCCATGGTCAGTCCGAGAACGCAGGCGCCATATTTTCTGGCAATGGGCAGTATCCGCTCCATAGAGCTCTGTTCCCCATTGACAGAGTTAATAATCGGCTTTCCATTATACTGCCGCAGTACCGCCTCAATGACCTCAGGGTCTGAGGAGTCAATCTGCAGCGGCAAATCAACCAGATTGCTGACAGCCTCGACAGCCTTCAGCATCATTTCCTTTTCATCAATATCCGGCAGCCCAAGATTGATGTCAAGAATGTGAGCCCCTTCCTTTTTCTGTTCTATGGCCAGCTTTTTAACAAGGGAAAGCTCTCCGCGGCGCAGCTCTTCCTTTAACGCCACGTTTGTCGTTGGGTTAATACACTCTCCGATGATGCGGATATCCTGCCCCAGCGCAACGGTTCTGGTTCCTGTTGCCACAAGTGTCTGCTGTTTCTCAGGCCTTAAATTCCCGAGATCTGGAAGCGGAGAAACTTTTGTGGCATCAATGGTCTTTTGGATATATTCCGGGGTTGTCCCACAGCACCCGCCCAGCACAGATGCCCCATTTTGTGCAATTTCCGCCATATAAGCGGCAAATTCGTCCGACGTTATATCATAGAAGGTTTTTCCATCCGCCACCCGCGGAAGGCCCGCATTTGGCTGAACAACAACTGGGACCGAAGCATACTTAAGCAGCGTATCAATAACCGGCATCATTTTATCTGGACCGGTAGAGCAGTTGATCCCGATGGCATCTACTCCCAAGGCTTCAAGTACCGTCACAACGGTCTGGGGATCGGAGCCTGTCAATGTGCGCCCATTTTCCTCAAAGGTCATTGAGGCGATTACCGGCAAATTGCTGTGCTCTTTTGCCGCCAGAACAGCTGCCTTCATTTCATAGATATCGGTCACGGTTTCAATCAGCAGCACATCCGCCCCCGCCGCAGCCCCAATTTCGACCATCTGCGCAAAATAATGATACGCTTCGTCAAAGCTGATCTCCCCAAGGGAACCGATCAGAGCGCCCAAAGGGCCGATATCCAGGGCGACATAGCCAGGCTTCAGTTCCTTTGCCAGCTTCACAGCCGCTGTAATGATCGCTCCCTGGTCGTATTCCGTATCGTTTAGCTTATAGCCGTTTGCTCCGAAGGTACAGGTCGTGATAATATCTGCCCCGGCTTCAATATAGGCTCTGTGAATGTCCTGAATAATCTCAGGATGTGTTAACGTCAGTGCCTCTGGCACAGGACCGATATTTTCAAGCTTTGCCTGAAGCAGGCTTCCCATGGCGCCGTCAAGATAAAGTCGTTTTGTTTTTAATGCTTCTGTAAATTTCATAGTCCTCACTTTAGTCCAATTCAATTTCTCCCCACGCGCCCATCCGGTTGTCAACGATGATCAGGGCACCCTTGATGCCAGCGATACCTTTTATCCACTCGATGGCACTGCTGATATCCTCGTGAGTTCTGACCCGGTTTCCAAGAGCTGTGGCCGCAGCGTCAGAGAGATAGACATCCTCGCTGACAACAGTGGCAGCATCTGCCTTTCCAAAGCTGAGCGAATGCCCAACGGTACCTGATGAGGTACAGATTCCTATGGGATGGGAGGCTGGCTTTATTTTTAATGCCAGATCCTTAAAAGCAGAGCGGCCTGCATCAATGGCAACCCGGCGGGTTTTATCCGTCTTTATAAACAAGTCACCGCCGTTTTCAACGATGACTTCTTTGTTCTGTTTTAAAAGCACTCCTCCGACGCTGGCTGAGACAGCTCCCGCCACAGCCGCCATCGGACCGACGCCCACAGCGGCGGCGGCAGTTTTCATGCGTTTGATCATTGCCGGATCACGCTGCAAAACCGGTATCGGCTCAAGCGATGTAAAGAACTCAGGCACTGCCCTTCCATAATTTCCCAGTATTTTCCGGGTTTCGTGAACCTGACGCTGCATCAAATCAGTCTGGTCTGTCTCCGACGCGATCAGAAGATCTGTCTCATATTCCACAACGCGGTAATAAACCAGGCCGTCAGCCTGCATTTTATCTCGATAAACACGTTTTTCGTACATTGTCCTAAATAAGGGTATGGATAGCACGGACCGGGCAGGCTTTAATACAAAGTGCGCATTCCAGACATTTTTCGGGATGATAGGTCAGGAGCCAATTCTCATCCATATCCAGAGCTCCCACAACACAGGCGGCAGTACAGGCGCCGCAATCCACACAGCGGTCCTTATCCACCGCAATGACAGAGACGACCTCCTTAACGTCAACGCCGCTCTTTTTAATAAAGGCGATCCCTTTCTCAATGTTATCCTCTGAGCCAGAAACTTCAAAAAGCAGGGTGCCGTTCACGTCATCATCGACAAAAGCCTTTAAAATATTCAGCTGCAAATCATAATCCCGGATCAGCTGGCTTGCAATGGGTTTGCCGGTTGCTTCTTTTGGGAAGTTCAAAACAATTTTTTTTACCATTATTTGTTACCCCCTTCTTTTATTTTCAGGCTGTTAAGCGTATTGTTGACCGGGAATTTCGTTACAGGTTCCTGGAGGAAAAACTCACCTTTTTTTATCCATCCTGTCAGCTCATCTGCAATAGTTCTTGCCTTTGTAAGGCTGGAGAGCGGCGAGGTCCGGATCTTTTTCCCATCGATTTCGACAGACCCGCTGCGCAGCTCTGCATAGCTGACCTTTTTAATGACTGGCCGGTCTTTATCGCTGTAGTCCATGATATTTGTATGGAGCTCTGCGTCTGTTACTGAGACAAACTGCATCATTTCTTCATCTAAAATAGGAATTGGTATCCCAATCCCCACAAACATGGATACTCCATAGCGTTCAAAAACAGCTGGCTGAATGTATTTTGTGTTCATCTCACGCATTTCGCCCATGACGGCCAGTGTCCCTGCTCCGCCCAGCGGATATCCTTTGTCATCCCGGGCGCCTCCTGAATTAAACTGAGTCCCCATCCATGAGACATAGCCTTGAGCACCGGCTAAGAAAATGCGCGTACCCATACCGATGGTTTTATACAGAGGATCATTCAGTAATGGACTGAGGGCCCCGGCAGTACTATAAGTGATGTTTCCCATATTGGGGTGTAAAATTCCCATATAAGTGTAGATACGTTTTTTTGAGGTATTGATGGCCGCATTATAGTTCTGATAGCAGTTTCTCGGATTGTAAAGGTAAGCTTCGTTCATGTCCTTCAGCCCTACCCAGGTATCGATTTCCTTTCTCGGATAGCAGTCTGTCCCTGGCGAGGTGGCGTGGAGATGTACTTCCTTACCGTCAATCAAATCGCAGATGACGTGTGCACCGCCATATTCTGCGCCTTTATCTGAAGATGGCTGTGTTGCTCCAATGTAGGTATCGACAGCCGCCAGTCCACCGTAGGCTTCAACATTGTTCAGCTCAATCTCTGCCATACGGATCGGCGGATCGGCGTGTCCAAAATTTAAAAAGGCGCCGGATGAGCACATGGGTCCAAAGGTAGCTGTTGTAACAACATCCACATACTCTGCCGCTTCTTTTGTTCCGCGTTCCTTAACAATATCAATAACTTCTTCGGCTGTGACAATGACGGCCTCGCCTCTGGCAATTTTCTCATTAATTTCCTGATAAGTCTTTGGCATATTTACTCCTTCTCTTTCTATAAAAAAACTCATTTTCACCAAATGAAAATGAGTCTGCTTTAGATTATCTTTCATTTCATGAAAAGAAATGCTGGATTTGGCACCACGCTTACGCAGGTTGCCGGGTTTCATTGGGCCAGTTCCCTCTACCACTCTTGATAATTCGATTATTCAATTGTACGCTGTATACTAGTATAGCAAAAAACAAATTTAAATGCAATCACGATTTACAATTCATTTTCTGACATTTGTTTTTTCAATAAACAACCTCTTAAATAAATGCAGGCACACGCCAAAACGGCGTGTACCGCAATATATAGTGTTTTATTTCTTTTTTAATTCTATTTCGTCCATATCTCGTTTTACTGCTGTGCAGCTGTCTGCTGGAGATAGGCATTCATAAACTGGTCTAAGTCACCATCCATGACCGACTGGATATTGCCGACTTCCACATTGGTACGGTGATCTTTAACCATATTATATGGGTGGAACACATAAGAACGAATCTGCGATCCCCAGGCAATCTGGCTATAATCGCCCACAACGTCATCCAGCTTTTCTTTCTGTTCCTGCTCCATGATCTCAACCAGCTTACCCTTGAGCATGTTCATCGCCACCTCTTTATTCTGATGCTGGGAGCGCTCGTTCTGGCACTGCACAACAACACCAGTCGGAATATGGGTAATTCGGATAGCCGATGAGGTTTTATTGACATGCTGGCCGCCTGCACCGCTTGCGCGGTAGGTATCCACACGGATATCATCCGGGTTGATTTCAATTTCCACACTGTCATCAACCTCTGGTGTAACATCCAGAGATGCGAAGGAAGTATGCCGGCGGCCTGAAGAGTCAAAGGGTGAGATGCGGACCAGACGGTGGACACCTCTCTCTGTTTTCAGATAGCCATAGGCGTTAATGCCTTCGATAAGTAAAGTGGCGCTTTTGATACCGGCAACATCCCCGGGCTGTAAATCAAGCGATTTAACCTTAAAGCCTTTACGCTCTGCCCAGCGGGTATACATTCTGAGCAGCATTTCCGCCCAATCCTGGGATTCGGTACCACCGGCGCCTGGGTGCAGTGAGATAATGGCGTTATTGCTGTCATACTCACCGGACAGGAGGGTTTCCAGCTTGAATTTCTCAAGCTCTTTTCCAAAAGCCTCAATGGTATCTGGGAGCTCGTCCATTTCTTCTCCCTCATCGATCAGTTCAAACATAACGAGGATATCATCAAGATTATCCTTCAGCTTATCGTACTCACCTTTTTTCTGGCGTAGGATTTTCAGCTCCTTCAAAACCTTCTGGGCTTTTTGCTGATCGCTCCAAAACTCTGGTGATTCGGTCTGGGCGTTCAGTACTTCTATTCTTTCACTGACGGCTGGTAAGTCAAAGTGAATCCCTCAAATCCGTCAGTTCTTTTTCCTTTTCATTGACACTCTGTCTGCATTCATAGAGATCAATCACGACATCACATCCTTACTTTTATAAATTTGCGCCGCAGCACTTCTTATACTTTTTACCGCTGCCGCAGGGGCAGGGATCATTGCGGCCAACCTTCTTATTTCTGGCGGCTGCGGGCCGGCCTTCAATTTCACTTTCATTGGTTTTAACATCCTCCATATTGACGTTCCGCTGCTGCTGGGGCGCCTTCTGGATTTTAATATTATAAAGGTACTTGACCGTGTCTTCCTGGATTCTCAAAATCATATCCTCGAACATGGCAAAACCCTCTTTTGTGTATTCCTTAACAGGGTCATTCTGTCCGTAAGCACGCAGGCCAATCCCTTGTTTCAGCTGTTCCATATTGTCAATATGTTCCATCCAGGCAGCGTCAACACTTCTCAAAAGAATCGCGCGCTCAAGCTCCTGCATATTAGCATCGCCCAGTGTTTTTTCTTTTTCTTCATAGTTATTCCGGCAGTACTGAAGAATCGCATTTTTGAGGACATCACGGCTTTCAGGCTCTTTGGGCAGGTTCAGTGTTGCCCCTTCAGCCACCAGTGTCTTTTCAAAGTAGTTGTTCAGACCTTCAAGATCCCAGTCATCGTAATAGTCTCCGCCATTGGTGTACATTTCCACATAGCTGTCAACCATATCTTCGGTCATTTTCCAGATCTGTTCATGCATATTCTGCCCGTCGATAACTTGCTGACGCTGCTCATAGATAATTTCTCTCTGGCGGTTCATGACATTATCATACTGAAGGACGTTTTTACGGATATCAAAGTTTCTTGCTTCCACGCGCTTCTGCGCACTTTCAATCCCCCTGGTCAGCATTTTATTTTCGATGGGCGTATCCTCATCGAGGCCAATGCTCTCAACCATGCTCTGAATTTTTTCCGAACCAAAAATACGCATCAGGTCATCTTCCAGGGAGACAAAAAACTGTGAGGAGCCCGGGTCACCCTGACGTCCGGAACGGCCTCGCAGCTGGTTGTCGATACGGCGGCTCTCATGGCGCTCTGTCCCAATAATATGAAGCCCGCCCAGCTCCTGGACACCTTCTCCGAGGACGATATCCGTACCACGGCCCGCCATATTGGTGGAAATGGTAACGGCATCCATCTGACCGGCATTTGAGACAATCTCCGCTTCACGTTCCAGATATTTTGCGTTCAGAACATTATGCTTAATACCTTCTCTCTTAAGGTATTTACTTAAAAGTTCTGACTTCTCAATGGAAATCGTCCCGATCAGAATCGGCTGTCCGGTGGCATGGCGCTGCTTAACCTCTTCGGCCACCGCCTTGAATTTCCCCTCTTCACTTTTGTAGACAAGGTCGTTCATATCATTACGAACCATCGGTTTATTGGTCGGGATCGTTACAACGTTCAAATTATAAATGGTGTTGAATTCTTCTTCCTCAGTCTTTGCTGTACCGGTCATACCGGAAAGCTTGTTGAACATCCGGAAATAGTTCTGGAAGGTAATGGTCGCCAGTGTTTTAGACTCACGATTGACCTTTACATGTTCCTTGGCTTCAATGGCCTGATGCAGACCATTGGAATAACGGCGGCCTGGCATCAAACGGCCTGTAAACTCATCAACAATAATGATTTCGCCGTCCTTGACGACATAGTCGCGGTCCTTAAACATCAGAGCATTGGCGTGCAGAGCCTGATTGATATTATGGGAAATTTCCATATTATCCACATCGGCCAGATTATCCAGTCCAAAATATTTTTCAGCCTTTTCCACACCCTTTTCCGTCAGCATAACGGATTTTGCCTTTTCATCCTTGGTATAGTCGCCCTTTTCTTCAATGGGTCGGTCATCATCCTTTTCGTCTCCATCCCAGGTGTCTTCCTTGAGGCGCTTGACAAACATATCCGCCTGTTCATACAGCTTGGTACTTTTGTCACCGCTGCCTGAAATAATCAATGGGGTTCTGGCTTCATCAATAAGGACGGAGTCCACTTCATCGATAATGGCGTAATTAAGCACACGATGTACCTGCTGCGCTTTCTGGGAGGCCATATTGTCACGGAGATAATCAAAGCCAAATTCATTGTTGGTTCCGTAGGTGATGTCTGCATTGTAAGCCTCAATCTTTTCGTCGAAGCTCAGGCCGTGAACCACCAAACCAACTTTCAAACCTAAAAACGCATGCACTTTTCCCATCCACTCGCTGTCACGTTTAGCCAGGTAATCATTGACGGTTACGATATAAACGCCTTTTCCCTCAAGGGCATTCAAATAGGCCGGCAGAGTAGACACAAGCGTTTTCCCTTCACCGGTTTTCATTTCCGCGATATTCCCCTCATGAAGGACCATGCCGCCAAGCAGCTGGACCGGGAAATGCTTCATTCCAATTGAACGGTAGGCCGCTTCACGGACAGTGGCAAAGGCCTCAACCAGAATGTCGTCTAAGGTCTCACCATTTGCCAGACGCTCCTTTAACAATGCGGTCTGATTCTTCAATTCTTCATCTGACATGGCGCTGTATTGATCTTCCAATGCCAGGATTTTATCTACTTTTTTTTGCAGTCTTTTGATCTCTTTTTTATTGACATCAAATATTCCATCTAAAAACCCCAAAGTATTCACTCCTTACAGTTATATAAAAATTATTTAATTCGATATTAAGCACACTTACAGAACAGTATAACATATTTTGTCCATTATACCAAAAAAACTTAAAAGGGATTGAAGTTTTTTAACTTCAATCCCCACATCTTAATTATTTTTAATCTTTTTTCTTACGCCAGAACACGACATCCTTGCCGTCAACATTCAGCTTAACACGTTCGTATCCGGCTCTTTCGCGTTCTTCATCCGGATCTGCCGAACTCGCTTTCACGTCAGCACTGCTATTTGGGACGGATGGCTGCTGCGAAACGGTTACTGTGTTAACAGGTGCTGCCGGTTCTTCAATCGGCGGTGTAATGACCGGTTCCGCCGGCTTTTGAACAGCCGCAGCAGCCTGTTGGGCTGCAATGGTCTGGGCCTGAAGCTCTTCCGGTGTAATCTGACGGTGGACGGGCTGGGCTTCTGTTACTGCCTGAGCCTTAGCGACAGCCGCAGCGCGGGCCACAGCCTTTTCTGCTGCAACCTTTTCGCGTTCTGCTTTAAAGGGCTCCTTAACATCGACATATCTGGTACGGCGGCGTTTGCGGGCACGGATACGTTCCTGTTCCTGATTAACCTGCTGCCAGATACTGAGCATATCATCTTCTGTGCGTTCTTCTTTTTCTGTATTAATCATAGTTGCTCCATATTCCGGATTACTGACAATTTTATCATCCTCAACAACAAACGGCGTCTTTTCCTCAACAACCACTGGCTGCGGCTGGGGAACCGGCTCGATATTGATCACTGGCTCCTGAATAACAACACGCTGTTCCGGGACTTTTTCCTCCGGTTTTTCTTCAGTTTTAATTTCTTCCTGTTCCTTTTCAAAGGCTAGCTTGCCCTTTTCCTTTTCAGCATAGAATGATTGGGTAAAGAAACCGGAAACCGGTCCTGTATCTTCATCTGAAAAATCTTCTTTTACTTCTGAAGGCTCGTAGGTTCCGATATCCTTGATCGCCGTAAATACCTTTGTATCCTGACTCGGATCATATTCATCCAGAATTGACTTACCCATGCTGCTGTCACCACCATTATTCTGAATTTCAGCAATGGCTTCTGGTGTAAGCTTCGGAATAACATCGGTCATACTCTCAAAAGAGCCTTCAAGGTTTTCAATTGGGTCTTCCTCAAACTCTTCTTCCGGGTAGTAATCGTCGTTTTCATCATCGTAATCATCAAAGAAGTCGTCCTCTTCATCCTCATCCGGTGGCAGAATATAGTCTTCCTCGCCAATCGGTTCGTCTTTGTTAAAGACAGAATCTGCAGGCACACGGTTCATCGCGTACTGAACCCAGCCGATAAGGCCTATAAAAACAACGGCACTGCCAATACTGAAACCGCCGATACTGCCGATATACTGCATAAATCCGCCGACAAACGGAATGGGAACATTAACTCCCAGCACCCAGAGTCCGCTCTGCTGCATAACCGCATATACGGCATTTGTTCCTTCGTTAATACTTGTGGCAAAAGCCGAGGTCGCCGGAAGCGATTCAACAATTTTTGATGCCACAGGCATCTTGCCGCCGTTGATAAAAGTGACAATAAAATTTGCTGTAATACCCACCGCCATCATAATGGTCCAGAAATCATCCAGATTAAAGACCAGCATAACTAAAATCAAAATGTAGCTGATAAAATTGACCACTGGTAAAAATGCATCAACCGCTTCGATACCGCCAGTATAATAATACAGATGGAGTCCAAACTGCAAAATAATTCCGATAATTCCCAAAGGCAGCAAGGAGATTTTCTTCGCTTTGAAGCCTTTAAAGCTCCCGCCTCTGATAAAGCCAATGATTAGTCCTAGTATAATTGCTATTAGTACAAACATAACTTCCCTACCCTCTGTATTTATTCTGAAAAGTAAACACGTATTCTAATGACATTATATTACATCTATTTTAAATCAAAAGATTTATTATGTCAAACAAAAACACCCGTTAAATACTACTTCTTAACGGGTGTTAGGGGTTATTTTACTAGAAAATCGGCTCGATCAGGCCGTAGTTTCCGTCTTTTCTCATGTAAACAACGTTAACATCCTCGGTTTCCGCATTTAAAAATACAAAGAAATCATGTCCTAAAAGCTCCATCTGCATGGTTGCTTCGTCGACTGACATTGGTTTGACAGCAAATTTCTTTGTGCGCACGACCTTTGGCGGATGTTCTTCGTAATCTTCCATTGGTTCAAGACCGTCCAGGTTATATTTCAAGGCTTCTTCAGCGTAACGTTTTTGCAGTTTTGTTTTATGTTTTCTTAACTGGCCTTCCAGCTTGTCAACAACAGCTTCAATGGAGCCGGCCATGTCTTCACTTTTTTCTTCAGCTCGTAAAATTGTTTTACCCATCGGTATGGTTATTTCCAGCATCTGGAAGTTTTTTTCCTTGCTGAACGTGGCATACACTTCTGTCTCCTGCCCAAAGTAGCGGTCAAATTTTTCGAACTTTTTCCTGAGTGCTTCTTTTAAACCTTCTGATACATGCATGTTTTTTCCGTAAATTGTGAATTTCATAATGATAACTCCTTTCAAAAGGTCACTGTACCAGCACATTAAAACGATTAACAAAAATCGTCATCCTGTACTGGTGATGGCAATATTATACCATAACTCACACGAAAATGCACATACAAATTGTTACAATAATGTAACAAGGAGGCCAAAGGCCTCCTTATGTCCCGCTTGACCTGGTTTTTTCCCCCACACTCGCCAGCTGGGAGTTTAGCTCAAGGTTTATATCACAACTCCTCCTCTCGGCTTTACGCCGGCTGGTCTTACATCTAGGCCGCACTATGATCAGCTTTCCGCTTTTAGAAAGCCTTACGTGGATCGCTTCGCCTGCGACTGGCATCGACTTTCAACCACAAACACAGGACCACTTTATTATAAAGAAACCTTTAAGGACTGTCAAGCGTCCAAAAAATAAAGAAACAGGTACGTTTAAGCTGCACCTGTTTTAATAACCTATTTAAATTTTCACTTTAATTCTTCAACGTCATCGATGGACAGACCTGTGATCTTCGCTATCTCTGCAACCGGATAATCACGATCAATCATGGTGCTCGCAATTTTCAAGCGAACATCTGCTTCGCTATCATTTCCCATACCAGGCATGGTGTGGTCAACTACAGTTCGATACAACATCTGATTATCTCCTTTCAGCTTTCGCTCGTATTTCGTCTGCTTTTCCACAGCGATTAGATTTGCAATTCCTATTTACGAAACACATTATATCCATCACCGATTTTTTTTCAAGTGTTTAACGCTTTCAAAAATAGAATTCTTAAGTTTTCTCCACCACTATTGCCTTGTTTCATAAAAAAACCTCCATCAAATGGAATGGAGGTTTTTTGTTACTCAACTATTTTATTGTCAGACATTTCCTTCAAGAATGTTGATCATAATGGCGTTTTCCACCCGGCGGCGTTCAATCTCACAGGCGACATCGTAGGGTTCCATCACAGTATGGTTGAAGTTATAGGCGTTTGCGTGACAGCCTCCGCCGCAGAAATATTTACACCAGCAACTCTGGCATTTTTCTTTTTGCAGGAGATTTGCCTTACCGAATTCGTCCTTGATTTCGGGGTGCTGAATGCCTTCATCCACTGTTCCCATCTTAAATTCCTCATTGCCGACAAACTGGTGGCAGGGATAGATATCCCCTTCAGGTGTCACCGCGACGTAGTCACGGCCGGCTCCGCAGCCCGACAGGCGTTTATAGACACATGGACCATTGCTCAAGTCAATATTAAAATGGAAAAAATTATAATCCAGGCCTTTTTCATGGCGGTTGAGATAATCCAGAGCCAGTTTATCATATTCTGCCAGAATCTGGTCGACGTCTTCTCTCAAAATTGCGTAATCGTGCTCTTCCTCTGCAACGACAGGCTCCACAGAAATGCTTTTAAAGCCTTCCTCCGCCAGGAAATTCACATCCTCGCCGAAGTCCAGATTATGCTTGGTATAGGTGCCGCGGACATAGTAGTCCTTTTTACCCTCGCGCATGGCCGCCATCTTCTTGATTTTGTCAATGATGATGTCGAAGGAGCCCTTGTCATTGACTGTTCTTCGCATATTGTCATTCACGCATTTTCTTCCATCAAGGCTCAAAACCACATTGTCCATATTTTCGTCGATATAAGCCATATTTTCATCGTCCAAAAGCACACCGTTGGTGGTGATTGTAAATTTAAATTTCTTGTGATAACTTTCTTCCTTACTTCTGGCATAGTCCACCAGCTCTTTAACCACATCAAAATTCATGAGCGGCTCACCGCCAAAGAAATCAACTTCCAGGTTCTGGCGGTCTTTTGACTGTTCAATGATGAAGTCAATGGCTTTCTTTCCGACTTCCAGAGGCATCAGCAGCTTTTCGCCGTTAAAATCCCCCTGGGAAGCAAAGCAGTAGTTGCATTTCAGATTGCAGTCATGGGCGACATGGAGGCAGAGGGCTTTGACCAGATCGTGATTTTTGTAGACATCCGGGTCATAGTCGTTTTTCGTAAAAATCATTTTCTGTTCTTCAAGCATTTCAAGCTCCAGAATAACCTCCAGAAGCTCCTCCTCCGGATACTTACGCTTCAGCTTTTCAACGATCTGGTCCCGGCTCATTTCTTTATAATCGTCCAGAACTTCATAGGTCATCTCGTCCACTGTCAGCACGGTGCCGCTGTTGACATCCAAAACGATGTAAAGACCATTTAAATAAAACTTATGTATCATGATTATCTTCTTTCTTAACTTTCTTTTCCAAAATTTTATGCAAAGAAAAAGCAGTAAACACTGTTACTGCTTTTTCGCAAACTCATAATTATTTAGATTGTTTACACTGCTGGTTTCCCACTGTGCAGGAAGTTTTGCAGGCAGACTGGCAGGAAGTCTGGCATTCACCGCAGCCTTTGTTTTTAACATCAGCTAAAGTACCTTTTTTAACGATTGTGATGTGTTTCATCTCATTCACGCTCCTTTATGCAGTTTTATTTTTTGTCTTCATCGACTTCTTCGCCAACTTCAACATTTTCATCGGTCACTTCTTCAAATTCAGCGTCCTCTACAGGGCTGTCATTGTAATCCTGAGTTTCCTGTACTTCTTCAATGGTTTCAGGTTCTGAAACAGATTCGGTTGTTTCTTCCTCGGTATCATCTTCCGTCTCTTCACGTTTGATTACCTTTGAAACAGCACTTTTAACGATCATTGCCTTATGGAAATCCGGAAGCATTTCGAGGACGATATTTTCATCATCGATTGCATAAATTATCCCATAAAAACCACCAATTGTCAAAATTTCATCCCCTGGCTTCATGTTGTCCCGCATTGCCTGTATTTCTTTTTTCTGCTTATTCTGTGGACGCATAATAAAGAAATAAAAGAAAACAACGAGCAGGATCAGCGGAAGAAAAGTCACTAAACCATTCTGCATTCTAAATTCTCCTTAATGTTATATTCCGTATTTTTGAAAAAAACTTTCCTTGAACGCTAAAAGGTTGTCTTCCATAATAGCATTCCGTACTTTTTCCATAAGCTTAAGTGTAAAGTATAAATTGTGATATGTCAATAACCTTGCGCCCAAAATTTCATTGCATTTTACCAAATGGCGTAAGTAAGCCCTTGTATAATTTCGACAAACGAAACAATCACATTCCGGGTCTAATGGCGTAAAATCTTCCTTGTAGGTCGCGTTGCGCACGACCACTTTTCCCTGACTGGTCATGGCCGTTCCGTTTCTTGCGATACGGGTCTGGAGCACACAGTCAAACATATCGACACCGCGGATTACACCTTCCAAAAGTGCATCCACTGAGCCGACTCCCATAAGGTAACGCGGCTTGTCTTTTGGTAAAAGCGGAACTGTCGCATCAAGAATCCGGTACATGGTATCTTTGGACTCCCCAACGCTCAAACCGCCGATGGAATAGCCCGGAAAATCAATTTCAGTCAGCCCTCTCACGCTTTCTGCCCTGAGGTCCTCATACATACCGCCCTGCACGATACCAAAAAGCGCCTGATCATCCGGACGCCTGTGGGCATCCTTACAGCGCTTTGCCCAGCGGGTGGTCATTTCCATGGATTTTTTGGTGTACTCATAATCCGCATCTGCCGGGGCACACTCATCAAAGCACATAATGATATCCGCACCGATCGTGTTCTGCATATCAATGGATTTTTCCGGAGACATAAAGTGCCGGGAACCGTCTAAATGTG
This sequence comes from Eubacterium callanderi, assembly GCF_900142645.1. Taxonomy (GTDB): domain Bacteria; phylum Bacillota; class Clostridia; order Eubacteriales; family Eubacteriaceae; genus Eubacterium; species Eubacterium callanderi. The sequence continues at coordinate 205,259 of NZ_FRBP01000001.1, forward strand.
AACAAAACTCCACACCTTCTTCTGTAATTTTTCTTAAATCATTTAAGGAAAAAACTTGGAATCCGCCGCTGTCTGTGAGGATCGGGCGGTCCCAGTGCATAAATTTATGCAGCCCCCCTGCCTTCTCCATAATTTCTTGTCCAGGCCGCAGGTAAAGGTGGTAGGTATTGCCAAGAATGATATTGGCATCCATCTCCTCCAGATCCTCACTGGTCATAGACTTAACCGTCGCCTGTGTTCCAACCGGCATAAAAATCGGTGTATTGATGACACCGTGGCTGGTATGGATTTTACCAAGCCGGGCCCCGGTGTGTTTATCTTCTTTGATTAATTCGTATCTGAACATTCAGTTTTTCTCCTAATAAATAAACATGGCGTCACCAAAGCTGAAAAAACGGTAACGCGCGTCAATAGCGTGCTGATAGGCCTTCAAGACCGCTTCACGGTTATAAAAAGAGGATACCAGCATCAGCAGTGTGGATTCCGGCAGATGAAAATTCGTAATCAACGCATCAATCACCTGCCACTTGTAACCTGGATAGATAAAAATATCCGTTGATCCCTCGCACGCCTGAACCTTGCCGCCAAAGCGGGCTGCGGCGCTCTCCAGCGTTCTGACAGACGTCGTGCCGACAGCAATGACTCGACCGCCCTTTTTTCGGGTTTCCTCGATGAGTTTTTCCGTTTCTTTGGGCACCTGGTAGGTTTCCTCATGCATATGGTGATCCAGTATATTATCACATTTTACAGGACGAAAGGTCCCGATCCCCACATGCAGTGTAACCTCAGCAGTCCTGATGCCTTTTCTGCGGAGCGCATCCAGCAGCTCCTCTGTAAAATGCAGACCAGCAGTTGGTGCGGCGGCGGAACCTGTGTACTTGGCGTAAACTGTCTGATAGCGGTCCTGATCCTCTAAAACCTCATGGATATACGGCGGAAGAGGCATGGTTCCTAGTTCCCCGATAATCTCCTCAAAGATGCCATCATATTCAAATTCAATGATTCTGAGGCCGCTCTCTATCTTATCTTTAATCTCACCCTTAAGCTTGTCCCCAAAGACCAGGCGCGTGCCGGGCATTGCCTTTTTCCCTGGCTTTACCATGGTTTCCCATGTTTTATCATCCAGCCGTTTAAGAAGCAGCAGCTCAACCTTGCCTCCGGTTTTTTCTTTTTTACCGAAAATCCGCGCTGGCAGCACTTTTGTATTATTCATAACCAGCAAGTCATCCTCATTTAAATAATCGATAATATCGTGAAAATAACGGTCCTGAATACTTCCCTCCATACGGTTGAGCACCATCAGTCTCGACGCGTCCCTTTTCTTTTCCGGCGTCTGAGCAATAAGCTCTTCAGGAAGGTCATAATAAAAATCCTTTGTCGTTAGTGTTTCCAAATTGATTCCTCTATTCTAAATCCAATTTCACCTGTTCCTGCAGCACTGCCGGCTCAAGTCCCAGATGCCTGTAGCCGCCTGAGGTGATCACGCGTCCCCTTGGGGTTCTGGCCAGATAACCGAGCTGAATCAGATAAGGTTCGTAAACCTCTTCGATGGTATTGCGCTCCTCGCCAATGGCCGCCGCCAGTGTGTCGATCCCTACAGGGCCTCCGTCAAATTTCTCAACGATGGTCGTCAGCATGATCCGGTCAATTTCATCTAAACCCTTGGCGTCCACTTCAAAGAGTTCCAAAGCTGTTCTGGCTGTCTCCAGATCGATAACGCCTTTTCCCTCAATTTCGGCAAAGTCGCGCACCCTCTTCAACAGACGGTTGGCAATACGCGGCGTTCCACGTGAACGCACTGACAGCTCCTCTGCACCCTTTTCATCCAAATTGACAGACAATATCTCCGCTGAACGGCTGATAATAGTTGCCAGCTCAACCTGGTTGTAAAGCTCCAGCCGCTGAACCACACCAAAGCGGTCCCGCAGCGGAGCCGTCAGCAGGCCGGCCCGTGTCGTGGCTCCGACCAGCGTAAACTTGGGCAGGTCAAGACGAATGGATTTCGCGCTGGGTCCCTTTCCGATAATAATATCCAGAACAAAGTCCTCCATCGCCGGGTAGAGTACCTCCTCCACACTTCGCTGCAACCTGTGGATTTCATCAATAAACAGGACATCACCTTCTTTAAGGCTGGTCAAAATGGCGGCCAGATCTCCCGGCTTTTCAATGGCTGGCCCGGAGGTGGTCTTTATATTCGTTCCCATTTCCTGGGCAATAATATTGGCCAAAGTCGTCTTTCCAAGCCCTGGTGGCCCGTAAAGGAGAACATGGTCCAGCGGTTCGTTCCGCTTCTGGGCTGCCTGTATAAAGATCGCCATCTGGCGCTTAACACGGTCCTGCCCTATATAATCCTCCAGCCGCTGGGGCCTTAAACTTCTCTCAATATCAATGTCGGTTTCTGTAAAACCGCTTGTCACTATACGATCCTTCATTTTTTATTCACCTACCGTCCAAGGGGATTTGCAGACATCAGCGCATTTTTCAGAATATCCTCAATGCTCATTCCCGGCTGAATAATTTTTTCGACCAGCTCTGATGCCTCGGCATAGCCATAGCCCAATCCCAGCAGCCCGTTAACCGCCTCATTAAAGAGGTTGTCCGTCTCTCTGAGATTTTCGATGGCGCCCGGTTCTGCTGAATCCGTAAATGCAAAATTCTTGTACTTATCCTTAAGCTCCAGAATAATCCGATTCGCAGTCTTCTGTCCGATTCCCGGCGCGCGAGAGATCGCCTTGGCATCCTCGTTGACAATATAGCGAATCAGCTCATCTCTGGTAAACTGTGATAACAGCCCCATCGCTGCCTTTGGCCCGATGCCGGAAATAGTGATAATTGTTCTGAAAATCTCGCGTTCTTCTTTTGACGAGAAGCCATAGAGCGTTACATCATCTTCCTTAAACGCCGGATGGATATAGACCTTTACTTCCTTGTGTAATTTTGGAAGCTCAGACATCGTGTTTGCGGAAACATTGATCCGATATCCCATACCCTGATGGTCCACAACGATGTAGTCTGACGCCTGTTCCTCATAATTGCCTTTTATATACTCAAACACGTCAAGCCTCCTGTTTTTTCGTATTTGTTTATTGTATCAATTCACTCCTGTTAATTCAAGAACCTTTATTCGGTCGTAACATGAAAAAAGCACCCGAAGGTGCTAAATCCCGAATATGCCGTCCACCATTTTTGACGCCTAGCGGATGCTAGGTGGGTGCCCTGTCTCTAAGGGTCTGTTTTCCACTCAAAGGAGGCTTAACATTGCATAGAGAACATCCGGACTCCCTATAAATAAGTGTAGGTTCAAAAATAAGGTTGTAACGTACATCTCAGGATTAATTTCATTATATCTGTAATTATTAGAATTGAAAAGGATAAATTTTTGTTGAGGGATTGCTAAAAAAGACTACAAAAACTAATTGACATTATCCGAATTTCAGCATTCCATTTTATTCCATTTCTATTTCAATATATTTAAGGCCTTAGATATATTATCGACTGGCAGAAGCTCCAGCCCTGTATTTTCCAGGCCCCGGGCATTGCCCTTTGGCATGATACAGCGCTTAAAGCCAAGCTTCGCGCCTTCTTTAAGGCGCTTTTCAATATGCTGTATATTTCTGACCTCACCAGTCAGGCCTACCTCGCCGATAATCATCATATCCTCTGGAATTTCAAAATTCCTGAAGCTTGAGTATAGCACAGACACAACGGCCAGATCAAGAGCCGGCTCATCTATCTTCATACCCCCGACCACATTGATATACGCATCAAGATTTTGAAGCTGTAATCCTAGCCTTTTTTCCATAATGGCCAGGAGCAGCACCATACGGTTATAGTCCATTCCGGTGGCCATACGCCTTGGGTTACCGAAGCTTGTCTGTGATACGAGCCCCTGAAGCTCGATTAAAAGCGGACGTGTCCCCTCCATGCAGGGCACTACCACAGAGCCACAGGTATTTTTCGGCCGGCTCGACAGCATCATTTCAGAGGGATTTGCCACCTCGTGCAGGCCATCCTGCGCCATTTCGAAAATACCGATCTCATTGGTTGAGCCAAAACGGTTTTTGACCCCTCTGAGTATCCGGTAGGTATGGTACTTTTCACCCTCAAAATACAAAACCGTATCAACCATATGTTCTAACACACGGGGACCGGCAATATTGCCTTCCTTGGTCACATGTCCGACCAGAATCATCGAAATATTGTCTTTTTTGGCAATCTGCATCAACACGTTAGCGTTCTCCCTTATCTGGCTGACGCTTCCGGGCGCTGAGGTAATTGTAGGACTGTACATTGTCTGAATCGAGTCAATAATGACCAGATCGGGCTTTTCATGCAAAATAGTATCTACGATATAGGGCACGTTAATCTCAGACAGAAAAAAAATATTCTGGGATTTCACCTTCATCCGGACTGCGCGCATTTTGAGCTGCTGCTCGGACTCCTCACCTGAAATATACAGGATTTTAAGCCCCTGGCTTCCAAGATTTTCCGTCGTCTGCAGCAAAATGGTTGACTTTCCAATTCCCGGGTCACCTCCTAGAAGGATAACGCCTCCAGGCACAATGCCGCCGCCGAGGACGCGGTCGAGCTCCTTATTCTTCGTTTTAAAACGATCCTCTTTCTGAGGAATAATTTCTTCAATACGCTTGGGTTTTGTGTACACCGCCCGTTCAAGGGTATTCTTCTTTCCCTGCTCAGTGGGCATATCCAGCTCCTCAACAAAGGAGTTCCATTCGCCACATTCTGTACAGCGCCCCATCCATTTAGGCGTGCTGTACCCGCAGTTCTGGCACACAAATTTCTTTTTTATTTTCGCCATATACCCTCCGTCATTCAATCCATTTATAGATCAGATAGCCGATCATACCACCGATAAAATTCAGTATCAGATCATCCACATCCGCACTGCGGCTTGACAGAAAAGCAAATTGGAGCAATTCGATCAAGGCTGTGGCTCCGGCTGTCACAATCAATATATGGGGAAAGCTCACCCGTCTTTTTTTACAGAGCGGGTATAATAACCCCAAAGGAATAAAAAGTGCAATATTTCCTGCCAGATTCCGAAAGGAGTAGGTAAAGGTATTGTACAAAATACTCACCGCATCTGTCGGCTTAGTGGCTAAAAACTCCCAATTTATGATCCCGCTGTGCGCAATATCATAAATATAATTATCAATATTGGTAAGCGGAAGCAGGTTATAGCTGGATTCATACACAATGTTTGATGTCGGCAGGAGCGTGACCATTGCCAGAAAACCAATATAAAATATAAACACAACCCTCAGTAAAAAACGCCTCCGCGCATCTTTTGTCATATTGCCGCTCCATTCTTAAACTTTAACGAAACTCATTATAACCCTAAAACCTTAATGATGCCAGTGGTTTATAAGTCCAGTTTCATATCGCCGGCTTTAATCCAGCCCGCTCTGGCGCAAAGCTTATAAAAAATCATCGTCATAGCTGCCGGCAGAATAATCTGAAGCAGGCCAATTCCCAGCACAATCTGTATCATCGGCTGGCCAGCCTCTGTCATGGCCATAACCGTGCCAATCTGTCCGACAAGGCCGCAGGTTCCCATTCCCGCAGCCACCGGCGTATTCTGCATCTGGAACACAGTGGTTGCCAGCGGCCCTAATACCGCTGACGCCGCAGTGGGCGGTATCCATATTCTCCAGTTTTTTATAATATTGGGCACTTGGATCATGGAAGTCCCCAGTCCCTGAGCCGCTAATCCACCGATCCCGTTTTCCTTATAGCTCTGAACCGCGAAACCGACCATCTGGCAGCAGCAGCCCACAGTCGCCGCTCCAGCTGCTATCCCAGAGAGGTTCAGCATAATACACAGCGCTGCGCTGGAAATCGGCAGTGTGAGTACCACCCCAACGACCACTGAGATAACAATGCCCATGATGATTGGCTGCTGCTCTGTCGCCCACATGATCACATTTCCAAGGGCTGTCATAAAAGCACCGATGGGCGGGCCAACCACTACAGCGACAAGTGAGCCAATGAGCATGGTCACAAAGGGAGTTACTAAAATATCCACCTTTGTCTCCCCTGATACAGCCTTGCCAAACTCCGCGCCGATAACCGCCGCGATCAGAGCACCCGCCGGCCCGCCCTGGGTGTTGCCAAGAAAACCTGCCACAGTAATGGAAAATAAGACAAGCGGTGGCGCATTGAGACCAAAAGCGACAGCGACCGCAATGGCTGGCCCTGTCATGGCCTGGGCCGCGGGCCACAAGGTCTCATTTAAAAAGGGAATGTGAAATAATATTCCGACCTGGTTCAGGATACTGCCCATCAGCAGTGTGCCGAACAAACCAAAAGCCATGTATTTCAGCGCATCGATCAAATAGCGCTGAGCGGAAAACTCAATGTCTTTTTTCTTAAAAAAATCCCGCACGTTTTCATACTTAGGTTCTTTTTTCATTTTTCCTCCAACTTATTTTTATGTTTTATCTATATTCACACAGGCAAAACAAAAGGATACAATCTGTATTCTTTATGCTGTGGCAAAAAATTGAGCGGCATGCACTTTTTGTACACACCATATTCGGCCGCAAAAAATAAAAATACCGAGCAAAACCCGATATTTTTATTTTCTAAGCAATAAACTAAAATACATTATTGTATCCTTATCATTTAAAACTTTTATATTTTATTATTATATCATATTTGAAGGGGAATTTCAAGCCGCTCATTGATGTTCTACGCACTCGATTTGATTACAGCTTTTAAAGCGTCCAGTGAGCTGACCTCCGCTTATCTGGTTCACATGGCCGCCCCATTTGTGATCCTTTGATAAAAAATGAAAATGCCATCCGACGAAGTTTTTTCCTTCTGCCCACTCTGGGCAACGGACTCCGACAAGAGTTCCAGTAATCCCTTGAAGTGTCACACATTTCTGCCGCCCGACAATCTCATCAAGCGCCTCATAGGGGCTTTCCACCGGCCAGACACTGTGGACTTCAATTTCCTTAAAGCATCCATCGAGACGCCCGATAAAGCAGCGCTCATGAATTTGATATCTCTGCTGCTCGTCCAGCTGTCTGCACAGGTCACTTATACTGGTAAATTCGCCCATTTCAATATAAGTATCTGGTTTAAAATCTGAAATTGTGGCAAAGGGTGTCCGGTCATTCTCATCCGCTATCTTAACGCGGCAGTCGCCGTCTGCTTTGTAGGGCACTCCCTCCAGGACAATCATCTCTCCATCCAGGGCATGGTAGGTCCCAAAGCCGATATCGCCATGCTTAAGGAGTTCCTTAACACTTCCGCAGCCGTCAAAACCACGATTTTTAAAAGCCTCAAAAGTTGAAACCTGATAAATCGTACTCATTTTTTATTCCTATCTGAATTCCATCGGCACATCGCCTAAAAACTTTTTCCAGGCTGCCAGTACCTCACTGATGATTTTAATGCCCACCGAAGAAATAATGACGATTTCTGTCTGGTCAAGCTCTTTTTTCCATGGATTCATGACTGCAAATTCATTGACGCAGCTGACCTCAAAATCGCCGGCGTTGGTTTTTACAAAACCCTTAATCCGGTAAGCATATTTTTTGATGTCGTGTAGAAAAGCGCCAAATTTCTGATAATCCAAAGGCTCATCTGAACGCAGGACACTTGTTTTAGGCCGAGATTCCCAGGTGTTGGTTGTCTCAACTGGAGCTGGCTGCTCTCCGTTCATTTCCGCAAGTATTTCTTCCATGAAAACCTCACAGAAAGCCGCTCTGTATATCTGCGTCCTGCTGTTTACTTCCTTTATCTTTTCCTCAATTTGGCTTAAGCGGTCTTCGCTCTGCAAATCTGTTTTATTGATAATCACTGCGTTGCTATAGACCAGCTGCTTATGCAGCGCGGGAATCAGATCATACTGCTCCAGAAAATACAGGCCATCCACAATACAGATGGCTCCAAGGTAATCATAAGCTTTTCCACTGATTAAGGTAACAGTCTCCAATATGGTACCCATGTTTGAGGGATCGGCTACACCGGATGACTCCACAAAAACATATTCTAAATCATAATCCAGAAAGCTTGCCAGCCCTTTAATATAATTTTCCTTTAAACAAGCGCAGAAAACTGAACCGCCTGTCAGTTCAAGAAGATCAAAACCATCACCTTTAATGAGTTCACCATCAATACTTTTTTCTCCAAACTCATTCATTAAAATCCCAATTTTGACGTCCTTAAAGTTTTTTAACAGATTAGTTAAAAAAGTTGTTTTGCCAGATCCTAAAAAACCAGTTAAAAGTACTAGCTTCATTTTTCCCTCCATTGAAAACAGGGTGGGTAACCTGAGGCACCCACCCTGGTGTTATTTTCTATAAATATTTTTTCACTTCATCTACAATTTCCTGACGGCTTGGAATAATGGAAGACCATACCAGCTGTCCGTTGATGTAGATGGAAGGCAGATGCTGTACTCCCATCTTCTGTGTACGCGCAATATCTTCTTTAATACAATATTTGTAAACGGCAATATCAACTGCGTCACCAAACTCTTCTCTGGCCAGCATCGCTGCTTTTTCCATGTATGTGCAGGCAGCGCACTGAACCGGGTCGAGGGTAAAAACTTCGATGAAAGGTTTGTCCAGATTTTCATAGTCTGGCAGCTCTACATCACCGAGCGTATCGACCGCTTCGTAGTTTTTAACCATTTCGCGGACTTCATCGGTGTGCTTGACAGCCTGCACACATGCGATGGTGTTTTCCATAGGCACATTGTATGGCATATCACAGCCCGGGCTCACGATCAGGTTGTGATGGTCAATGTTGTCTAACATATCGACAACATATTTCATATTATCCTGTTGTGTCCCGAACAGCATGGTTGTTGTCAGTGGGATGTTTCCGCCGATTGCAATATTGTACTGGTCTGTAATCTTTTTGGCTTCATTGATATTAACATTTTCGTCGATGGAAATGCCGTCTGGATTTGTCCGGCACATAACATCCATCTGAATGGTTGCGTCGCCACAGACAAAGAAACAGCCAAGAGCGCCTTTACTGCGAATATAATCAAACGCAGCTTTGAACTGATCCATAAACAGATCTTCAATGGACTTTGGTGAAATCTGACTGATAATCGGGTCGACGAGAGCAATGACATCCATTCCTGCTTCTACATAATAGTCAGTCATCGTATTGCAGACCTCTGTGCAGAAAGCAACCAGTTCTTTAACATAATCTGGATACATGATAATATCCATAAAGAATTCGCTGCCGCGGATGTGTGAGGCCAGGGTAACCGGACCACAGATCAGGCCATATAAAGCGGTATCATCACCTACAGATTCTTTTACGCGGCGCATAACATCCAGCACCATCGGGATACGTCCATCAGTTTTCTTGGGAATTTTGCATTTGCACGGCACCTTAGGATCGCCGGCAAATGGATGGCTCATAACAGAAGGCGGATTATCCTCTGCCCACAGCAGCTCGCAGCCTAAAATTTCGGCCTCAATCTGTAAATCAAAAATAATCGGCATACCATCCGGCGTATACAGTTTATGAACCTCCATCAATGATTCATATAACTTATCACCGTCTGTCAGCACTTCTCTGGCTGTATAGCCTTTTAAGGATCCTGCGTGCACACCGCTGAACGGCACGAACGGCACATTGTCTGTCTGTTCATGTCTCAATGTTTTTAATAAAAGTTCTTTACCCATTTTTTCCTCCAAAATTGTTTTACTCACAGTGGTTCATTTGTTTTATCTTGTGTTAAGTATATCGTTTTAAAGAAAAAAATGATTGTAGGTGCCCTGGTATTTTTGGGAAAATCTCCACGAAAAAGAGACCGAAGCCGCACATGTATACGAAATCAGCCTTCTTTTTTGGTAAATTTTCCTTATTTTTTTGTAAAGGCTTTACATCCGGTAAGTTGGATTCGGGAATCCCGGCCGGAAAGCCTCTATAACCAGATTTTCAACATTGAACCCAAGGCTTTCGCCCAGCGCTTCAATTTTTTCATTGGTGTGTTTTTCAAGCAGTGCAGGATCGACAGCCGCTCTCAGATTAATGGTCATGTGTCCTTTTTTCACTTCCTGGCCTAAAGTATGATCTAATTCAACCGGCCGCCGAACCCCCACACAGCTGAGCTTTGAGGCCCCCTTACCTGTATCTAAATAGAGCTTCAGATGGCCGATTTCGCCTCCTTCCTCTGCTACGGCTTCCTTCAGGGCCTCACCGAGAGCACTCATCAGCGCATCGCCGTTCACGGTGTCTCTGGCATTTATTTCAGCCTTGGCATTCAACCAGCCCATTTCAGCCTCGGCATTGCCGTAGGTTTCATAAACAACCTCCATTTTTTTCGCGTTTGAAGCGGCAATATCTGCTGAAAGAACTGCCAAAAGCCAAGTTTCAACACCTTTTCCCTCTTTTGCAGAAATTTCCATTACGCTTCCCGCCGGATATTTTTCATTTAAAAAGCTGACCAGTTTTTCTTTCTCTCCAGTATCGAGTGTGTCGACTTTATTTAAAACAATAAAATCGGCCTCCTCCATTTGCTTGTCCATAATATAATACACGCCTTCTGAGAAAGCATTGGTATTATCTTCCATAAAATCCTTCAGACGTCCGGGCTCAACCAAAACGGAAAGCGGCAGCACATCCAGTTCACCAGCTTTTCCCTCTTTAGAAGGTTTCATAATCGTCGAAACCAAATCTGTACAGCTGCCGACTGGCTCTGCCAGGATAAAGTCCTCCTGGCGCATTGTATTCACGCGTTCTGCGAAGCCTGGATAATTACAGCAAAAGCAGCTCCCTGTCAGCTCTGTGACCTCCAGATCATGATACTCAACATACTGGGTATCCACCAGATAATCCGTCTGGTCATTGGTAATGAGACCTACTGTATTTCCAATTTTTTTAAGTGTTTTCGCCGCTTCAATCATTGCCGTTGTCTTTCCGGCGCCTAAAAATCCACCAATTACCATTAGCTTTGTCATATTGATTACCTACTCCTCCGTTAGAATAGAACATTTATTAGATTAAGTATAATAAATGTTTTATTCAATTATATATCCTTTTTCAAAAATTGAATTGTAAATTATTATTTTATTTAGGTAGATTTTTGACAAATTAATTTCTGTATTCTTAAGATTTTGCTAAAAATAAAAAAGCCCGGATTATGGGCTTTTTAAACTTTTTAGAGGCATACGTTGTTTCAGCGTATACTAAATTATGCCGAGCGTCTTTCTGTTTTTCGAAACTCACAGTCAATATTCGAACAGAGGCGGCAGTCATGATCAATCTCAGCAGTACAGATTTCACGGTCTGCCCCATATACGTACCCCAATGTTTTTATGGGATTGTACATATAGCCCTCTGTAATATTTACCGCCATCTGGCTCCGGCCATCTACAATCTCTAAAATCTCCTTTTGAAAATGGATTGGGATCAACTGGTCATCTGGAGCAAAGCGGACGGTCAGTCCAAATCCTCTCCGTTTACAGATATCCTCTCGAATAATTTGGTAAAAATCATTTGACAGATCAAATAGAACCTGATCGGCAATACTGTCAATCATCAGGCCCTTCAAATACTCTTTTTCCATAAAATAGGCTGTACAGCGTTCGCTAATCCCTGGACCGAGCGTAACCATACTGCATACAAGATGGCTGAGGCCTGTAAGATCTTTGTGGATCAGCGGCCCTATTTCATTGGGAATGAGCTTGTAAATTCCCCGAGTCTCGACGAGTCTGGGGAGTTCTTCTGCCAGCTCATCATAAGCTTTCTCATACTCATTAAAATTCCAGAGCTCTTTACGGATATGCATTTGTTCAAACAGCTTTTCCCTATCCAGGCGGACAGGTATTCCTCTATAACATCCCATCTTGTTCCCTCAATTTCTTTTTAAACTCGAACGATCTCCACAGGATTGCCGCAGGCCGCCAGAAACTTTTTCAGACCGTCTGCACTAAAGTGAACCGTGGATGTATTGACATTAGGGTGGAAGTTCACAAACTCCTGATCCAAAACATCCTGGTCAATATAAACTTCTACTTCATGCTTCTGATCATTAATGATGCCAAAAACAGAGACCGCCCCGGTGGTAACCCCCAGATATCTGAGGAGACGTTCCTCGGAAGCGAAGCTCAAGTTGCTGATCCCGATCTGTTTGCCAAATTCCTTGATATTCATCTGCTTGGATTCTTCCAGAATCACCAGAATATGACGGTTCCCTTTTTTATTTCGCAGTAAAAGATTTTTACAGTGCGCCCCTTTGACGCCGTCCATATATTGCTCCAGTTCATCGCAGGTGTAAACCGGCGGATGCTCAATCACCTGATATTCTACACCAAGCGCGTTTAAAAAATCATATACCTTTTTCGCTTCAGTTTCCATTATTATTCCCTCTTTCTGATTTTTTCTTTCTTAAATAACCTTCAAAGGCGATAAGCAGAATAACCGCAAACATCATCAGGCTCCCCAGAAAACCGTAGGCTGTCAGGGGCTCCCTAAAAATGCCAACGCCGCATAAAAGCGCCACTACCGGCTCAAGCACACAGATCATCGCTGCATAGGTCGGACCGATGGTACGGATGGCAACCGTTGAAAAACCAATACCAATAATGGACAAAGCCGCCACCCCCAGCATTGACACGTAAACAGCAGACCCGAGACCGACAAGATGGAGTTCACCTTTTATTATGCCCCATGTGCCAAACACAAGCACCACCACCAAGGCCAGATAAAAAAGCAGGTTTAACGGATCCAGATCTTTGATACTGCTCTCACTGACACTGACCATATAGAGGCCAAAAGCCGCGCCAGATAGAAGGGCGATGAGCAGGCCCACAAGGTTTACTGTAAAATTAAATTCCATAAGGAATGCAATTCCCAGACAAGTCAGGACAAGGGCGGAAGCCTTTACCCATGTTATTTTTTCCTTATAAAAGACAACCATAAAAAACGCGACAAACAGCGGATATGAAAAGTGGATCATGGTTGCTTGGCTCATGGGCATAAAAATATAGGATTCGGCCAGCAGAAAAATCGCTCCGCCGTAGCCGATAACGCCGTATATCAGTAAATCCCTAATCTGTTTTTTTGTGGGCTTTACCAGCTTTTTTCTGGTTGCCAGATAAAGGCCGATCACCAGAAAAATAATCAAAAACCGGCTGACCAGTATGGTATCGCTGGTTACAGACAGATTGACTAGATTTTTGGTAAAAAGTGAGATAAAACCGGAGGCCGCGGCACCGATCACAGAAATAACGATTCCCTTAAACATTTTACTCCCTTTACTTTTCTGAAAATACCTCTGCCGTTTTATTTTAAATTGTATTTTTTCAGCTTATAGTATAGCTTCTGTCGGCTCATGCCCATCTGTTTGGCTGTTTTTGCGATATTTCCGCCATTTTTGGTCAGGCTTTCGATGATAAACTCTTTCTCTTTTTCCTTTAATTCCTCAAAAATATTCTGTCCCTTGTCAATCGAAACCGAAGTCCGTATCTCACGGTGCTGTTCTGGCTGCCCTTCATAATTTCCGATTTTATCCTCACCTAAAATATATTTGGGCAGATGCCGTATGCCGATATAGGTCTCATCCGGATCAATGACGTTCATGGCAGACTCCAGGAGGTGCCGGAGCTGCCGGACATTTCCTGGCCAGCTGTAGTTTTCAAAAAGCTGACTAACCTCTGAATCGACTCCAATGATTTTTTTATCGAACTGCTTATTATACATTTCGATAAAATATTTAGTCAGCAGACTTACATCATCCAGGCGCATCCGCAATGACGGGATCACAATATAGACAACTGCCAGACGATAAAAAAGGTCACTTCTGAAATTATTATCCTGAATCGCCTGTGCAGGATTTTCATTGCAGCTTGAGATGATTCGCGCACTCACATGGATCATTTTATTTGATCCCAGACGCGTAACGGTTCGTTCCTCCAAAACTCTTAAAAGCTTTGACTGAAGAAACAGGGACATGGAGTTGATCTCATCCAGAAAAATAGTCCCTCCGTCAGCTTCTTCAAAGAGCCCAGGCTTGTCGGTAGCGCCAGTAAAAGAGCCCTTTGTCGTCCCGAACAGCAGGCCCTCCAACAGGGATTCGGGTATGGCTGCACAGTTAATGGCCAGAAAGGGCTTGTTCCTCCTCGGGCTGTAGGCGTGGATGCTCTGCGCAAACATCTCTTTCCCTGTTCCCGTCTCACCGATAATGAGAATGTTCGAATCGGTTTGAGCTGCCTGTTTGGCAGACTGTATGCTCTTTGCGAGCTCAGGGTTCACTGTAATAATACTGTCAAAGGTATAACGCGTCTGCTTGGATTCATAGTTTGGCTGTGTGGTAATACTCTTGATTTTTTCAGAGTTCACTTGCTCCTTTTCTTTTCCAAGGGTTTGCAGAATACCATTATAATCCCTCACAATCGCGGCTGATCCGAAAATCTTTCCATGATAAAAAAGCGGGATAACCGATGTGACACAGTCCACAAAGGTTCCTGCCTTGGTATAATAGCCCTGCCGGACATTTTCAATTGGCTTCTGTGTTTTCAGCACTCTGAGCAGCAGACTGGATTCATAATCCAGCGCGTAAATATCCATGGCATGCCTGCCAATGACCTCTGAAGGCTCATAGTGGTCGATCTTCCCCTGAGCCTCATTATAAATGATTATCTTGCCATCCTGGTTAACAGCGTGAATCCCATCCTTGCTGAACTGTACAATAGTTTCCAAAAGACTGATTCGCGCATTCTTCATCCCAACCACCTCAAAAATCCAGATATTAAGTACGGTTTCTTCTCCAAAGGTCATTGTTTTCAATCGGACATTTACCTGGTTTTTATCAAGATCATAGAAGTATTCAGAATCCTCATCAATTCCATATTTTAAAAACAGCTCCTCAAGATGAAACTCCAGACCATCACTGGTGTTCAAATGAAAAATTTCTAAAAAACGGTCATTGACTTTGACAATTTTTTTAAACTGGTCTGTTATGACCAGTCCCTTGTATCTTAAATCAATAAAATCAATGAATTCCTGCATCGTATCATTCACTTTTTTGTCTATTTCTGCCATTATCAATACCTCCTTTAGAAACCGTTTATAAACTAAGTTGCTGTAATTATTATAACATTTTAAAAATTGGATAAAAGGGGCGAACGCATCCACCCCTTTATTCCATCACTCATTTTTTTCAACACTACTTCCACTGGCCTCTGCTTCAGCTGCTGCAACCCTCTCTAGACGCTCTTTCTCAGACGTGTCATAAACTGACAAGTCCCCTTTACTATAGATATCATATTCATCAAGCCGTTTCATGGATTTGAAGTAAGATGCCATCATAAAGACCATAATCACACAGAGGGGCAGGCCACAGACAATGACCGAAGTCTGCAGGGCGTCGGTTCCGCCGGAAATCAACAAAGTATATGCTGCTAAAGCCATGATAGCGCCCCAGAAAATACTGACAATTCTTGGAGGACTTGCCTCACCAGTTTCATCTTGAAATTCCTTGAGTGTCATGGCTGAAATAGACATAGTCATTGACTCAGCCAAGGTAACAAAGGATAAGATAACAATAAGAAGGGCGATTACGTTCATAAACTGGCTCCACGGCAGCTGGTTGAAGAATGCGTACAGCGCCATATCTGAGCCTACCTGCTCAACGATCTGTCCAATATTTGTTCCAAAGAATTTTTCAAGGATAATGCTGCCGCCGCCAAATACGCCAAACCAGACAAAGGAGAACACAACCGGTGCGATCAGGTTAACTGTAACAAATTCCCGAATTGTCCGGCCATAAGCCAGTTTGACTAGGAATAAACCAATCAACGGCGCAAAGACCATCCACCAGGTATTAAAGAATACATTGTTTGCTCCTACCCAGCCTGTCCTGGCAATGGGGTCTAAGAACAGTGAAAGGTTAATAAATTCATTAAAATACTGTCCGATGGCCGTAATGGTCAACTCTGTAACACCAATGGGATCAACAACAATAAACGAAAAGATTAATACGAAGAAGTATAAAACTGTGTTCAAATTACTGATATAGGTAATCCCTTTGTGCAGACCCGAAATGCTGGAGGCTGTATAGAACACTGTCATAATGGCGATGATAATCAGCCAGTTGACCATATTGCTTTCAAAGCCGACAATCGTGTCCAGACCGCGGGCAATCTGAAGTGTCGCAAAACCAAGAGATGTGGCGATCCCGCCGATAATTGCAAAAATAGCAACAGCATCGATAAAATTACCAATGCCGCCATAGGTTTTTTTGCCCAAAAGCGGATACAGAGAGGTACAGACACGGTAACGTTTTTTCGCATTGTAAATTAAGAATACCACACAAAGGCCTGCAGTCGTGTAGATGGCATAGGGATGCAGGCACCAATGCAGGAATGTATATTTTAAAGAGTTCAGAATCGCGCCGGAGGACAGGGGTTCTACACCCAAGAACGCCGGAGGATTGTACACGAAGCTGATGGGTTCATAAACGCCATAATAATTGATGCCGACGGCAATCCCCGATGTTAGCGCAATGGCAAACCAAACCGGTTTGCTCATTTTTGGCTTTGCGTCAGGCCCGCCCAGTTTAATCTTTCCGAACTTACTGAACCCGGCCCACAGGCAGAAGATAACCATAAAAAAGGCTACAGGCGTAATAAACCATGAGAAATATTTCAGAACAAAATTTAATGCCGCGTTGGCGCCGTTGGCAAAGGTCTGCGGTGCAATGCAGCCAAAAGCTACGAAAATAACAAGGGCGATTCCCGATGAAAAGAATACCCACTTATTCACAATATCAAAGAATCCCTTCTTTTCTGTTGTTTGCTGCTTATCCATTTTTCCCCTCACTTTCATAATTCATTTTATGCCACAAGGAACATTATAGAGGAATTAAGGCAGACTGTCATCTGCCTTAATTCAAGATACACACATTCTTAATTGTATTTAGCAATTAAAGCTTTCAAGATATCGTCACAGTCCTTGCTGACGTCTGCCGGGATGGTTTTAGGCTGATGGTTTTCAAGAATATCTCTGACTTTTGCATTGGCCAGGTCTTTAAGCTCTGGTTTTCCGTCTGCTTCCCAGTTGGTGTATACTTTACGGTTAAATAACTGTGGAAGCCACCATTCGGTTTTGAACTTTTCAAATGTCTGGCGTTCGGCCAAGAAGTTTCCGCCAGGTCCTACATTTTTGATAATGTTGACAGCCAAAGACTCGTCTGTTACTTCAATACCGCGGATAATCTGCTTGGTCTGTCCAATAATTTCGTTTGCGATGACAAGGGCTTCCATGGAGGTTAGCAGACCCGATTCCATGTATCCGACATCATGGATTAAATTACCGCCATAGAGTGCGGACATCAGGATACTTGTTGCCTGATCAATGCCGTGCTGCTGGTCAAGACACTTGGAGTCTGAGCAGCCAGCTGTTGTGAATACAGGAAGGTTATAAAACTGAGACATTTTGCTCAGTCCGCCCTGCAGCAGATTGAATTCTGGTGAACTGTAGGTAATCTGCATTGAGGACATGTCCACGCAGGTACAGACGCCGCCCATAATATAAGGCGCACCCTCTTTAATCAACTGGTTGATTACCAGACCGGACAGGGATTCGGCCAGTTCGACAACCATAGTACCTGCCAGTGTAACCGGGGCAGTCATACCTGCCTGAGCAGCAGAGGTGTAGACAGCCGGCAGTCCATGCTCTGCCATGGTCATCATAACATCCAATCCTTCGTTTTCGTGGATCAGCGGGGTGATCGGCTCAGAATAAACTGCGAAAAATGGATATTTTTCAAGTTCTTCATAGCTGCCGCGCACTTTTGCACCCATATCGATCATTGCCTGAACATTGTCACGGTTATAAGCCCAGTGTAAAATCGGCTTCGGAGAGTTTTCAAACATTGCCTTAAAGCAGTAGACATCTAAAACGCTGGTTTCGACACCATCAATGGTCCCAAAGTCCATCAGATAGTCAATGTTTGGAAGCGCATCCATTACCTTCACGGCCTTGCAGGTATCTTCATAATGAGGAATTTTCCGCTCACCGGTGTATGGATCCAGTGTATTGATAACGGTGGGGCCAGGTCCGTAATAAAAACGCTTGCCGCCAAGGATCATCTTGGATTCCATATCCTGAGAGTAGAGTGTTACCTGGGAAGGTGCGGACTGAATAGCGCTTTCAACCATCGCAGCAGGGAAACGAACGCGTCTGCCATCG
The DNA here is from genome assembly GCF_900142645.1 of Eubacterium callanderi. GTDB lineage: Bacteria > Bacillota > Clostridia > Eubacteriales > Eubacteriaceae > Eubacterium > Eubacterium callanderi. The sequence goes on from NZ_FRBP01000001.1 coordinate 223,451, forward strand.
ACGAAGGCTCCTGCTTTTTTAAGAATTTCCAGTGCCTTGTCATTATAGACATCAACACCGACCTCTTTTAATACCTCTAAAATTGCCTGATGAATCATTGCGCATTGATCATCGTTAAAAACTTCAATACCTAATTGTTGTCTACTTGTGTAGTTGCATAAGTTATCCATCGTTTTCTCCTTTTTCTCTTGATCAACAAATGCGATCGTTTTTAACATAAACCTTTTGGGGTGATATTAATGCAAGACCTGTGCCATATTCGTAAAACATTTTAAAAAAGTGGTAGTTTCAACTGGGATTTGTGGTTTTCCAACCTTATATATACAAAAGTCTCCTTCCTGTCATAAAATTTTATTCCATTTTATTAAGAAAGAATTTCTATTGAAAACGTATTAATCCGTTTGAATAAAAAACGTCAAATTTGTCAAAAAATGTAAAAATTATTTTGACATTTTTTACACCTGCCAAAAATGTTAAAAAAATAACGAAAACTTTTTGGTAAGCTCTTTAATTTTGTCAAAAAATGTAAAAATTGTTATTATTTGTCAAAAAAACGTCCACTTTTAAGACGCTTTTTTTGACCTACGCACCCTCCGTTTTTTTTCTTAATGCTTTTCCGAAAGTACTTTTTCTTTGTTATATATATATGTAATCAAAGTTTAAGACACTTTATTTTTACGAAAACCAGAAATTTTGGCACGAGTATTGCATCTCTTATCCAGCAAACATAAACTTTTTTAATCTATCAACTTTTGGAGGGAATATATATGAATTTTGATCACGCTTATTTTGAACAAGACAGAGAAAACATTTCGAAGAAACTGGATATTGGCAAAGAAATTATTTATCTGACAAAACCAGAATGTGAGAATATCGGCCTCACACGCGACGATATTCTGGAAATCACCAAGAAAACGTTGATCTCCCACGGAAAAAAAGAATTTGAGATGCCCGCAAAAATTGGCGTTCATCCATGGACAGAAGTCTTTTTCCATGCAATGCCAGCCTATGTTCCAGAGCAGAGAGCCATTGGGTGTAAGTGGATCGAATGCTACCCAAACAATCCAAAGAAGTACAATCTTCCACAGACAACTGGCCTTTTGGTATTAAACGATGTGCTTTCCGGTGTCCCTGTCGCAGTGATGGACTGTGCCTGGATTACCGCCATGCGCACACCAGCTGTTACAGTCTTAGCTGCTGCTGCCCTTCATCCAGATGCTGAAAACTTTGGTATGTTTGGTTGTGGTGTACAGGGGATTGAACATGTGCGTTATGTCACGAGAACACTCAAAAATCTGAAAAAAATTTATGTATATGATGTCGTGGAAGCTGCTGCTGATAACCTGATTAAAATTGTCCAGCCCGAAATTGATGTTGAAATCATCAAGGCTGCTTCGCCTCAGGAAATCGCTGAAAAATGTGAGGTCATGAGTTCTGCCACCATCATCCTAAAAGATCCTTTGTGCGTTGTTAAGGACGAATGGATCTCAGCCGGGCAGACCATTGTGCCCTGTGACATGAACACCTTCTTTGACCTTAAGACACAGTACCGTGCCGATAAATACATTGTCGACAGCAAAGAGGAGCACGAGCTGTTTGCAGAGATGGGCTACTTCCCGGCAGATAAGGGGCTCCCGGAGGTTTACTGCCAGACCGGCGAGATTCTCGCTGGCTTAGCTGAAGGCCGAACTTCCAAGGATGAACTGATTGTCTGCAGCAATATTGGGATGTCTGTCTGTGATATGACGGTTGCCCGCGCAATATTCGATATCGCCCTTGAAAAGGGCATTGGCCAAAAGCTTGACCTGTAAAAGCATTCTTATATAAAATTAAAAAAAGTGAGGATAAAATTATGAGTAACTATGCAATGATCAGCGATTATGTTGTAAGCGGAAACGAAAACGGCGTTGTCAATGAAGTTAACGCCGCTTTATCTGGCAATGCAGCACCTCTTGAAATTATCAATGATGGTCTGTTGACCGGTATGAATGTTGTCGGTGAAAAGTTTGCAAACGGCGAAATGTTTGTTCCTGAGGTTTTAATGGCTGCCCGCGCCATGAACGCTGGCATGGACATTGTTAAGCCGCTTCTGGCCGAAGGTGATGTTACCTCCCTTGGTACAGTTGTCATCGGCACTGTCAAAGGCGATCTCCATGACATTGGGAAAAACCTGGTGGTTATGATGCTTGAAAGTGCTGGATTCAAAGTGGTTAATCTTGGTGTTGACGCTAAAAAGGAAGCCTTCGTTGAAGCCGCTAAAGAAAACAATGCGGATATTGTGGCCATGTCCGCCATGTTGACAACCACCATGACTTACATGGATGAAATTATCAAAACCTGTAAAGACGCAGGCATTGATGCCAAGTATATGATCGGCGGCGCGCCAGTAACACCAGCCTACGCTGAAAAGATCAGCGCCATCTACACCGCTGATGCGTCAACTGCAGCCGAAAAAGCCAAAGCATTGGTTTAAAAACTTAAAAACAAACTATTTTGACAAATTTTTAAAATAAAGAACCTGCCCACTCTTTCTTCCTCTTTCAAAAAAGAGTGGGCCATTGATGCGACTGCCTTTGGATACCGTTGCATCCAAAATTCAAAAAATATCGGAGGAATCCAATAATGTATATTAATCGAAAATTTTATGAAAATTATGTCTCTACCCGCGATGTTGAACTTCTGCATGAATACACCCTGAAAGTTTTAAAAGAAGTGGGTGTCTCCTTCAATTGCGAAGAAGCATTGGATATTTTCAAAAAACACGGAGCAACGGTTGAAGGAAGTATTGTTAAAATCGATGAATCCTTATTGAACGCAGCACTGGAGACGGTTCCCAAAACCTTCACTGTTCATACAAGCAGCGGTGAAACATCAATTGGTGAACCCTTCCGTCCAAAAACAGTTGGCTGCTACGGTCCTTCCAAGTTCCTGTTTGAGGATGATACCTACCGTGTGGCCCAAATGGCGGACATGATTAAATTCCTGAAACTTATGGATACCAGCGACGTGACTGATTTTGTCAACAACGCTGCTTTCGATACGCCTGACCTTGACAAAGATCAGGATGACTTTTACCTGCCTCAGGTGGCCATGTGCCTGAAATATTCTAAAAAGCCAACCTACGGCAATGTGGCCAACAGCCTGAACACCCGCGGCAAAAGTCTCAAGGAAGCCGCCCGCGGTATTGCAAATCTTTACAAAGAGTTCTACGATATCTGGGATAAACCAGTTCTCCTGACCAATGCGTGCGCTCTCTCACCCCTTGGTTACTCCTATGAGGTACTGGATAATATTATCGGCTTATGCGAAGAAGGACAGCCTGTAACCATTATCACCTGTTCCATGACAAACATGACTGCCCCGGCAGCGCTGCTTGGAACTGTAATCCAGAACAATGCGACTATTCTGGCCGGTATCGTGCTGACCCAACTCATCAACCCAGGTGTGCCTGTTATTTATGGCTCCGTCTCGAGCGCCACAGATATGCGTGAGGTAGCTCTCGCCATCGGCGCACCGGAGGCTCAGCTGATCCAGATGTCTTCACTGTCACTGGCCCGCTATTATCAGATCCCAGTGCGCACCGGCGTTGCTGGAACAGACTCCATGAAGCCCGATTACCAGGCCGGGGTGGAAACCTTTATGAACCTTATGACAACCTATCTGGGCAAAGCAGACTTTATCCTGCACCACGCGGGTATCCTCCAGTCCTATGCCCTCGGAAGCTATGAAAAATTCGTGATGGACGAAGAAGTTAACCGAATTCTTCTGAGACTGAACCGCGGTATTGATATCAGCGATACAAAAGCAGAAAAGGTTTTTGCTGAAATCAAAAAAGCCGGACCGCTTGGTAATTATCTGTCCGGCAGGACACCAAAAGACTACCGGCAGGAGCACTACCTGACCAAGCTCTTTAACCGCGCCGCCGGAGATCCCCAGCCTATCGCCGACAAAATCGGTGATATCCGCGAACGGGTGGCAAAGGAAATTGAAGAAAGAGTTGAAAATTACACTCTGCCTGATTTAACACAAACTCAAAAACAAATTTTAAACAAATTTTTACCTAAATCTGAAAAATTTTAAAGCCTCAGAAAAATCCCTCTTTTCTAAACCGGTATGCAGCCCCAGCAAGCATACCGGTTTTATTTTTTAAATTGAATTTAAAGAAATGTTTTTACTGAATTTTCATAATCATCCTGTTATTAATTTTCTTATAATTTTGTAATAAATATAAAACTGTTTTCTGCTTTTATAAATTTTTTGATATATTTCATGATTTTAAAGGATTTAATGGTATTTTTCAACAAAACTTTTGTAGATATTTTCAAAATATGATATAATAATCAATAACAAATGCAGAAAGGACAGAAAGGCAGATAATTCTATGAAAGAAACTATTTTTAAAGAAGACCACCAGTTAAACCTCGAAGCCATCGAGGACATTCTTACCTCATTTTATTATGCGACAGATGTTCCGGTAACCTTATATGACCAGAACACCCATCCGTTGGGCACCTACTTTGAGGATAAAAAAATCTGCCGGTACTTTAATCAGTCCGAGACAGAATCCAGCCTCTGTCCAAACGCACTGCACTTTGCTGCAACCTGGGCACACCGTCTTGGAGAGCCCTATATATTTGTCTGTCCCTCAGGCTTTGTCAATATCGCCATCGCCATCCTCGACGGCCAGCAATTTGCCGGTTCTGTCATTGCCGGCCCCATTGCCATGGGAACCATTGAGGAGAGCACTATCCGGGATATGTTCACCATCCACCAGGCCTCACCTGAGGTGCTCTATAATACTACACTCTTTATCCGAAATATGAAAATTTTCACCCCTTCCCAGGTAAACCATTTAGCTAAACTCCTAAACGCGGCGATCCTGAGCCTGTACCCCAATACAGAAGCCTATGAAAAGCTAAGCTCTGAATACCATGATCAATCTGAAATTGGAGAGCGTATCCACGAGCATAAAAAGAACAATATCCCATTGGTTTACCCCTATGAAAAGGAACAGGAGCTTGTGCGGCAGGTGAAGGAAGGTGATCACGAGGGCGCCCAGGTAACTCTCAAATTTTTAGTAAATGAAATTCTGCTGATTGAGGGCGGCAACCTTGAGGTCATCAAGGCCAGAATTCTGGAGCTTGTCACTATTCTCTCCCGGGCTTCGGTAGAGGGCGGGGCTTCGCTTGAAAAGATCTTCGGCCTGAATCTTGACCTGATCACTGAGCTCAATAAAATTGACAGCATCCAGGTTCTGAGCTCATGGACTGTTAAAATTATCGACCATTTCACAAAAAATATTTTTAACAATATTTACTCAGGAGACTCCTATCTGATCAACCAGGCCATTGAGCACACAAGAGCCAATTACATGAACAAAATCACTCTCCAGAAGCTGGCAGACTATCTGCATGTTTCAGATTCCTATCTATCTAAGCTGTTTAAAGAAGAAACAGGCATCAGTTTCACGCAGTATCTCAACGAAATCCGGATTAACCGAAGCAAGGAGCTCTTGCAGAACACCAAAATGAGCATTGTCGAGGTTGCTCTTTTCGTCGGCTATGAGGATCAGAGTTATTTTACAAAGGTTTTTAAAAAAATTACCGGTATTACCCCAAAGAAATACCGGTCAGGAAAAAAATAAAAACGAAATTTTTAAGCCACTCCTCCGAGTGGCTTTAATTGAAAGCTGTCCAGCGCCTCATTGATTTCGTCCAAATCAAAAACGCGATGCTCCACACAGTAGCGGATGATTAAGTCAAAGGTTTCACTGCCGGAAAGAGCATAGCCGGCTTCGCACAAAAGGGCTTCCATCTCGTCCAGATCGGCTTCCAGCGCAATGCCCAGAGCGATGACCGTGGCCTTTGACGGATGGTATTTCGGGTCGCTTCTTATTTTTGAAAACAAACGGCGGTCAATGCCGGCTTTATGGTAGACTGCCTTGTCTGGAAGGCCCCGCGCATCAATCATTTTAAAGAGAAGACCTGTAAAACCCGGTCCGCGATTCAGCACAATGTAGCTGTCCAGGCTTTCCTCTGAAGCGACCAAAGTCCCCTGGCTCAGGCACACGTCCTCTTGATGGCTTTTTCCAAAAACCTTCAATGCTTTTGCCTCTACATTGCGCGCGCACACTGCCGCGGAATCTCTTTGCTTTTTTCTGGCAGATTCATCGACGGCCTGCCTCTGTTCTTTTTCAACAAATTTTCTGAGTTCGGATAAAAATTTCTGTGACAGCATCATAACCTCCGATGTCGCCCTTCAGGCGACCATTTTTCTTTCAAAGATGTTATTATCATATCATAAAAAGAAAGGAGACCTCATCATGAATCTAAATTTAACAGAGATCATTTTTATACTGGACCGGAGCGGCTCAATGGCAGGGCTGGAGGCCGACACCATTGGCGGTTATAATCAATTTTTAAAAGCGCAGGCCAAAAAAGCCGGCGAGCTTCGCGTCACCACCGTTCTTTTTGATCACGAATACGCGTGTCTGTACCAGAGCGTCTGCCCTAAAAACGCCGTACTCACAGACCGACAGTATTTTGTCCGGGGCTGTACAGCCCTCTATGACGCTGTTGGACAGGCAGTGACCGACACAGGCTTGCGTCTTGCCGAAACGCCCGAGTCCGATCGCCCCAAAAAGGTGATTGTCGTCATTACCACCGACGGCTACGAAAACGCCAGTAAAAAATACACACATCAGCAAGTTCAGAATATGATCCGGCATCAGCAGGAAAAATACAGCTGGGAATTTTTATTTTTCGGCGCAAACATTGATGTGGCAAGTGTTGCAGAGACCATCGGCATACAGCCTTTTCGGGCTTTTGGTTATAAAGCGGACAGCGCGGGAATCCACAAGATGATGGCCAGCGCCTGCGATATGGTTTCATCTCTCCGCGCTGCTCCCTCCTGTCAAAATGACACTAAAAGCGATCAGTCGTTTTCCGAAAAAAATAGGCCAAATTGAAAAAAGCCCAGCTTTCGGGCTTTTCATTCGTTTTAGCGCTATATGTTGAAACAGCATATATCTTTTTTGCTCTGCTGACCATGGCTCAACCTTATACAGACCGGAATTCACATCCATAATTTGAGCACAGGCCGCAGTCATGATCCTTTTCCGCGATCTGCATATTTTTATCGGCGCCGTATACATAGCCCATGGTTTTCAAGGGATTGTACATAAAGCCTTCTGTCACAGAAACGTTTAACAGGTCACTGCCGTCTGCTTCCTCCAGAATAACCTTCTGATTCTGAATGGGAATAATGTAGTCGTCCGGCTGGTAACGAACCGTCAGCGCATAGCCCTGCTTCTCGAAAACATCCTCTCGGATAACCGGATAAAAATCATCCGACAGATTGAAGAGCAGCTGGTCGGCAATGGAGTCAATCATCAATCCCTTCAGATAATTCTTTTCGGCAAAGTAAGCGGTGCATCGGTCACTGATTCCAGCGCCCAGAGTGACCATCACGTATACAAAATGGCTGACCTCGCAAAGCCCCTTGTGCATTGGCACACGGCCATCGGCTTTTTTCAGGACATAAATTCCTCTGGCGTCCACTAGTTTTGGAATCTCCTCTGCCAGCTCGTTGTAGGCTGCCAAAAACTCATTGTAATTCGGCTGCGTTTCATAAATATGCATCCGTTTGAACACAATATCCCGCTCCATCCGAATCGGAATATGATAAACCTTTTCCATTTTCACACCTCCTGCTCTCTATTATAACTCATTTTTCAGCCGCGACCAATGCCTCCTCTGTGTTTTCTCTGGTAATGAAAATCACAGACAGGGTCATCAATATGGAGCCCACCCAGGTATTAACACCATAGGGCTCACTAAAAACCAGAATGCCCATCACCAGAGAAACCACGGCCTCAAAGGAAATGATCAGCGAGGTTTTTGTCGGGCCGATGGCTTTGATGGCAAAAGCCACGACTCCCAGTACAAAAACCGTGATAAATCCAAGAATCAGACCATAGAAAAGCTCAAGCGGTCCGATGGTTAAAAAATCCGGCGTGCCTGTAAGGCATCCCTGGCCAAAAAACAGCACACAGCTGATCCCTGCCAGATAAAAAACAATGGCCATATTGTCCATATTCTTCATGCTGCTTTTTCGTATCCCCACAAGGTAAACGCCATAGGCCAGCCCTGCCCCCACTGCCAGAACGCTGCCGATATTCACGATGGAAAAATCAAAATTCATTAGCCATAAAATGCCAAAGACCGCCAGAAGCAGCGAGGCTGTTTTTATTTTGGTGGGCTTTTCCTTAAAAAGCAGGGTCATTATCAGCATGACGAACATGGGATAGGTGAAGTACAGCATTGTGGCCAGACCCACCGGCAAAAAATTAAAGGAGGAGGCCAGCAGAAAGGTCGCGCCGCCGTATCCTGCTACGGTAAAGAAAAAAAGCGCGCACAGCTGTTTTCTGGTGATGTGAAAGCTTTTTTTACGAATCATCATCCAGCCGCCAGCCATAATGAACACCCACATATACCTGAAAAAAAGAACCTGAGCTGAGGTTAACCCAGCATTCATCATCAGCTTTGTAAAGATCGGAATCATCCCGGCGCTGAAAGCGGCACAAATGGCCGCTACTACCCCTTTTGACATTGATATGCCCTTTCACTCTTCTCAAAGTGCCTTCCCTGTTTATTTTTAAAAAATAGCTCTTCAGACTGTGACCAACAATCCAAAGAGCTATCGGTATTTATATTTTTAGAAGGGTTTATAACGAATCAAATCTATCTTAAGCGATAACCATCTGTTTAGCGGTTTCCACAGCCTGAGAGGCTTCGGCAGCATAGGTTGCACCGATTTTTTCGCTGAAAACAGGGGTTAACGGAGCGCCGCCCACCAGGTAGCAGGCGTCTACGCCGGCATCCTTGCAGCCGTTGATAACCTCTTCCATCACGGTCATGGTGGTTGTCAGCATGGCTGACATTGCCACGATATCCGCATTGTTTTCTTTTGCAGCATTGATAAAGTCGTCTGGTTTAGCATCGACACCAAGATCAACGATTTTGAAGCCAGCGCTTTCTAACATCATCACAACCAGGTTTTTACCAATGTCATGGAGGTCGCCCTTAACGGTTCCGATAACAATGGTTCCAAGTGTCGGAAGATCGGTATCCGCGATCAATGGTTTAACAATGGCCATACCAGCGTTCATGGCGCGGGCTGCCATTAATACTTCAGGGACAAACATTTCGCCGTTTTTAAATTTTTCGCCGACAACGTTCATGCCGCTTAATAATCCTTCGTTGATAATCGCAACTGGATCTGCTTTGTCAGCAACCATGGCGTTGACTGCTTCTACAACGCCGCTCTCGTTACCGGCTACAACCAGTTCCCCAAGATTTGCTAAAGTACTCATAATTTTCTCCTGTTTTTCTTAATCAATTTCCCAATGATTTAGATTTCTTTTAATAACTTTTCGAGTTCGGCTGCTTCTTCATCAGCGATAACATAGGCGTGTTTAGAGTCATCCGGGAAAGCGCCGCTTCTGACTTCTTCGCAGTAAGCTGTAAAGCCTTTTAACAGTTCGCCGCCAACATCGGCATATTTCTTAACGAATTTCGGTGTGAAGTCATCATAGTAGCCTACCATATCTGCGTAAATCAACAGCTGGCCATCTGTGTAGGATCCAGCGCCGATCCCCAGTACAGGAATGCTTAATTTTTCAGTAATGGCTTTTCCAACAACTGCCGGAACACCTTCAACCAAGATAAAGGCCGCGCCGGCTTCTTCAATCTTCATGGCCTGCTTAACCAGTTCGATGGCAGCGTCTGCGCTCTTGCCCTGGGCTTTATAGCCGCCCATCTGAGCTGCAAATTGAGGTGTCAGGCCAATGTGGCCCATGACTAAAATACCAACATCCGCGATGGCTTTGATTCTTTCACATACAGAGTCTGTGCCGCCTTCTAATTTGATGGCGTCCACCAGAGATTCCTTGGTGAAGCGGCCAGCATTGAAAACAGCTTCTTCATCCGAAATCTGGTAAGACATGTAAGGCATGTCCCCAACAATAAAGGTATTCGGTGCACCGCGTCTTACCGCAGAGCAGTGTGCGATCATATCATCCATGGTTACAGGGTAGGTGGTTTCATGTCCCAGGGTAACCATCCCCAGAGAGTCCCCTACCAAAATCATGTCGACGCCTGCACGTTCTTCATATTTAGCGGTCAGATAATCATAGCCTGTCAAATAAACGATTTTTTCGCCTTCAGCGGCCATTCTTCTAAAATCGATAATACTTTTTTTCACGATAGTCTCCTTTTATTTTTTGAGTCTCACATATTTCCCAAAGCTCTCAAAATTTTCCGGTATATAACATTTCTTTTTATTTATTTTTAAATACAAGAGGGGGCCGGACAGCCGGAGCTGTCCGGTATTTTAAGTAAGGTTTATTTATGATGTAAAGTTAATGAGGAAATTTATTTTTCGCCTGTTCTTAAGTAGGTATTTAATTCTTCAACCGACATGCCGTCAATCCCCAGGTATTCTAAGGTATAGCCGTTTTCGGTCAAGTCTCTGCCGTGGATCGCGTTAGCCAGGTTAATCATAGAGTCCACAACGGGTGTTTCTACGCCTAAAACATCACCCAACTGCTGGTATACATAGCAGCCAACTGGGATATCTTCAGTGATATAGCGGTTGTTCATGTCGAAGGGGCCGGTGCCGTACTGGATTGGATCCTGTTTGTCGAATGGAATTAAGTAATCCAGTCCCATGTATTCCTGGCCAAGAACATTTTCACGTGAGAAGAAGTGTTCTTTTTCATATGGCTGGATGCCGACGCCCAGTTTTTCAGCTAAAGTGCATTCTTCTTCATAAAAGGTGTACTGTACCTGAGAAATGGATGGGCAGTATGCGTGGGAGTAGATCGAGAATTTATATTTGTCTTCACCGAAGATGGTTCCGAAGTTTTCCATTGTGGATACACCGAGGATTGCGCCTGGGCAGTGAAGAACTGGGTTAACGTTAGAGAAACCAGTATCTAACACCGTATCACCTGCTACCGCGCCGTCGCCGTTGGTTACAGCGTCCATAGACGGTAAGTATTTGGAGCTTTCGATGAAAGCTTCTGTATCGGTTGCCGGCATTGCAGCACCACGCAGGGTGATCGCACGGTAGTATACTCTGATTTTGTGAGTGATAACACCACCAGGCATATCAACACGGCTTCCGTATGTAGAAGAAGACCAGCCGCCGATGATAACTTTTGCTGTACAGCCAGCTTCACGCATCATTTTGCGTAAGATTAAAGAACCATAGTTATCTGGGAAGATGTGGATAACCTGTCCGTCTTCCAGACATGGGATTAATTTTTCAAAGAAAGGTTTGTGGCCGAAGGTCGGTGTTGCAACAACGATGATACCTGCACCTTTAACAGCTTCAGCTACGTCTGTTGTTACCTTGTCCATTTTAGCAAAGCCTTCACGTTCGAAACCGTAGAGGTTACACTGTTCGCCGTAGAATTTGATCCCAACTTTGTCAACATTCATTAATGTTTTCTGTGCGAAGGGTTCCATGTCACAAATTCTCACTTTTGCGCCACCTAAAGCACAGTCCCCTGCGATTGCCTTACCAACACCGCCTGCGCCCAATACCGCAATTGGCTTGTCTTTTAAATAACTCATATCTGCCATTGTTTTCATTCTCCTTTTTTGTTCCTTTGGATTTTCTTTTACTTTTTAATTTGTGTGATGCCATTATATAACGCAATATGCGTGCCAAATTTAATTCCCATGAAATAATAATTACTTTTTTTGGTAAAAAGCCTATTCAAGCCATTTTCTGGAGTTTATTATCATCCAGAAGGATTTTTACCAAAAATTAAAACTGCAAATTTTTTTGCTCTTTTTGGGGGAATCAGGCCCGTTTTTAAAAAAAACCTTTTTTTTATGGCGATTTTAAGCCCTTTTCAAAAATGTGTAATCGGTTTTTGCACATGCATATTTTTTTGCACCACTTATCATCTTTTGGAAATTGACCAAAAAAAGCCGGCATTTTTTCGATATGAGGTGCCAAAATCGGTGCTGTTTTTATTGAAAATCCCAAAGCGCTTGTATGCTTCCATTCCGTTTTATTCGATAGAGTAAAATTTAGCCCTCTTTTGGGGACAAGTCTGCCCGATTCATCCAAAAAATACTCCAAAATATGGAATGATTTGTTATTGACAATTGAAATCATTCTCGTTAGAATTAAGGTAGAATAAATATTGGGGAACGGATTCTTTGTAGGCTTCAATCTCAAAGATCCGAGAGAAGGAGTATTATCATTATGAAAAAACTTAAAGTAACCGATCAGTCCCTCTGTATGAATTGTCTGGCCTGTGAATGGGCTTGTTCAACTGCTTTCTATAAAGACAGAGCCTATGGTCATGATTTATCCTGTATTAAAGTTGACGTAAAAGACAACGGCGACTTAAAAACCAAAGTCTGTGTACAGTGCGGCAAATGCGCTAAAAACTGCGAAGCCGGCGCAATCTCTCAGAATCCTAAGGGTGTCTACATGATCAACAAAAAGCTTTGTACAAACTGTGGTAAATGTGTTGAAGTTTGTCCTTTCGGCCTTATCGTTAAAGCTGAAGACAAGGACAGCCCGTCCAAATGTATTGCCTGCGGCATCTGCGCCAAAGCGTGCCCGATGGATATCCTTGAAATTGTCGAAAGCTAGAAGCTTCATTTAAAAAATTCAAATTCGATCCATTAAAAGCGCTGCCTTCTTTTAGGGAAGGCGGCGTTTTTAATATTGGCTCATACCAAAAAAGAAGACCGTGGGTGCGCGGTCTTCTTTACACTAGTCAATTGAGGGAGTCAATCATTTCTAGCATCGTTTAGGCAAACAAGTTTTTAGTCTGCATTCCACTCCTGCGGAATGTATTTTTCTAATATTTTTTCCTGGAAATCGGCTAATTCAGGGAGTTTATAATTACCGATTCGTTCTTCTACCATATCGGCGGCCAGAGCCTCAACGCTTTTTGCGCCGTCTTTCAGCCAGTTTTGTGTCGTTTCACGGTTCGCCAGCTTAGGAAGCATAAACTCTTCCCGGTAAATCTTTGGTGTCCTTTTGTTAATATAGCTTCCGCCCGGGCCGGCCTTGGCAATTTCTTCAATCATCATATGCCTGTCATCCACCACAAAGCCCTTAAACTGACGCTTGATACTTAAGGCTGCCTCTTCGTCCAGCACCAGCTTTTCAAAGCTGATGGTATTATAGGTATCCAGGATGCCGCAGGCATGAATGATAAAGTCAATGCCTGCACCATAGGTTGCAAAGAGGTTTAGTGCAGTTTCCTTGCCGGCCTGGTAATCGACAGCTTTGGCGTCTGTGAGGCCGCCGCCGGCCCGCACCGGCAGATGATAGTAATTGGCAATTTCTTTGGCATAGTAAACAAACAAAGGGGTTTCGGCGCCGCCGATTGCCATGGAGATCACCTTCAAATCACCGCTCACAGCAGGGAGGCCGTAAACAACCGGTGTTCCAGGATTTACCAGCTGCGCCAGCGTGATACCGGCCAGTATACCGGCATTGTTGGACACCAGTGTTCCGGCGATGCTCGGCGGCAGGGTAACACCCGGAAAGCCGCCCTCAGCTACGACAACAGGCTGTCCGGCTCTGGCATAGGTAATCAGCGCTTCACACATGGCGGTACTGATGCCCAGAGGTGACATGACATTGATGAGTCCAGCGACAACTGGTGTCTGGTCGTGTACATCGTAGAAATCCTGGGCCATCTGAATACTCATTTCAGCCGCCTCCTTACCATCAACCATGCCCATGACCGGCTTGGTGTGGTATTTTAGGGCTGTTGCCATCTGGTAATTTCGGCGAATATCTCTTGGGATCGCCACCGGCTCCATAACATTGGGGTTCCCGGCATCCAGCACGTTACTGCTTTCGTGCAGCTTTGTGACATCCACATAATCCTGCGGAACAATATCTTTAATCTCTCCATCTTTCAGACGGTAAATCGGGCCATAACATGGAACCGATATGCTGCCGCCATCACCAATGACGACACTTTTTTCACGGCCCTTCCATTCAAACTTTGAAGGAGCGGTCGACAGGGCTTTCGTGACCATATCCGCTTCAATAAACACAGTATTGCCGTCTACTCTGGCACCATGTGCTTTAAAAATATCAAGAGCTTCTTTTTCATGAAAGTTCACGCCAACATTTTTTAAAACATCCAATGTGGCTTCATGAATTTGGTCAAGCTCTTCCTTTTCTGCAAAATTAAATCTTAATCTCATTTTCTCATTTCACCTAGCTAATTAATTAAATTTTTATGCTTTGTCTTTTTTGGCAGCACGCTGAATTTTTTTCAACTCATTTGCTTTTTGTTTTTCTTCTAAAATATGTTGTCTGCTGTTTAAACGGCCAAGGTCAATGGTTCCTTCCAGTTCTTCCTGCTTAAGTGATTTAAACATCGAGATAATCATCAGAACCATTACCACCATAATGACAATAGAGGCCACAACCGAAGACAACTGCAAGCTCTGGATCTGGCCTTTACCAACCAAAATCATTGTAATGGCTAATGCCGCGATAGCGATGGCCCAAACAGCTCTCAATGGTTTTGAAGGCATTTTTGGATTTTGATCTTCCTTTGTTGATACCTGGGCGCAAACATATGAAAAAGAGTCGACGGTTGTTGCCAGGAACAGGAAGATTAAAATCAGGAACAGCACTGCCAGAATCTGACCGAGGGGCAGATGCGACAGCATGGTAAAGACAACGGACTGTGTTCCCATGTCATTCATGGAAGCAACCAATCCTAAATTCTGGAACATTTCCTGGAAAATAGCAGTTCCGCCAAAAGTTGCGAACCACAGCCAGGTAGCGATTGGGGCTGCGCCCAGATGAACCAGCACAATTTCCTTCAGGGTACGGCCACGTGAGATGTCCGCTACAAAGAGCCCGGTTGACGGCGCGGAAGCGATCCACCACGCCCAGTAGAAAATCGTCCATCCCTGGGCAAAGCCTGTCTTATCAATGCTGTCTGTCCATAAAGCCATTGGGAAGAAGTTTCCAAGCATGTCGCCCAGCGAGCTGCTCATAGTGTTTAAAATAAAGGCGGTCGGTCCGACAATAAAGACAACCACACAGACCAGGATACACAGCGGAATATTCAGATTGCTGAGAATCTTGATCCCCTTGTCAATTCCGCTGACAGCGCTTGTAGTAAACAGGGCGGCCCACGCAATGGCAATGATGATATAGGTTAGATTGTTTTCCGGTATACCGAAAAGCGAGAACAGGCCCGACGCCAGCTGAAGAATCCCAAGCCCTGTAGCTGTGGTGACACCACCGACAACACCAAACACCAGAAAACCATCAAGAATACGAAAGCCTTTAGTTTTTACCTTATCGCCAAAGATAGGCTCAAGCACTCGGCTGAAAAACGGCGGCATTCCCTTTCTGAAAATAAAGTAACCCATGGTCACCCCAACAACCATATAGATGGCCCATGGAATCCACCCCCAGTGGAAGAACGCCTGTGCCAGCGCCCTTACAGCAGATTCTGCCGTATAAGGCTCCATGCCCATCGGCGGCGTCTGTAAAAAGCTCAGCGGCTCTGCCGCTCCCCAGAATACCAGGCCAACACCGTAACCACAGGCAATGATCATGGCAAACCATGAGAAAAAGGAATGCTGGGGCTTTTCATCATCTTTCCCAAGTTTTACATTCCGATAAGGGCCAAAGGCCAGCCAAAGGCAGAAGCCGAGAAACAGAAGCCCAAGCATCAGGTAAACCCAGCCGAATCCATCGGTCAGAAAATTGAAAATAACAGTAATTGAATTCCCCATTCCGGTTGGATCAATCAATGCCCAGGCCATCAGAGCTGCCAGAATAGAAAGCGCCGGAAGGGCTACCCACCAGTCAATCTGCTTCAACCAACTCACTTTTTTCTTTTCGTTCATTTTTTCTCTCCTCTTACAAAATTTTCATCTGCGCTACTGCTTCATGTCCCCCCTTCAGCAGTATGCTTCAGCAAAATGAATCGCAATTTTATATAATGCAAGATCAATGCCAAAGTAAAAATGGCTTAAAACCGCCATTTTCAAGACTTTCCATAAATACACCGCATATTTTTTATGCACTCCTTTTGTTCTTAATATCTTAAAGGTCCCTTAATCTGTAAAGAATCCACAACTGCAAAATATTTTTGCTGGCAATATTATTTTGCAGTTTATTCATATTTGGTATAAATATTGCGTTAGTTATAGCAGTGAGATTGGAGTGATTTTATGAAAAAAAACAAAAAATTTTATCTGGATCTTGATACCATTAAGATTTTTGAAAAGGTAGAGGATATTTCGATCAATATTCTTGACAGTGGCGGACGCTTTGTGGGCTTTTCTAAAGGCAGTGAGATTCTGGACGCAATGAAGCGGGAAGACGTTATCGGCAAGCACGTATTGGAGGTTTATAAATTTTACGATGGCGAAGTATCGCCTGCATTAAGAGTACTGAAAAATGGCGAACCTTTAAAAGATTTTAATATCCGCTACATGAACGCCAACGGAAAGCACATTGACGCTGTCAGCTGCGTCTATCCGATTTTTGACAAAACAGGAAAAGAAATTGTTGGCTCCATGTGTATTTACAGAGACAAATCAGATTTTATCTATCTGTCTAAAAAACTGGAGCAATTAGAGGAAAAGCTTCGTAAACAGGAAAAAAAGAGTAACGGGACCCGCTATCAGATCTCAGATATTTCTGGTGTATCGGAAAGCATCCGTGACTGCACACAGCAGGCTGAGCTGGCCGCCAGCCTCTCTGCCCCAGTGCTGATTTATGGCGAAACAGGAACCGGGAAAGAGGTCTTTGCCCAGAGCATTCACAATGCCAGCAGCAGAAGCAGCGCGCCCTTTGTGGCCATCAACTGCTCTGCCATCCCGGAAGCTTTGCTTGAAAGTACACTCTTTGGCACAGTAAAAGGCGCCTACACAGGCGCCAGCGACACCAAAGGTCTTTTTGAAGCGGCGGAGAACGGAACTGTTTTTCTGGATGAGATTAATTCCATGGATCTGATGCTCCAGTCCAAAATTCTGCGTATCCTGGAAACCGGTACCTACAGGCGGGTGGGCAGCACAAAGGAGCTCACCACCAACGCCCAGATTATCAGCGCCATGAATGAGCACCCGCAAGCCGCCATTGAAAGGGGACGCGTCCGTTCCGACCTGTACTACCGGTTGGCCACCCTGACCATTGCCCTGCCGCCGCTCAGAGAACGTCGGGAGGATATCATCCCGCTGGCCCTTTCCTTTTTAAATTCTGAGTCAGCCGCCATGGGTAAAAAACTCTATGACTTTTCAAAAGACAGCCGGACTTTTCTTTTTAACTATGACTGGCCAGGCAATGTCCGCGAGCTCAAGCACGTCATCGTCCGTGCTATTTTACTTTCACCTTACAACAGTAATGTCATCACCTCAGATCTGCTGCCAATGGATCTGAAAAAAAGCACTGCTGGCCGCACTCTTTTGGATAATGAAGCCTGGAGTCCAGCCAGCTCTCATTCCCTTAAAAGCCTGACAGAGGCGTTTGAGCGAAAGGTGATCCTCCAGGCGCTAAGCACTCACAATTATAACATTACCAAAAGCGCCGAGTCCCTGGGTATGGTAAGACAGAGCCTCCAGTACAAAATGCGGACTCTTGGCATAAAAAACAGCCGCTATCATTTT
Source organism: Eubacterium callanderi (assembly GCF_900142645.1). Classification (GTDB taxonomy): domain Bacteria; phylum Bacillota; class Clostridia; order Eubacteriales; family Eubacteriaceae; genus Eubacterium; species Eubacterium callanderi. The sequence goes on from NZ_FRBP01000001.1 coordinate 241,144, forward strand.
GAAGATTAAAAAGAACACAAAAATAAAACAGCCTTTCGGCTGTTTTATTTTTGCTTTGGAAGTTTTCGATGTATGTAATTTCCGGCGTGGTCATGTCACCGGTTATTACCTGAAGGATTATTCTGAAGCAGGCTTTTTACCAAACCACTTCTTTTTATTTTTTGCAGCTTCTGCATCTGCCGCGGCTTCAGCCTCGGCAGCTTTAATCTGGCGATCAAGATCGGCCGCATAGGTAACTTCATCCTGTTTATATTTGCCGGAAAGGAAGTACCTCAGGAAACCAATGACCATTAAGGCCTCAACAAACAACATTGGATAACCCGCGATTGTTTTTACAATTTTGATCCCATTGATGCCGCCAGTAACGACGAACAGAATAGATACGGCACCGATTAAAACACCCCAGAAAACCTTGATCGGAAGCGGCGCTTCTTTAATATCAGAGGTTTGATTCCTCAACGACATTTGAGAAATGGTCGATGTCATGGAATCGGCCAATGTAATAAAGGAGAGTGCCACCAGAACAAGCATAATCACTCGAATAATCATTGTGCCTGGCACAAATTCAAAGAGCTGCATCATGAAAGCTTCTGCACCGCTGGCATTATAGAATTCCATTAAGTCATAGATGCCAGTTAACTGAATATTGATGGCGAATCCACCAAAAATACCAAACCAGATAACACCAAAGATAGATGGTAAGATAACATTGACAGTGATGAACTGGCGGATCGTACGGCCATAGGACATTTTTACCAGGAACAAACCTGTGATTGGCCCAAAGGACAGCCAGTCAACCATCCAGTATAAATCCCACCACTGCGGCCACATTGCTGAATCAGCAACAGCGGTTGTCACTGGTTCTGTATAAGATGTTAAAGCAATAATATTATTAATATAATATCCAAATGATTCTACAGTAAGATTGCATATATACTGTATCGGCCCACAGACGAACATAAAGATCATCAATGCGATAAAAATCCATGCATTTTTGTCAGACAGCCACTGGATTCCTTTGTCAAGTCCTGTAGCGCTTGAAATCGTATAAGAAACAATAATAACAACCGCAATCGCAGTCCAAACCATTGGTCCAGGTGTAATGCCAAATACGAAATCAAGGCCTGCTCCGATCTGTAAGAGACCATAGCCTAAAGAACCCGCAACACCGCCGACGATGGCGAATAATACCACACCATCTAAGATATCGTTAGCTCTGTCACTCAGATTGTTCCCATTTTTCCAGTAAACGAGACCAGAACTGGAAGCATAGCTTTTTCCCATATTCCAGTAAGCGTAGCCACAGCAGATTGCTGCTACCGCATAGATGGAATATGGCTGGAATGCCCAGTGCTGGAAGCATTTTGCCATGGACCAGATAATGGCCGCATAGCTTCCCGGTTCAACACCCGCGGATGCAGGCGGTGTAAAGGAAATGGTCAGAGGTTCAACAGCCCCCCAGAATACGATTCCAGTACCGATACCGGCACACAGCGAGATCGCCCACCAGTTCCATGTGCTGTATTTTGGCTTGGCATTCGGTCCCCCAAACTTCGTGCTGCCAATTGGATGCACATATAAGAAAACAAGGAATCCCAAGAACAACAGGATACCAAGGGCTACTAGCCAACCACCGCTGTGCATGAGTTCCAAGAAAAAAGCGGTCATTGTGTCCGCAAAGTTCGGATCCGTAGCACCCAGGATCAAAACAGCGCCCATTAAAACAATAGGAATACCTACAGTTATCAGTCGGACTTTCTTAAACATAATACTTCTCCCTCTTTTTTAGATTTTCGAATACGATAAGCCTTGCCGCAGGCCAGCCTATTACCCATACTATATTGATGGTAACCTTTTAAACTTCCATTGACAATCGAGTGTTTTGCACCCTATACTATGGGAACAGGCTGGTTTTGGGAAAAGCCTATCATTTAGCGAATGACTATGCAATTATATATTGCAAGGTTCGTGCCAATTCGTAAATCCTATTTTTTATCCTATTTAAGCTAAATTAAAGGGTATTTCGTGAAAACGGCTTCTTTCTGTGGTGCAAATTTTTATGCACTCCTTTTTTGCAATGCTTTTCAAACCCTTTATTTAACCAAGTTTCAAACGATATTGTCATCATTTTTTGCATGTAATCTTTTTTTGCGTTTTTGTAACCGTTTCTTTCTTCAAAAACTTTGAATTTTTTTAGGAATTTTTAATTTTTTTTATTTCTTCCTTTTAATAAGCAAGTTCTTTTGCAAAGGCATGCTTAAAAATCTTTTCTAAATTCCCGATGCATATAGACGAATTTGGCACAAAGCTTGCATTAAATAACAGCAACAAGTAAACAGGCAAACATCAACATTTAAATTCAGGGAGGAATAAAAAATGCAAAGAGATTTAGCCATCAATTACATGACCACACGGAAAAATCATACCTGCTATGGTATGGGTATTGGTATTATGGTACTGGACGACGCTTATCCAGGATTCCCGGGAGACGTCCGCAACGCAAGCGCCTGGGGTTTTCCAATCCAGTATGAAATTGCCAAGGGTGTTGACAACTACACACTCGTCTGGGAACAGGATAAGACGCCTTGCCGCGAACCCATTGTACAGGCTGCTAAAAACCTTGAAAGAATGGGCTGCCGCGCTGTCGCAGCTGAATGCGGATACTTCGCGTATTTCCAGCAGGACGTTGCTGCTGCAGTAGATATTCCGGTCTTTATGTCAAGCCTGCTCCAGGTACCTTTCATCCAACAGCTGATCGGACCGAAAAACGCGGTTGGCATCATCTGTGCCCAGAAACGTTTCTTAACCGATACTCACCTCGAAAAGGTTGGCATTGACCTGAACAGCAATTTCCACATCGCAGGGGCTCAGGACGAATATGGCTGCCCGCAGTTCGATACTCTCTGGGATCATGAAAAACGTCCTGAAATTCCAGAAAGCTACTATGATGAATCTGAAAAGGACATGATCCGCATCGCCAAGGAATTCATCGCAAAACACCCTGACATCAAGGCCATTATGTTAGAATGTACTGGTATGCAGCCCTTCGCGAGAGCCATCCAGCGTGAAGTGGACCTGCCGGTATTCTCCTGGGGAACGCTGCTTGACTATGCATGGTCCTGCGTTGCCCACCGCGATTACTACGGACATATTTAATTCAATATATGTCAGCAATTAATGGTTTGTGCGGGAGTTCTCTACGGGCTCCCCACAATCTGATTAATTGCTGTATTTAATGCCTTCTGTTAAACGGATTAAAACCATTAATTGCTATGAAAAGAGGAAAACATATGAAATCTTATGAAAAATATATTTCAAAAGAGGATGTTCAGAAAATACACGAGACTTCTTTAAAAGTACTGGCTGAAGTTGGCGTGATCTTTGAGCATCCGGAAATTATTGAACTGTTTAAAAGTCACGGCGCCCGCGTGGACGGCAACACCGTTTATATGGATGAAAAGCTGGTGATGGACGCCCTGTCCACCGCACCTGCATCCTTTACGGTCGAAAATTCCAAAGGCAATCATACCTTTGGCGGTGGCGCCCGCGTGCTTATGCCGGCTGTGGGCAGCATCTACCGTCTGGAATCCGGCAAAATCCATAAGATGACCAACGACGAAACTGTTGATCTTTTTAAAATTTCCGATACCAGTGATGTCATTGACTGTAACTACTTCAATGTTTTCCTGGAAGATAAACAGCTGTCCATGGAAGAACGGATCTACAGCCCCGTTGCCATGGTTTTAAAATATTCCCATAAAACAGGGCTTCACCTTATGCCAAATACCTTTCCAATCCAGGGCGATATCCGCGAACCTTTCAAAAAAGGACTTGAACTGATCAACCAGTTTGAAGGCCGCGCAGATGTTTACAATAATATCGTACATGTCAATTCTTTGTCCCCCCTTTGTTTTGACCACGATCCACTTGTAAAATTCCTGGTTGGGGCTGAAATGAACCAGCCGCTGTGGTTCTCACCATGTGCCATGCCGGTTCTCACAGGACCGCCGTCCGTTGCTGGTCTTCTGGCAATGTCCAACGCTGAAGTTGTTGCTGGTATGGTCATGGCACAGCTGGCCCGACCAGGCATTCCTGTCGTATATGGACAGACCTCTGCGTCTACCAATTTAAGGGAAATTCAGCTCTCCATCGGCGCGCCGGAAACCGCTCTGATTTCCTATGCGACTGCTGGCCTGGCTGATTTCTACAATGTACCTTTCCGTACTGGCGGCGGCCTGAGTGACGCCAAGGATTTCGACGCCCAGACTGGCTACGAATCCGACATGATGATCCGCTCTACCTTAGATGCTGGCCCTGACCTCGTACTGCATTCCTGCGGTATCCTGGGCAGCTTCAACATCACCAGCTTTGAAAAATTCTTAATGGACGAAGATGTCTACCGCATGAACAGACGCCTGCTGTCCGGCATTGAAGTCACTGAGGACACGCTCTGCTTCGATACCATCAAAAAGGTCGGTCCAAGAGGCAACTATCTCCAGGGCCGTACACCGAAGATGTTCCGCAAAGAATTTTTTGCACCCAAATACTTCAATAAAGAAGACCCGAACCAGTGGCAGCAGAATGGCAACAAGCCGGTTGTCGACACCCTTACACAGGCTGTTAATGAACGTCTTGAATCTTACTGCCCACCGGAAATTACCAAAGAACAGGAAGATATGCTCAACCCGTATATCCCTGAAAAATACAGAGACCACATCTAAACTTTCGTTTTACAGGAGGAGAATAAAATGGAAACCACAAAAAGAAATATTGATTTTGGCGTTTTAAATAAAGAAAAAATTGAGACCATTCATGAAAAGAGCTTAGAGCTTCTCGCAGATTTTGGCATGCGCGTCGCTGGTGACCGCACACTGGAAGCCTTAAAAGCATACGGCTGCGAAGTAGACGGCAACATGGTTAAATTCCCAAAAGCAGTTGTTGAAAAAGCACTGAATACCATTCCGAAAGAATTAACCTTATACAACCGTGACGGAAGCCCGAGCATGGTCATCAACAGCAAAAACAACGTTTATTTCGGCACGCACTCCGATCAGCTTGAATATCTGGACTACAAGACAAACAAGGCCCGCACTTTCATGAAGGCTGATACCAAAACCATGTGTACCCTTGCCAGCGCACTGGAAAACATCAGCTTTGTCTTATCCGTTGGTATGAGCGGCGACGTTGATCCCGCTGTTCAGTCTCAGGTAACCTTCATCGAGACTGTTAAAAACTTTGACAAAACCATCAACTTCTCAACCAATGATATCGAGTCCTTACAGGAAATCATTGACATCGCGGCTGTTGTAGCCGGCGGCCACAAGGAACTGGCTGAAAAACCATTCATTTTTAACTATTGCGAGCCCATCCCACCGATGACCCATCCCGTCGAAAGTACTGAAAAACTCTTTATCAGCGCGTCCAATAAGATTCCGGTTGTTTACATGCCTTACTGCATGATGGGCGGTACAGCCCCAATCACCATCGCCGGCGCCCTGACACAGAACAATGCTGAAATCCTCGCTGGTGTTGTCATCACGCAGGCTGTTAACGAGGGCGCTCCGCTGATTTACGGCTCTATGCCAACTGTCTTTGACATGAAAACAACGGTTGGCTCCTACGGCGCACCGGAATTTCACCTGTCTGTGGCTGCCGCCTCCGAACTGGCAGACTACTACCAGCTGCCATTCTTCGGTACAGCCGGCTGTTCTGACGCCAAAACCGTTGATCCGCAGTCTGTATCTGAAATCCAGATGGAACTCTTCTCTACCATCCTGAGTAAAGCCAATATTGTTCACGATATCGGTGTTCTGGATCACTGCAACAGCGTCGCCCCTGCCATGGTTGTTCTGGCCAATGAAATGATCAATCAGCTCAGCGCTTACTCTAAGGGGGTTGAAGTCAACGACGAAACACTGGCCATGGACGTTATCAAACAGGTCGGCCACGGCGGACATTACCTCAACGAAATGCACACCCTCTCGAACTTCAGAAGCGTATGGTATCCGGAATTCTATGACCGCAAGATGGTTAACCCGGATGAATCTGAAATCATGAGCCAGGTTACTGAAAAGATCGACAACATTCTGGCAACACACGAAGTACCCGCTCTGGAACCAGATGTCTTAAAACAAATCGAAGAAATCGAAAAGAAATACATCTAATCCCCTTATTAATAACATGTTTGAATTTTGGGCAGTCTCATTTTGGGCTGCCCTCTACCCATTTTTTGTAATATGTGCTATTCTTAATATAGAACAGTTAATCGTTGGAGGTACGAGCGTTTGAAAATCAAGAAAGACACGATTGAAGAAGCATTGGAACGAGAGAGTCTTCCCGTAAAGGCCATCGAACGCATTGAGGACGTCTGTATACACGTCGTTGACAATACAGGCAAAATCGTCTGCTATTCCAAGGGCTGCGAAAAGATCGAAAACATGAAGCATGAGGATGTTATCGGTAAAGATTCCCACACGCTCTATAATTATGTTGAAAACGAATCCATGCAGGATTATGTCTTAAAAACCGGAAAAAAAGTTCAGGATGTCCATGTCAAGTATGAATCCCCCTCTGGCAAGCTGGCCGATGTCATCAGCAGCACCTATCCAATCTTTTCAGCCGACGGCCAGAAAAACGTGGAGGCTGCCATCTGCATTTACCGGGATATCTCAGACTATATGCACATGGCAAAAACCATTGACAAGCTGCAAAACGACCTGAAAAACCAGCAGCTTAAGGACAATGGTACGCAGTTTACCTTTAAGGACGTGGTCGGCTCCAGTGTAGCGACACTGGAATGTGTGCGTCAGGGCAAAATTGCTGCCCAGACCAATGCCCCCATCCTTCTCGCTGGCCCCACCGGTACCGGGAAGGAAGTCTTTGCCCAGAGTATCCACAATGACAGCAGCCGCGCCCACAATCCATTTGTGGCCATCAACTGCTCTGCCATTCCTGAAAACCTTCTGGAAAGTACCCTTTTCGGCACTGTCAAGGGCTCCTTTACCGGCGCGGTGGACGCTAAGGGTCTTCTGGAAACCGCCCGGGGCGGCACGCTGTTTCTGGATGAAATCAACTCCATGAACATGACCCTTCAGTCCAAGCTGCTTCGCGTGCTCGAAACCAAACGCTACAGAAAGGTTGGCGGCAACAAAGAGCTGGACATGGATGTCCGGGTTCTCAGCGCCTTAAACCAGGACCCGTTGGAGGCCGTGGATGAGGGGCGCCTCCGCTCTGACCTCTACTACCGGCTTGCTGTCTTTTCCATTACGCTTCCCAGCCTCAGTGAACGTCGCTCAGACATTATGGAGCTGGTGCAGTCCTTCCTCTCCTCCGAAGCAGTGGCCATGGGCAAAAGCCTTTACCAGGTCTCTGACGAGGCCGCAGATATACTTCTCGGCCATGACTGGCCCGGAAACATCCGCGAGCTCAAGCACACAGTCACTCATGCCATCTACATGGCCCAGTATCAGGACACAGTGCTGACAACAGATTTGCTGCCGTCATACATTAAAAAAAACCATACAGAAAAGAAACTCCATGACAAGTTTCTGGCTGACCGAGAAAATGACTCTGACCTGAAGTCAACCCTCAACCGCATCGAAAAGCAGATTCTAAATGAAGTGCTGATAAACAACGACTTTAATATCAGCAAGAGCGCCAAGGAACTGGGCATTTCAAGGCAGAACCTTCAGTATAAGCTAAAAGTCTACCAGATCAAACAAAACGGCTGAAAATAGCCTTTAACCTAAAATAAGAGGTATACGCTGCTTTAACGTATACCTCTTATTATTATTTTGCAAAATCAATCACAGCCCGGTTTACGGCCTCAAAACCTGCATTAGTAGGCAGGTGGGCACTTTCCGGTATCTGGATAAATGTTACATTATCCTTTTGAGCTGCCAGCTGGCTGAAAAAATCGGCCGATCCATAGATATCGCCTTCAGACTGCAGGATCAGAATCTTTACCTTCAGGTTTTCCAGGGCTTCCTTTTCATCGACCTCATAGATCTGCTGCCGAAGCGTTGTGAAGCGGGAGCCCCCGAAGATGGACGCATAATAAGCGTGGTAGATGTCTGCCAGGCTGTAATCCGGGCTGTAAAATACGCGTGCAAAGTAGCCCATGAGCCGTGTGTTGGAAAACAGATCCCTCCAGTAAAATATTCTGCTGGTCTTGAGTGTCACCATCTCCTCAAGCTTTGAAAAACCCTCAAGGTCATTCCGTTCATAGCTCTCCTCAAGTACCTTTTTATCCCATTCGGACATATCTTCTGTCTTTAACGCCTGATAAGCCATCTCCTGCGCATCTCTCAGACTGGTAATGGGCCCCAGATTGATGATTCCTGCCAGGTCGTCTCCCATGGTCTCGGCGGCAGATGTGGCCAGAATAGTTCCGTTGGAGTAGCCGAATAGAAAAATCTTCCGGCCGGGGAACCGGGCTTTCATGTCTCTGACCAGATCACAGGTCATGGCAACCTGGCGCTCAAGGGTCACCGACTCTGTATTGTCCGCAAAATTTTTACCGCAACCCCAGCAGTCCCAGTACACAACCAGAAAATGCTCGGTAAGCTCAGGCGTGTCGCCCCGGTAACCGTTCCCGTATATAATCGGAGACTGAGGACCACCGTGCAGCATGATGAGTACAGGCAGATCCTCGCTTTTTCCTTCGATGAGCACACTCTGCTCCTCACCGTCCAGTTTCAGCGTCTCAAGCTGGCTGACCGCATTGTTCTTAACCGCCCGCTCATAAACCACCCGCATGGCCACCGCACGGCTTATTAAAAGCACTGCGATCAGCAGGACAAGCGCCAGCGCCATGCGCCTGGCGATCTTTAAAATTTCATGCTTTTTTTTCATCTTCTGCAAAACACCCTTCTCACAGGTCATATTCCTTTAAAAAGCCGCGTATCTGACGGATATAGCTGTCTGTTTCCTTAAACAGAGACCGGTGGTGCGCGCCCTTAAAAAGTACTAAGCTGGCGCCGGGAATCCATTCTGCCATCTGTCGGGTATGACCTGTGCGGATAAGATCCCTGGTTCCCGCCAGCAAAAGCACCGGGCTGTCGATCCGGCTCAGCTCCTCCCCAGACAGCCGGGGCGACCAGCACATGAGCCCGTACCGCTGCGGACGGTTTCCCACCGGGAGGCCCAGCTTTTCAAGGAAGTTCCAGAATCGGTACTGAAGCTTGATGAACAGATAAGGCAAAGCGCGCATTCCCTTTGGATCGGTATTTCCACTGACTGCAATGACCGCCTGTACCCGTTCCGGCGCCTGGACGGCCAGCTCCAGAGCAATGTTAGCGCCGTCGCTGAAGCCGAGGATAATGGCCTCAGCGACGCCCAAATGATCCATCACAGCCAGTACATCCTCCGCCATCAAACCTGTAGTCAGTTTTAAAGAGCCTGTGTCGGATCGGCCGTGGCCACGGCTGTCGACCAGAACAATCTGGTACCGGGGCAGAAAATAGTCAATAAGCCCGCTGAAATCCTCTTTATCGCCGCCGTTACCATGGAGCATGACAAGCGGTGCGCCATCCCCCACGGTCTCATAATGGATGCTGGCTCCCCGATTCCATACCTGTCCTCTGTTATCCTTCATTGGGCTTATCTTTTTTCATTTTTCCCTGAACAAAAGACCTCGCATAGTCGATAACTCCCTGGGGATTCTGGATTTTTATGATGGCATAAGCCATTTTAGGGGTCATAATTCTAGGCATGAAAGCAAAATAACCCGGCACCCAGAAAGGATTATATTTGACCTTTGCGCGGTAAAGCTCCTTAAACCCATAAACCTCGTTGAGGTTTTCATAGACAAATTCCAACAGCCTGGTCGTAGTGCTCTCTGGCTTTCCCTCCTCGGACAAGTTGGCCAGGGGCGCCATGCCCATGGTCGCCCAATGGACCCCCTCCTCCTTAAACTTCTGAAAAGCCTCAACCATAATGATCTCATTGACACCCCGGGGGGCGTCCTCAGTCCTTCTCGTGACATCTGCGTAGTAGCCGTCCATGCCCGCAAAGGGGACAAAAACAATGAAGCCAACCAGCTTGCCCTCCGCATTTTTGGCGTAAAAGTAGCGCTTGTCCATAGGGTTATCCAGACCCACACCGCCCAGGGTAAAGGACAGCTCACCGCTGTTTTTTCCCTTAAGCCAGTCATCCGAAACAGCGTTGATAGCCCCTTCAATGGCGTCATCCCTTTTTTCAAGGGGCCTGTACTCATGTACGGTCACACCCGCCTTGGTGGCTTTGTTCACATTGGCGCGTACCTTGGCGATCTTCCCACCCTGCATGGTAAATTCAGTCAGGTCAAACCGGGCCTCCTCACCGCATTTGATGGTGCCCAGGCCCAGTCTTTTATACTCCTCGATATAGTAATCCGTAATGCCCATAAAAACGAGGCTGAAGGCGCTGTTTTTACAGAAGTCTCTGAACTCCTCAAGTAGCACCGGGAAGTCGGTATCGGCACAGATGGGGTCGCCTCCCACCACTACCACATCGTCCACAACGCCGTAGGCCACGACGCCGTCCACATTTTTTCCAAAATATAGAGTCTTGTCATCCTCCAGCGTCAGATAGGAAAGCGGGTTCTGTCCATATTTCTGGACCAGCCAGCGGGCGTGCTCAAGTTCACTGCTGGTGGTTCTTCTTTTTTCCAGAAAGGGCTTGACCGCAAAGCCGAGCGCGGCAATGATACAGATCCAGCTGAACCAGAAAACAAAGGTATTAAATTCCGGATGCGTGGCCACACCGGCATCCTTTACGTTGCCAGCCACAAAAATTACCTGGAAAGTCTGGAGCAGGCACTGTCCAAAGCTCAGGCCGCCTGACGGGTCAAAGATATTGGTATCGTCAAAATAGATGGAGGACGCGCTTAAAAAGATAGCGTACAGCCCCATAAGAACAAAAATAATGCCGACCCCCAATGCCCTCTTGTCCGACGCCCGGTTAAAATCCCTGGTAAAAATCAGCAGCACCAGAAGCACCAGTGCTTCAAGGATAATGATGACCAGCCCCACCGTATGATGTGCCCGAAAAAGATGGCCTGCCATGTTAATACCCAGCAGAACAATGGTCATGATCCATGCTACTCTTTTCCTTTTGTACAGGTTGTAGGTGGTTACCAAAAGCACCACAGCCAGGACTCTCTGAACCAGTTTACGGCTGTTGATCACATTGCTGACAACCTGCTCAAGGGCAGGGTTTGGGATAAAGCTGAATACCAGCAGCACCAGTGACAGGGCAAAGGTAATGCCAACGGCGATATTGATGATCCGGTTACGGTTATTAAATGTCATGCTCATACCTGCATTTCTCCTTCCTGTATCGTCCCTCTCGCATTTAAAACCACACTGATCGTATAAAGCACCGGAAGAGCCGCCACCGCAAAGTCAGAGGCATCCAGGATATCCACCACAAATAAAAAGGAATAATACATGACTAACACCACAAGGATTCCAAAGCCAATCCTCTCACAGCGCCTGAGCTTCTCTTTTCCAAGGGCAGCACTGCGAAACCCCATAATACCAGCAACAATGCTGGCGACAGCCAGAACAAGGCTGAAAACCCCCATGGTTGCCAGCAGCTCTGAAATCTGGCGCGCGCCAAGCTCCACATCATTCACGGCCATCCGCATGATGGTAAACCCGCCGAGCTCAAGAAAAGCGGCCAGAACCATCACGGCACCAAACAGGATCACCAGCACTGAGCTGACTTTCTGAAAGGTGATTTTTCTCTTTTTTGTCATTTTCCAACTCCCGTTAAATAAAATTTCTGTTGCGCTTATATTATACCGTGCAAAACTCCACAAAAGATCCACACCCGCCATTGACAACAGATTAATACGCATTTTAAAATTAAGTCTATCTTATATTTATACCCATTTTTCTATAAAAAAGAGGTATACGCTGAAACGACGCACACCTCTTTCTATTGTGATTTTTATCCTATTATATTCTATTTTTTCTATATTTTGTAATTACTGACTACCAGCCTTCTCCATAAGGGATTCGGCCTTTTCAAAATCGACCTTCAGGCCCGCATGCCCCTGAAGATAGAGATCCCCTAACAGCTCCAGAGCATCCGGAACACCAAAATGCGCCGCTGCCTTCACCCAGTCCACCACCGTTTTCACATTATTGGTGGCAAAGCGGTCCTCGGGCGCTTGGCAGATTTCGTACTGGCAGTAGACACTGCCCAGCTCGATGCCCTTATTTAACCATTTTTTGGCGCGGAACATTCCTGTTTTACCACTGACATAACGGCCATAATAGCGGTAAAGCGCATAGGCGGCCTCGGTAAACCCGGCGTTCATGGCTTCATGGTAAAGCTCGCAGGACTCGGCGTTGAGGTTGACGCCGGTTTCTGAGCAGGTCATATACTCATGGGCCATACCCGCATAGAAGAACGCCGCGCCATTTCCGGATTCCGTCGCCTTTTTGAACCAGTACAGGCCCTCTTCTGCGCCGACCTTGGTCCCCCATCCCAGAAAATACATTTTCCCAAGCAGCACCTGAGCAGAGATATCGCCGCTTCCAGCCAGATCCGATACATTTTTAAACACCTTTGCGCCATGGCTGAAAAGCAGCTTTTCAAAGCCCTCACGGTCTTTGGGATCCGGCAGGGTATTATAGTGAATGGCTTCTGCATTTAGTTCATTCTGAAAGCTTGCTCTGAGCACATCGACATAGCGGTCCTTAAAGATAACGCAGAGTGTCTTGTAGTCATTTTCCAACGTTTCCAGAATTTTTTTATTGTCCCACTGGCATCCGATCATCTCATCCAGGTTATGACCGATGACCTGACCGTCAAGATAGTAGGCAGAATTGACTAACTGCCAGAAATAGCTGTAGCTTTTGCTTTCCGGATCATAGACCACACGGGCGTAATCCAGTAATCTCTTATATAATCCTATGACTGCTTCACTATAGATTTCGACCCATTCATCCATCGTATAAGTGATCAGTGCATCCTTTTTTTCTTCAGCCGCCATTTGCAAACTCCTTAAATTTTCCATACTATACGCATTATTTTATATTATATCAATTTTTCTGAAAAACGGATACTGTTTTCAGGAAACTTAATAAAAATTAATGAATTCATTTAAAGTAAAAAAAGAGCCTTTTAGAAGCTCTTTATTCTTCTTCGGAACGGTCCTTGAAAATTTCCGAATAAGAAATAAAATAATCCTTATAAACGGTCACCTTAATTCGCTGAGGACTGTCATAGATGGCCGGAATCCAAGGGTTTTTCACAAAATTATAGGAAAGGATCACCTGTTTAACCGGGTCAATCACCCAGTATTCCTTTACGCCGGCAGCCATATAAATGTTCATTTTTTCAAGATAAGCCACTTCCATGTTTTCCTCGGACGCAATTTCCACCACCCACGCTGGAAAGCTCTCATCCTTAATTTGCATGGCAATCTCTGGTCTTAAAATGGTGTTCGGCAACACTTCCGCATCGATAACGAGCGGGTCGTGGGGCATGGCCAGCTTATCCAACGGCCTGTGGGTCAGCACATATCTGCTGGAAGCGGCGTGCAGATAGCGTACGATATCCTTATGCGCTTCATCAAGCTCTGGTTTTTCATAGGCCACGCCGTTAATAATCTCAGAGTTTTCACCCTTCAGGGCATCCTCATTACCTTTTTCCAATCTTAATAGTCTTGTCATATTGATTCGCTCCTTAGTATTGATACCTTGCTGAATTATTATCATTTCGGTTTATTCATTATAGCACTTTCTACCAAACTATTATACCAAATTATGGCGGGTTTTAACATTAAATGCTGCCAATATCGGATTGTATTTAACAATCAGGGGGCAGGCAAATGTTATCGCGAAGAAACAAAGCGTTAAGGAGAGGCCTGTTAAGTTAAAAGTTGATAGTGGAGTTATGGTACAAACTGCCACTGGCAGATTTGATTTCTAAATCACTTTTACGTTAACAAAAGCGTTCATAAACTATCAACTGTCAACTATTTTTCAGTCTTCTTCCTTAATCCGGCTGATTTCGGATTCCAGTTCTTTTTTGAGGAGGATCAGCTGGATCAGGTCTTCCTGCTCAGAGAGATCCTCAAAATCGCGCTCGTAGGCTACTGCCTTGTCGGCCTGGTCAAGCTTGTATAAATTGTCGATATTGTCGAGAATGCTGTTAACCGTGCTGGACTTCATCTTGAACAGCTTCTGGGCCTGCTGGATCTCGTCGCGGATGGCGGACATTTCCTGGTCCAGACCAATGACAGAATCAGCGGTATTGTGAAGCCGGGCCTTAAGGGCTTCTGGCAGCTTTTCCTTGTATTTATAGCTGAGGGAGTGCTCGATGATAGACCAGAAATTCATGGCCAGTGTGCGGATCTGGATTTCCGCATATATTTCTCTGTAGCCAAGAGCACAGAAAACCGGGTAGCGGATGATCAGATGATAGCTCTGGTAGCCGCTCTCCTTGGGCGTTCCACAGCCCGATTGCAGGCTGGACTGGTCCTCCCCCTCCATATAGTTTTTAACATCCACAATGCGCAGATCTTTTCCATCGCGCTCATGGATAATATCGACCACCTCGTAGATATCCTCCACAAACTGGCAGATGATGCGGATACCGGCAATGTCTTTAATGTTTGTCTCGAGATCTTCGACGTCAAAGCCGTATTTATTGATTTTTTCAAGAATGCTTGAAACGGTTTTCACCCTGCCTCGAACCGACTCGATGGGGGAATTCTCTCCCAGTGTCATCGATTGGTTTTTCAGGCTGTTAAATTTCAGGACCAGCTCATCCACTGCCTGTCTGTATGGAATGAGAAACTCCTGCCAGTATTGTGTACTCAATACAATCACCTCTGGTTTCACAACTTCATAACAGACTGCCGGAAAACGAATTTCCTGACAGTCTGTTATCTAATCTATTTTACAATAACGGGCCCCATTTTGCACGTATTATTTCCTGTTTTTCATGAAAATTTTTTCCCTGCCACAGGCCCTCATAGCGCATGCGTTCCTCCAGGCTCTCTTTGATCTTCCACCAGCTGGTGTTCCAGTTGGTGATGACGCTGTCCGCCTCCGGTGCCCGGCCAATTATGCGCTGAACGACTATATCCGGCCGCAGATGCGTAAGGAACAAAAGACACCGCTCAATGTATTCTTCCTTGGGAAAAAGGCTGATTTCACCCTTTAAATACATCTCTGCGAGGACAGTGCCCTTCTCCACATACAGCGCGTGGCATTTGACAAAATCTGACCCAGCGGCAGAGACCACGCCAGCGGTTTCCACAACATCGTCCCTGTCGTCCCAGGGCAGGTCCAAAATCACATGGGTACAGAGCTGAAGCCCATGGTTTTTGACAGCTACAGCCGCCTCGATATAGTCGGACAGGCTGTGACCCCGGTTCAATATTTTAAGGGTTTTATAGTTGGCGGTCTGCAGGCCAAGCTCAATGGATACGTCCAGCTGCTTTTCCTGCTGGAAGCGGCTTAAGAAATCCAGCTGCTCGCTGCTCAGACAGTCGGGTCTTGTGGAGATGGCCACACCAGCAATACCCTCTCCATCACCCACTGCCTCACGCACCCAGCGCTCAAGCTGGAATGCGCTGCAGTAGGTATTGGTAAAGCTTTGAAAGTAGGGAATAAATAATTTGGCCTTATAGCGCTTTGCGATGTAGGCCCGGTTTTTTTCCACCTGCTCGGCCACGCTCAGGGTATCCGACAGGGTTTCATTGCCGCCGCCCTTGGCGCCGCAGTAAATACAGCCACCCTTTCCTGCAGTGCCATCGCGGTTTGGGCAGGAAACCGGCACGTTGACAGGTAGCTTATAAACCTTGCTGCCATAACGTTCTCTGAGCCATTGTGAATAAACCCTGTAAAGCGATTGCTCTTCCATGGTAGTTCCTCCAATTTTTGACAAAATAAAAAAGACGCCCGCAGTTTTACCAGCAAATCCTGGGAGCGCCTTCTCATTTCTTACAGATAATTTTTCACGCAATCTGGAACTGTGCTCTCTTCGCAGCTCAGGCTAAGCACAAATTTGATATCCTGTTTTTTCTGGATTTTGTCCAGTTTTTCAAGGATTCCGGAAATATCTTCCGGACCATCTGCATCAAGAATTCTCAGTAAATTATCGATATAAACAACATCGACGTCATAATTTCCGGCGATTACTCCACTGATAAAACCGTAAAGCTCATCTTCCCCTTTAATTTCAAAATCTTCGGAATTAATAAAACGAATTTTGGTATCAACAGTCACTCTGTATTTGTCTCTGTCGTTGATGAACAGGATATCGCCTTTTGCAGAACCAACCTCAGCATTGGCCATATCGATCATTTTTTTAGTCTTTCCGCTTCCCTTTGCTCCATATACAAATTCAATCATTTAAGACACCTACTTTCTATGTTGTTATTAACATTATACAGGTGAAAACGATAAAATACAATCCCTTTTCTCCATATTTTAATTATATTATTTTCACAAATAAGAGAAAATATTTTACCACATCTCCACTTTAATTTTCTCACATTAATCTTAATCTGAGCTTGCAAATGTTTATGATACCGAAAACTTTTTCTTCTGTCAACCTTTTGGCGCAAATTCTTTTTATGGCTAGCTTTTTTATCCATAAAAAAGAAAACCAGAAAACGAACGATCTTCCTTTTCTTTCAAAAATGGTAAGGTGCTACTTTTTTATTAAAAAACAGCGTTTCATCTCTAAAATCCCACCTT
This sequence comes from Eubacterium callanderi, assembly GCF_900142645.1. Classification (GTDB taxonomy): domain Bacteria; phylum Bacillota; class Clostridia; order Eubacteriales; family Eubacteriaceae; genus Eubacterium; species Eubacterium callanderi. The sequence goes on from NZ_FRBP01000001.1 coordinate 257,850, forward strand.
ATAAAAGAAATTTATCATTAATTATGTTTTAAAGGTGCATAAAGTATGCTATAATCCATCTATAAGTATGAAAAGTGAGGTCAGAAATTTGGAATCCATTAAAGAGTACAGTGAGCTAGTGAGTCTTTTCGATAAACAACTGCAATTTGCCCAGAATATCCAAAAGAAAATCATTCCGCAACCCAGTGAGTTTGTATCGGATACGTATCACCTTTACGCGATGCTCAAGCCTTTCCGCAAAGTCGGCGGCGATTTTTACGATTTCCACAATCTGGATGAAGACAAGATCAGCCTGATTCTGGCCGACGCTACCGGACATGGCATCGACGCGGCCATGATCACCAGCATGGTCAAGCTGATTTATTCCTATGCCATGGAAAACGAGCTGGTGCGTGAGCACCCCAGTATGCTCATGCAGCGCATGGAGCGCGACATCGAAAAACAGCTGACATCCACCTATTTCAGTGCCTTTGCGCTGGTTCTGGATCCTGGTGCCAATGCACTCCGCTACGCAAACGCCGGCCATCCCTCGGCAATTCTGGTAGGCGATGACATCACACTGCTCAAACCAAGCCTGCCCCTTGTCGGGTTGCACCAGCTCATGTCCAGCATTAACTATCAGGACATCACGGTTCCGTTTAAAAACGGCGATAAGTTTATCATCTTTACTGACGGGCTCATCGATGCGCAGAATACCAGCAATGAGCTTTTTTCCATGGAGCGCCTGACCGAGATTGTAAAAAAGCATATGACCCATCCCATCAACACCATCTGCCAGGAAATCCTGAAAGAGTACAACCTGTTTACCGAGGGCACCGACGATATGGACGACGTTTGCCTGCTGGGTATCGAGTATGACGACTGAGTATTTCTGACGAAATTCTGAACAAATATTAACAATTTATGACGATTCGCTGTTTCTAATGGAACTCTAATAAAAGCCAGCTAGAATAGACTTAACCGAAACGTAAGACTATGAAGAAGGAGGCGGAATCAGATGAATCGCAGCAAAAAAGTTTTAATCCTGACCTGTTCCCACGGATCAGGCCACAAAATGGTGTCCGCAGCCCTTAAGGACGCCTTTGAACAGAAGGGCTGCACCGCTGTTGTTCGTGATCTGTTCAATGAGACCAACCGGCTCGTCAATACCATTATCGAAAAATCCTATCTCCTTTCCTATAATATCGGCAGCACCTTTTACAAAAAAATGTACTACGATATGGAAAGGGATGCTCACAGCAAATTCATATACAGACTCTGGACACTGACCGAAAAAACTCTGCTGGACATGGTGGAAGATATCCACCCCGACTGCATTGTCAACACTTATCCCTATACGGTTTCTTCCATACTGAAGCAGGCTCATTATCCGGACATCCCGGTTTACACAGTGGTCACAGACTTCTGCATACCGGCTGCCTGGCAGCATGAGGACACCGACAAATTTTACGTTGCCTGTCAGAATGTGGAGGATCATCTGATGGACTACGGTATTCCCGCAGAACGCATTTTAAAGACCGGTATTCCGATCCGGGAAGCCTTTTACGGCCACTACGACCGTCACCGGCTCCAGGAAAAATACCACCTGGACCCGGACAAGCGCACCCTGATCATCTGCGCCGGCACCTACGGCGTGGTCAAAAACCTCAAAGCAATCTGCGAGAAGGCCGACAGCCTGCATAACCTCCAGACCATTGTGGTCTGCGGAAAAAACAAATCCCTTTATAAGGAGCTGTCTGCAGCCTCCTTCAAAAACACACAGATTTTCGGCTTTGTCTCAGACATTCACGAGCTCTACTGCTGCGGTGATTTTATGATGACCAAGCCTGGCGGTATTACCCTGAGTGAAGCGGTAACGACCCGCATGCCGCTGATCCTGCACAACCCGGTACCGGGCCAGGAGGGCGAAAACGCCGAATGGTTTAAGAAATGCGGCGCGGCCATCATTACCCACACCACCACAGAGCTCCTCGTCGCCATTGAGGCCTTAAAGGACAATGAAGTCAAGCAGTACGCCATGAAGAGTGCCCTGCGTAAGATGTATTATGGCCACTCAGCCGAACGCATTGTCGATGATATTCTGGAACAGCTGCCATTTTCCGAGCCGGCATTGCCCTTTGAAGAAAACATGCTTTTCCTTTTAAAAGAAAATTAAAAACGGAAGGTCTGGATCCTCATTCCAGCCTTCCATTTTTTTATGAAAACTTTTTAAGCTCTTCAAAAAGCTTGTTGATATCAATGGGCTTGACCAGGTAGCCATTCATGCCAGCCTTTATAGCCAGACGGCGGTCCTCCTCAAAGGCGTTGGCCGTCATGGCAATGATGGGCACTGTTTTGGCGTCACTGCGGTCCAGCTCCCGGATCGCCCTTGTAGCGCTAAGTCCATCCATTACCGGCATCCGGATATCCATCAGCACCGCGTGGTAAAAATCCAGAGGCCGGTCTGCAAATTTGTCAACCGCCTCCTGACCGTTTTCTGCGGTGTCCACGCACACGCCCTGCATTTCCATCAGCGTTTTAGCGATTTCAAGATTCAACTCATTATCCTCCACCAGCAGCACTTGGAGTCCGTCCAGGCTGGAGACCGACTGCCGCTGCTCTCTGCGCTCATGGGGCTCAATGTTGAGGTGCAGGAGGGTGTCATAGATCACTGACTGGAACAGCGGCTTGGAGATAAAGTTATTGGCGCCTGCCTGTCGTGCTTCCTCCTCAATATCGCTCCAGTCATAGGCGGAAATGATGATAATGGTTGTGTCCGGCCCAACAATCTTCCGAATCTGGCGGGTGGTCTCGACGCCGTCCATATCCGGCATCAGCCAGTCGATCATAGCCACGTCGTAGGTACAGCCCGCCTCCATCATCTTTTGTACCTCATCGAGGGCCCGGGCGCCGGAATCGACCCAGACCGGCGAGATACCAATATTCGACATAATGGCAGCCGTCTGCTCGCCGATCATGGCGTCATCGTCTACTACCAGCACTCGGATATCCTTCAGGGCATCTTCAGTCATACGGCGCCGTTTTTCTTCCTCGGTGTCGTAGACTGGCTCCAGAGGCACACTCAGCTCAAAGGTGGTGCCGCAGTTCTTTTCGCTGGTCACCGCAATGGTGCCGCCCATGAGCTGGATAATGTTATAGACAATGGACAGCCCCAGCCCGGTGCCGATCTTGTTTCGGGCTGTTCCAGGGTTCTCCTGCTCAAAGGGCTGGTAAATCTTCTTCATAAATTCCTCAGACATTCCAATGCCTGTATCGCTCACGCTGAGCCCAAGGTACGCCAGCCCATTTTCACGCTTCAGCTCCCGAATATCCACAGTAATCCTGCCGCCGGGTGTTGTGAACTTCACAGCGTTGGAGAGCAGGTTCATCATGATCTGGTTCAGACGCAGCTCATCACCGATGTAAAAACGCTCCATGGGCTCATGATGGTGGACCACAAAGTCAATCCCACGCTCCCTGGTCTGGGGATAGATGATGGTATTGATCTCATTGATAAACTCGGAGAAATCAAACTTCCGCTTGGCTAAGACAATCTTTCCGCTCTCGATCTTTGACATGTCCAGTATGTCGTTGATCAGAGTCAGGAGATAGCGCGATGAAGAATCGATCTTTTCAAAGCAATCCCGAACACGGTTGGGCGCGCCAGCCTTAAGCTGGCCGATAGTGCTCATGCCAATGATGGCGTTCATGGGAGTGCGGATATCGTGGCTCATGCGGGATAAGAACTCTGACTTGGCCTTGTTGGCCGCCTCAGCGGAAGTCAGCGCGTCCCTCAGCAGCCTTTCCTGCCTGGCCTTTTCAGCCCGCTGCTCATCCAGCACCTTCATGAGGCCAATGACCAGCATGTCGTCACTGTAGGGATTATCAACCCGGATCACATAGAGTGAAATCCAGTGGTATTCGCCATCGTCCCCCAGCATCTGCATTTCCATATAGAGCTCACGCTCACCCTCCTCATACCGCCGCATCAGCGCTTCTCTGGAAAAGCGGTGGCCGAAGTCCTCCTGGTAAGAGGGGTACACCCTCCCCATAGTAATGTCCACCATATCGTCATAACGGCCCTTTTCGTCATATCTGACAATGTTCTTTTCCTGAATAAAACATTCATAGTTGTTCTGAGACAGATTGATGCTCATGATGAGCGGATAAGCCGTACAGATAGCTGCCCGCAGCGACCGGTTCTCAATGAGCTGCTCCTGCTCCCGTTCCATCTGGAGCATGCGTGTTTCGGTAATATCGTTGAAAACCGCTTGGATAACCTCCTCGCCGTTGCTGTTTTCAAGGCGTTCCATGGACACGCTCACAAAGCACTGCTCGCCATTTTTGCGTCGCCCCTCCCGTTCATAAAAAACACCGCCGCCGTTTTGAGAAATCTCATCAATGATTTGCCTGAATTTATTCCGCTCATCTTCGATCATAGAGATAAAGGGATCGCTTACGGTCTGCCAGTATTCTGCCTCACTGTAGCCGTAGATTTCCCAGGCCCGGCGGTTAGCATTGATGATTTTATGCTCGGGACTGGTGGTAAACTGGATGATACCGCAAGGCACAGTGTTGTAAAGCTGAGTCAGAAAATCAGCCTGGCGCTTATTCTCAATACTGGCCTGCTGGATCAGCATATCCTGTTTTTTTCGATGTGTGATGTCTGTCACCAGACAGTAAATTACCTTCTCACCGTCGCGGTCAATGACTCCCTTTCCAATATCCAGAACCCATATGACGCTGCCGTCTGACCGCCTGATTGGGTACTCAACCGAATAGGTCTCATTCTTATCCACACAGCTCTTAATATCATCATAGACCCGCGTATATGCATCTGCATCCACTGGCGCCATTGTCTCTCCGCCGATGGCTTCAACCATCTGCGCCTCGCTTTCGTAGCCATAGAGCTGGCATAGCCCGTCACTGACCCATTTGATACTGTAACCTTCGTCCAGATGGCAAATGGCCATTCCGCCCGGCAGCTGGGACATCATGAGCTCAATCTGCTGGTTCTTTTCCTGCAGCAGCTCCTGCAAATTGTCGTAGGCCTCCTTGGCGGCCCTGACCGGGAACAGCTCATCGTCCTCTATGGCCGAAAACGGGATTGAGTTGTGGATATGCATACACTTCAGCTCGCCGTCCATACGCTTGAACACAAAGGTACAGCGCTGCTGTTCCCGCATGCTGGTCCCTGAGCCCTCCACGGTCTCGATCCGGCTGACGCACTCGCAGATGTAACCGTCCTCTGAGATCTCCTCCACCACATATTCCTCTTCTGTCATAATGCAGGGGATCAAGTCACCCTGCCCCTCCCTGAAGCAGGCGGCCACCGCCTCAGCCCCCTCTGCCTTCTGCATCTCACCGCCGCCCAGCCATACGATATTGGGCGCAAAGGTGGATATTAAAAACTCAACATCACACTCACAGAAATAACGCCTGAGTATTTTATCGGCAAAGGCGATAATTTCTCTTTTTTCTTCTGTTGTCACAGGATTTCCTCTCCTTATAACAGACTGCCCATACCGGCAGACTGCCCTTTTTTCTCGATACCTTAATCAATTTTATCGATTAATCCAAAGGTCCAAAAAGCTCCTCAAAAATGCTGTCCACAGCCTCCCGGCTCCGGCGTTCGAGCTCCTGGTACTTTGCCAGAAGCGCCTCCCCCTCCGGGGTCAGACAGGCACTGCCGCCGTTCCTTCCGCCCTGCTGGCGTTTTGTCACCTTGTAGCCGAGCTCCTCCTCCATGGTGTTGATCATTTTCCAGCCCTTGCTGTAGGAGATGCCCATCTGCTCACAGGCCATCCGGACCGAATCTGTCCGCTTGATCTGCATGAGCAGCTCGGCCGGCCCCGGCCCAAAGAAAATCCGCTTTCTGGCCAACCGCAGCTTAAGGGCCGGGTGCAGCGCGGCATCATGCCCCTGCGCCTCCCGATCCACTGATTGTTCTTCCCGATTCATCCCATACCCTCCAATGGTAAAAAGATTTATTCTTTTATTATATCATGGTTTTGTGCCTTTTTGTCAAAAGCTTGGGATTTATCATAAAAAAGACACACTGAAAATTTCAGTGTGTCAGGCAATTTTTGTTTTTATTCCACATCCACTTCTTTCAAATCCGTCTCTGCCCGCATTTCACCAGCGCTCTGGTCCAGATTTTTCTGATCCTTGTTGAGAATCAGAACTGACGCGATAATGATTACGCCGCCGATAATCTGGTTAAGAGTTGGCATGGTACCGTAGAGCACCACACCTACGATGATCGTCACTATTGGCAGGAAATTCATGAACAGATTGGAAAAGGTCACGCCAATGTTTTTGATCGCGTAGATGTTCAGGAAGTAAGCAAAGGTTGAGTTGAATACGCCGAGGATCACTAAATCAAGAATCACCTCTGGCCGAACCAAATCGCCTAAGGCCACCGGATACAGAAACAGGAAGGGCAGCGTCGTCACCGCGCCCACCACAGCCTGGTAGTTCAGAACAACGGTTTTCTCATATTTGTCCGATACCTTATCAGCCAGAAAGCAGTAGATAACCCAGGAAATAATGCTCAGCAGGCAGATGGCATAGCCCATAAAATTGGTTTCTGCCAGGTCGCTGGGATTAATGCCCATGAGGATGTACACGCCCACCAGGGATACTACAACCGCCAGGATACTCAGCTTTGTCTTTTTACGCTTGAAGAAAACAAAGTCAATCATCAGTGAGAACACTGCCGCAAAGCCAAAGAGCAGCGAGGAGACCGTTGCGCCGATGTACTTAACGCTCATAACTGTAAAGACATGGAAGAAGGTACAGCCCACAAGGCCGGAGAGGATCACCATGAGGATATCCTTTTTCTCAATGCGCATGTCCATCTTTTTAAACAGGTTGTACAGTGTGAACAGCACCGTCATGATGGTAAACTGGAAGGCCACAATCACTGTGGGGTGCATGTACTTGACAATGACATCCCGCGCGATGTAGGATACGCCGTAGATGATGATGACCACGGCCATGGCAATAAAGCCAAGGTTGCGTTTACTTTTCATCATGCCACCTCATCGTTTGATGGCTTTCGCTTTTTCAAACGCGCTGTCTGCAATGGCGTCGATTTTGTCACATACGGCTGCGTCCAGCAGCGTGACGTCTTTCACCTGTTCCAGGAGCTCAACCGCCCGCTCGGCACATTTTTCAAGCATGTCTTTTCCGCCATCCTTCTGCCAGGATTTCCAGTTGCCGCGTTCAGTCAGGTCGCCGATCCACAGCTCTTTTCTGAAATTTTTGGCAGTGTGCTTGGCGTTCAAGTAGCTGCCGCCGTGTCCGGTTTTGCGGATATTGTCCAGAGCGATGCGCTTGTCGCTGAAATCCAGGCCGCGCACCAGGCGTCTGAGCTGAGACATGCATTCATTGGAGTAGGGCAGGTCTGCGTAGTCGACCACCAGATCGATATCCAGCTGCATGGACACCAGAAAATCAGTGGTGAGAGCGCCGACGGTTCCCACCATACCAGTTTCAAAGCCTGCCTGGGCGTCGAGGAGCTTGGCGTCACGCAGGTTGGTGGGCATTTTGGTCGGCAGGTCCAGATAGCGGCCCAGCTCGGCCATGATGCTCTTCATGATGGCAGTCTCTGGCGAGGACATGGACACGCTCATGGTCTGCATATCCATGCTGCGGACATAGCTGGAGTAGAGCACCGATACGCCCGGACGCACCAGCTGGGTCAGGGCGATGCCTGCCAGGGTTTCCGCGTGGGTGTGGATGATGGCGCTCTCGATGGTAATGGGCGAGGAAATCCCCAGGATACCGCCAGAGCTGATGACCGACGGCGCGTTCAGGCGGCTGGCCTCCATAAGAACATTCAGAGGATTTTCATCCAGCTTCATCGGCGGCGAGGTCAGCACCCAGAAAGAAATAAACGGGCGGTCCTCAAAGGCGATGTCGCCGCCCAGAGCCAGCTGCGCCATTTCCACAGCGTCGCGCACGCCCTCCTTGCCGACAGCCCCGCCGGTAATGTGCTTGGTGGTATTTTTAATGGTACCCGCCCAGGTATACCAGTCTGAGCTCTCCAATGGTACGTCCTGAGGTGTGATCAGGCCGCTGGCAATGCTCACATTGTCCATGATCTCGAGGAGCTTTGTCAGGTCGGTCAAATCCTGGTCAGTTGCCGGGCGCTTTTCCCTGGTGTGGGGGTCAATGACCGAGGTAGCCATGGTCATGGCTGCCAGTGAGGGCAGTGCTTCATTAACCTTGACGTCGTTCTTCGGGTCTCTGCCATAAAGGGTAAAAGCGTCCCGCTTGGGCACTGTTTTCAGGGCGTCCTCAATAATCTTTCTTGGGATTTTGACAATCTCACCCTCAACGGTGGCGCCTGCCTGCCTGAAATAATCTCTGGCTTCCTCGGCGCAAAGCTCGATGCCCATGTCCTCCAGAAGCTCCAGAGCCAGATTATGAACGTATTCCAGATCCTTATTGCTTAAATATCGTAATTCCGGTCGCATATTTTTACCCCCTATGCACTCAATAATTCTTTACAGAAAACCACCGCGGCTCCTGCGTCCTCGGCGTAGCCGTCCGCGCCGATTTCTTTTGCAAATTCATCACTGACCGGCGCGCCGCCCACGATCACTCTGGCCCCCGCTTTGCTTTCCTTCAGCACCTTCACAGTTTCACGCATGGCCGGCATAGTGGTGGTCAACAGGGCGGATATAGCAATGATGTCCGCATCCTTTCCAGCCTCCAGGAAATTCTCCGCCGCCTGGTCAATGCCAATATTCACCACCTCAAATCCAGAGCTCTCAAGCATCATGGCCACCAGATCCTTGCCGATGTCGTGCAGGTCGCCCTCCACCGTACCGATAACAATCTTGCCCAGCGTGGTCACATCACCGGCCTGGAGCTGTGGTTTCAGATGCTTTAAACCAAGCTGCATGGTCTCAGCGCACAGCAGTACCTCAGGCACATAGAGCTCTCCGCTTGCCATCAGCGGCCCTACCTGGTTCATGCCCTCGATGAGCGCGTCCGACACAATCTCCTTAGGCGATACGCCTGCTTCCACGGCCTCGTCAATCATTTCAACAATCTCTTCATCTTCCCCTTCAAGTACCAGTTCTCTGATTTTTTCAATATAGTTTTCCATGTTTTTCTCTCCCTTATTTTCCCTTATTTTTATACAAGCAGGCCCTTCCGATGGGCTTTTAAATACTTCCGGCATCCCTTATCCCGGTTCAGAAGCGCCTCACCAGCAGTGATCATGCTCATCATCCTGGCGTTCTTCGGGTCAAGCACCGCGCCGTCCAGGCCTTCAGCCATGCACATGGCCAGATAGGTCCGGTTGAGCAGTCCCCGCTCCGGTATGCCAAAGGAAATATTGCTGAGTCCGCACATAAAGTGCACCTCCGGATAACGCTCCCTGAGCGCCCGGATGGTCCGCAGCGCCACATTGCCCATATCTGCGCCGGTACTCACCGGCTGGATCAGCGGGTCAATGTAAATGTCCCCGATGGGCACACCGTCCTCTGCCAGCTGCTCGATGAGCCGGCAGCCAATGCCGATCCGTACCTCCGCATCAGGGCTGATACCGTTGGTGTCGTCGATGAGCAGCGCCACGATCCTGGCCTGGTATTCCTGCACCAGACCGATCATTTCCTGATACCGGCCCGCCTCCGCGGTGATGGAATTAATCATCGGCACCCCCTTGTGCAGTGCCAGCGCTGCCTTCAGCGCAGCCGGGTCCGGGCTGTCAATACAGCAGGGCCTGTCGACGGCCTGCTGAACCGTTTCGACCAGCCAGGGCAGCGCTGCCACCTCCTCATCAACCAGCGTGCCGCAGTTCACGTCAATGTAATCTGCCCCCAGCTCTGCCTGCGAAACCGCAAGCTCCTGAATGGCCTCCGCATTGCGCTCCCGCACAAATTCGGTGACCCCCTTCAGACTGGTGTTAATCTTTTCTCCAACAATGATCAACGAATGTTCCCCTCCCTTTTCGTAAATTATTTGATTTGTTGGTATTATAATATCACCATTTCAGAGCTTTGATTTTTGCATAATCCTGCTATCTATGGCTTGATCCTGCTATTATTTCGATTTACCTGCTTCTTAAGGGAAAATTTCAGGCAGATTTCAGCTTTTTCAGTATTTTTTCCAGTATCTCCTTGAGCTCAGAAGAGTCCGGCGTATAATAATCCGCTCCGATATCCGCGGCAAAGGCCTCAGTCACTGGCGCGCCGCCCACAAAAACAATTAGATTTTTTCGTAAATTTTCTTTTTCCAGACGCTGGATTACTGCCTTCATTTGGTTGATGGTGGTGGTGAGCAGCGCGGACATCATGAGGATCTGAGGCTTTTCCTTGAGCACTCCCTGCACAAATTTTTCCGCGGACACGTCAATGCCCAGGTCAATGATTTCCACGCCCAGGGTAGACACCACAATCTTGATGATGTTCTTTCCAATGTCGTGCAGGTCGCCCGAGACGGTGCCAATCATGACCCTGACCTGTTTATTTTTTACATCGGCCTCAAGATAAGGCTTAATGGTCTTGAGCCCGGCCTGCACTGCCCGCGTGGAGAGGATAACCTCAGGCACCAGCAGCTCGGCCTCCCGAAATTTTTCCGCCACCAGCTCAATGCCCTGAATCAGCCCGTCGTTCAGGATTTTTTCCGGCGGATAAAGCTGGGCCAACGCCTCTCTTGTCAGATCCACCACATCCCTGGTCTCGCCTTCCATTATGGCTTTGTTAATCGCTTTATAATAATCCATTGCTTACCCTCCTTTATTTTCATTTCTGTTTTTCTCTATTCAATAAAGCGGTTACGGTATTCCCTCGGGGTAACCCCCAGGTATTTTTTAAACACTTTTGAAAAATAGCCCGGCGACTTAAAGCCGCAGTGCGCAGCGATCTCCCTCAGGGTAAGCTCCCGCTTTTCCATGAGCCGAACTGAATTTTCCACGCGTACCCGTGTGATATAGTCGTTCACTGTATAGTTAAAGGTTTCCTTAAACAGATGGCTGAGGTAGGAATCGCTGAGGCCCACCTCTGCGGCGAGGTCCTCGATTCTCAGCGCCTCCCGGTAATGGGCGCCGATATACTCCCGCACGGCTTTCAGGACACTGCGGTGGGAGGTCTCGCCCAAAATAAAGATATCCTCCATAAACTCATCCACCATAGTGCTGACCCGGTCAAAGAGTACCTCCACCTCCCGGATACCAGCCGCCTCCATAAAGAGCTTCTCGTTCTGCATGACGGCGATATGGCTGTCCAGTCCTGCCTCCACAATGGCCCGGGACACCAGCGCCATAAACTCCAGCACCCTCACCTTGACCCGGTCCGGGCTGTAATTTGACAGCACGTAGATGTCGGTCAGAAAGCCAGGCAGTGCCCGGGACACTTTGTCCCGCTGGCCGGTGCGGATGGCTTGTAAAAGCATCTTCTCCTTTTTGAGATGGCGGTCGTAGTCAAAGGGGTCCTCCAGAAACTTGTTTTTCCGCTCGTCCATATGGTTCAGGATCACATTGCGCCAGGCCTCGGTTTTCAGCCGTTCATCGTACCCTCCGGCATTAGCCTTGGACAGGTAATTGAGGATGGCCTGCAGCATATCGGCTACGGACTGGCTTTTGTGAGGCGAGAGCACCTTGAGCTTTCTGGCTTTCTCACACAAAAGGCCAAAGTTTTCAATGTCCTGGTTCATCTCTTCCAGCTCCTCAATGAAAAACGCGTCAATCTCCCACAGCAGCACCTGACCGCAGATCAGGCAGCCCACGCTCTGCTCCTCCACGATGATGGGCACTGCCCACATGACTAAACCCGCGTGACACCTGAAAAAATAGGGCTCCTTCCACTTTGCAGCCTCTTGGCAGGCCTGCTGGTAGGAGGCTGTACACGCGCCGTCGTTGCAGGATCGGACATATCCGCAAAATTCACATTCCTGCAGGTTCTCAAGCTCCAGGAATACCTCGCCCTCGGGATCAATCCCTTTTAAATACAGGCCTGTGGCATTTGAAAAACATTCCAGCATATAGCGCGTATACTTTTCATCTAAAAATTCAAACCCTTTCATTTCATTCCCCTTTGCGCTGTAATCGTTACGCCCATTATACCAGAAATTTCATAAAAAAACCGGAGACGCAGTATTTTACATCCCCGGCCCCTTATTCTACCATCTCCAAATATATAGCCATTGTTATGGCAGGGCAGCACATTAAGCCCCCACCCTTTGGCCAGGGCCGCCAGATCGCCAATCCACCTGTAAAATTTTTACATTCTGTAAACCGCCTTCTATGACTTACTGCGCCAGTATAGAGGCATAAAAAACGACTTTCACAGTTTGGGATTGACAAAAGCCCTGGTCGCCGATACAATGGTCAAAGCGAATCATTATTTTTCTGCCGAATAGCAAAGGAGGCCCCATGAACAAACAAAAGCTGCTCTTTGCCCTGGCCATGCTTATTTTTGGGAGTATCGGCCTCTTTGTCCGTACCCTGCCCTTCACCTCAAGCCAGATCGCTCTGGCCCGGGGACTCATCGGGAGCGCCTTTCTTTTTGCGTCCAGTTTCATTCTTAAAAAGGGGCTTTCCTTTAAACGTATCCAAAGTAACCTTAAAGTTTTGCTCCCATTAGGCATCATGCTTGGCTTTAACTGGATCCTGCTTTTCCAGGCCTACCGGTACACCAGCATCGCCAACGCCACTGTCAGTTATTACTGCGCTCCGGTCATTGTCATGCTGCTGACGCCTGTGGTATTTAAAGAGTCCCTGACCCGTACAAATGTGCTCTGTATCTTCGCTGCCATGGCTGGTATGGTCTGCATATCCGGCGCGGGCGGCACACTGGATCGTCAGAACCTGATCGGCATTGCCTACGGCTTTGGCGGCGCTGTCTTTTACGCGGCCATTGTCCTGACCAACAAATTTTTAAAGGATATCTCGGATTTTGAAAGCGCCTTTACCCAGCTGTTTATCGCAGCTCTGGCGCTTCTGCCCTATGTTCTGCTCACGGACGGCATCCGTCTCACAGGGGCCTCAGCAGTTACTGTTATGCTGCTGATTCTTGTGGGCGTGGTGCATACTGGCTTCAGCTATCTTCTGTACTTTGCCTCCCTGCCCCGGCTGGATAGCCGTACTATCGCCACTTTCAGCTATATCGATCCCATCTCCGCTATTTTGCTTTCAAGCCTCTTCCTCGCCGAGCCTATGACCCTGATACAGGCTGCTGGGGCTGTGCTCATATTGGGCGCGACTCTGGTAAACGAGCTGATAGGCATGCGAAACGCCAGAGCCTGACTTTAAACCTTAAAAAGAAGTCCAAGAGACTTCTTTTTAATGCCATATCTCACAATGGTCAAACTGCTGGTCCGGGTACTCAATAACCCCAAGCCCCAGCTCTCTGGCTACCCAGGCCACCTCGTCACAGGGCACCCCGGGGCAGTACAGGTCGGCCGCGTGACCAGACAGATGCCAGGAGTTTTCAATGCCGCCCACCTCCGCGTTGCGCCTTTCACAGCGAACGCCTGAGGTAATGATGATGGGCCGGTTAAAATAACACCGCAGCGCCTCAATTTTCTCTAAAAGCTCCGGATCCATATCCGCAGGCCAGCCGTCACAGTAGCCCGCGCAGTCACAGGCGTACTCGTCCATAAGAAAGTGCGCCGATGCCCAGGGGCCGTTGGTGAGGATGGGGTCCTCGGGCAGCGGGTGGTCGATGACTGCCCCATCCTGAGGCGTTTCGGTCTCTGGTGCAATCTCCTGCTGAGTCTTCGGGAACATCTGCTCATTTACCGGCCCTGCCTGAAAGCTGCTTAAAAATATGCTGCTGGCCACAGTAACTACTATGGCCACTAATATAATAAAAATACGTTTATGCACTCTTTTCATTTAATCTCCTTTTCTGCTGCTGCGCGGCGGGTTTGCCATTCCATATAAAAAAGGGGGCTTTCGCCCCTTTTTTATTCTACGGCCACGTCGGTGGTAGTGGTATCCACACGCTTGGCGCCGGACAGCTGGGCCAGCGCAAAGCCGTCGGGCTCAAAGACACCGGTGGCTACAATGCCAGCGGCAGCGGTTTTTATCTCCGCATCGGTAATGCCCTCCCGGTAGTCGGGAATGGTCATTCGGTGCTCTTTGCCGCTCGCGGTGGTAAAAACTAAATTCAGGTCTTTTTTGATGGTTACTGCCATGGTTTATCTCCTTTTCCTGTTAAAACTTGAATCCTGGATGCCGTGGTGTTTTTTCTTATTTACTCGGTTTTTGTGATGTCGCTGGCGGTGATACGCTCACAGCCCTCGCCAATGGGCTCCTGCATGGAAATGATGTGCCCGTAGGCACTCTCAAGCTGTTCCTTGGTAGCGTCATGCTTGACATCGCCATAGGTTTTGCTGCCACGCTCAATTTTACCTTCTTTTTCGCCATAGTTTACCTTCACTTTGAGTTTTGTGTCTTTGAGTGTTTCTGTGACTGCCATGTGCATTTCTCCTTTTGGGTTAGTATTTTGTGTGGTGTTTTGCCCTACACTACATACATTCCTTTTTTGCAGAAAATATCAACGCTTTTCACAAAACTTTTTTTAATTTTTTGAGGGCTCGGTCATGGCGCTGGTTAACGGCCTGCAGGCTCACGCCTTCTTTTTCGGCAATTTCGGTCTGGGTTCTGCCCTCATAATAGTGCTTTTCCAGCACGCTGCGGTAGCTGGGCTTCAGGCGGCTCAGTCCTCTGGCGAGCCTTTTCTGGCCGTTGCTTTTTTCTTCTCGCTCGATATAATCGGCCTCGAGGTTGATTTCTTTGTCGGGTATGACTTCTGCGAGGGTCAGGCCTTCTCTTCCGGGGATTGGGTCGTCAAGGGTTTTATCGGGCTTTATGGAATGGTTAAACTGCCCGCTCTGCCACTTTTTGTAATACTGGCGCAGGTACACCTGGATGAAGGCGTTGAATCCCGCGCCCCGCCCGGGGTCAAACTTTTTCAGGCCTTCCATAAAGGCGACCACGCCGTCCTGGAAGGCGTCCTCAAACTGGCCGTCCTTAATGCCTGAGCGGCTGAGGGTGGCCAGGATCAGGGGCTTAAAGGTCATGACGAGCATCTGGCCCGCCACTCGGCCGCCTTCTTTTTCGGGGCTGTTTTCCGGGGATTTTTGCCCGATTTTACAGGTTTTGACCAAATCATCAATTACTTTGTAGCTGCTCAAATAAGCCTCCTATGCGTCCTCATAGACGTCTGTAATCTCAAGCACAAGGCCGGGAAACTGGTCTTCGACGGCGGCGCTGAGCTCGTTAAAGTCTTCCTCGGCTTCCTCGGCGCTGCGGGCGTAAAAGCCGGCTTTTATCCGGCACTCGGCCTCGACCATGTAGCTTCTTCTCCGTCTTACCACGCTGGGGCCGATCCCATATCGGTTCATGTTGTTTCTCCTTTCTGTTTTGCCTCTCGGGCGGCCCAGATGGCGTTAAAGGCAGCCACCTCGTCGCCCGGGTACTGGGCCCGGATGGCGGCTTTTTCTTCCTCGGGGATCTGGGGCAGCAGATTGAACTGGGGGATGAAGGGCGCGTCCTCCGGATTAGAATACAATAGAGAAGTGTGTTTATGATTTATATTTATGAACGGGGACACTTCGGTCACAGGGGGCGGGACAGCTTGTGTCCAGATTTGTGTCACACTGTCCCCTGTCTCTGTCTGGAGGGCGGTGATGCTCAGGCCTCTGTCAAAGGGCACCAGGCGGTAGGTACCTGCACGCTGGCCTTTGTCCTTTTGGTACGTCACCCGTTTGTGGTCTATGAGGTACCCTCTCTGTCGCAGCAGTACGCGCCGGTCTTTGATGCCTAAAAGGGGCATGAGTACGGTGTTGGGTACCTTGAAGTCCACGGGCCAGTGCCAGCGGCCGTCCTCTGCCCGGACGGCGGCTTTGTTGTTGGTGTACATGAGCAGGTGCCAGTAGGCCTGGAGCAGCGGGCTCATGGGGTTGGTCTCCAGCCATTTGTAAAAGGCCAGCAGCTCGGTCAGGTAGTTCACTGGCCCTTCCCCTCCAGAACAAACAGCCCGGTAAAATACGCCTGCCCCAGCGGTGTAACGCGGATGGACGGCCACCTGACCTTCTGGTCACGCGCTCTGTTCCAGCCCTCCACACAGGCGATGACCATCCATCCCCTGTCCAGGGCTTTGCGGGTTGGCAGGTTCTGCCCTTTCCGCTGGGCGCGGTCTGTATAGCCGTGGCTTCTCAGCCAGGCGTGCAGCCGGTTGCGGCCAATGTTAAGCCCCCGCACCCGCATGGACTCGGCCAGCTCGGCCACGGTCCAGTTTTCTTGTTTTTGTGCGCACAAACCACAGCACATGGCGCACGCTTTTGGGGCCGTTTCATCCTTTGGGGTTGTCTGTTTACGTTTCATGGTAAACCTCCTGTAAAATAGATTGGTTAGATTTCAGCCGCGCAATTTTTTCTTGCGCCTGCTGATGGTTCTATCCTACAAGACTTTTCACCCTTTAAACACGCAAACAAATTTTTAATGATCATAAATAAGATTATTTTTCTTTTATTCTCTTAAGAACCATTGGGCCGCCCGGGCGCGCCAGCGGTACAGGGTAGCGTTCTCGCCGTAAAAGTCCAGGCGTTCCCAGGGGCGGCGTACTTTTCCCTTCATCTTGCCGGGATGGGAAAGTTCATCGTTTTCAAACAAAAGGGTGAGCAGCTCCCAGACCATCATGAGGGCATGGCGTACCCAGCCGGCCACGCCCTCGGGAAAGACGCGCTGATGGGTAGCGCATTCCAGACAGACCCGGCTGCACACATAGACCACGACCACCTGGCCGGGCGCCACCTCCACGGGCTTTGCAAGGCCGTTGACAATGTGGGTATGGCCGTTCTGGCCCTCGGCGCGCATTTCCTTGGGCTTCAGGACGCCGCCGCAGCCCTTGCAGGTCTGGGTGAGGGCCTGGCCGTGGAACACGTACTGGGCCATGACTTCCCGGCCTTCCCGGTCTTCATAGCCGGTGTTTTCGACTTTTTCAAACTGGTCGGGATGGGCTTCAATCTGCTTTTTAAAGCTTTTGGGGGGCAGGATAGATTGCATCTTGGGGTTCATTTTTTCCTCTTTTTCTTAAACAAAAACACCGAAGGCCACATACACATATTGGTATGTGGCCTTCGGTGTTTTGATGGGTGACAGCCGTTGTCCCATTTGCTGCTGTTTTATGCTTTATTCTTTGATTTTTGTATACTCCAGACGGCTCCTGTCAGTACGGCCAGAAGCAGGACTGCACAGGCGGGCACAGCGGGACCACTGAGTAACCCAGTAGAAGGATTCAGGCTTACCGGGGTCTGGCTGCCATGTAGCTGTGTAGTGTTCTGGCTGCCGTGTGCTTCGATAATGCTCATATTACCCTGTCCGTCCAGCTCAAGGATGAGCTCTAAGTTTTTGATACGGGCATTGACGCACAGGGCGGTGGTACCGTCGGGCAGACTGATGACTTTTGTTTCTTCGACGCTATTGGTACGGTCGATCCGCAGGCACATAGCACCGACCTCTGCATTACTCTGGTCCAGTGCTTTAAAGACGCGGCTGCCTTGCTCTATGTTTTCCATGGAAAAGGCGCCGTTTTCATCGGTCTTGGCCCTTTTGACAGTTGAGTGCAGTTCCATGAAGCCGTGGCTGAAGGGTGTCTTGTCAGTGTAGCGGGTCTGGGCAGTCAGGCTGAAACGAAAGTCTGGATCGTAGGGCACATCGGTGGGTATGATATAGCCAGACGTATAGGTCAGGGTGACGGCAGTCTGGCCGCCGGACGTATCGGGTTGTTCCTCGGCCAATGCCGGGGCTGACCACAGCAGAAGGAGGCAAAGGGTGAGGATGGATATGCGGTTTTTCATGGGCGTACGCCTCCTTTTGGGATGGTGGTCGCTGTTCGCGGGGCACGACGTGGGCGTCGTTTCCAGCAAGATGTTATTACGGTGTTGCTTTTACTGGTGTGATGGTAACCGCGAAATTCCCTGTAAAGGCATGATCACCATCACTTATACTAGCAGTTTTAAATTTACTGACATCTAATATTGCCTGGGCGGTTCCTGTCTCGCCGTTTGCGAGGGTGAGAAGTGTGCCGCCTGCGGTCAGGTCGTTGCCGGTGTTATCTCTAATGGTGAACGCATCAGCCACTGTGATGTTGTGTGTTGCATCTTTCATGGCAAAAGATGGGCCTGTAGCGCTCTTCAAAGCGATTTTGAGTGATGTAACTTGATTATTTGAAATGCTTGCCGAGTAGTCTAATATTTTGGTAACATTTTGTGTTGCCGCGTTAATTTTACCGAAATCCACGCTCTTTGGAATATTGACGGACCATGTAGGGTCTTGCGCTTGAGTGTAAGTCACGGTTGCATCGGTTGTGCCGTCTACTGCGTTTGATTCCTCTGCACCGGTTCCGTTGACGGGTTTGCTTTCTGCGAATACGCTTCCTCCAAAACAAAGTGCTGTGATGAGCACGGTTCCTATAGCAGCTGCTATTTTTTTCTTCATTGCCATTTTGTCTTTCCTCTTTTCTTTGATTTTCTTGTGTTTATGATAAAAGGGGGGTCCCTCTCAGTAAGATGGTTATTTTTCTCCGCCGACCACGGGGTCGTTGGGGATGATCTTCCAGTTTAGCTGGCTTTTGTAGGTGCCCTCGGTAATGCGGCTGTCGGCGGGCACGATGAGTTGTCCGGTCTGGCCGCTGGTACGGCTTTGCTCTGTTAGTGTGCCAAAATACCCGGCTTTACTCAGGGCGCTGCCCGATGGGGTTTGTATCCAAAACTCTGGTTTATAGGCGTCGGCATTGGCGCCCTCTTTTTTCAGCAGATAATTGCCCCAGACATCCCGGTAGGCTTCATTGGGGCTGATTTCAAGGTCGATGGTTCGGCCCTCGTAAAGCCAGCCATCATTGTTATTCATACCAATGGTGATATCGGCGGCAGCGCCGTTGCCCAGTGAAACATTGCTCTGCCCGACGGATTTCGGGATTTTGACGCTGTAGGTCATGGACAGAAGGCTGGTGGCCAGCTGTTTGTTTTTATCGGCCCGAATATTTCTGGTAAAACTACCGGTGTCGGTAACGGCTGTAACCGTGGTATAGTCGGCCGTATCATACGGCAGATAGACGTACAACTCGCCATTGCTGCCGCCGTCTTTCTTAAAACGGTCTCCCGAGGCTGTGGCTTCCCAGTGGCGGGTATCGGCGCCGGACTGCTTGCACTGCATGACGGTCAGTGCCTGATCTTTATAAGCTTCCGGGGCAGCGCTGACTCTCAGGGTGACGGGGTAGACGGGCTCCCCAGCACTGTCTTTGGCGTCGCCGCTGACGGTGCCGATGATGGAGCCACCGTCGATGGTGATGATGGCTCCGCTGGTACCAATGGTATCGGCTTTGACATTGCCGCCTTTGACAGTGACGTTCCCACCAATATTGCCGCTCACCTCTACATGGCCGCTCTCGATGGTGGTATTGGCAGTGGTGATAGCACTGGCGGCATCGACCGTCATGCCTTTATGATCGGCCGCACCGATGGTCAGACTGCCGCCTCCGGCAATGCCGCCGGGCGCGTTGAGTGTGCTGGTACCGGCGCCGCCGGCCAGAATAAGGCTGCCGTCACTTTTCAGACTTGGGCCGCCGCTGCTGGTGTTTGTGAGTGTAATCCCAGTCCCATCGGCAATGCTGACCTGGGCGCTGGCGCCGGTTTTTACGGTGATGGGTGCTCCGGTAGTGCTAAAGCTGCCGCCTAAGATAATGCGGCCGCTACCTGTGTGCTCGCCGCTAACCACCGTGATGGTATGCTGCCACACATTTGATTCGCCTGTACCTGCCGGTATGTTATAAATACCTTGATAAGGAATAATCTGGGAAGTTGCCTGGTCTGGTTCACTGTCGGCTAAAATATAGCCCGTATCGTAGATATACAGGTTCTTATCGGTCAACGGGAAATCGGATGAGCCGGTTACCTGAAAGCTGATGGTGACGTTTTTGCTCATGCCTGGGCCGCTGAGGACTGCGCCCGCATCATTTTTAAAGCCTTCTTCCGTCACTTTTATGGTGTAGGTGTAGAGCCCATTGGAAATGGCGGACAGGTCTGTGGGGCAGATGATCCTTCCAGCTGAATCGATGGTGAAAGTCTCTGGACCGGAGACCTTGGTGTAGGTCAGGCTGCCATCTGGATTGATGGTATCGACAGCGGGCGACGGAATGAGTACACCCTCTGCTGTCATCTCGGTGGTGGAATAGCGGTCAGCCAGGTTGTAGGTGACGGTGTCAATGCTGTACAGTGTTAACACGCAGTTCGCTGCGCCTTTAAACTGCATGGCCGTATCGGTCCAGGGCCTTGTGGTGTTGGTCGGATAGATGACCAGCTGGTAATTGTCACCCTCGCAGCCTTTTTCCATGTTAAAGGCCGCAATGGCTTTGTAGGTACCATCCGCCTGCTGTGTCAGGGTGGCATGGCGCACTTGTGTGTAGTCGCTCAAATCTGTGCTTTCATCAAGCGTTCCCCCTTTAATCCAATAGGCATCGTACATACTGGCCGCGAAATCCTCGGACAGGGTAATGATGCTCTGGGTCATGGTGTTGCCCGGGGTGCCCTCATAGCCTGGACCTGCCTGTACGTAGTCGTCCTTTATTTCGGCATTGTAGCAGCGGATCTCACTGGCCGGGCCGCGGATGTCTTTTGTCTGCGCTGTTTGCCCATCGGGTGTAACACTGGTGACAATAAGCTGGTAGGTACCCTTGAGCGCATCGCTGTAGGCATTGCCCACGGTCAGCGTATCGGTGATGGTATGCGCAGCGGCATCTGTTGTGATGGCAGCTGTTTTTTCGGTTCCGGCTATCGGCGTTGTTGTCTCATCTACCTTATACCAGCCATATTTTATGCTGCCGGTAAACCCGTCTGCAATCTCAATTTTTACGGCCAGCCGGGTTTTATTTTCTATATCGGTATCCTGGCGGCTGAGCTCGATTTTATCAGGCATTGTGCTGGAATCGTCAAAGACCATGAGGTTGTCCACACTCAGGTACTGCCAGGCGGTCTCGAAGGTATAATCCTTAAAGGCTCCTGCGGAATTGGTCGGTGTCGCTCTCAGCTTATACCAGCCTGCATCGTCCGCTGTAAATTGGGCTTTGGTATCGGCGGTTTTCTTCCATGTTACCTCTCCGGCTGTCACATCATCCCAGGTTTCGGTGAGGCCGGCGACTTCGGCACCGGCTGCACTGCTGTCTGGCGGAGAACTCTGTTTATTGCTGGATTTAAACCACTTTAGCGTATAGCTGTCTTTATCTACACCGGTTCCGCCAAAAGTAACGCCTGCCCTTAGTCCAAAATCGGTTGTATCCTCAATGGCGCTGGTGGGACTTTTGTTGTTCAGCCCTACGTAGACCACATTCAGGTTCAGGGTAATGGGGGCCTCAACGCTTTTGACCGGTCCGCAAAAGGTACGGGTAGCCGCTCCCGGCGCATAAGCCAGCTCATTTTGGTTCAGATAGAGTTTGGCTGTAATGGCAGCTGCCCCGCCTGTGCCGCCAGAGGTTTTAAGGCCAACGCTGTTGTCCGTATTGACAATGGCCTGAACAGCTGAGGGCTTATCGGAGACAAAGGCCGAGGCAGTCGGAACCTGAATGCCGAAGCTCTCACCTAAAGCGCTTGCATTCTGTAACCCCTTCAGCTGTTCGGCATCGGCCAGTACCACCCGTGCAGTATCGTCTCCTTGCCTGATCTGTGTAACGATGTCTGTACCCGAAGAATCTTTTATGGCGGCCAAGTTAATGGCATTTGTTCCTGTACTATTGTCATCACCTGAAGCCTTGACAGCATTAATATAAAAACAATTACTGATTGTTCCGCCGATGGTTCCAGTCAAGCCGCCAAACGCATTGGTGCTGTTGCTTCCCATACCCGTGATGGTTCCAGAATTATAACAGCCGTCCATGCTGCCTTCCAGATTGCCAACCACACCAGCTGCCTTTTTAGAAAGATCAGCACTGCCACTTACTGTACAGTCCTCAACCGTGATCTTACCGGCATTATAGCAGTTTGCAACCGATTTTCCAGCTGCGATACTCCCGGCCAAGCCACCAATACTAAATATATTTTTTGCCTGACAGTTTACTGCTTCAACAGATCCTGTAAAACAGGAATATGTAACATCACTGCCTATTCCAGCGTAGAGTCCTCCAATATTTATACTATTTTTATTTGCATCTGGACTACTGCTTCGTGTAAAGCCTCTTACCTGAATCATCGCATCGGAGCTGCAGCCGGTCACCTGCGCCCCGCTATTATCAATCGCCGCATAAATGGAAGCGACATTAAGCGTATCGTAATTATGGCCTTTATTGGTATCATCCAATAAAATGCCTCCCCCGCTAACAGTACAGTTTTTAATAGACGCAGCGGAAAAAACAGATACAATCATAGCCACATGGCGAAGATCATTGGTTGTTCCATCATTTTTGATCCAGAGATTTTCGGTTGAACAGTTATTAATGTTTGAATTGCCTGTGTTAATCTGACCTGCAATGCCGCCTACGCGGGCCTGTCCGCTGCCAGAAATCATAATTTCTGTATTAGATACTTTGCAATTGCTAATCTGTACACTGCCATTTGAGTATCCAACCAAAGCAGCGGAGTATTGATTTAAACGATAGTGGCTTTGATCAATAATAACATTTTTAATCGTTCCATTCGCTTCACTAAAAAATCCCATATTAACACTTAAATTATCAAGCCACACGTTAGAGACTACGAAGCTACTCCCATCAAAAATACCATTAAAACAGCTGATTCCTGTCCAACAATGTGCACCAATATCCATATTGGAACTGAGCCGTATGGTTTTTCCTGAAAAGTTCCTACCGCCGCTCCCACTCACGGCTTTCCCGTTTTTATCTGTTACTGCACCCACTTTGCTAAGGACCATCAGTCCTGCCAGCTGTTCTTCATTATTCAGCGTATAAATTGCATCACTGGTATGCTCTGCAAACCAGGCAATGTCAATATATTTATAACGGCCATTGTTGTCTTTGGCATCCCAGGAATCCTTTGGTTTTTGACTCCAATCGGTGGCTGGGCTTCCATCCGGATTCGTATTAACAGAAGCGCTGCTTGCTTCCTCGGCCTGTACCAGAGGCGCCAGACTGCCAAGCCCCAGTGAGGAAAAGGCCACCAGCGCTGCCAGCAAAACAGGCAGGATATGCTTCATCATTTTATTGTGTTTCATGGCTTTCCTCCTCTGTTGTTTCATGGCAGATTACTGTATTATGAGCTGGCTCACGGTGGACGCGCTGTTCATGGGTCTGTGGGCCCCCTCCAGCTCGTAGGTATTGTACTGGATCAGGACATCGTAGGTGCCAGGGTCCAGCGTGGCTTCCAATTTGGGGTTCTCAATGGTACTGCCGGTGGGCATAAGCCCGGACTGGTACAGCCTGCGGTTGCTGTCTGCCAGCTTAAGGGTGACCTGAAAATAGCAAGGGTTGCCCTCTGGGTTTTGCAGGCTCCACTTTGTGCGGCCGTCTCTGTCGGCGGTGATGACCGTGTAGCCTGGGATGGTGATGTCCTCGTTCACAGGGGTCTCCTTTGTCTGGGTGACCACTGCGTTGGGGTCGATCTCGATTTTTGCCGGGAACCAGTCATACCAGTTGACTGCGCACCAGGCGCCAAAGGTGAGCAGCGCAATGCCAGCCGCGGCTATGGCCAGACGTTTGAAGGCCACGTTTTTTACAATGGCGGCAAAGACGTTGTCTTTTACGCGTACGTAACCAATGATTGCGGTGGCCGGGGTAATGGCAAATTGCCGGGTAACGGGCAGGTTATGGCCTTTCCCGTCTTCCAGGCTCAGGCGCTCCTTACCAGCTTCTTTTTCGCCTTTGACAGCGCCAATGGCGCCAACCACCTTGTAGGTGTGGCTGGGATATAAGGCGGCCATCTGTTTTTTGGTATAGTATTTGGTGGTAAAGCCGCTCTTTTCATGGGTATAGACAGCGCTGTAATTATCTTCGCTTATGATGTTCAGTTTCAAGTTTTTTCTCTTTTCTTTGGGTTTATGAGGTGGCAGCAGCCCGGTTGGCGCTGCGCTGCTGCCGGAAAAAGGTAAAAAAGATTTTTTATTCTACCGGCTGAACCGGGAATAAACGTTCCAGTGCTGCCACCAGCTCTGGATCATACCAGGTGCCAGCGTAGGCTTTAAGGCATTGCAGCTTTTCTTTTTGGGACAGCTGGGGCTTCTGAGTGTCCAGATAATCCCAAGCGTCAGCCACCGCTCCTGCTCTTGCGATAATGGGAATATCGTCCCCGGATAGGTGCTCGGGACCGCCAGTGCCATCCCACCGCTCGTGGTGGTAGCGGCACAGATCACAGGCGATGCTGTAAAAGATGCGCTCCCTGCCGTCAAGCGCTTTTTCATAGGCCTGGGAGAACAGTGCTGCGCCGCGGCTGCAGTGGCGCAGGGGATCGGTGTCCGTTGCTCTTTTGCCAATATCATGGTAATCGCAGGGGCCGTTCTGGTTTAAACGCCAGAGCTTTATCAGCTCTCCCCTGCCTACCTCGGTGAGCAGGGCGCGGATAAGCTGGCCGGTACGCCGGTTGTGGGACTGAACCTCTGAGCCACAGCTGGCTAACCAGGTATCTAAATCAATCTGCATGGCTTTCTCTCCTTCGACCGCGCTTTTTTGCGGCACGAAAATAAGGCCAGCTACCGTTTCTTTTGATGAATTTTCATGATGAAAAATTGCCATAGACATTAAGATTACGGCTCTGACCTGACGTTAAGTTGGAAACTTAACGCTGTTTTATTGTTTTTAATGATGTTTATTTGAAAAAACTTGTTCGGAATAGAGCAGGCTTTATTGAGTTTTATGTTATTTTTTTAACACTTGTAATTTATATTGAAATATGTTAACCTTATAATAGATTAGCTTCTACTTTTGACGTTAAGTTTCCAACTTAACGTCTTTTTCATATTTAAAAACTTTTGGCAATAAGGGCCATCTGCTGCCGCTTGTACCCGGTCACACAGTGGCTGTAGCAGTTCAATGTAAAGGCGATGCTGGAATGCCCCAGAAACCCGGATACGGCACGCATGTCGGCGCCCAGCTCCAGGGCGCGGGTGACAAAGCTGTGGCGCAGGCTGTGAAAGGTGATCCGGGGGTTCAGACCCATGTGTGCCTTTATTTGATCAAACCGCCGCTGGAGTGTCCGGGCGTCGTAGGCTCGGCCGCTGGGGGCTGCGATCAGAGGACGCTTTGGGTCGTTCTTTCCCTGGGTATCCAGATAGCGTATCAAGGCTGCTTTCAATTCTGTATGAATGGGGATATCCCGCCTTGAGGCTCTTGTCTTTGGGCTTTGGAGAACAACGCTGTGCTTTCCTGTTTTGGGGTTGCAGACGCGCTGGCGGTTACGGCGCACATGCAGCACATTGGTCTCAAAATCAATATCTTTAAGCCGCAGGCCCAGCACCTCGCCCAGCCGCAGACCTGTCGACATGGCCAGCAAAATCCCCATATCCTGGGGCGCCTGGCTTTTTTGCAGCGCTGCACTCAGGGCTTTATGCTCGCCGTACCCGGGAACTTTCTTCTCCTTTGGGTAAACCTTGATTTTTGGGGTCTGGACGCACACTTTTATTCCTTTTTTCTCGGCCTCTCTCAGGATACTGTGCAGATAGGCCAGAATATCGCGCACGGTTTTTCGGGCCAGGCTTTTCCTCAGCCATTTCTTAAACTTTCTTTGCTTTTTGGCGGTGATCTCGATCAGCGGCACACTGCCCATAAAGGGCAGGATATGTGCCTGCTCATAGCTCTTATAGGTCTTGAGGCTGCTCCCCTTGACTTTTGGCTTACGTTGCCTCAGCCATGCTTCCATGGTTATGCTTGATTGCATTTTGCACTCCTTTGTTTTAGCTTTCTTTTCTATCCTTTGTACCCAGCACATTGCGAGATTAAGGGGTAAAAATAAAAGCCACATACACGTATGTATGTGACCTTATGCTACTGTTCTTTTTTCCGGATAATATCCATGGGCTTCACTGGCTTATCCATTTTCATGCTGTAGATCATTTTGGGGTGCGGGGTCGATTGAATGGGGTTTCCCTTTTCGTCCTGCATTTCACCCACCTGCTGTGTGTAAAACCCTTCCTTGGAGCCTGCCACCATCACCTCTACAGTTTCTCCTGCGTTTATCTTATTACGCTGCTGGATAACGGCGATATGGGTTTTGGGGTCGTAGGACTGGACCACGCCTGCAAA
The DNA here is from genome assembly GCF_900142645.1 of Eubacterium callanderi. Taxonomy (GTDB): domain Bacteria; phylum Bacillota; class Clostridia; order Eubacteriales; family Eubacteriaceae; genus Eubacterium; species Eubacterium callanderi. The sequence continues at coordinate 284,030 of NZ_FRBP01000001.1, forward strand.
ATCGTACAGGCGGGTATAGCTGCTGGTACCATAATTCTGGTCATCGGCTGTGGTCTTGTGTTCAAAAAAGCCAGTGGTATAGTTCCGGTGGCTGACCTTGCGAAGCTCCTCGAAGTATTTGGGATCGACGCTTTTCTCCTCGGGGTGGTCGTAGTAATAATCAATGGCCTGGCGGTAAGCCTGGACAACGGTAGCCACGTAATAGATGCTTTTCATGCGGCCCTCGATTTTCAGACTGTCGATGCCTGCGTTTATGAGCTCTGGGATATGGTCGATAAGGCAGAGGTCCTTGGAATTAAAGATAAAGGAGCCGGTTTCGTCTTCCTCTATGCTAAAGTCCTCGTCTGGTCTTGTCTCCTCAATGAGGTGGTATTTCCAGCGGCAGGGGTGGGCGCAGTCGCCCTGGTTGGAGTTGCGGCCGGTCATGTAGTGACTCAGCAGGCAGCGCCCTGAGTAGGAAATGCACATGGCGCCATGCACAAAGGTTTCAATTTCCATATCGGCTGGTGTTTTTTCCACAATGGTCTGCATTTCCTCAAGGCCGAGCTCCCGGGCCAGCACAATGCGGCGTGCTCCCTGATGGTACCAGAACTCTGCGGTTTTCCAGTTGGTATTGTTGGCCTGGGTGCTGATGGAAACTTTAAGCTCTGGTTCGGTCTCACGCACAATGGCAAAAACGCCGGGGTCTGCCACCAGTACGGCATCTGCGCCCATGGCTTTCAGGGCATGAACATATTCTGGAAGCCCCTCCAGGTCGCGGTTGTGGGGGATCATGTTCAGGGTAACGTAGATGCGCTTGCCTCTTTCGTGGACATAACGGACAGCTTCCTCAAGCTCTTCCATTTCAAAGTTACCAGCCCCTGCCCTCAGGCCAAAGCGTTTTCCTGCACAATAAACTGCGTCGGCGCCGTAGTGCAGGGCATATCTCAATTTTTCAAAATTCCCCGCCGGGGCGAGCAATTCAGGTTTTTTTCTCAATTTATGTTCTCCTTCGTGATTTTCATCTCTATAGTATATAGCAAATTCCCATGAAATGCAAAAATAAAAAGCGGCCCGTAGGCCGCTTTAGTTAATCAATTTTTTTATAGCTCACTGCCAGTCCGTCTCCCAGAGGCAGCACGGTGGTCATGAGCCTGGGATCATGGCTGATAGCATCCAGGTATTTTCGCATGCGCTTGACAATGGTGATCTTTCTGCGGATCACCAGCGCATTGGTCGCGATCATTCCCTTGTAGAGCACGTTGTCGGAAACGATGAGGCCGCCGGGCTTTAAAAGCCGCATGCAGTCCTCAAGCAGATGGATGTAATGCCCTTTACCCCCGTCCAGAAAGATCATGTCAAAGGTTCCGGTGAGGCTGGCCGCTGTTTCCTGGGCGTCGCCCTGGATTAGGTGAATCCGGTCCTCATAGCCCATTTTGGCAATGTTTTCTCTGGCCTGGGCAATCATGCGCTCATCCCGTTCTACTGTGGTTACACGGCCGTTTTTCCCCATGGCATGGGCAAAAACCCCGGCAGAGTAACCGACGGCTGTTCCAATTTCCAGAATACTTTTAATCTGATGGGTTTCGATCAGTATTTCCAGGTAGTTGCGAACCTCTGGAAAAATAATGGGTACATGATTGGTTTCTGCAATGAGCCGCAGCCGCTCAAGGGCAGGTGTTTCGCCGGGGAGCAGGCTGCGGATATAATCTTCTATGTAATCTGGTACAATATCACTCACGGTTTGTTACGCTTTCTAGTCTCCCATGTACTTCTGAACATCGGCGTTATGTCCTTCCAGCGTTTCATTGAAATAGAGCTTGCCGGAATCCATATCGGCTACAAAGAACAGATACTTGGTCTGGGCCGGGTTGATGGCTGCGTCGATGGAGCTTTTCCCCGGTGAGCAGATCGGGCCAACAGGTAATCCTAAATTCTGATAGGTATTGTAGGGAGAATCGATTTTGGTCTGTTCCTCGGTCAGCACCGCGTGTTTTTTGCCCAGCGCGTAGTCCACGGTAATGTCGGACTGTAAAGGCATATTTTGGGCGATACGGTTATAAAAAACACTGGCGGCATTGGCTTTGTCCTCGGGCAGCTTAGTTTCAAGCTCAACGATGGACGCCATAATGACAATTTCATCCACTGTCTTGCCCTTCTCTATGGTCTGCTGCATAAAATCCTGATTATAAACCTCTGTAAAACGGTCCAGCATTTTTTTCACAACGTCGGACGCAGTGCTGCCAGGCTCGATCTCGTAGGTATCTGGGAACAGGTAGCCTTCAAGGGTCCGGTTCTTATCGTCCGGAATGCTGCTCAAAATCGGATACAGGGCTTTGTATTCGCCCAGCTTCTTGGTTTCACTGATAAAGGCCGCTGAGGTACAGATATTATGCTTTTCCAGTATCTGGGCCATTTCATTGATGTTTTTGCCCTCGGACAGGAGCACTGGAATCGCACCGCTGTAGACATCGCCGTTCAGCATTTTGTCCACAATGTCCGGGATGGACATTGCGTGGTTCATTTCATAATTGCCGGCCTGCATACCGCTTGTGCCACGGCTGTGGCGTCCTGCATAGCTCTGGAATATCATGGTATTCTTAATTAAGCCCTGATCGTAAAGGATCTCTCCAACGTCTTTGATGGTCGAGCCGTCTGGAATTTCGACGATCATGGTTTCTGTGCTTGTCCCTGTGGGCTCCAGCATAGCGTTATAGAAGCTTCTGCCTGCAAAGATGCCAATAACGACAATCAGCACAACGGCTGCGATGACAATAGGCAGCTTATATTTTAGTCCACCTTTTTTTCTTTTTACAGGTGCTCCCATTTCCTCTGCTTCTCTTCTCTGGCGTGGCTCGGCAGGCTGCTTCTGTACCGGTCTCTTCTTCTTAGCAGTGCCCGGGCTGCCAGCTCTTTGGCCAGACTGGCCTTTTTTCTGGCCGGCTGGTCTCTGCTTTGGGGCGGCTGCGCCCGCCTGGCGGGGTGCCTCTCTGCGTTCCTGTGCTTTCCTGCCTTCTACAGGGCGGCGTGCTGCGGTTCCCTCTGCTGTCTGCCGCTGCTGTGTTTTTTTCTTTGGTGCTGTCTGGGTGCCTGCATTCGCGGGACGCTTGGCTTTCGCACGTTTTTTACGCATCTCCACCTCGGTTGACTGAGCCGTCCGCTTTTGTGTCTGACGGCTCTGCGTTTTTGGCTCCGAAGCCTCTTTTTTCGCTTCGCCCTGGGTTAATCTAATCTTCATTTACTCACCTCAATTACGGGGATTTACTCAAAAAAAGGGTACCTTGTTTTTTTGGAAAGTACCCCCTGGATTTATTTAATTACTCTGCGTCTTCCTCGCCGCCAAACATGCCGCTCATGTCTAAATCAACGGCTTTGCTGATAATATCCATGATATCCTGGAAGACAATGCCAAAATACATTTGCGCCTGAAAGTATTCGGCAATAATCGGAATGCCCAGCACGGACGCTGTTAATGAGTTGTAGGCTTCTACCTCTTCCTCTGTCAGCTCCTGGCCCATCATTTGTTTTGTCTGAAGGCCCATTTGCTTTTTCGCGTAATCCTGAGCCATTGCGTAATGTTCTTCGTCAGCCTTTAGCTTAAGCTCTGCTGCTTTAAAGTTCTGGTATTCATTTGATTCTTTAAGAGCCTGGGCCAGATTGTTGGCTTCATCATATACGTTCATTCCCTAGGTTCCTTTCTTTTCGTTTAATCAACATTATAACACATCTTAGATCAAATTGTTACTAAATTTTTACAATTATAGCCATTATTTTAGAAAAAGCTCCAGATAATGGGAAAATTTTCCCATATTCTGAAGCTTAAGATTTCTAAATCCTATTTAATTTAAAAACTGTGAAGTTATACTTCCATTAAAATCGGCAGGATCATTGGCTTCCGGTTTGTCTGGCTGTACAGGTAACGGAAAAGAGACTCACGGATCTCGTTTTTAATGGAGCTCCAGTCCACTACGCCTTTTTCTTCACAGGCCAGAAGGGCTTTTTTAACTTCCTCTCGGGCTGTGTTGATGAGCTCTTCAGATTCGCGTACATAGACGAAGCCTCTGGAGATAATGTCTGGCCCTGAGATGGCCTTGCCCTTGTGCATGGTCACCACCACAATAAACAGGCCGTCCTCTGACAGGCGTTTACGGTCATTTAATACGATATTTCCAATGTCGCCGACACCCAGGCCGTCGACCAGTACTGGCTCTGCCTGTACCTTGCCGGTAATTTTACAGCTTCTGTGATCCAGTTCCAGGATCGTCCCATTTTCCGCAAGAAAGATGTTGCGCTTGTCGGTTCCCACGCTTTCCGCAAGAGCGGCGTGATGCACGAGCATCCGTGCCTCACCGTGAACGGGTAAGAAGAATTTTGGCTTAACCAGTGTCTGGACCAGCTTCAGCTCTTCCTGGCGTGCATGGCCCGAAACATGAATGTCTGCAAATTTTTTATAGACAACCTCTGAGCCAAGGTCCACCAGCTTATTGATCACTTCTGCAACCATCTTTTCATTCCCCGGTACCGGAGAGGCTGAGATAATAACCGTGTCTTCTTTTTTAATGTTCAGGAAACGGTGCTCGCCGTGGGCCATTCGGCCAAGGGCCGCCATGGGCTCACCCTGGCTGCCGGTGGTGATGACAACCAGCTCACTGTCTTTGTAGCTCTTCATATCCTTGATATCGATGAGGATATTTTTAGGGATTTTCAGATAGCCCAGATCGGAGGCGACCTCCACCATATTTTCCATGCTCCGGCCGTTGATGATAACCTTGCGCTTATAGCTGGCTGCCGCGTCAATGATCTGCTGCACCCGGTGCACGTTTGATGCAAAGGTGGTGATAATGATCCGGTTTTTACAGCCTCTGAACAGGTTGTAGAAGGTCGCGCCAACGGAGCTTTCTGAAGGCGTGAAGCCTGGCTCCTCTACGTTGGTGCTGTCGGCCATGAGCAGGTCGATACCCTGGCTCCCCAGCTTGGCGATACGCTGTAAATCCATGATTTCGCCATCAATGGGCTGATAATCAATCTTAAAGTCTCCGGTGTGTAAAACAGAAGCTGCCGGCGTTTTGATATAAAAGGCTACTGAATCGGCCACACTGTGGTTAACTCTTATAAACTCGACCTCAAAGCTGCCCTTCTGCACCCGATCGCCTGCCTTTACAACCTGGCGGTCTACACTGGTAACCAGGCGGTGTTCAACGAGCTTTTTGTCGATGAGCCCCATGGTAAATTTGGTAGCGTAGATTGGGACTGTAATGCCCAGCTTTTTAACCAGATAGACAATCCCTCCGATGTGGTCCTCATGTCCATGAGTGATAAAAAGTCCCTTCAACTTATCGGCATTTTCGACAATATAGCTGAAATCTGGCAGCACAATGTCGATACCGTACATTTCATCGTCCGGGAATTTCAAGCCACAGTCGACAATGATCATTTCGTCCTTGTATTCAAAGACCGTCATGTTTTTTCCGATTTCACCAAGTCCCCCAATGGGAATCACTTTAAGCTTATCTTTATGCTTTGGCGGGTGGTTCCTTCTTTTGGACCGGTGGTTCTGACGATTCTGATTTCTATTTTCGTTTTTATTCTGTTGTGTTTCGTTCAAAATAATCTCCTTTCGTTATTTTATATCCGTCCGGTCGTATCAAAACGGACCGGTATCTCTGAATCAATTTTAATTATGTTTCCTCTGATGACACACCTTAGAGCGCGAACGACCAGCCCCTCTTCAGCTCCCTTTTTAAGAAGTCCTGAAAACAGCGGGTCGGTGGCAATATTGGGCGTAAAAAACTCAGCGTCCTCTCTTTGTACAACGAAGAGCACACCGGCCTCATAACCTTCTGTATGCGCATGCATGAGTTCTTCCAGGTGTTTACAGCCCCGTTCGGTCGGGGCGTCTGGAAACATCGCCGCAGCACCAACCACCAGGTTAGCGCTTTTCACTTCGTACAGACAGGGGTGTCCATTCCGCTCAAAAGCCAGATCAAAGCGGCTTTTGCCGTAGGTCACTTCCCTTTTAAGCTGACAGATATCCGGGGCCTTTTCCATATACTCAAAGGCAAGTGCATTGGCCATGGTCGAGTGTATGCAAACCCATGTACTTTTATACCATACTGTCAGTAAAGTAAAATCCGTCTTTCTCTTTGGCGACGGATTAAAGGCCATTTGAACCCGGGCGCCGGGTACGAGAAGCTCCCGCATCCGGCCGGTATTTGCTACGTGCGCCGTAATTTCACGTGGGGCGCTGTCCGTATCGATCATAACCCGGGCAATAAATCGGTTGGGTCTGGAGATGAATTCCCCCTCAACGATGGGGAAGCTGCTCAGCTCCATTATTATTCCTGATGGTCTCCGCCGCAGCCGCAGCCACAACCGCATTCTTCGTCATCATCGTCGTCTTCTTCCATGAGCTGTTCGTAGGTCTGCTCGATCAACGCGAATTCTTCTTCGCTTTCGACTGGATACAGGGTTTCTTCGCCATTTTCATCCTCGCGGATAACAAATGGGAATACATCTTCACTTTCTTCGCTTTCTGCTAAGAGGACATAGGTTTTGTCTTCAATGTCAAAGCTGATAACCAGCTCAAATACGCGTTCCACACCGTCTTCGTCTAATAATGTAATTTTGTTGTCTTCCATGTTTAAATACCTCGTTTTCTTTAAATTTAGTTTATATTATTATGCTTAATTCAGCTTTAATATCCTTAGTTTGTGTTCTCACCGCTGTCCAGATAAACCTGCAGGATCATCTGGGCCGCCAGGGTATCAATGTATTCTTTTCGTTTTTCACGCCGTACCCCGCCTTCAATCAAAACCCGTTCGGAGGCTTTTGAAGTCAGTCTTTCGTCAATATAGACGACCTCCAGGTTTAGACGTTTTTTTAAGAACTGACAGAAGTTGCGTGTCTTGCGGGCCTGGGCGGTTTCATTTCCTTCCATGTCCTTGGGCAGTCCGGATACCAGGGTGGTCACGTTAAACTGCTCCACAACATCTGTGAAAAAGGCCAAATCGTCGTCCCGTGTTCCGCGTTTCCAGGTTCTGTAACCCTGGGCGGTTATGCCCAACGGGTCGCTGACTGCGATACCAATATATTTATCCCCGACGTCTAGGCCGAGTAAGCGTTCTGTTGCCATAAATTTTTCTCTTTCTAGTTTTATACCCAAAGTCATCCGTTTCAATACTAAATGACTTTTATGCAAAAAAGCGGGCAATAAGCCGCGCAATAACAGCAGGTCAGACACTTTGAATGGTCCACCTGTGCTTTTCCATTAATAATTGTGAGTGCGTTCTGGCTGCAATGGGCAGCGCATTCGCCGCAACCCTCGCACCAGTCACTGATATGCAGGCTTTTCTTCGCGCCTGCCACCCGTTTTTCCAACTCTGCTTCAATGGGCTCTCCGTTTATCCTGGCCACATTGTAGCGTACCTCGTCAACGGATTGCATGCCAAAGGCAATGGCGTCCAGGGTTTCCAGTCCGAGGATATAGTCGAAACAGGCTTCTTTGCTGGCCAGCAGATTGCCGCCACCCAAGGGCTTCATGCCAAAAACGCCTTTTCCAGCCTGTTTGGCCTTCAGAATTGCGGCTTCCATGTCCTCACGGCTTCCATCCTCGATGCCAATACCCGTTAGGTTAATGAGGGGAAAAACCACCTCGATCTCGTTAAAGTCCGCAGCGTCCCGCACGCCCTCAACCCTGTGGGTCGAAATGCCAAAGGCGCGGATCACGCCTTTCTCTTTCATTTTCAGAAGATACTCAATGGCTTCCCAGTGGCCTTCAAAGGTCAGGCGGCTCTCCTGCTCATGCAGCATATAAATATCGACGTAGTCCCGTCCAAGCTCACGCAAAGCTCTGTCCAGGCTTTTAGCCACGCCCTCGGCCGAATAATCATAGGATTTGGTACAGATGACCAGATCCTTTTTAATTTCCAAGGCCTGCTTGAGATAAGGGTAGCAATTATAGAGATCGGCCGTATCAAAAAAATTGATTCCGGCTTCCAGAGCCGCTTCAATAATCGGGCGGCTTTCTTCAAGTGTTTTGTTTTTCTGCAGCGGGCCAATGGTCAGGCTTCCAAAGCAGAGCCTTGAAACCTCGATCCCCGTCTGTCCCAGTTTACGGTATTCCATCATTCGTCGTTTCCTGTTTATTTCTATTGGAAAAAAGACCCCACGGCTCCCCTTTACAATAGAAATAAAAAGTCTTAGGCAAACTGTTAAAATTCGCCTAAGACCTGTGTTCATCTATAAGCTCGTTATTCTTGAATACTGCTCAAATAGCGTTTTACCAGCTCTTCAAGAAGTTCATCGCGTTCGATTTTCTGGATTAAGTTACGGGCATCATTATGGCTTGTGATATAAGTCGGATCGCCTGACATAACATAACCAACGATTTGATTAACGGGATTATATCCTTTTTCGATCAATGCCTTGTTGACTTCCTGCATGACTTCATCAATTGTTTTGGCTTTATCGTTGTTAACGTCAAACAAGATGGTCCCTCGATCAAATACTGTATTGCTATCCATTTTGCCATTCCTCCTCTTTACTGGTCTACGCCTATTTTAACGCAATAACCTTCAAAAGACAAGCTTTTTTTCTTGAAAACCCTTAGTCAAGCTGATTCTTGATAATTTCTTTAGCTTTTTCTAAGGCTTCACCCAGTTTTTCAGGCTTTTTGCCGCCGGCCTGCGCCATATCCGGGCGTCCGCCGCCGCCGCCGCCTGCAATCTGCGCTACTTCCTTAATAAGCTTGCCGGCGTGGAAACCCTTGTTCAGAATATCCTTGGTAGCTGTCGCAATAAAGTTTACCTTTTCCTTGCCCCTGGTACCAAGCAGCACAATGCCGGACCCCATACGGTCTTTGAGCATATCGCTGATATTGCGGAGTTCTTCCATATCCACCCCCTCAACCTCTGCGATGGTGGTCTGTACACCGTCGATGACGGTGACCTTCTGGTGGATATCCATAACCATGTTGCCTGCGAATTTATGCTTAAGCTCATTGATGACTTTTTCTTTATGCTTGCTCTGTTCTGCCAGCTCGGTGACTTTTTCCAGAAGATGGTCCGGGTTGGTCTTTAAGGCTTCTGCGGTTTCGAGCAGGGTATCGTCCATCTGTTCAACATGATGGACGGCGTTCATGCCTGTGGCGGCTTCGATACGACGGATGCCGGCTGCGACACCAGTTTCGCTCAAAATTTTAAACATGCCAACCTGGGCGGAGTTTGTGATATGGCAGCCACCGCAAAGCTCTATGCTGAAATCTCCAACCTTAACAACGCGGACAACCTCGCCGTATTTTTCACCGAAAAGGGCCATTGCGCCCATGGAGCGGGCATCGTCGATACTGGTTTCAAAAATGGCGACATCCATGGCTTCCAGAATCGCCTTATTGACAATTTCCTCTACCTGGCGTTTTTCTTCATGGGTCATTGGCTGGAAGTGGTTAAAGTCAAAACGCAGACGATCTGGCGATACAAAGGAACCTGCCTGTTCAACATGGTCGCCCAGTACCTGCTTTAATGCTTTCTGGAGCAGATGGGTAGAAGTGTGGTTTCTCTGGGTAGCAGCTCGCAGCTCGCGGTTGACTTTTGTCGTAACCTCTTCGCCCATTTTAAAGGTTCCGGAAACCACCTTACCATAGTGGATATGACGGCTCAGGCTGCCTTTTTTACAGTCTGTCACCTCGATCACCCGGTCACCGGAGACAATCTGGCCTTTATCGCCAACCTGTCCGCCACTCTCAGCGTAGAAGGAGGTTTTATCCAGCAGAACCAGGACGTCCTCGCCGGCGTGCACCTCACTCACCAGCTCTTCGCCGGAGATCAGGCCTATAATTTTCCCGTTTGCTTCCAGATTTTCATAACCCACGAATTCAACCAGCGCGTCTGGTCCCAATGGGTTAAAGGGATCGTCTGCCCAGACGGCAAGCTCGCTCTCTGCACGGGCCTTGCGGGCACGTTCGCGCTGTTCCTGCATGGCTTCTTCAAATTCACTGGCGATCAGTGTCAGGCCGCGTTCCTCTACGATTTCCTTGGTCAGGTCATAGGGGAAGCCGTAGGTATCGTATAATTTAAAGGCACCTTGCCCCGGGAATACCTTTTCTTCCTGCTCAATCAGGCTGTCCAGCTCTTTTTCGAGCAGGCTCAGTCCCTGATCAATGGTTTCTTTAAACCGTTCTTCTTCAATGCGGATCAGCTTTTGAATGTAATCCTGCTTTTCTGCCAGCTCCGGATAGGCGTCGGCAGAGACACGAACCACTTCCTTGGCCACGTCGTAAAGGAAAAGCTCCTGCATTCCAAGCAGCTTGCCGTGGCGGGCAGCACGTCTTAAAAGACGTCTCAGGACATAACCACGCCCTTCGTTGCCTGGCATAACGCCGTCGGCAATCATAAAGGTAACACTGCGGACATGATCGGTAATAACGCGGATGGAAACATCGTCCTGGGCGTTTTCGCCGTATTTTACACCGGCTTTTTTACAGATATAATTCAGGATATGGCCGATGGTATCAATCTCGAAGATATTGTCAACACCCTGCATAATGGTGGCCAGACGTTCGAGACCCATACCGGTGTCGATATTCGGGTTTGCCAGCGGATTGTAGTTGCCTTCCTCGTCCTTGTCAAACTGGGTAAATACCAGATTCCAGAACTCAACATAACGGTCACACTCACAGCCTGGAGCGCAGTCTGGGCTGCCGCAGCCGTATTCTTCCCCTCGGTCATAGTAAAGCTCGGAGCAGGGGCCGCATGGTCCCAGTCCATGTTCCCAGAAATTGTCTTCTTTTCCGAGACGCACAATCCGCTCTTCCGGCACGCCGATTTCGTCATGCCAGATATCATGGGCTTCTTCATCATCTAAATAGATGGAGACATAAATTTTTTCTGGATCCATTTCCATGACCTCGGTGCAGAATTCCCACGCCCATGGAATGGCTTCTTTTTTAAAGTAATCTCCAAAGGAAAAGTTGCCGAGCATTTCAAAGAAGGTACCATGACGGGCTGTCTTGCCGACATTTTCAATGTCTGGGGTACGGATACACTTCTGGCAGGTGGTTACCCGTTTTCTCGGCGGAATCTCATCGCCTGTAAAGTAAGGCTTCATCGGGGCCATCCCGGAGTTGATCAAAAGCAGACTCTTGTCATTGATCGGCACCAGTGGAAAGCTTTTTAATCTTAAATGTCCTTTGCTCTCAAAGAACGCTAAAAACTTTTCACGAATTTCGTTTAAACCTAAAGGTTGCATGTCTTTATTCTCCCTTTTATGAATTTGTTTTAGTTTATAATTGATGCTTTGAGTAAAAAAATAAAACTCCGCCCCTGTAAACAGGGACGAAGTTGTTTTCCGCGGTACCACCCAAATTAGCAAAGCAGCGCTTTGCTCACTCAAACAGATAACGGTCTGTCAGCCGTCGGTTCTTACACTCTTCTGATTTCAGAACCGCTGCTCAAATGGGGCGGCCTTATCACTTCCATGGAAACTCGCACCAGCCGTCCCCTCTCTGAATGGTCTGTCATAAGGTTGTCATTCTCATTGCATTCATATTTACCTAACATTCAAATTATATGTAATGTTTTCGCTTTTGTCAAGTCTTATTACGAATTGCTTTTAACATCCTTTTACCTGAGCATTTCGCCCTTGGAGGACGCAAACCCCGCGATTAAATACTTCATGACGACTTTGACGGTCCCCATGATCGGCACTGCCAGGATCATGCCCAGGCCGCCAAACATGGCGCCGAAGAAAAAAATGGAAAAAATAATGATGACCGGATGCAGGCCAACGTTGCCAGACATAAGTGCCGGCGCAAGCAGATTGCCGCATACCACCTGGACAATGGCCATCCAGATCAGGATATAAACCATCTGTATCGGGCTTGACAGCAGCGCCATAATGCAGATGACGACCATGCCCACTGCCGGGCCAAAATAAGGGATCATGGTCGTAACGCCTGCAATCACACCGATAACCGGCGCGTAGGGCAGCCCCATAAAGTAAGCGCCCACTCCGGTCAGAATCCCGGCGATAATGGACATGAGCCCCTGCCCGCGGATAAAGCCGCCGATAACCATGTCGATGTCATAAAACATTTTTTTTACCTGATTTCTGGCGTCAATGGGTACCAGGTACATAAGAGACTGGGTAAACAGCTCTTTGTCCAGTAAAAGGAAAATGGTGACCAGCGGCACGATAATAATGTTCATCAGCTGCCCGCTGTTGGCGATAATGGCGTTCGACAGTCCCTGCAGCATGCCGCCAAACATTCCGGCCACCTGGGACAGGCTCTGCTCAAGATTAAAATACTTCGACATGTCCGAATCATTGTATTTTTGGATAAATTCGGAAATCTGCCCGCTGTAATTCTGCAAATCCTGGAGCATTGATGGAATGTTTGTCACCATCTGCGCAATGTTGCTGATCAGGCTGGGTACAAAGCTCATAAAAACACCGAACAAAATCAAAAGGACGATGACACAGACAAAAAGGACAGAGAGTCCGCGTCCAAAGCCACGGCGTTCAAAAATTTTAACCAGAGGGTTTAGGAGATAGGCCAAAATAATGGCGATAAAAAATGGCATGAACATCCCCGAAAAGGTGGGCCACAAAAATATTGCGAAGAGGATACAGATCAGGACTACAATGGTATTGACAATCAAAATGCGTTTTTTATCCGGTGATATTTTCATGATGTTCCTCCCCCAAAACCTTTTCTAGGATACCGCCCTCACGGTGTGTCTGTTCCATCTCCAGCATATCCTTGTCATAATTCAAACTTTTATCGCGGTATTCCATGCGTTCGGCATCCACAAGGCTGTAGCCGTAGTCAAGATCGTCAAAAAAACTGCGGGACAAATCGTATTCCTGAACCTTAAAATCCTTTGAAACCGTTGCGTCCGCTACCTTGGCAAAACGCTTGCCATCCACATCCTTTACCGGTGTGTTCACAAGGGAGTAGCTCTCCTCCAGCCGCGCTTTCATTTCCTTTGCGGAGAGCTTGGTGATGGCCTTATCTCCGCCAAGTGTTACGTGGTCATAATCCACCTCGATGATATCCGAAGGAAAAATAATCTGGGCTTTGCTGAACAGGCCGCCCTCCGAGAGAACCAGGCAGTCAATTTTATGGTCACGGACTCTTATGTCGCGCACAAGCCCCCGTAGCCGTGTGTCGTTTTCAAAAAACACCTGGGTGTTTAATAAATTACTGGCTTTCATCTTTTCACCTTTCTACATAAACTTAATATTTCTGTTGATGGCTTTATTATAGCACATCCGCTTACACAGTGTCTTGAAAGAATACTCAAGAATTCTTCAAATCGGCAGGTCACTCTTCTTTCTTCAAAAGCTTTTGCGGGTCTACGTGTCTCTGGCTCAGACGGCGGTTGACCGTTTCGCCGGTCAGTGTATAGAGCACTGAAAAGAGCGGGATCATCACAATGATGCCCAGAATGCCGAAAGCACCTCCGCCAATGGTGACCGCGGCCAGAATCCAAAGCGGAGACAATCCAATGGAGCTGCCCACTACATGCGGATAGATCAGATTCCCCTCGACATGCTGTACGATGAAGCAGGCGACCACAAAAATCAATGCTTTGACCGGGCTCAGAGTCAAAATGAGAAACGCTCCCAGACAGCAGGCCACAATGGCCCCAAAGACAGGGATCAGCGAAAACAGGCCGATCAATACCGCAATGGTCAGAGCATAGGGCATCTGCAAAATTGACAGTATGATGGTATAAATAACGGTTAAAATCAAAGCCTCGATACACTGGCCTGAAACAAAATGACTGAAAGTCTCCTGGGTGAGGCTGGCAATTTCCAAAAGCCGGTCAACACGCTTTTCTGGCAGGTAGGCGTACAAAAGCTTTCTGGTTTGAAGCCCCAGCCTTTCTTTCTGGAACAAAAGGTAAACCGCCACCACAAGGCCGATCACCGTATGAAAAACGCCGCCTGCTACCGAGGCTGCAACGTTCAGCGTTGTGTTTAAAAATCCCGCAGCGCCGCCCCTGAAAAAGGAAAACAGGTTTTTGCTGAGCATATCCCAGTTCAGGCTTTCAAGTCCTCCGGTATCCAGCTTTTGTATAAAGACAGAAGCTTCCGAGTGCTCGCCGAGAATACGTGACGCCCAGCTCTGAAAGCTCTCAAGAACCGACGGAAAGCTTCTGGCAAAAAGTAAAACAGCGTTTACCAGCTCTGGAAGCACAAGAAAAACGACCAGGGCCATAATACCGATAAGAATTAAAAACGCCGCCAGAATACTCAGAGGCCTCCGCAGCCTTTGGACCCGCTTTCCCTTTAGCCACCTTTTTGTAAACAGCCGCCTTTCCATCAGGCTCATGGGGATATTTAGGACAAAGGCAATGCCGGCGCCAATTATAAAAGGTGAGACCAGGCTTATAATTCCTAGAAACATCCCCCACACCGCATCAATATTCTTAAGCCCTGCCCATAAAACCAGTGCCAGGACAATCATCCCGATTATGGCCTGCTTTGTTTTTCGATTCATCTCCACTATCTCGCCCTCTTTCTTTTACTGAATCTTGTGTCATTACGAGTTGCTTATTTTTTAATACCCTTTTTTAAAGTCCTGCCAACAAAAGGATTCCTCATAAATAAAAAAACGCCTTTCATGATTGAAAAGCGTTTCTGATCACAGGTTTATGCATTGTGCTTTGATTTGTAATCCTCAATGGCTGCCTGAATGGCTTCGGCTGCTAAAACAGAGCAGTGGATTTTTTCAGTCGGAAGTCCTCCGAGAGCTTCCACTACTTCTGAGTTTTTCAGAGCAGCGGCTTCTTCAAGGGTTTTACCCTTAATCATTTCTGTGGCCATACTGCTGGTCGCAATGGCAGCACCGCAGCCAAAGGTCTTGAAACTGGCATCCTCAACAATGCCGTCATCACTTATTTTTAAATACATTTTCATAATATCGCCGCAGGCGGGACTGCCTACCTGGCCGATTCCGTTAGCGTCTTCCATTTCGCCCACGTTTTTAGGGTTTTGGAAGTTTTCCATTACTTTATCTGTATATTCCATCATGATTTTATTCTCCTTTATTTTATCCGTTGTTTTTCACCATTCTCAGTGATGATGGTGGTGGTCGTGGTCATAAACAGCGTCGTCAATCGGGCTGTTGGCGTCGATGGGCGACATTTTTCTCAGCCGTTCGATAATATCGACAAGATTGTCAACGACGTATTCAATATCTTCCATAGTAGTATGCTTGCCAATGGTCAGTCTCAGAGAGCCGTGGGCAATCCCGGCAGGCAGGCCAATGGCCAGCAGTACATGCGACGGATCCAGTGATCCAGAGGTACAGGCCGATCCGCTGGAGCCCGCAACGCCAACAAGGTCAAGGCTTAAGAGAATGGATTCCCCTTCGATATAGTCAAAGCAGAAGTTTGCATTCCCTGGGAGGCGCTTTGTCGGATGACCGTTCAAACGCACCTGCGGGATTTTTTCCATTACACCCTTGATCAGCGCATCTCTGAGCTCCTGTAAATGGGCTGTGTTGGCTTCCAGATCATTTGCGGCCATTTCCGCAGCCTTTCCAAAACCAACAATGGATGCGGTATTTTCTGTGCCGGCGCGGCGTCTTCTTTCCTGTGCGCCGCCGTGGATCAGGTTATCAATGGGTACACCCTTGCGGATATATAAGGCACCAATTCCCTTGGGTCCATAGATTTTATGGCTGGAAAGGGACAGCAAATCCACATTCAGGTCTTTTACGTCAATGGGAACATTGCCGAAGGCCTGTACTGCATCTGTATGGAAGATGATGCCCTTGGCCTTGACGATTTCTCCTATTTCTTTAATGGGTTCAATGGTGCCGATCTCGTTGTTGGCAAACATGACTGAAACCAGAATGGTTTCATCCTTGATGGCATTCTTGAGATCGTCCAGTGAAATAAGCCCGTCCTTGTCAACCGGAAGGTAGGTGACCTCAAAACCTTCCTTCTCAAGATATTCACAGGTGTGGAGCACTGCGTGGTGCTCGATTTCTGTGGTTATAATGTGGTTTCCCTTTTTCCTGTTTTTTAAAGCCACACCCTTAACGGCCCAGTTGTCCGATTCGGAGCCACCGGCTGTAAAGTAAATTTCTTTCGGGTCTGCGTTAATGGCCTGGGCAAGCTGTAATCTGGCAGCTTCCACACCGCGCTTGGCTTCCCGGCCCTCCTGGTAAATAGAGGATGGGTTTCCGTATTTTTCTGTAAAATATGGCAGCATTTCTGCCAAAACTGCTTCGTCAACGGCTGTTGTTGCCGCGTTATCTAAATAGATTCTTTTCATAAAAAGCCTCTCTTTCAATTATCCATTAAGTCTTGTAAAGACCGGTTATCTATGATGTTATTAATGCTGTCTCTGATTTCCATCCAGAGTCCTCTGGTGACACATTCTCCCGACTTTCGGCAGACATAGCCCTCAGGGCCGCCGACGCAGTCGGCCAGCTCAATAGGCCCTTCCAGCGCGCGGATAATCTCACCAACACTGATGTCCCTGGGCTCTCTTGAAAGAATGTACCCACCCTTCGCGCCTCTTAAACTGACGATTAGTCCCGCCTTTTTAAGGGTTGAAAAAAGCTGCTCCATATAGGAGTCTGAAAAATTCTGTTTTTCTGCTATCTCTTTAATTGATACTGGCCCATTGCCATATCGGCACGCCAGCTCATACATGGCCAGTACACCGTACCGGCCCTTTGTGGAGAGTCTCACTTCAGCACCTCCTTCTCAATTCCTAGTATTCCACCTGGAATTTAATAGTATTATAGCACAGTTCCGCATTAATGCAAGATAAAATTTTGTTCTTTGGCATTTTTTCAGGAAAAATTATTATTTTTCTCCAAAATAAAAACATCTGGATATAAAACTGCTATCCAGATGTTTCAATTATTTATTCTGCTTCTCTCAATCGTTCGACCAGTGTTTCCTTTTCAAAGCTGCGGAGTGCAATTTTTGAGATAAGGTATGGTACCAGGAGCAGGATTACCGCGTAGGCCAGCACATAGAAAACCGGGAACTGGTAGATCATATAGTGAACACCGAGTTTTCCGAAGGCCCAGCAGATCAGATAGCCTGCTGCGGTGCCTATGGTCAATGTAATGAGCAGATTTCCCGCGGCCAGAAGCATCCCCTCGCCAAGTACCATCTGACGGATCTGCCTGCGGCTCATACCAATGGATTCCAGCATGGCCAGTTCCTGCTTTTTAGACAGGATATTGGTAATCAGCGTATTGACAAGATTGATCATACTAAAGGCGATGATAAACAACGCCAGACCCAGCGCAGTGGCTGAGAGGGTCGCAATGCTTCCTGCATCCTGTTCTCTCTGCTCCTGAAGCGTTGACAGCACAAGATTTGGATTGCTGTCTACCAAAGCCCGCAGCGGCTCTTCAACGGCAAGTTCCATAGAAGGCTCTGTCGAAACAATAAAATCTTTATCAAGATTAAAAGGCACAATGGACTGGATCACCTCCTGAGGCATCATAAACCATCCGCTGATGGGCTTTGGATAGTCTGTACTGACCATACCTGCTATTTTCACCTCTTTGGGTATCACGGTATCGCCATTGTAAAAATAGAGGGTTAACGTATCGCCAACCTCAAAACGCCAGCCATAAATTTCCTGCACCACAGAGTTAGCCTGAAGCAGAATGGTCTCTCCCTTCAACATTGCGTCATAATCCAGGCTCCCATCCTCCAGATATTTTTCAAGCTCCTGAGCCTGCGCTCTGGTAAATGGGGAAATGTTATCCTCAACATGGACGAGATCCTTTTTAGGATAATCAAATTCAACAGAGGTCGCCTGGTTACTGCGGATACCATCTACTCCGGGGATGAACAAAATCTGGCTTTCAAGCGCTTCGGTAAAGGGGGAATTCTTCTGTAGGCCTGCCATACCGTACTCTGAGAGCTCCAGAGCGTTTCCCGAAAAAGAAACGATATATTCCGAATCTGCAAAATCGCCCTGACGTGAATACATTTCTTTATCAAAGGAATTGACAAAGGTCGCCGCTGCCATAAATAAAACGCCGCCGATCCCCAGCGAGAGAACTGTCATAAGAACTTTTTTCCGGTTTCTGGCCGAGTTCATGGCCGCGAGATGCAGCGGGCTGATTCTCCTGTGTACCTTTTTGGTTTTCTTTTTCCTGCCGCCGGAGTAAACCGAATATTTCGAAGCCTCAATGGGCGAAATCGACGCTGCAATCGAGGCAGGCTTCCGAACGGAGATCAAAACAGTGATCAGGTCAATCACGAGCACCAGCAGCGCTACCAGCAGAGTATTTAAAAAGCTCCATCCGTCAGGCTTCAGAAAATAGGCAATAACGCTGCCGATAATAACCCCCACCGGAGCCGATACGGCAAAGAGATAGATACCTTCGCGGGTAACCAGCCGCCGCACCTGTTTTTTGGTCATACCAATGGTTCGCAGCTGTCCATACTGGCGTATCCGGCCAACCACCGATATATAGAAAACACCGTAGATAACCAGAACACTGGCAAGCAGCACAACGACTCCCACACACGCAGCCAGAGCGATTTCCTGAGTATCTGCTGTCAGAGTATCCAGAAAATGATCGTTTGGATTCATGTCCTCCCGCAGTATTCCCGCGTCACCGCCGACTGAATAAATCACCGCTTTACATTCTTCCTTGCCCATCTTCTCTGCCCCTGAAAGCCGTACATAGGCCTCATAGGGAATATCCCTCATCTGTGAGCCATTTTCAGCATAGGCCTTTGAAAAAACCATGGTGTACTGCTTGCTTCCCTTCGCACCCTCCACAAAACCGCTGACCTTAAAGCTTTCCGTTGTTCCGTCCAGAAAGGTTACGGTAAATTCTGTTCCAAGCTCTGTCGGTTTTCCGATCTGTTCCAGATACGCTCTTGAGACCAGCACTTCATTTTCCTGTACTGGCAGCTTTCCGTCCAGCAGATTCATTGTCTTAATTTCCATGGAGTTGCCATCCGCATAGACAGGTGCCAGCTTATAATTGTCAATCTCTACTGCCTGTCCCCTTTTGCCGAGGGTCAGATAGGAAACACGGGAATCCTGTGACAGACGATGCAGCTGGTCATCTGTCAGATTATAGTAAATCACATGCTGTGCTCTGGCCATGGCACGCTTATCTGCTTCTTTCATCTCAACGGTGAACAGGCTCATAACCATCAGGAGGCTTACCGATAAAATAATGGTGACAGCAATGAAGGCATTGCGCATCTTGCTCGTTTTAATACTGTCCCTGGCAAGCTTTCCGATAACTTTTCCGTTATTGTTTTTCTCGTAATGCATTGTCATTACCTGCCGTTTACGATCTTGCCGTCCTCAATACGGATAACCTCATCCGCCAGCTGGGCAATCTCTTCATTGTGCGTAATCATGACAATGGTCTGGTTAAAACGAGCACTGGTTGCCTTTAAAAGGCTCAGTACATCCTGGCTGGTCCGGCTGTCCAGATTTCCGGTAGGCTCGTCCGCCAGAATAATCGCCGGCTTTGTCGCCAGCGCTCTGGCGATGGCGACACGCTGCTGCTGTCCGCCTGACAGGTTCCCTGGCAGGCTTGTCAGCTTTTCCTTAAGTCCAAGCATTTTGACAATGCCACCCACAAACCGTTTATCTGCTGTATTACCATCCAGTTCAATGGGCAGTACAATATTTTCGTACACATTAAGGATGGGCACCAGATTGTAGTTCTGGAAAATGAAGCCAATCTGGCGTCTTCTGAAAATTGTCAGCTGCTCGTCGTTCATATCTGACAGCTCTTTGCCGCCTACCTTTACACTGCCGGAGGTCGGTTTGTCCAGCCCTCCCAACATATGCAGAAGTGTTGACTTTCCACTTCCGGAGGTTCCCACAATGGCTGTGAACTTTCCTTTTTCAACCGATAAGGACACACCATCCAGTGCCTTTACCATACTCTCGCCGCTGCCATAATGCTTTTTCAAATCCGTTGTTTTTAAGATCTCCATTTTCTGTCTCCTTTATTTGCTGACTTAATCTTATCACCTGAATGTTTCAAAACCCTCTCGATTTGAAAAAAGAATGTTACAGTTTTGCAACTATTGATATTTGTTTATATACTTATTTTTTTCTTACATTTATTTTAATTTTTTTTATTTATTTCTATTTATAAAGGGCAAAAAATAGGGCAACATAAATATACAATTTCAATGTATATTTTAGGTACAAAAGATGCCAACCTGCTGGCTGGCATCTTCTAATTGTTTATTAACAATAGGTTTAAATTTATCTTTGAAGAAAAGGCATGCTAGAAGTGCAATAAACAAAATACAATATCTCTTTTACAGACAAAGTTTCCGGTCTTTTTCATCTTTATTTATATAAGACCCTCAATTATTTTCATGCTTTTTATTTGCAATTTTCTTCACTCTATCAATATAGTCATTTAATAATAAATAACGTTTTTGTGCAAACTCAAAAAGTTCATTTTCTCTAAGTACGCAATGAATTGTATCTTTATCATCCCTCGTTGGAGTCCATAAACGAATATCATAGTCACCTCTTACCCCTTCTTTATAAAAACAAGAAGCTATACCTCCCCATGGCAATGGTATATCCGCGTAGCGTTTACTATAATTTTCATCACTTAGTGTGTTTATATTTATCGGATGCGCTGAAAAGAAGGCCCGCAATTCTTTAAAATACTTATAATCACTTAATCCTTTATAAATGTCGGGTAAATCTTTGAAGCATGACATCGTTCCATCATCTTTGTTATTTGTAGTATTATAAAGTACTCTATAAATTTGATCGGTAGCCTCTACTAAAATATCAATTAGACCAAATAGAACTAAAAGTTCCGATAAATTTCTTTCTTTCTTTTTATTATAAAGTCGGTTCAACTCTTTAACAACCTCTCTAATCCAAACAACTGCTGAGTAAATGCAATTTGCTTTGTACTCACCATTTTCTTTGGCTAAAACAGATTTAAGTCTATAACGTTGATGGTACTTATTAAAATTTTCATTAAATTTTTCAACCAAAACGGGATCAAGCAACTCATTTTTCTTTATTTTCATAATTTTATTATAACAAGGATTACCATAATATGCAAAATCCAAAAAAGACCAGCCCAAAAGCTGGTCGAAATTCTTAATAACCTTCACCGGTGTACTGCAAATGCACGTACCCGTTCCCAACATATCCCCACGTAAAACCGTTTCTTAATCCGATCTCTAACAGCTCCTCTAAACTGCAAGCTCCCATAGCGTTACAGTCAAATGCCCTACCTAACATATGTTGTGATTCTGAAGAACTCCCTGACAAATTTGCGTTATAATCTGGGCAGCGAACACCAGACGTTACCTGAATACCAGAACCTAAATCACATCGAGTGGCCTCTAAACAGTTTAAGGCCGTATGGTTTATCATTTCCGGAAAGTGCAGGCAGTTTGT
This sequence comes from Eubacterium callanderi, assembly GCF_900142645.1. Classification (GTDB taxonomy): domain Bacteria; phylum Bacillota; class Clostridia; order Eubacteriales; family Eubacteriaceae; genus Eubacterium; species Eubacterium callanderi. Next base: position 305,417 of record NZ_FRBP01000001.1, read on the forward strand.
GGAATGAATCGCCGGATCGTCGTTGTCGCTTACCGCGATCCCACACCCCAGCTCAGCACTATTAAAGTGCGGGGTGAGCTGTACGCCATTTGTAAGGACTTCCGCTATTTTGCGCTGGCAGTCCCAGCCCCATACACCGCCATCTACTGCTAATCCGTATTCTGCTTCAAAGCGCCGGATCAGTTGCCGGCAGTAGCTATCACTTCCGGGTTCGCCTAAATCTCCATCGTATCCGCAAGGCCCTAAAGCATCCTTCCCATATAACCACGCCAACGCCTGCTGAATACTAATATTGCTGTATAATTCGATTGCCATTTTATTTTTCCTCCTTGTTTTCATCTTCAATAATTTCTAATAAATCGTATAATTTCTTTGTTGCAAGCCCCTTTATGGCCGTTTTAAGGTTATCGGCGGCCACTGCTGTGGCGGTAAAGCTATTGTTTTTCCAATAGCACCAAAATACGGATATAAGCGTTAATGCACCAGTTACAAAATCGTTGATGGCTTCATTTTCGATTGGAATAAGCGGATAACCGGCCATTGTGCAGAACTGGTTAATTAAGGTTAAAACCAAAATAAACAGACGGGCCAATGGCTTAGCATATAGACTTAAATTTTCTGGGTTGATCTTCATTTTTTTCCTTCTCTCCTCTCTATGGATTCATTCGACTTTTTGTTTTATGGGCCTGCTCAGCGAGAAACTCGTTAATCTCGTCAATAGATTCGTCCACGTTTCCATTGTTCCTTTTCCCGGATACGGCTTCAAGGCAAGACCGCATAGAACGCATTAGAATATAGCGTTCCATGGCGCTTACATCAATGTCGTGCTGCTGCTTGCGCTGCCAGCTCTCCACGTCCCCGATCCGGTCATTTAACATGTTTATTTGCTTGTCCTGCTGCTTATCTGGATGGATGAGCTTGTTATATAGCCATTGGCGCGCTGGCTTGTAGAAAAACATAAAGCAAGCACATATCCCCATCACCCATCCTGCATACTGCGAAAGTGTTTCGATTGTCATTTTTCCTGTTGTCCTCCTAAAATTTGCATTATTAAAGGGCCTCCCGGCCCTGATCTATCCATTGGTAACACCTCTTTCTATGCAACGCTTAAACGCTGCTCCAGTTGCCAAATTTTGCTTTTAAGCTCACCTATTTCTTGCTGTAAATGTTCGATCTTGACATCGCGCAGGTCGTTTTCCAGAATGATTTCTTGTGTTGCCTTCCATCCGATTGATACCATGCTATATAAATCAACGGCTTTTCTGTCTTGTGTAACCACTTCATCGGGGGCATCTTCGGCAATCAGGCCATATTTTTTGATGTAATTTCCCTGCTGCAAATCTGCTTTAAGGTTATAGCTACAAATTTCAGAACGCCTTATAATTGAGCTTCCATCCTGAATCGGCACAATGTTGTCTTTTGTCGCCCGGGATGAACCTGTATTAAAGCCGCCTGCCCAAATTGGTATATAGATACTGTTGTTGGCTTCTTGTCTACAAACAATATATTGATTTGAATAAAGGGTCAAGGCAAAGCCGCCCTTTCCGTGAACGTCTGGCATCCATGGCCCAGGGCCGTTAAAATAAACAGTTGTACTAAAATTTGTGACTTCATTTATATTTATCGTTTTGTTTCTCAATTCCATGCTATGGATTATTTTTCCGTCACTCGTTCTTTTGTATCCTAGCCCTAGGCGGTCGGGTTCATCATAATAAATGGATAAGCCTGGCTGATCCTGCGTGGTTGATTTTACAACGGAGGATATACCCCCTACAAAATTACCGTTCAAGGTATGATCATAAAACTGTATTTTATTATCTACAACCTCAACGCCTTTATATCCTGTCGATTTATTATACTGTTGCAACGTTGCCCGTAATGATAATTGGCTGTTGGCTGCTTCCAGTTTCATTAAATCAACGCCGCCATAACGGACAATAAATTTTGAAGCATCGACGGTTAATCCCGTACTGGTTAGTGTCATGCTGGCGGTCTGAAAGCTTGCCTGCCCGCCGTTTATAGCGCTTGTGACTGCGTTTGTGATGGCTACCGGTGTTATCTTTTGCTCAGCTGTACTCACACGGCTTGTCAGGTTGGTTAGTCCGTTGGCTGTGGTGGTCGCTTTAGTTTCGACAGCGGTCACACGGCTTGTAATGCCGTTCACATTAATGAGCAGCGCAGATTGAAGCTGATTCGTTGTTGCGATCTGGTTTGCTCCTAGCTGCTTTAAGCTCACATTTCGGATATAGGTAACGCCTGTCTTTCCGTTATACCTTGGTAGGTAACGAATCCGCATATAACAGGCTTTTTTGTGGGTAGCCAGCGTATTCACCGGGCCACACCAGCCTTCCATTTTTTGCCAGGTGTTTGCTTTGGTTATGGCCAGACCGCCGATTAAATTGACGGCTCCCTCATTTGTTGCCACTTGTGCCTGTTTATCGTTGTAAAAACAGGCCTGTACATAGATTACACCATCGGTTGTACCTTCGCTGTAGACTTCACAACTCCAATAATAAGGCAGGTCAATATTGCATGGCATATAATCGGTATATAGAATAGGAGCGTTCACGGTCTTAATTAAATTAGAATCCGTCGAAGCGCCGCCTGCTGCGGTCGCGGACACAATTGTATGTGCTCCTGTCGCAAAGGGCAGGGCTGCGAAACTGCCTCGGTAGGTCTGGTCAAATAGTTCAATGCCGTTCAGTTTTGTCTGTTGGTTGATGCTCATCTGTGTGTTAAATTCGGTCTTAGTGGTATAGTTCTGGCTTACGTTTAAATTGATCTGGTTGGCTTTCTGGTCTATGGCACTGTTCATCTGCGTTGTTGTGCTATAATTTACAAATTTGTTGTCTACGGCTGTTATGCTCGCGTCCACGTCCTCGGGCGCGGGTGTCCAGTCTGTGGCTTTCTGCCCTTTTTCGATTTTTATGTTCCGGATGTAAAAATAAGCCCATGAAAATGCGCTCATATCGACAAAATTATAAACCGTTGGGCTATTATCGTGATTTGTAACATTGACAGTATGCTCTACTTTTTTCCACGTATTATCAGCTGTTGTGGTTATGCGGATCATCCCTAAATCACAAACATCTAAATAAAAACCTACTGCTGAATTTTGTGAACCGCGCACTTCAAATGAGATTGTCCAATAGCCATTCGATGTAATGACATTCCCAATTCGCCAGTTTCCTGTTTGTTCTTTTATCCCAACGGTATAAAAACCGTTTGGACACTCGGCATTATTCCGGTCGATTGTAACGGCTCCACCTGAAAGAGAAATGGGTGTTGTTTTTTTATAATAATTCCGCCCGCCCACGGACAGGTTGTTAAAATCTGTTTTGGTGGTGTAGGTCGATGAAACTGTACTTAAAATCTGGTTTGACTTTTGATCAATGGCGCTGTTCATGGCCGCGGTCGTTGCGTAATTGGCAAACTTCCCATCTATTGTATTTAGCTGTGCTTTGGTAGCATAGCTATTCGACACGGTGCTTAAGATATTGGTTTTGCTTTGTTCTATGGCGCTGTTCATGGCAGTTGTCGTGCTGTAAGAAGAAAATTTGTCATTTAAGGCTGTAATTTGTTCGTTTTCTCTTACAAGCGTCGGAAATGCCATGTATACACCTAAAGATAGGTCTGTCCAGCTTGACCACCCTCCCAAAACAAAATGATACATTGTTGCAATACTTGTGACGTTTACCGTTAAACTGTACTGTTTCCATTCGGTTGTTACCGCGCATGTTTTCCATGATTTTTCTGATGTATCATTATTATTACGATTGTTGATGGATATTTTTACATTTCCTGCCTTTGTACCTTTAAGCCATACCGTTAAAGTGTGGTAACCTATTGTTTGAATATATCCGGCGCCAACAAGCAAATAAGAATTTATATTGGTATTTCCATTCACTAAAACGGCCTTTTTCCCACCATAAGGATCTGTTTGGCCTATGGTTTTATTACAGGCACCCGCTTGCCATGCTGTTCCATATTTCACGGTATCTTTTAAAAGGTTATTTACGCCAAACTCCAATGAATTAAATTCGACTTTAGTGGTATAGGTATCTGATACGGTCGATTTAAAGCCGTTCAGGTTGCTTTCCAGCGTTGTTACCTTGGTATTCAAACTGGTAACGATGCTGCCGTCGGCCTTGCTGCTGACTGTGCTTTGTAAGCTGGATACTGTGGATTTCAAGCCGTTCAGTCCGCTTTCCAGTGTACCGACACGGTTTGTAACCGCAGTGACGGTCGTTCCGTCTGCTTTTTGCTGGACGGTCTGGTGTAGGCTGGTATAGCTGTTTTCTAATCCCTGTAAGTTCTGATTAAAGGTGGCCTGCTGGCTTTTTATGCTGGTAATATCACCCGTTGCCGCGTCGATGCTGCTTTGCTGGTTGCCAATGGTAGTTTGAATCCCTTCTACAGTCTGAACGGTTTTCTGGTACGCATCCTTAAGCTGGACGGTTTGTCCGTCCTTTATGATGGTCGTATTTTGGATCAGGGTATCAATACGGCCCTTTTGCACGTTGATGGCCGTGGTGTTTGTTTCACTGGCAGTCTTTGCAGCATTGGCGATCCCTGACACGTTGTTTACGGTGTTGGTCATGGTGCTAAAGGCGACTTTTAAGGTCTGCCCGGCGCTGTCCATCTGCACAATGCTGCTGTCGATCTTAGTGATACCGCCGTTAATGGTTGTTACAAGGCTTTGGATGTCGATTTTTGTTCCGGCGATATTCGCGTTATCGGCCACCATATCATCACGGATAATCCCGGTTTTAATCCCAGGGGCGTGCAGTCCTTGGATGGCATCAAACATTAAACTGCCGCTTTTATCCCAAACATACATGGAATATTCGCCGTTTGCGTCTTTTCCAATTTGTACCCGGATGGTGGTTCCTTCTTTAATCTGGATGGTATTGTCTTTTATGGAAAGGTTTCCGTTTTCGCTGCCGATTTCAACCAGCATTGTATTAATTTTACCAGCGGTGATTTTCCCAGCGGCCACGCTGCCGATCATCGCATTGGTGATAAATCCGTCCCGTATGGTCAGGCTGTCGGATGTGATCCCGCCGGCCTGTATATTGGCAGAAGTCAAATTTCCATTGACCAGTGTCTTGATATTTGCCACATCGGTGCTTAAGGTTCCGATCTTAGCCACTTCTATTTCTGCGGTCGTGATCCTGGCCTCTACAGCCTGTAAATCCTTTATATCGGCTTTTAAGATCAACGCCTGGTTGATGGTAGCGTTGTCGGCCAGCAGTTTTTCAATGTTGGCATTGGCGGCGTTGAGCTGCTCAATGGTTGCCAGTTTGATAATGGCCGTGTTAATCTCAGCCATACCTGTTTCTAATATGGCGATCCGACCAACGGCAGCGGTTAGCTCTTGTATCGTGGCTTTTTCGGCAAAGAGTTGTTCTATTTTCGCCGTATTGGCGATTAAAGTCGTAGCCTTAAGCGTGGTAACCTCTAAATCCCCGATTCTGGCCTTTATGGCGTTCAATTCCTGTGCATATATGTTTTGTACGTTCAGGGTGATGGCATCCAGATCAAGGGCTGAACTGGCGATTTTCCCATCATCTGACGTGATGTTGTTGACGGTGCTGTTTACATCGTTCTGCTCCTGCTGGATTTCTTCAAAGCTGGCGGTACGGTTGGCAAACTCGCAGGTGTTTTTTTCGGGTTCGTCTGGATATTCCACCATCTTTACAATCCGCTGCTTTTCCTTGGTGCCGGTGGTGCTGTCCACCAGCTCCACGGTGTCCCCCAGGCCAAAGTCTAAAATCCTGTAGGTTTTTGGACTGGCTTTAGCAAGGTCGAGAATATCCCCGGAGTAGGCCACTACAGGTTTGCTGAGTTCCTCCAGTTTTGCCTTGGTATCCTCCAAAAGGCTCTGGGCGTTGGTATAGCGTTCATCCTTCCAGTATTTTGTTAAAACTTTATTGCTATACTGGTGATTTTCTACATAATCTTTCCCGCCGTTGATCTCTTTAAAGGTCAGTCCGTCCTTCCCTTCTGCCTTTATCCGGGTACAAAAATCATAGCTGGTTGACTGGATAGCTAACTTTCGCAGATTTAAGGTATCGGTAAAGTACATCCCTTTATCCTGACCGCGTTTTTCTGATATGTGTATCTTTTTTTCGATGGTGTCGAACCATATTTCACAGCGGTACGTTTTCCGGGCCTGCTGTATAATATCCCATCCGCTGCACTCTGTTTTTCGGATGGTGCGCCGCTTCGTAACAGTGCAACTTCCAATTGCCCAGCCGGTACCGGCGATTGCCAGTTTTAAACAATCGTCTATGGTCTGTTCCACCGATTCAAAGCGTGGCCAGCATATCCCTTCTAAATCTTCCACGTTTAAGGTGGCCTTTACACTACACCAAAGGTCGCTACTGTCTGGCTGCACTTCTTTTATAATATATTCGTCTGTTTTTGTACGAACATAAGCTTCATTAACCAGCTGCGCAGCCTCTTTTAATGGATATAAAAAAGAAAGCGTCCCATCTCCTGTGGAGAGGACGCTTTCTACAGTGGCGGCTTTTGCGACGGCCAGCCCTGCTATTTTGTGATGGTTTTTGTCATAGAGCTGTAGAAACATAGTTTTCAGCTCCTTTCTTTGTCATTACTCTGGCTGCCCTGTCAACATGCAGTCCAAAGCTCTTAAATCTGCTGGTGTAAGGTCTGTGCAGTTTTCAATGTGTTCAAAGTCAAAAGTGTGTATCTCAATGTCAACCTTAATTTCCTTTAATTCTTCAATAGCTTTGTTGAATTTCTCACGGTTTTCTTTTTCAAAGCTTACGTTTCCGGCTTCGTCGGTAATGTCGTTTCCCTCGGCATCTTTTTTACAGTATTCTTTTACAATTTTGATACGCTCTTTATCATAATGCTTAAATTCTCGTTCTAAACGATCCATGTTTTTTCCAACGGCATAGGAAGCTTTTACAGGCAATGCCTTATTTGCTACTCCCTGTAAACCGGTTAACACATCAATCATTTTTTCATTTGTTATTGTTATTTTCATTATGCCTGTTCTCCTTTGTTTTCGTTCCCTAATAAAATGCTTGTTATTTTATTTAAAAATTCAGCAGTTTCCATCTTTACTGTTTCAGCGTGTGTCTCTGCAACAGCTTCATTCTGTATGTATGTACTAAAATTCACCATCCCACTATCACTTATTTCTGCGGTACGACCTACCACCTGTACTTTGGTACTTACACCTTCACTCTGCTGTACATCAATTTCGGTTAATCCTTCTAATTTTCGACTTTCTTTAATTTTTAACATTTTATTTCTCCTTCTCTTTAAATGAATCGCGGACAGTACCGCAATGTAATATCAACATTATCTCTGGACACAGAAATGTTATTTTCTCCGGGCTTAAGCCGTGGAAATATCCACATATCCGTATCGCCGTATTTATTAGTGCCATCGGCTAAAGTTACCAGCCCTTTTTCTCCGTCCACAATAACTTTCTGGCCGCCTTTAAGCGGCTTGATAAATTTTATGGGTTCATCGCTGCTGCTGCGCTCATCCCAGCCCACACCGGTTATGGTCAGGTCTGCGATGTCCGCAGATGGTGTTATTTCCAATATGCAAGGGGTAAGAACGTTTCCCCTTGCCGTTACCCTTTTTGTCAATGTCCTGTTTATAAGTATGGTCTGCTCAGTGTCAAATTCATAACCGATAAAGGTAATGGTCAGGCGCATGGCCTTTTTACTTACGGTTTCGGTTCTCTCGTTTTCGGTCATTTTTACCTTATACTGATGTTCCCGGTTGTCAAAGGACAAGGTGACAGGCTTAAGCAGCGCTGCAAGCAGGTTGCTTATATTCTGTTCCATTAAATCTTTTGTTTCTGCCTTAAAAAACAGTTCTACCAGCAAGGATTTAAAAGTATGCTTTGTTTTATCCCAGACCGGTGTCAAACTGCCGGTTATCCATTCATCGGCAGCCTCTAAACTAACATCGGTTATGTCCATTTTTAAAAATGCAGCATTAAAGTCTTTAATGCTTTTTCCATCTATCTGCAACTACCTTACCCTCCTTTTCGTCATGGCTAAATTGCTGCCGGTAACCTCAATAATATAGGCTTCCAGTGCTTTATTGCCTATTTGTATAGGAATCGTTATGTCCATTTTTTCGGCTGCTGTAGTATTTTGTGGTGTTTGGCGTGTTTCATGGTTCACATTGCGAAAAATCGCTTCAATGCGGTTATACATCTGGTTAAGAGGTACAACGGCCTCCGGGCTGTTGCCAACGCCGTTATTGGCATCTCCGACCCCGATAATAGAACGCTTGTTGAAAATACCCCCGCTGGAATACCAGTCAATGCCAATGTGCGGCACACTTGGGGGGTTTAAAGAAAAACGCCCAGATATATACGGATGCGGTAATGCTACGCGCGGGCTTGGCATATCGGTGTCAAAAATACTTTTAACGCGGCCAAACTGGCCGGATACGTTCCCGACCTGCCCACCTACACCGTCCGCTACACCTCGGCCGCCGTCTGCGCCCTTGTTGTTCATCTGGCTATAGAATCCTCCAAAGGCGTTTACGCCGGTCTGTGCCATATTAGTAGCTGTGCCGCCAAACATTCCCGTTTTGGAACCAAATCCAGAGTTTACATTTGTTCCAACGTTGTTACCGGCGTTCCAATACTCGCCTGCCTTGGCGTTTATATTATTGGCTCCACTCTGAGCAATTATGTCGGCTTGTCCGGCAAACATCCCCGCTTTAGAACCAAAACCGCCGGTCAATTCCTGGCCGCTGTTCTGTCCGGCTTGATTGTAATCTTGCCTTGTTTCCCCTGCTTTCAGCACACCGCCTAAAAGGCCGTTATAAACAGCGGTCTTGAATTCCTCGTTTGTGGATTCATAACCGTTTTTTATGTTGTTACCAGTATCCCGGCCTAAACCATGTGCTTTTTCAAAGGTTTCTGCTTGCCGCCCGGTAAAGCCTCCTAAGAAGCTGTCCACGGCCTTGCTGGATGAGCTACTGGCATACTCCGGCACCCGTTCAAAGGCCTGTACCGCCTCACCTGTAAGTTGTGAAACCATTTCGGCGTTTTCGCTACGCAGTTTATTAACACTGCCAGCTGCTTCCTCTACGGCTTTATTGTTTTCATCCTGCGCTTTGTTCAGTCCGTCAGTTTTCCAGATATATTCTTCTAATGCCCGGTTATATTCCTGCTGGTTGCTGTTATAATTCGGGTATTTTGCAATAATATCATCTAAAATTCTTTTCTTTTCGTCGGATATACGGTTGCCCTCTGCAACGGCCTCTTGATATTCCTTTTCTGCCTGTGTTTTCTGGGTAATATTGTCGTTTAGCGCTGCCCACTCGCTTTCCTTTTTAATACGTTCCTCATAGGCATTTATTGTGTTATAAATTTCTTCTTTATTGCGGTTCAACGCGCCTGTTTGGCTGTCAAAGGAAAGATTCAGGCCGGGGATTGCCTGATTTAACATATCTATTGTGCCCTGCATCGCCTGTTGACTGGCTGTTGACCCATCATAGTGGCTTTGGAGTTGGTAAAGCTGTTCCGTGAGTGACTTTGTGCTTTCAACTTCCTGCGTTGCGGCCTGTATGGACTGTTTTCGGGCTTCTATGCTTTCGGTGACTGTCTGGGCGGTTGCCTCGGTACTGGCCCGCAATTCTGTATTTTTGTCGATGATAGCTTGCGATCCGTCTTTCACAAAACGCTGGTGTTCTCCGTACTTATACAGAGCAGCCACGCCTGTTCCTAATGCAACGCCGGCTGTTATCACGGCTGCACCCATTCCCGCAACGGATAAGGCGGTTCCGGCTGCTCCGGTGCTTGCGCCGGCCAAAGAAGGAGACAAGGCTTTCATCCCTCCGGTTAGCTTAGCTATACCGCCCGCCGCTGTTTTTCCAACGGTTCCGGTCGTTTTACCTTTAGTAATAAATTCAGCTAATTTTGGTACTACTTTCCCAAAAGCACCGGTTAAAGTTGCAACGCCCTGCCCGACACGTCCCACGCCGGATAACAGCGGGCCGGTAACGGCAACGGCAGCCAGACTTTTTATGATAAACTCCTGCATTTCAGGTGTTAGTGATCCCCACCACTCGGCAAAGGTTTCTAAAGCGTCGGCGCCTTTTTCCAGAATCGGCACAAGGCTTTCCATGATCACTTCCCCGGCATCTGCGCCGGCGATTTTAATTTTATTCATGGCAACTTTTGCCCGGTCTCCGCCGTCCATAAGCGCCCCAAAGGTATTGTCAAGGGTTCCCCCAGAATCCTCAATGGTTTTTAAAAAATCTTCATATGAAAAACGGCCTTGCTGGATAGCGTCTACTAAATCCGGCCCGGCCTTTGTTCCAAAGATTTCCATTGCCTCCTGTGCGGTGATTGAACCGTCCTGAACGCCTTTTACAAGGTTGCTAAATTCTACCTTTGCGTCCTTTCCTTCTTTCATCCAATTGGAAATCGCCTTTTTCATACCGGAAAATGCAATCTCTGTATTCACGCCGGCTTTTTCCCATTGTGCAAAAATGGCAATGGATGAGGCGGTATCAAAACCTAATTGTCGCATTGGCGCGCCGTATTTTGCAAGGCTTTCAGTCAGTGTTTCTACAGAAATCCCACTGGCCTGACTGGCTTTTGCCAGCTGGTCTAAGAGGGTTTTATATTGGCCGGTTTCTATGCCGGCATCCCCCATTGCCCGGCTGACAAGCCGCACGCCTGTAACAGAATCCACCCCAGTAATCCGGGAGAACTTTAAAAAGTCCTCGCTCATGGTTTGCAGGTCGTCGCCCATTACACCAAATCGGGTGTTTACTTCACCTACTGCGCCGCCGATTGCGTCAAAGCTGTCTGGAATCGTCCCAGCCACCTTACGATATATCCGGTCGAGTTCCTCGCCTTGTTCGCCAACGGCTCCGGTCGCGTTAATTAAAATATCCGCGCCCTCGTCCACCTCGTTAAAGGCTGCTACCGCGGCAGCGCCACCGGCCACAATTGGGGCGGTTACATGCATGGTCATACTGTCGCCAACATTTTTTAACTTCCCTGATGCAGAATCCAGCTTTTTGGTAAACTCGTCGATCTTAAAAGAAGCCAGCTCACCATTTACCTTTTTCAGGGCAGACTCATTATTTGCTACCTCTACCCGCATTTTATTCAGGGATGTTGTGGCCTTGTTTATGGCGTTCTCAGTGCTTTCTATGGCATTTTCGTTGTTCTTTTGGGCATTTTTAAGCTTATCAAGGGTATCCTCCAGCTTTTTGGCCTCGGTACTGTTTTCCCCGTAGGTCGCCACTGCCTTTTTATAGGCAGCTGTGGTTGTATCAACTTTTTTTGTTAGGTCGGCCTGTGTGGCTTTTTGTTTCTCTAAACGCTGTTCAAGGGTTTTTATATGGTTTGTATGTGTTGTCAGCTGGGTGTTTTGCAGATTCAGGGCTTGTGTAAGAGCTTTCTTTTTTCCCTCTAAAGTAGCATCTGCTTTCCCTAGCGCTTTAGCCTCGGCTTCACTGGCTTTCATTTCAGAATTAATTACCTTTAATTCTGCTGCCATTTTCTTAGACGCTTGTGTAAACTCACTGGTGTTGGCTCCTACTTTAATAACTGCATAATTACCCGCCATTTTCTTTTGCCTCCTTCCTTAATTGCATGTCATAGGTGATAATATCCAACATTTCCAGATAGTCCGCGCTGATTGCGTCCATATAGCTGTTATTCAGATGATTTACAGAGTATAAAACCATTTGATCAATCATTTTAATGCAATGATCTTCTGGCTTTTCTTCTGTTTCTTCAATATAGCCCTGTTCCTCTAAATATGCGCCAATAACACTTTTTTTCTTTTCAACGGGTGCTATATCCAAAATTTCAAAAATACGTGTATATGCGTCATTTATGCGATTCAAATAAATGTTAATCCAATATTGCATTGCCATATAATCAACATACGGGGTATTTTCATCAATTTCTCCTAAAAAGAGCGCCGGTTCAGTATCGCCTTTAAAATATTTCCTTAGTTGTCCGGCTGTAATTCGTTTGGCAGTTCGCCGCTGCCATTGGTAAAATTTTCTTCCACCTCTAAAAAGAGAGCATTAAACTTATTGATCGTTTCGTTTTGGATACCATAGAAAAAATATGTAATTTCTTCCACGCTTACATTTTCTGTAATCTCCTCTGGCTTTAACCCAAAACATAAGGCCATTGCCGCCGACAATTCTTTAAGCTGTTCCTCTGTGTATGGTTCTTTAAACAGGTCTTTCCCTTCACAGGCGTTCCATGCTTTAACAACAGCCTGATGCTTTTCGATGGTAAACGCCCCTGAATCGTATTCTTTATCTTTAATAGTAATTTTCATCCGGTCACCTTACGCCTTTGCTATCACAATGGCTTTACCGGCCTTTTTACACAGTCCCTTGCTGTCTACCTCTGCAACAACAATATCATTTCCGGTGGTGGCGGTGATCTCGGCGGTGCCGTCCCATGCTGTCCACCCGCTTAAATCGCGGTTAATGCTTGGCATTGCAACAGTAATATCGGATTTATATTTATAGGTGTTTCCAGATGCTTTGTCCGGTGTAACTGTCAAGGCGGTCTTTCCCTTTGCTGTGCCAGCGGCTGACGCTACGGTCAAGCCCGTTGCCACAACACCTGCCGTTAAGGCCGGTTCCTGTACAGCACTAAACCAACTTTCAATGGCCTGCTTTGCGTCGGTATGTTCAGCCAAAAGCTGTTCTTCATCAACGATATTGGCGTAAAGGTGCTTTTTCTTTCCGTCAATTTCCTGTTCCAGCTTTCGGTTATAGGCTTTTCCCTTAAGGCTGTTTGTCTGGGTTTCGACTTTATCCGCTTTGGTATTATAGGTAACCTCATCCCCTTGGTTAAACTTCAAACAGTAATACTGAGAGAATTCATATAAGCCATTTGCAAGTTTTGACATCCAACTGAGCGCAAGCTCTTTCTGAATATCCTCGGCTGATTTCATCAGAAAGCCATTTTTAAAGAGCTGTCCTAAAAAAAGTTCCCTCTCCTGCGGGGCAAGCCGGTTGATCTCCATTTCAATATCACTGTCGATATATTCGGTAATTACTTCCTCTACACCGTCCTCTGAATAGGTGGTTTCCGTTGCGAAATTGTCGGTAATTTTCATGGAAATGGCCCCATTAATGTGCACTGGTGTATCTGCTTCGTATTCTGTTTTGGTATTTTTTAAAATTTCTGCGGCGTGAATGTTCATCAAGCCGCGGGTACGTGTCTTTTTAATTACTTCCTGCATTATAATTCCTCCAAATAATAAAATTTTAGTTCTTGATGGTAGTAGTCAATCTCCCTTAAATACTCGTATCCGGTGCCTGTCCAGACAAAGCCCGCATTGCGCATATGTTTTATGGCATCTACTTTCATTTTGTGGACTTCCCCGCAGTCTTTTCCAAAAACATCGACCGACACAATATGCTCGACGCTTTCTATTTCATCGTCACAAAAACATTTTGGCTTTTCCTCTATCTGCTGAAATACAATGTGCGTTAAATCTATGTCCTGTCGGTACCATGATTCAAATACCACTTGCTTGTCCGGATGCTGTAAATACATAAGGGCATCAAAGACTTTTTCAGATATATCTTCAAGTTTAAACACTCATGGCCTCCTGTAGTAACCGGGTGTATTCTTCCACACCCAATTTGTTTATCATTTCCTCTATGTCCGGGGTGGTTTTTGAGAAAATTCCCCGCTTTTTAATGCTCGGTGTATGCCTCCCATTGCTGGTTATGGTGCCGTCTGCGCCGGTTTCCTCAAATTTCGCATAGAAATTCGGGGAGTTATCCGACGGATACCAGCCAATATCAGCACCTAAAAGCCCTTTTTTCTTTGTTAATTTTCCTATTGGAATCTCGTCACGTGAATGTGCGAAAGGACTTGAGCGAGGTTTTTTATGTCTTTTCGGGCCTGAACCAGAAATATCACCGGAAACAGGCAGCTCCTTAGAAACGCGCTCAGCAGCTGTCTGTTGTCCTTTTTTTATAATCTTACGATTTGCTTTATCTAAGAGCTTTGAACCGCCGATTTCTTCTATTTGTTCCTGTAGCTTTTTAAAATCGCTGTAATCCAATGTGATCCGCATCACGTCACCGCCTTACAACGGATTTCCACCCATTTTTTGGTATTCTTGGCAAAATCCACGTCATAAATTTTGTATTCCTGATCTTTAAACAGCACCTTAAAGCCTTTAAAATTCCACATTTTTTCCATCATTTTGCAATACCGCACCTTAAATAAAAGCGTATTTTCCAGTTCGGCATTGATGGCATTATACCGCTCAGCCCCTTTCAGGCTGAGCGGTTCGGCCCACGGTTCACGAAAGAGCTTGTCCGGCTGCTTTACAGGCCGGCCTTTTTCCAGTTTGTCTGGCTGCTCCTGCATGATTTTTATTTTTACATATCCTCCCATGCTGCCGCCTCCAATATCTCAAAAATTGTGGTTACGATTGTGGACTTCTTAGTATCGGCTGGCACCTCTACCGCCCGATTTTCGTACATATCGTTAATGATTTTCTTTTGCACCAGTTCGGCCACGGGCGTATACTCCGGCTTGTCTTTAAAGGCCATTCCTACCGTTTTTGTGATATATAAATCTGAAACGGTAATCAACTCCTCTAAAAATTTGTCGTCGTCTGAAAAATCAATTTTCAGGTATTCTTTAATTTGTTCCTTGGTTACGCCCATGCGCTACCCCCTTAAGCCTTTGCGGTTACCGTGGTTTTTCCTGCCTTGACACAACGTTTATCTGCGTTGACCTCTGCAATACAAATCACATTGCCAGTAGTAGCGGTAATGTCGGCGGCACCGTCCCAATCCGTCCAGCTGGTCAGATCAGCGGCCACTAATGGCATGTCTACTTTATCGGCAGTCTTGTATTTATAGGCGTTTCCGGTTGCTTTTTCCGGTGATACAGTCACCTTTGTCTTTCCGGCTGCGCTTCCTGCTGCACTCACAACGGTCAGGCCGGACGCGTCAACGTCGGGCGCGCCGGCTTTCGGTGTAAACTCAATTTTCTTGCAGGCGCGGTTATCCAGTTTCTGTACGTCAAAGCGTTCCAGCACTCGAATGGCCGTCTGATTATAGGCAAATAACACTTCTTTTGAGGTCGCAACTTCATAACCTTTACGGTCAAAGAATTTAATCAGCGCCCACAAGTTGACAACATAGAACACCACTTTGCCAGCGGTCGCCGGCAGGTCAGCATCATCCAGTGTTACAAGGGGTTTTCCGTTGAAAATGTCTTGTCCGTTTACATTGGTAACAAGGTTTAAATCCCTTCCTAAAGCGTCTTTTTTACTTTTCAGGTAAACATAGCCGGATAAGTTTGTTAAAACGACAATACCAGCTCGCAGGCTTGGCAAAACTGCGTTCATGGCGTTTTCTACATCGGTATATTCTTCTGCGCCCTCTACCTCGGTCGCTTCGGCCTTGACAATATCTAAAATCGCGTCATTCTCCGTTAAAACGGACGCTTCGGCAAATTCTGGCTTTACAATATTCTGGATAATTCCGACCACTTCATCATCGGTCAAGCTGTTTTCAACCGTTAATAATTTTCCATAATCATCCACGCTGTAATTAATATTTTCTGTTCCAATGTTTCCTTCTGGAATCTTTTCACCGGATGTTAAATTGCTTAATTTGTTGTTTCCGATCTTTGCAAAGGGCATTTTTCCGTTATGCTTAGTCACGGAAATAACATGGCAATAGGGTTTCAGCGCCGGGAATCCTTTACGCAGTAATTGCAGGTCATTAATAAAATCCTCTGGCAGCACCGCGCCATTATCGGCCAATGTGACCAGCGCCCTTTCTTCCTCGGTTGTTGGACGGTTTAACAAGATTTTCGCAATTGCTCGGTATTCTGGTACATCATCCGTTTTACGGTTTTGGTTTGCTAAATAGCGGTGTTCCATGTCCGCAACTTCCCGCTCTCTCTTGTCCGCCTCCCTGATCAAATCATCAAGGGCCTGCATTTCATTGTTGAGCAAATCAATCTCGGCGTTAATGCTTCTTAATTCCTCGGCGGTTTCAACGCTTTTCGCGCGGGTTGCTAACTTTTCTTTTTGTTCTTTTTTTGCATTGTAAATTTTTAATAATTTATCTTTCATTGATACACCTCATAATTTTAATAATATTTCTGTTTTTAATTTTTCAACTTCCAGCTTTTTCCGATGTTCGGTATTACTGCCCTTTTTCTGGGCTTCTATGTATTCTTTCCGGCTTCTACAGTCAATTTCACTGGAATTATAGGCCGGAAATGTACAGGGGCTTACCTCAATCAAATCGGCTTTCATGATGGTTCTTTTGTCCATCATTTTTCCCATGTATTCCACCTTTTCCCAATGGTTTTCACGGCAGATAAAGCCAAAAGAGCTACCGGTTACGTCACGGCGCTTCACGCTCTCAAAAGCATCATTCCCCCAGGTATTGGCCGGCAAGTCTGTTTCATATTCCAGGCCTTCCTGATTGTCCAAAAACCGCAGTGTACCGGCCACGGTTGAGCCTAACGGCTTGCCTTGGTCATGGTTCCACAGGGCTTTCTTTTCGTTTTCCCTTCGTTCGCTGCCTTGCAGCGATTCATCAAACGCGCCGGCGGCAATTTCCTCTAACCATTCATCCCCCCAGCAATCCCGTATAAGGGTTGGCTGGTTATATCTTACGGCAAAGCCGCCAATGGTCATTTTACCGGGTTCGTTTTCGGTTCCATCTGCCCGGACTTCCAGACCGGAACAAAGGTATTCCCTTTTTTCTTCGTTAGGTATTCCCATTTTTCTTGTCGTCCTCCTTTCCAATATCATTAATTTTCAGTACGCCTGAATTGACAATCAATTCATCGGCGCCGGGCTTGGCTTTGTACTGTGTCATGCGGCGGGCCTCGTTCGGCGTATAGATACCGGCAGCCACATATTTTGT
Source organism: Eubacterium callanderi (assembly GCF_900142645.1). Classification (GTDB taxonomy): domain Bacteria; phylum Bacillota; class Clostridia; order Eubacteriales; family Eubacteriaceae; genus Eubacterium; species Eubacterium callanderi. Next base: position 322,337 of record NZ_FRBP01000001.1, read on the forward strand.
CAGAATATTGGCTTGCGCCTCGGCGGTCGTCCTTAACATGACGTTGGTGTTAAACCTGAATTTAAGCCCTTTTCGGCGCTGTTCCGGGCTTAGCAGCTTCCAGTTTAGTTCCTGTTCGTTTCCCTCAAATAAAATAAGCAGCGTATCGACTAAAAATGATAACTGCTGCTGTTCCAAACTGTTATTATTGGTGTCTTTCAGGTCGTTTAACTGGTACATCTTTATGCCAAAGCTTGAAGCGATCTGGCTTATGGTCATGCGCCGCACCTGTTCAAACTGGGCATCGGATAAAGAAATGTTTAATGGGCTTATGGTGTAGCCTGCTGGCACCGTAAAAATACGTCCGCTGCTTGAAAAAATGCGCTCAAATTTCTGCTGCATTTTCTTCAAGTTCTTTTCTTCCCGCATGTCTGACGTTAACTGTACCACGGCCTTATTGGTCAAACCGCTGCCGTAAAGCTCGTTTAAGTATTTCTGGCTTTTTAAACCGGTATTTACCACACTTTTAACCATATACCGGTTTGGCTTGGCGTTTAATCCGTCCTGCGTAAAGGACTTTAGGTGTAAAATATCCTCATACCGGCAGTATTCCATGTCATTGCTGCCCACACTGGAAAATTCAACCATGACCGGATTGACCATTTCGCTTTTACACAATCCGGCATCGTCAATGATTAACCTGTGTAACCGGATAGGCCAAAGGTTTAAGACCTCCTCTCTATGGTTTCGTTCGATCAACGCGCAGCCGTGGCCGGTATGGTGCCGGTTCACTTCGATGGCTTTCCAAAAATCAATGGCGGTCATATAGGGGTTTGGCCGCAGGGCGACCTTTTCATACAGCGGTTCGCTCTCTGCCCTCTCATCCCCTTCGGCGGTTTCCTGCGTCAGATAACACGGGATTTTTGCCACGGATTCAGCCAGTATTTTTATACAGGTAAAATAAGTGGCTTCCTTTAAGGCGCTTTCATCGGCATAACCCTGCGCGTCGATCCCAAAAGCTTTTAACATGGCAGCCTCAACGTTGCTATAGCTGCTTTCCTCGTTTTTATTTTCCTCGACGGTTACGGTTGTTTCCCGCTTTTCAAAGAGTTTACTAATCACATTTATTCACTCCCTCCTTTCTTGGCGCTGGCAATGCTTACCCCTTCAAGAAAAAAGAATACTGCGGCCAGGTATCCGGCCAGATAGATATTCAGCGCCGCCGTGGTCACCACGGCAATTAAAAACGCAACAATGAAGAAAAGTTCTGCATTGTTGCGCTTAAGCCATTGTCTAATTTTTTTTAACATTTAATCACTCTCTTTCAAGGTTTTCCAGTGCGTCAAATGGGTCGTAGTGCATCACGCCGTTGGCATCGACGCAAAGGCACAGCCCCATCAGCATGGCAATAATACCGTCGATAATAAAACGGCTCTTTTTCTTACTGTATTTTACGTTTTTGGCATCGTCAAAGACCGCAATACAATTCTTTGCCATGGTACGAAAACAGTCATTTTCTGCGATTATCAGGCGTTCATCTATCAGAAAGCACTCGAAATCGTTGATTATCGGTGTCATGGTCTGCATTCCCTGCCCCATTGGCACAATGTCCCATTTTTCTTCAAGGCGGTTCATAATTGTGGGCGATCCCCAGCGGTCAAAACCTGTTTCCTGAAAATCAGCTTCCAGTTCAATCTCATAGATATAATCCAGAAAGGTTTCAAAATTAATATATTTTCCCTCTAAGGCGATCAAATCGCCGTCTTTTATCCATTTGCTATAAGGGTTCTTGTCCTGTTCTTCCCGCTGGATAACCGTATCTTTTGGGGTGAATAGATGGGGATAGATGATAAACTTGTCGCTTAATTCATCATAGAATACCTGAACAAAGGCGGTTATATCGTGGCGGGAACTCAGGTCAAGACCGTTCCATGATTGCAGTCCTTTAAGGCTGTTATAATCAATCTCACGGGTGCAGGCATCCCATAAATCCATGTTAATGGCACCGGCTTCACCACTTAAGGCTACATGCTGGTTTAAGAACATGCGGCGAAACATATTTTCTTGGTAAGGCATCAGCTTGGCTTTATTTGCCATGACCTCAATGTCTTTTCGGCTTCTGAATACGTCGATTCCGGGGTTTGCCTTTTCCCACTGCCTTTGGTCTGTGATTTCGCAGCCCTTGTCTGCCTCGTAAATTCTGTAATAAAAGGTTGGATCATCCGCGCCGGTTTCCTGTATGGTTTTACATCGGCTGTAAATCTGTGTTTCCAGATTAAGGGGATCTTCCCCGCTGGACGCGGTTGTGATGGTGATCAACAAAGGATCATCCCACGCGCCTTGACCGGTGCCGATTTTCCCGTACATTTCATCGCTTTTTGCCTCGTGGATTTCATCCAGGCATCCCACATAAACGCTGTAGCTGTCGGCTCCGCTGGCATCGCTGGACAATACCACTAATTGGTTTCGGTTATCCTTGCGCTCGATCAAGCGCCGGCTGGGCACGATTTTACAATATTTTTTAAGCGTTTTGTTGGTTTCGATGAAATAGGACACCGTTTTATAAAGCTCGCCGGCCTGCTTTACATCATTGGCCGTTAAAACAAAAAGCGCGCCCCTGATTTTCGGTTGACAGAAAAAAAGATAGGTGATGATAATGGCAATAATAAAGGACTTTCCATTTTTTCGGGCAACGTTGATATGCACTTCTCTGTGTTTTCTCAGCCCTGTTTCACGCTCTTTCACGCATAAAATTTCGCAGACAATTTCAAATTGAAAGGGCATTACCTCAAAACGTGAGCTGGTGCCTTTATCGTTTCTCAGTTTCCCGATAAACTTAAATATCTTTTCTGCCTCGGCTTCATCGAAAAAATAGGCTTCATCCTCCCACTTATCTTTCAGGGCTTCAATACAATGCTGCACCCACTTTTTAAGCATCATGGGCGATCATGTCCTCTAATTCATCGTCGTAATTTTCATCAATTAGAACCATTTTTTGTTTGTTCATACGCGATCTTGAAGCTGGGGTAAGCCCTAATTCTTTAGCGGCTGCCAACATACGCTCCTGCGCTTTATTGGCAATGGCGACTTCTGGCCGCTGCTGTATATAGCCGTTTGGCGTTTCAAAAGTGAAGCCCTTAGAATCCAGTAAAGCCTCGCATTTCTGCCACTTTGCATAATTTACGCAATAGGTTTCAAGGGTCTTTAAATCCTTGTCCTCAATCTCTTTATTTTCTTCGATTATTAATTTCACGACGCGCCGCCACTCTTTTTTTGCAGTGTCATTAATCCATGTCGGCGCTGTTTTTTTCATTTTTACCCCCCCTTACCCTAAAATTTTGCTCGCACGTTCACAGAACATTGGAGAGAGCGACCGTGGAAAATGGACAAAAGTTTTTCATACCCCCACCCTGAATTCCTCATAAAAGCGCAATATCATCTCATATAAAAGCCTCTGCACCTGCTTTTTGCTTTTCTTATATTTTTCGTGTATTAATTGGTGGTTGCTTTCTGTTAGATAGATAATGTTGTTCACATCCAGCGCCTTTGACCAGTCCTCTTTAAGCTCTACAATGTGATGGGCTGTGTAACCTTCTGCGATTCTGCCGGTTGTATAGTATTCGTAAATGTCCATACCAAAGTAAAAGACAATGGCAGACTGTCGGCAGCATTCCCATTGCTCGGACTTGTAGAAGTGCTGTTCCTTCTGGTCGTTGCGCTGCTGCTTATACTTCCGGTTCCTTCTCCTGTTATCCTGTTGCTTTACCTTGGCATGTTTCTCACAATACTGTATATTCTCTGGCAGCAGCACCCGGCATCCCGTATAACTGCAATACTTCTTTACTGGCATCTTATTACCTGCATTAAAAAAGCGCCCTTGTTCCGGCGCTCCTCTAATCCTGACTGATCCTGTATTCTCTTACCTTTTATCACAGTACAAATAATAACACGGTATTTCCAAACTGTCTGTGTTGTAAAATTGTGCTGTCATAATGTGCTATGAAATTGTGCTATAAAAATGTGCTGTCAAAGTGTGCTATGAAAATGTGTTGTCAAAATGTGCTATTGTATACAATCTTATCCTATCCGGAAATATGCCTTACATAATCGTGGCTGTATCCCAGCGTGTCCGCTATCTCATTCAGGGTAAAACCTACAACGGTTTGTAAATAAAATATCTTATCCTCTGTGGAAAGCCAACTTTCTTTTGCACTCTCTGTCGCCTGCTCAATCTCCTGCTCTGCCTGTTGTATTTCTCCCTCGACAATAACTATCTGGTTCAGTACCTCGGCCAGTTCGGTTAAGATGCTTTCTGCTTCCCGGTGTCCTCCACTGCCTTTTATATTGTCACAGTCAAAGAAGCTGTGTATTGTACTGCCCATTGTTGGCGTGCCCTCCCATTTCAGATAGGCCGCCCGGCGTTTAAGGGTTCTATGTTTTCTGTTCAAGTCATTCAGCTTTTGCTTTAGTGTTCTCGGTTCTCTCTCTGTTTGCTCCACGGCGGCCACCTCCATTTAAATTACTATATAACCATAATCTTGGTATAAATTTACTATTAACTTTATACCTAGGATTACATAACCTTCCTTGCAATATTCTCTATCATCCAAAATATAATTAATCTTACAAACAACGCAGCGCCTTGTTTCCTTTCCTTTTCTGTCGATTTCATTTATTCCTAAAAAATCTCCTACTTTAAAGTTCCTATCACTTTTTCTTACTTCAAATTCTTTATTTTGATTTACTATTTGTTCATAATAATTGCTTTTGCATTTTACTTGATGAATCATATTTTCCTCTCAAATTAAATTATTGCATAAATGAAGCGCCGCATTTCTTACACACCGCCCAAACATGGCCGTTAAACGCGCTTTTCCCGGCCAGCATATCTTTTCCGCAAATTGGGCATTGTACTGTTTTACTCTCTCCGCTGCTAAGCTCTGCGTCTATCTGTGCCGCCACTTTCAAAATTTTCTTAGTATGATCCTGTATTTTTTGATCAATCATTTTCTTTATTTCTTAATGGTTTCACACTCGATACCACCATAGTATTTAACTTCTTAAAAGCCTTGTTCACGATATTCTCTTGTAAGATGCCGTTCAACAAACAATAGTTTAATCCAAATCTTACTTTTTCATAAATATCATGTTTTTCTAATGTATAGCCCTGTTTATTTAACTGTTTCTCAATATCCGGGCAAAGAACGCCATACGCTATTCCAATTTCTTTTTTATTTTCCATTTTCCTTTTTCTCCTGTCTTAGCTTACAATCCATACATTTAGAGATTATCCGGCCTTTTATGTTGGAATACCCCTTACACTTTCCGGCCTGCTGGTGCGGCCATTTCTTCCCATTTACCAAAGCCCGCTTAATAACAGTGCAGTTCTGTAATGTTCTTTCGGCCATTTCTTTACCCCTGTTTTTTAAATAAACACCGGTTTGCCTTAACCGGCTTTCCTTCATGGCATTGTAAAAGCCCGTACTCTCTGCATGTGCAGCGCCCAACTGTATCGCGTCCCAAACACTGGCAGTAACCGCAGAACCGGCCTAAATACCGGTTCTGTCCTGCTGCCTTTCCACTACTCCTGTTCTGTGTACTCTGCATCTTCGGCCTCGATCTGCTTCATATTTACCTGTCCTGGTATGCTTTTGTCCATGATGGACGGTTCTAAGGTTTCTATATCATATGTGGTGCTTTTGGCGGTTTCCGGTGACAGCTTTGTTTTTAGCGCATAACTTATAGAAATATCGCTTCGGCCATTTTCTGGCTTCACATCCACAATAATTTGTATCTGCCTTGCCCCCTCATCGGTCATCGGGTTTTTAATATTTTTAAGAACTTCCACTAACTGGCTCTGAAACATCTGATTTAAGGTCTTTTCGCCGTACCCATTATCTTTTCCAATATCGTTCAGTGACATGTTCATTTCTCTATATCCTCCATTTGCTGTTAATAAATTTTTTCTTACAAAATCTTCCCATTGCTGTATATTGTTTTTATGGATGATGCTTAATACATATTCTTTATTGACTTCTGCTGTCCGTCTGGCCTTTTCTGCCTCCAGCTTGCTATCAAACCGGCGCTTGATTTTTTTGCCTTTAATCCAGATGGCCGCCACCCATTTTTGGCGGCCTCGTTCATAGTAAACGCCCTCTACTTGGCTCTTTGGTGTATTACTGCTTTTTTCGGCTGTCAAGGTGTTGCCTCCTTCAATCGCTTTGCTCCAACATACTGCCCATAAGACAGGTTGTGCTCTCTGGCTGCTTTTTCCACTTGCTGCACTTCCTTGGTTGTTAATCTTGGCTCTGGCTGCTTAAACTGCTGGTAATTGCGCCCGTGGTAACCGGCCCGGCACTCAGCAGAACAAAACACTTGTCTTTGTGTTCCTTTAAATTTTTCTCCACAAAACAGACAGGTCTTTTCTGTTTTTTCTACATGCTGTTTTACACGATTTTTTTCTATTCTGCATTCGCTTGAACAGTATTTTATACCTTCTGTCCCTAAAAACTTTTTTCCGCAGAAAGCGCATGTTTTTTCAATTTTTTCTCCATATTGCTTTATTCTGTTTCTCTCCATTCGACAAGCCTTTGAACAATATTTTATGCCTCGGCTCGTTTTTGTTTCAAATTCCTTTCCACAGATTTGACACTTTCTAATCACTTTTGGCCTCCTACAATTCGTATGTACATTCATTGCATTTATATACTCTGTAATGCCCTTTTACCAGCCTTTTCTTTAACGGCTGCTTATATCTCCTGCACATGTAACTTTCCGGCTTAAATCCGGGTTCTGCGAAAATAGTAAAGCGCCTGTATGGGCAATCACTTGTACAATACTTATTTTTAAAATCTGGCTTCATACTACCCTCATTAATAAACTTCTATTTTCAACTGTCCTTCTAAAGGTTTTTCCAGTTTCTTTTTTTTGCCCCGGTTTTCCAATTTAACAACATTTCTGCCTTTATAGGGCGCATCCGGATATAGTCCGCAAGCCGGATATGTCGCTTTCCAGTCTGTCCCTTCTCCGTGAGAATCTCCGTATACCTCGCATTTTTGATATACATTGCTGTATTGTTTTAGGTAAAAATGCCCACAATCCTTGCAGAAACCAGTTTTTTTTCCAAACAAATTATGCATTAACTCAATTTTTCGGTGCATCATTTTACCCCTTTTATCCTAAAAATCGGATCACCTCGTTATACTGCACCCTGAATGGTTCCAGTTCCTCCGGTGTCATGTGTTTATGTCCAAAATTTCTTTGCATATCAGCCCATACAGGCCACGGAACGCAGTAAAACGCCTGTAGGTTTAAAGACACAAGTACAAAGGAGACAGCGCCCATTTCATGGAATTGCTGTAGTATTTCTTCCTGCTGGTCGGTCAACCTGCTTTTGGCGATTCTGCCGCTCTCGCTGTTCTTTGCTTCAAAGACAATTGCTTTCCCGTTTCTCAGGCAGCCCTTATAATCCGGCTGCGCCTTTTTTTCAAAACACGCTTGAAAGCGTCCGGCCCTGTCCACCTTTCCCAAAACGCGTACCGGTTCCGGTGTCTTGTGGATGATTGCTTTTCCATGTCTTGCATAATACTGGCAGGCAGCATCTATCAACTGTTCCAGCATTTTGCCAGCGCTCCTGTTTGCTTTTCCCTGCAATACCCTTCTGGTTTTCTCCTGCTCACGCTCTTTGTCTACCTTAACGGCTGCTGTTCCCCCGGTCTGATCCGGGTAATGCTCGGTGTAATATGCCTCGTTATAAATTGTTTTGCTCACTGCCATCCTCCTGATCTGTCTGTTTCCATCCTACTTCCCACTTGTTACCTTCTTTATCGGTTAATTCGTACTTATCGGCCCATATGAAATGTAAATCTTCATCCAAAAATTTTACGGGTTTTTCGGTTATTTTTTCCACTTTAACGGCCTCTGGGTATTCCCGCTTCATGATTGCCTTTACTTCCTCTACTGTTTTCATTCTTTTAGTTTCCTCCCGGATAAAAATAAATCTAAGTCCTCTGTACAGTTTTCACATAACACTAAAAATTCAATCCCGCCTTTTGGTTCTCCGTTCTTCCAGTTAATTATTTTTACGATTGCGCCGTTTTTGTTCACCGGCACACCGCAGCGCCTACAAATTTTTTCTTTTTTCATTTTTTCCTTTCTAATATGGAACACCGATCTAATATGGAACACCGATATAATCCAAAACAGCGCCACACCCTAGCTTATTGATGCAATAGTCGTACTGCTTTGGATGCGTGATTCGCATTCTCTGGAACCGGTTCGGTTCATTTTCCAGATGGACGCCAAACATGCAGAACATGCAGCCGGTATGATCACAGCCCGTTGTGTAGAGATTTTTTTGCAAAAATTGCATTGTTTCTTGCTGTTGTTCCCGTATTTCCCCATAAACGGAACAGTAGGGTATGCCCGTTATTTTCAAGTACCTTAAGATGTCTTGTTCAGTCCAGAAGCTTAGGGGCTTGCATTGCGGATCATCCGCTGAAAAAGCATTACATCCCGTTTTAAGCCAGTTTATCTTCCTGAACGAACTATCTTCCGCCATTGTTCCGATAATTGGCTTTTTACCAGTTTCCTTACCAAACCTTTTTAATGGAGCCTTTTTCATATAATCACAACATTCCTCAGACGCTCTATAATCGCTATCTATAAACTTCAACCACCTTTTGGCAAGTTTGAAGTTTTTGCTTCGAGTTCCATCTCTTTTAATCCCAGTGCGGTACAATCGTACCGTCACTTTATTTCTATCTGTCGGATTCTGGCACGTACGGAGCATACGTGCGATTTTCTTGCTTCCAATGGGATACCCTTTTTCCGTTAGCACCTCATGGAACGTCTTTTCTGGTCTGATCTTTGTCACATTGCTGTGGCTTAACGCAAATTTTCTTACTTCAGGATATTCCAGCCCTGTATCACAGAAAACCGCTTCGATGTCTGGATAGACGCGCCGAGCCAGATCTAAAAGCACCGTGCTGTCCTTTCCTCCACTAAAACTTATATAGACTCGACCGCCCCAGTGCTGGTACCATTTCATAATATGCGATTGTGAGACCCGGATTTTTCTTTCTAGCGGCCATGCCTGCATTATTTTCAAATCTTCGTTGGTCACTTTATTAACTCCAATTCCATTATGTCATCTGGTATTAATAACCAGTTTCCCCATACCTGTTTCAAATTCTGCGTTTCTAACAGCCAGCTATTACAATTCACTTTAAGCTCCTGCATGGCGTTCTGGTCAATCGAATCATTAAGTGATCTCCCATTTTTGTTTAATTGCTCCTCTACATATGCTTTCTTGCTGTTATGCGCTGGTATTTTTGTTTTTATCTCCATAAAGGTTCCTACGCTTAATAAAATCCAAACTATGCCAATAGCCGCAGAAAGAACACCAATTGTTGCACATCCTGTATTCCAAAATTTTCTTGTTAACAATATAAATCCTACTGCTATTAAAAAAACTGCTAAAATTAATCCGTACATTTTTGTTCTCCTTTTCTACTCTACTTTTCGCATACTATAGAACTGGTAAATATATCCGGTGTCGCCCTGCTCACACTGGTAAAAACTATCTTTTTCCAACATATAGCCTTTAAAGGGCTTTGGTGCCTTTGACCAGCTTTCCCTTTTTACGATCTTCTTTTTAACCACTGGCTTTTTTAAATTCCTGCTCGCATTCCAGCGCTGTTTAAACGGCGCGTCTGGCTCCCTGAAGCTTTTTTCCGTTTCTTTTATAAGGTATTCCGCAAGGTCTTTGTACTGGCCCGTACTGTCCAACTGTACATACTTTGGCCGTCCATATTGCCATAGCCTGTTAATCTCCTTTGCCGGCACTGTATTATTTATAATTAAATGGTGATGGATGGCCGTATTTTTATACTCGGTCACCGAAATATATTTAAGCTCTGCCCCATGCTTTTTATAAAGTGCTCTGAGCTTTCGCATAAATTTTTCTAGGGCCTTTCTAGCCTCCCCCGGCGGCAGGCGGTCTTGTTTTCTGTAGGTTAAAATCAGATGATGGTCACCTTCCCCAAAATTGGTGTTGATGATCTGCGTTAGCTTTCTTTCTGCCCGCCGTTTATTGCGCTCCTGCTGCTGTTCTGTTGTTGTCTGCTCTTTTGGCCTCCTTAATCTTTTCCGGCTGCTCTTTGCTGCCCCTTTCTTTTTTTCTACTTCTATCACTTTTCCACAATAGGTTATTTGCTGTTCATAACTCATTGATAGCTCCCTCCGTTATGTCGGTAAGTTAATCCCTTGATCAAGCTTAAAAGCCTGAATTTAAGCCGTTTCTCGCTTGCCTATTATGTGTAAAAATGCTATAATAGATACAAGCGATTTGCTTAAACGACCGTCGGCTTGCAGGCTACAAAACGGTCGTTTTTTATTTGTATTTTTCCTTTATTTTTTCTAATCGCTGCTGTCTCTGTTTCTGGATGGCGTGAGCGCATTTTGGACAGATATAATATTTTTGCCGGTTGAACACTGACACGTTCCAAAGCTTCCCGCATTTTTCACATTGCTTATATTCTGGTTCCACTTTCACGCTGCCGCCGCTTCCACTGCTTCCACATTCGATATTTTTTTAATGCGAGGTGCACACAATACCGTAAACAGATAAAAAAAATAAAGGCATAGCAGCATAGCAGACTACCCGTAAATGCAAAGAAAATAATTTTTCCTGCCATTGTTAAGCCATCCGCGATACGCCCGATCAAAATAATAAAGGCGATTGCCATATAACCAACATCAATATTTTCATATCCCATTTTTATGCTCCTTTTCCTTGCTGTATTCCTCTAATCGTGCGTTATAAAGGGCCGTGTACACAATTGCTCCCATAATCAGGCACAGAAGCCACCACGGGGAACATGTCCACATGCCGGTGTCCATATAGGTGTAAAAACTTAAGATTCCGGTTAAAATAAAAAACGAGATAAAACAAAATACGGCATCCTTAATCAGTTGTGCTTTCATTTGAATTGCTCCTGTAAAATTGGCCGGGTATGTCTGCCCCCGGCCTTGGCAAAATAGTGTATCCCTTGCGCTTGTGCCACTCCACAAGCCTTTCTTTGTTTGTTTAGTTTTTAAAGAGTTTTAATAATTCATATGGAAAGTATCTTTAGAAAAAAAGTATTCTATGGCGGCCTGTCGATTCGGCGCTTAAAGGCCATTCCCTTTAATTTTGCGCCGCTTTTCTGTGTTGCTTTTACAAACGCCGGCACCGGATCAGGCTTACATGTCCACTTTTTAAATTTATGGTACAGACTTAAGCAGTGTAAGAAAATACTACGTGCTGCACTCATGCTATTTTTTGTCCTTGTGCTTTTTTTCTATTTCCCTTAATTCTGCTTTGCTCATTTCAAAAAGCCTTGAAAATTCCTGTTCAATATTACTTTTCGGTTCATTAGCTTCTTTTTCCATTTCCTCCAGACTTTTGTCAAAAACTCCGATAGTAACACAAAGACCAGCCTGCGCTTTTTTCAGTTCGTCCTCTAACTCGTTTTTTTCATCAACAAGTGTAGAAGCCTTTAAATCAGCCTCATGTTTTTCATGAAACAGCTCTGCCAGCGCATCCTCTGCTATATGCTTTTGATCAACTTCATGCCTCAATTCATCATCTAAATAAAGCATACGGTTCATTAATTCAATTTCCACACTGTCAAAGTTTTCGCTTTTTACTATTTTATAAAGTATTTTCCTTTCGACTTCTGTTAACATTTCTTTTTCCTTTCTATCCTTTTGATTTAACGGCATTTAAGTAAATCGGCTTTCCTGCGTTTTCTCTAACCCATTCTTTTAAGCCATCCCTTGAAAAAAACATCCGGCTTCCCTTTTTTTCTTCTGTAATGACTGGAAAACCTTCTATTTCCCTGCCAAACTGGTAAAGCTTACTTGTGGTAAGCCCTGTAAATTCTGCGGCTTCGTCCACATCAAGGACTAAGCCATACTTTTTTTCTTGTTCCTTTGCTTGGTTAAGCTTTTTAAGCTCTGCCAAAATTGAAACCATAATATTTTTCATTTCAATATTTTCTAAATTTTCGGTTTGTTGGATTAGTGCTAATTCCATGCTTACACCTCCTATCCGTCTTTTTGTTTCGCTTATAATGTGCTATACTTTCCTTATCAGCGTTACCCCGCTGAAATTATTGAAAGGAGCTACATACCACATGGATTCTGATAAACTGGCCCATGTTTTATCATTGTTTTATTTAGATAAAACTTGGGATGTTTCTTCTTTAACTCCTTCTGAATTAACTGATAAATACTTTAATGTATTATCAGAAATAGAAAAGAATATAGAAGAACGTAATAACGCAATAGCTTCTGACCTGGCTGATTCAATGCTTTAAATTTAAACCTTTGTTAGAACTGGCAGTAATTCGTCTGCCAGTTCTAACGCTTTGTGCGCTTGTTCTACACACAGTCCTTTTTCACTACTTCTTTTTTGCAATACTACTATAATTTCTAAGGCCATTTCGATGTCATCATTGGTTGTTACTCTTTCAAACTCTCTTTTTAATTTAAGTTTCTTTTTAGCAATTTCGACTTTATTCTTTTCTGCCATCCTCTACCCTCCTGAATTTTGTTTTCCATTCCAACTATTCAAAGTCTACTTCTTTGAAGCAGATGACAATAACATCCTCGTCAGTATCGTTCATGTGCACAATGTGAAAATCAATCAATTTAATTTCAAAGCTGTTGTTAAGGTCTTTCATCAAAAATTCTTTCATATTCCTGAAAGTTTCTACCTCCCCGCACTTCATTTCCACCAATTTTATTTTCATCTCTGTCATTTCATTTTCAACAATTTGTTGCATCAGACTAATTTTTAAATCCCCAATTGTCATTCTGTAATGTTTCTGCCGTTCTTCCGTGTATCCATATTGTGTAAACTTCATTATTATTTCCTCCTAGCTGGCTTTTTGTTATGAAAGCTAAATTTCCTGATTACTTTTAAGACGATGATTTCAGAAAAGCTTCTAATTGCTGGTCAATGAAACCATTTATTTCTTGTTTCATTGACTGTGCTTTGCTTCTTAAAAGTTTCTCTTGATGCTCCATTTTATATTTTTCAATATTTTCATGTCTTATTTTTGTATCAAGGTCTATAAAGGCTCTTGTAATATCTTTTCTAATGTCATTAAGCGTAATCCGATTAAATTCTTCGTCTACTTTCATCCTCTACCTCCTAACTGGCTTTTTGTTTCGTCTATAATGTGCTATACTTTATAAAAAATCGAAAGTGTGATAAAAAATGAACTATTACCATAATGCCTTAATCTGCGAAAACGGACACATCTTAAGCCCAACGATTGACCTGAAAACTAATTTTGATTCTCCTTTTTGTACTGAGTGTGGCGCTAGAACTATTTCTAAATGTCCCCACTGTGAAGCTGAAATCCGCGGTGTCAGTTATGATAGCTTGGACTTTTATTATTCTCTACCATCCTATTGCCATAATTGTGGCAAACCTTATCCTTGGACAGAATCAGCGTTAAAAGTTGCTGCATTGCTAATACAAGAAGATGAAAATCTTGACAATGAACAAAAGCAGACTTTACAAGACTGTTTACCTGATCTAATCACTGAAACCCCTTCAACTAATCTCGCTGTGGTACGACTTAAAAAGGCTCTTAAAAAGGTTGGTAAATTTACCGGAGAAGGCTTGCTTCAATTTGTAAATGATTTTTGCTGTCAATTGGCTTTAAAGCTTCTGGGACTTTGACTTCTTTGTCAAAAGCAAATTGTAGCCCGGACACTTTTCAAAACCACAATCATAATTTTCTTTTTTCTTAACCCAACAAAATTGGCATGTTGGGTTAATTTTTTTTCCTGTTTTAGGATCAAAATTTTTATTCTTTTTTTCTTGGGTTTTTTCCATCCTCTACCTCCTAACTGGCTCTTGGTTCTTGATTATCAATTCCTAATAAGTAATCAATACTTTTGTCAAACATAAATGCCATTTTTTTAAGTGCTGTTGATGGAATCGGCGTTTTTCCATCAATCCAGTTATAATAAGTTTTTAGTGTAATATCTAGCTTTTCTGAAAGCTGCTCTTTTGTTAGTTCATTCCTTACACGCTCAGCTTCAATATTGTTATAGCGCAACTTCATCACCTCCGTTACTCGTTTTGTGAATTTCTAAAATCATTATATTCCCGTTTTGTAAATTTGTCAATACTCATTTTGTAATTTTTTTCACATTTTGTGTAATTAGATATTGACGTTTTGAAAAAACTGTAATAGAATATAGAAAAACGGAGGTGTATTATGATCTGCGATAAGCTAAAAGAGATAAGAGAAAAAACAGGCATGAACAAAAAAGAATTTGCTAATTATCTTGGTATTAAATATACAACATATAACAATTATGAAACCGGAGCGCGCGAACCTGCTTCTGATTTTCTAATTTTAGTGTCAAGAAAATTTGACATTTCTATAGATTACATTATGGGCCTAACCGATGAAAAAAATATTCTACACTCGTATGAGCTTTTGGCGGCTGAAATGGAGCATATAGAAAAGTATCGTTCTATAGATGATTTTGGCCGTGAAACAGTTGATCTTGTCTTGTTACGTGAAGTTTCACGTGTTGAGAATCAGAAAAACGAAAAACGCATAAAAATTCCTACCGGCACTTTGGTAGATTTCCACGAAATCAAAGATATTGACGATACAGAACCTTGTAAGCTTCGTCCAGTTAAAACTACAATGCAGTCTCTTTCTGCTGGCTGTGGATCTGTCGGTGACGATGATCAATATACAGAAATTAACTATCCCGATGAAAAAGTTCCAGAGGGTACAGACTTTGCATCTAAGATCACTGGCGATAGTATGGAACCAACATTTTTTGATGGTGATATTGTTTTCTATGAACTGACTCAAAATCTGCGGGAAGGTGACATTGGCGTATTTAGAAAGAATGATGAAAACTTTATAAAAGAATATAGTAAGGATGGCCTTGTCTCCCATAATCCGGCATACGATATTATTGTACCGGGTATGGACGACCATATAGAGACCATTGGTAAAGTATTAGGAAAACTGTAAAGGAGGTGAAACGATGTACTGTTTTGATGATTCTGAGACAGAAACATATTTCTGTGAAATGGCCCGCATGTATGATATTAAGCATGTGAATTTTCCAGATGATCGAGTGTTGACGATGGATGATGTTGACAATATTGTCCATGATGTGAAAGCGATGCAGGAGCTTGCAGCCGAAAGGAGGCGATAAGATGCAGGTACCACAAGAAAAACCCGGCACGGAATTATGCACATTTGCGCTGACCCCGGAACGGTTATGACGCGCGAAAATATTGACTTGATTGTAAAAGCTTGTGAAGATACAGAGGCTAAATATTTTTCAGAAGCAAAATAAAAACCGCCCTACCGTTTGAGACCGGTAAAGCGGCTTTGATGCCCACAGAAAAGGTCTGTGTAAACATCCTTAGACAAGATTATTATATCAGACCTTTTTTCTATTATCAACAAATGACATTTTCTTTATATTTGTTTCTACTGAAAACCGTTTCTTTACTTCCTCTAATAGTGTATAATATCAATATTAACTATTGGAGGTTAAAAAATGAAAAAGAAATTATTTTTATTGTTAACGGCCCTGATCTGTTTATCTTTTGTTTTTGCCGCCTGCGGCAGTGAAAAAAACACATCTAAATCAAGCGCTAATGATGATTTAGCAGAAAAAATGACCATTGTACAAAATGCACTTGATAAATATGTAAGCGGCGTCGATTATTCGTACAAAAAAGATGATTGGCAAATTTACGATAACAGTGATGGAACAACAAGTATCGTTACAAAAATCACAACTAAAGATAATCCTGAAAAACAGCTTGTAAATGTAATTACTACAATTAATGGTGATAGTTACACATATCATTTCATTGAAGTAGGAGGTAACATTTTTTATGATGATGGAACTATTGAATAAATTTATTTTGTATATTTAATAAAACAATACGTATAAAAAATACGCATTTTTTTACTTGACATACGTATAAAATAGGCGTATAATATAATTGTAAGGAGGATAAGACATGACAGTAAGGGAAATTGTTAAAATCCTAAAACAGGATGGCTGGAAAGAATTCGATTCTAACGGTTCTCATATCCAGTATAAACACCCAAATAAGCCCGGTAAGGTCACTGTTCCTAAACATGGTGGCGATATAAAAAAGGGCACGTTAAACAGTATCCTCAAACAGGCAGGGCTTAAATAGCCCTGCCGCTACAATCATTATAAAGGAGTGAAAGCAATGCGTAAATTAACCTATTTAGCAGTATTAGAACCGTCTGATGATGGTTACGGCGTTTTTTACCCTGATCTTCCTGGCTGTATTAGTTTTGGCAAAGATATTGCAGAAGCCCAACAAATGGCTAAAGAAGCTTTAGAATTGCATATTTATGGAATGGAAAAAGACGGCGACCCTGTTCCCGTCCCATCACAGAAGCTTGATCCAGAAGATACAGAAGATTGCATCGTAACCGCTATTACTATTTTACCGGATTTAGTTAAAACAGAAATGGATAATCGCAGAGTAAAAACAAACGTTACTATTCCCGCATGGCTTAAAGAGGCCGCAGAAGCCGAACATGTAAATTATTCAAAACTTCTTGAAGCTTCTTTAATGGATTATCTGAATGTGAAAAGACAAATTTCCAGATAGTAGATAATAAAAAAGCGCCCCTGACATTTGACGATGCCTGAGGCGCTGAGATAGGGCACATGGCCGGTATCTCCCAGCAATGATATTGTACCATGCCTGCCCGGTATTTTCCAGTAGTACCGGGCATTTTTACGCCCTAAATCTGAAAGAAGGGATATTATGGCTCGAACAAAATATAAAAAGAAGGTGAAAAATGGAAATACTTACTATTTCTACAGGCTTAACCACAAAAACTTAAAAAGGCCACGTGACTTGTACGGTAAGACTGTTCAAGAGCTTAAAGACAAAATTGAAGCTCTTACCTATCAATTAGATAGAAATGTTAAATCCAGCAAAGTATTGTTTGGTGACTATCTTAAGACATGGTTAGACAGTGTCCATTCTGTGAACAAAAAGGCCGGTACAATCGCCCATTATAACAGCATCTATGATAATTATATCAAAGGCAGTATTCTCTTTGATATTCGCCTTTCTGAGCTTTCTGCCTTAGACGTACAAGATTACCTTAATGCTTTGCTTGCACAAGGAAAAAGTTATGGTATTGCGAACTCTGTAAAAAAGATTATTTCACCATGCATCCGGTATGCTTACACACAACAAAGAATCTTAACTGACTTTTCTCGATCTGTAAAAATCCAAAAGCCTAACGATACTGAGGAACCCTCAAAAGTAAATCCCATGACAAAGGATGAACAGGAACGTTTTATTAAGGCTATCGCCGGAACATCCTATGAAGTCTTATTTTTAACAGCTCTATACACCGGCGCTCGCTTAGGTGAACTGCTCGCCCTTACATGGAATGATATTGATTTTACACATTGCGAGATAAAAATAAGCAAAACGCTTGAATACCAAAAGGATAAAACAACAAACAAATTCACTCACAAGGTTGTTGCTCCTAAAACTGTAACCAGTAACCGGACAATCCCTTATCCTGAGTTTCTTACTCCTTACCTTAAAAAAACTCACACAAAGTTACTTGAGGATAAATTAAGGCTTCAAAATCGTTTTGAGGATCATAATCTAGTATTTTCAAATCGTTTTGGAGGATATTTGCATGGCCCAGCAATACGCACGAATATGGAGGAAATTTTGGATAAAGCGAATCTTCCACATTTTCGGTTTCATGATCTTAGACACACTTACGCAACTCGCTTATTTGAAATGGGCGAACAGCCAAAAACCATACAAACCATTTTAGGACACAACAATATTTCTACCACACTTAATGTTTACACGCATGTACTTAAAGAGTTAACCATCAAAACTGCATATAAAATGAATAAATTAAATACTGAATTTCAAATAAAAAACGAATAAGGGGCAAAAAAGGGGGCAAAACAAAAAACAGATTTCTTTTTTATCTACTGAACACCGCTTATTTACTGGCTTTCAGCATTTTAGTGAATCAATTCTTTCAAAACCCTCTCGATTTAAAAAAAGAATGTTACAGTTTTGAGAGATTACTTATCAGCCAGTCTGATTTGGCAGAAATACTGAAAAAACAGAGCCTTCACCTTCCCGTGAGGCTACCTTGATATAGCCCTGCTCTTTCCCGATGATCTCGCGCGCCAGATAAAGCCCCACACCGATGCCTGGGGTGCTATGGACCTTGGGCTCTCTGTAAAAACGTTTAAAAATATCGTTGATATGCGTTTCGGAAACGCCGATTCCTGTATCTGCAATTTCTATTTTGGTGTACATTTCCCACTGCTCTGCTGTAACAGATACCCTGCCGCCTTCCGGTGTGTACTTAACCGCGTTTTCCAACAGATTAAAAAGCGCCTCGGCTGTCCATTTTGTGTCGTGACAAAGCTCCAGTGTCTCATCACACACAACGTTTACTGCGATCCTCTTTTTTTCTGCCGAGATGGTAATACCGCTGAGCGCCTGGGCAAGGGTTGGATAAAGGGCCTGACGCTCGGCTTTTAATACGATCTGCCCATTTTCCAGCCGTGATATTTTTGTCAGGACCTGAATCAGAAAATCGAGCTTTTCCACCTGGTTTTGAAGCCCGTCCAGAAAGAAAAGTCTTTTTTCCTCTGGCACCTGAGGGTTCGTCACGGTATCGGCATACATTTTAATATTGGCAATAGGGGTTTTAAGCTGGTGCGATATGTCTGAAACAATTCGCTGTACTGCCTGCTTCTGTTCGCCGCTCTCCTGGGTAGCCGCATTGGTAACATCATATAGCTGGTTCAGCTTCATCTGTACCTTTGAGGCAAGAGTTTCTTCCTCAAGACTGAAGTCCTGTACGCCTTCGTTCTGGATCAGGCTGTCCAGATTTGTGCAGATCTGGTCCGCAAAGTAAACAAAGCGCCGTCTGTAAATCAGCTGGAAAACATAGAGAATTCCCCAAAAAGCCACCGCGAAAATGATTGCGGCCACGCGGAGCAGGGTTCCCGTATCACGATCGGTCAGCGCAAAGACCAGCACCACAAAGGTCGCTGTCAAAATAAACATAGCTGCAATGCTGGTCCACTCCTGCAGTGCAGAAGGTATTCGTCCTTTACGCATCCTTCTCACCAGTCCATTCATAACCCATCCCATAAATTGTTTTAATATAGGCAAAGGTATCGTCTGAGATTTTTGAACGCAGCCGGCTGACGTTGATGGTAAGGGTATGCTCATCGACGAAGTTTCCCTCATTGTCCCACAAGCTTTCCAAAAGCATTTTTCGGGTCAGTACCTTTCCGGGATTTTTGCAGAAAAGCTGCAGGAGCTTAAACTCTGTCGGTGTCAGCACCAGAGGCTTTTCATTTTTAGTGGCTGTCCGCTTTTCAAAATCAATCTCCAGGTTTCCGCAGATAAACAGTTCTTTTCTGCTGACCTCCGTTCTTCTGAAAACCGCATTAATCCGTTTAATCACAATCTTTATATTAAAGGGCTTGGTAATATAATCATCTGCGCCAAGCTCGAAACCTTTTAAAATATCATCGTCCAGATCACAGGCTGTCAGAAAAATCAATGGTGTCCTGTCCTTGAGGCGTATTTTTTTCGCCAGACTAAAGCCATCGCCGTCCGGAAGGTTCACATCCAGAATGACCATTTCCCAGCTTTTTTCCTCAATCTTTTTTCCAGCTTCTTCAAAGCTTTGTACCAAAGTGGTTTTAAAGCCTTCAAGCTCCAGATTATAGCAAAGGCCTGCACCCAGCATCTCATCATCTTCCACTACAAGAATACTCTTCATTTTATGCTCCTCTCCAGCATATTGCCACAGCTCTAATATTTTATACTAACTTGTAAGGAAAGAGAAGTTTCTTTTTAAAGAATTATTTTCTTTTCACCTGCTTTCGGGTATGATCATAAGAGACTGCTGCCTTTTTTGTGCAGAAACTGCGAGGCAGCTTTTTTCATTTGGTGGTAAACTTTTATTGTAAGGAGAGTGTTAAATATGGAATGGATTCAAAGACTTAACCAGGCTGTCAATTACATTGAGGAAAACCTGAGCAGCACGATTGATTATAATACGGCTGCCAAGATCGCCTGCTGCTCAACTTTTCATTTTCAAAGGATGTTTTCATACATTGCGGATATACCGCTTTCCGAGTATATCCGCAGGCGCCGCATGACTGCCGCTGCATTTGAGCTTCAGACAACTGGTACAAAAGTCCTGGACATTGCACTGAAATACGGGTATCAGTCCCCTACTGCTTTTACCCGCGCTTTTCAGAGCGTTCATGGCGTACCGCCCTCTGCCGCCAGGTCGAAAGGCATTTCTTTGAAAGCTTATCCAAGGATAACCTTCTCTATTTCAATTAAAGGAGATACTGAGATGAATTACAAAATTATTGAAAAAGAAGCATTTAGAATTGTGGGTGTATGCAAATCGTTGGATGTAAACTTTGAGGAGAGCTATAAAAAGGTTCCTGCTTTCTGGCAGGAGGCTACTGAAAAAAACCTGATCCCCCAGCTTGCATCGCTCATAGATAAAGAGCCCTTTGGCGTTCTGGGAGTAAGCTCCAGCATGAATGAAAAAACATTCGATTATTACATTGCCGTCGCAACAGACAAACCTTTACCACAGGGCATGACTGAGTTCACTGTCCCTGCCGCCACATGGGCTGTTTTTGAGTGTATCGGCCCCATGCCTCAGGCTATCCAGAGCCTGCAGCGCCGTATTGTCACAGAATGGCTTCCAAACTCTGGCTATGAATACGCCAGCGCACCGGATATCGAGGTTTACGGCGAAGGCAACCAGCAGGCAGAGGATTACCGCTGCGAGGTCTGGCTGCCAGTTTCAAAAAAATAGCGGTATAAAAACAGACCATTCGGATTTTGAATGGTCTGTCCGTCTGTTTTCATGTGAGTTTCGTTGACATAACCTCAAAATTAGGATACAATTTTTAAAGCATTAAATTTAATATATTGAGGTTATCATTATGGCCATTAGACAAATAAGAAAATTTCCAGATGACATTTTACACAAAAAATGCCGTCCTGTTGAAACCATCGACAAACGAACTCTGGAATTAATAAAAGACATGACTGAAACCATGTACCAGCTGCCAAACTGCGGCGGTCTTGCCGCCAACCAGGTGGGGGTACTAAAGCGTGTAGTCGTCATTGATGTGGGTGAGGGGCTCTATCAGCTGGTTAACCCGAAAATTATTGAAGCTGAAGGCGAGCGCATTGTTGTAGAAGGCTGCATGAGCTCTCCCGATGTGTGGGGAAAGGTCAAACGTCCCGAACGTGTTGTGGTTGAGTACACTACGCCCGAAGGCGAAGTCCTTCAAAAAGAGGCTGATGGGCTTCTGGCAAAATGCTTCTGCCATGAGCTTGACCATTTGGACGGTATCTTTTTTACAGACAAAGTTATCGAGTATGTGGATCTCTAATAAAAAAAGAGTACCTCTTTTATAAGCGGTACTCTTTTTAAATAGCATCCCGATTCAATGACAACTCAGCCGTTGCCTTCAATCACTGCTACAATCTTTCCATATTCTTCACTTAAGGCTCCAAAAATAGTCTCAAGGTCTGCATAATCATTTTTTCGTACATTTTCCACCATTTCTGCTGCTTTTTCACTGAGCAGGTCAAACCCAAGGTTTGCAGCTGTTCCCTTTAATGTATGGGCTTCACGTTCAATACGTTCATAATCCTTTTCCTCTACTGCCTGTCTTAATGCAGCATAGGTTTCATCTTTTGGAAATTTGAGTACAAAACGCTCCAATAAAGCCGCATTGTTAGAAAAACGCTGTAAGACTGTTTCCAGATCAATGCCAATTGATCCCAGTCCCTCTAAAATATCCATCTTGTCTCTCCTGTTCT
Source organism: Eubacterium callanderi (assembly GCF_900142645.1). Taxonomy (GTDB): domain Bacteria; phylum Bacillota; class Clostridia; order Eubacteriales; family Eubacteriaceae; genus Eubacterium; species Eubacterium callanderi. The sequence continues at coordinate 344,289 of NZ_FRBP01000001.1, forward strand.
CATTTTTTATGATCTTACATACTTTTGACAGACCAAGCTAATACGAGTGTTATATTAAATTATAGTACAGCCTGCTGAAAAAGACAAGAAGTATAATTGCCTTAAAGACAACTGTTCAAACAACGCTCTGCCTTCTGTTAAGACTGGTATTCCATCAGCTTAGCTTCCAGCTCTTCCAACGGGCGCCCGCCCACCAGGCTTTCCTTTACTTCGCCGTCCTTGAAAATCTTAAGTGTAGGTACGCTCATCACACGGTATTCAGAAGCTAACTCACTGTCGGCGTCAATATCTACCTTGACAATTTTAACATCCTTTACCTTTTCAGCCAGTTCATCCAGAATCGGAGAGAGCGCTTTACACGGCCCACACCATGTCGCGAAAAAATCGACCAGCACAACGCCTTTTCCCTTCAATACTTCTTCATTAAATTCCTGTGCATTAATTACTCTTGCCATTATCGTTACTCCTTTATCTATATTTATAAATTTTATTTATACTGCAAACAAATCGTTAAGGGCTTCGCTCATCGTAGGATGTGTGAAGATCTGATCTCTTAACACTGTATAATCCAGACCTGCGTCCATTGCCAGCTTTACAATGTTAATCATTTCATAGGATTCCTCGCAGAAAAGCATTGTTCCCAAAATTTTATTAGTGTCAGCGTCAATAACAGCCTTTAACAGACCTACCGGCTTTCTCAGCACCTGGGCCTTTGGTATAGCCGCTGCCGGCAGCTTGGCAATCTTTACATGATAACCCTGAGCGGCAGCCTCTTCTTCATTAAGGCCGACACGTGAAAACGGCGGATCAATAAAGACGCTGTAAGGTACTGTCCGGTCACTGCTGGCACGTTTGCCGCTGCCTGTCAGCTGATCCTTGACAATTCTAAAATCATCTAATGAAACATAGGTAAACTGCAGTCCTCCTGCGACATCGCCCATCGCCCAAATATTGGGAACGCTTGTCCGAAGCTTTTCATCGACCTTGACGGCGCCTCTTGGCGTTTTTTCAACACCGGCGGCTTCAAGATTAAGACCCTCTGTATTTGGTTTTCTGCCCGTAGCGATCAAAACCGCATCGGCGCCAGCCGTCAGCGCTGTGCCATCCTTCTTATAATGAACAACCGCTTCGCTCCCGGCATTTTCGATTTCCTCAGTCTGGACATTCATTTCAAAATGCACGCCTTTATCCTCAAAGGCCTTTTGAATCGCTTCTGCAATATCACGGTCTTCCCGTGGGATTAATTTATCTTCAATTTGGTATACGGTAACCTCCGCGCCAAAATCAGTATACATTGACGCGTATTCCAGTCCGATATAGCCCCCGCCGATAATTGCCAGACGTTTTGGCAGTACATCAAGCTCCATCAAAGAATCGCTGGTATAAACATAAGGATTTCCTTCAATGCCCTTAATGGGCGGAATAACGGAAACAGATCCGGTATTGATAAAAATCTGGTCGCCTTCAACCTCAAGGGTTTCCTCTGCGGTTTCAATCTTTACACGGTTGGCGGATACAAAGCTGCCAAGGCCATTATAGACAGTTACGTTATCTAAATCATTCAGCTTATCAAAATTTTTCTTTCTCAGCATGCCTGTCAAACGGCGCTTTTCTTCCACCGCTTCCCAATACAGGCGGTTCTTTTCTTCATAGCTGCCGGGTTTTTGAATGACTGAGGCCTTTGCACTGTTCACCAGAGACTTTGTAGGGATACACCCGACATTAATACAGGTTCCGCCATACATTTTATCTGATTTTTCAATCATAGCCACCTTTTTTCCCATTCCTGCAAGGCTTCCCGCCAAGGTCTTGCCGCCTTTTCCAAAGCCGATAATGACTGCATCATAATGTTTCATTTTTTCTCTCCTGTTATTTTTTACGAACCAAAAATTTTAAGGTCTATGTCGCCAACCGTTGTTTTTTCGAGCTCTTTTTTTCCAGCTGCATCAAGGGACATAAAGATTTCATCCATTATATCTGCCATTCCGGAAGCAATCAGACAATCCATTTCCGAGTCCCCGGAGCGCCAAGAGGTTGATACTACCCTGCCGCCGATCGCTTCACAGATCAAACGCAGATTCACCGAAAAGGGGTCCAGGTCAAAATAATAACCGCCTTCGCTGCCGCTCTTTGTTTTAACCAACCCTGCCTTTTTAAGCTTTGCCATCACCTTACGGATTCTTGCAGGATTAGTACATACATTTTCGGCAAGTGCCTCACTGGATAAAATGTCACCCTGATGATGATTCAGAAAAACCAGTGCGTGAACCGCAATACTAAATTCACCAGTCAATTCAATCACTCCGTTTCGTAGGGCCAGGTGTTAATTCCGCCAAAATCATAAATATTAGTATAACCTAAGGCTACCAGCTTTCTCGAGGCCTGCTCACTGCGTTTGCCGCTTCGGCAGTACACCAGAATTTCCTGGTCTGAATCCGGAAGCGCCTCGGGCTTTTCACCGCCAATGGTGTCTAACGGGACTAGAACTGCGTCTTTTATATGCCCTTCATTGTATTCATTTTTCTGTCTCACATCGACAATCAAAATATTTTCATGCTCATCCATTCTCTTTTTCGCTTCATCCTGAGAAATCTTATGATATTCTGCTTTCACCATATTTTTATCTCCTTCTTGTTTAGATTGACTGCTGCCCTTAGTTGGCTTTGCTGTGCAGCCTGTATATGCTGTCGCTGCCAATACCAGCAGCATTAATATAATTATACCCTTTTTCCACATAAACCCTCCTTTTGTAATCACGTTTGTTACACTTCTTGATTGTAATTATAAAAGTTACATTTTGTTTTGTCAAGCTCTTTTTTTAAAAAATACGTTATTATCCATAAATACATATGCTATACTAATACTTAAAGGTAACACCCAACACGGACTGGTATATGGATTTCAAATTGATAACGGAGTACCTATGCAAACCAAAAAAGAGGAAATACGTCAGGAAATTCTTTTAGCAGCAGAAAACGAATTTTACAAACGGGGCTATCGAGATGCTTCAATGCGAACCATTGCAAGAAAAGCCAACACCACTCTGGGTAATATTTATAATTATTTTGAAAATAAAGAAGCCCTTCTCGACGCGGTGATCGGCGATATACCAGAAAAAATCAACGCCATGATCGAAAAGCACCGGGAATTTTCTGTGGGTGCCCTTACTAAGGATAATTATCTTGCGATTATCGGCGATATTCTTCCAGAGGTTTTCCCTTTAGATTTGCTGATGAGCAAGGGAATTGTTATTTTATTGGAGGGCTGTGAAGGAACAAAATATACCGTCCAGCGCGACTGCCTGCTCAGGCTTTTTTCCCAGCATCTCGCCGAGCATCTTGGGATTCCCTATGATAGTAATCTCAGCGCTGCAATGCTTACGGGAACCATTGCCGCTTTCCTTTCAATTGCCAAAAGCAATAAAAGCCTGGAAGAACGCAAGCAGGATCTTTACGATTATATCGTTACTCTTGCCTTTGGTCTTCCAGACCTTACAAATTCCTGATCGATTCCTATTCAACAGATTTCAAAGCGCTGACCATATCAATCCGCTTCAGCTTTCTGGATACAAGCCAGACCACAAAAAGCGAAATTGCGAAAATCCCGATACTGCTGAACAGATAGGACCACAGTTCTATTTTAGGCTGCATGTCCAGGGTATCGCCCATGAAAAGCAGCATGTACGCAACCAGCCCATAGCCACATGGAATTCCGGCGGCGATCCCCACAACAGAAAGCCAAACCGTCTGTCTGCGCAGCAGCTTTGTCAGCCGTTTATGATGAAACCCCAAAACCTTTAAGGTTGCCATCTCCCGCATTTTTTCCTGGAATGAAAGCGCCCCAAGATTATAAAGGACCACAAGCCCCAAAATAATCGCTGCGCCAATCATAACAAAAATAATGGCGTTCATCATTTCGAGCATGCTGTTGAGCGCTGCAATCAAATCCTCTCTGGATTGAACCGTCTCATAGGCTTCTCCTGAAAATTTTCCAGCCTCCTGATCGGTTACAAAAGATGTCGGCTCAAAGCTCTCACCGCTTTTTTCAAAAGCCTTGCGGCTCATGTACACGCCCTGCTCTAAAGGGGTCTGTATGATTTCCTCTATCCGCGCTGTATGCCAGCCCAAGCTGCCATAGCTGCGCCATTCGATCACATCACCAATGGAAAGTCCTTCGCTTTCTGCTGTCTTACGCGTAATAGCTGCGCCGTCTTCCGGCAGAGAAAGCATGTTTCCCTTCTCGTCCTGAAAAGTAAAATAAGCGCCTTCATCAAAAACAGATAAAGCGAGAGCCCCCTTGCCGCTTTCTTTTTCAATCTCCACTATGGCTTCATCTAAAAACTGATGATTTTTTTCTTTTTCAAGCTGCTTCAGCTGCTCGTCGGTACACTTCTCAGATAAGCTTACTTTGGTCTCATAGGTCTGAAGCGTTCCGTACATGGTATCCGCGAGGTTACTGACCGTATCGCGCATTCCCAGGCCGCACAAAATAAGCATCATACAGCCCACAATACCAAACACAGTGATCAGTGAGCGCAGCTTATTTCTCAGGACGTCCCGGATATTCCACTGGCTGTAAAATCCCAGACGTTTCCAAAAACGACTCTTCTCTATCGCTGTATGCCGGCTGGTCTTTGGGGCTTTTGGCCGAAGAGTCTCCGCTGCTGCTCCCTTTAGCTGTCTGCGACTTGCCCCATAGCAGCTGCAGCAGCAGATCAAAAAGCATAAAAAGGCCATAGCATAAACTGTTGGTGTCACCGCGCTGTTCCACCACGGCATTGTATACATTGATTTCTGGAATCCAAAAACCAGAGGCGGCAGAAAAATCGGACCCGTCAAAACACCAAGAATAGTGCCGGCGCCTCCCACCAAAAATCCAAACGACAGATAATGCAGCCTAATTTTTCTGTTTCGTATTCCCAACGCTTTCAAGGTTCCAATCTGGACTCTCTGGTCCGCTGTTATCCGGGTCATGGTCGTCAGAGTCGTGAGTATGGCAATTATCAGAAAAACCACTGGATAAACCGATCCCACGGCTCTCATCTGATTAATCTCATTTCGGAACATCGCAACACTCGGAATATCCTCCTGCATGACAAGCATTGTTGTCCTGCCTGGGAGGGCTTCTGTTATCCTGCTCTCCAGATCATTTTTAGAGAGGCCCTCTGTTTTTAACAGCGCCTGTGTGTAAGATACCGGACCAAGGCTCCAGGCGTCTTCCGGCATAAATGCATAGCCATACCTCTCATGATCCGGGATAATTTCATTGTTATTTTTGACTGCATATAAATATTCAGGCTGCATCACAAGGCCTTTTACCACTTTGGTGAGTACATTGTTTTGACAGGTCATATTAATCGTGTCGCCTGTCTTTATCTGGTGTGCCTCTGCAAACTCGCTGTCCAGCCAAACACCATCCATATGACTGTCAAAGGCTTCCCCCTCCACCAGATGGCACCCGGACAAGGCGTCGCTGTTAATAACATTGAGCTGTAAAGTCACCGCGCTGTCTGACTCATAGGTTGTATCCAGCTGCAGTCTTTTCGTTACGGTCTCAATGCCAGAACTGCTTTTTAACTGCTCGTAATCCTGGTCTGTAAAAAAACGGCTGTAAACAATAGCGTCTGCAAGGTGTGTTTCATCATAATAATCCTGACTTGACTGCTTCATCCCCTGTCCAATACTCGTCATTCCTGAAAAAATAAATACGCCTAAAAAAATCATTAAAAATATGGCTAAAAACTGAGCCGCATTATTTTTTAAATCGCGCAGCATTTTTCGTAACAGCATTACCATCTCACCTCGCTGACATCTTTTGGCGCAGTGTTGCGTGTAATGTCTGCGATACCACCATTTTTAATCCGGATCACCTTATCGGCCATCTCGGCAAGCGACGCATTGTGCGTTACAATGACAACAGTGTGCCCTTTTTCCCGGCTCATGTTTTGGAGCAGCGATAAAATCACCACCCCCGTTTCCGAATCCAGGGCTCCGGTAGGCTCATCACACAATAAAAGCTTAGGATCTTTGCACAGAGCACGCGCAATGGCTGTCCTCTGCTGTTCTCCTCCAGAAATCTGGGTGGGAAACAGGTGCCGGCGCTCCCACAGACCAACCGATTTTAAAACCGGCTCCGGCTTCAGCGCCTTTGATGTGGCTTCTTTGATCAATGCAATATTTTCATAAACCGTTAACGCTGGTATTAAATTATAAAACTGAAACACAAACCCAATCTCAGAGGCTCTATAATCCGTCAGCCGGCTGTCCTTAAACGCTGTAATGTCCTGCCCATCAACAAAGAGATGACCGCTGGTCGCAGTATCCATTCCCCCTAACAAATTCAGGATTGTGCTTTTCCCTGCACCGCTGGGCCCAAGGATAACAACCATTTCTCCTTTTTCAATCGAAAAGCTGGCTTGATTAACCGCCAGAATTTTTTGATCACCCATAAAGTATTCTTTTGTAATTTTTTCCAATTCAATAAAGCCCATCTTTTACCTCCAGTTTTTATCGTCAATCGTGCGCACGATAATTGATAGGATAATGGTGGTTTGATTATAGGCGAAAAAACAGTTGGTGTAAATGCTGACAGCGCATATAAAATCATTAGTTAACAAGTGTTCATTTTTGACGCCACAAAAAAGACAGCCTGAAAAGACTGTCTTTTTCATTGGCACTTGCTGATCGTTTCATAATAGTGCTGCGCTATAATATGTATAATGAAATCTCCATAGCTTTCGCACCGTTTTTCATCCATTCCCTGAACTGTTTCCAGTTCAATCCGGTTTTTAGGCTTCATATTAACCAGATTTTCAATGCTTCGCCTGTCCAAAACCTCCGCTGCGGCAATCCGCTCTCTCTGACTTTGCTCTTTCGCGAAAGCTGTCAGCTTATTTTTAAGGCATTGGTCTTCCCTTGAAAACTTCGTAAGGTCCGGGACCTTAATCTCGTGGATTTCTGTTTCGGGTAGATAAAAGGATTGCGCTGTTTTCCTCCGGGCAGATACCGGGGCTAGGCTTTCTCCGCTGGTATAGAGCTTCAGCCGATTATAAAGATACTGAATCCGATCTGGTGTTAAAACAACAGACTGCTCTGCTATCTGGCTGCGCAGCCTCTCAAAGAGCATCTTCCTGTTCAGCACCGTGTCTGTTGTTTCCAGACCCAAATCGCTTATCCCGCAGCGGTTGCTGAAAACAACATAGTCATGAACCCATGCTTCCTTAATTTCCGGGTAGCGTGTGAGCAGAGCCCGCACAGTATATTTGTTTTCTTTAAGAGGATTTTCAAACGCCTTTCTATTGCCATCTTCCTTCAAAATATACCACTGCCTGTCCCCTTCGCCGCCCGTAACATAACCAGACTCATTTATAGAATTAAATAAATATAATCCCGTTGGGCAGATCAGCAAAACGTCAAGCTCCGCCTGATTTCCATCCTCCGCAAGGATTGACATGCGTGACAGAACCTCATTATTCTCACCTGGAAGCATTAAAAGTATTTGGTTCAGAAGCTGAGGGGCTGCTATTTTAGGGTTGATTTCGACAGCATAGCTGACCTCTGATTTACGCGGCTTAAACGTACTTTTCATGCGCCGGCTTATAAACTTTATCATCACAAACGCAAAAACAACCAGCACCAGCAGGTAAAAAAATCCCAACAATATCTTTAGCATCATTTATCCCCCCTCTTTTTTTATTATACTATACTTTCACATATAAAAAACAGGCTGCAACAGGATTTTTTTGCAGCCTGTTTCATCAGGTTCTTGAGTTTATCAATCTAGGTACTATCATTTTAAACTCTTAACCTGTTTTTTATGTTTTCGCTTTACCTTGCCGTTCATATTGGTAAATTCCTGGAGCCGCCTTTCAAAGAGTGCCAGCTCTTTTCCAGAAAACTTATTAAAGCTGAAACGGAGCTTCCATTTCAGTTTCCTTTTTAAATCTGTATCCTTTAAAACCTGAACCCTGCGATTTTTGATCTTTACTCTTTTTATTTCACTGCTGCCACAGAACACAATACGTGAATAAACAACCCGTGGATTAATTTCTGGAAGTAAACGCAATAATGCCCGGATATGCCCTTCATTTTGCCATACAGGATTATAGAAAGGAACCTTTTTCCCATTGCGCAAAACCTTGAGCCACTCATTATACCGTTCGTCCCCATAGATATTGCCGCGGTAATTTTTAATTTCAAAGACAAATATTCCCTTTCGACTAAGCAGAAGAAGATCAATCTCTGTGGTTCCCCTGGCTGTAGGCAGATAGAGATTTCGTAGAATCACACTGCTTCTGGGCGCTGCTTGATTGAGCATCTGGTAAATTTCTGTTTCGCCCATTTCGCCCGCTTTATATTTCTTTCTATTTTTAATATATTGATTAAAGCTTATCACCGCAGCAAAAAGCAGTACCAGAAAAATTAGCCACAGCATCTTTTCTCCATCTTTTAAAGCTTTATTATTTTAAAAGTATCCAGTATATAGGCGATCATAATGGCAATAGTAAAGACCGGCGCAATGTATTTGAGCATAAAAATATAAAGCTTCTCTCTTTTAAACTCGCCTGAAGATTTAAGCTCACTCAGAACAAAATCTGGTTTAATAATCCATCCAACCAAAACACATGTCAGGCAAGAGCCTAAAGGCATCAGAATATAATTGGATGCAAAGTCCATAAAGTCAAGGATCTGCAGACCAAATATCTGAACACTGTCCCACAGGCCAAAACCAAGACTTGGAGCCATACCCACAACAAAACAAAGCAGCGCCACCATAAAAACAGCATTCTTTCTCGGCAGCTTAAACTGGTCACATACAGCGCTGATAATTGCCTCCATTAAGGAAATAACTGAGGTGAGCGCAGCAAAAAGCACTAAAGCAAAGAAAATCGCACCGATGGCGCCGCCCATTGGCATGGAAGCAAATACTTTAGGTAAAGTGATAAACATAAGGCCAGGACCTGCGTTCAGCGCACTTGGATCTCCACCCGAAAATGCAAAGACAGCTGGAACGATCATCATTGCTGCCAGTATTGCAATACCCGTGTCAAAAATCTCAATTTGACCGACACACTTCTCAATGTTTTCATCCTTTTTCATATATGATCCATAGGTAACCATAATTGCCATCCCCAGAGACATTGAGTAAAACATCTGTCCCATGGCGGCTACAACACCCATAATTGAAAATCTCGAAAAATCAGGGATTAAAAGGTATTTAAAGCCATCGAGAGCTCCTGGCAGTGTAAATGAATAACCGGCCAGAAAAATCGTCAGAAGAACCAGAACAGGCATCAGTATCTTGCTGGCTCTCTCAATTCCTCCCTTAACACCACCAAACAGGATAACGGCTCCGATTAAAATAAAAAGCCCCATCCAGATAATAGGCTCTGCACTTGTACTGATATAATTTGAAAAGAAAGTATCGGTTGCGGCCTCTGTCATCCCGCCAGTCGCAAAAACAGCCAGATACTTAATAACCCATCCGCCAATCACGCTGTAATACGGCGTAATAATCGCAGCAACCACAACTGCAAAAACACCAATAAAGGCCGACTTAGAGTTTAATTTTTTATAGGCGCCAATGGGGCTCAGACGGGTTTTTCGCCCAATCGCAATCTCTGTTGTCATCAAAGTATAACCAAAGGTCAATGCTAAAATAATATAAACTAAAATAAATGCTCCGCCGCCATACTTTGCAGCGTAATATGGAAAGCGCCATATATTGCCAAGCCCAACTGCTGAACCCGCAGCAGCCAGTACAAAACCGAGCTTTCCTGAAAACTGACTTCTCTTTCGATTCTCCACTAAATCAAAAACGCTCCTCACTTTTAAATTTACGTGCCTCAATTTTCAAAGGCTGTTTTATTGCCTTTGAACGCACCAATTTTTTATTATATACGAAAACCACTTTAATGTACAGCAAAAAAGCACACAGGGACATCGCTCTGTGTGCTTTCATCCACAATCAACCTTTATTTAAAATCTCCATTCGCAATAATCCGCAAATAGGCTTTAAGCTGCTCCTGCTGTGTGCTGTCTAAATCCTTTAGTGCCTCAATATTGACCTCTTCAATAATTTTCAAAACAGGTTCTTCCAGAAGATTCCCCTTTTCTGTCGCAATCACCTGGACTTCTCTGCGATCCTCTACATTGACAATACGGTCAATCAGTCCTTTTTTCTGCATCCTGTCCAGAACCCCTGAAATCGTAGAGGTTTCAAGACATAAGGTGTCCGCGATCTGCTTGGGTGTATTATGCTCCCTGCCCCATAAGCAGTTCAGCACGCCATACTGTGAAGGCGTAATGTCATAAGGCGCCAGCCTTTGGCTTAAGTACTGAAAAACATTATGCTGGGCTGTCGTCAATAAAAAATTTATACAATCTTGTAATTCCATAAAAATCCTCTATTCTAATTCTTTTGTTACAGAAATATTTACATTCTAAACAATTATATTTTATCCTCTGTTTTTTGTCAATTGAATTCGCACAAAAACTCCTGACCGTTAAAACCATCAGGAGTTTTGGGGTTCTATGTAAAAATCGGCAATAAAGGATTCTTACATCAAGCGTATAGCAGTTTATAAGAGAGGTGTCATAAGAATTATTATCTGAACAATTGTCCGCTGATAACCAATTTCTGGATTTCATTGGTTCCTTCATAAATCTGAGTAATCTTAGCGTCCCGCATCATACGTTCGACATGATAGTCTTTCATATACCCATTACCACCAAGCATCTGTACAGCTTCTGTTGTAACATGCATCGCAGCATCGGTACAAAGAAGTTTTGCTTTTGCAGCTGATAAAGTATAAGGTCTTCCCTCAGATTTATCCAACGCTGCTTTGTAGAGCATTAATCGCGCCTGCTCAATCTGACATTCCAGTTCGACCATTTTAAATGCAAGGTACTGGTTCTTATACAATGGTTTTCCAAACTGCTCACGCTGCATTAAATACTTTCGGGCAATCTCGAATGCGCCTTCGGCAAGCCCCAGCCCCTGTGCTGCAACGCCAATACGGCCGCCGTCAAGGGTTTTCATAGCTACCTTAAAGCCCTGTCCTTCTTCACCCATCAGATTTTCTGCCGGGATTTTACAGTTATCAAAGATAAGCTCAGATACCTGGGCTGCACGAATCCCCATTTTATCTTCAATTTTTCCGATCGAAAATCCTGGAGTCCCTTTTTTGACTAAAAAACAAGATAAACCTTTTGCTTTCTTTTCTGGCTGAGTTAAAGCGTAAACTGCAAAATAATCTGCTAAAGGCCCGTTTGTATTAAAACACTTAGCACCATTTAAAATATAGTGGTCTCCTTCTCTGGTAGCTGTAGTAATACATCCGCCTGCGTCTGAGCCAGCGTTAGGTTCTGTCAGACCAAAAGCGCCAAAGCTCTGACCAGATAATACCGGTGGTAAAAATTCTCGTTTCTGTTCTTCCGAAGCAGCGTTTGACACACTTCCACCGTAGAGGGAGGTTGATACTGAGTAAGAAATAGCAACAGATCCGTCAACCTTGGCAATTTCTTCAACGGCAATGGCATAATCAAGGTAATCTCCACCCTGTCCGCCGTATTCTTTTGGATAAGGAAGGCCAATCAGCCCCATTTCACCCATTTTTTTATAAGCGTCAACCGGAAAAGTACTTGTCTCGTCTCTTTCCCGGACACCTGGCAATAATTCTTTTTCCGCAAATTCACGTACAGCCTTCTGCAATGCCAACCTTTTATCATCTAACTGAAAATCCATTTAAAAAACTCCTTTTTATATCTTTTAATATTTAAAAACTTTTTAATTACCTTTTATTCCCATTAACTCGTCCCGGAAAATCCGCCAGTCCATGAGCGCCGGCTCTCCGTCCATTTTAGGTGCAAAGTCCATTTGATCAAGGACATCTTTTTGCAAATCAATCCCCGGGGCGATTTCAATGAGATATACACCGTCTTTTCTCAGTTCGAAAACAGCGCGTTCAGTAATATACATGACCGGTTGACCGGTTTTGTTAGCGTAATCTCCACTAAAGGTAATCTGTTCTGCCTCTGTTATAAATTTTTTAGATTTGCCTTCCTGGATAATTTTAATTTTTCCGTCTTTAATCTCAGTCTTTAGCCCTCCAGCGGTAAACGTACCACAGAAGTAAACCTTCTTTGCGTTTTGTGTAATATTGATAAAGCCACCACACCCTGCAATTCTTGGTCCAAATTTGGAAACGTTAATATTTCCTTTTTCATCTGCCTGAGCCAGTCCAAGAAATGCCAGGTCGACTCCACCACCATCATAAAAATCAAACTGATAAGCCTGATCCAGAATGCACTCTGGATTGAGCGCTGCGCCAAACTGTGATCCCCCTTGTGGAACACCGCCAATCGGACCAGCCTCAACAGTCAACGTCATATAATCGCCAATTCCTTCTTCATTTGCGACACGAGAAATATACTCAGGTATACCAATTCCAAGATTGACGACACTGTCCTCCATAAGCTCAAGGGCGGCCCGCCTTCCAATAATCTTTTTGGTACACATACAGTCTGCTTTTGTATCACCAAGCGGTGACTGTGTTGCACCGGTCAATGAAGCATCAAAAGGATGTCCAAAACACTGCTGATGGTCTCCTTCTTCTGCGACAACGACTGCGTCAACATAAATCCGGGGAATTTTCACCAATCTGGGATCAAGGGTACCGCCCTTTACAATTTTTTCGACCTGTACCACGACTTTTCCACCGCTGTTTTTAGCTGCCTGAGCGATGGAGGTTGCCTCAAGAGAAGCGACCTCGTTTTCGACCGTAACATTGCCGTATTCGTCAGCATAGCTTCCCCTTAAAAAAGCAACGTGGACTGGAAAAGCTTTGTAAAGCAATTTTTCCTGCCCATTGATGTCAATCAACTCGACAATGTCATCTTTGGTGATCTCATTTAGTTTCCCTCCCTGATTTCTGGGGTCAACAAAGGTGTTTAAACCAACATGTGTAATTGTTCCGACACGGTTCCCCGCAATATCTCTGAAAAGCTGAGAAATGGTTCCCTGTGGCAGATTGTAGCCTTCAATTTTATTATCAATTACCATGGTTCCAAGCTGAGGAACCATATTCCAATGACCGCCGATAACACGCTTTACCATGCCCTCATGGGCAAAGTGGTCAGCCCCGCTGCCATCCCGGTTTCCCTGAGCTGCTGCGTAAATCAATGTAAGGTTTTTAGGTTCCCCCGTTTCCAGAAAGCGTTTTTCCAATGCTTTTGTCAGCGTTTCAGGACAGCAGCTCCCAACAAAGCCTCCAGTAACAATAATTTGATTATTTTGAACCAGATCTGCTGCTTGCTTGGGTGTTAAAACAGGTATATGTTTCATCTCATCACCCTAAAAGTCCTTTAAAGCTGCTTTTCTTTTTTCCAGAAACGCACTCATACCCTCTTTTTTGTCATTTGTAGAAAACGCCAGACCAAAAAGATCTGATTCAAATCTGCAACCTGAAGCCAAGTCAACATCCATACCGGTATTGATAGCAGATTTTGCCAGTGCTACGGCATAGCTCGCTTTACTGATGATTTTTTCTGCCATTTTCAAGCAGGTGCTCATTAATTCATCTTTTGGAACAACTTTATTGGCTAAACCAATCCGGTATGCCTCCTGTGCATCAATTTGATCGGTTGTAAAAATCAGTTCTTTCGCTCTTCCTTTTCCTACAAGTCTCGGTAAACGTTGAGTGCCTCCAAAGCCAGGAAGGATTCCAAGATTTACCTCAGGCTGGGCAAACTTCGCATTATCAGCTGCAATACGAATATCGCAGGCCATAGACAACTCACAACCGCCCCCTAAAGCGTAGCCGTTAACCGCTGCGATGGTCACCTGCGGAATATTTTCAAGCTTAGCAAACGTTTCATGGGCCAGCAGGCACATCTGCCGACCTTCCACCGGAGTGCCATTCACCATTTCTGCAATATCTGCACCTGCAACAAAAGCTTTCTCGCCAGACCCGATTACGATTACAACTTTAATGTCTTTACGTTCCTCGATTTCACTTACAAGCTGCTTTAATTCTGAAAGGGTTTCGCTATTCAGAGCATTGAGCGCTTTTGGACGATTAATTGTAATCACACCAACTTCATTTTCCACATTAAATAATAAATTGTTCATTGTAGAACCCCCTAAAAATAATCTATTTTATGTAAAAATCTTGGATGTACATATTTTGTATAAAAATAGATAGCATGCAAATTATACAAGCTATAAAAACCGCCTTTCGGCGTTTCCTTATAAAAATACTTTGTATGCAAATTACTCGTTGGCTATAATATACACCCTATAACATTTTCTGTCAAGATATTTTCAAATTTTTTTAAAATTCTTAAAAAAATACCACCATCAATACATTGGGAGACCATTGATGGTGGAGAGAGGGGACTTATAAGAGAATAAATCCTATACATTTTATATTTTACACCGTATTCGAAAAAAAAGATATATGTAAAAAGTGCAAATTTCATTTTTTTATAAACTTGTTCTTATTTTATGCATAAAATACCCTTTTAAAATTATCTTTTTTTCTTCACACATTACCATTTTCCTGAAAATATACTCATAGCTCTCAAGCATCGCTAAAATAAAAAACATACTCCTTTGTACATTTTAATTACTATTTTTATTTTATAATAATTTTCACGAAAAGATATACTTTAACGACCAGAAAAAAATCACTCACGATACAGCAAAATAAGTGTTTCAAATGCTTTTTCAGGTGCTGTTTAAAACATTAAACCTGATATAAATCAAATTTTATCTGAGGAAAATTTAAAGCAGAGTCCATTATCGAAATAGGCCTGCTTTTATTATATGGCAAAATTTATTAACAGAGGCGTAAGGTAGCTCTCGATCAGCGCCGCAATAATCAGCAGCGGAACAATGATCAGCAAATATGTTCTCAGCACATTAATAAGCTCTTCCTTTAACCGGATACCTGAATCAGATTTACAGACAATGAGACACAGTGTTTTACAAATGTAGAACCCCAAAGAAATTCCCAAAAATAACGCAGTCAGCTCAAAAATACCATGGGGCAAAATTCCAAACACAATCATCTTTCCAACTGAGGCAGCTCCCGTCATTTTTACCATTGCAAAGACAACGGACAATGAAGCCGCGTTAATAAGAACAACCCATACCGGTAGGAATAAGAAAGGCATAAAGCCCAGCAGTATTGATATGGTTGTGGCCTGGAGATTATTAAAAAACAGACTTCCAGATGCTATGCTGCCATCCGCATTCAATATATCTTTACTTAAAATGGCTTCTGTAAACGCCTTGAACAGCGCTTCAACTGCTTCTTGATGCCCCAGCAGCACAAAATAAAGCAGGACGCTGAATCCTACAAACACAAGTGCTAAAGTAATAAAAATCCAAAGGATTTTTGATTTTAAAAATTTCCCTATCTGAAGATACTGCTCTTTAACAAAATTCATCAGTTTTCTCCTTGTGACTATATTAACTCCATTATACTTGCATTTTCTTCAAAGCGCAATGATTTTAAAACAATAAAAGCACCCCAAACGAGGTGCTTCACTTAAGCTTCTACAATTCTCAAGTTATAAATTCCATGATAGACATCATCTGCCTTATCTAAATGTAAAAAGCCTGCTGTTTTTTCTCCCAGCACATTTTTAAAGCTACATTTAATATCAACGTTCTTCGCTGAAGTCAGTGGAATGTACAGGTCAATTCCAACAGTATTATGCGGCGGTATGAGCAACGCATGATCCATACTCTTTGTTCCCTTTATCTCTTCGTTTAAAGCTTCCAGACCAATGCTGATAACCGGCAAATCACTTTCATTTTTAAGATGGCACGGAATCTTTACCCAATCTGTTTTTTTATTAATTGGAATTACCAGCTGTTTATGATGCTCCAAGTCTCCTGGCATTGGAAGACTCTCAACCTTTTTTCCATTTTTGGGGTACAACGTAATAAAAGACAGCTTCGCAACATCGATCGGTTCTTTTCCCTTCTTTTTTACAGCACCAGATCCTCTGTTGACATAAAATGCACTGAACGATAAAGTCAATGTTCCGGCATAAATTAATAGCCCAGTAAAGATCATAACCCATTGGTTGATATGATATGCATTAAACCAGGCGTTTCGCATGTCACCGCAGAGAATAAACACGAACGCCAAAATAAATGGAAAAACTGCCATAAGGATCAGCATACGAAACAAAAATTGGTTTTCATCCTCCTTTTTAAATTTAAAAAAGAAATATCCTCCAGCTAAAATAAACGGAAGCATTAAAACCAAAAGATTCCGTATACCAAAACCGACCAACAGAATCAATACGCAAATAACAGCATACAGTCTGCTGAACCATTCTTCTTCATAAAGATTTTTCATTCTATATACAAACGCTCCTTCAGAACTTTTTCTCTATTTTAGCACACTTGATTTAATCTGTCTGAAAAAACAAAAGGAATTTAATATTTAAGCGTTTTCCGTTTTATTCTATGAGTTCTTTTATCAGTGCTATCAGCGCGTTCTCACACTCTTCAATGGCAAAATTTTCTGTTTTCAAATATTCAAAATAAGTGGCCGACCTGGCGCAGGTGATAAGAACAGCTTTTTCCAGCAGTTCTCTGAAGACCGTCATTTCATTGGGGACAGCATTAAAATTCTCCCGCTTCATAAAATAGTCAAGGTCAATATCCAAAATTAAAGGCAAGGACTCACGGCCATTGAAGATTGATAAATCAAATTCTGCTGCACAAAACATTTCATCGTTTAGTGTCCCAAACTTTTCTTCAGGCACCAGGTAATGCTTTCCTGTAGCGTAACAATGCTTTTCCATGCAATTAATCATATGATAATCAATAAGATACCCCAATTCCATGGCCGTATTAATATGCTCATCATTTCGCATTAAGGGCATCTTATCAGCTAAAGTCTCTAACTCCAAAGGATTAACTGCTTCCAAAATTTTTTTCTGAAATATAGAAAACAACTTCTCTTCCCTTTCGGGATCAATGGCCATTGCCTTTTGGTAAGCGTGCAGCCAAAAAGGCGGATTGGTGTCAGGATGGTAATCAATACTGACTAATACTCCTGGCATTCCCCGTTTTAGAGCTTCTCTGGCCCATACCAGCAATGCATATTGATGGTTATCTACGATATACATCTTTTTTTCACGGAAAGGAATAATCCTCAAATTTTCTTTTTTTAAAAACTCATCAACCATAATTTTCTTCCATATATTGGTTTAAAAGTATCAGGACATCTTCTTTTGTACATACCTTGAAAATTTCATTTCTCAAATTAGTCGCGTTCTTCAGGCCCTTTGTGTAAGCAGCCAAATGCTTTCGCATCTCCTTGATGGCTACCTCTGGCCGCTTCATCATACCTACCAGTTCAACATGCTTAATGGCAGTTTGAATCCGTTCTTCCGGAGATGGTACCGGCAGTGTTTCACCTGTAGAGAGCCGATGATTAATCTCACGAAAAATAAAGGGATTACCGACTGAGGCCCGGCCAATCATCACAGCATCACATCCAGTGGTTTCAAAGGCCTGGACAGCCTTTTCACCACTGTCTATATCGCCATTCAAAATTATTGGGATTCTGCTGTTCTTTTTGACTTCCTCAATAATTTTCCAGTCAGCTTTTCCTGAATAAAAAGCATCTCGCGTTCTACCATGAATGGTATGGGCATCGGCTCCTGCTTCCTCAAGAATTTCAGCCACTTCTCTTACATTTACACTCTGGGCGTCCCAGCCGATACGCGTTTTGATAATAACAGGTTTTTCACTTACTTTTTTTATTGCCCGGATAACCGCTCCCAAACGTTCTGGGTTTCGCATTAACGCTGATCCTTCGCCATTTTTAACAATTTTAGGCGCCGGACACCCTGCGTTAAAATCTAGAAACGCAAACGCAGTGGCATTAATATATTTTTCTACAACTTCACTTAATATTTCAGGCTCTGAGCCAAAAAGCTGGATTCCTGCAGGCGCTTCCTCGTCACAGGTGAGCATTAATTCAGCGGTCTTTTTATCTTTGTAATAAAGCCCCTTGCCGCTGATCATTTCGCTGAAAACAGCACCTGCTCCATATCTCTTAGCAATCAAACGAAATGGCAGGTTAGTATAACCTGCCATCGGTGCTAGAAATATACGGTTTTTTATCTCTATATTTCCTATTTTAAACATCTATCTTCCTCTGGATGTCTTTATGTTTTTATCATGAATGATCTTAAGGCCTTTTAGTGAAAGCTGGGGATCAAAAATATCGATGGCTCTTGTCTCTTCGTGGAACATTCTTCCATAGCCCCCTGTTGCAACCACCTTAACCCCTTTTATACCTATTTCTTCGATCATTCTTGAGACAATATACTCGACCTGGCCAATATAACCATAAACCAAACCAGCCTGCATACTGGTAACGGTGTCTTTTCCCAATATCGAAACGGGCTTTTCAATCGCGATATTGGGAAGCTGGGCGGCGTTCCTGAAAAGTGCCTCCGCTGAAATCTGTATCCCAGGTGAAGTGACCTTAGCCACAAACGCACCGTTTTTATCCACATAATCATACGTGGTCGCTGTACCAAAATCCAAGACAATGACTGGTCCGCCATAAAGATTATATGCCGCTACAGCATCGATAATCCGGTCCGCACCTACTTCTGCCGGATCACTGGTCTGGATCGGCATCCCTGTTTTTATTCCTGGCCCCACTACCAAAGGCTCAACATTAAATAATTTTTTTACTCCATTATTCAAAGAATACATAATATTCGGGACTACAGAAGCTGCTATCACACTTTCGACTTCATGGTAATCCAGATGATCATTTTCAAAAAATCCCTGAAACATCACTGCATATTCATCAGAGGTCCTGGGCGTTTTTGAAACAAATCGCCAGGAGCAGAGGATTTCGTCGTCTTTAAAGACCCCGATTTCTGTATTTGTGTTTCCTACATCAATGACTAAAATCATGCGCTATTCTACCTCTGTCTACTTAGGATTTTTTTTCTGGAGAACCTTCCCCATAAACTTCATCTTCTGAACAACAAAGCGCTGGTGTGTTCCTTCACCAATTTTTTGAACGGTATCCCAGGCTTCTACTGTAAAGTCCAAACGTCTGCTTTCAATATTGGAAAGCACTACCTTTATGCGCACCTTCATTCCTACCGGTGTGGCGGCAATGTGGTTTAAATTAATGTTGACCCCAACGGTTGTCTGCTCATCGGGCAGGCACAGCTCAGCCATCTCATAGGCCGCATTCTCGGCCCATGCCACTAAAATCGGAGTTGCCAGGACCTCAAGTCCTCCACTTCCCATTGCCTGAGCTGTCTCAGTACGGGTTACCATATAATCTTTTTTAAGCTCCATACCAACTTTAAGTTCTTGCATCTTAATTGTTCCCTTCTTTTATTGGTCGTCTATTAGCGAAAAAAGCCGTTATTGCTAACGGCTTTTTTGTTTATTTACTTTTTAAACTTCCGGAACCGGATCACCTATATTACCTTCGTCCAAAGGTTTGCCATCATCTAAAGGCAACCGGCTGTACATCGCTCTGAATTCTTCACCGGTAATGGTGTTAACTTCCAGAAGATGCTCTGAAATCTCAACCAGCTTATCCTTTTTCTCGGTTAAAATCAAACAGGCTCTCTCAAAGGCTGTCTCGACAATATTTCTAATTTCCTTATCAATAACCGCTGCAACCTCTTCACTGTAATTGCGTGAACGTCCAAGATCTCTTCCTAAGAACACCTCGCCGCCATCGTCATGACCAAAGGTCATTGGGCCAAGATGTTCACTCATACCCCATTCTGTAACCATCTTTCTGGCAATGCTGGTGGCACGTTCAATATCGTTGGAGGCACCTGTGCAGATATCATCAAGGGCAACTTTTTCAGCCGCACGACCGCCAAGCAGACCTGCAATTTTGTCCATCAATTTCCCTTTACTCATATGCTGGCTGTCATCACTCGGGAGCGAAATCGTGTACCCTGCAGCCATGCCGCGCGGAATGATGGAAATTTCATGAACTTCCTCTCCATTATGAAGATATTCCATAACGATAGCGTGTCCAGCTTCATGATAAGCTGTGATTTTCTGGTCTGACTCAACAACCACCTTGCTCTTCTTTTCAGGGCCTGCAATAACACGCTTAATAGCCTCTTCAAGCTCTACCATCGTAATAACCTTAGCCTTTTTACGGGCAGTCAGCAAAGCTGCTTCATTCATTAAGTTTTCAAGATCGGCGCCAGTAAACCCTGGTGTTCCCTTGGCAATTACACCTAAATCGACAGAAGAATCCAATGGTTTATCCTTCTGATGAACCTTGAGAATTTCTTCACGGCCTTTAACATCCGGTACACCGACCAATACCTGGCGGTCAAAACGTCCTGGACGCAGTAAAGCCGGGTCAAGGATATCCGGACGGTTTGTAGCGGCAATAACAATAATTCCTTCATTAATGCCAAAACCATCCATTTCAACCAGTAACTGGTTAAGTGTCTGTTCACGCTCGTCGTGCCCACCACCGAGGCCTGCGCCTCTATGACGGCCAACTGCGTCAATTTCATCGATAAAGATGATACAGGGTGCACTCTTCTTTGCTGTTTCAAACAGATCTCTTACTCGTGAAGCACCAACCCCTACAAACATCTCAACAAAATCTGAACCAGAAATGATATAGAACGGAACCCCCGCCTCACCTGCAACGGCACGCGCGAGTAAAGT
The DNA here is from genome assembly GCF_900142645.1 of Eubacterium callanderi. Taxonomy (GTDB): domain Bacteria; phylum Bacillota; class Clostridia; order Eubacteriales; family Eubacteriaceae; genus Eubacterium; species Eubacterium callanderi. The sequence goes on from NZ_FRBP01000001.1 coordinate 365,007, forward strand.
CTTCCCTGTTCCCGGAGGGCCCACCAGAAGAACTCCCTTAGGAATACGTGCTCCAAGCTTGTTATAGCGCTCAGGAGACTTTAAGAAATCAACGATTTCCTCCAGCTCTTCTTTTTCTTCATCTGCTCCCGCTACATTCGCAAAGGTAACCTTCTTATCTGCGTCGGTATGCATTCTCGCCTTGCTTTTACCGAAGGACATAACCTTTCCTCCGCCTCCGCCAGACTGGTTTGCAAACATCATAAAGAAAACAACCATCAGGATAATAATAACCGCTGAAGGAATCAAAGAGATCCACCAGGAATCCTGTGGTTTTGCAACCGTAACATTCATGTTCGGATTCTTTTCAATGTTCTGATCCGGGTTTCCTGTAATGTAGTCGCTTATTTGTTCATCAATAAGATATTGTGGCACAATGGCTTCAAAGCTGTCGCCATTCGCAAGCTTCCCTTTTACGGAAGACTGATTAATCTCTATTTCAGAAACCTGTTTTTGGTCCAAATTACTCAACAGTTCACTATATGTTAAAGTTTTAACATCAGACTGCATTGGATTTAAAAAAGTAACTGCGACGATAATAATCAACAAAATCACTAAATAAAACCCTATCATTTTTAGATATTTATTCAAATTCTATCACTCCTTTCATATAAAATAAGTCATTGAATAGTTTCTAATTTCAAATATTATTTTTCTGTTTCTTTCAAAACAGCGATGTACGGCAAATTTCGATATTTTTGATCAAAGTCCATTCCATATCCGACAACAAATTCATCCGGAATGGTAAAGCCTGAGTAATCAGGTTTTATATCCGCCGCCCGGCGGTCCGGTTTGTCAAGCAGGGTACAAACTCTGACATCGGCAGCACCTTGTTCCATAAAGAAATCCAAGATACGCTTTATGGTAAAGCCGCTGTCTACAATATCCTCTACCAGAAGCACGCTTTGGCCCTTTATCTTTTCCGATAAAAGATCATTAACCTTCACTTCTCCTGAAGTGCTGGTACGCGTTCCATAGCTGGACGCCTTGATAAAATCAATTTTGACAGGAATACTCAAGGACCTTATCAAATCAGCAAAAAATAAGATACTTCCCTTTAAGATACAGATTACCAGAAGCTCTTTGTCTGTATAATCGGATGAAATCTTTTTTCCAAGCTCGATGACTCTTTTTTCTATTGTATGCTTTTCTATCAAGATTTTTTCAAAATCAAACGCCAAACTTCTCTCCTATTATTTGGTATTGAACTTTAAGAATGCTTTTGGTTTCAGAGCTTACCTGATACTCCCGGTTGATCGCATATCCCAAAATCCAGATCACTTCTGACCCCACCGCTAACAGTGGAATTGCATTGCGCTTTTCACGCTCAACCTTTCGATCAATGAAATAATCTTTTATCTTTTTTTTACCTGCTATGCCGACAGGATTAAAATAATCACCTGGACGACGATTTCTCAAATATAGCTTTCCTCTTATTTTACCATAATCAAAATATTTTTCACTATGATTTTTTAATTCTTTTGATTTTTTTATGGAATCATCGGAAATCACCGTCAATTTGATCCACAAACCTTCTTTTGAAAAATAATACGCTTTATCTGGCAGCAATTCATAGCAGCCAATTTCTGGTACAACAGCCTTTTTTTCTTCTATCCAAAAAAGCTCATATCGCCTGACAGCCTGCATACCATGCGGTAAATGAAGCTCCCAGACAGTCTTTTCAGATAAAAGCTGCTCTTTAACACATAGGATATGATTGTACTCTATTTCTTTTAAACTACCCTTAAACTGGAAAACCATCTGACGAAGAAGTTCTTTCTGAAGAAGCGGAACCTGTAACCGCCACATTTCTAAATTAAGATATACCCGATTACTTTTTTTTGTAATCATATATGTACTCAACTCAGCAATAGAATTTTGCAAAAACTGTTCATACTCATGTGCAAGCATGGCAAATTCTGATAAATGCTCTTCAACCCTTGGATTGATCTCCCTGAGCATCGGAATAATTTCCAATCTTAACTTATTTCGAGTAACATCCGTTTCAAAATTACTATTATCGGTCCGATAGTGCAGACCATTTTTTTGGCAATAAGAAATAACCGTCTTTTTATCCACACACAGTAATGGGCGGATTATGTTGCTTTCTCCCTTTGTTTCAGAAAGCATTCCTGCCACTCCTTTTACACCGGTGCCTCGAATCAGACGCATTAAAACTGTTTCTGCCTGATCATCAAGATGATGCCCTAAAGCCAGTTTATTATACGCTTCCGAGCTTTGAAGTTCTTTAAAAAAAGCATATCTTGCTTCTCTTCCAGCCTCTTCAAGCGAAATTTTATTCTTTTTTGCCAACTGAATAACATCTACAGATTTATCATAAAGTAAAACAGACTGCTTAATGCAGAATTCTTTTACAAAAGCATGATCTTCTTCTGCCGCCTTCCCCCTGATCTCATGGTTCAAATGTGCGGCTGCAATTTCAACATTCAAAACCCCTTGATACTTTTTCAAAAAATACAACAAGGCCAGCGAATCAGCTCCACCGGATACTCCGATTAGAATGCGATCGCCGGCCATTATCAGTCCGTTATCAGAAATGTATTGTAAAAGCTTTTCTTCCATGACAATTTAACGCTCATCTCAAAGTTCAATTAATTCTGAATAAAAAAATGGTGGTCGCTATAGGGCTCGAACCTATGACCCCCTGCTTGTAAGGCAGGTGCTCTCCCAGCTGAGCTAAGCGACCACATACAAAATTAAGATATTAACTTTTCAAAACAAAATGGTGACCCCTGGGGGATTCGAACCCCCGTAACCGCCGTGAAAGGGCGGTGTCTTAACCGCTTGACCAAGGGGCCGGAACTAATTCTAACATCTTGTTATTAAATTAATGGTAGCGGCGAACGGAGTCGAACCGCTGACACTACGGGTATGAACCGTATGCTCTAGCCAACTGAGCTACGCCGCCATAATTTAAAAATTTGGTTGCGGGGGCAGGATTTGAACCTACGACCTCCGGGTTATGAGCCCGACGAGCTACCAAGCTGCTCCACCCCGCGACAATATAATAGACGCATTCGCGTCTTACAAATGATGGTGCCGGAGATCGGAATCGAACCGATACGATCGAAAAGGATCGCAGGATTTTAAGTCCTGTGCGTCTGCCAGTTCCGCCACTCCGGCACTCAGTGTGGCTGCCTCATTTCTGAGGACAAGTGTTATTATACAGTCTGCGAAACTTAATGTCAACACTTTTTTAATTTTTTTTTCGTTTATTTTTCATTCGCAAAAAAACGGCTGTATGCTGCGCCTTCCAGATTATCATAGTCACAGACAACAAACGAATCTTTTCCGGTAACCGTCAAAATATTATCGAGGATGCTGGTACCCGCGATGATGATATCTGCCCGCTTTGCTTCCAGTCCAACGATCTGGCGGCGTTCATCAATTGTTTTTGACGAAAGGTTCTGGATAATTGTTTCAAGCTCTGCCTTGGTGACAATGCTCTGATGCACCTGTTCGCTGTCATAAATTTTCAATTTCTGTTTGATTGTGGATACTGTTGTCGCTGTTCCTCCAATACCAATGAGTTTATAAGGCTTATAGCCTTCATAATCAGCAAGCGCTTTCTCAAGCGCTTCAGCAGCATTTTGATTTAATTGATTCAGTTCTTCCGCTTCGGGGGGATCATTCTCAATAAAAGCTTCTGTGGAACGGACGCTACCAATATTCAGACTTTTCATTTTCATGAGATCTCGGCCTTTACCGTATATCAGCTCTGTGCTTCCGCCGCCAATATCAAAAATAAGCAGACCCTCGTCAAAACATTGTGATACGCCCATAAAGCCATATTCTGCCTCTTTTTCACCTGAAATAATCTCTACCTTCATTCCAAGTTTTTGTAGGGCCATATCAATAAATTCCGAAGAATTTTCAGCATCCCGGAGCGCACTTGTACCAAAAATAAACATTTCCTTAACTTCATAATCTTCAGCGATGCTCTTGTACTCTTCCAAAGCCTCGATATTTCGCTTGATCGCATCTGGGTGAAGGCGTTTTGTCTTATTAACACCCTGACCCATCCGGGTATATCGGACTGACTTATTGACACGAAAGAGCTGCCCCTTTTTATCTTTTCTAAATATCAGCATCCTCGTTGAATTTGTTCCGATATCAATCACTGCTCGATTGATTTTAGGTTGTTTAGGTACACTTGATTCACTCATTCGTTTTCCTCACTTTGCTGCTCATCGCTATTGGAATTATCCTGACTGCTTTCGTCAGTTGTTGGTGTCGGCTGTTCTGCTGGCTGCCCGCTATTATTCTGTCCGTTATTATCTTTGCCCTCTACAGGCACTACAATCTTTTCATCTGGATAATAAAGTCCCAAATATTTTCGTGCAATGAGTTCTATGTAATTTTTTGTTCCAATTTGCTTAATATCTTCATCCAGCTGTTTGCTTTTCTTTTCCGCCTCATCCAGCTTGGATTGAATATCTGCCTTTTGAGCGTTAAGCTGATGAATTTTCATGGCATTGGTTCCAAACAGGGTCCCGACAAAGATCAAAAGCACCAGTGTCACAATAATTGTTCCCATTTTAGGCTTAAAGCGCCTGCGCAGGCCATTTTTTTTCTTTTCTGCCACTGTTTTTTCACCACCTGTTTTTTTATTTATTGTAACACAATCCATTTCATTCAGCTATTATAACCTATAAAACACAGTCAATTCTTAATCTAAAGCTCCCTGTACATTTCTGTTGCTTTATCCTTAGGCGCATGTTCTAACAGCTCCAAAACCTCAATTTTCTGTTCTCCATCACCGTATGCTATTGTGAGAATGTCCCCCACCTTCAGACGGCTTCCAGGCTTGGCTTCTTTTCCATTGATCATGATCCGCCCTCCATCACATGCAGCTTTTCCCACGGTACGTCGTTTAATTAAACGGGCATTTTTTAAAAATTTATCAACTCGCATTGGTTTTCCTTTCTGAAAATCAAAAGAGCCGGAGCAATATTGCTCCGGCTCTCCCTTTGATTATTTGTTTAATTCGTCCTTAAATGCTTTTCCCGCTTTAAATGCTGGAGCTTTTGAAGCAGCAATTTCAATTGGTTCTTTGGTTCTTGGATTTAAACCGGTTCTAGCAGCTCTTTCACGAACATCAAAAGTACCGAAACCTACCAGAGCAACTTTGTCGCCGTCCTTTAAGGCGTCAACAACGGTATCCATAAAAGCACCTAAAGCTTTTTCTGAGTCCTTTTTAGATAATCCCGATTTTTCTGCCATAGCGGCAATTAATTCTGATTTGTTCATTCTTATCCCTCCGTAAAGTGTGATCTTTATGTTTTAATTTTTATGATTATTATTATAATCACGTTTCGCTAAAAAATACAAGCATTTTCTGTATTTTTAGCTAAAAACCTTAGTTTTTTAAGGATTTCACCAGTTGCCACAGTTGTTCAAGGCCATCAAGATCGTAATCAAGCATACTTTTTTGTTCATTTAGGGTAATTTTTTCCATTTCTTTGAAACGCATAATAAACTTTTGAGTCGCTTTGCGCAATGCAATTTCCGGCTGGATTTTCGCCAGACGAACAACATTGACAACCGCAAACAGCAGATCCCCCAGTTCCTCTTCCAATTTATCTGGACATTTTTTTAAAATTTCCACTCTTACTTCTTGTTCTTCCTCAGCAACTTTTTTCAATGCGTCCAAAGGACCTTCCCAATCAAACCCTACCTTAGCTGCCTTGGACTGAACCTTACAGGCCTCCATCAAAGCAGTAAACGCTTTTGGAATACGTTCCATTTCATCTGAAATGGTTTGTGTCTGCTTTTCTGTTTTTTTAATCTCATCCCAATTAGACAGGACCTTTTCAGTTGAAATCTCCTCAGTCGCCATAAAAACGTGGGGATGGCGGCGCACCATTTTTTGGTTGATTCCCTCCAGAACATCATTGAATGTAAAAAGTCCTTCTTCTCTGCCAAGCTGTGCGTGAAATACAATCTGAAAAAGCAGATCTCCCAATTCCTCAATAAGATTCTCTGTATCCTCTGTTTCAATGGCATCCATTACTTCGTAGGTTTCTTCCAGTAAATATGCTTTGAGGCTCTCATGTGTTTGTTTTCTGTCCCATGGGCAGCCTTCTGGACTTCTGAGAATTCCCATAATTTCAAGTAACTTTTGGTAGCTTCTTAAATCATTTTTATCTGGCGGGATATAGAGCGTCGTCAGATGGTTGATTTCCTCAACCCAGTCCATCTGGCACAAAGGAACCTCTTTAATGAGCTCCTGTCCTGGAATACCTGCATTTATAAGTAAAACAACGGGATAATCGTCTGGATAATAATCGAGCAGAGAAAGCTTAACCTCTGAGGCCATATGGCGGTTAAAAACCTGAGTAACCAAATTGCCCATGGTCTTATCTGGAATTTGTTCATTCATTTCAAAGGCATCAATGATCTTCAGCCCATTAACCGGATCTTCTTTCAATGCCGTCATAGAAATATCAACAAAACTTACTCCCGAATAAATCTGATAGCTTATGTCCTTTTCCTGACACTTACGCATCAAATTAATCACACTTTGTTCTCCAAACAATGGATTTCCAGGAACCGCATAGATTAGCGGCTGACCTGCCTCTGCTTTTTTAACGAGCTGTTCCGCGATGCTTTCATAAACATCCTCAAAGCACTCACAGTCTTCATACAATACATCAAAGCTGCAATATTCTATTCCACGTTTCTCCAGCTCTTTGACCACTGGATGGACCGCCGTTCTGAAATAATTTTTATTTTCATTTTGAAGCAACTCCAGTGTTTCTACAGTCAGCTGGCCAAAGGAACCTGGTCCCAGACCGACAATACTAATTTGCGACATAATTTCTCCTCTATCCTAGCGATATAAAATTCCTCTGATTTTCCTGTAAACCGGTTCGATAATTTTCTGTGCTGGCAGAATAGCCATCTCTTCTTCCGTAATTCCACCAATCAAAATCATCAGGAAAAAATACACAGCAACAGCGACCACCATCGCCGTCACCACTGCGATAAAATTCCCAGCGAACATACTGACCACTGCATAAACGCCCCAGGTGGCAAGTCCCATCACAATCGCTGAAACCAGAGGTTTGAAAAGCGTTTGCTTTGCATCCATCTGAAATCCTGTAAAGCGTTTGACGCAGATATAATTGGATATCGTTAAGTATACAAATGTAATCATACTGCTGATCACAATCCCATAGATGTTAAAGGCCGGCACTGCCAGACATATCCATCCTGTTACAAAACGGATAACAATGGCTATGGCAAGATTAATCAACGGCACTCTAAAACGGTCAATGGCCTGAAGGATACTCTGAAAGGTATTGGAGAGCATCATAAAAATGGTCGCGTAAGCGTAATATTTTAAAATTTCCGGCCCGTAGGGTGAACCTTGAAAAAGAATGTCAAAAATTCCCTGTGAAAGTACTGAAAGACCAATACAACAAGGCAAAGCCACCATGATCACTAACCGGATAGCCACATCGATTTTATGTCCCATTACTCTTTTATCCCGAAGTGCAAAAGACTCTGAAATCGCTGGTATCATCGCAACCGCGAGGGTTCCGCTGATAACGAGTGGAATATTGATCAGCGTATCGGCATTGGCAAAATCACCGATCATAGTTGTTGCTGTATGAGCATCAACTCCTGCCAGCGCCAATCTCGGAATATAGATCAACGAGTCAATCATCGAAAACAGTGAGACAATGGCAGAAGTCAGAGTGACCGGAATTGCAATGATAACAAGACGCTTAAATATCTGTTTGCTTGTCAAAGGTACCGGACGGCTTGTTTGTTTTAAAGTCTTTTTATTAGCTGCAGTAAAAGCCCAGTATAAAAACCAGAGAAATAACATCGCAAACAGGCCGCCAGCGGTCGCTCCAAAAACAGCTCCGCCAACGCCCATTCCAACGCCCATTCCACTGGAAACAAAGTACCAGCACAAAAAAACACCTAATCCCACACGAATGATCTGCTCAATAATCTGAGAGATTGCCGTGGGATTCATAATTTGAAAGCCCTGAAAAAAGCCTCTGAAGGATGAGCATACCGCTATAACAAGCGGTGCCATCGCAATGGCCATAATGGCTGGAAAGCTTTCTCCAGGCCAGTTTGCAACGGTAATCAGCCAATCTGCGCCCAGAAAAAGAAAAGCAGTGGATAGCCCACCCATAATCAGCAGTGTCCAGAACGATACCTTAAACACATTATGAGCCGCCAGATAATCCTTGACCGCGATATTTTCAGAGATCATCTTCGAAATTGCCACTGGCAGTCCCACCGTTGAAACCATCAGCAACAAATTATAAACATTTGTGACATTGCTGTATATGCCATTACCATAGCTCCCGACAAGGTTGTATACCGGCACCTTGTAGAACAACCCAAGAAGGCGTGAAAGAATCCCGGCCACTGCCAGAATTGTCGCTCCTTTTAGATAACTGCTCGCTTTTTTACTCACTTGAAAACCTCTTTCAACGAAATAAGTATCATTATAACTTTTTTGCAGTGGATACGCAAATTTAAAAGGCCTGCCTCTCAGCAAGCCTTTAACTTATTATAACTATTGGACTTTCTTTTCATAAACCTGAATATTCAATTCAGATTTCAGCTGATCCATGTAGCTTTCGAGCGTTGTTTTAATATCATAGATATCAATTTTCTCTTTTTTCAATAAATCTTCTTTTAACTTGTTATAGTCCTCTGTACCCTTTTCTTCTTTTACAGCCTTGGTTATTTCATCCTTTTTGTCCTCAAAGCTGGCTTCTCCGGCATCATTTTTATCATAAACATAGATAATGTGGTAACCATACTCTGTTTTTACAGGTTTGCTGACACTGTTTTTTTCCATTCCAAAAGCTGCGTCTGAGAATTCGCTAACCATCTTTTCTTTATTGAAAGCACCCAAATCCGTTGCTTCTTTTACTTTTTCATTGGATTTGTATTCATTCATAATTTTTTCAAAATCTTCTTTTGTCTTTACGTCTTTTGCTTTATCATAAATTTCATTTGCCAGAGCTTCATCCTCCGTCAGAATATGCTCTGCTGAAACGGTGCTTTCATCATAAGAATCCTTATGGTCTTTATAATATTTCCGCAAATCCGTGTCACTGACTTTGACATCTTCCGTCACTTTTGCCTGAATGGCTTGGCCCGCAGCGGTCCCCCTGGCATCTTCTTTTTGATATTCGTCGTATTTTTCTTTTGTAAGGAAGTAGTTTTCAAGGTATTGATTCAGCTCGTCATCTGTCTGAAACATCATTTTCTGGATGGACTGTTTTGTCTGAAGTGCATTGTCAATCTCTTCCTGCTTTATTTCAATATTATACTCTTCACAGTACTTAATCAGCGCTTTATTTTGAGCAATTGAGTTGAAAATCGATTTATTTGTTTCTTTTACACTCTCATCGTCTGTCTGAAGTCCTTGTCCGCCTGAATAGTAGGATGTCATTTCCTCGTTAATATAATAATAATTGTAAATTCCACGTTTAATTTCTTCATCATTGATTTTTCCAACAACCTGATCCAGCTCCTCCTCCGGATGCTCTTTCAGATAATCCATATGCTTAGAGTAACACTCGCTGGCATAGCTGTTGTCAACCATGAAGGTTTTCATAAATTGTGTGAAAGAATCATTATTGGTGTTATATTTAGACAGAGTGCTGTCATATTTATTTCCGGCCGATGTTTTTAGGCTGTCCAGCGCAGTTTGAGCCTGGCTTTCAGCCGCCGCCTCATCAATTGTAATGTTATCCTTTTTTGCCTGAGCAGTCATCGCTCCAACCTGAACCAGACTGTCCAGCAAATCTTTCTTAAATTCAGTCAGTTTGGATCCTGTGGGCATAGTACTTCCGTTTGCCGTGTAATACAGGTCATAATACGCCATATAATTGTTAAAAGACTCTTTTGTCATAGACTGTCCATCAATCTCTGCTATAACCTGCTGTTTATCCTTTTCTGGATTGACAGAAACCAACGAACAACCGGTTGTCAGTGTTGTAATCCCCAGCGTAACCGCTAAAGCCAATACAACTCCCCTGATCTTATTTTTATGCATTTTGCTCTCCTTAAAAATTGTGATTTTTATATTTTAACATATTTTATCTTAATGACATCTTAATTATTTCAAATCCTCAAAAAATGAAATAATTTCTTTTAAAATATCTTTATCCTTGACTGATGACAAGTTAAAACTCCAGCACGCTTCATTGGCTTTTCCCGCTTTAAATTTTACTTTATATTTACGTATTAATTCCGGCATTTTTTCAGCATCCGGGACAAAAACTTCCTTTTTTTCACTAAAGGTGAGATAAATAAACTGCCCCTTTTGTTTAATCTCTTTGATCCCGATGGATGAAGCCATGTTTTTAATCATAGCAATAGACATCAGATTATAAACACCATTTGGTATATCCCCAAAACGGTCGAGGAGCTCTTCTTCAAAATCATCATAATCCTCAATCGTTTTAATAAATGTAAGTTTTTTATAGATGTCATATTTCAGCTCTTCGCTGCTGATATAGCGTTCGGGAATATAGCCGTCTATGTCCAGATTGATACGAATTGGCTCTTCAGTTTCTACTTCTACACCGTCCATACGTTTACTGATAGCTTCTTCCAAAATACGACAATACAGCTCATAACCAATTTTAAATAAGTGCCCCGACTGCTCTGCTCCCAGAATATTGCCGGCTCCGCGTATTTCAAGATCTCGCATGGCTACCTTAAATCCCGATCCAAAGGCTGTAAAATCCTTAATGGCTTTTAAACGCTTTTGTGCAACTTCGGTCAAAATTTCTTTTTTGTGGGTAACATAAGCATAAGCCTGAGCATCCGATCTTCCGACACGCCCTCTCAGCTGGTAAAGCTGTGAAAGGCCGAAATGATCCCCCTCGTCTATGATCATGGTATTGGCGTTTTTAACATCCAATCCAGACTCAACAATGGTCGTTGTCACCAAAATATCAAAATCATGATTCAAAAAATCAACCATAATATCCTCCAGCTCACTGCCACTCATCCGTCCATGGGCCACAACAATTCTCGCGTCTGGCACAAGACTCTGTACATCAATAGCAACCTCATGGATATCGTGAACACGGTTATGAACATAATAAACCTGTCCTCCACGGCCAAGCTCGCGGTTGATGGCGTCCTGGATAATCAGCGGGTTATAAGCCATAACGTAAGTTTGAACCGGCCTCCTTCCTTCTGGAGGCTCTTCAATGACACTCATATCACGCACACCCGTCATCGACATATGCAGTGTACGCGGGATCGGGGTTGCGCTTAAGGTTAAAACATCGACATTCTGCTTTAACTGTTTTATTTTTTCTTTAGACCGTACCCCAAAGCGCTGCTCCTCATCAATAATAAGCAGCCCAAGGTCTTTAAATTGAACATCCTGGGATAACAGGCGGTGTGTGCCGATAATCATGTCCAGCTTGCCAAGCGCTAAATCCCCCAAAATTTTCTTTTGCTGTCCAGAGGTTCTGAAACGGCTGATCACCTCTACACTGATAGGATATTTTCGAAACCTCTCTAAAACTGTATTGTAGTGCTGCTGTGCCAAAATCGTTGTCGGAACCAGCATTGCCACCTGTTTTCCTTCCATGACAGCTTTGAAAGCGGCGCGCAAGGCTACCTCAGTCTTTCCATATCCAACATCACCACATAAAAGGCGGTCCATTGGTATTTCCGATTCCATATCCGCCTTGATCTCTTCAACACAGCGCAGCTGATCTTCTGTTTCAACATAAGGGAAATCATCCTCAAACTCTTTTTGCCAGGAAGTATCTGGACTAAAGGCATATCCCTTCATCGAACGTCTTTTGGCATACAAAGCGATGAGCTCATCGGCCATATCCTCGACTGCTTTTTGGGCTTTATTTTTAGCCTTCTGCCAATCGGGATTTCCCATCTGGTTAACCTTTGGCTTTTTATCGCCGCCCGTACCTATATAAACCTGGACGGAATCCATCTGCTCTACTGGAATATAAAGCCTGGCATCTCCGGCATACTCGATTACCATCAGGTCTTTGGTTACATTGTCAATTGTCAGCTGCTCAATTCCCCGGTATATCCCAATACCATGCACATCATGGACAACATAATCCCCTACGTGTAACTCGGCAAAGGAATCAATCTTTCTTCCTTTGTGTTTTTTCTTTCTCTGCGAGGTGCGCTTTTCTTTAAATATCTCAGACTCATTAATGTAGACAACTTTTTCATCTTCCATTTCAAAGCCTTCGGAAATTTCGCCAACTGAAAGCTGCACACCTGGCCCTTCATTCTCAACAAAATTAAAGACCTCCTGGTCTACCAGGTATTGCTTGACCGTTTCACGGGTCTTATCAGTTTTACAACAGATATGGATCCGGTATCCTAAGGTAAGCCGCCGGTTTAAAAAATCTAAAAATAATGGAAACTGGCCCGCAAAGCTTTCAAGATCTCGGGAATTCATATCCAGATTCATTCCTTTTTTTGCTCTGCTGTTAAAAAGATATTCTTTAATTGCCGGACAGCCTTCCAGGCTTTTTTCAATATGGTGGAATGTAAAAAACTTGTTTTTTTCCTCAGGCAGAATGTATCCTTGTGTTATAAGCGACTCATAATCCAGCCATGTTTTTTTGATAAAAATATCATAGGTTTCCTTGATCCGCGTATATTCATCCCAAATAACAATATTTTTCCCCACATAATCCATAAAGGAGTCGTTTTCCTTAATAAAGGTAAACAGGGTTTCGTCATATTGAGCGCCTTCCTGCTCCAGCTTTTCAACAAGCTCCATATAAAGCTCATTTCCATCATATTTTTTATGGATCATTTTAAAAATTCTCTGCCGTTCTTCCTCAGACAAAACGATTTCTTTTGCAGGGGCTATCCGAACATTTTCTATCTGATCATATGAAAGCTGGCTGTCAACATCAAAAAGACGCATTGAGTCCACTTCATCATCAAAAAACTCAATACGGACAGCATCTTCGGAGGTTACGTTATAGATATCTAAAATTCCGCCACGCAGTGCAAACTGCCCCTTCGACTCTACCTGATAAACTCTCTCATACCCCAAATTCACAAGCCTTACGACCAATGCTTCCAGATCAAAGGTATCACCGTTATTAATTGAGAAAAACAGCGCTTCCATCGCTTCTTTGGGTACCATTTTTTTCAAAATACTGTCGATTGATGCTACAATGATATGTTTTTTTTCTGAAAACAGTTTTTCGATCACGGTCATACGCTGATGGGCAATATCCTGACTATGAGCATCCGAAAAATAATCATGAACCGGCTCCAATGGATAATACAGCACCCCGGTATCTCTGAACTTTCTCAAAATTTCAGCCTTTTTTTGAGCATCTCTGTCGGAATGGGTGATAAACAAAACATTCGTATCAAAATGTTCATAGGTCAAAAGTGTTAAAAAACCTTTTAGCCCCGTCTTGACATTTGAGAGATTAACCCCTATGGATTCTTCAATGGCTTCAAATATTTTTTCGATTTTAGGCGTTCCTTTTAAGTCATTAAACAGTCGATCCATTTCCTCTCCTTATACAGCACTAGCCCGGATCAAATGACCCGGGCTCTGCACTTATTTATTTTACTGATTCTGAACCTCAGAATCTGTTTTTTCAGCTTTTTCTTTCCGGTTTAAACGGTTCATGGCAAAATCGATATCCTCATTTATATAGAACTCAACCGCTTCTGCCGTTTTTTTTACTGCTTCACGCATTACTTCTGTTTCATCCGGTGTAAATTTACTGAGAACATAGTTTGCCAAATCCCACTGAGGCGGCTTTTTCCCAATTCCTATCCGAATTCTTGGAAAATTTTGATCTTGGAGCTGATAGATAATTGAACGCATACCATTATGTGTTCCTGCACTTCCCTTTTTCCGTATTCTTATTTTACCCGGATCAAGGTCAATATCATCATAAATGACCAGTGTGTTTTCCAGCGGTACATCATAGTAGGATACCAGTTCCTCCACACAGAGACCACTGTTGTTCATGTAAGTCATTGGTTTAACCAGCATTACCTTTTCGCCATTCTCAAAATAAACGCCTGTCAATCCTTCGTGCTCGTCCTTTGTAATCTGAACATTTTTCTGGCCTGCAATATAATCTACCGCCTCGAAGCCAATATTATGACGTGTTAAGGCATACTCTCTGCCTGGATTGCCGAGCCCTATAATCAAATACATGAAAGTTTATACATATCTTTCTGAGAATAATTTGCTCAGAGAACGGCCAAAATGAACGTAATCAATGGCACGGCCAAATAAAGTTCCGGTAGAAAGGATTTTGATTTTATCAATCCGTTTTTCTTCTGGAACCACAAGCGTATCCAAAGTAATCAGCTCTTCAATGGCTGAATTCTGGATTCTGTCAATGGCTGGGCCAGAGAAAACACCGTGGGTACAGGCCGCCCGTACTGATTTTGCTCCCAGCTTCATCAAAGCATCAGCACCTGTGGTAATGGTTCCAGCAGTGTCGATCATATCGTCAATCAGGATACAGTTTTTTCCTTCAACATTACCAATAACGTTCATGACTTCAGTAACATTTGGTCTTGGTCGCTGCTTATCTATAATTGCAAAGGGACATTCCAGCGTTCTTGCCAATTTTCTGGAACGCTTAACACTTCCTGCATCTGGGGATACAACCACCATGTCATCCAGACGAAGATTTTTAAAATATTCAGCGATTAAGCCACCGCCTGATAAATGATCCAAAGGAATATCAAAGAATCCCTGAATCTGATTTGAATGAAGATCCATGGTGATGACACGGTCTGCACCGGCTGTTGTAATCAAATTTGCGACCAGCTTAGCTGTGATCGGATCTCTGGATTTTGCCTTACGATCCTGTCTTGCATAACCGTAATAAGGAATAACCGCGTTGATACGGCCTGCTGAAGCTCTGCGCATCGCATCAATGATAATCAACAGCTCCATCAAGTTATCATTACAAGGATTCCCTGTTGACTGGATAACGTAAACATCTGCTCCGCGAACAGATTCAAATACATTAAGGCCAATTTCTCCGTCACTGAAATGAAGAATATCTGCATTACATAGCTGTACTTCTAAATAGTCTGCGATATCCTCAGCTAATTTTCTGTTGGAATTACCTGCAATGATCTTAATTCCGCCGAATTTTCCATCCATCTTTTTTTGCACCTCATATTTTATTTAAATTTAATTATTTACTTATTTTTTTAATTTTTTTCATCTGAAGGGCATATCCTTCTTTATTTACCTGACGAGCACGTGCAACCGCTAAAGTATCTTTCGGCACATCATTGGTAATGGTTGAGCCTGCTGCTACATAAGAGCCTTCTTTTACGGTTACTGGTGAAACCAGATTGCTGTTGCAGCCGATAAAACAATTATCTTCAACGACCGTGCGATATTTATTAGTACCATCATAGTTTACAAAAACAGTGCCGCAGCCCAAATTAACATTTTTTCCAACCTCAGCATCACCAATGTAGGTTAAATGCGATGCCTTTGCACCATCCTTCATAACAGAATTCTTAACCTCGACAAAATCGCCAACCTTGACATTTTTTCCAATATGGCTGTTGGGACGTAAGTAAGCATAAGGACCCACATGTGTATTCTCATCGACAAAGCTGTCTAATATGGTAGAAATCTGGATGTCTACGCCATCTGCAATGGTGGAATTTACAATACGGCTGTTGTGGCCGATAATACAATTTTCACCAATGACAACCCTGCCTTCTGTGATAACGCCAGGATAAACAACGGTGTCTTTTCCAACCTTTGTCTCTACACTCAGATAAGTGTTTTCAGGATCAATAATGATCGCACCCGCTTCCATCAAAGAACTATTAATTCGGCGGCGCATAATTTTTCCAATTTCAGCCAGCTGGACCTTTGAATTTACAGCCGCTATATCATCCACATCCGGAGTAGGATAGGAACCTACCTTTTTACCCATTCCCCTTAAAATTTCAATGGTGTCGGTGAGATAATATTCACCTTGAACATTATCAGAATTAATTGCCTGCAACGCAGCCTTTAATGCCTGTGCATCAAAACAGTACATTCCAGAATTAATTTCCTTTATACTGCGTTCTTCGTCGGTCGCATCCTTGTGCTCTACGATTTTAATCAGCTCGTCACCTTTTTTGACAATTCTTCCATAACCCGTTGGATCGTCGAAGACAGCGGTCAACACCGTTGCTGAAAAACCGCCATCTTCATGCGCTTTTACAAGCTCTTCCAGCGTCTCTTTACGGACCAGAGGTGCGTCTCCAACTAAAACAAGCACATTGCCATTAAAATTTTCAAAGAACGGCAGCGCCTGAAGAACAGCATGCCCTGTGCCAAGCTGTTCCTTTTGCTCAATCGCTGTAAGATTTTCGGGGAGAGCAGCTTTGACAGTATCTGCTTTATAACCAACAATTACGGCAATATCATCTGCGCCAGCAGCTTCGCTGGCGGAAATGACATAATCCAGCATTGCTTTTCCGCCGACTTCATGAAGGACCTTTGGTTTTTCAGAAACCATCCTTGTCCCATGACCGGCAGCCAAAATCACTGTTTTGGTTGATTTCATTTTTTAATTCTCCAATATTCCAGTTAAAAACCTGAATTTTATATTAACATTCATATAAAGGGACTCTTTACCATGAAAAATAATACCCTTTATCGTGATAAATGTCTACAGCTAATTTACTTTTGTAAACGTCAAAAGAGGGAACCATGTTCCCTCCTCTCAATTTAATGCTTTTCTATTTGTACTAAAATGATTATAGAACCCCTTATTCTTCTGAATCATCTTCAAAATCTACTTCAAGATCAATTTCTTCGGGCTCAGTCTCTTCAGCTTTTTCCAAAACTGCTTTTTCATAGGCTTCCAAAACGATTCCTTGCATTTCCTTGCGGGTACTGGAGGTGATCGGGTGACAGATGTCTTTAAAATCTCCGTCCGGTGTTTTTCTACTAGGCATTGCAATGAAATAACCATTCTGTCCTTCGATTACCTTAATATCATGCACGACAAATTCATCGTCAAATGTAACCGACACAATTCCTCTCATTTTCCCTGTTGGATAAATTTTTCTTACTCTTACGTCTGTAATTACCATAATGTAAGCCTCCCCTTCGATTGTAGTAAATAAAATCACATCTTACTATACCTTTACATTATAGTATCATATTTCGGACAAAATTAAAACAAAAACTTACCCGATTATTTTGTATTCTATCACCATTTTATGGACACTATTTCACGGTCAACTCTACAAGCATTTTTTCTTTGTCATTTAACGAGGTGTGCATGCGCAGCAGTGGTAAATAATTATCTACGAGTTTTTCATTTGGTTCTTCTGTCACAAATATAACACAAGGCCCGATAATGACAGCGCCAACTTCCTCCATTAAATTCATCATTCCCTTTGCAGTTCCCCCGCCTTTCATAAAGTCGTCAATAATTAAGACTTTTTTTCCTTCGAGGTTTATTCTCCGGCTCAGATACATCGTATTAATTTTATTCGTCGAGCCAGAGACATAGTTCATACTCGTCGTAGTGCCCTCTGTCACTTTATTCGACCTTCTGATAACCGTCATGGGAACATTTAAAAACCGGGCGCTCTCAAGAGCTACCGGAATTCCCTTCGTTTCTGTCGTCACAACATACTCTACGCCCTGCTCCAGGTATTTTCCCGCAATAATTTTTCCAAGACGCTGTGCGTAATAAGGGCTGGAAAGGATATCGCTGTAATAGATAAATCCTCCCTGAATTTTACGCTCTGGCTCCATAAGCCTTTCGGCTATCTCTAAGAGGATTGCTCTTTCCTCTTCATCTGAAACGACAGGAAGATATTTAACGCCGCCCGCTGCGCCAGATACTGTTTCAATTTTCCCCATTTTCATCACTTCCACCGCACTTTTCACAATCGCTACGTCTTCACAGACACTTGTTTTAGACGCTTCAAAAAGCTGGCTGAAATAATTATAGGTCAAAACCCTATTGGGGTTGTCTGTCAATATTTTTGTAATTGCACAAACACGTTCATTCTTTTTCATTTATTCACCTATAAAACCCGAACATTTTTTAGTCTATTTATAATTTTATTCATATTCAAAAAAAGTGCAAGTCTTTTTCGCCTTTCCTTAATAAAATTCCTTAATGGTAGGACTTTATCTTAATAAATAGCTATGATATAATTCTTGTAGTCCATGAGAACTATAAGGAGCAAACAAATTGAAAGAAATATTAAAAAAGAAATTCAATCGTCCAATTGAAAAGATATTTTTTATCGGTATCGGAGGCAGCAGCATGAGCGGACTGGCGGGGATGGCCCTGGACCAGGGCTTTAAAGTGGAAGGCTCCGATATGATTGAGTCCTCTTATACCGGAAAACTGAAAGACCGCGATGTCAAAATTCATATCGGACATGATTACAACAATATCCCGGAAGATACGGATATGGTCGTCTATTCAGCAGCAATTCACGAAGATAACCCCGACATGGTTCGCGCTAAAGATCTTGACTTGCCAATAGTCGAACGTTCGGATTATCTCGGACTACTGTCCCTGGCTTTTGATAAAACCATTGGCGTTGCCGGTACACATGGAAAAACAACGACCTCTTCCATGATCGCCGCCTTACTGCACTATGCTGACTTTGATCCGAGTGTCAGTATCGGAGGAAAACTGCCCGAAATTGGTGGTAATGCCTGTCTGGGGGACAGTGACTACTTTGTTATTGAGTCCTGCGAATATGTCGATTCCTTTTTAAAAACATCCCATTATATTGGTATTATTACGAATATTGAAGAGGATCATCTTGATTATTTTACAGAAGGTCTTCCACAAATTAAGGAATCCTTTCACAAATTTGGCGCAATTCTGCCGCCAGATGGTCTTATGATCGCTTATGGTGATTCTCAAGATGTATTGGATACCGTAGAAAGCCTCCGCTGTCCAGTCACCACCTATGGTTTTGAGAAAAAAAATGACTGGACTGCCCATAATATCCAATACGATGTTATGGGAAACCCCTCCTTTGACGCATATCATCACAATGAATTTTATGGCCATTTTAACATGAAGATTCCTGGTGAGCACAATGTATTAAATGCCCTATCCTGCATTGCATGCAGTGAATTTTTAGGTATTGACGAGGCTACTGTCCAAAAAACGCTTGATAATTTTCACGGCGCTAAGAGACGCTTTGAGTTTCGCGGAGAAGTAAACGGCATTAATGTTTATGAAGATTATGCTCACCATCCAACTGAGTTGAAGGTTGTTATTGACGCTTGTCTTAATCATGCGCATAATAATTTGTGGGTTATTTTCCAGCCCCATACCTATTCAAGAACCTTCTATCTTTTTGATGAATTTGTAGATGCTTTTGCGAAAGCAGATTTTATCATTCTCAATGATATTTATTCTGACCGTGAGGGAAATGATTGGGACATCTATTCTGAAGATCTGGCGAAACGAATTAAGGAAAAATATCATATTCCCACCATTGTTATGTCAGAATTTAACACCATTGTAAAATATCTGTCAGACAATCTGGAATCTGATGATTTAGTCCTTGTCGCTGGCTCTCAAACCATCAATAAGGTTGCCTATATGCTGGTTGATGCATTAAAAGAAAAATATGAATAGATAATTCGAGAAAATGATACAAAAAATTGACAACTCATCCTTTGTAATTTTGTTTCATCTAGGATACAATGATACGGTTAATAAAGGAGGTGTTGAACATGCTTGAAACTTCGCTCATCGCCAGTTTAGTGGCATTTGTGGCAGGGCTCGGTATCCTTACCGTCCTATTTATCTGCCTTATACCAATCGCTCTGTACCTTTTCTCGAGCTTTGGGCTCTATACCATGGCTTTGAAAAAAAATATCGAGTATCCGTGGTTAGCGTGGATTCCGATTATTAAGCTCTTTATATTAGGCGAAATCATCGGTGAAAAAGTGACAATCAGCTCGCTTAAAATCCCTTATGCACAAGTGATTTTACCCGTTGCGTCTATCTGCAGCGGCGCTTTAATTGCAATCCCTTTTTTCGGCTGGATTATTGGAATTGCAATTGCTGTGTACAATTATGCAGCATACTACCGATTATATAAATTATATTATTCAGATTCTGCAGTACTGTTTCTTGTACTCAGTATCATTTTCCCTTTTATGCTTTCGATTTTTCCTTTTGTCATTCGTAACAGGGACCCCTATGAGTATAGCTTTTCTTAAAAAAATGTGAATATCTCAGTGGAAATCCTCTGGGTATTCACATTATTTTTTGCATTCATCTTCAAAATACATTACAATAAACTAAACACCTATTTAAAGGAGGTTCACCAATGGATTACTATTATGATTACTACGATTTCGGTGATTCTTTTTACAATTATGATGCTCTCGGTGCTTTTATTGGCATTATCATTGTAATCTGTCTTTGTATTATAATATTTGCATGTATTTTTGCCATTATCGCCTATATTTTTAAAGGGATAAGCCTCTATACACTTGCCAAAAAAAGAAATCTGCGCTATCCATGGATTTCCTGGATTCCCATGGCTAACCGGTATCTGCTGGGCGCACTCATTAACGATCAAGTGTCTATCGGTTCACTTCATATCCCCTATGCTGCCATTATACTGCCCCTTTTATCCGGTGTATCCACACTTTTAAGCAATACCGTAACATTGATTCCTTTTGTCGGGTGGATCTTTCTGTTTGTCGCTGGTATTCTGATCGCTATCTATGAATATTCAGCTTATTACTGGCTTTACCGAATTTATAACCCTAAAAACGCAACGCTTTATCTGGTACTGAGCATTATTTTTCCGGTCACCATTCCGTTTTTCTGGTTCTCCTTGAGAGATAGAGCTCCAGATTATACTGATATTCCAATAACAAGACCCTGTGGTCAAAATCCCCGGGCTGTTTTGTCCTTTTGCTTCGGGATTCTTTCTATGCTTTCCAGCTTTGCCGGCAGTGGTTTGTGGGTTGGTGTTTGTGCGGTTATTTTTGGCATCCTGTCTTATCAGGAATTAAAAAGGGAAAACGCCCCTGCTTTGTTCGCCATTCTTGGGATTATTTTTGGCGCGCTTGGTATCATCATGATCTTTCTACTTCCAGTAATCGGCCTGGCTGTTTTTCAAGGCCATAGCTTGATTAACCGGATTACTAACAGCCTGTATACCAACAGCACCCGTTACCCTTTTTTATAGCAGAACAGGAGTATCAGCATGAAAAAATATGGTTTAGTCCTTAGCGGCGGCGGAACAAAAGGTGCTTTTGAAATTGGCGTTTGGCAGGCTCTCCGCGAAATGAAAATTCACACGCCCTGTGTGATTGGAACCTCTGTGGGGGCATTAAACGCTGCAGTTATCGCCCAAAACGACTTTGACAAGGCGCTTGACTTCTGGTCAAATCTGACCATTAATCAAGTTCTCAACCTTAACACACACATGACCAATAAATATGTTGAGCAATGGTCCAAAACGAGTTTTGACTTTTTTAGATTATCTTTTTTAAATGATTTGTTTCATGGCGGATTTGACATTACCCCTTTACGTGAAAATCTTCAAAATCTTATATCTGAAGACACGATTCGCAAATCCTCAATACGTCTTGGACTTGTAACTGTCCGTTTGAATACACTTTCACCCATCAAATTGATGATTGAAGACATTCCTGAAGGGCAGTTGCTTGATTATTTGCTCGCCAGTGCTGCCTTCCCGGTTTTCCAGAAGCAGGAAATTGATGGCACCACCTATCTTGACGGCGGTTTTTATGATAATGTTCCCATAAATTTTATGGCCGAAAATGGCTATAATGATATTATTTCTGTTGAATTTCCAGCTCTTGGCGTTAAACAGAAAATAAGAAATAAAGATATCAACCTCAAGGTCATCAATAATTCTGAATATCTTGGTATGACGCTTGAATTTGATCAAAAAACAATCCTTAACAACATTACAATGGGTCATCTCGACTGTTTAAAGACTTTTAAAGCGGCAAAAGGAAAATTTTATTACTTTGATATGAGCCGCCAGCGAAAGCTCTATGACCGGCTTGACCGCTTTATTGGAACACCTCTACAAGACGAAATTTCCCGTGAAAAGGTAGCCCATCTGCTTAGTATCCCTGCCGATTCAGATAAACCGTCAATTTTAGCGGCCATTAACGCCATCATTCGAAGCACAAATTATCCTGAGGATGAACCGCTTCTGATGACATTGTTAGAAATTGCTGGTAAATCACTGGGGGTAAAAAGATTGGAATATTACACAATGGATCAGTATCTGCCAGCCTTACTCAATGCTCTTAATGCGTTGACCAAAGCCAACCTGTCCTTGATCAAAAAAGAAAGCACCATCAAAGATGCTTTTAAAGACTGCCCCATCGACTATAAACCAACAACCATTCTTGATTTTATCACCTTCTATGTTTTGTTTGTAGGCGCAAGACAGGATATGCCACTTTTTCGCTTAAATGCTCTTATAAAAAAATTCACTCCAGAGTTTGTGCTCTCAATTCTGCTGTTAATTTATATCCATCAAATGATAAAAACGCCAACCTAAAAAACCTCTGCGCAAGCCAGCGCAGAGGTTTTTTAATTGATCAAAAATCTCATCTGATAATCTTTATCAGACGATACGATTCGCTCCTTAATAATATCATCCGCCTCCACATCCCCAATGATTAAGGGGCTTTCGGGATGATGGTGTTTTTGATGATATAACAGCTTTCTTTTACTGTGGTTAGCATAACAATAAAGGCAACCATTACCGCAGGTATCATACATTCCTATATCAATGCTCTCCATACATCGGCATTCCGGCCTCTGTCCCGGATCCTTCCCCAGAGTTATGGGATATCCCTGTATCCGCTCAAAAATGGTCTTATCGATGCAGCAAGCCATTTTGACCCCTTCAGGTTTTTGTCTGTCTGTACATATTTCCAAATCAATATGATATTTTTGAGCAATGTCTGCAAATTTATGGATCAAATCGATTTTCTCCGTATCTGTTTTGTCTGTTAGCCCGAGACCACGCATGTTTTGTCTCGTATCCTCATAATAATCCAAAAAGCTTACAATACAACGTCTCGTATAACCACTCAGCCTCTTTGCCAGTTTTTCAAAATAGTAAAGATGATATGCCGCGGTGTATTTGTTTGTAAAAACAATTGGGTTATAACGCCAGATTACTCTGTCATTTCCTAATCGATTTGACATTTTTTTAAATCCCGGAATTAAAATGTCGTTTTTCGAAGGAATGTGTGGCTCAATATCTTTTCCATAAGGATTTACCGTCCAATGAAAATAAAAAGGAAATGTCCCTAATCGGTTTAGTTTGGGAAGCATCGGAACAGCATTTTTAGTCCAGAAAACAATTCCGTCAATGACTTCAGGCATCAGACTGATTTTTGAAATCAATTTGGAATTAAAAGGATTTCGAACATAAACATACTCTTCTTCAAGTCTTTTAAGGAACCACTCTGAGAAAAAAGCAGGAATATCTGTCCTACGGCTGGCACTGATAATCATAACATCCTCCTCCACACTTGGTTAATTCTTAATTTCGCTTAAATGGGTTAATCTTGTTATAAACAGGATATAAAGTATAACAAGACGCTTATGCTCTCCGAATCAATTTTGATTATCTTACCGCACAAAACCCATAATTAGCTTAAAACAGACGATTTAAACTTGAAAGGAGAATGGAGAAAATGCAATACCGAAAATTATCGCCTAGTGCCCAAGACTATGCTAAAAAATTATACCTTGAATATAGAGATCGTATTAAAGAAAATGTACCTGATGATAAAGCGGCCATTATTAATATCGCCACTGATTCACACACACTTAACTACATTGATGAATTACAGGACTTCTTCCATTTTAAAGTAAATAAAGGCAATGTCATCATCAATCAATTTTTTGTCGATCAGATGACCCGCTTTTGTAAATGGTAATATCAAAAAATAAAAAAACCGTCTGTGACGGTTCTAAAAAACAAAATGGTGGAGACAAGGGGACTTGAACCCCTGACCTTCTGACTGCCAGTCAGACGCGCTCCCAACTGCGCCATGCCCCCATAAGCTGACTATGCTATAATACAATACTTGATTATTTTTGTCAATGACTTTTTTAGAAAAAACGATTATTTCCTCTTAACAATTTTAAAAAAATGGTTTAAAATAGAACCATACTAAATTATACAGGAGAAATCAAATGGCTAAAATAGAAATTTTTGAACCTGAATTAACTTGTGTTGATGGTGTCTGCCAAATGGGAGAAAACGCTGATCTGGCACGGATTAATGATATGGTCGCTTCTTTTGCGGATGATGGCTGGGATATTGTAAGACATAACCTCACAATGGACCCCAGTGCATTTGTGGAAAACCGTACAATCGGAACCTTATTGGTAGAAAAGGGAAACAGCGTTCTGCCGGTTACTTTGGTGAACGGCAAAATTGTTAAAATGCGGGAGTATCCCTCTGCCCTTGAGTTTGTAAAATGGTTCTCCGGCGAAACCAACTGATCTAACAAGATGGATTTTAAAAATCTTTATCAACAAATAAGGGAATTTATCCCCAACACTGAACAGGAATTTGCTGACAAAAAAATCTTTATAAGCTTAATGGAAAAATATCCGGACACGATTCTGACAAGAAAAAATCCTGTGGCACATCTAACAGGCTCAGGTTTTATTCTTAATCCGGGCCGCGACAAGTGCTTGATGGTCTTTCATAATCTTTACAGGTCGTGGTCCTGGAGCGGCGGCCACGCTGATGGGTGTGCTGATCTTTTATCTGTAGCGATTAGAGAAGCAGAGGAAGAAACTGGCATCACAAATTTAAAACCTATTTCAGAAAAAATAATCAGCCTGGATGTTTTACCTGTTTTTGGCCACTTCAAAAATCGAAGCTACGTCAGCACACATCTTCATTTGTCGATTGCTTTTTCACTCACTGCTGATGATCGTCTTCCATTAACCAACAAGCCTGATGAAAACAGTGCTGTCGCATGGCTTCCTCTTGAAAGCATCGAAAAATACAGCAGTGAAGAGCACATGCTCCCCATTTACCAAAAAATAATAAAAAGGACGAAGACTCTCTAGGCTCGTCCTTTTATTTTATTCCAGAACCCTCAACCGTGCTCTTGTCAGTTCCTTTGGGTCTCCATCCTCTACCTCTACAAAAAGCTCACGCATCATGTAAAGAAGCGGACTGGATTCATTCAAAACAAGCAGTTCATTTCCGTCAACATAGAAATGAAGGGTCCGGTTGCTCTCCCGGTAAGTGATAAAGGCGGTATCCGTAATTGTCATACCATATTCGACCACCTCTCCGGCCGGTGTTTCCATATTAACATCACGACAAAGATTTAAAGTTCCTACAATATCTAAAAACAAGGTTTTAATTTCCGACTCAGTCATTAAATAACTCCTCCAAGGTTTTCTCGTTTTTATTATACCATACTATACTCTTTTAAAAATAAAAATCTCCCGAATACTTCGGGAGATTTTGTATAAAATCCGTCTGATTGTTCCTCTTAGTAATTTTCAGATAAAATCTGGAAATCCGCTCCACTTGTCTTGCATACCGGACACATTTTTAAAGCTTTTGTGCCTTCATAAACGTAACCGCACTTCATACACTGCCAGAGCACTTTATCTGATTTTTCAAAAACAGTTCCTTCTTCAACATTGCTTAATAATTTTAAATAACGCTGTTCGTGACGGTTTTCAATATTAGCAATCGCTTCGAATAAAAAGGCAATTTTATCAAAGCCTTCTTCCTTTGCTTCTTTAGCAAAAGTAGCATACATATCGGTCCATTCATAGTTTTCGCCTGCTGCTGCGTCTTTTAAGTTTGTAGCTGTATCTGGGATTTCATCGCCGTGTACAATTTTAAACCACAATTTTGCATGTTCTTTTTCATTTGTAGCTGTTTCTTCAAATAATTCGGCAATCTGGCTGTAGCCTTCTTCTCTGGCTTTTTCTGCATAATAAGTATATTTATTGCGGGCCTGTGATTCACCTGCAAAGGCAGTTAATAAATTCGCTTCAGTTTTTGATCCTTTTAATTCCATGTTCAAAATACCTCTCTTGAATCTTATAAATTTTATTTAATCCTAACGTTCCTTAATTCGGAACGATTATAATATAACAATTATCAAACAAATTGTCAAGGATAATTTTGAAAAAAGTTAATCAATAATTGGAATAAAAGCATTGTCCTGTGACGCCTCGTAGCAAAGCTCAATCAACGTTTCCGTCGTACGGCCTCTTGATAATTCGGGCAAATGGTTCAAATCAAAATACCGGGCATCTTCAGTCTCGATATTCTTCTGGAATGCACCATCAATGACATCACACAGCATAACGGTTTTGTAAATGGCAAAAGGATTGGGCAGATCAACATTTTTTGCCCAGTCAAATACGCCGACCAATTTTTTAGCGACCACATGCAGGCCAGCCTCCTCACGGGCTTCCTTCTCAATATTTTCTTTAACAGACAACCCTATATCTGCCCAGCCGCCTGGCATTGACCAGCAGCCGTCAATACTTTCCTTTACCAGAAGAATTGTATCTTGTTTAAAAATCGCACCCCGCACATCAACCTTTGGCGTCTGGTATCCTGTTTCAAAGCAAAACAGGTCTCTTATTTTTTCCTCACCTGCATCGGTATAATTATTTAAAATATCAACAGACATCTCTCGAATCTGTTCAAAACGTTCTCTGTCGTATTTATTTGTAGAGTAAGTCAAACCAGCCTGCGCAATTGACTGAAGCTGCTTTGCCCACGCCAACCATTTCTTTTCCATAGTTATTCCTTTCTTGATATTATTCTAATTTCAAACAAAATTTTATAGGCATTTTCCGTTTAAAGTTTAAAAATTGTGGTATAATTAATTATATCATTAAGCGGATAAGTGGGTTACACGGACTGCTCAAAATTATATTTGGACTATAGGAGGTCTTTATTATGTGCAAAAAACCAAAATTTTATATCTGTAGACATTGCGGCAACATCTTTGGTGTTGTTGAAGACAGCGGCGTAACACCGGTTTGCTGTGGTGATCCGATGGAAGTTTTAACTCCTAATACCGTCGATGCAGCTCAGGAAAAACACGTTCCAGTAATTAAAATTGATGGAAATACCGTCACTGTTGAAGTCGGCAGTGTTCCACATCCAATGCTCGAAGAACATCATATCGCCTGGATTTATCTTGAAACCAAAGAAGGCGGCCAGCGTAAATGTCTGGAAATCGGCGGCGAGCCAAAAGCTGTTTTCGCTTTAACACCTGGTGATGAAGTGATCGCTGCATATGAATATTGTAACCTACATGGATTATGGATGGCAACTGTTTAATCCATATTCAGGCAAAAAGCAAAACCCCGGAGAACTTCTCCGGGGTTATTTTTTTTCAAAAGCTTTTTGCATTTCTAAACGGCATTTTTCCAAAAGACGCTGGATTTCATGGCTTCTTTTATTGTTAACATCTGGATAAACCGGTTTTAAAATTTCTAAATGCAGGAACGGCTTTTTCCGAAACAGGCTTCTTACCCCATTTACAGATCTGTAAGTCAATATCATAGGTACCAGTGGAACCTCTGCGTCATACGCAAACGTAAATGCACCCTTTTGAAAAGGCCGTAAAGTAGGGCAATACACTTCCAGACTCCCTTCCGGAAAAAGATGGACGGCATCCCCCTGCCTCAAAGTTGCCTCTATTTCTTCCATAAAGCCCCTGAATTCGGAAAGCTTTTCTGGAATCGGTATTCCACCCAGGTCATCAACCAAATGCCCCACAAAGGGCATTTTCAGATTTTCATCCAAGGTTGGAAAATACATCCGATGCTGCCTGCAAACACCGGCTACCATCGTGCAGTCCAGCGTATGAACATGGTTGCAGATTGTTACCATCCCGCCGCTGACATCAGCCAAATTATCCTCTCCTGAGACCGTGAGACCAAACATCAGGCGATTATATAAAGGCAGCAGGGTCAACGCTATTTTTCTTAAAGCAAAACGATTCTCAAAGTGGCGTTTATCTTCATTGCGTTCAATAATAACATTTTCGCCCAAATTTTCAGCCTCATATTGCGCCATACTCATCAATAGCCTCCCTGAACAATTCTTCCATCCTATAAACGCAGTCCTCTATATTATATTGCTTACCGTACGCTGCGTATTCTTTTTCTAAACCCCTTTTTTCTTTAGGATGTTCAATAAAATAATCAATTTTATCAGCCAGATCGTAAGGGTCACCTGCATTAAAGAGACATCGGTCATTTAAAGCAAATTGAGGGGTTGCTGATTTAGGACTGTTGGAGATAACCGGAACCAGTCCGCTGCAAAATGCTTCAATACAGGAGATCGCCTCACTTTCGGCATCTGCTGTATGGACATAAAGATCGCTCATTGCAATGATATCACGCAGCTTTTTCTTGTCAAAAAAATCAATAAGAACCTTGTTTGGCAGTTTTTTTCCAACTTTTTCGTAAAACTTTTTCTTTGGTCCTTGTCCTGCTAATATCAAGCATATCTGGTCCCTGTATTTAGATAACCCTGCTGCTTCTATGAGCAGATCCTGCCTTTTTTCATTGGCCAGTCGCCCAACCATTAAAATCACAAACTTACCCCTGAGCAACGGAATCTTATCAATCTTACGGTAATAGAAATCCGGGTCGACACCATTTGAGATGACATGCAGCTTTGCCGTATAACCATTTTTACGCAGTTCTTCTGCGATAAAGTTACTGGGACAGTGAATATGTGAAAATTGGTTATAAAAAATATTTTTGAAGCCCTGATACAAGGCTGTATTAATTTTTTCCACCTTATTAATTTTCAGCGTATAGGTAATATTTTCCGGTTGTACATGAAAGGCCGCTGTTGCGGGGACAGACAGCTCCTTTGCGATTTTAGCGCCCTGGATCGAAAGTGGAAAAGGCATTAAAAAATGGACAATATCCGCCCATGTAATGGCCTTTTTCAAAACTTCCCTGCTGGGCTTAGCCAATGTCATACCCTGATTCTGAATAATCTGTTTGACAACAGGGGGAAAATGATATGAACGCACCGCGTATTTGTCAGGACTTTCCTTTCCTGTACTGACAATTCTCACTTCATGCCCATGATTTTTCAGTGATTCTGAAAAACGGACTGCTGACATCGTGGTGCCATTGTTGGTATGATCAAATTGGTCCATAACTAATAAAATTTTCATTGATTTCCTCCTCGTATACTTAAATTATACCCAAAGCCGAATATTTTTGTACAGTGACAATTCCTTTATTTTGTACAAAAATAAAAAAGGATGCACTTTAGCATCCCTCAACGTATCATTTTACCAGCGGTCTAAAACTTTCTTTTTATAATGCCGGTACACGATAACTTCAAAAACAAGACAGGCAATCTCAGAAACGATAAAACCATACCAAACCGTATCCAAACCTCCGATTAAGGAGAATAGATAGGAAAAGGGCAGTAAGAAAATCATCTGTCTCAAAAAAGAGGAAATCATACTGAGATAGGATTTTCCCATCGCCTGAAAAGAAGTACTTAGCATAATGGATATCCCCGCGAGCGGAAATGCAAGGCTTATTGCTCTGAAACAATTAATCCCAATCGCCGTCATTTCTTCCGATGCATTGAAAAGCATAAAAATCTGGGCTGGGAAAAGCTGGAACAAAAGAACCCCAACAAACATAATGACCAAGCTCGTCAGAATAGAGACTTTTAATGTCTCTTTGAACCGCTTTGCATTCTGAGCTCCGTAATTATATCCAAAAATTGGCATCGCTCCTTGTCCAAGGCCAAAAATCGGCATAAAAATGAAGGATTGCACTTTAAAATAAACACCAAAAACCGCTACAGCGGTCATACCATATCCAGCTAAAATCAGGTTGTAGCCCGTCACCATGAAAGAACCAATTCCCTGCATGATCGCAGACGGAAGCCCTACCACAGCAATATCCTTCATGATAGCCCCGCGGTATTTAAAAGAACGAAAATGAAGCTTTAGAAGGTTTTTTTTCCGCTTCAGGACCACAATCAAAATATAGACCATTGCAATGATCTGGCCTGTAACCGTTGCGATGGCGGCTCCTGTAACACCCAGAGCCGGAAATCCCAAAAGCCCGAAAATCATAATCGGATCCAGAATAATATTCGTGATTGCCCCGATCAGCTGACCGATCATTGGCTGAATCATATCGCCGGAGCCCTGCAGTGTGCTGAAACCAGCCTGCGTAATAATGCTTCCAAAGCTGAAAATTGTAACGATCAGCAGATAATCTGTACATCCCTTAATAATTTCCGGATTATCCGTAAACATTTTTACAAAAATATTCGAAAAAACAGCGCCTAAAACGGCTGCGGCTAAAGATAAAATCACTGCGACCAGAAAGCCATGTTCCGCTACCATTTCTGCCTCGCGGTGTTTTTTTTCACCAAGGCGTCTGGAAATACCGGAATTAATCCCTACACCCATACCTACAAAGCAGGATACAATCAGCATCTGCACCGGAAACGCCAGAGAAACAGCAGTGAGAGCATTTTCCCCTGTCTGCGCGACAAAGACGCTGTCTACGATGTTGTACATCGCCTGTACAAACATTGAGATAATTGCCGGCAGAGCCATACTAAAAAGTAATTGGGGGATATGCATCGTCCCCATCTTGTTTTCATGCTGTAACTGTTGTTCTTCCACCAAAACACTTCCCCCTCACTTTTAACGAATTTTACTTTTTCTTTTTGGAAATTTCAACTTTTACTTTATGATCTTTAATCATTTTACCATTCAGTTTTTTCTCTACTTTTTTGGCGACATCCACATCCACATCCACAAAGGTAAATTTATTATACATATCAATATTTCCAACTGTCGAAGACGCAATATTGCACTCGCCGCAAATGGCGCCGAGAATATCTCTTTTCTGCACCTTGTCTTTCTCACCAACACTGATAAAAAGACGTTTTGTCTTTTCCGGGCCAAAGGATTTTCCTTTACCGCCCTTTACTTCTCTGCGGCGCTTTCCATCCCTTTCACGTCTGCCTTCCCGGCGCCCGCGTTTTTTAAACTCAGTATTTAAATCTTCCGCATCTGACAAAGGAAGCTGCGCTTGTAAAAGAACCGCGGCGATAAATTCTGCTTCGTAGCCCTTTTCTTCAAGTTCTTGAATGATCGCAATGTAACGTTCCAGTTCTCCCTTTTCGGCTTTTAGCTTAAAACGTTCCTTGAAATGGGCGATCTTAATATCATTGATCACCTCACTGGTCGGAATTAAATCGCGTTCGATGCTTTTCTTGGTATAATCGGTTATTTTTCGCAGCTTAAACTGATCCCTTGAACGGGCAAGTGTAAGTGAAAGACCGCTCTTCCCCGCACGTCCGGTACGGCCAATACGGTGTACATAGTATTCTTCGTTGTCTGGTACATCGTAGTTAAAAACAATATCCACATCGTCAACATCAATCCCTCTGGCCGCTACATCGGTGGCTACTAAAATTTTCAGCCGCCCCTGGCTAAAGCGTTTTAAGACATTGAGTCTGGATACCTGGCGCATATCGCCATGAATTTTGTCTACGGAATACCCCAGTTCCTGCAGATTTTCAGTAATTTCGTCAACATAGTGTTTGGTGTTGCAGAAAATAAGTGAGCGTTGAGGTTTATAGACATCCAATAAACGGGTTAAGGCTTCAAACTTATTCTGGTCAGAAATATTAAAATACTTCTGCTCAATACTTGGCGCTACCATTGTTTTAGGCGAAATTTCAATCATTGTCGGATTTTTCTGGTAGGTTTCCGCTATCTTTAAAATGGGTTTTGGCATTGTAGCCGAGAATAAAACGGTCTGAACATCATGGTCTACCGCATCTAAAATGAGCTCAATATCCTCTCTGAAGCCCATATTCAGCATTTCATCCGCCTCGTCCAGCACTGCCATTGTAAGTGCGTTGAATTTTAAAGTTTTCCGACGCATATGGTCCATGACACGTCCTGGTGTGCCCACTACAATCTGTGCTCCGGATTTCAGATCACGAATCTGGTTTTCAATTGAAGCGCCGCCAAACACTGCAACAACTTTAATGCTGTGGCTGTATTTTAAAACCTTTCTGAATTCTTCAGAAACCTGCAGCGCCAGCTCACGTGTCGGCAGCAGCACCAGCACCTGCGGTTTTCTGAGTTCTGGATCAATCTTCTCTATGGCAGGAATCGCAAAGGCCATTGTCTTTCCTGTTCCTGTCTGGGATTTACCAATAAGGTCGCCGCCTTCCATCAAACGGGGAATTGCGCGTTCCTGAATTTCTGTCATATCAACAAATCCCATATCATCAATTGCCCTGAGCAATTGCTCGTTAATCTCTAGTTCTCTAAATTTCATATAACTTCCTTTCTAAATACATAACATCTAATTATAAACTAAAAAACAAAAGAAAGCAAATTTTATGTCAAACTTGGGTATATTTTTTATAAGAATACTCTAATTGATTAAGGAAGTGATAATGGTGATTGAAACAAAACGCATCTATGAACCCAAAAACATTATGGATGGGTACCGCGTTTTAGTAGACAGCTACTGGCCCAGAGGATTTACTCACTCCAGCGCCAATGTCGATATATGGAAAAAGGAACTTGCTCCCAGCAAAGAATTGATCCGGCGTTTTCATTCTGGAAAAGATTCATACGAAAGCTTTAAATCGCAATATTTGGAAGAACTTAAAAATAATCAGGCTGTCAAAACTTTTCTATCCGATTTGAAGAAGCGTCTGAAGGAAGAAAATGTTACTTTAATCTATTCCGCAAACAATAAGGAACAAAACCAGGCCGTTATTCTGGCCGATTATTTGAACACAATACTTTTTCAAAAAAACAAAGCGCCACGGGCAGCGTGACGCTTTGTTTTTCTATAATGCAAATCTTTCAATGGCCTCTGCCACACCATCTTCATCATTTGTAGAAACGATATGGTCCGCAATTGTTTTGACACAGTCATAAGCGTTTCCCATGGCAATTTTTGTTCCTGCAATTTCGATCATTTCCAAATCGTTGTCACTATCTCCTATTACCATGACCTCTGTAAGGCTTATTCCCAGATATTCGCAAAGCTTTGTGAGTCCTAACCCTTTATCAACCCCTTCTGGAATACATTCAAGGCAATAGTTCATTGGGCGCAAGGGTACTAAATCCACAATTTCACCCGCCCTTTTCTGGACTTCATCCAATTTATCAAAGTCGGTGGATGAAATGACAAATTTACTGACCTCCAAGTGGTTTTTATCTAAATAGTCCTCGATATCCTCAACCACAATTTGCTGTCCCTTAAATTGACGTACATATTCATCGGCCCATCCTGCTGTTGGCATTTCAGGAAATGTTTTTTTTGTACAGACACATCCATGAATGGTATGCGCCTGGACAAAAATGCCATCGTACTGATCCACCAGCTCAATTATCTGTCTGATAATCTCTTTTGAAAGAGCATCCTCAAAGATCACAATATCTTTTTTATAGTCTCGAACCACGCCGCCATTACCGGAGAGCATATAATCGGTCCCTCCAATGGCTTCGGCGGCAAACCAGCCTTCTTTATCAATCCGGCCTGTTGCCACTACAGGAATGATCCCTTTTTCTTTAGCTTTTTTAAAAGCTGCTTTGTTTTTCTCAGAGATTGTATTCTGAGTGTTTAAAAGCGTGCCATCCAAGTCGGTAACGATCATTTTTATTGCCATGAAAATGCTCCTTCGTTTATTTATGTAACAGCATTGACGCTGTTTTTAACCCATATAATGGTTCTGTTTCGAGCACTGCTTTTTTTATGGCCATCGCCATCACGCGTGCCGCCAGTGTTCCAACCACATTAATATCTGCAGCCACCTCGCCCACAGACATGACATAGATACTGTCGCCGTCCGCTGTGGTATGGACAGGCCTTATGGCCTGTCCGTAACCGTTATGGGTCATTGCTGCTATTTTTTTTGCTTCAACCTTATTAAATTTCCCATTGGTAATCACAGCACCTATGGTTGTGTTTCCAGTAAACAGATTCTCTTTGCAGGAAATATCCTCATACATGGCGGCTTCGGTATCCTCAAATTCAGAAAGGTCTGCTGAGAGCATCCCTGCCAGCTTATCACCGCTTTCAATATCAAAAATATCCCCGAGGGCGTTGACCGAGACAATAGCACCTACCTTTAAATCGCCAAGCTTAACGGCATAGGTCCCAATGCCTGATTTCATCATCGTCTGGACTCCTCGATATTTGCCAACGGTCGCACCTGTTCCGGCTCCAATATTACCATTCTGTATGCTTTTTCTGTTTTCTGAATCTAGGCATGCCTGATAGGCCATCGCTTTATCTGGGTACGCATTCGGTTTGCCGACAACCAAATCAAAAATACACGACTGGCAGACAAGCGGTACCTTTGCCACACCCGTATCAAAGCCAATGTTGCGCTCACTCAGATACTGCATGACGCCACCGGCGGCGTCCAGACCAAAGGCAGAGCCGCCGCTTAACAAAACAGCATGGATTCCCTGGGCAGCAGCTACCGGGTTCAAAAGCTCACTCTCTCTGGAGGCTGGTCCTCCGCCTCTTACATCAAGCCCTGTAGGTGCACCCTGTTCATTGATAATCACGGTGCACCCTGTCCCGCCTTCTATATCCTGCGCATGGCCGATTCGGATATTTTCAATATCATTAAGGTTTATTTCCTGCATTGTTACCTCATTTCTGATGCTATACAGCAACCCTCGTTTTCAAATACTTCATTAATGGCTTACACACGGCAATCGTAATAACAATGCCAACGCCAAGCTCAAGTAAACCATTCACGCCCACAATGGTTAAAAAAACTTCCTTTAACGGAATTGCGCTGAAGAAAAACCATAAGCACCCCATAACCATGATTGTATGGCATAAGGTTGCTATACCCGCGCTGATGCCTATGCTTAAAGCATCATTGCTCAGCCGGCTTTTTAAAGCTTCATACAGCAATCCTGCAATCACCCCCAACAAAACTCTCGGCAAAATACACATAATCAGAGATTGAATCGGGGCTCCGCTTGCAAAAGGTGAAAACATCAGATCTACCGGTGAAACACCCATAAATGTAGCCTTAAGCATACTTAGAATACCAAAGGCCAAACCTAAAAT
Source organism: Eubacterium callanderi (assembly GCF_900142645.1). Lineage (GTDB taxonomy): Bacteria > Bacillota > Clostridia > Eubacteriales > Eubacteriaceae > Eubacterium > Eubacterium callanderi. The sequence goes on from NZ_FRBP01000001.1 coordinate 400,229, forward strand.
ACCACCGCAAACCGGCCCCATAGCAATAGCGCCGATAATCACCGGAATGTGCAAAATTGTAATTGCAACCGGAGGAATCTGAATAAAACCAAGTGGGGTAAAGGTAAGTACCACCAGTATGGCGATCAGCAATGTAAGCTGTGTCATCTGTGCAGTCTTTTTGTTTACCTGTGACATAATAAAAACTCCTAACTGCCGCTCTTTTTAAAGATGCAGCGTCTAATTTATTCACAGACCGTCATATTCTCGCCTGTGTAGCTTTATTTTATCACATTAAAAATAACGAACCAAGTTTTTTCAAAAATACGCACTTAAAATGATTGACATTTTCTTTTTTAATCCTTAACGCCAATCCTCCGCCTTTAAGCCTTTTTTAAATTTATCACTATCTTAAAAGGTTTGTAATCGATTTTCATCATGTAAATAAAGCATTATATTAAATGAACCTTTCCATTTCCTTAAAATTTTATGAATATTTTAAATTTTGTCTTGCTACGTTTTTGAGATGATGATAGAATATTAACAGTTTAAGAAGACTGTCCAGAAATGCCACACAGTGACTTTTCAACGCAACACAGTGCGGCATGTTTAAATTCAAATTTTGAAAGAAACGAGTGAGGATAAAATGGTCGATACAATTTATGTTTTACTTTTCCTTTTAGGTGTCCCTTTCTTTGCTTATGGTATTTATTATTTAATCGTAGGGATATCCGGATACCGTAAACACACAAAGTTCAACCAGCATGCCCCTGAAAATCGCATGTGCGCGGTTATTGCCGCAAGAAACGAATCCCTTGTTATTGGGAATCTGATCGATACGTTAAAAGAACAGAATTATCCAGAGGATTTATTTGATATCTACGTTATTCCAAATAACTGTACAGATAATACTGAAGAGGTAGCCCGGAAACACGGCGCAAAAATATTCCACTGTACCTCTGAAGTGCGCTCAAAGGGCGCTGCTTTAGAACAGTTTTTTGATGCTACCTTTGCAGATAATGACGTTTTTGATGCTTTCTGCGTTTTTGACGCTGATAATCTGGTTGATCCAAATTTCTTCTCTGCAATGAACAATGCTTTATGTGACGGAGAAAAAATTGCTCAGGGCTACCGCGACAGCAAAAACCCAACAGACTCCTGGATCTCAGGCTGTCAATCCATTTTTTACTGGACATTAAACCGCTTTATGAACCTTGCAAAACAGGGGATCGGCTGGTCCGCCGCTTTAAACGGAACCGGCTTTATGGTTTCCCGCGAAGTCTTAAAAGATGGCGGTTTCAGAACCTTCAGTATGACTGAGGATATTGAGTTTACCACTCAATCCATTATGAAGGGGTATCGCGTCGCATGGGTTCCTGAAGCCCTTACCTTCGACGAACACCCCATTACCTTTGAAACCTCCTGGAAGCAGCGCAAGCGTTGGTCTACCGGTACGATCCAGTGTTTTTCACAGTACTCAGCTCCCTTATGGGAAAACTTCAAAAAAACGCGTAACTGGATGTGCGTGGATATGATCTTATATCTTCTTGCTCCGTTCATGCAAGTTTTAACCAGCATCTATACAATTTGTTCATTCGTTGTACTGACACTTTTACTCATTAACACACAGGTTTGGTCTGATGCCCTCACCTTTGCCATTCTCTTTGGTGTCGGCGGTGTTATTATCAGCTTCCTCTTTACCGCAATGGTCGTTAAGCTTGAACACCACAAAATAAAAGAAGTCGCCGGCAAAGCATTTTTCTCTTTCTGGTTCTTCCTGTTTTCATGGATACCGATTAATGTCCTCTGCTTTGTCAAGCCGATTGAAACCTGGGAACCGATCGAACATACTCAGAGCTTGAAGCTCTCACAATTACAGCTTAATAAATAAACTATCAACGCCCCGATGTAATACAACGGGGCGTTTTTCAGATGACAGCACAAAAAAAGGAACCGTCTTTTGCAGTTAAAAGACGGTTCCTTTTTACAGGACCATATTCAAGAAATTAATGGTTCTTTCGTTCTGTGGATTTCCAAACACTTCACTTGGTGGTCCCTGTTCCACAATATAACCTTCATCAATGAAGATAACACGGTCTGCAACCTCTCTGGCAAAGCCCATTTCATGGGTAACCACAACCATGGTCATCCCTTCGTGTGCCAGCTGTTTCATTACATTGAGAACTTCTCCAACCATTTCCGGGTCAAGAGCACTTGTTGGTTCATCGAACAGCATAACATCCGGGTTCATTGCCAGCGCCCTGGCAATGGCCACACGCTGCTGCTGTCCACCGGAGAGCTGCCCTGGATAGGCGTCCGCCTTAGCGACCATATCAACCCTTTTTAAAAGCCCTTGTGCTACTTCCTCTGCTTTAGCCTTATCCATAATTTTTAAAGCGACCGGTGCAAAGGTAATATTTTTTAAAACAGACATATTGGGGAAAAGGTTAAACTGCTGGAATACCATTCCGATATTCCGGCGGTAGAGGTTAATATTTGCATGGTTTCCGGTTATCTCGTTGCCGTCCACCACGATCGTACCACTGGTTGCCTCTTCAAGCGCATTGATGCAGCGCAGCATTGTGCTTTTACCAGAGCCTGACGGGCCGATAATACAGATGACCTCACCTTCCTCTACCTCCAGATTAATGTCCTTTAAAACCTCTAAATCACCAAAGCTCTTTTTGAGATTACTAATTTTTACTTTTGCCATAGCTCATCTTCCTTTCAATATGACTCGAAACCTTTGACAGAATCATAATCGGGATAAAATACATGACACCAATGATAATCCACATTTTTAAGGATTCAAAATTATTGGCAATGATTAAACGTCCAGTCTGGGTTAATTCTGCTAAACCAATAACAGAAACCAAAGAGCTGTCCTTTAATGTGATAATACACTGATTTACAATCGCCGGGATCATTGTTTTGATCGCCTGAGGTAAAACGACTCTGCGCATTGCCATAGTGTAGGGAAGGCCAAGGCTTCTGGCTGCCTCCATCTGCCCTTTGTCAATGGACTGAATCCCGCCTCTGACAATTTCCGCGGTATAGGCGCCGGCATTCAGGCTCAATGCGATAACACCAGCTATAAAGGCATCTAAACGCATATTCAGTGCGCTTGGTATCCCAAAATAAATAAAAAATACCTGTACAATTAATGGTGTACCACGGATAATATCAATGTATACACGTGAAATTCCCCGTAAAAAAGTAGTCCTTGAAACAGATAACAAACCAAAGAGAAGCCCTAGCACCGCTGCGATCAGCAGCGATACCAGGGTCAGTTCGATCGTCATCCAAAGACCTTGTAATAAACGAGGATAGGTTTGAGCAAATAGTTCAAAAATACTCATTCAAAAACCTCCTGGAATTATTTTAGGCCATTAAATTATTAATTTGTTTTGATGTAAGTATCTAAAATTTCCTGATATTTACCATTGTCTTTCATGTTCTTTAAGCCAGTATTGAACATTTCAAGCAATTCTGCATTCTTGCCCTTCTGTACAGCAAACCCGTAAGAGTTACCAGCCTGTAAATCACCAACTAGTTTTAATGGCTGGCCTTTTGCGATTGCATAGCCTAGTACCGGGTAATCTTCGAAACAGGCTACAGAGTTACCTGATTTAACATCTTCATACATATTTGCAGATTCCGGGAAAGAGGTAATGGTGAAGCCATACTGGTCTTTAATGGATTCGGCATACTTAGAGCCTTCAGTACCATTCTTAACCGCGACATTTTTTCCTTTTAAATCATCGTAAGATTTAATGGTGTCATTGTCAGATTTTACAGCCATACCAACGCCTGAATCAAAATAAGGATCAGAGAAATCATATTTTTTCTGACGTTCTTCGGTAATACTCATACCAGCGATAACGCCATCGGCCTGTCCTGATTCAAGAGCGGTAACAGCCGCATCAAAGCCAAGTGGCTGCAGCTCATATTCAAAGCCCTGATCTTCAGCAATCGCCTTTAATAAATCCATATCGATACCTACACGGTTACCGGATTCATCTTCAAATTCAAATGGCGCAAAGGTTGTATCGGTTGCAATGATATATTTTTTTGCCCCGTCACTTCCGCTTGAGCTTCCGCCACTTGAACAAGCAGCCAAAGAAAAAGTCATTACTGCGGCTAATGCCAAAATACCAAACATTTTGAGTTTCTTCATTTCTTTTCCTCCTGGATTATAGATACTTATTGTTAAAAGTATATCATTTTTTCAGAAAATACGCAACGAAAAAAAATCTCCGACTCAGGGTAAATAATAATTATACTGCTTAAACTCTAAAAAAACAAGCTTAAGTTCGGTATAAAATTCTTTAAAGTTTTTACCCAAATTGACGTCAAACATAACAAAAGGCTATTGGAAAAATCCAATAGCCTTTTGTTTGATTTTATAAATCAGGATGCTCTTTTAAGTACTGCTTAATGGCTTCAAGGTCTCCCTGGTCAATGATAATTTCAGAATCATCACTCTCAAGCAGTACCTCATCCGGTAAAATCTGTACCTCGACATCCTCAAATTCAACCGGTTTACGGCTCATATACATGAGCTCCTTCTGATCCAGGATTTCCTTACGGCGGGTAAGATCCGCTTCGATGGTATCCAGATCATCAATCCGTTTATTGATCTGTTTAGACAGGCGGATCAAGTCATCCAGAACCTCATCAACGATAAACTGCTTGTCAATAATTGTTTTAAGCTTATCGCGGATAACATCACCTGTTTTCAAAATATCGGTATCCGTTGTAATTGGCGTTAAATTGTCCAGCTCCTGCTTAAAGTCGCTAACTGTTTTCTGAAGCTTTTCAGTTCCTTTAGTCGAAGAATTAATCTCTGTAAGCAGCGCGCCTAAACGTTCCTCGATGGCGGCAAAATCTTCTTTCTGCTCTGGTGATATCGCGCTGTCAAGTTGATCAGCAGAAGCTGTCCCGGCGCCGAAAAGATCGGCCACTGAAACGGCCTCATTATCATCTGCCTCTTCCTCCGAAATGTCCTCAGCAGCTTTTTCATCAACGGTTGGCTCTTCCTCAATTTCTTCTGCCACTTCCGTCTCAACTTCTTCATCAATGACTTCTTCAGGCAGCTCTTCCTCTGCAACTATCTCTTCAACATCATCATTGTCGATTTCCTCAGGCTCAAGGCTCGTCAGGTCATCGTCATTGATTAAAAGAGATTTAAAGGCTTCCTCGTCAAGATAGGTATCCTCATCGTCCTCTTCTTCGTCAGCTTCCTCAATGGATTCCTCGACTTCTTCAAAGTATTCTTCTTCAATTTCGTCTTCATCATATTCTTCAAAGAGCTCTTCATCCTCAAAATCTTCAAACTCTTCATCCTCGAACTCTCCATCGTCCTCAAATAAAGATTCTTCCTCTTCGTAGGGCTCTTCAATCCCCGCGTTTACGGCCGCAGTGTCAATCTCATCTGTGTTACCGTCTTTTGTAACCAGAGACTCAAAAATGTCGTCATATTCTTCTTCGTCCTGGTCTTCATCACGGTTGCTGAGCCATTCTTTTCGTTCCTTTTTTTCGCTGTGTCCTGAAACACCAAATACTTTTCCCCAGATTAAGTGACTGATCAGAATAACCACAATGTCTGCTACTGCAGTGATCAGCAATAATTTTGATGATATACTGAAGGCCATAAAGTAATTGATCCCAAAAACGATAATGTCGGCCACAACGATAAACACAATCGCGATAACCAATTTTTTCGACAGACCTGTAATATCGCCAATCCCCATCATCAAAATTTTAATTCCCGCAAAGAAACAGGAAACAATCATGACATTTGTATCCACATCGTGGCTTACAAACTGAAAGAGTAACAAAACACCGTATGTTGATAAAATAACTGCAATACAATCAAAAAGCAGTAGTAATCCTAATTTTTCACTTTTTTCTGCCATATCTTCACTCCTCAATATTTTCTTCGGTAACCGCTTCCGTATTTTTGTCCTTCTGCTCATTCAAACCAAAGGATGGAAGTACCGAACCTAAAGAATCTGCAAGCTTGTCTGTTCCCTTATACATCGATTCAATTTCCAATAGCTTGAGGTATTCTCGATTGAGGGTCTCTTCTTTTTTGTTCAAAGCTTCGTTTCTCTGTTTCAGCTCATCAAAAGCATCCTCAAGAACATCCAGCATTTCCTTGACCATCTGTTCCCGTTTTTCAATGACCTTGATCTGCTTCTTCAAGCCTTCGGGCATATCATTGTCGTCGATATGACTTTCCGGCTCATCATCGCCGCACGGACACTCTTGCTCTTCGGACGATTCCTTAAACACCGGCACGAACGTGTCCCTCGTTTCTCCATCAACACCCTCCTGCAGTTTCGCAATCTTCTCATCCTTGTCCTTTGACACATTGAGTAATTTTTTTAATTCCTCATCTTTTTCCATCAGCTGCTTTTCTAAAAGCTCAATACGCGACTCTACACGGTCAAAAGATTGTCCTCTATCCTGGGTATTCTTATCCATACAAGTCCACTCCCTATTTTCTTTCTATTACCATTTTCGGCACTGCTTTTTAAGGTTTAATATTTATTCATAGTCTATTATAACAAAATTCTTAGTAAAAGTATAATGTCTTTGTCAAAAAATATCATTGAAATTTTATTATTTTTCTCCATTATGGTATAATAACACAGTCATAAAGAAAAAAACATATTTAATTAGCAATTGAGAGGTCCCCATGGAAAAACGAAACAAAAGCGTTATTGGAAACCGAAGAAGTGGCGAACGGCCCTCTTCCCCTTCAAAAAAGGCGCCTTCGCGCCCTTCAGGACGTTCTGGAAACAGCCGGCCATCTCAGAGCCAGGGTTCCAGAAGCAATTCTTCCCGTCCATCCCGCCCACCACAGAGAATCGATGAACGAAGACGCAGTTCTAATGATACTTTACCCAAAAAACGCAGGAAAAAAAGAGGATTTTTTAAGAAAGCATTAATTTTACTTCTTGTGCTGTTGATCGGAGCAGGAGCATATGCCGCTACTATCATCAAATTTGGCAATTTAAACAAAGATCTGACCGGAAAGGTCTCCCAATATAATATCAGTTCAAACGCCGCCAATATGGCCCTAAACCACCGTATTGTCAATGTGGCGATCTTCGGTGTCGACGGGCGCGACGATGTGGACGGCAGCCGGTCCGACTCCATGATGATTGCCTCGGCCGATTTCGAACACAATAAACTGAAAATAACCTCATTAATGCGGGATACCTATGTATACATCAATAAAGATTACGGCTATGACAAGCTCAACGCTGCCTATTCCTTTGGCGGCCCCGAGCTGGCGCTTAAAACCATCAACCAGAATTTTGATACTGCCATCACCGATTATGTGACCATTGATTTTACTGCCATGGTTGCCATGGTAAACGCCGTTGGCGGCGTCACTATTGATATTGAAAATGAAGATGAGCTTTATTGGGTTAATCAGTATTTGATGGATGTCAATGATAAAGTAAAAACAAACTCTCCTTTCCTTGAAAGTACAGGATCACAGGTTGTAGACGGAAGCCAGGCACTGGCCTACTGTCGTGTCCGCTATGTTGGAAACGGAGACTTCGACCGTACACTTCGCCAGAGAAAGGTTTTCGAACAGGTCATGGCCAAGGCAATGGACTTAAATCCATTGGAACAATACAGTTTACTGACAAAAGTTATGCCCTATGTTGAAACCTCATTAAGCAAAACAGAGATTCTCAAATACGCCGGCAATGTCATGTTCATGAAGGATCACGCCATCCATCAGGAACAAATTCCAGCTGAAGGTTATGTTGATACTGGCATGCTTGGCGATGTATCTTATGTATTTCCTGTAACCCTGGTAGATAATATTAAGGAATGGTACCAGTTTGTTTATGAAACGGACTATACGCCATCTGGGACGGCGCAGGATATTAGTGATGAGATTGAGTATGTGTGGTAGAAAATTAATTTAAGAAAGTGAGTAGTGTGAATGAAAGTTTTAGTTTCCGGAGGCGCTGGCTACATTGGTAGCCACGCTGTTGTACAGCTGTTGGATAAACAATATGATGTAGTCGTTGTTGATAACCTGTCAACTGGACATCAATGGGCTGTTGATAAAAGAGCCTCATTTTATCAATGTGATATAAGAAATAAAAAAGATTTAGATAAAATTTTCAAAAAAGAAAAAATTGATGTTGTCATGCAATTTGCAGCAGATATTGTTGTAGCTGACAGTGAAGAAAATCCTCTTAAATATTATGACAATAATGTTTATGGTACTATCTCGTTACTTCAAACAATGTTAGAAAACAATGTGAAAAATATCATTTTCTCCTCCACAGCTGCTGTTTATGGGAATACTGAAAAAGTTCCTGTTGAAGAAAAGGATCCCCTGGACCCCATCAGCCCTTATGGTGCAACAAAAGCCTTTGTAGAACGAATTTTAGACGATTGTCGAAAAGCTCATGGCTTAAATTATTGTGTTTTTCGCTATTTCAATGTAGCCGGCGCACATGAAAAATATCCAATTGGGCAGAATGTAAAGAAAAACACTGCTTTAATCCCTATCATTTTAGAAGTTGCTTCCGGTGAGCGAGATTTTGTCGGTATTTTCGGCAATGATTATGATACAAAAGATGGGACAGGAATCCGTGACTTTATTCATGTCGTAGACCTCGTGGATGCACACATTTTAGGAATTAACAAATTATTGAAAAATGAAAGCGCAATCTATAATCTGGGTAATGGCCAGGGATTTTCGGTGTTGGAAATGATTGAAGCAGCAAGAAAAGTTACAGGCCATCCAATCCCAACAAAAATATCCCCACGCCGTGATGGGGATATTGCATGCTCAATAGCGTCCAGCGAAAAAGCAAAGACAGAGCTTGGATGGATGCCCGTTTATACGGATGTTGAGAAGATTATTGAGACGGCTTGGTATTATAAAAATCAATAAAGAAGGGGAGTTATTTCTTTTCTCCCTCTCTTTTTTACAGAGAAAAATCTCATTTTTAGACATAGATAAATGACTTTATGTCTAAAACATTCATCTTTTCTATTTCTAATAAAACATTCCAACAAAACAAAATCATATTTTCTGGGATTTACCTCAGAAAACCCAGAAAATATCTCGACAATTGAGCCTTTTCATGTAACAAAACGTCTCTTTGAACCATGATCTTTGAACACAATCTATAATTTTTTTATTCAGGCTTTGACTGTAATCAGAACTCTATAAAATTGTAATTCCAAAGCAATATTCAGTCCATACTTACTTTACCTTTAAAAATTATTAATACTTTCTTCCTAAATAAAGAGCGTTTTTAACTATAGTAGTGTACCATTGTAGTTATAATCATAAAAGATACGAAAAAAACCATACCAGTAACATAGTATAATTCAAGATTTTTTCCATTTTTTGCTATTGTTAAATTAAAATTAGTAGCCATCGGTAATAAAACTAATAATGGCAAATAATATCTACTTTGTACACCTGCTACACTCAAAGATCCTACTCCGGTCCATGTTAAATACATAATTATTTCTGTTGCAATAAAAATAAGAACACAGATTCCAACAATACCAATTCTTACTTTTTTATTAAATATTACAGTATTAGGATACAACAAAAGTATTGATCCATAGAATAAACTATATAAATAAGCAAGCAATGGGGCGCCATATGATAACCAGCCAAATGTAAAGAAACCATTAAAAATTTGTTGTCCATTGGCAAATAACTCCCTTAAAAGCATGTGCAAGACTTGAATAAAGTTGTTCATTATAAATACAACTTGTCCTGTAATATTAACATTGTTTTGAACAAGATAACTATTTTGTTCATTTACAATTTTAGGTAAATTAAGTGTATAGATATACCAAAGAACAGCAATAGCTCCCATACCTAATATAGCAATAAAAATATATTTGTAATCTTTAGAGTATCTAAAGTTCTTTTTTGGCAATAATATTATTAAACAAGCTAACGCCATATATGTTATTTTTGAGATGCCGGCTACAAAACAGAGTAATAAAAAACAACAAATTTGCCATCGACTTATTGACTTTTCTCCTGCTTCATATAGCTTGATAAAGTATGCAACCGTTAAAATCGAAAAATAATTTATCGTACAATCTATACTTAACGATGATGCTTGATACAATGCCATCGGCATACAACACACCGCCATAATAGGTATTTTAAATCCTCTTACAATTTTCACAGCATATCTGGCAATAACTGCTGCTAATAAAACATTCATTATTCTTCCTAACAGCACCATCCAAATCTCAGATAAATGTAAAATCTTTGCCACTAAAATTCCAATTGCCTGCGGAATATATCCCAGAAAAAAATTACTATCAGCAACATGAGTTACTTGTGCCTGATCATAATTAATATTCTCTTTTTTCGCACTTGAAAGCGATTTTCCATGTTCATTTTCAATATCGATAACTGATCGTATTGTCATATACCCCTGTTCATTAATGATCTTAGGAAAGAAATCACCTCTTGATGTAAGTTCCGCCCTTCTAAAATGTATAGGCTCATCGGGGCTGTCTAATATCGGAGTTACAATGCTATTTATTAAACCAAAAACTAAAACAATAATACACACAAGATTATGAAGATGCTTTCTGTCAGAATAAAATAATATACATAATGTTCCACCACAAAAAATCGAAAAAAGCACAAGAATATGTTTGTACGAATATAAATTCGTCACTTCCCCTATTTCAGTTATTCCAACAGTTCCTAAAAATATAGACAATAAAAAAAGTAAAATGATCCACTTCCTAGATCCTAGTCTTTCCCTCCCTTTATTAGCATACTCTTTAATCTCTTGCTTATTCATAACTTTTACGCTCCTCCAACCTCTTTCTTTTCAATAAATAGTTTCAAATCAATAAATGGTTTCAAAAATATATATCACCACTTTATATCAATTTTCATTTTGTCAATTATCAACCTATAAAACCAAAGAAAAGCCCTATATAGATGTATTTTATAAAACTTTTTGACAATAGCTACCTTTAAATTGTTGTTATGGTGCGCTAGAACATAGCTAATTTTAAGATATTCAGAATTTTTCCAATCCGGAAAATATGCATTTAGAAAAGCGGCATTATTTTTCAACTCTTCTTTTAAATTACTATTTTTATCATATGAAATTCGAAACATCAATGAAATCCCAAAATGCAAAAAAGCCATTGCATCAATGACTGGTATTAATGTTTTCCCACTCTTTGACCTTAAGTAAATGTTTTTCACCTCGACCATCGCTTTTTCAGTCGATTCAATTTGCTCTTTTCTTATTTGACCCATAATAGAGTCCTGTCTAATCATATAATAATACATTGGATCTTTAATAAACGTAATACGGTTAGCATTTAGGTATATCAAAAGTAAAAACATCATATCATCCAATATTTTAGGTGGTATTTCTAAATTTTCCATATTTTTCAATAATTCAGATTTATATATTTTATTCCACAGAGATGTATTGACAGAAAGAATATCCTCAGGGTTCCTTTTCATATCAATAATTTTACCTGCAAATTGCGTCATTTCAGTTGAAAAAATATGTTCTGTTTCTACATCGACACGATAGAACCCACAAACAGAAATATCAGCTTGAGAAGACTTGGCAGCATTATATAGTTTTTCAGCATAATCTAATGTAACGTAATCGTCTGAATCTGTAAAGCCTATGTATTCACCTTTTGCTGCTTTTATTCCATCAAATCTGCCCTTCCATACCCCCTCATTTTTTTTATCAATAATTACTATATTTTTATTGGAAAATTTCTCTTTATATTCTTTTAAAATCTCCAAGCAATTATCTGGCGAACCATCATTGATACATATTATCTCAATCTCTTCTAATGTCTGATTTACCAGGCTATCCATACTTCTTCTTAAATACTTTTCAACCTTATATACTGGTACAATAATACTAACTTTAATCTTATTCATAATATAGCTTTCCTTATTTTTTATTATTTTCTATCTGATCACATAACATGAGGGCCTGATCAATGACGCTATCCATATTATAATATTTATATTCCGCCAAACGTCCTACTAAATATAAATTAGATATCTTATCAATATGATCCTTATATAGATTATATTTTTCATTATTTTCTTGATTTGTAATTGGATAGTATGGATCTCTCTTTTGCGCCATTCTTTCGTCAAATTTAAGTGGATATTCCTTCAAAATAGTTGTTTTATTTTGTAAATTTTGTTTTGTAAGATATTTAAATTCTGTTATGCGTGTAAACTCTTCTTCATTTGGATAGTTTACTACGGAATTAGTTTGATAAAAATCAGTATCATAATCTTCAAATACTAAATTCAATGAACGATAAGGCAATGCACCATATTTAAAGTTCAACAATTCATCAACAGCACCCGTAAAAACACAAGTTCCAGAATAAACCTTGTCGTTAATCAAAATGTTATTATTTACTATGTCTAATTTTACTATATCTAATGCATTCTTATTTAAAACTATTTTTATATTAGAATGGTCCAGCATACGTTCAAATAAATCGGTAAATCCATTTAAAGGCATAAATTGAATTGAATCATCAAAATACCGGTCATCATATCCTAAAACAACTGGAACACGATTTATAACAGAGGTATCCACACACTCAACTGGAACGCCCCATTGTTTAGCAGTGTAATGAACAAACACTTTCTCAAATACATACTCTCCAAATTTTTTGATGATTAGTGATTGATGATTCTTTAAATCTAAAATGGAAACTTTTTTCTTTTTAGGAAAATTTTCCAAAAGAGCATTTTTAATTTCTACAGCGTCATTTTCACTAAAAAGCATTTCTAATGAAGTGAAGTTAAACGGAATTGGAACTAATTTTTCATCAATCTTTCCCAACACTTTATGCTCATACTTGTAAAATTCACTGAACTCTTTCAAATAGTCAAATACTTGTTGATTATTTGTATGGAAGATATGAGGGCCATACAGATGCACCCTTATTCCATTCTTCTTATACATTTCATACATATTTCCACCAATATGGCTTCTTTTATCAATAATCACTACATTTTTACCACGATTTGCCAATTGTCTCGCAACAACACTACCTGCAAAACCTGCGCCGATCACAACGGCGTCATACTTTTCAAAATTTAACTCTTTCATTCTATTCTCCTAATTTTTTCCCTTTTTCTCTAATTCTCTTATTCTTTTTTCCAACAAAGCAGTGTCTTGTATAAGTTCTTTATTTTTTTCTTTTAAAACGCTAATCTGTTGGCTGTTTCTAAAAAGAAATACTACTAAAAACACCGATGTTATTAAAAACAAAAATGAAGGAGGATAAGCGATCCCGACTATATCAGCAAGCCAAATTACGATATTTGGCCATATACTCAGTATTAATATAAAAAAGGCACCAATTATCCAAAGAATACTCTCATCCTGTGATAACATATTCTTCTTAACATTATGATAAATATACATGATTAAAATAATAGCAATTATAATAAAAAATACACGTGTTATCATTTTTTCACCTTCTTTTTACCAGTCAAGTTATTGAAAAAAACCATAATAATATAATAAAACATTTTAAACATATATTTAATCGGTTTTATTATCCCACCATGCATACTTTCTCCAAACTCTCTGTTCTTCATTTGAACAGACATTTCCTCAATGCTATATCCTTGATATATCAGTTCGATCAATAAATTAGCATCTGGAAATTCTGGATAAGCATAAATTTTAGACAACGGTGCAAAAACTTTTCTTTTTAGAACTTGCAATCCTGAAGTAGGATCATATATCTTTTTCCCTGTTAACATTTTAATGATAATTTGAAAAAGTTTTGTCCCCACCTTTCTAAAAAACGAATGCTGGTAGTTCGTTGTTGATAAAAAACGAGAACCAATAACAATATCTGCCTCAGTCTCTAATGCATGTTCATACATTTTTTTTGCTTCTGAAGCCAGATGTTGTCCATCACCGTCAAATTGAATAAGATAATCATAATCTTCTTGCGCAGCATATTTAAGCCCTGTCTGCACCGCATAGGAATATCCTAAATTTATCGGTAAATCTAAATATGAAACTCCTTCAATACTTTTTATTACATTTAGCGTATCATCTTTAGAACAGTCATTTATAAACAGAATATCTGCTTCACTAAAATTTTCTTTTATATCATTTGCGACTGTTTTTAAGTTTAACTCTTCGTTATAAGATGGAACGATCATTAATACTTTGTTCACTACTCTTCTCCTAATGTACTTTTAGATTCATGAAAACTACGCCGATTAGTATAAAAGCCAAGCCGATCCACTGAAAAAGTGATATGCTCTCTTTTAAAATAAAAATGGATGCCGCAATAATTAAAATATACGATAATCCAGTTGTAATAGGTTGAATATAGCTTAAATTAAACTTCTGCACAATTACTATCCACATCACAAAACTTACCACATACAAACACAATCCAATTAGAGTTGCGTATGATAATGATAAATTAAAAAATCCAGGATTCAGAGCAAAATTATTATGTTCTGCTCCCACTTTAACCAACGTTAAACCACCAACACTGCAACACAAATAAATAAATACAGCGAAATAAATCATCTACTTTTTTATACTCTCCTTCAAATTTTAATAAGCATTCTTAACCAGTGCCCCAAACGTCATAAAAAACACCTTCACATCCAGCAACAACGACCACTTCTCAATATACTCAATATCGCAGTTAATCCGCTCCACAATTGAAGTATCCCCGCGCCATCCGTTTACCTGTGCCCAGCCGGTAATTCCCGGTCTTACATGATGCTTAATCATATACTTGGGCACTTCATCTTTAAACTGCTGCACATAGAACGGCCGCTCTGGTCTTGGGCCGATAATACTCATATCTCCCTTTAACACATTAAAAAACTGTGGAATCTCATCCAGACTTGTTTTCCGAATAAAGGAGCCAAATTTCGTCTTTCTCGGGTCATCCTCGGTGGTCCAGAGCTGATCGCCCTTTTCTGGAATATCATTTCGCATTGAGCGGAATTTATAGATATAAAATTCCTTTCTGTTCATGCCCACACGGATCTGCTTATAAATAACAGGTCCTGGAGAGGTTACCTTAACCAGAATCGCTAAAATCAGATAGAGCCATGAAAAGACGATTAAAAATGTGCCCGACAAAAGAATATCCAGCGCCCTTTTGACAAACTTATTAAAGGGCTCATCCAGCGGTATATACCGCGTGTTAATCAACGGGATACCGTCAAGCTCATCAAAGGCTGGCCTGGATCCCTGGACCAGATTAAAGTAATCTGGGATAACCTGTGTTTTTATACCCTGATACTCGCATTTGTCGATCACATCATTGATGCGCTTAAAGCTGGTATTTGGCAGCGCAATAATGACTTCATCCACACGAAATTCTTCCAGTATATCATTCATTTCTTTTGTGGTTCCCAAAATCGGCAGGCCATTTTTATCACTCTTCGGATAATAATCGTCAACGTAACCGCAAATTTTGTAGCCAAGCTGCCGGTCTCCTAATACTTTATCCGCAAAAGCCTGTCCCAGGGCGCCGGCCCCCACTATGATAATATATTTAATGTTATAACCGCGCTCACGCATCATTCGAAGCACTTTTCGAATGGTGCCCCGCTCCAGAGACATGATTACAATGGAGAACAGAAAGAAAAGTCCGAGCATATACCTTGAAAAGTGGATGCTCTTCTCTGTATATAAAACCGCCATTACGATTAAAATTCCAATGACATTAGACAATATAATCTCCTGGCACTCTTTAAAAAAGCGCTGCTTCCGATACGGTTTGTACAAACCAAAGATAAGAAACAAAATCAGGTAAACAGGTATGATAAAAATCAACAGACCAACATAAGCCTCGAAATGCATTGTGCGCACGCCATCCGTAAAAAACGGGGAAACAAACCGAATATACCAGGCCAAAAGAAGCGCGCCGCTGACGACAACGGCATCAAAAACAACCAGCAGAAAATTAAAAAAATGTTGATTACTTTTTATCACAGCTATTATCTCCTCTTAGATTATCGGTTTTTTGCCAACGCAATTTTTTTCATTATTTTTGTTCCAAGAAATACAGTACCTGTTGTAACTTTACTGTATTTCCCCTGATAATGTTTATTATAAAAAATAATCATTGAATCATAGAATGCTTCGATCACTTTAGGATTGCGTTTCCCAATCCCGCTGGCCTTTTTATAATGAAAAATGCGTACTTCTGGATAATAAATGATCTGATATCCAGCCTGCTTAATGCGGTAGCACCAGTCAATATCCTCACCGTACATAAAATAATCCTCATCCAGCAGCCCGACACGGTCGATCACACTCCTGGGAACAAGCATAAACGCCCCCATTACGCAATCCACTGAACATATTTTATCCGGATTAACAAAGGTTAAATTGTATTCACCAAACCGCTGGCTTTTGGGGAAGCGTTTATCCAGCTTAAATGAATGGTATAGACCGTTAGCCGGCGTCGGAAAGCTTCTCTTGCACGCTGCGTCCAGCTGCCCATTTTCCAGAAGCACTTTGCAGCCTAACGCTCCCACCTGAGGTCTCGTTTTTATAAAATACAGCGACTTCTTAAGGGTATTCGGTTCAACGATTGTATCTGAATTTAACAGCAGAATATAATCTCCCTTTGCTTTGTGAATACCAATATTATTCGCCTTTGAGAAGCCCAGGTTTTCTTTATTTTTAATGATGCTCACCTGTGGAAACTTCCTTTCAACGGCTTCAATACTGCCGTCACAAGAAGCATTATCCACGACGATCACCTCAAAGTCGACCTCCTGCAAATGGCTCTCATACACTGAAGACAGACAATTAGTGGTCAATTCTTCTGTTTTATAATTAACAATAATAATTGATAAATCCATAAATGCTCCATTCGTACATACTTCTTGTCAATTTTAACAGTATATCATAAATGTAACAAATTTGCATCTTCCATTTGCCTTACTTCGATATTTTTTCAAATAAATATCGGAATACATTACAGAATAACATCCCCTCTATCTTGATATAGTTAAGAATACGGCGCATTTTGAAGGGTGTTTTCTGAACTTTATTTAAACTTAAAAACGCTTCTCTAATACCAGACCAATAAATTCTTCCATATCCCGACACCGAAAACATTGCACCCTTGATTAAAAAACCCAATGCTAAAAAAATAAAATTGATCACCATCTGTAAAAATGGCATATTTTTATAAGCCGTATAAATGTTATTCCTGGCCGAAATTTTAACCTTAAATTCTGAATACTTATTGCCATTCGCTGTTGTCGCGCTGCCGATATGATAGCAGATGGCAGATGGCTCATAACGATTCTTATAGCCGTAAATGCGTCCTCGATAAGAGACATCCACATCTTCAAGGTAGGCAAAATAATGCTCATCAAACAAGCCGATCTCATCAAAAATACTTTTTCTGTAAATGCCTGCGCCGGCGCAGGTACTGAAAATACTGGTTGGCTTCAATAATCGGGAAACGTTCTTCCCATCACCGCGTTTATAAGCCCAGCCTAAGATATTATAAAAATCTCCGGTATCATCGATTTTATCGCGTTCATAATAGCGAATCATCCGTGAAGAAACGGAAAATATCCGTTTATCCTTGTCAATAGCCTGATAGAGCTTTTCAACAAAATCATCTGCCACCACCACATCATTGTTTAGCAGCAGCACATATCTGCCCCTGGCAGCGCGAATGCCATTGTTCACAGAAACCGCAAATCCAGAATTTTTTTCATTAAGGATCAGTCGAATCTCTGGATGATTCTTTAAGATAATCAGACTATCGTCGGTCGAGCAGTCATCGACAATAATGATCTCAAAATCTTTGAAAGACTGCTCTTTCAAACTGTTGAGACAATTTTCTAAAAACGCTTCCCCGTTAAAATTAGGGATAACAACTGATATTTCTTTACTCATATACATTCTCCATGGTATTATCATATCCTAGATAAATGAAGGATGCAATAAAATTCTAAACGGATATTTTTAATGCAATAAGCTTTATTTTTCCCTGTGGATAAAAAGATATCCACAGGCGTAACCGTCATATATGTCGGCAATTTAGGCAAAAAAGCGAAAATGGACGCGAAATCACCGACACCTGTGTCGACATAAATAACTATAACATTATAATTTTTATATATTATTATATATTAATAAAGGGGGCCGCTGCCTGCTTTCTTCTGTTTCAAAAAACAGTTCCCCTTGTTTTTAAAATCTGTGATGATGATTTTTAATATTTTACTTATCATTGACATTTGTATGTTAACCAGCAACCATACATTATCAAATTTCAAGCATGAGCATGCGTTTAAGCGCTTTTTTTCTCATGTTCATGATTCTGTTCCTTTTTGCTTCTTTCTCTTCTTAATTCAGGCATTTTTTAAGAATTTTTATTTTCCAGTATTTTGTGGATAAATGGTGTCAAAAATTGTAAAGCGGACAGATCTGTCCGCGATAATGCCAAAATCGCCAAAATAGCGGCAGAATCGCGGTCATATATGTCCGCCATTAATAATATTATAAATAATATATTATTATATATATACTTATTCCTGAGTGCAGGGTTATCCACAGATTGAAATCTTTGATATCTAAAAACGAATCTGCAAAATCTAATCGACATTAGTAATTATTTCTCCAAAATAATTGTTAACCTCTTTTGTTTCATTATAAATCTTTATGTTATACTCTTAATTAATACTCTTTTTAAAAAATAGATAGGTTTAGTACTTGATCCGATGATTTTACTAAAAAATAAAACCTGTAAGATTTTGACGTCTTACAGGTTTTTGTTTAATTTATGGAATTCTGTTCATAATGTCAATAATTCCCTGACCATAGTTTGCTCCGGTTGCCCATCCATATCCATTAGGATTTTCTTTTTGTCCTAACCATTCAACATATGGGGCGCAGCCTCGCTTAACCAAGTTAAATCTTTCATCAACACAAGCATTATTTAAAGGTTCTGTTGATGCATAAGCCTTCAAATGTTGTATCTGCGCACGAATTCCCATGCGGATACCATTTTCATTGTCTCCATATTTCTGAGCAAAACTCATGCCCGCAGCGCCATCATCTGTAGCCCCAAGGCCAGCAAAATTGAATTGACTAATGCTTACTTGACCACCAAATTTTAACCAACCGGTTTCTTTCATGGCTTGAGCAAAAGCTACGTCTGCACGAATGCCTTCGGCGTTTGCTTCTTCGATGTAAAGTTGTGCGAAACGGTTAAGGTCTACGTTTCTTCCATTTTCTGTGTAATATGATGGGAAGGTATTACCTGTAGAATTATAGAGATTAACTAGCTGCTGGGAGGATACAGGGCTTAACCCTATAATAGAAGTTGTGTTCATTCCATTATTTTCGTTGTCTATCTTTTCGACGTTCTGAGTCGCACCACCCAGGTATACCTGTTTTCCATTACTGTCGGTTCCATAGACATCGGCGTAATATTTCCCCACGTCGTAGCCATGGTCTTTGAGATTAATGGT
>NZ_FRBP01000024.1 GCF_900142645.1 Eubacterium callanderi
CCTCATCACCCTTCATCAGCGTAAGTGTGACCTTTTATGCAAAGCAAAAAAAACACTATTACAAAAAATGTTTCCGAAAAATGGGGAGACCACTCCCGAAATTCGCTTCAAAGGATTTACTGGCGCATGGGAACAGCGGAAGGTTGGTGACTTGTTTAATGAACGTAATGAACAGTATCCTATGAGCGAAGAATATCCGCTAATGGCGTTTATTGCGAATATCGGTGTTGCACCTAAAGGCGAAAGATACGATAGAAGTGCCCTTGTGAATGACGAAGTTGGAAAGAAATACAAGAGAACAGAAAAAGGCGATTTTATATATAGTTCCAATAATTTGGAAACGGGTTCGATTGGTCTTAATAACTATGGAAAAGCTTGTATTTCACCGGTTTACAGTATTTTCAAATCGAAACACAATGCTGATTCTGATTTTTTAGGGAGAATGCTATTACGCAAAGAATTTATAAATGATATGGTTAAATTTCGTCAGGGTGTTGTTTATGGACAATGGAAAATTCATGAAAAAGATTTTTTAAACCTTGATATTTCTGTGCCGTTATTGCCCGAACAACAGCAAATAGGCAGGTGCTTTCGTGGCCTTGACCACCTCATCACCCTTCATCAGCATGAGCTGGAAAAGCTGCAAAATATCAAGAAATCCTGCCTTAAAATGATGTTTGTTTGAGGAGAAAGGGGCTTATAAATGGCTTTAGAAAATAAATTGGGCATCACCGAGGCGGCTGAACTTGCGCGGGAAGAAGAAAAGATCAGTAAAGCGAAAGCGCTTGAGCTGTTTGAAACAGGACGGCTCGATACCTTTGAGGCGGGCAGCTTTGAAGGTCTGGCGAAAATCCATCAGTATCTCTTTGAGGATATTTATGACTTCGCCGGAAAAATACGGACAGTCAACATCGCAAAGGGCAGTTTCCGCTTCGCGCCGGTCATGTATCTTGAGGCGGCCCTTGCAAATATTGAGAAAATGCCGCAGTCCGGCTTTGATGAAATTGTCGAAAAATATGTCGAGATGAATGTCGCACACCCCTTTCGGGAGGGCAACGGACGAAGCACAAGGATCTGGCTTGACTGTATTTTTAAAAAAGAACTGAAAATGGTGGTAGATTGGAGTAAGGTCGATAAGGAAGATTATCTGCTCGCAATGGAGCGCAGCCCTATAAAAGATGTGGAAATAAAAGTTTTACTGAAAGCAGCCCTCACGGACAAAATCAATGACCGGGAAGTCTACATGAAAGGCATTGACGCCAGCTATCACTACGAAGGTTACACGGCTTTCAAGACAGAAGACCTTGAAAATTATGAAAAAATTACAGATGTTTGTATAAAGGAGGAACAAAAATATGAGTAACGCTACGGATATTACATCAAAATTATGGGGAATGGCCAACACCCTTCGGGGAACCATGGACGCCAGCGAATATAAAAATTATATTCTTCCCTTTATGTTTTATCGTTATCTATCTGAAAATCAGGACGCGTACCTTAAGGAAAACAGCCTTGAGGAGTTTTACACCGTTCCGGAAGAGGAGCTGGAGGAATACCTGGTGGACATTTCTCAGAGTATCGGTTACGCCATCAATCCAGACTACACCTGGGATAAAATGGTCATCAAAATCGAATCGCATAAAATTATTGCCAGCGACTTTCAGGATATGTTCGATTCCTTTAATGCCAATGCAAAGCGAAATGAAAATGCCCAGTCCGATTTTGCCAATGTCTTTTCCGATGTGAACCTCGGGGATACCCGCCTGGGCGCCAGCACCAATGAACGCGCCAAGGCCCTTAACGATATTGTGCTCATGATCAACGAATTTAATTTTAAAGATGAATCGGGACACGATATCCTCGGGGATGTGTATGAATACCTGATTGGCCAGTTTGCCGCCAACGCGGGCAAAAAGGGCGGGGAATTTTATACCCCCCACGAAGTCAGCCAGATTCTGGCGCAAATTGTCACCACTGATGCCCAGGCCGTGGATAAGCAATTTAGAGTATATGACCCCACCATGGGGAGCGGCTCCCTTCTGCTTACCGTACAAAAGGAACTGCCCGGGGGCGAAGCCGAAGGGGCGGTAGATTTCTATGGTCAGGAGCTCAACACCACCACCTACAACCTGGCGCGCATGAACCTGATGATGCACGGGGTCAATTATAAAAACATGGAGCTGCGCCGCGCAGATACCCTTGATTCCGACTGGCCCTTTGATGAAAAAGACGGTGTACAGCTGCCCATGAAGTTTGACGCCGTGGTGGCAAATCCGCCCTACTCCCAGAAATGGGATATTAAGAACATTGACCGGGAAAAGGATGTACGATTTAAGGGCTACGGCGTCGCGCCCGCTTCTAAGGCCGACTATGCCTTTGTCCTCCATGGATTGTATCACCTCGATAAAACCGGAACCATGGCCATCGTCCTCCCCCATGGGGTACTTTTCCGTGGCGCCTCCGAAGGGAAAATCCGAAAGAATATCATCGAAAACAACCTCCTGGACACGGTCATCGGCCTGCCTGCCAACCTTTTCTACGGCACAAGCATTCCCACCTGTGTCCTTGTTTTTAAAGGCCGGGAAGCGCGAAAGACAAAGGATATCCTTTTTATCGACGCGTCCAATGACTTTGAAAAAGGAAAAAACCAGAACAAGCTGTCCGAAGAAAATATTAAGAAGATTATCGATACCTACCATAACCGGGAGGATGTAGAGAAATACGCCCATGTCGCAGCCTTGAGCGAAATCGTGGAAAATGACTATAACCTCAATATTCCGCGCTATGTCGATACCTTTGAAGAGGAAGAAGTTATCCCCCTTTCTCAGCTGGCGCAGGAACTTTGCGATGTGCAGACTGAAATCAAACAATCTACCGATCTTTTATGTGATTTGCTGGGGCAACTAAGTGGTACGAACGAGGAAGCACAGGAAGAATTGGAAAAATTCATTAGTTTATTTGGAAAATAAAGCTTGGAGAGCTGGGCATAAGGCCCAGTTCTTTTTTACTAACGCATGGGAACAGCGGAAG
>NZ_FRBP01000012.1 GCF_900142645.1 Eubacterium callanderi
TTACCGCATTTTAAGCCGGATGCTTTTTCTAAGATGGGGATGCAGACTTCTTCGGTAACGCCGGGATAAACAGTGCTTTCATAGACCACGATGGAACCTTTGGTCAGGTTTCTCCCCAGGGTGTGGCTGGCGCCTTCCACGGGGGTCAGATCTGGTGTTTTATCCTCGCTCACCGGGGTTGGAACGGCCACAATGTGAAACCTGGCTTCTCGAAGTTTTGTCTCGTCGTTTGTAAAATCCACGGTACAGCTTTTAATGGCTTCATCCCCTACCTCTTTGGTGGGGTCAATGCCTTTTTGATAAAGCCGGACTTTTTCAGCGTTAACGTCAAAGCCGATGACGTCGACTTTCTTTGAGAAGGCGACCGCAATGGGCATGCCCACGTAGCCGAGTCCGATGAGGGATAGTTTTTCTTGTCTGCTTTTAAGTGCTTGATATAGATCCATTAAATCATCTCCATTATTTCCATAATACTTTTATTAACTTTTTTTACATCGTATTTTTGCTCTACATATTTTAAGCTTTCTTTCCCCATGGCTTTTGCTAATTCTGGATTTTCCACAAAAAATGACATTTTTTCTATTAGAATTAGGATGTTTTTAACAGGAACCAAAAAACCATTTTTGTTATCTATTACAGTTTCTCGACACCCTGGTGCATCACTCGTAATTATTGCACGTCCCATTGCCATTGCCTCAAGGACTGCTTTAGGGGTACCTTCATGATATGATGGTAAAACAAAGACAGAACATCTTTTTATATACGGTCTTACGTCTGTTTGTTCTCCATAATACTCAACAATACCGTTTTGTGTATAATTGTTGAGCTCGCTCTTTTGTAAAGCTGAAGGATTTGTGTCAAAGGGTCCCACCAGCATACAACGTACTTCAGGATATTTTTGTTTAATACTCTTACATGCTTCTAAATATTCTAAAATTCC
Source organism: Eubacterium callanderi (assembly GCF_900142645.1). Taxonomy (GTDB): domain Bacteria; phylum Bacillota; class Clostridia; order Eubacteriales; family Eubacteriaceae; genus Eubacterium; species Eubacterium callanderi. The sequence continues at coordinate 941 of NZ_FRBP01000012.1, forward strand.
TTTATCTTTTATTAAACGGCCAATATATAAAAATACAGTTTTAATTGGTAAATTTACTTCATGGAAATGATCTAAATTTACCCCCGAACCATTAATGACTGCCGTTTTTTCTCTCTTAACAATTTTCTTCTCAAAAAAATAATTTCTATCATCTTTATTTTGAAATAAGACTTTCTTACTGGCATTGCAAGCGCTTCTATACTGACAGATTAATATTTTACGTATAATAGAATTTATTACACCATTTCCTTTAAATATAGATCCTAAACCAGCAATCAATATATATATTTGTTTAATATTATTCTGTTTTGCTGCTAATGTTCCATATACAATAGTCTTCGCTTGGTATAAAAAAATTTTATCGGGACGTATTTTTTTTATTGTTTTTTTTATTGCTCTATATGTTTTAAAATCTTTATAAGGATTTAATCCATTTCTTTCTACGGGAACTGAACAATATTCAATTCCGTATTCAGAAAATTTAGCAACCCAATCCTGTTCACAATCTGGTCCAATAGCAACAACTGAATATCCATTTGATACAAACTCTCGCATCATATCCATTCGAAACCAAAAAAGTGATGATGTATGGCTAGATAAAACAACAACTTTCATTATTTATGATCCTCCTCAATGCCCATGGCGCCAGTGCCGCCTTCCTGCACGCCTTCGTTTTTTAAGACGGAGGTGATGGTTTTAAAGAACATTTTACAGTCAAAGGGAAAGCTGATGTTTTTTACATACTGTCCATCCAGCTTGGCTTTGATTGGGATTTTCAGCTCATCCCGGCCGCTGATCTGTGCAAGACCGGTGAGACCAGGCCGCACGTCATTGGCACCGTACTGGTCCCGCTCGGCAATCAAATCTTCCTGATTCCAAAGCGCCGGGCGTGGACCGATGATACTCATCTCGCCTTTGATGATGTTAAAAATCTGTGGCAGCTCATCCAGGCTGGTCTTTCTTAAAAATTTGCCGACCTTTGTGATGTACTGATCGGGGTTTTTGAGCATGTGGGTGGGGGTATCCTTTGGGGTGTCAATGGACATAGTCCGAAACTTATAAATATTAAAAAGCTGTTTGTGGATTCCCACGCGCCTTTGTTTAAAAAGGATCGGGCCTTTGGAATCGGCCTTGATAGCGATGATGAGGACACCATACACAGGTGAAAGGATGACCAGTCCAACGGTGGACAGTGAAAAATCCAGTATGCGCTTAATATATTTTTGATAGATCATCTTACACTCCTACTTCAAAGCTGTATTCTGGTTCTTCTTCCTCTGTGATTTCTTCTGGTTTTTTCAGCTTTTCTTCTTGTTCCATATTGCATCCTCTTTTCGGAACGCTGAGGGCAGCGTTCCCTATATTACATCATTATCTATAATTTAAAACTCGTAGCACTCACGATCATCACCTGATCCTTTAGTCTTTACTTTCATCGCATTGTACTTGGTTTCTTACCTAATATGTAGAAACCAAATACAATGCGACGCGAAATAAAAACAGGTGATGCTAAACCCGTACTTTTGGCCCTATAGGCGAAAAGCACACCTGAGGATTTCTCCACAGGGTTTAAAGATTAAATTTACAATTTACTTTCTTATTCTCCTTATCAGGCAGCCCCTGCATAAAACCGCTCATAAAATCCTTTCCCCAAATTCCTCGCGCTGTTCAGCGCTGAACTCCCCCGGTGCCCTTCTTTACACATGAAGTTCTTTCCACCGTAAAAGTTTGGGCTGGGATTCTGATACTCGGTGTTATGCTTGGCGATGGGGGCACCGCAGTGGTAGCATCGGGTGCTGGCGTAGTAGGGCTTGCTGGTCATGGCGACCAGGCCTTTCTGCCAGGCTTTGTACTGGACGTATCGGGCGATGCGCCTTCCGATAAAGTCATAAGGGGTTTTGCCCAGGTAGGGCTTTTTCGCCTGGTCGAAGCTTTCTTTGAGCTCGGGCAGGACGATGAGTTTGGCGCCCTGCTTAATGGCGTAATCGACGATTTTACGGCTTACCTCATGGGCGTAGTGGTCGGTGACGCGGGTTATTTTTTCATAATATTTCGCATTTGGACGATGCTCTTGCGGAACAATACCCGCTTCGGCTTGTCCATAAGACGACAAGCCTCGGGGGCAGACCCCGAGGGCGTCGTTCCCTACGGTTTGACCATAAGATGATTCATTTTTTGCAGCACCGCGTTTGGTATACCCTAAAAGCAGCTTCCTACGGTGGGCCAGTTCTTTCCCGCCCTTGATGAAATATGGGGCGGCGGCGCGACCGTCTGCTTCGATGGTGGTACAAACTGCAAGGCTGTCGGAACCAGTTAAGGCCACGGCGACAAACTTTTCGTTTTGCTGTACACGTTCCTTGGCGGTCCGGCTGTCTTCCACGATCTCCTTGACGGGGATGTGGAGCATGACTTTTTTCTTTTTGACGACAATGGTCGGGCTCATGAGCTCGGCGTTTTCTGGAAAGGGCCTGCCGGTATAACGGTGCTTGACCCAGGCCCAGGTCTTGCCGGTGTAGAGCTTAAGCAGTATACTTTTCTCGTCAAAGTCTTTGTACATGCCTTTGTAGTAGAGCATGGACATATGTAGACGCTTTGGCGGGCTGGGCTTTCCGCTTTTTATCGTGCCTTCCTGCCACGCCTTGAGCTTTCCCACATAGCTTCTATACATGCTGATGGCCGCGTTGATGGCGGCGCGTCTAAAGTACAGGGGGATTTTCTCAAAGGGCAGGGGCGTTTCGGGCGGGGTGCCGTCTCGCTGTTTTATGGTCTGCAGCTCTAAATGGCGCAGTAAATTCTGGTTGGTGAGGCTGAGTGCTTCGGGCTGCTTTTCGAGCAACTCATAGTAGAATGCCAGGACAGAGTCAAAGAGAGACTGGGTTTGCTTAAACCAGTTTAAATGCTTGTAATTCAGCTGTATTTTGTACGTTGTGATGGCGTATCCCGCACTCATAACTGACCTCACTTTTATTCGTGGACTGTTGGTAGTCTGCGAGTACAATACCGGAAAGATCGCAAGCGTGTACGTTATGAGAAATCCTGACCAGATCATTGACCAGATTGTAAAAATAACTTTTGTAAATTAAAATTCGTGTAATGCAGATTTTACCTTATTATATATAGAAGAAAACTGACCAGATTTTGACCAGTCTGTAAAAAAGTGAAAAATTAAGCAAATCAGGATTTATCGTTAAAATAAAAACATAAAAGTGATTTTAAAGAAAATTATTTAAAAAATTCAAAAAAGGGGTGCATTTTTCATGAGGGAATGTTATAATAAATCACGCAGTTGAAAAACAAATCATTTTCTTAAATGAAAAATCAAAAAAAGTTCGCAGACTACCAACAGTCTGCGAACTTTTTCTACTTAAAAGCAACGTAAAAAACGGACCCTCTCGAGTCCGTTTTTTCTCTTTTTTATTCGTTTTTCTAATAAAATTAAAGCTCTAATTCATTCAAAATGCTGCGCAGCTCTACCAGCTCATCGATGGTCAGGGTTACGCCCTTGCGCATTTTTTCATGGTTAGCGTCCCATTCACGAATATCGTATTTGGGTTCGCGGTCATTCCAGCTGACCAGGTTTAATTCCTTCTGCCAGCCGTTTGCTCCTTCGGATAATACTCCAACTTCTTCTACTACTTTAAACGAAAATGCCATACTTCCTCTTCTTCCTTTTAATTATTTATCTTATCCCGCTTATGCGAGCATTTTATCAAAGTCTCCCTGATTATCAAGCTCGGCCAGCTCGGTATAGCCGCCGATAAACTTTTCATCGACAAAAATAAAGGGAACCGTGTGCTGTCCGGTCTTTTCGGCCAGTACCTGTTTCATTTCATTATTGCCATAAATGTCAACATCTTTGTAAGTCAGGCCCTTTTGGTCTAACAAACGCTTTGCGTTATTGCAAAATGGGCAGTGGGGCCAGGTATATAATCTTATTTCTTTCATAATCAAACTTCCTTCCGTTTCTTATGTTTATATCCTGATTGGCTATTTTTATTCAAGCTTTGATAATATCGGTCCTTTTCTTTACCATTTTACCTTATTCTGGCAGAGTGTCAAGAATTAAAAGTAAAAAACAATGGCCTTTCAGCTTTTTTTAATGTATTATAGTGTTTAGTAAACAAGACAAAGGAGCTTTTTTTATGAATGAAGTAACTACCATTGACCATCCTCTGGTCACCCATAAGCTAACCTTACTGCGTATGAAGGATACACCGTCTAAGGATTTCAGAGAGCTGGTCAAGGAACTGGCCACGCTCATGGCCTATGAAGTCACCAGGCGCTTTCCTCTTAAAGATATTGAGATTGAAACCCCGATCTGTAAAACCACCAAGCAGGTGCTGGCAGACAAGGATGTGGTTATCGTGCCGATTCTGCGCGCTGGTCTGGGCATGGTCGAGGGCTTTACCCATGTTATCCCTAATGCCAAAATCGGACACATCGGCTTATTCCGCGATCCTGAAACGCTGGAAGCTGTGGAGTATTACCGCAAGCTGCCCACGGATATCGCTGAGCGTGAGGCCATCATCACCGATCCCATGCTGGCCACTGGCGTCTCCTCTGTCCACACCATTGACATCTTGAAGGACGCGGGTTGCAAAAATATTAAGTTGGTTGTTATTTTAGCTTCTCCAGAGGGTATAAAGGCTGTACAAGCAAAACACCCCGAGGTACCTATTTACTGTGCTTGTATCGACGAAGGGCTGAACGATCATTCCTATATTGTTCCAGGCCTTGGCGATGCGGGAGACCGCCTCTTCGGGACTAAATAGGACAGGAGGTCTGTTACCATGACAACAGACACAATCAAAAAACGTTATGGACTGTTTACAGCCATTGCCATGATTATCGGAATCGTCATCGGTTCCGGTATTTTTTTTAAAAGCGATAATATTTTAATTGCCACCGGCGGCAATGTCATTCTGGGTGTAATCATCTTCTGCTTTGCGGCCGTCAGCATTATTTTTGGAAGCCTGACGGTGGCGGAGCTGGCCTCCCGGACCGACGAGCCCGGCGGGGTACTCACTTATGCCCGGGTTTTTATCAACCCCATGGCGGGCTCGGCCTACGGCTGGTTTCAAACCTTTGTCTATCTGCCCACCATCACCGTTGTGCTGTCCTGGGTTTCGGGCATTTACTTTTGTATTTTCTTTAACATCAATGCCTCTCTGGAGCTTCAGTGTCTCGTGGGTTTTGGCCTGCTGACAGGTTTGTACCTCATGAATATGCTCTCGGCCAGGCTTGCCGGGCTTTTTCAGAACGCTGCGACGGTTATCAAGCTGATTCCACTTCTGATCATTGCGGCAGCGGGCCTGCTCCACGGGAATACGGAAACCGCCGGGGCCGCCATGCCGGCCCCGGCCACAGGGATGCTTCACGTTTCCTGGATTATGGCGATCCCCTCGGTGGCCTTCTCCTTTGACGGATGGATCATCTCCACCTCGGTGGCTCATGAGATCAAAAACAGCCGGCGAAACCTGCCCATTGCGTTGGTCATCAGCCCCTTGTTTATTCTGCTCATGTACATCCTCTACTTTGTAGGTGTCACCAACCTGCTGGGCGCCCCGGCCATTATGCAGCTGGGCGACGCCCACCTGGACCAGGCGGCGGCCATGGTTTTTGGCCCCTTTGGCGCTAAGCTTATCGGCTTCTTTGTTTTAATCTCTGTGCTTGGCGGTCTGAACGGTCTGGTCATGGGGATTTCGCAGATGCCCTACTCCCTGGCGCTTCAGAAAATGATCCCAGGCGCGGATAAGCTCAAGGTTCTCACACCAAAGTCGGATTTTCCGCTCAACTCGACCATTGCATCCTACCTGATTGTTACCTGCTGGTTTGTCGTCCATTATTTCACACAGCGCTTTGGACTGCTGACCAACTCCGATGTGTCAGAAATCGCCATTGTGGTCTCTTACCTGCTCTACCTTCCTTTATACTACCAGGTCTTTAAACTTGGGAGAAAACAGCAGATTGGGGCTTTTAGAGGCATTCTGTGTCCGGTTCTGGCAGCGGTCGGCTCGCTGGTCATCTTTTCTGGCGGTCTGCAAAGCCCGCTGTTTATTCTCTACATTGCTATCTGCCTTGTTTTTCTGGCTGCCGGCATGGTTTATTACCAAAAAATAACAAAAGCGCAGGTCTGATGCCTGCGCTTTTTCTTATTCTTCTTTTGAATCGTCTTTATCCTTGGTTTCTTCTTCCTCGATTATTTCCGCGTCAGAAACGGCTTCTTCATCTGTATCTTTGGCTGCTTCCCCGTTTTCTTCCTTTGTTTCTTCTTTGGCTTCTTCTTTGGCTTCTTCTTTGGCTTTCATTTCTTCTTCTCTGGCCTCAAGCTCTGCAATCTTTTCTTCTTTTTCTAAAATTTTGCGGCACAGCACATCACAAGGATCGTCACTGTTTTCAGCCAGATTTTCTTTTCGGGCTTCATAAACCGTTTTACCCAGCTCGGCAAAAAGCGCCTCCAGCTCGTGCTTTTCGGACACAATGGTGGTTTTTACCTTTGCGGCTTCTGCCAGGTCGCCAAGCATATCGGCTGTTGCGGCGGCCACGTCATTCAGGGTTTTTCCCAAATCATCAAAAATTGTCATTCTTTTTCTCCTTATATGTTAGTTTTAAAAAATCAAGGGTATATATCTTTCTGGCAGGGAAACCACACCGGTCTCCTTTTATATAAATTAATTTTTTACTCCTCTCAAATCCCCGGCCAGCGCCAAAGTGGCCGGGGGTCTCCTTTTTTTGATGATTCTATTTTAGCATGAAAGCTTTAAAGAAAGATTTATCTTTTCCACAAAATCCGGTATTACGGATTATCTTTTTTATAAATATCCAGATCTCCCCGGCTGTAGTCATCATATTGACGCAGGTGCTTCATAGCGCGGTAATAAGAAGCCATCATCAATACCATTAAAAGCGCAATGGGCAGGCCGCATACAATGGAAGCCGTCTGCAGAGCCTCTGTTCCGCCCACACTCAGCAAAACAGCGACGGTTACCGCCATTATGCTCCCCCAGAATATACTGATGCTCCTGGGCGGTGTCGCCTCTCCTGTTACATCTTTAAACTGTTTCATAGACATGGCGGATATGGACATGGTCATCGACTCGGCCAACGTGACAAAAGACAATACCACGATAACAAGGGCTGCCACGTTCATGACGGTACTCCACGGCAGCTGTTTAAAGAAAGCGTACAGGGCCATGTCTGATCCGGTTTGCTCAATGAGCTCACCGATGTTGGCGCCGTAAAATTTTTCAAGAAGAATGCTTCCTCCGCCAAAAATACCAAACCAGGCAAAGGAAAACACTACTGGCGCGATGAGATTTATGACCACAAATTCCCGTATGGTGCGCCCATAGGCCAGCTTTACTAAAAACAGGCCGATCAGCGGCGCAAAGACCATCCACCAGGTGTTAAAGAATACATTATTAGCTCCGATCCACCCTGTTTTCTCAATGGGGTCAAGAAACAGGGACAGGTTGATAAAATCATTAAAATACTGCCCCACAGCCGTAATGGTCAATTCCGTTACACCTACAGGGTCTACTGCAATAAAGGCAAACACCAAAACGAAAAAGTATAGCACGGTATTCAGGTTGCTGATGTATGTAATCCCCCGGTGCAGCCCCGAGATGCTGGACAGCGTATAAAACAGGGTGATCACTGCTATGATCACAACCCAGCTGTACAAATTGCTTGTAAATCCCATAATAATATCGAATCCCCGGGCGATCTGCAGTGTGGCGAATCCGAGTGAAGTCGCGATTCCTGCAATGATCGCGAAAATAACCAGTGCATCGACGGCATTTCCGGCTGCGCCATAGATTTTATCCCCCGCCAGAGGGTACAGCGCCGTACAAACCCGATAATCTTTTTTGCTGTTATAGATTAAGAATACAACGCTCAGGCCTGCCGCTGTATAAATTGAGTAGGGATGGATACACCAGTGCAGAAAGGTATATTTCAAGGCGCCGAAAACAGCGGCGCTGGATAAAGGCGCAGCGTTTAAAAATGGCGGAGGATTATATATAAACTGTATCGGCTCATAGACACCGTAGTAATTAATCCCCACTGCTATTCCTGAGGTCAAGGCGATTGCAAACCAGACAAATTTATTTATCCTGGGCACTGCCTCCGGGCCTCCCAGCCGGATTTTTCCATATTTGCTAAAACCAGCCCACAGGCAAAATATAATGGCCGAAAACGCAACAAGCGTGATAAACCATGTGAAATATTTCAATACAAACGCAAGTGCTGTGTCAGCAGCTCTTGAAAATGCATCTGGCGCAATGCAGGCAAAGGCCACAAAGAAAATAAGGGCGGCTCCGGAAATCAGCAGCACATACCAGTTGACCATTTTCAGTATCTTTCTGTTTTTATACATAGCGATTCCTCTCCTTTTAAAAAAGCAGAGACAAGCTGCCTCTGCTTTTTAAACTTATATCCCCAGCCTGTAGCATTCCGGAATATACGGTTCAATGACGGATAAACGGTCCTTTGAAATTTCCGGAGGCCGATAGCTCTCCAACCGCTTTTTTACAGCTGGCTCCATCGATTCCTTTAAAGATTTTGAGCCGCTGTTTTGCCATTGGTTTGGGTCTTCCTTGTTCATGTATTGCGACTGGTAGAATTCTTCCCGGTACATTTTGGGCGTCCTTCCCTTTAAGAACGTTCCCCTCGCACCTGTCGCCTTGATTTCCTCAAAACAGAAGCGGTCTTCTGAACAGTTTACTCCCCTCAGCAGATGTGTGGTCATTTGTATGATCTCTTCATCCATCAGAAACTTTTCAAAATTTATGACATTGAAGGTTCCCAGTGTCCCGCAGGCATGCTCGATAAAATTAGACCCACAGTCCAGACTTGCGTAAAGCATCATCATGCTCTCAATGCCTGACTGGGCATCAAAATCTTTTGCGTCACTGAGCCCGCCGCCTGTCCTGAAGGGTAAGTGATAATAATCCGCAAGCCCTGCCGTTACATAGCAGACCAGCGCCGTCTCGGGCGACCCAATGCTCAGCTGAATGGTGTGCATATTCGTTGATGCTGAGGTATTACCATAGATTACCGGTATACCTGGTCTCAAAAGCTGGGCCAGCATAATCCCGGCCAGCTGCTCGGCGTTTGTCATGGCCATCATCGAGGCAACAGACGGCGGCGCTGTCATCAGCGGCATAGCGCAGGGCACAATCCACAGGGGCTGGTTCGCTTCACAGGTCGCAAACAATTTCTCGATGGGCGCATTATCGAAGGTAAGCGGGGACAGGGAGTTCAGCATTGGCAGAATATGGTATTTGTCATTGCCCTCAAAACGGTTGACAATCTGTATGGTTTCTTTAAACAATGCCCTTAAGTGGCTCTCTTTTCCGGAAGCCAATGTGTTGGGATAAAGCGTCACCGTCGGCTTATTGGCATATTTCATTTGAAGCGCCATATTGGCAAAAGTTTTTTGTTCGGGTGTAAAATTTGGGGTTTTTGTCAAAAGGTTAATATGCGACCCTGTGATCACCGGGCTGGTATCCGCCAGCTTAAACTGGTCAAATATATCCGCATTATCCATTTTTCTTATTTCTTTGCCTGTCTGAATATAAATGTTGCTCCCAAGCGGCCTGAAAACAGTATTATCTCCCCCTATTACCAAATCGCCCTTAAAGGAAGAAAGAATGAACTGAGACGGGATATTCTGCAGGGCCTCCATCAATGTTTTTTCATCTATAAATACCGTGTCATTTTCCACCCGGACGCCGTGAGCTTTAAATACCTCCAGCGCTTCCTGGTTTTCAAACTTTACCCCAACCTCGCTGAGAATGCGCAATGTCTGCTCATGGATTTTTTCAATCCCTTGTTTTGAGATGTATTTTTCATAGGATTTCATCGCTGTTCCCTTACATCCCGCCTTAAATTATTTCCTTATACGCATCGGGCAGATAAGGCTGAAGCAGATCGTTCTGCTCTTTTGTAATTTCCGGCACTGTGTAAGATGCCAGGCGCTTTTCAACGTCCTGCTGAGCGACATCCGCCACGCTGATACTTCCCTTATTCTGCCATTGGTTCGGGTCATCCTTATTAAAATATCGGGCGAGATAAACCTCTTCACGGTACATCTTGGGGGTACGGCCTGTCAGGAAGGCGCCCCTCGGGCCAACCTTTTTAAGAGTATCCATGCAGAATTTTTCATCACTGCAATCAATTCCCGCAAATAACCGCTGATTCATTCTCTGAATTTCTTCATCGATCAGGAACTTACGAAAGTCGGTTACATTAAATGACCCCATGCAGCCGCAGGCATGTAAAACAATATCGGCGTTGACGTCCTGTGTCGCAGTAATCATCATCATGGATTCAGCCCCTGCCTGAATATCTGCATCTTTCGCATCGCTGAGCGAGCCGCCGGTTCTGAAGGGCAGTCCATAGTAGTCTGCCAAACCGGCGGTCGCGTAAACGACCAATGCGCATTCGGGCGCTCCGATTGCAAGCTGGACGGTCCGCATATCTGTCGCGCCCGAGGTGTTTCCGTAAACAACCGGCACATTCGGATTTAATAATTTCGCCAGTACATAACCACCCAGCACCTCGGCGTTTGTCATTGCCACCATCGAAGCAATGGAAGGCGGCGCTGTCATGAGCGGCATGGCGCAGGGAGCGAACATGATGCCCTGATTTGCCTCACAGAGGACAAATACCCGTTCTAACGGATCGTGATCCATGGTGAGCGGCGATAAAGTATTTAAAATATAAACATTATGTACCGCGTCGTTTCCTTCAAAATCATTTAAAAGCTGTACGCTTTTTTCAAAGGCTTCTTTGATGGCTTTTTTATCGGACAGCGCAAAGGTGTTAGCGGTTGTCAGAAACAGCGGCTTATGCCCGTACTTTAAGATCAGGGCAATGTTGCTGAATATCTTTTGGTCTAAGGTAAAGCCCTTGGAGTAATCTTGGAAATAATTGATGGTTCCAAAATCAAGGATATCGCTGGTATCCTCGAGCTTAAACTGGTTAAGTGTATCCTCATTGCTCATTTTCCGAATGGCCCCATCCGGATAATGACAATACACATTGCCGCCGATGGCGCCATTATATTGTTTGCCGCTGCCGATTTCCAGATCCCCTTTACAGGATTTTACCGTAAAGGAGCGCTGCGCGTGGCGGAGAGCTTCATTCACCATTTTTTCATCAATAAAAACGGTTTGCCCTTCCACACGGGCCCCATGTCTCCTGAAAACCTCCAGGGCTTTCTCATGCTCAAACCGCATACCGATTTCTGATAAAATTTTTAATGAGTATTCATGAATTTTTTCAATTTCTTCTCTGGATATAAAACGTTCATAGCTTTTCATTTTTCATTCTCCAATCTGGATATCTATCCGGAAATTTTATATTTTCTCATTTTATTTTGTAAATTCTGTCTTGAAATATTCAAAAGCCTTGCCGCCTGAGTCACATTATTTTTATTTTGTTTTAATGCCTTAATAATGGTTTCTTTTTCAAAATTATCGACCATCTCCCTGAGATTTTTGTTGGCGCCTAAGCTCAGCGAAGCCGTCTGTTTTTCTTCGATCGCCTTGTAGCGGTCCAGCAGGTATTCTGGCAGACATGCGCTTTCCAGCGCGTAACAGTCGTTTCCGGCCAAATACAGGCTTTGTGTAATGACATGCCGCAGCTCCCTTGTGTTCCCGGGCCAGTCATGCTTCAGCAGAATTTTTCTGCTTGTTTTTGACAGGCTGTTTACTTTTTTCCCAAGGAAGGCCGCGACCTCAGAAATATAATGGTTTGAAAGAGCGATAATGTCTTCTTTTCGATTTTTCAGTGGCGGCAGCTGAAGATTAAATACGCTGAGCCGGTAATAAAGGTCTGAGCGCAGCCGGTTTTCCTTGATGGCCTCAAGGGGATCCTGGTTAATGGCGGCGATGATACGGACATCCGCAACAATCTCTTTGTTCCCGCCCACTCTTCTAAACCTCTTCTCTTCCAGTACCCTCAGCAATTTGGACTGGATTGTAATGTTCATAGAATTCAGCTCATCCAGAAAAAGCGTGCCGCCTTCAGCCTCCTCAAAAAGCCCCTTCCGCTCCTTCGCACCGGTAAAGGAACCGCTCCTCACGCCAAAAAGTGTGCTCTCCAGAAGATTTTCTGGAATAGCGCTGCAGTTAACAGCCACAAAATGGTTCTTTTTCCGATCACTGATATTATGGATGCTCTGGGCAAAGACCTCTTTTCCCGTTCCCGTAGCCCCGGATATCATAATCGGCACGTCCGTCTTTCCAGCCAACTTTGCCTTTTCAACGCACTGCTTCATTTCATTGCTTTCTCCTATGATATCCTCAAAGGTATACTGTGTGTTATTATTCAGCCTCACAGCGCCCAGCGTCCCGTTGTCATGGTTTTTCTTATTAATTGTATCAATCAGGTTAAAATACTCGGATATCTCCCGGTAGGTGCCCACGCTCATTTCAATATTCCCATTTTCATCAAAAACAGGAAAAGAATTGAAGAGCACTGTGCACTCCTTGCCGTTTTGTGTTTTATAATAGGAAAATGTGTCTTTATAGCAGCGTCCATCCTTCAGGGTATTCAACAGTAAAGACCGGCCCTCATTCTCCAGACTGATGGTCTTATCCGGATCGTTCGGCTTATAGATTTCATTGGGGTTTTTCCCGATCGCGTCCTCTCGTTTCATTTCCTCAATGCGTTCACAGCCTTTTGAATAAGCGATAATCTTTTTGTTTTTATCGACAACCAGCACACAGAAATCCTCTATTTTTTCAAGACATTCCGCCGGCATCAATTTTTGATCTGTTTTCCCATTTTTCATAAAGCACCTCTTGTTTTTTGGTGATGGTATTTTAACCTAAAATACTGGTATGTCAAAATGGTTTTGTTCTTCATTAAGACTCACTATTTTGTCTATATTTTTTCTCTATACTCAACAGGAATATAGGGTGTAAGCAAGTCATTTTGTTCTTTTGTAATATCGGGCGCCTGATAGGAGGCAATGCGCCGCTCAACCTCCTCTCTGCAGATTTCATAAATACCTGGGGCCCCTCTGTTCATCCATTGATTAGGATCTTCTTTATTCAAAAATTGAGGAAGATAGAACTCCTGCCGATACATCTTTGGCGTTCTGCCTTTTAAAAAAGTGCCCCGCGCGCCGGTTTTTTCGATTTCATCAAGGCAGAAATGGCTTTCATCACAGTCAATACCGCTGATAAGACGGTCACACATGGCTGTTATTTCCTCATCAATAATATACTTCTCAAAGCTGATAACATTAAACGAGCCCATAATTCCACAGGCGTGCGCGACCAGATCGGCGCCGCAGTCCAGCGTTGCAAAGGTGAGCATCTCCGACTCGATTCCTGCCTGAATGTCAAAATCCTTGGCGTCACTCAGCGCTCCCCCTGTTCTGAATGGCATATGATACAAATCTGCCAGCCCTGCTGTCGCGTAACAGATCAGCGCAGACTCCGGAGCGCCGATGCTCAGCTGCAGAGTCCTCAGATTTGTACCTGCCGAGGTGTTTCCGTAAACAACCGGCAGACCCGGTCGGCAAAGCTGTGTGAGGACAATCCCTGCCAGGGTCTCAGCATTTGTCATAGCCATCATGCCCGCAATTGACGGAGGCGCTGTCAAAAGCGCCATCCCGCAGGGGCTGATCCACAACGGCTGGTTTTCATCACAATGCGCTAAAATGCGCTCAACGGGGTCATGATCATAGCATAGCGGCGACAGCGTGTTCACCCCGTAAGAAATCACATATTTTTCATCCTCCTCCACGCCTTCAAAACGTTTGACCAGCCGGATTCCCGCCGCGAAGATTTCCCGCACGCTTTCCTTCTCAGATAAGGCAAAGGTTCTTGGCATAAGCGCCACAGGCGCTGTATGACTGTATTTTAAAGCGATCGCAATATTTGAAAATATCTTTTGTTCTTTGCTGAAATGCGCTGTTTCCAGAAAACCGTTTACGTCGTTACTGTTGACAACCCTGCTTGTCTCACCTAATTTAAACTGCCTGATAATATCGTCATTGTGCATTTTGCGAATGCGGCCGTTCTCCGATAAATAGATCGCCCCATCTGCCGGACGCATGATTCTGGATCCGCGCCCTACCTCGTAGCTTCCTTTTAAGGAAAACCGCGTAAAGCTCTCCGGCACTGTAGCCAGCGCGTTTTGGACCATTTTTTCATTCAGATAAACCGTATCATTCTCAACCACAGCGCCATTTCTTTTGAAAATATCGAGGGCTTCCGGATGCTCAAACCGGATTCCTGTATTTTTTAATATGTACAGGCTTTTTTCATGTATCTTTTCAATTTCTTCTTTCTTTATGTACTTTTCATATGCTTTCATCGGGCTAGATCCCTTCCCTGTATGCTTTCGGGATAAATGCGTCCAATAATCTGCATTGGTCTTTTGTCCGGTCTGGCGCCTCATAGGCCTCCAGACGCTTTTGAACCTCGTTCCCGGCTTTCTCCTTAATACTGATGCCCCCTTCATTCTGCCACTGATTTGGGTCCTCTTTATTGAACAAAGACGTTTTATAAAACTCTTCTCGGTACATCTTTGGTGTTCTGCCCTTCAAAAACGTTCCCCGAGGCCCAACCTTTCGGATGGCGTCAAAGCATAATTTCTCTTCCGAACAGTCAATCCCGCTTCGCTCACGCTCAAGCATGCCGATAATTTCCTCATCCATAATGAATTTTTCAAGGCTCAGTACATTAAAGGTGCCCAATGTCCCAATGGTATGGTAGATTACATCCGGCTGAACATCGATTGTTGCCTTTAGGAGCATCATCGTTTCAGCGCCAGCCTGTCCGTCTAAATCTTTGGCGTCTGATAAGGAGCCGCCTGTTCTGAAGGGCAGGCCATAGCGGTCCGCCAGCGCAGCAGTTCCGTAGGCGATTAACGCTGTCTCGGGTGTGCCGATGGTCAGCTGAAGTGTTTTTAAGTCTGAAGAGCCAGATGTATTCCCATAGACAAAGCCCGTTCCTGGCCGTATCAGCTGTATGAGCACCAGCCCTGCCAGTATTTCCGCATTGTTCATTGAGAGGATGCCCGCTACCGAGGGCGGTCCTGTCAGCACTGGCATTGCGCAGGGTGATAAAATCAATGGCTGTTTCTCATCGCAGGCCGCAAAAATCTTTTCGATGGGCGCGCTGTCATAGGTCAAGGGCGACAGCACGTTCAGGCTTCGGTAGCACACATACCGGTCCCTGATCCCTTCAAATTCCTTAATCAGCTGGATACCTTTCCGCGTCAAACCATAAACAGCTCCTGGGTCCAGGCCCAGGGTCATTTCATTGGCATTTATATGGCTTTTCCCCGAATATTTTAAGTCCATGGCGTAAACGCCAAATATTTTTTCCTCATCTGTAAATTGCTTTGTATCCGGAAACTGGTTCAGTACGGCGGAGTCGATGACAGGGCTCATGATTCCCATTTTAAACTGCTTAATATTGTCTTCATTCGTTGTTTTTCGGATTCTTTCCCCATCCTGAATGTAAATGTTGGAAGCAAGGGCGATTTTCATCATGCTGCCGCCGCCAATTTCCATATTTTTATAAGAACTGGAATAAAGCATAAATTTTTCAGGCGCTGCTTGTAAGGCTGCATCCAGCATTTTCTCATCAATAAAAACGGTCTCGCCCTCTACTCTTGCACCGTTCTTTTTAAATACCTCCAGCGCGCGCTCATTTTCAAAATTAACACCGATTTCAGATAATATCCTCAACGTATTTTCATGTATTTTTTCAACCGACGCTTTAGAAATATACTGTTCATAGGCTTTCATATTTTACCTTCTCCCTACTTCACACAGAAGGCTCTGTGTTTTTTTCATCCGCAATTTTCCCTTCTTTTTGAATCACTGCCAGCTTTGCGATGGTTTCCTTATTTCGTTTATGAAAAATAATGGAGATAATACATGCAAATATGGCGCCTGCCGCTGCCGCTATAAAAATAAAGCGGTATGCCAGCTCCGGCGGGTAGGTGTCCAGCCAGTTACCGATGATGATCGGCATAAAGCTGTCCGGTAAAAAACCAATGGTCGAGATAATCCCAATGACCGTGCCCGACATATACATTGGAATATCCGCTTCTGGCAGGGTTGCAAAATAAATGCCTCTGGCTGCCCCAAGGATAATATATCCCAGCGCTGTTCCGATAAATACCAGAATCACAAGAGAGGCCTGCTGTGGAATAATCGCGATGAAAATATTGATGACTGCCAGCAGTGCAGTCACAATAATCAACAATTTTGAAATCCCGGTTTTATTGCTGACGTTCCCTGAGATCAGGGCCCCGATGGGCTGCATATAATCCCTGAACATGCCCAGAATCGCTCCCAGGGTTATTGACAGGCCAAACATCTGCGTCCCGTATGGTGTCATGTAAGGCGTTGTCGTGCAGGAAATAAATGCGCCAAAAACAATAAAGGACATCAGCCAGACATTTGGGTTTTTCAGACAGGTTAAAAGGATCTTTCCAATGCCGAGATTTTGGTCCTTATCTGGTTCATCTCTTTCAAAGAAAATCCAAATGAGAATTCCGATTAATATACAGGCGCCGCCAAAGATAAAAATAACCACCTGCATACCTGTTACAATATTGGAAAACTGGCTGAAAATAAAAATGGCTATTGTCCCAAGAACTGCTGCCAGAATACTTCTGGTCCCCTCAACATCTCCCTGGGCTTTCCCCTCTTCACCTGGTCTGGCAAAAATACGGATGGCTTTGATCAAAGCCGACCAGAAGGTTAAGGTGGTGGTAACCCCTAAAATAGCAAAGAGCACTACCGCTACACGATAATCGGGAATTGTGCCAAACCCTACGCACAACAGCCCTGAAGCCACATATGAAAAAGCCAGCAGCTTTCTTGCTGAAAATTTATCCGCTACCAACCCTCCTAAAAAATATGTGGCAATTGTCATGGTTGTGTATGCGCTTGTCATAATTCCAAGCTCTACGTTTGTGACATTGAACGCCTGAATTAACGCGTCATAAAAGCTTGCTTTCATATAGGGCACATAATAGATAATGCTTGCGCCACACAGGCAAATAAATTGAATCGCTCGTTTAAAATCAAATTTTTTCATTTTTTCCCCCTTGGATTATTATAAAAACATTGTTACCGCGAGCCTTCAGCCTTCTTCTTATTGTTCCCCCTTTCATATAAGATGGCTTGTAATTAATATTTGCAAATTTTATGCCAAGTATATTTTTTATTTTTTTACGAAAATTTACTTAAACTCTTTTTTTTATATCTTTTATTCTCTTATGACAATGATAAATATAGATTTCAAATTTTTTATTATTCTTTTTACACAAAAAATTGCGCGCAATTTTTTGTGTAACTTGTTTTAAAACCTTTACATATTAAGTTTGTATTTTATTAACCGCAATATTTTTTTGCATTCCATTTAAAATTTTATATATTTTTGTAAATTAAATGTTTTTGCCAAATAAAAAAAGACATCCATTCATGAAAAACAAGAATTAATGCCTCCCAAAATAAAAAGCTGCCTGATTATTCAGGCAGCTTTTTCACTATTTTACTTCAATTAATTCATACTGTCTGGTTCCAAGCCCGATTTTTTCTGCGTGCTCCAGACATACGCGCCAGTCCGTTTCCGGGTGTGTGCAGATAAAACGGTCATGGTCTTCAGGATCATGGACATGGTTTTTATGGATCTGGTCTGCCAGATAGCTGCCGGGGATGATGGGCGCTTTGTTGCAGGCATCGGCGCATGCCATGTCAAGAGCGACCGGATCATAAGAAGCAAACATGCCGACGTCCTGAATAATCGGCAGGTCATTTTCGGCATGACAGTCGCAGAACGGCGAAACATCCATTACCAGGCTGATGTGAAAATTCGGGCGGCCTTTTACAACCGCCAGACTGTACTCAGCCATCTTCTTGTTGAGCACATCAAAGCTTTCGTCATTTGGCGTAGCGATGGCGTCAAAGGGACAGATCCCGATACAGCGTCCGCACCCTACACATTTGTCATGGTCAATCACGGCTTTTTCCGGATAAGAGATGGCATTCATCGCACAGATATCCTTACAGACTTTACAGTCACGGCATTTCTTTTCAATGACATGGGGTTTTCCAGCATTGTGCATTTCCATTTTTCCGCGTCTGGAGCCGCAGCCCATCCCTATGTTCTTAAGAGCGCCACCAAAACCAGTGTTCTCATGGCCTTTAAAATGGCTCAGTGTAATGAAGATGTCCGCATCCATAACGGCACGTCCTATTTTTGCCTCTTTGATGTATTCACCATTCACTGGCACCTCCACCTCATCGGTTCCCTTAAGGCCATCGGCAATGATCAGCTGACAGCCGGTAGTAAATGGATTATAGCCATTTTCATAGGCAGCGTCGAGATGCTCCAGGGCATCCTTCCGGCGGCCTACATACAGGGTGTTGCAGTCTGTCAGAAACGGCCTGCCTCCCTGCTCCTTAATCAGCTCCACCACCACACGGGAAAAATTTGGCCGGAGATAGGCGATATTTCCGGGCTCTCCAAAATGGATTTTAATGGCTGTAAATTTATTTTCAAAATCAATTTCGGTCATTCCTGCCTCAATGATCAGCTTCTTAAGCTTTTGCAGGAGATTCATTTTTGGATTTGCCCTGAAATTCGTAAAATAGACCTTTGCTTTTTCGTTCATATTTATTTAACGCCTCCTTGAATTGTTCCAAATTATTTTATCATAAACCTGTCGGTTTCGGTACTTGTTTTAATATCTTGTAATCGTAAAGTAAAACAGCTATTCGTTTCCCTCAAACTGGCTGTTATAAAGCTTTGTATAAAAACCGTTCTGCGCCATCAGGGTCTCATGGTTTCCCCGCTCAATAATACGCCCCTGGTTCATAACCAGAATTGTATCGGCGCTGCGGATAGTGGACAGGCGGTGGGCAACCACAAAGCTGGTCCTCCCCTTCATCATGTCATTAAAGGCGTTCTGGATACGCACTTCCGTCCGTGTGTCAATGCTGCTGGTCGCTTCATCCAGAATCAGCATCGGCGGTTTGGTCAGCATCACTCTGGCGATACAGAGCAGCTGACGCTGTCCCTGGGAAAGATTGTCGCCGCCTTCGGCAATCTGGGTATCATACCCTTTTTCAAGCTGCCTGATAAAGCTGTCCGCATAGGCTTTTCGTGCCGCCTCTACGATCTCCTCATCAGTGGCGTCCGGCCTGCCATAGGCTATATTTTCCCGGATCGTTCCAGAGAACAGCCAGGTGTCCTGAAGCACCATGCCATACTGCCCCCTGAGGCTGCTGCGGGTAACGCTTTTTACCGGGTGCCCGTCCACTGCAATACTGCCGCGGTCCACATCATAGAAGCGCATGAGCAGGTTGATAATCGTGGTTTTTCCGCAGCCTGTCGGTCCGACCAGCGCGATCCGCTGCCCTGGCTCAGCAGTGATGTTCAAATCCTTAATAAGGCGCGTATCCGGCTGGTATGAAAAGTCCACATGCTCCACGCACACCGCGCCTTCTGCCGGTGGCAGTGCCGGCAGCTCTGCATCGCTGGGCTCAGGCCGTTCATCCAGGAGGGCGAATACTCTCCGCGCCGAGGCAAAGGCTGTCTGGATTTCTGTCAGCACGCCGGTCACCTCGTTAAAGGGCTTGGTGTACTGGTTAGCATAAGATAAAAAGCTTGACAGCTGTCCGACGCTCAGGCCACCCCCAATGACTGAAATAGCCCCTGTTATACCCACAGCGGCGTAAACCATGGCGTTGACAAAACGTGTGGAGGGGTTGGTCAGCGATGAGTAAAACTGGGCGCGCACGCCGCAGCGGTAAAGACGCTGGTTGATGGCCTCAAACGCCTGCTCTGCCTTTTCTTCATGGCTGAAAGCTGTAACGACCTTCTGGTTTCCAACCATCTCTTCCACAAAACCGCTCAGGTCACCGCGCACCACAGACTGCTCTTTAAACTTACTGTATGAAAGCCTCGCGATGATCCCTGCCACAAAGATGGATAAGGGCGTTACCAGCACCACAACCACTGTGATGCTCATATTGATTGACAGCATGAACGCCAGCGTTCCCAGAATCGTCACCACTCCGGTAAAGAGCTGGGTCAGGCCCTGCAGCAGGCCATTTGAAATCAGCTCGATATCATTGACAAAACGGCTCATCAAATCGCCGTGAGAATGGCTGTCGATATATTTCAGCGGCACAGTGTTAAACTTCTCAAAAGCATCTTTTCGGATATTCTGAATCGTTTTATAGGTAATCTGGTTGGTGCATAGGCTCATGAGATACTGGAAAACAACAGTGACGCCGATATTAACCCCAAGAATGATCACATAGCGCATAACGCCTGAAAAATCCACCTGTCCCGGCCCTACGATATAATCGACCCCTCGGCCGATCAGGATAGGCATCCATAAGGACAGCGCGATGCTGATTACCGCACAGACAAGGCCCAGAAAAAGAAAAATGCCATATGGCTTTGCGTAAGCCCATAATCTTGGAATAACCGGTACTTTATTTTCTTTTCTCATTGGCTGGCCTCCTGACTGCTCAGCTGTGAAAGGCAGATTTCGCGGTATACACCGCAAGTCTTAAAAAGCGTTTCATGGCTGCCGAATCCCGCCATTCTTCCCTGATCCAGCACGATGATCCGGTCGGCGTTTTTTACAGTGGTAACCCGCTGCGACACCATAAGCACCGTCATGCTGCCTGTTTCCCTGTTTATAGCCTTTCTGAGAGCCGCATCTGTCGCAAAGTCAAGGGCGCTGGCACTGTCATCCAAAATCAGAATTTCAGGACGGCGCACCAGTGCTCTGGCGATGGTCAGGCGCTGCTTCTGGCCTCCTGACAGGTTCTTTCCGCCCTGGTATATCTCAGTGTCTAACCCCTTTGGCATTTTTTGAATGATTTCAGCCGCCTGGGCAATTTCCAGCGCCCGACCGATTTCCTCATCATTAGCCCTTGGATTTCCCCATTTCATATTCTCCCGGATCGTTCCGGTAAAAAGGACTGGTTTTTGAGGAACCATGCCGGTTTTTAAGCGCAGATGCTCCAAAGGGTATTCCTGTACCCTGATCCCATCTACGCGGACGCTTCCCCCCGTTACATCGTAAAATCGGGGAATCAGATTGACCAGTGTACTCTTCCCGGCACCTGTACCGCCGATAATACCGATGGTCTCGCCCTTTTTAATCGAAAAGCTGAGATTTCTCAGGGCATATTCATTATTTTGATTGTAAGAAAAAGAAACATTCTGAAATTGTATTTCATCATCCGTTTCGGCGGATACTTCGGATAAGCGCGCACTGCCTGGGGTGATTGAAGGCCTGGTATCAAAAACCGCGTTAATCCTCGCCGCGCTGGCAGCTGCCTTGGTAAAGATCACCACAAGATTGGCCGCAACGATCAGCGCCAGCAAAATCTGCGTCATATAATTGATAAAGGCAATCACCTCTCCCTGGCTCAGATCACCGGCGTTGACACGGATGCCGCCAAACCAGAGGATAAAGAGAATGGCGACATTGACAATGGCATAGGTAAGAGGATTGAGCAGCGACGAAATACGCCCGGCCTTCAGCGATGCTTTCATCAGATTCTCATTTGCCGCCGCAAAACGGGCTGTCTCGCTCTCCTGCTTTGAAAATGCCCGGATTACCCGTACCCCGTCCAGATTTTCACGGGTAATGAGTGATATCCCATCAATCTTTGACTGGATTTTTTTGTAGACGGGCACGGCGCGGCTCATGACAAAATAGATGGTCAGCGCAATGAGCGGCGCCGCTACCAAAAAAACAACTGACAGCTTCAGATCAATGGTCATCGCCATAATCGTCGCGCCGATAATTAAAAAAGGCACCCGAAGCAAAAGCCGGATGGTCATGGCCACTGCCACCTGCAGCTGGTCGATATCATTGGTTATCCGGGTAATGAGTGAAGGTGTGCCGATTTTATCAATCTCGGCATAGGAAAGCCGGTTAATGTGCGCAAAAAAATCACGCCGCATAAGCGTGCCTGTCCCCTGAGAAGCCCTGGCGGCAAAATATTGGGCAATCAGCGCAAAGCACAGACCCGCCGCGCCCAGAGCCACCATCAGCCCACCCATATGATAGACATACCGGGTATCGCCATTTTTTATTCCCACATCAATAATGCTGGCCATGACCAGCGGGACAATCAGCTCAAAAACCGCCTCAGTCAGCTTGAAAAATGGTCCGAGTATCATCTCTTTTTTAAAATGCTTAAGATAATGCGCTAGTTTTAACATTTCTCTTCTCCTGTCTTTACGTCTCATCAGGACTATGTTATCATAAAAATAACCATATGAATAATATTTAGTTTATATATCTTCTATACAAAAAACAAATAGAAAGGAATCCCAATGGATCTCAAACAGCTGCTTTATTTTAAAACAGTGGTGGAGGAGGGAACAATCTCCGCCGCGGCTAAAAAGCTGAATCTCTCTCAACCTCCGCTCAGCCAGCAGATCAAACAGCTGGAATCCGAGCTGGGCGTCACGCTGATGGAGCGCGGCGCCCGAAAAATTACTCTGAACGAAGCAGGCAGAGTGTTGTATGAAAAGGCCTGTACCCTGCTCACACTGGCAGAACAGACCGTGCAGGAGCTCCGCGATATTCACGACGGCCTGGAGGGCACGCTCACCCTCGGCACCATCTCTTCTTCCGGCGCTATCATTTTGTCGGACGCGCTCCCGGCTTTTCATTCTCTTCACCCGCATATCCGGTTCGAGCTTCACGAAGGCACTACCTTTCAGGTCATCGACCTGTTAAATGCCGGCATTATCGAGCTCGGCATTGTGCGCACGCCTTTTCATTCAGAAGGATTTGAAACGCATTTTTTAGAGTCTGAGCCCATGGTTGCAGTCGGCGCTCCTGCTTTTTTTGAGGGTATTGCCTCCGATATTATTACACTCCAGGCGCTGTCTCAAAAGCCGCTGATCTATTATCGCCGCTTTGAGTCTCTGATTGAAGGCGCTTTTGAATCGGCAGGCTTGCCCTCAAAGGCGGTCTGCAAAAATGATGATGCCCGGACATCTCTCATGTGGGCCAATGCTGGCATCGGCGTTGCGGTAATCCCCAGCTCCGCCAGCCGGATCATCGACTCTGCCAATACTGTCTGTAAAAATATTGACGCCAAAGTTCTGAATACGCAGGTAGCCCTGATCTGGCGAAAAGGACATACCCTGAGCCGTATCGCCCGTTCTTTTTTGACCTTTTTTTAACATTGTAGCCTTCTTTCGTTTTCACCCTTGACAAACCACAATATCTGGTGTATCATATGATTAGTTAAATATTGAATGATCCTATGTTCAAGGGAAAAAGGTGAAAATCCTTTGCTGTAATCGCAGCTGTAAGGTAAAATGCCCGTTTCAATCCACTGTCCTGACGGATGGGAAGGGAAACCGGATGATATTACCAAGCCAGAAGACCTATATAGGAGTTTATTCTTAAGTGCCTCCGATTTAGAGGGTTTGAGAGCTACCATGTACTGTGTTAGTATTTTTTATCCTTCTTCGTATCCGGAGAAGGATTTTTTATTTCTCCTCCTTCCCGTACATGGTTGGACTTCAATGAACACAGAAACTACATCTCCAACAATTTAATCATCGCTCAATATTTGACACTTGTTTGGGATTAAAATCTGCCATTTTAAAACGCCAAAAGGGGTGGTGTGTAACACCCCTTTCCCCAAACAATTTAAACAGTTCCCAATATTTATTAAAATACTGTGTATTATTTATTAATACTGTCCTCCCTTTTTCTAGCTTTAACGCCTGAAAAGATTAATCAATTTCTCAAAAAACAGAAATCCCGCTGAATCTATCAGCGGGATTTTTGTTTTTATTTTTTATAAGATTCTTTTGCGTTTAAAGGCCATCAGCCCTGCCAGCATGACAATGAGTATGCCTGCTGTTATAAAAGCCGCGGCATCCGGGTCTGTAATGACACCGGTTGCCGGGTTGCCGGCTCCGTAAGGTGCAGAGGACGACGGCGCAAGATTATTTTCTGCGATGCTGTCTGGATTCTCATTGCCCTGGCCGTTTTCCGGACTGTCTGGTCTGGTGTCCGGCTTTTGATCAGGATCTGCTGTATCCTGATGTTCGATGACCAGATTATCGTCGGAATCTTTGTCCAGTCCGATTATCTCAGCTCTGCTTTTCTGATAATCCGAAACATCGACCATTTCAAGCTGGCTGGCTTCAACGGTGTATTTTTCACCTGCTTTTCCCTTAACCGTCAACGTACCGATGTCAATTTTACCTGCTGGCAGCTGCCCTTTTCGGGTAACGGCCAGCGTGGCTTCTTTTCCATCATTTCTTGTGATAATTTTCACACGGCTGTCCTCTGTGCTGAGGGCACTGCCTGCCTGAATTGTTCCGGTGAAGGCTGCTCCGTCACCGGAAATTTTTAATTCAAGGGAAAAGCCTTTAATGGTTTTATCCCCCAGATTTGTCAGCGAAAGATTAACCTGATTCGCATTTTGTCCTTTTGTGACCAACAGCTCAGGGCTGTTATCTGCTGCCAGGACTGGCATTGAAAAAAGGATTGCCATGAGGGTCGCAAGACAGCCAATGCCTATTTTTTTCAGTTTTTTATTTTGCTTCATTACTGCTCTCCTATTCCTCTGGTATCTGTTCGCCGGTCAGCCTGATGTTCGGCAGGCTGTCGGGTAATTTCACGTCAAATGTATCACTGGTGAGGCGCTGCCCTTCATTGGTTTCCATATTATTGACTCGGTATAGCTCAACCTTAACCGTCACCGGAAGCTTCTTCATATCCAGCTGATCCTTATCAATCCAGTAAATCCAGGTTCCCTGGCTGATTTCACCGATATTGCCATTTTCCGGTATATTGGCCATAAAGATACTCGCTGCTTCATTATCCTTACCGACAACGTTGTTGCCGTCTTGATCCTTCAGCAGCACAGCGTTAAAGCCCGGATGCCCACGATAGCTGCCCGTAAAAATAAGGGATCCAGCCTTAATGGCCGGCTGGTCCGGATCATAGACAAAATCCTCTTCCAACAATCCTATGCCACTCTGCTCAAGCTCCACATTATCTCCCGGAGGTCCAATAATATCAAGCTCTGCCGCGCTTACGCCTGCCGCACCATTTGCTATGATCCGCACATACTCTGCCCGGTAGGTGATCAACTGGTTCGCACCCTCCTGGTCCTTTTCATTAAAATAAACGGTCGCTTCAGGCTTTTCTGTAGTCATTGCGAAGCTGCCCTTTGCGGCATCCTGCCATTTCACACCATCCTCACTTACCTGGATGGTATAATTTTTGATGGTATTCTCCACAAAGGCTCCATCTTTTACCGCTGCTGTGTATTTAAAGCCGACAACAGGCATATTTTCATGCAAATTGATGGTAATCTGCGGATTGTTTGTGGTCTTAGTTCCTTCATAGATACTGCCATAATCATTGTCATAGAGCTTGGCCAGCGCCGGATGGCTTAGACCTGAGCCCGTACAATCCTCGATATATTCATCGCCTTCAGAAGTCATATCGGTATCCATGGTCCATTTTGTCTTTGCGATGCTTCCGTCATGCTGGATTTTGATCGGCTCGAGCGCCAGAGCTTCGGTTTTATTCAGGTAATTGTCGTAAGCCACCACCTCGTATTTCAGCACACGGTTGTTCATTGAGGAGATCACGTCTGTGTAGGAATTGCCTGTTGTAAAGCCAACCACCTCCCCATTTCGGATAATTTCATAGCCTAAAATCGCTTCAGAACTTTTGTTTACACCCAAATTGAAAGTAATCTTCTTTGAGTCCTTCCCATTTTCCACGGTATGGTTCAGAGTCGCCTCAACCTTTGTATTCTTAGCCATTGCCGGCGCCCTTTCAATCCGTTTGTGTCTGGCGTCATCGTTCAGATAATAGATCGCCCGTTCCTCTTTGGGATACTTGCTCACATACTCAATGGTTTCTTCATTTGGCGTCAGCCCCCACTTTTCAAAATAAGCGGTTAAATCCTTTTTGGCTGTATCACTCGCCATACGGATTAACAGGTTATCTTTGTCTGTCTTCATCGTATTTCTACGGTAATTTTGATACAGGCGGCCATAGAAGCTGTCGGGATCATCGAGATTGTTGTAGGTATCATCATATGCGAGGTGCAGCTGCCAGAACATACCCAACTGTGTAAATACATTGCTCGCGTAGCCCTTTGTGCCAGAAGTGACCTTCTGGTATATTGCGGGGTAATCGGCCCGTGCTTCTGCTTTCTCATCAAAGGTTTTTACAAGCTGAGAGAGGATATTGTTGGATGTTTCACCGTAGACCATATCACCCTCATCGGTCACATGTCCAATTTCATGGGCGATTCCCCAGCCATAGAGGTTTCCGCCTCCCATGGTTCCGTCCGCCTGTTTCGTATGCGGCCGTCCATGTGTCAGACCGCCGACTGAGCCATACTCAATGCCAATATGCTGGCCGGTGGCATACATAAACGCGCCGGTAAACATACGGGTATAACGGATATTAATTCTGGAGCCAGGCCATTTATCTTTAGCATTCTCCGCATCTCTGGACAGTCCTTTTGAATTATAGGTAATGTCCATCAGCTGTTCCATGGCCAGACTGTTCTGATAGAGCTGCTCAATCTGTTCGCTTTCACTGCCGTTAAGGGCTTCGAGCACAGCTGTCGCCGGTACAGAAAGCAGCATCTGGTTCGTCATAATATCGGTGCTGTTGTAAATGCTGGATTTTTTATCCCATTGATGTTTCGATTCTTCACCGGCATACATGTCCGGCACTTTGGCGACAAAAGCTTTCAGTTCTTTAATATAGGACTGGATCGCCGTTTTTGCGTCATTCTCATCTGTGATTCCCGTTAAATTCAAGTATGGGATCTTTGTCGCTCCTGCCACTCTCACCTTGATATCCTTACCGGATGGGCTGGCATTAGGATAGCGGATATACAGGGCTCCGCCGCGTTCACTGTCTTCACCGCCAATCTGCTCAAGGGTAATTTCGTTCTTCCCTTTCTTTAAATTAACGGTTTTGCTCCAGCCTGTTTTGACGTCAGGATGGTATTGGGTATAGACAAGCTGCGGAAGAACATTTCCTTCTGTTCCCACATAAACGTTGATGGTATCGCCCGCTTTTGCGGCCAGGCCCAGCGGCTGAAAATCATTCAGCGCCATGGCAAAGCCCAAATTGCCATTTTTGGCGTTTGATACATTCTGGTCTACAAGAACCGTATCATCAATATTGGTTTCACTCAGAATCGCTTTTGCCAATATGAGCTCTGAAAGAATGGAATCCTTATCTGGATGAAACTCTCCGCTCACAGTATCTGGAGTATTGGCGCGCTCAATAAGCTTATCCACAATCTCCATGGTTACGCTGTCTCTCAGTTCCACATGTAAATCATCCATGAACAGGGCGTTTGTTTCATCTGCCAGACTGTCGTAAGTGTAGAATTTTATTTCCGAAATTCGGCAGCGCGCATTGGGTGCGCCGGCCCAGTAGAGCGCTGGATTCATCTGAATTTTGACGGGTTTAATCTTTTCATTGATGCGGATACGATAGTATTCTTTTCCATTGGTGCTCTTTTTCGCCTGAACCGCAAAGTCTTTTCCGATGTTCAGATCGTGTGCCTGTCCGGCCTCATCCCACCAGCGGATTTTCATGTAGGCGTTATATGTGCTTGGCTCACCTTCGCCGCGCACCAGCACAATATCGTTCATTTCATAGGACTGGTCAAATTCTACGACCGGCGCCTGAAGCTTGCCTGACCAGCCGCCGGCATTCCAGCCCCCATAATTCCAATACGAGGTATAGTCATTGTCCACAATATCAAATTTATCATAGGCCTGTTCATAATCACTTTCCTTTAAATAAGGATAAGTGACGTCCTTAATATGGGCGGTGGGCTGGTTAACCTCACCGGCACGGTTGATCAGCTTATAATTTGATGTAACCGGCGGCTCAATGGATTCTGTGGTGCAGGTATATACAGATGATCTTGCCCCTTCACCAATGGCGTTATAGCCGGTCAGGTAAACTTCATATTCAGCCTGATCCTTAAGGTTTTCAATCACATAGCTGGTGTTTTCTAAATTTCCAGCCTTGGTGTATTCACCGTTTCCCTTTTCACGGTAGTAGACATTATATCCAGTAGAATTTTTTTGTTTTTCCCAGTTAACCGTAATCTGGCGGTATCCGCCTTTTAGGGTGATTCCCTCTGGCTGTTCAGGCACTGAGGTTGGCAGCGGTATTCCTATTACGGGTGCGCTGAAGCCGCTTTCCCAGTTTCCGCCCTCTGATCGGTTAACAGACTGAACCGAAATTTTATACTCCACAAAGTTTGTCAAATCGCTGATCGTCAGGTAAGTTCCATCCACAGGTGTCAGCACAGTCTCTGCCTTACCGCTTTTGGGGTCTGTATAACTCATTTTAACCTCATAGCCTGTTACATTGCTCTGTGCTTCCCAGCTGACAGTCAGACTTTCATTGCCAGAGGCTACCTGAACATTTGTCGGGATGCTCGTCACCTGCTCGACTATTTTATCCTTGGTATTATTCAAGAATTCAACCTTTGAAATTTCCGCCAAATTACTGCTCGCCTTATTGGTTTCTTTTACAATGATCGTAACCTTTTTAATCGCAACCTGCCCTTTCAGGTCAATAACAATGGTTGACGGGGAGGCTTCATCTGTCAAAAAGAGATAATCCGCCTGTCCTTGGAGATCGAAATCCACAGATTTTATGTTGTCCAGTTCATCGGTTACCTCAATGGTTCCCCTCTTTGGCGCATTTTCAAGCCCCAGTTCACTGGGGGCAATGCGAAGCTCTGTCGCTATGACTGGCTCCTTCATTACAAGCGGAATTCTCAGAGGCGTATCCTCCGAAATAGCGCTTCCATCTTCCCTTGCAAACTGAACCGCGCCTGCCTGGTCGGAGGCCGTACTGAAAAGTTTTGCAATATCCCCGCTTTTTATCGTCACAGGATCCTTTTCACCTGTTTTGATTTCCACGTTGTCAGGATCTACAATCGGGGAGGTGTCACTGATCTGTACTTTTCCTGAGTCATGGGACACACCCATATTTTCCTGTAAATAGACCAGATCAACAATATCCACGGTTCCATCTCCATTCAGGTCACAGTCCGCTTCAGAAGAACCAAGGCTTTTCATAACCGCATCGTAATCGGCATCGTCAATGCTGCCGTTTTGGTCGACATCGCCTGTTAAAATTGAACCGCCCATAAATTCGACACGTTTGGAACTTCCCTGGAGACTTACCTGCGCCTGAGCTGGCACTACTCCCTTGTCAGAGACGGTGACAGTGTAGTCTCCAATCGGCAGACTGTAAAAATTGACATTGGCAAAATAAATCTTTGCATCGGGCTTTTGCTCATTGTAAAGAACGCTGCTGCTGTCCACCTTATTAGAATCTCTGTCAAAAAGCAGTGTCTTATACTGGATACTCCTGCTGCCAAAATCCGTTGTGGCCTTTTCGCTGACGACATCCTTTAAAGGGATTTCCTTGGACGTACCGTCGCTGGCTGCCAGAGTCAGGACTGCTGTTTCTGACAGCTTTGTTCTTGGTTGGCTAAAGTGGATTTCCACCTCGATATTTCCCACCAGGTCAACAGACGCTCCTGCATTGAGGGCACCCGCCTCTTTCTTTTCCGGCTGAGGCTCAGAAGACTCAACTGCCTCAGAAGATGCCTCCTCCACACTTTCCGCTGTTTTGTCCACTTCCTGATTTTCTGTCACGGTATTATTCTCTGTTATTTGGGCTGAAGGCTCCTGTCCCGCTTCCTCCGCCAGAATAGATACCGGAAAGCTCGCAAACAGCATAACAACTGACATAAAACAAGCTAACCATTTTTTCATGTTTTTTTCCTTTCCTTCTCTTATATAAATACTCCCAGTCTTTTGCCGCTCATCTTATTACGCTCGTACAAACAAAAAACGACTGCGAAAGGGCGCAGCCGGGCAGTGTCCATCGATGAGGATGGATTTCCGTAGCAGCTGGCTGCCATTACCGGTTACCGGTTTTAGGCCCTTTAGTTTTGCGTCTCTGCCTTTCAACAGATTTGCCCTTTTTACGTTTTAAAAACGTTATTAAATTAAAATCACTATAGACTATGTCTCATTATAACAGGCACGATTCGCCGCGTCAAGAATCATTGATTATTTCGCAATAAAAAGATAAAGACCAGAGTAAAAAGCTACTCTGGTCAAAAATATAAGCTACGACTTACTCGTCTTCAGGAATTGTGTTTAAATCATTAAAATCCATGTAATTTCCGGTCACAATGAAATATACTGTTTCAAAAATATTGGTGGCGTGATCGCCAATTCTCTCCAAATGACTTCCAATAAAGGAAAAACTCATGGCCTGGAGCGCCATCTCTGGATTTTTGTTGATTTCTGCAATACAGTCACTGTGCAGGGTATTATTCAAACGGTCAATTTCATCCTCATATCGGACCACATCGTCCATTTTACTGATATCCTCATCAATATAAGCCTGTATGCACATTTTCAGCTGGTCTTCCACCATCTTCGCCATCTGTGGAATATTATCGAGCTTTTTGTAGTATTCCTCCTTGCGCAGACAGATCACCTTTTGGCAGATATTAACCGCTAAATCCGCGATTCTCTCAAGGTTTGTAATAATCTTATAGGTTGAAGAAAGCCTTCTCAAATCTCCCGCAACCGGCTGCTGTCTTGCAATAACCTCGCTGACGATCTGCTGAAGCTGAATTTCCTTCAAATCCACGATATCATCTCGGCTGATGACACTCCTGGCCAGCTTTACATTTTGTTCTTCCAGCGCTGTAATTGAATCGGACAGCATCCGTTCTGCCTGGGAAGACATCAGCAGAATTTCATTCTTAATGGTTTTTAATTCTTCATTATAAACTTCTCTCATTATTCGCTCCTTTATCAACCAAATCGTCCGGTAATATAATCCTCAGTACGTTTATCTCCCGGATTCATAAAAATGGTGTTAGTTTCATTATACTCAACGATTTCTCCCATAAGGAAGAATGCCGTTCTGTCCGAGATTCTGGCTGCCTGCTGCATGGAGTGTGTTACGATGATAATCGTATAATTCTTTTTAAGCTCCTCCATAAGATCCTCAATTTTTGAAGTAGCGATGGGATCAAGGGCAGAGGTTGGCTCATCCATCAGAATAACCTCCGGCTGCATGGCGATGGTTCGGGCAATGCAGAGACGCTGCTGTTGTCCGCCGGAAAGGCCAAGAGCCGATTTGCCCAGACGGTCGCTGACTTCATCCCACAGCGCTGCCCCCACCAGGCTGTCATGGACAATTTTATCAAGTTTCTTCTTATCTTTCAAGCCCTGGCATTTTGGTCCATAGGCGATATTGTCATAAATACTCATCGGGAACGGGTTAGGCTTTTGAAAAACCATGCCCACCTTTGTTCTGAGCTGAATGACATCCGTATCTTTTTCATAAATATTTTTGCCGTCAAAATTCAGCGTCCCTTCAATACGGACAGAGTCGATTAAATCGTTCATACGGTTCAGGCAGCGCAAAAATG
Source organism: Eubacterium callanderi (assembly GCF_900142645.1). Classification (GTDB taxonomy): domain Bacteria; phylum Bacillota; class Clostridia; order Eubacteriales; family Eubacteriaceae; genus Eubacterium; species Eubacterium callanderi. The sequence goes on from NZ_FRBP01000012.1 coordinate 32,472, forward strand.
TAGATTTACCACAGCCAGAAGGACCGATAAAAGCGGTTACTTCATTCTCATAAATATCAATATTGATCTTCTTCAAGGCCTGAAAATCGCCGTAATATAAATCCAGATCCTTCACATCAAATTTTTTCTTCTTATCCATTTTAACCTCGTCTATTTTTTATGGGCAACATCCAGCTTGTCCGCTGCCAGCCTCGATAAAATATTCAATACAATAACGATCAATACAATGACAATGCCAATGGCACAGGCCAGCTCAATGTTTCCCTCTTCCTTAGCCACATAGTAAGCCTGAACCGTCAGTGTGCTTCCCGGTGAAAACAGCGTTCCTGGGATCTGCGCAACGGTCCCTGCCGTCAGCAGCAGCGCTGCCGATTCGCCGATTACCCGGCCAATACTCAGGAGCACCGCGGTCACAATACCAGGAACCGCTGAGGGCAGCACGACCTTAAACACCGTCTGAAGCTTCGTCGCGCCAAGTGCCAGGGAGCCTTCACGATAACTGACCGGAACAGTCTTAAGGGCTTCTTCTGTGCTTCTTATAATAACCGGAAGCAGAATAATCGCCACTGTTAAACTGCCTGACAGTAAAGATATCTGAAATTTCAGGGCGACAACGAAAAACGCCATCCCAAAGAGACCAAAAATAATCGACGGAATACCTGAGAGACACTCTGTGGCAAACCGGATCGCGTTGACCAGTCTGCCGGGCTTGGCGTATTCAGTCATGTATATGGCCGCCAAAATACCGATTGGCAGCGCAATGATCAGTGACAGAAACACCATATACAGTGTTGTGATAATATTGCTGAAAATGCCACCGCCAGGGTTGACCACCTTCAGCTTGAGCGTACTGCCGCCATCATCGACCAGCTGGGCAATTTCCTGCAGCGATAAATCTGCCACGTCAGCGCCATCCACGCTTTCCAGTACATAGTCTGTTTTGACCGCTGTGCCTTTGCCGGTTGTGTCCTTCGTGGCGTTTAAGCTCGAATCTTTTTCGATATAACTGAAAATCACCTGCTTGTGCTGTTCGTTTCTCTTTGAATAGTCGACCTTCATAATGGCCGCCCCTAAGGACTCGATATAAAGCGGCTCGCCATCCGGCGTTTCATATTTTTTGTAGTAATCCGATTTTGACAAAAGATCCGCCTCATTGATCGAGAGGGGAACCTCTTTCTTTTCCGCCATCTGATAGCCGACCTTATCGTTAAAATCTCGGGTGATAAAGTTCCAGTCCACCATGCCAATCCCTTTTACAAAGATAAAACCAATGATAAATAATAAAATACCAAGAGTAATGGCTGTGGCAGCGTAAATAATTCCTTTTACGCAATTGTCTTTTACTTTTCTGCTCATGCTCCTCAGCCTCCAATTTTTGATTCGACAAATTTATTAACGATAAAATTGATGATCATAATAAATACAAACAGAACCACACCTGTAGAGAACAGAAGCTGCTGATGTACCCCAGAAGCATAGCCCATTTCAAGGGCGATATTGGTGGTTAATGGCCGGATCTGGTCAAAAATACTGGTGGGAATGCCAGCGATAGGATTACCGCATACCAGCATAACCGCCATGGTCTCACCAATCGCCCGGCCAATCCCCAAAATAATACCTGTGATAATACCCGATCTGGCCGCTGGGATAATCACCTTGAAGATGGTCTGGATCTTAGAAGCGCCCAGGGCCAGAGAGCCCTCGCGGTATGCGTCTGGAACTGCGGATATGGAGGTTTCAGAGATACTGACCACTGTCGGCAGGATCATGACTGCCAAGACAATGATCGTCGCTAAAAGGGATTCACCCTGGGCCATAGGCGAAATTTTAAGTACATAGGGCACAATGATCCCAAGACCAAAAACACCGTACAGCACTGAGGGAATACCGGCCAGCAGTTCAACGGCAAACCGGACTATTTTTCCAATCCGTGTGCCTGCCAGCTCGGAGATAAACACAGCTGTCAGCAGTGCGATGGGAACGCCAATGGCAATGGCCCCCAGGGTCGCGTAAACTGAGCCGACAATCATGTAAAAAATACCATACATATCTGATCCCGGCCGCCATTCTGTCCCTGAAATGAACTTCCAGAAGGAATAAGAGCCGTTAACAAAAGGCTCCAGCCCGTTGACAAACACATAGATGGTAATGGTAACGACGCTGATGATCGATACAAGGGCGCAAAGTAAAAAAATCTTTTCAACAACTTTCTCGCCTACTTTGGTTTGTTTCTTTTCTTCCAAGTAAATGATCTCACTTTCTTAAAGAATTTTATTTTAAAAGTAGAATCCTATCTTACGCTGATTCCACCATTTTTTTCTACAATCGTCTGTCCCTCGTCTGTCATAATAAAATCAAGAAAAGCTCTGGTCTGCGGTGTGAGGTTTTTTTCATTATAAAGCGCTAAAAATGGCCGTGACAAGGCATAACTTTCATTCAGCACATTTTCCATGGTCGCCTCCACCCCGTCTACCCTGAGCGGTTTGACGGACCGGTCCACAAAGGTAATGGACACATAGCCGATGGCATTGGGATTTGCTGAGACTGTGGACTGAACATTTCCGTTGCCTTCCTTGACTGTAGCGCTGGGCTTCAGCTGTTCTGTAAAATCCAGAAGCTCTTCCACCGCGGTTCGTGTTCCGGCGCCGTCTTCTCTCGACACCACCGCTATAGGGCGGTCTTCACCGCCGACGTCCTTCCAGTTTGTAATCTTTCCGGTATAAATCGCCTTAATCTGATCTTTTGTCAGATCTTTTACAGGGTTCTCGTCATTGACGATTACCGCAATACCGTCATAGGCAAATATCAATTCAGTCAGATCTGTCTTTTCAGACTCCTTGAGCTCTCTGGACGCGCATCCAAAAGAATACGTGCCATTTGCCGCGTTTTTAATGCCATCGGAAGAGCCTGTGCCGCTGTAGGTAAATTTTACTGCCGGATGCAACGCTCCAAATTCCGCGCCCTCAGCGTCTATAATTTTTTGAACAGAGGTGGAGCCCCCTCCATTTATTTCTCCTGAAATTTCACTTGAATAAGAGGGCGTCACCTCATTGCCGCAGCCAGAAAGCGAAAAAGACAGCAGAACCAGCACTGTCAATGCCGCCATCCAAGACAAAGATCTTTTCATTATTCATTCTCCTTCATGATTAACCTAAATTTAACATTACGGTAATCATATCAAAGAAAGCCGCCGGATTCGTGCAGAGAATGTTAAGCCAATGTTAAAATCAGGTTAAATCGCACCACTTACACTCCGGTTTATCACGCGCGGTATTTTGCCTTAAATCTTCGTTTTTCTTATCTGATCAAAATCTTGTTTTTCTGTTCAGGACTCTTCAATTATAGCGAACCCATGTTAAGAGCGTATTACGAACAGGTTAAGGCTCAAAAATGTCACGTTTTCATAAAACTTTTTTGATTTGACACCATATTTCCTTTATACCCAAAAAACAAAAAAGCCCATTGGAAATCTCCAATGGGCTGCAAGATTTTTAACCTCTTGCTTTTTTTCGTATATTTCGTTTTTCGATAAAAGCCTTAATAATATCCACACAGCTGTCTTCACCTAAAGCACCGCTGTTCAGGCACAGGTCATAGTTATCTGCCTGTCCCCATTTTTTGTCAGAATAATAGCTGTAGTAGTTGCTTCTTCTTTTGTCAATCTTTTTAACCGTCTCCTCAGCCTTCTTCAGATTTAAATCATAGATTTTAGATACCTGATTAACCCGCTCCTCAAAATCGCGATGAATAAAGACATCCACAGTATCCTCATCATCCCTGAGAACATAATTTGCGCAGCGTCCCACGATAACACAGGAGCCTTCGGCTGCAAATTTACGAATCACATCAGACTGGGCCAAAAACAAACGGTCGGTCATTGGCAGCTCAACGGTTGGTGAAAAATGCCCGGCACCAAAGAATGAACTGGTGGCAATGGAATACAACAGGGAGTTGGTCGGAGTTTCTTCCAGATCCTTAACCATTTCCGGATTAATACCGCTTTCCTTAGCGCCTTCATCAATAAGCTCCTGATCATAAAACGGAATCTCCAGTGCTTTTGCCAGTTTCTTACCAATGTTTCTTCCTCCGCTGCCAAACTGACGGGCAATGGTTATAATAATACGTTCACTCATGTCAGCTTCCCCCTTTATTCATTGATTTCTAATTCTAGTTTACCTGTTTTTGCCAATAAATTCAAGTGTTTCATTTCAAACATGACTAAAATCAAGGCTAACAAAAATGCCATGGCATCTGCAATCGGCCCTGCATATAGGGCGCCGGTGACACCCGTAAAGGCGGGAAGAATGATAAACAGCGGTATCAGAAAAAGAATCTGCCTTGACAGCGAAATCAAGGTAGCCTTTAACGGTTTACCGATGGCCTGAAAAAAGATCGAGGTTACCATCTGAAAACCGTTTAAAAAGCAGACTGACAGAAAAACACGAAAGGTCCTGAGTGCAAAATCATTGTACAATGCGTCCTCCTGTCCAAAAATATTGACGATGCCCTGTGTACAAAATTGAAACAGCACAAATCCGATACAGGCAAACACCGTCGCAATTCCCGCAGACATAAAAAAGGTTTTCTTCACACGATCGTAATTCTGAGCTCCGTAATTATAACCAATGATTGGCTGTGAGCCCACGCCGATTCCAATAAGGATGGACATCAGAATCTGGTTTACCTTCATGACAATACCAATGGCAGATAAAGGGATCTCCGCGCCATATGGAGACATTGCGCCGTAATATGCCAGCACATTGTTGGTCACAATGACGACGACCGTAACTGCCAGCTGGTTTACACAGCTTGAAATGCCAAGCGAGCAGACCATCTTGCAAATTTTTCCCTTTAGCTTCAGATACTCTTTTTTTAAGGTAATATTTTTAAAGCGCACCAGATAAAACATCGTAATGACAAAGGTGGCAATCTGTCCAAGAATTGTCGCAAAAGCAGCACCCGAGACGCCCCACCCAAAGATAAAAATAAATACCGGGTCCAGAATAGTGTTGATAATAGCGCCTACAATCATAGCAGCCATCGAAAAACGCGGACTTCCGTCTGCACGAACAACTGAATTTAACCCCGCGCCCACCAGTACAAAAGGCAGACCAATAACGATAACGCGGGTATAGGCTTCAGCATAAGGAAAAACAGTTTCCGTTGCACCAAACAGATGCAGCATCGGTTTTAACAAGAGCATCCCAAAAACAAAAAAAAGAATTCCAGCAATCGTCAGCATGGTAATCGTATTTCCCACACCTCTGGCGGCTTCCTCATTTTTCCCTTCGCCCAGCTTCAGACTGAAATAAGCCGCACACCCGTCACCGATAAGCAACGCAATGGCCAGAGAGATGGTTACCAGCGGAAAAGCCACATTTGTGGCGGCGTTTCCAAGGTATCCTACCCCCTGCCCAATAAATATCTGGTCAACAATATTATAGAGTGCATTGACAAGCATTGACACAACGCAGGGCACTGCAAATTTAGCGATAAGCTTTCCGATTCGCTCAGTCGCAAAATACGAACTATCCTGTTTCTTAATCATTTCTTCCGACATACTTTTTCCTCTCTTCTTCTTAAGTAAAAGCTAGTTAATAGTTTCATGTGAAACTAATTATAAATTTAAAACTGTTTAATGTCAAATGAAAAATAAAAAAAATCCGTCATCATGACGGATTCAGCATATCAAAAACCTCAAGAGATGGAGCCTTTTACCTAAGGAAGAAAAAGATGTCCTGCGGGCACTGCCTTTACACCTGTATTTTCTTCAATAAAGAAGACGCTTAATCTCTCCAGTGTCCGGCATTTCTGGTAAAAAGGCGTGATTCCCGACCGTTTACCGCAGCGCTTGGACCTTTTTTCTTATCTGGATAAAGGGCGCAGGCCGAGACTGCGCCACTTCTTTGGCAGATTGAATCCGTCATCATGACAGATTTATAATTTTCTTACCGTGTTGCCCGGTAATACGCATAGGTCATAGGCTCTGACTTGTGAAAAGCTTCGCCGCCGACAACTTTGCCGATAAACATATTGTGTGTTCCAAGGTCAACCGTTTTTTCTACCTCCAGCTCAATAAAGCATAAGGTATTTGGCAGGCCAGGACACCCTGTTTTTTCACCTGTAATATAAGAAACATCTTTAAATTTATCTACGGTGTGACCACTCTGAAAACCAAAATGCGTTACCAGATCATGGTTATTCTGGCCAAGGACCGAAACGCCAAACACACCGGATTTTTCGATCATTTCAGCTGTGCGGGTTCCTTTGTTAAGGCACACACTGCCGCGCAGCGGCGTGTCCGTAATCTGAATGAAGCTGTTCGAGGTCATGCCGTTAATTTTGTCCCCATCCTTTGAAGAAATGATATATAATCCATAGCTGACATTAAACAGCAGGCTTTGCAGCTTATCCTTTTCTTCCTTAGAAAGACCATCCTCGGGCTCATCCTCTACCAGCACAAATTTATCCGGTCCCACGCCACAGATCGGGCATTTTTCCGGCGGTGTATCCCCTTCATGAATATAATTACAGACTGTGCAGCGCCATCTTTTAGGCTTTTCTTCTTCAATTAATTCAAATTTATCCGGTCCCACACCGCAGATCGGGCACTCCGCGGGCGGTGTATCCCCTTCATGAATATAACCGCAGACCGTACATCTCCATTTTTTCAAAGTATTCACCACTTTCTTTTAATTTTCTACTCTCAATAATAAAACATTTTAGAATAATTTTAATTTAAAAAACAGTCTTTGTCAATTCTATTATATACCCATTTTTACTTTTTATAAATAAACAACGAAATATTCTCATATTTTTCCATTTAAAAAAGAGCCTCATTAAAGAATGAGGCTTTTTCCGATTATTCATAATAAATTTCATCAATTGGTTTTCCAGCCGGAACCATCGGGTATACACCCTCTTCCTTGGAAATATTGCAATGAACAAGCACCGGCTCCTTCATATCTTTGATCTTTTCAAGCGCATCATCCAGCTCTTCAAGGCTGTTAACCTCAAAGCCCTTGATGCCGCTGGCAGCCGCCAGCTGAAGATAGTCCGTAGTTCCCTGATCTAAATCGGTCTGGGCATAACGTTTTTCATTGAAAAGCTTCTGCCATTGACGCACCATGCCAAGCGTCTGGTTATCAAAGAGGAATATCTTGATGGGCAGGTTATAACGCTTCACCGTAATAAGCTCCTGACAATTCATACGGAAGCTTCCATCGCCTGCAACCAGGATAACATCTTTATCCGGTTTAGCAAGCTGAACACCCACCGCGGCGCCTAAGCCAAAGCCCATGGTGCCAAGCCCGCCGGAGGTAACATATTGGCCTGGGAATTTAAATTTCCAATACTGGCCAACCCACATCTGATGCTGGCCAACCTCGGTTACAACATAAGCGTCCTTGAAAACATCGTTGATATGCTCCAGCATATTTTTAGGATTGTATTCATTTTTAGGCCGTTCAGGCAGCGGCCATTCCGCGATCTGCTTATACCATTCAGGATGCTTCTTCTCTTCCACCAGCTTAGAGAGCGCTGGCAGCACATCCTTGATATTAGCCTGAATATGAACATTAACCTGAATATTCTTTTCAAACTCTGTCGGGTCAATATCAATGTGAATAATTTTTTTATCCCGCATAAATTCATTAATATTACCGGTTACACGGTCACTGAAACGGGCACCTATGGCGATCAGGGTATCACAATTGATCACCGCTAAGTTGCACTCCTGAGAACCATGCATTCCGACAAAGCCCAGTGAAAGCGGATTATCTCTCGGGATACAGCCCAGGCCCATCAGGGAATTGGCAACAGGAATCCCAGCTTTTTCCGCAAAAGCGACCAGCTCTTCGCTTGCGCCAGATTTTAAAACACCGCCGCCGGCATAGATCATTGGCCGTTCAGCACGGTTAATAAACTCCGCGGAACGAACCAGCGCGTCGCGGCTCGGCGTTGGAAAATAGTTTACAGGCTTCCGCTCATCGCTCAGAGGAACATACTCTGTTTCAGTCATAAAGATATCTTTTGGGATATCAATGACGACAGGACCCGGCCGTCCTGTAGATGCAATGTTAAATGCCTCGTAAATGGATGGCGCCAGCATGGAGACATCTCTTACCTGAAAGCTGTGCTTTGTAATCTGCATCGTTACGCTGACAATATCAATTTCCTGAAAAGAATCCTTTCCTAACAAGGATTGTGCCACCTGTCCGGTAAAAACAACCAAAGGCACAGAGTCCAGATAAGCATTGGCAATTCCGGTAATGGCATTGGTGGCTCCCGGACCAGATGTCGTAATCGCAACACCCACCTTGCCGCTGACACGGGCATAGCCGTCAGCCGCATGAACACCATTTTGTTCATGACATGGCTCGATCTGAGCAATTTTATGATCCATCCGGTAGAAAGCATCAAAAAGTGGTATGACAACGCCGCCCGGGAAAGAGAAAACATGTTCAACTCCCAATTCTTCGAGACAGCGTACGACAATCTCTGATCCTAATAATTTTTCTGCTTTTTTCATAGTTCTCTCCTCTATTTCTCTGGTTAACGGCAAATATAAATCAATCGTACTGCCTAAAATAATATCTGGCAGTACGATATTTTATAAGAGCCGCTAGCCTTGACTATTCTAAAATAGCTCCCTTATTTGCAGAAGACACAAGCTTTGCATAACGGGCCAGGTAACCCGTTTTAATTTCCGGTTCTTTTGGCGTCCAGCCCTCCCTGCGTTTAGCCAGTTCTTCCTCACTGACCTTCAGCTCAATGCTGCGGTTAGGAATATCAATGGAAATGATATCGCCTTCCTCTACAAAAGCGATTGGGCCGCCGGCCGCCGCTTCTGGTGAAACATGACCGACACAGGCGCCTCTGGTGGCGCCGCTGAAACGGCCATCTGTAATCAACGCAACAGAGCTGCCAAGCCCTCTTCCCATGATGGCAGAAGTTGGATTCAGCATTTCCCGCATGCCCGGGCCACCTTTTGGTCCTTCATAGCGAATAACCACCACATCGCCAGCATTAATCTGATCATTATTAATGGCCTCCTGCGCTGCTTCCTCGCTCTCAAACACTCTGGCAGGGCCTTCATGCTTGAGCATTTCCGGTACGACCGCGGACTGCTTAACCACACAGGTATCTGGTGCCAGGCTTCCTTTCAGAACCGCAATACCACCGGTTTTGCTGTAAGGATTTTCGACAGGGCGGATAACCTCAGGATTCAGATTATGAACCCCTTCGATATTTTCGCCCACTGTTTTTCCTGTGGCCGTGATTAAATCTGTTTTTAACAGACCAAGCTTGTTAATTTCACTCATAACCGCATAAATCCCGCCAGCGGCGTTCAGGTCTTCCACATAGGTATGGCCCGCAGGCGCCAAATGACACAGATTCGGTGTTTTCTCGCTGAGCTCGTTGGCAATTTCCAGATTCAGATCCACACCACATTCATGGGCAATCGCCGGCAGGTGCAGCATCGAATTCGTGCTGCAGCCCAGTGCCATATCCATTGTCAATGCGTTTCTGAAAGCATCCGCTGTCATAATATCCTTTGGACGAATATCCTTTTCGAGCAGTTCCATGATCTGCATACCCGCGCGTTTTGCCAGACGCAGACGTTCGGAATAAACGGCCGGGATTGTGCCGTTACCCCGCAGACCCATCCCCAAAACCTCAGTCAGGCAGTTCATGCTGTTAGCAGTGTACATCCCCGAGCAAGAGCCACAGGTCGGGCAGGTGTTACATTCATATTCTTCCAGTGTTTCCTGAGACATTTTCCCAGCAGTATAAGAGCCTACCGCTTCTGACATACTGGAAAAGCTTGTTCTCAGATCACCTACCCGTCCGGCCAGCATTGGGCCGCCGCTGACGAAAATAGCAGGCAGATTAAGGCGGGCTGCCGCCATTAAAAGTCCGGGAACATTTTTATCGCAGTTCGGAATCATTACCATAGCGTCAAAGGCGTGGGCCATTGCCATGGCTTCGGTAGAGTCGGCAATCAGATCTCGGGTAACCAGAGAATATTTCATTCCCTGATGGCCCATTGCTATTCCATCACAGACAGCGATTGCTGGAAATTCCAGGGGAACGCCGCCAGCCAGACGAACGCCGGCTTTTACGGCTTCTGTAATTTTATCGAGATTCATATGCCCCGGAACGACTTCATTATAAGAGTTAACAACACCAATCAAGGGTCTTGTCATTTCTTCTTCAGTCAGGCCAAGCGCTCTCAGAAGCGCCCGTTTCGGCACATTCTGCATTCCTGATTTTACGGAATCACTACGCATAATTTTTCTCCTTATTATTATAAACTAGAAATAATTCTCTCACCCATTTCGACACAGCCGACAACATTGCTATTGTCACCGGCAATATCGCCAGTGCGGTAACCCTGGGCAAGTGTCTTTTTCACTGCCTCCTCAATATTATCTGCCTCGTCCGAAAGGCCTAAGGAATAGCGCAGCATCATTGCAACAGACAGCACTGTGGCAATCGGGTTGGCCTTATCCTGCCCAGCGATATCTGGCGCTGAGCCATGGATCGGTTCATACATGCCAAACTTGCCTTCGCCCAGGCTGGCCGAGGGCAGCATCCCAATCGACCCAGTAAGCATGCTGGCCTCATCGGATAAAATGTCGCCGAAAAGATTTCCTGTCAAAATAACATCAAACTGGTGCGGATTAATGACAAGCTGCATGGCCGCATTATCGACATACAGGTGATCCAGCTCGACATCTGGATATTCCTTGGCAATTTCAAGAACCACTGAACGCCAGAAGCGTGAGGTTTCAAGGACATTTGCCTTGTCGACACTGGTTACTTTTCCGCCGCGCTTTTTCGCGCTGTCAAAGGCTACCCGGGCAATTCTTTCTACCTCTGGCCGTGTGTAATTCATTAAGTCAGAGGCGCCAAAATCGCCGTCTTTTTTCTTTTCTCCAAAATATACATCGCCAGTCAGCTCACGGACAACTAAAACGTCCAGGCCATCGCCGATAATCTCAGATTTTAACGGCGAAGCGTCTCTCAGTTCTTCAAAAAGCATGGCTGGTCTCAGGTTCGCGAACAGGCCAAGAGCCTTGCGAATGCCTAAGAGGCCGGCCTCTGGTCGCTTGTCCCCTGGCAGGTTATCCCACTTTGGACCGCCGAGGGCACCTAACAATACAGCGTCACTGGCTTTACAGATATCCACCGTTTTCTGCGGAAGCGGTGTGTCGCAGGCATCAATAGCTGCGCCCCCTGCCAGAACTTCTGTATAGTCAAAGGTATGATTGTACTTTTCACCAATTTTATCCAGCACTTTCATGCTGGCTTCTACGATTTCAGGACCGATTCCGTCCCCTTTAATAACTGCTATTTTATAATTCATTGATTTTTCTCCTCTGTAACCTACTCAATTTTTTTCAAAGCACAGGCTGGAAATCCAGCCTGTATATAATGAAGCTAAATGAGATTCTCGTTGACGTAATTTACCAGGCCGCCTGCTGCGATCAGCTTCTGCATAAATTCAGGGAATGCCTGTCCCTGGAAGCTCTGTCCCTTGGTCACGTCAGTGATAACGCCAGAGTCAAAATCCACTTCTACTTCGTCGCCTGCTTCAATCGCTGCCACCGCTTCCGGACATTCCAGAATCGGCAGCCCGATATTGATGGAATTGCGATAAAAAATACGCGCAAAGCTATTGGCGATTACACAGGAGACACCTGAGGCTTTGATGGCAATGGGCGCATGCTCTCTTGAAGAGCCGCAGCCAAAATTATCATCAGCGACGATGATATCGCCGTCCTCCACGCGTTTTATAAAATCCTTGTCAATATCCTCCATACAATGCTCCGCTAATTCCAGAGGATCGCTGGTGTTCAGGTATCTTGCGGGAATAATAACGTCTGTATCAACATTGTTGCCATATCTAAATACTTTTCCTTTTGCTTTCATGATGCGTTCCTCCTTTTTATAATTCTTCTGGTCCGGCAATACGGCCCAGGATAGCAGATGCCGCCGCAACCTCGGGGCTCGCCAGATAGACTTCCGAGTCCACATGGCCCATGCGTCCGACAAAGTTACGGTTTGTTGTGGAAACGCAGCGTTCTCCCGCTGCCAGAATCCCCATATGTCCGCCCAGGCATGGCCCGCAGGTCGGTGTGCTCACCGTTGCGCCCGCTTCAATAAAGTCTTTTAAATATCCCGCTTCCATACAATCCAGGTAAATCTGCTGAGTTGCTGGGATAATCAAAACACGGATTCCTTTGGCAACATGCTTACCGCGCATCAGATCTGCGGCCTTTTTAAAGTCTGAGAAACGTCCATTGGTGCATGAGCCGATAACAACCTGGTCAATCTTAACCGGTTCAGTAATTTCATCAACGGTTTTAGTGTTTTCAGGCAAGTGCGGGAATGCTACCGTAGACTTGATATCTGCCAGATTAATATCGTACACAGCGTCATACTCGGCGTCTGCGTCTGCTTCAAAGGCCTTGTATTCCTTGGTAGAATGCTCCTTCATATATTCGATGGTCTTATCGTCGACAGGGAAGATACCATTTTTACCGCCAGCTTCAATGGCCATATTCGCAATGGTGAAGCGATCATCCATCGTCAGGCTTGACACACCCTCTCCGGCAAATTCCATTGATTTATAAAGCGCACCATCCACACCAATCATTCCGATAATGTGAAGAATCAGGTCTTTTCCTGAAACACCTTCTTTGAAAGCGCCAGTCAGATTGAATTTAATGGCAGACGGTACCTTAAACCAGGCTTTACCGGTTGCCATACCAACGGCCATGTCGGTAGAACCCACACCGGTTGAGAAAGCCCCAAGCGCACCATAGGTACAGGTGTGCGAATCTGCCCCAATCACGACATCGCCGGCAACGACCAGTCCCTTTTCCGGCAGCAGAGCATGCTCTACACCCATTTCGCCGATTTCAAAATAGTTGGTGACATCCTGCTCACAGGCAAAACAGCGCACCTGTTTGCACTGCTCCGCAGCCTTAATATCCTTGTTCGGCGCAAAATGGTCTGGGACCAGCGCAACCTTGTCTTTGTCAAAAACGGTTTCCTTATTAATATTTTTAAAAACATTGATGGCTACCGGTGAGGTAATATCATTCCCCAACACCAGATCCAGGTCTGCCATGATCAAATCACCCGGTTTTACGGATTCCAGACCAGCATGTGCCGCCAATATTTTCTGAGTCATTGTCATACCCAAAATGATCACTCTCCTTCTTAATTTATATAAATTTAAACTCTTTCAATTTTCTTTCCATATCGTTGAGAAGCTTGTACTCAATCGAATCGATTAACGCGATAAGGCTGGCTTCAATAACGTCAGTGGAAACGCCGACGTTTGTCCAGATATCCTCGCCATCTGTGCTTTCGATTAAAACACGGACTTTCGAGGCTGTCGCGCCTTTATCAATCACGCGAACCTTAAAGTCTGTGAGGCGAACCTCCTTAATTTTGGGATAAAAGACCTCCAGGGCTTTTCTGAGCGCTTTATCCAAAGCATTTACAGGGCCGTCACCTTCAGCAGCGTTGATTTCAGACTGTCCCTCAACATTGACCTTTACAACGGCAGAAGCGCTGAGTGCCCGGCCTTCAACAGGCTTTTCACCGATGGTTTTAAAATCTTCAATCTGAAAAAACGGCCGGTATTTTCCAAGTTCTTTGCGGATCAAAAGCTTGATACTGCTCTCAGCACCTTCAAATTGATAGCCCTGATACTCGAGCTCTTTAATTTTATCCATCACCCGCGTGGTTTCTTCTGATTTTTTTGTCAGGCTTGGATCAATTTCATTGATCAGCTGGATAATGGTACTGCGCCCGGCAACCTCTGACATTAAAATCCGCCGCTGGTTCCCTACAGACTCTGGTGGAATATGCTCAAAGGAAGTCGGCGCTTTTAATACCGCGTCAATATGCATGCCGCCCTTATGAGCAAAGGCGCTTTTACCCACAAAGGGTTCTCGCCCGGACAAAACATAATTGGAAATTTCCGCGATACGGATGGCCGAGCTGGTCAGCTTCTCCATTGACTCTGGGCTCAGGCAGTCATACCCCAGCTTTAGCTGAAGATTGGGAATAATCGAAGAAAGATTGGCGTTTCCACATCGTTCTCCATAGCCTAAAAAAGTTCCCTGCACCTGTCTTGCCCCGGCCTGTACTGCCATAATACTATTTGCCACGCCCAGACCGCTGTCGTTATGGCAATGAATGCCGACGGCAATGCCGACTTCACTGGCAACATGCTTTACAATCTCCATGATTTCCATGGGGAGAGTACCGCCGTTGGTATCACAAAGGGCGACGCATTCGGCTCCGCCGCGCTCAGCTGCTTTCAGAACCTCAACAGCATATGCCGGGTCCATCTTGTAGCCGTCAAAGAAATGTTCTGCGTCAAAGGTTACAGCCTTTCCACTCGCTTTTAAAAAAGCCATCGTATCCTCAACCATCGCAAGATTTTCGTCCAGTGTCGTTTTAATAATCTCTGTGATATGAAAAGGCCACGCTTTTCCAAAAATAGCAACCGCCGGTGTATCCGCCTGGATAATCGCCTGCAGGTTTGCATCATCTTCCACATCAATGCCGCTTCTTCTTGTACTGCCAAATGCGCACAGCTTTGAATGCTTCAGTTCAATATCCTTAACGCGTTCAAAAAACTCGATATCCTTTGGATTTGATCCCGGGTTACCCGCTTCGATGATATCAATGCCTACCCGGTCCAGCGTTTCCAGTACCCGGATTTTATCCTCTACAGAAAAGGATATTCCTTCTGCCTGGGCTCCATCCCTAAGGGTAGAATCGAATAAAATTATTTTTTCGGACATTCTTGTTCCTCTTTCTACTCTCCGTTACGAAGGGATTTTAGCAATTTGTTTATTTTATGAAAGAAGGCAAAAGGATAACCTTCTGCCTTCTTGGTGAATAAGCGTTAACTGGACAATCAGTCAGCCCAGGTCATCATCTTTCTCAATTCTGCGCCGACTTTTTCAAGCTGCTGTTCGGACTCAATCCGTCTCTTCGCATTAAAATATGGTCTGCCGCATTTGTTTTCAAGTAACCAGTTTTTAGCAAAAGTACCTTCCTGAATGTCTCTTAATACTTCTCTCATGGCTTCTTTTGTGTCCTCGGTAATGATCTTTGAGCCTGTGACATAGTCGCCGTATTCAGCAGTATCAGAGATGGAATAACGCATCAAGGAGAAACCACCCTTGAAGATCAGGTCAACGATCAGTTTCATTTCGTTGATACATTCAAAGTATGCGCTTTCCGGTTCGTAGCCGGCTTCTACCAATACTTCAAAGCCTGCCTTCATCAACGCTGTAACGCCGCCGCATAAAACAGCCTGTTCGCCAAATAAATCTGTTTCTGTTTCTTCGCGGAAGCTGGTTTCAAGAATACCGGATCTCGCGCCGCCGATGGCTTTTGCGTAAGCCAATCCGATATCATGAGTATTTCCAGATGGGTCCTGCTCAACGGCAATCAGCATTGGAACACCTTCACCCTTTTCAAACTGGCTTCTTACAGTATGACCCGGAGCTTTTGGCGCGATCATAAATACATTTACGCCTGCCGGTGGAACAATCTGTTTGAAATGGATGTTAAAACCGTGAGCAAATGCCAGGTAGTTGCCGTCTTCCAGATTTGGTTCAATCTCGGTTGCGTAAATCTGAGCCTGTTTTTCATCTGGAAGCAATACCATGATGACATCAGATTCTTTTACCGCTTCGGCGACAGTTTTGACTGTAAGGCCCGCTGCTTCAGCCTTAGGCCAGGATTTGCTGCCTTCATATAAACCGATGCGCACATCCACTCCGGATTCTTTCATATTTAAAGCGTGAGCATGTCCCTGGCTGCCATAACCGATAACAGCTACTTTCTTACCATCTAATAAACCTAAATTACAATCTTTGTCATAAAATAATGTTGCCATTTTTTTAGTTCCTCCTAAAAAACTCTTAAGAATAATTTTTTATATAAAAAAACCGCCTCTTTGTATACAATTCTGTCATTGTATAAAAAGAGGCGGATAATATATACATATCCACGGTACCACTCTTCTTTAAAACAGCCTCACGGCCATTTCCTCTTCAGGTCGGAACAGACATCTGTCTTTCTTAACCCTAGTCATTTAACGCTGACACTCCTGTTACAGGATAACGGCTTCCCCTACTAGTTTGGTAAACTTTCAGGTCAGCAGCTCGCAAGTGAGTATTACATACCCCTTTATTGTTGGCATCACACCATTCGCCAACTCTCTGGAATAAAGACCTACGGTATCTTTCTCTTGGTCATAGCTGTTAGATATTTTTGATGTTGAAAAGATTATATCTGTTTCTAAAACCTTTGTCAACACTTATTTTTGCTTGTTTTAATTTTAACAACCTGAAACCGCTTACCCCCAATGGAATTATTTTTATTTTATCACTTTAGAGGCTTAAATCTTAAAAGCACAGCGAAAAGACTTTTATTTTACTATGCCTCTTTCCGCTGTGCCATTGTTTTATCTAACGGTTATTTTGAAAAAAACGTTCAAGCAGTTCCTGGCATTTCTCCTCACAGATACCGGAATAAATTTCCGTTGCATTTGAAAGCATTGGATGCTTTCCCAGCTCTGCCGTTGTCTCGACACCGCCAAACCGCGTTTCCCATGTCCCGTAAACCAGTTTCCTGATTCGGCTTTGAATAACTGCCCCCATACACATGGGGCACGGTTCCGCTGTCACATAAAGTTCACAGTCGTCCAGACGCCATCGTCCAAGTTTTTTTGAAGCCTCACGAATAACAAGCATCTCGGCATGTGCCGTTGGGTCCTGCAGCGTTTCTTTCTGGTTGTGGGCCGCTGCTATGATCTCTCCATTGTGCAAGATCACTGCCCCAACAGGCACCTCACCTTCTTCGATGCCCCTTTCAGCCTCCTCTATTGCTTTAGACATAATATCCTGCATGGTCATCCCTATAGGAATTTCAAGAGTCTGGTCGCATTTCTCCTCTCGGGATTTGATCTCCCCAGCGGACTGCTCTTCTGCTTGGCTGCTGCTTGGCTGTTCTGTTATTTCCTCGACGACAAGACCGCAGCTCTCAGCTGCCAGCACACGTCCGGAATCTCCAGGGATTTCAACACTGCCGTCACACTCCACAATTTCGTCGTTGTACAGATCCCTGAACTTTCCTCTCAAGTCATGGTGCTCAACTCTGACAGAATTCTCCTCGCTGTTAAACAGGGCGTAGACCTGTTCATTTTCAAAACGCCTCATGAATCCCATTTGCTGCGATTTTACAAATAATTCTTTATAATCGCCATAACGGATGGCTCTCGACGCCCTTCTAACCGCAGCCATACGGCAGATTTTCTGATATAAATCACAGTGCTCGTCAAAATGCATGCTTTCATAATTTGGTCTGAGCGGCGCGTCTGTCCCATTCCCTTTTACACCCTTGGCGCCCTGTTCGCTGCCATAGTAAATCGAAGGAATCCCCGGCATGGTATAAAGCATCAGATAAAGCGGATACAACCACGCTTCACGGGTCAGGGTTGAGGCCACCCGGTCTACATCATGGTTGTCCACAAAATTGAAAGTATAAAAGCTTTTGTAAATGCCATACTCGCCAAAAAGGCGGTTCAGGGAAAAGGAAATCTCAAAGTAGTTTTTGGTATTCAGGCTGGAATACAACCCTTTGTAGTCCTCATAATTGGTTACAGAATCAAGATGCCCCTCCTGTACCAGCACATTATAATCGCCGTGGACACTCTCACCGACAAACCAGAAGTCCTGCTTCAAATTTTTGGAAAAATCACTAAGCTCTCTTAAAAACTCAGTGTTCATAACGTTGGCAGCATCCATCCGGACGCCGTCTATATGAAATGTTTCAATCCAAAAACGCATGACTTCTTTTAAATAATCCTTTACCTCTGGATTATAAAGGTTCAGTTTGACAAGATTGTCATGCCCCGCCCAGTTTTCATAGCTAAGGCCATCGTTAAAGCTGTTATTTCCCCAAAAATTAACGCCGAGGAACCAATCTTTATAACGCGAGTTTTCCCGGTTCTGTTTCATATCCTGAAAGGCAAAAAAATCCCTTCCTACATGATTAAAAACACAGTCCAGCACCACCTTAAAACCACTGTCATGGAGTTTGTTCATAAGCGCCGCTAAATCTTCATTTGTGCCCAGACGCCTGTCAACCGTATAATAGTCTGTTGTGTCGTATCCATGCGATACTGAACTGAACAGAGGCCCAAGCAAGATCGTATTAATGCCCAGCTTTTTTAAGTATTCCAGAAGATTCTCTATTTTCCAGAGGCGGTGCTTTGTTTGTCCGCACTGCTCCTGGTATTCCTCAGCTCCGGCAAAGCCCATCGTAAAAATGTGATATACATTAAAGTCGCCAAAATCCATAAGGTTCCTCCTGTTAATGCTGTTTTCTTTTGATTATAACACTTTTTCCTTTAATATTATGTAATTTTCTCAATCTTAACAGGTTTTTCTTTTAATAAATATATCGCATCGCAGATCTTTGTAAGCTCATTCCGGTTATGGCTTACATAGATAACTGTTTTGGGATCTTGCCGCCAAAGGCGTTTGAAATCTTCAGCCATACGGTCCTTAAGCTCATAGTCCAGACTGCTGAAGGGCTCATCCATCAACAACAGGCTCGAAGGATAACAAAAAGCCCTGGCTATGGAAACACGCTGGCGCATTCCGCCGCTCAGAGCTTTTGGATAATAATCTGCATACTCTGCCAAGCCCACCATTTCAAGAATGGGTGCCACGGTCGATTCCTGCTCTTTATCCAGTACAAAGCACAGATTTTGTTTAACCGTCCGCCAGGGTAAAAGGCGGTCCTCCTGAAAAATATAAGAAACCTTCCCATCCTCTACACCTTCAATAATGCCGCTGTCTGGAGCTGTGACGCCAGCCAGAAGGTTCAGCAGCGTGGTTTTTCCGCTGCCCGACGGCCCCATAATTCCGGTGATCTTATTTTCTGGAAATTTTATACTGAAATCACGATAAATCACTTCATTTCCATAAGCCTTTGTCAGGTTTTCTATTTTAATATCCATAATCGTCACCGGCCTTTATTTTTCTCAAAAACCAAACAGTCAGTTTTTCAAGGGTAAAACTGCATATTACGACAATCAGCGTCCATGAGAACAGCGTCTCTGTTTCCAGATATACTTTAGCATAGTATAAATTCATCCCCACAGACGGGAGGGCATTGGCTAAGACCTCAGAGGTTACGGTTGATCGCCACCCCATTCCGATAACATTCATTAAAGCAGAAGCGAAGTAAGGCTTTAATGTGGGCAGATAGATATCTTTTAATACACGCTTAAAGGGCACATGGTACAGCGCCGCCATCTCCAGAAGGTTTCTGCTGGTATTTTGGATGCCCTCCACCACATTCGTCCAGGTAATGGGAAAACAGACAAGAAAGGTGACCATCAGCGGTACCCAGCCTGACTTGATCCAAAGGTTAATCAAAATACTGACCGACACTACCGGCAGCGTCCTCACAACTGTGACAAACGGCAGCATCAGTTCATAAAGAACACGGTTAAGACCGCTGAGCATTCCGACCACTGCCCCAAGCGCCACAGAGACAGCAATCCCGCCAAAAACCCGGATTAAGGTCATTCCAAGATCTTCAAAAAATCCGGCTTCACCAACGACTCCAGCCACACCGGTCAAGGTTGTCCACGGCGATGGAAGAACGAGGCTGTTTCCCACCATACTGGCTCCAAGCTCCCAAATACCAATCCAAAAAAGGATTGCCAGAAGTTTTAAAACTCCTGGCGGCATTTTTTTAATATGTGAGTCCGTAGAAATCTTCACCCGGTACCTTTCCTCCTACCGATTTTGGTTCAAAAGAAACCAGAACATCAAAGTATTTCTGCAGGTCTCCTTTGGCGTCAGACGGTGTAATAAAAACAATACTGCAATTTGGAATAGCTTTCTGAGCCATCTGCTGATTATCCATAATTTTTGCTTCCACAACATCATTGGCAGCGCGCTCATCAGCAACATTGACCGTTTCAACCGAGGTTTTATATGCCTCCATGAACTTTTTGACAATCGTTGGGTTCTTTTCAGCCCATTCCTTGTTTACTACTACACAGCCCATCTCCAGCTTTGTTCCGTCTGTAGCTTTCTCCCAGGCATCCGTCATGTCGACAGCCAACTTCAAGTTTTCATTCTTAGCAAGAGTCGCTGTGGCAAAAGGCTGCGGCAGCATGGCAATGGAGCCTTCTCCAGACGCAAGCTTCGCGGCCGCTTCACTGTGTTCCCCAAACCATTCAATGGTTACGTCAGTCCCTGGTGTCAGGCCATTTTTATCTAACAGATAGTTTAAGACATATTCCGGTGTAGAACCCTGCCCGGTAGCGTAAACCGTCTTTCCTCTGAGATCCGCCATGGAATTAATATTCTCACTTTTATCCGCTACTATTGATAAAGTTCCCAATGTGTTCACAGCACCCAAAATAACTTTACCCTCTGTTTTATTATACAGGGTGGCCGCCAGATTGGTTGGCACTGCCGCGATCTGATAATCACCATTGATGATTCCCGCTGTCACCTGGTCGGGGGCTGTGGCGATTGTCCATTCAGGCTCTACCTGCTCTCCCAGTTCAACACCTTCGGCGATCATTTCGGCCATGCCCATTCCTGTTGGGCCAGACAACGCAGCAATTTTAACTGTCTGTGGCTCTGGTTTTGGTTCTTCCTCTACCTGCTTCGTTGAGCAGCCAGCACTCATTAAAACTACTGCCAAAAGGCATCCGACAAACGCAAGCCATCTTTTTTTCTTCATTTCAAAACTCCTTTAAACGTTATTTCGAATGTATACCCATAAAAATCAAAAAACTTCCAGCCGGGGCAGGAAGTATGCAACCTAAAAGAAACCCATGCACAACATGCGTTTTTTGATTTCATCTTCCTTTCAAATCAGGCTGCTAAACCTTCTCTGTTAGGGTATTTCATCTTTTTTAGTATATCATAGCTCCAATATTCTGGCAAGGATTACATTTCTACTCTTTTCAGCGTTGTTTTTACACAAAAAACAGCGAAGACAGAACTGCAAAGTCTGCTTTCGCTGTTTTAAACTTATTGAGATATATTATTAAGAATTTCCAGTACTTCATCAGCGGTTGGCATGAGAGGTGTTGTCTGAGTGCAGGTATCTACCAGAGCATTCTCTGCAAGCTGACGTTTTCCAGCTTCAAACTCATTTCTATCCATTCCCCATGCAATCAGAGAAGTAGGCATTTCCATTTTTTCCATAATATCCCGGATGTACGCGATCAGCTTATCCACAGCAACTCTGGCCGTGTCTGTAAAAGGTGCGATACCCGTAACCTTAGCGAGCAGTGCGTAACGATTCAGACATCCCTCATCGCGGCTGTTAAAAGTAACCACATGCGGCAGTAAAATCGCATTGGCCAGTCCATGCGGAATATGAAACATACCGCCCAGGTTATGTGCAATGCCATGATTAATGCCCAGTCCCGCTTTATTAAAGGCCATACCTGCCATGGTTGACGCTACCTGCATCTGTTCACGGTGGTAAGTATTGTCTGGATCGTTATATGTGATCAGAAGCGACTGTGTAATAATCTGAACAGACTTTTCAGCGAAACAATCTGAAAAATTATCTCTTCCCTGGGCTACATAAGCTTCCAGAGCATGTGTTAATACGTCAATACCAGTATTGGCCACGATCGGCTTGGGGACGCTTCTTGTAAAATCCGGATTTAAAAGTGCCACAGCCGGCAGCATCATTGGATCTGCAAAAAGGTGCTTGACCTTTGCCTGTAAATCAGTGATAACCGTTGCGGCGGTTGCGTCTGACCCGGTACCGCTTGTGGTTGGAATCGCAATAAACTCAAAAACCTTCCCCGTTTGCCTGGCTGTAAAGAAAAGGATCGCTTTAGCGGCATCGATGGCTGATCCGCCGCCGAAGGCGACGATCACATCACAGCTGCTTGCCATGAGCCGCTTCATACCGGCTGCAACTTCTTCAAGTGGTGGGTCTGGCACCACATCTGTGAACAGTACAACTTTATTTGAATCGTCTATTTCTTTTAAAATCCGGGTTACAGACTGGTTTTCTGCCAGAAACTTATCGCAGACAATGAAGATTCCCTGATTCTTGTACTGATTAAAATATTCAAGGCAGTCAACGCCACTGATGACTTTTGTATTTAATTCAAAAACTTCCATATTACCCTCCTGGTATTTATCCATGGACATAAATCTTCCAAATAGAATATTAGTATTTTATCCTTTCAATTCACTTTTTAGAAGAAAAAATCCCGTCGACATCATATAAATTTTTATCATTAAAAAAGACCAAGGCCTGAGCATTGGTCTTTTTAATCTTTATAAAATCATTGAAGGGGTGTGGTCCTTATCTTCCGGTTTGTTTAATAAAACATCAAATTTCAGGTCGCATTCCGGCAAATCAACGCCAAGAGCCTCTTTAAGGACATCCTCAATCGTATCGACGAAAACAAAAGTCAGTTCATTTCGCACTTCTTCTGGAATATCCTCAACATCTTTCTGATTCTCTCTGGGAAGCAGCACTTTTTCAATGCCGCTGCGGTGAGCTGCGATAACCTTTTCTTTAATTCCTCCAACTGGCAGTACCTGGCCGCTCAGGGTAATCTCACCGGTCATAGACAGTTTGCTGTCTACCGGTTTTCCAAGAACTAAGGATGCCAGAGCAGTGGTTAAGGTTACACCCGCGCTTGGGCCATCCTTGGGTGTTGCACCGGAAGGCACGTGGATATGTGTATCGTAGGAGAAATAGTTAAACCCATTGCTTTCACCGCCGAGACGGGAACGAATCAAACTCATGGCAATGGTAGCACTTTCTTTCATGACATCGCCCAACTGGCCGGTTAAAGTCAGTTTTCCGTTTCCTGGCATAATAGTGGCCTCTGTAAAGAGGATTTCTCCGCCAACAGCAGTCCACGCCATACCGGTTACCACGCCAGGTTTATTGTTTTCACCCGCTTTTTCATGGCGACGTGTTTTATTGCCAAGAATTTCTCTTAGATTGTCTTTTGTAACTGCCAGCTCTTCACATTTTCCGGAAACGATACGTTCCGTTGCCACACGGGCAATTTTTGCCAATTGCTTGGTCAGTCCTCGGACACCCGCTTCTGCGGTATAGTCTTCAATGATCTGAAGCAGTGCTTCGTCGCTGATGGTCAGCTGACTTGCACTAAGACCATGGTCGTCCAATACCTTCGGAATCAGATGGTCCTTGGCAATATGCAGTTTCTCACGGTTTGTATAGCTGGAAAGTTCAATGATTTCAGCTCTGTCTAAAAGCGGTGCTGGAATGGTGCTCAGATCGTTGGCAGTCGCAATAAAGAAAACATCGGACAAATCATAGGGTACCTCCAGATAATGATCCGCAAAAGTATTATTTTGTTCTGGATCTAAAACTTCCAAAAGAGCCGCAGACGGGTCACCCTGGTTTGAAATACCCAGCTTATCAATTTCATCAAGGATGAAAACCGGATTCATGGTTCCCGCGTCATTGATTCCCTTGATAATGCGTCCAGGTAAGGCGCCAACATATGTGCGGCGATGGCCACGGATTTCAGATTCATCTCTGACGCCGCCAAGGCTGACACGTACGTACTCACGATCCAGCGCTTCAGCTATACTCTTTCCAAGGCTTGTTTTACCTGTTCCCGGAGGTCCGGCTAACAGCAGAATGGAGCCCTGTTTATCTTCTTTCAGCTTCATAACAGCTAAATGCTCAATGATACGTTTTTTCACATCATCGATACCATAATGGTGCGAGTCAAGCACATTTCTGGCTTTACCAATATCAATTTCCTTAATTTCACTGTGCCAAGGCAGCTCAAGCAATAAATCGAGATAATTCTGAATGACGTTAACCTCCGCACTTCCCTGGGCCGCAGCCTCCAGCTTTTTAAGCTCTTTCATCGCTACCTTGCGGACTTTTTCCGGCATATCGGATTCTTCGATGCGCTTTCTGTAATCTGCTTCCTCTTCCTCTTCAGTATCCATCTCGCCCAGCTCAGCGCGAATATTTTTCAGCTGCTCTCTGAGCATGGCTTCTCTGTAAGCTTTATCCTTCTGCTTGGAATACTTCTTGCTGATTTCAAGCTGCAGATGAACCGAATCCTTCTCGCGGATCACATAATCAATAAATTTAAGCGCCCGTTCTTTTTCTGAATCAATCTCCAAAAGCTCCTGCTTGCTGGAAATTGGAATCCCCATCATGGGAACAGTATAGCCGATTACCTCTTCAATCGAATGGAACCCTTCAAGCAGCTTGACAAAATAATCTGCTCCCTTAAAGTTACGTCCAATATCTCCCATGATACCTTTGATATAGTCAATCATTTCTGCCTGCTCGGTTTCATCCAAATCATGAATATCCTCGAGTTCATAATAATCGCCTACAAGTCCTTCACCATCGTTGGCAATATTGCTGACGCGCACCCTTCCTAATGTATTAATATCAATAATATATCCGTTGTCTGCACGTTGAATATTATCAAAGTTCAAAAGCACTCCAACAGAGTAAAAAGATTCACCCGTCAGGAGGTCGTATGCATGATAATCTTTTGTCGTTACGCCGACAGCCAAGGTGTCGTTGCGAACGATCAGTTTTTTTATATTTTGGCCAATCACTTCATTTACAAAAATACGGCTTGCCACACCAGGATAGATAACCGTCTCAGTAATTGGAATGATCGCTGTATGCTTCATTTCTAAATTCATAAATGTCCTCCTCAATTTTATTTAAATCCATAACGTCAATTCAGTTTATTCAACAGGGTTATGAGTGTATTAATTTCTGACTCATCCAGACAAGCTTCAATGCGTTCGATCAGCCGAAGCTGGGTCAGTTCCTCTGCCCGAGCAATGCGTTTTCCTTTGGGTGTCAGGTGGATGTAGCACACCCTTTTATCTTTATCTGATTTCTCTTTGTAAACACAATCCCAGGAAATAAACTTATTGATCACTTCCGTTATGGTTGGCTTAGAATTTGATGTAAAATCAGCCAGCTTGCTAAAGGTCATATTGTTGTTTTCATCAATGATCCGTAAATAATAAACCTGTTTACGAGTCAGTGCTTTGGCCTGGCATTCATGGCTGATGGTCTCGCTACACTGGCTTCCTAGTTCTAAAAGCTTCATGTATGCCTGATAGAGCTCATGTCTTTTACATGTCATTTTGTCCACCTTTTACCATAATTAATTAGTTAGCATTAACCTAACTTTACAAGCATAATTATAGCCCTATCCTAACCAAGTGTCAAGACAGGGCTACCTTGCCTAAAGTTTTAATTAAGTTAATCCATAATCGTTACGGTTTCAAAAAAGCGGTCAAAATGTGCGATTCGATAATCCGCCAGATGGACATCAACCTGACCTTCCGGAGCGCTGAGATACGCTGTACACTGCATACCGGCCCGCTTGGCTGCCAGAATCCCGCTGCCAGAATCTTCAATGACCATACATTTTTCAGGCGCTACATTCAATAATTCTGCAGCGCGCAAAAAAATATCCGGAGCCGGCTTACCCACAGCGACGTGATCTCCTGAAACCCTTACATCAAAAGCGTCCTCTAAATCAAACAATTCCAACACACGATTAATCGCAGGAACGGTTGAGGAAGAGGCGATTGCGATGCGGTACCCTTTATCCCTTAAGGTCTTCAGAAAAACATCTACACCCTCCATCATGGTTTTCTGATTTTCATCGCTGAATAAAAAGTCCAGATATAGATTATTTTCATATTCTGCCAGTTCCTCAGCGCTCTGTTCAAAACCAAATCGTTCTTTCAGCTCCCGCCACCAGTCAACTGTCACTCTGCCCATGCTTTTCACTGCGTCTTCTTCAGACATCTCCAAGCCCATTTCGGCGTACATATCCAACTCAATTTGTTTATAGTCTGGTTCAGAATCAATAATGACTCCATCCATATCAAAAATGACTGCCTCGATCATTTCATCTCCTCAAAAAAATATTTCCTATATAAATACTGCAAACCGCTTCCGCAAGCTCATATCACTCCAAAGCATCTAACGCCGAGGTTAGATCAGAAAGCGAATTTCTGACAGTTGTCCGCTTTCAGAAAAACGAAAGGCCTGCTCAATAGTATTATCCAGCGTTTCTTTGTCAATGGCTAAAATACGAAACGTGTTGCGTACCAGATACTCCACAACCTTGTGTGCATCAAAAGGCAACTCTCTGTCGTAATAATCCATATATATTTCCTTTTGCGCGCCATAATTCGTAATGGCATATGCGTCCAGATCATCTTTCTCATATGATTTATTGAAAAAATCAAGACATGATCGATTGAATGTCTTAATTAAATACAAACGCTCTTTACGGCTGGCATCTTTTTCCAATATTTCATAATAAAACCGAGCATTTTTTGAGTCTTTAAGGATATCATCAAAAAAACAAATCAGCGTAAAACAGTATTTTGTAAACAGTGTTGCCTCCTGTCCCAAAGTCTCACTGATAGAGTTGTAAAGCCCCATGAAATATGTATTGTAAATCTCACCTACTAAATCTGTCTTTTTTTTGAAATAATAGGTCATCGTACCAAGCTTTACACCTGCTTCTTCTGCAATATCCTGGATTCCTGTATTGGTATAACCGCGTTCATAAAACAGCTTTTTTGCAGTATTCATTATATTTTCTCGGGTCTTTTTCCCTTTAGTTGTTAATTTTTCGGCCATACTTCACCCTGCTTTCTTTAAGTACTAATGGAGAATTTTATTTTCCAATACAGTAATTGTACCATTTGATTCTCATGATAACAACCAATATTCTCAGTAAAAATATCGTCTTTTTCGCTGTTTTTTTATATTTTCTTTTTCAATAATCGTTTTATTTATATTTTGATATATAATTCAATCACTACCATCTAAGCCTTGGTATTGCAAAAGAAAATTACATAAACAAAGTTACATCAATAACGAAAGAGTTTCATTTTGTAATAAAATAAAAATAATTTTTTATATTTTATACTTGACAGTTCTTTTTCTTTGTTGTATACTTAAGTCATAAGTTAGTTATGCTTAACTTAAGCAGCTAAACTGAACAACAACACACTCTCTGATTAATGCAGCCAATCAGATGAAGATTATCGAAGCACAGCGATAATCACTCACCGTAACATGTGAGAAGTATTCCTATTAAGACAAATCCTTTTAACAATCAACTTCGTTCAAATACCAATGAATTGTTTAATCCACTTTCAAAAGCTGCTGAAACTAACTTATTAATTTCTTCAAAAGTGTTTCGGGAAATGATACTCCTTCTTTTGGAGCCTGCCAAGGGCAGGCAGGCTCCTTTCCCAACACATCCAATTAACCTCTCTTGAATTGATGAATGCTATCATTCATTGTTCATTAAACAGCCTGCAGGCTTTACTGACAGGCTTTTTTTATTTAGACTTTATAAAAGCTCAGCTCGCAATAATCATCTCCCTGCCCTTTATAATAAGGACGACTAAATCCAACTTTATCTTCCATACCTTCAAAAGCAGTTTTTTCAAATTCACAAAATAAAGGAGCTAAAATGACGCAATCATTTGCTTTTAAAACATCAAAAAATAGACAGGCTTTAATATCAAAGCACAACTTGCTGCGTGTATTTTCAATCAATTCAATATCCCATTCTTTTTCAGAAAAATAATCGCTATAACCTTCCGCTACCTTTTTTCGATAGTTCGCAAAAAAGAACGGCGTTGACGACAGCCTCTCCAGCTCTCTAGACATTAAAACAGCATACCCTTTCATAAGCGCTTTTAATATTTCCTCGGTTTGCTGCCATGAAATTTTTATCTTAAGCAATGCCTGATATAACGCTATTGTGCGCAGCACAATCTCCCGCATCTGCGGCAGCTCGCCCTTTGTCTCTTCAGACGATTCTTTTGTCAGCAAAGCATCGTAGCTAAGCTCAAAAGACCTGTAGGCTTTACCTCCTCTTTCAGTTCCGAGCATTTCCAAAAGCAATAATCTGCATTTTTCAAGTAATTCCTGTTTATTGATTGCCGCTCTCATATTTTGTCCTTTCTAAGATGAATAACAAAAAGGCCGGATCTCTGCCGGCCTGTAAAACTAAAACTGCGCAAATCCTTTTCCAAAGTCAACGCACTCTTCCTCACCATCACTATCTGGTGTTTCCTGAATAATCAGCCCTTCGTCATAAAGCACTGCCCCAGCTTCACGAACACGATCCTCCCAGTCTCTCATCCATTCACCGTCGCCCCAGCCGTAAGAGCCAAACAAAGCCACTTTTTTATCTTTTAAGTTGGCTTCAATATCCGTAAAGAACGGATCAAAATCGCCTTCTTCAAGCACTTCTGCCCCCATCGACGGACATCCGAAAACAATATGATCATAATCCGCGATTTTGTCTTTGCTAAAATCCGTTACAAAAAAAGTCTCTGAACTTTTCCCACCTTTTTCAATACCGTCCGCAATACGATTGGCCATTAATTCTGTATTTCCTGTGCCGCTCCAATAAATAACTGCAATTTTATCCATTTTTATTCTCCTTTAATGATTTTATCAACCAGCTTGCATTAATTGTCTGATTGAGGCTCCCCGATTAATATAGCTGCAAACTACATCTCGGCATTTTGTATATTTTTCAAATAATTTCAATTTATTTTCAACGTCCGAATATACCTTCCAACAACCACACACCTGGCAGTTTTTTCCCTTATTGAGGATAAACCCTTCAACATCTTCTATGGGATATCCCAGAAAAACACCAATTTCGTGTGGAAAATCTCCTGTTGCACTTACATTTTTTTTAAGGTTATCCAGCAGTTCATTAAAAGTCATATTTTCTTGATAACCATATTTTTCTAAAAAGTTTATTACTTTTGGTTCTTTAAGACTCTCTGTAAGCTTCTTTTTTTGATAAACCAGAACCAATACGCGACGTTCTGTTTCCCATAACGGTTCAAGGTATAAACCTTTATGATTCAAAAAGGCATTATACTCAGATAACAAATCTGAAATATCTGCAAACTGCTTCTTTGCGCAGCAGATGAGATTCGCTTCTTTTATTCCCATCAGGGTTGGGGCACAATGAAAACCCAGTAATTTATCAAAATCATTCAGCATCTGTCTTATTTCCCCTTTTATATGTTCAATGATTCCAGCGTTAACTTTGGAATTATTGTTAGTGCTAGCTAACTAACTGAAAACATCTTAGCACGCGTTTTTTATTCTGTCAATACCTTTTCATTAAATAGGAATGATTATAAATTAGTTAATATTACGCTATTTTTTCTCTCGAAATTGAATCAATCGCTAAATTCTTCTTGACAATATTATCACAAAAGGTTAAACTTTAAACAAGATATCAGATGCGGCTAACATTTTTATGAGCATCTAACTGAATTAGGAGGTATGAATGATGCCGTTAAGTATGGCCCGTATGGGAGAACCAGTAAGAATAATGAAAATTAATGGTAAAGATGAAACAAAACGTTTTTTAAATAGTTTGGGATTTGTTATTGGTGATAATGTCACTGTCGTTTCTCAACTAGGCGGCAACATGATCATCAATGTTAAAGATACACGAGTTGCAATTGATAAATCAATGGCAAATCGAATAATGATCAACGAATAAGGAGATATGAATATGAAAACTTTAAAAGCCACTCCATGTGGTCAAACAGTAAAAGTTGTAAAAATTGAAAACAAAGGGCCAATCAAACGTCGTATTATGGATATGGGAATTACCAAAGGTGTCGATATATTTGTCCGAAAGGTTGCTCCTTTAGGCGACCCGATAGAAGTAACAGTACGAGGTTATGAGCTATCACTTAGAAAAGCTGACGCCGAAAGTATTATTGTAGAGTAATTTTATTTTATGTTTTTGTTAGTTTTTTCTAATCATGTATAGATAGTAAAACAAATATCGAGTGGACTAATTTATAAGGAGTATAATTATGAAGAATGTTTTAGAAAATGATAAGTTGACTTTTTTTATTGGCGGTATTGCGGCGGCCACTCTTGGTGTAAAAGCTTTAAAGAGTAAATGCGCCCATAAATTCTTTGTAAGTGCTTTAGCCTCTGGTATGAAATTGCAGGATGATGCTAAAGTGATGTATGAAAATATCAAGGAAGATGCTGTTGATCTCTGTTATGAAGCAAAACTCGAGTCAAAAAAAGCTGAATCTGCTGGAGAATAAGGAGTAGTCAGACTATGAAATACACCATCGTTCACGATATGCCTGGACGCATTCGTCTGCGTTGCGGGCGTAATGCTTTTTCTCTTGATGAAGGCTACAGTATAACTTCTGTTTTGATGGCACAAACCATAGTTACCGACGCAAAGGCTTCCAGTATCAACGGAAGCCTTTTAATTTTTTATATCGATGACTCCCGTTCTTTACTTTTAGACTTCATTGATACTTTAGTGCCTGCAGAACTTCCCGTCATACCGCCAGCCGAGAGAGACACCACTTCTGAAGTTGACGCAGGCTTTCAATATGCGCTTGCGTTTAGAATTGTCCGCCGATTACTTTTCCGGGGGCTTCTTCCCTCTCCTGTCCGTCATGTAATCACTTTATTCCGCGCTGTCCCCTATGTTGTGCGCGGAATAAAGAGCTTGCTTAATTTCCGTATTAATGTCGATGTTTTAGATGCATCCTCCATTGGCGTTTCTTTAGCACAGGGAGATTATGGAACCGCAAGCTCCATTATGTTTCTCCTGTCGCTTTCAGATTTACTGGAAGACTACACAAGAAAAAAAACAAAGCTTGCCCTGGCAGGAAGCTTGTCTGTCAATGTTGACACCGTATGGAAACAGGATAGTTATGGCAACTTTATAAGCACACCCATCAGCCAGCTTGAAGAGGATGATACTATTATTGTCCGTACCAGCGGCACAATCCCAGTAGATGGTACTATCTGTGAGGGTGAAGCCTACATTAACGAAGCCTGTATGACGGGCGAATCTCAGTCCGTTTTAAAAAAAGCGGAGGATTCAGTCTATGCAGGAACCGTCGTTGAAGACGGCAGCATTGTTATAAAGGTACGTGCTATTGGAAACGGGACTCGTATGAACAAAATCATCGAGCTTATTGACCAATCTGAAAACCTGAAAGCAGATGTACAGAGCCATGCCGAAAATTTAGCGGACTCCATTGTTCCCTTTAGCTTTCTGGCATCTGGTCTGGCGTTTTTACTCACCAGAAACGCGACAAAAGCGGCCTCTGTCCTGCTGGTTGACTACTCCTGCGCCATCAAACTTGCAACACCGATCTCCGTCATCTCAGCTATGCGTGAAGCTGCAAACCATAAAATCGTGGTAAAGGGTGGGAAATTTCTCGAATCTTATGCTCTGGCAGATACCATTGTTTTTGATAAAACCGGAACGCTCACCGTTGCCTCTCCAAGTGTCAATGAGGTTATTTCGTTTCCACCGTATAATAGGACAGAGGTTCTGAAAACCTCGGCCTGTCTTGAAGAGCATTTCCCTCACAGTGTTGCTCACGCCATTGTTCACAAAGCAGAACAGGAAAATCTAAAGCATCGTGAAGAACATGCCGAAGTAGAATATGTCGTTGCACATGGGATTCGTTCAAAGCTTCACGGCAAAAAGGCGCTTATTGGCAGCTACCATTTCATTGTAGAGGATGAAGGGATTCCCGTAACGCCAGAACAAAAATCCATCATCGAAGAAAAAGGTCATGGCAAATCGGCGATTTTCTTAGCTTTGGGTGACGCATTGGCCGGAATGATCTGTATTGATGACCCTCTCCGTCCAGAAGCTGCTGAAACCATACAAGCACTCCGCGAATCTGGCATAAAGAAAATTATCATGCTCACTGGCGACAGTGATGAAGCCGCGAGAGACGTCTCAGCCCAGCTTGGCATTACGGAATACCAGGCGCAAATTTTACCAGAAGACAAGGCATCAGTCATCGAGCGTCTGAAGGAAGATGGCCACCAGGTTATCATGGTGGGTGACGGCATTAATGATTCACCGGCTTTAGCCGCTGCAAATGTCTCTGTTTCCATGAAAGATTCCTCTGATATTGCCCGTGAGGTTGCTGATATTACGTTGCTCAGCACAGACCTCAGAGCGCTTGTTACTTTGCGGCACCTCAGCCTGTCTTTAATGGAACGCATCCAAAAAAATTTCCATGTCATCATTGGATTTAACAGCCTGCTGCTGGCAGGCGGGCTCATTGGATTTATTCCTCCTGCTACCTCTGCCTTTTTACACAATTTTTCTACAATGTTTATCAGCGCGGCCAGTATGCGGCCCTGCTTAAAACCACCTGTATGATCGATTATCTGAAAGGAGTTTTATGAAAACACTTTATCTTATTATTGGTTTTTTATTCTTCGGGCTTGGAGCCATCGGTGTTATCTTGCCGGTGCTCCCAACCACCCCTTTCCTTCTTGTCGCAAGCTATTGCTTCGCGCGGGGCAGCAAGCGGTTTAATGACTGGTTTTTGAGTACCAAAATTTATCAAAAACATCTGGACAGCTTCGTTAAGGAACGAGCCATGACACTGAAAACTAAGATTTCGCTTCTGTCCTTTGCATCCGCTATGCTGATCCTGGCCTTCTGTCTGGTCGATGTCATTTATGCGCGTATCCTCATCATTGCGGTAATGATTTTTAAATACTACTACTTCATCTGTAGGATTAAAACCATTCAGGAGGTACAGAATGATTGACAAACGCCTGACACATATGATGGGTAAGGCTAACCGCTATATTTTTTTAAATGTGTTCTTTAACTGGATCTGTCTTTTAGCAAACATGGCGATTGTTTTCACCATCGCCTGGCTTTTGCAGAATATTTTAACAGACGGTATTGAAAGCATTAAAATATCCGGCTATCTGGTAATCATCTGTGTGTCTTTGATTGTACGGTCTGCCGCTACTCTTATGGCTTCAAAAATGTCTTACGCAGCTTCCTCCGGTGTAAAAAAAACATTGCGTGAAAAAATATATGAAAAACTTCTTCGCCTGGGCATAAGCTACAATGAAAAAATTTCTACAGCCGAAGTAGTTCAGGTTTCTGTGGAGGGTGTTGAACAACTGGATATTTATTTTGGCAAATATCTTCCGCAGCTTTTTTATAGTCTTCTCGCACCGTTAACCCTGTTTGCAGTTCTCTCGTTTGTTAATTTAAAAACCGCACTGATCCTTTTGATCTGTGTGCCGCTTATCCCTGTTTCAATTGTAGCTGTACAAAAAATCGCCAAAAGGCTTCTATCAAAATATTGGAGTACCTATACAGAACTAGGAGACAGCTTCCTTGAAAATCTTCAGGGGTTGACGACCCTTAAAATTTATGAGGCGGATCATTATAAAAATGAAGAAATGAATGCTCAGTCCGAAAAATTCCGAAAAATAACCATGAAGGTCCTCACCATGCAATTAAACTCTGTAACTGTCATGGATATTATCGCCTACGGGGGCGCTGCCGTTGGGATTATTCTGGCGGTCACAGAATTTATGAAAGGAAATATTTCCTTTGGCGGTACCTTTGCACTGATTATGCTTTCAGCGGAATTCTTTATCCCATTGCGTCTGCTGGGCTCTTTTTTTCACATCGCAATGAATGGAATGGCCGCATCGGATAAAATTTTTCGTCTGCTTGACCTTGATGAGCCTGTCCACGCCGCGGGTAATATTGATCCAGAGGACGCGGATATTCATTTAAATCACATTGAGTTTTCTTATGATGTCGAGCGCCCTGTTCTGGAAGACGTCTCCCTAAGCATTCCAAAGGGAAAATTTGTATCCATCGTCGGAGAATCTGGCAGTGGAAAAAGTACC
Organism: Eubacterium callanderi; assembly: GCF_900142645.1. Lineage (GTDB taxonomy): Bacteria > Bacillota > Clostridia > Eubacteriales > Eubacteriaceae > Eubacterium > Eubacterium callanderi. The sequence continues at coordinate 66,315 of NZ_FRBP01000012.1, forward strand.
ATCGCTTCGCTTATTATGGGTGCCCATCGCAGTTACCGCGGCGATATCAGTATTGGAAAGCAAAATTTAAAATCCCTGTCTGAAGCCAGCATTATGGAAAATATCACCCTCGTAAGTCACAACAGTATGATTTTCAAGGGAACTGTTCGTGACAATCTTTTAATGGCCCAGCCAAATGCCAGTGACGAAGCGCTGTACTCTGTACTCAAACGGGTTTGTCTCTATGATTTTCTTATAGAACAGCAAGGGCTTGATACACAGATACTGGAGAATGGTTCAAACCTTTCCGGAGGCCAGTGCCAGCGTCTTTCCCTCGCACGGGCACTTCTTCACGACTCTGAAATCTACATTTTCGATGAAGCAACTTCTAACATAGATGTGGAGAGCGAAGAACAGATCATGGACGTCATCGAGGATCTGTCACATACCAAAACGGTTGTGCTGATCTCCCATCGACTGGCCAATGTGCGTTCCACCGATCAAATTTATGTTTTGTATAAAGGGCGTATCATCGAATTCGGAACGCATACAGAGCTTTTGGAAAACAGCAGCTACTATGCAGATCTGTATTTTACCCAGACATCTCTTGAAAATTATGGAAAGGAGACTCCTGTCTATGCGCAGAAATCCCATCTCAATCATGATGCGGCTTATCGGGCTGGTTAAGCCGCTGATCCACATCATGCTGCTCACGATCCTTATGGGTGTTGCGGGCTATCTATGTGCAATTTTTATTACCATCCTGGGCAGCTATGGTATTCTTTCCATTCTGGATATCCAGAAAATAGATTTAAAGCTGCTTTTTATGGTCATCCTTATCCTGGGGCTTTTGCGCGGCGTGCTTCATTATATTGAACAGGCCAGCGGCCACTATATCGCGTTTAAGCTTCTTGCTATTATCCGTGACAAAGTTTTTAAAGCCCTTCGCAAGCTTGCTCCTGCAAAACTGGAAGGCAGGGATAAAGGCAATCTGATTGCTGTCATTACTGGCGATATCGAGCTTCTGGAAGTATTTTATGCGCACACCATCGCCCCCATTGCCATCGCTATTATCACCTCTTTAATCATGGTAATCTTCATTGGGCAGTTTCATCTGCTGCTCGGCCTTATTGCCGCCGTCGCCTATCTTTGTGTAGGGCTTCTCATTCCCGTAGCCGCCTCACGGCTGGGGGCAGATAAAGGAAGAAGCTATCGGAGACTTTTTGGCGAGCTCAACACCTATTTTCTGGACAGCCTGCGCGGTTTAAAGGAATGTATCCAATACCATTGCGGCCCCTCAAGGCTAAAAGAGATCACACGCCAGTCCGATGCTCTTGATATTCATCAAAAAGCCTTGAAAAATCAGGAAGGTTTATCGGCTGCTGTTACAAATACAGTTATCCTGTTTTTTGATCTCGCGATGCTTTTTTCCTCTATTATACTAATGCGTCAGGGGATTGTCGGCTTTGAAGGTATTTTAATTCCAACCGTTGCCTTATTCAGCTCCTTTGGTCCAACCGCAGCGCTCAGCAGCCTTTCAAACAATTTGCTTCAAACCTTTGCCGCCGGAGAGCGTGTGCTGGATATTCTAGACGAAAGTCCAGTTGTTAGTGAAGTGGAGAAGGGTGTGGACATTACCTTTGACAGAGCCTCATGTAAAAACCTCTCTTTCGCCTATGACGACGAAATAATCCTCGACAATATTACCATGGAACTCCCCGCCTCAAAGGTTATTGGCATTCATGGAAAAAGTGGGTCTGGAAAGTCTACTTTTCTTAAACTGCTCATGCGCTTTTGGGACCGCCAGTCCGGCAGCCTTGAGCTTTCCAGTTATGATATCCGCTCTGTTAATACCCGCAGTCTCCGTGAAAATGAAAGCTATGTCACTCAAAGCACCTACCTTTTTAATGATACTATCGGAGCAAATATCCGTGTTGCCCGTTTAAACGCCAGTGACGAAGAGGTGGCCGAAGCCGCAAAAAAAGCCGCTATCCATGATTTTATCACTCGGCTTCCTAAAGGGTACGATACTCCCGTAGGCGAACTTGGCGAATCCCTGTCGGGCGGCGAACGACAACGTATTGGGCTGGCCAGGGCCTTTTTACACCAGGCACCCTTTATTCTTCTCGATGAGCCTACCAGTAATCTGGACAGCCTGAATGAAGGGATTATTTTGAAATCCATCCGGGAGCATGCAGCTAACCATACCGTTGTGTTGGTTTCTCACCGGCGTTCCACCATGGGTATCACCGACCTGGATTATTCCATAGAAAACGGGAGGCTCTCCTAATGGCATGTGTAAAATCTGAACAGCATATTATTGAAAAAATGATCCGCCTCTACTGCTTAAAAAAGCACCGCCAAAAAAACCTGTGTCCCGATTGCCAGGCACTTCTGGATTATGCTCTGGGCCGCCTGGAGCGATGTCCTTTTCAGGATTCAAAATCATTCTGCAGCCATTGTCCGGTCCACTGCTACAAACCGGAAATGCGAAAACGCGTGCAGGAGGTAATGCGTTTTTCAGGCCCCCGGATGCTTTTTCATCATCCTGTTTTGGTGGTTAAGCATATGATTGAAAGCAATCGCTGATGACAAACGGCCTTCTTTGAGGTAAAATAACCTCAAAGGAGGCCGACATGAAATATTTTTACTTGCTCGTTAATGATCAAAATATTAAAAACTGGACCCTCGTCAATCAAGTTTCGATAAGAAAAAATGGGAAAACACATTGCTATTTCCCGGATATTCTCTATCGTCATCCCTTTGACGAGGGGTCTTTATATCTCTCTGTCGATGATGCTCTGAGCACTGATGTTACCGCTGCGCTGGAAACAGCTTTTAGAAAGCTTCCGCCCCATCGTATTGTTCTGCTGAGGATTAATGACAACCCTGAATGGCAAAAAACCTTTTCCCGCTGGAAGGCTATGTTTGAAAAAGATGAGGAGCCCTTTTTTACCCCAGAGGAATCTCTGCTGATGGAAAAAACAAAGTCCGCGCTTCGCCTGACTCAGACACAAAAAATTACTTTTACAAAAGCATGCGTTTCGAAAAAGCTCAGAGATTCAGCCTGCCTTTCTAATACTCTTCTCCCTTATACTGAGCTTAAAATTACCATCAAAAAAGAAAGGAGCTTCGCTTTTAATGCATTACTTAAAAACCTCTGGTGCTAAGCCCTTTTCACACATTTACATTGAGAAGGGGGCAGCCCATCATCCAAACACACAGGCTATTTTACAAAAAATCAATTACGACAGTCTTATTTATATTGATGACTACTCACAAATTTTCAACCGGCACCATCAGGATTTCATTGCACAGAAGCGTTCCCCAAATCTTATTTTAGCCCGAAAAAAGCAGGATTTTTATTATGATGGTTCTCCCTACTGTGAAAACTTTGGACATGCACGCTTTTACTATACTGGTATTATCATGAACTGCCTTTATGATTGCAGCTATTGTTACTTAAAAAGCATCTACCCCTCCGGGCACATAGTTATTTTTGTCAATAATGAGGATTTCATCACCTCTGTAGAACAGGATTTATTATCCAGCTGTGAGCCCCTTTATCTGGCCATTTCCTATGACAGTGATTTGATGGCGCTTGATCCGCTTACCCACTTTCTGGGCCCATGGCTCGCATTAGCTAAAAGACATGCTAACCTGACGATCGAGGTGAAAACAAAAGCCGGGCGTTTTCCCATCTCAGACCCGCCTCAAAATGTCATTTTTGCCTGGTCGCTGCTCCCCGATCCGGTAATCCATCTTTACGAACGTCATACCCCTTCCCTTGCAACGCGGATGGCGGCAGTATCTCAGGCGCTTAGAGCCCATGCGACAGTTCGATTCTCCATTGAGCCCGTAATGCCTATCAACAACAGTGCGAGGATATACCGCGACTTTATCGACAGCCTGGGAAAACAGTTTGATTTAAACCAGCTGCTGGATATTAACATCGGCGGTTTTCGAATCAGCGGTAAGCAGTTTAAGACCTTTTATAAAAAAGATCCGACCTGTCCGGTTTTTGCCTGGTCTTTAACCGAAAGCACCTGCGACGTCAGCTATGCAGATAGCAATGCTCTGATCAGGCAAATAGAGCGGGATTTGAAAAGCTTTGTAAAACCTGAAAAAATCATTGTATACCAAACCGCCCCTTGACAAAGAGAAATATAAACTATAATATTTAATTTAATGACTATTAATAGAAGGAGATTTTCTAAATGGAAAAACAAGTCGTAGCAGTGGTCGAAGGTAAAGAAATTTACAATACCGACCTGGAAGCTTTAATACAACAATTACCTCAGGAGCAGCAGGGCCAGTTCCGTACAAAGGAAGGGCGCAGAAAATTACTCGAGGAGCTTGTTGCTCAGGAACTTTTCTATCTGGAAGGGAAGAAAGATCACGAGGACGAATCTGAAGAGTATCTCGCTCTGGTTGAGGATGCAAAAGAAAAGCTGCTGAAATCGCATATGATTGCCAAATTCATGAAAAATGTAGAAGTCAGCGATGAAGAGGTTAAAAAGTTTTATGATGAAAACCCCAAACAGTTCATCGCACCGGACAGCATCCGCGCCAGCCATATTTTACTGCCATCTGAACAGCAGGCCATTGATATTATTAAGGAAATCAAGGATGGAGGCAAAACCTTTGAAGAAGCCGCAAAAGCTTACTCTGTCTGCCCGTCAAGAGAACAGGGCGGCGATTTGAGTTATTTCTCAAAAGGAAAGATGGTACCACAATTTGAAAATGCCGCCTTTGCTATGAAGGTTGGCGAAATGAGCGATGAACCTGTAAAAACAGACTTTGGCTGGCACATCATTAAGGTGACCGACAGCAAAACCTCTGAAACTATTCCTTACGATGTGGTAAAGGAGAGCGCCCGCCAGTATCTTCTTGAGCAAAAACAAAACCGCGCTTTCCTTGATCGTGTCGATGAACTAAAAAAAGAATATGATGTCGATGTAAAAATCGGCTTATTCTAATTTAAAGGCCTGGCTTTCTGCTCAGGCCTTTTCTTTTTCAATCTTTTTTACTGTTCAATGGAAATTCTTTTTATCAAGAGTACACCTATTCCAAGCGAGATAAACTCTGTTAAGGGTACTGCCATCCAGATGCCTGTCACACCCCATAAAAGCGGCAGCACAGTGACTAAAAACAAATTGAAAACACAGCCTCTAAACAGACACAGGCCTAAAGAAATCCTCGGCCGTACAACTGCCTGAAAATAATTGATAATGAACATGTTGGTTCCTGTAACAAAAAAACCAATAAAATAAATGCGTATGGCCGTTGCAGACAGCGCCAGTACTTCCGGTGAGGGGTTTAAAAAAATATAGGTAAACAGATCCGGCATCAAAAGCCCAAGAAGCGCCGGCAAAGCACAAACGGCTAGAGCTGTCCTCACCCCCAGAGCCCGCACTTCGTAGATACGGTCAAACTTTCCAGCGCCATAATTGGTTGACAAAATTGGCTGAGCTGCCTGGCTGACACCATTACTTAAAGCGGTGACCACAAAGGCCGTATTTGTAATAACACCATAAGCACTGACGCCAATCTCTCCCACATAGCGTAAAAGCTGATGGTTAAACGCGAAAATAACAATACCAGCTGAAATTTCAATCAGAAAGCTGGTAAAGCCATTGGCAAAAACAGCTTTGAAAAAAGATAATCTCAGTCCTCCAAAACAAAACCGCAGCCCGTTTTGCCTGGAAAAGAAATGCGAAATCAGGATACAATCTGTTAATACAGATCCCATAACGCTGGCCAGTGCAGCGCCGGACATTCCCATCTGAAAGGGAAAAACCAGCAGTATATCAAAGATAATATTAAACACACCGCCCGCGATAACAGCCGCCATTGCACGCCTGGGCGCACCATCATTTCGGACAAAGGCCTGTAAAAATGATGAAAAGCTAAAGATCAGTGCACCACCTGCAATATAAGGGGCATATTCCATGATGTATGGCATGGTAACAGCGGTTCCACCTAAGAAAAGCATGATGTTTTCCCCAAAGGCAAAGAAAAGCGATATATAAACAATCCCTGCCAGCAGATTAAGGATAAAGGCAGTGGTAAAATACTGCTGTCCCTTTTTCTCTTCTCCCCGCCCCCGGCTGATCGACATCAGCACAGAGCCGCCCACACCAAACAACAGGCCGGTTCCAAAAACAAGGTTAAAGACAGGCAGAACAATGTTTAAGGCAGCCATTGCTTCTGTGCCGATACCTTTTCCTATAATAATTGTATCGGCTAAAATATAAATAGAAGTTACCATCGTCCCACTGACCGCCGGAAGCAGATAGTGAAAGAACATCTTTGGAACAGGCTGTTTAACCAGTTGGTTTTTATCCATTTTATTCTCCCTTTAGGGCCATTTACCATTAATCAGCAGACCCGTTAGTTTTTGTTAATCTTTCAAAATTATAACATAAGCCTTTACGATACGGAAAATTTTTTTCTTTAACTACAAAAAGACCGCTGATGCGGAAAAGCAACAGCGGCCTTTTTGGTTGTCCGAGATTATCAAAGATAAGGGTTTGGTATGATATTGCAATGTTTATATACCCTGATCAACAGTATTTAAACATTTATAAATTTAAAAAGATGATGAGATCGCGCAAAATCTTCCAGAACGATTGAGTCACTGTTAACAGTGGCATAAACGCATCCGGCAGCAGATAAACTCCAAACTTTTCAATTCCAGGGTCCTGTTTATGGCTTTTTCTATTCTTTTTCTTAAAATTTTATCTTTCACCTGGAAGATCATACAAGACACAAGCCAGCACTTCTGCTAAAATAAAACCAGAAAGAGAGGCAATTACATGACATTTGAACAAGAACAGCGGCATGTTTACTATGATACAGATCTGAAAATTGAAGCATACCATCTGACTGGAATTGTACAGCCATTTCCCAATCATTTTCATGATTATTACGTTATCGGCTTTGTAGAAGGCGGACGACGGCATCTGTGGTGCAGAGATCGGGAGTATGACCTGAGCGCCGGTGATCTGGTGCTCTTTAATCCAAGAGACAGCCACCGTTGTTCCCCAAGGAACGGAGAAATCCTGGACTACAGAGCTGTCAATATTCCTGCTGATATCATGAAAAGCGCTGCTCACGAGGTTACCGGCCAGCCCTACACACCGTTTTTTACCCAAAACGTCGTCTATCAGAGTGACATTACCTCTGCCTTAAATGATCTTTATACAGGGATTGTCGAGATTTCATCACGCTTTGAAAAGGAGGAGGCTTTCTTTCTGCTTTTGGAACAAATTTTTCGTGAATACAGTTCCCCCTTTGAACAGAGCAGCACCGCCGAGCCTGATAATAAAATCAAAGCCGTCTGTGCCTATATGGAGGATCACTTTTCTGACAATATTTCCCTGGACGATTTAACGGCTCTTGCCGGGCTCAGCAAGTCTTATTTTTTGCTGCTGTTCACAAAACAGGTTGGCGTCTCCCCATACCGTTATCTTCAGTCAATTCGTATTGAGCGGGCTAAAAAGCTGCTGGAACAGGGTATACCGCCCATTGACACCGCTGCCATGACTGGCTTTTCTGACCAGAGCCACTTTTCCCGTTTTTTTAAGGATTTCATTGGGCTGACACCCAGACAATACCAGAAAATCTTCCAGACAGATAAGCATTCAAAGAAAGAGGCTTCTACCAATGAACACGAACATTAAGAGTACATCCTTTGGCCACATTGCTGCCTTTTTTACCATTGTCATCTGGGGAACTACCTTTATCGCCACAAAAGTGCTGCTGCGAGTGCTTACGCCTGTTGAAATTCTGTTTTGCCGCTTTTTTCTTGGTTATCTGATTTTATGGCTGGTCACACCCAAAGGCCTCAGGCTAGACAACCGCAGACAGGAATTCTATTTTATGGCTGCCGGTCTTCTCGGCGTCACGCTTTACTTTCTTTTGGAAAATTTTGCCCTCACCCTTACTCTGGCGGCAAATGTCGGGGTAATCATTGCCATTGCGCCTTTTTTCACCGCACTGTTTGATTACTTTTTCCTTCATGGAGAACGGCCCGGGCCGCGGTTTTTCATCGGGTTTATCGTGGCGATTACAGGCATCTGCCTGATCAGCTTCCGCGGTGACAATACCGTACAGCTTAACCCGGCAGGTGATCTGCTGGCCATTACCGCTGCTGTCGTCTGGGCTGGTTACTCAACCTTCACCAAAAAAATCAGCAGCTTTGGCTATGGAACCATTCTGACTACCCGAAGAATCTTTTTCTATGGGCTGCTTTTTATGGTTCCCGCCCTGTTTATTTTTGGTTTCCATCTGGATCTCTCGGTTTTTATTGAGTTTAAAAATCTAGCAAATATTTTATTCCTGGGCTTTGGCGCATCAGCGCTCTGCTTTGTCACCTGGAACCTGGCCGTTAAGCTCCTGGGTCCAGTCAAGACCAGTGTATATATTTATATGGTCCCGGTCATTACGGTTGTTACCTCTGTCATTATTCTTCATGAGCACATTACCCTGCCAGCTATTTTGGGCATTGGGCTAACCATTGCCGGCTTGTTTCTTTCAGAAAGCCGTCTTAATTTCAAGCGTCAGAAAATAGTAAATGAAAAGGAGGAGCTGCGCAGCTAAGCACGCAGCTCCTCCTTTTCTGTGTCAGCGTCAGCATTCAACTTTGATCTGCTCCATAACCTTGCCAATGGCGTCGTGGATCGCCAGGGAAGCTTCTGATTCTCTGGCAGTGGCGTCCTTATTGATAACCACCAGATTCTTTCCTCTAAAATAGTCAATAAAACTGGCTGCCGGATAAACGACCAAAGATGTTCCGCCGATAATCAGCGTATCCGCCTCACTGATTGCCTGCACGGCTTTCTGGATAGTATCTGAGTCAAGAGCCTCTTCATAAAGCACTACGTCTGGCTTGATCATTCCCCCGCAGGCGTCGCATTTTGGCACTCCATCCGCATTTATAACATAGACGGCGTCAAAAAACTTCCCACATTTTTGACAGTAATTGCGATGAATACTGCCGTGCAGCTCATAAACCGTCCTGCTACCTGCTGCCTGGTGCAGACCGTCGATATTTTGTGTCACCACAGCTTTAAGCTTTCCACATTTTTCAAGCTCTGCCAGCTTCATATGGGCAGCGTTTGGCTTAGCGTCCAAAAACATCATTTTGTTTTTATAAAAATCATAAAAGGCTTCTGTATGGTTTACGAAAAAGCTGTGGCTTACCACTTGTTCAGGCGGATAGCGGTACTCCTGCATATAAAGACCATTACTGCTGCGAAAATCAGGAATCCCACTTTCTGTTGAGACACCCGCTCCGCCAAAAAATACAATGCTTTTGCCCTCATCAATAATTTTCTGCAATTGTTCAATCTGTTCCATGGCTAAAACCTCTTTTTATTTTTAGTATATCACACTTTATGATAAAAAAATCAATCATTTCTACTAAAAGAGTGATAAACCATCCTTCTCTACTGTATAAGGATCTTGAAATATGGTATAATAACAACATTTTTAAAATCCAATTTTTCTTTCAGGAGAATTTTTTATGAAAAAACAAACCATTGGCTTTGCCGCCCTGGCAATGCTGCAAAAAATATTAAGCCTGTCCTGTTTTTTAGTTGCAGCCGGGACTCTGGGCTGTATACGCGGCTGGATCTATTTTATTTTATATCTGATTATCATGGCTGGCACACTGGCTGTCCTGTTACACCGCAACCCAACCGCTCTGTCGTTTCCAGAAAAAAATGCAGAGAAAGCTTCCGGGAGCGATATCACCCTTCGCAATTTTTGCAGTCCTTTGTCTTTTTACGGCATTTACATCGTTGCCGGGCTGGAAGCACGGTTCCATTGGTCCTCGGTACCTCAGCCGGTTGTGGCTGCCGGACTTGTTCTCAGCGCTGTCGCCAACCTGCTGATGTCCTGGGCGCTGCTTTCAAACAAGTACTATGAAGCGGACACGCCGATGCTGAAGGATGCTCAGCCCGTAGTCTGTAGCAGTGGTCCCTACCGTTTTGTAAGACATCCCGGCTACCTCTTTATGAGCTTCTGGGCCGTCACTGTCGGGATGATTTTTGGGTGGGCCACTGGTATTGTGTCCGCGGTCATAGTCCTTCTGCTGATCCTGCGAACCTATTATGAGGATCAATCGCTGCTGGCCTCTTTCCCCGGCTATGTACGCTATGCCCAACAGGTAAAATACCGATTAATCCCATTTATCTGGTAAACCTAAAACCGTATTTTGTCTGACCTCACGTTCCTCTTCTCTATTTTTCGGGGTTTTTAGCGATTTCGCTAATTTCTTCACCCCTTGATTCACCCCAAACCAGGGGCCTATTCCGTCTTTAATAACCCGAGTTGTCTCTGTTCGAATGCTCCATTCACAACAGCGTACAACTCTTTTGGTCTATTATACTTCACTTTTGCATATATGTCCATTGTGATTTTGCTGCTCTCATGACCAGCCAGATACTGCACTGTTTTCGGGTCCACAGATGCAGCGATCAGGTTGGTAATATAGGTATGACGCAGCTCATGCGGTGTCACCTGAAAGTCCAATGTATATACAACCGTGTTGTTATGCTTAGCCTTTTCTCCAAGCACCGGCGTAACTGTATGCTTGATTTTCTCACCGTTCACATATCTCACATAAGTTCTCTCCTTGGTTGATCGTGTCACAATATACTGCCACACTCTCCTAAACTGTGTATAGGAAAGGGCCTCACCACCTCTATTACACACCACAAACTCAGATTTCGACTGTTCCTTTGCTTCTCTTAAGCATTCAGTCAGACAATCTGGAAGTGGAATATCTCTTTTTGCAGCCTTCGTTTTCAGCTGTTCTGTAATAACCGGACGATTACGCTCTGTGTGCCAGGCTCTTTTCACAGAAAGATACGGCACCTCTTCATCAAGAAACACACAATCCCATTTAAGTCCCAGAATTTCTTCTCGTCGAAGTCCAGCATAAAGCCCCAGCATTACAAACACATAAGGTGGCAGACCCTTGATCGCATCCAAAAGCATTTCCACCTGCTCATCTGTCAATGGCGGTTTCTCCTTCTCCGGAACGCCTCCCCTGGAAGGGATTCTCTTCGTTGGATTTTCCCTGATTAAATGATTGTCCTCTGCTGAATAGAAAATGCACTTCAACAGCATCACCACGGAATGATATACCGATTCAGATTTTTTTGAAACCGGCACCAAAGCCATCTTGATATCATCCTGCGTCACATCTGCCATGTACATATGCCCCAGCGGCTGAACGATATAGTTTTTCACCTTTGACGTGTAATCTAACATTGTCGTATATCTGACATGGGCCGACTGCATGTACAGCCATTTTTCAGCATACTCTTTTACTGTTGGTGTCTTCTGCCTGAAGATCTTGTCCTCGATCTGTCGATTAGCTTCTTCTACCTTATCATAAAGTTCTTCCCTTGTTTTCCCATAAAGAGCAACTCTCTTTCCACCTGCATCTCGAATTCTAGTTCTATAATAAGTCACTCCGTTATGCACCACTGTTCCGTATTTCGGAATCTGACGTCTTCTAGCCATTACGTCCCTCCATTCTTCCCAGCACTGTAATTATTATTTAACATATGCCGGGAGTTCTATCCATGTTGTCGATTTCTATACTCTTCTCTTTCTGTAGGTTGGGTTATTATCCAAAGGTCTTGCACGATGGGTGCAGCGAGCAACGTATTCCTGTAATGCTCTCTCTGTAAAATACACACAACCATTTTCTACATACTGCACATAGGTGATATGACCACAGCTACGTGCCTGATCCAGTGCTGTAACACTGATTCCCAATATTTTTGCAGCCTCTTTTCGGCTAATTAATTTTTCCATTCTATGTACCTCTTTCTCAGTTATTGTTTCTGGAACCGGAAGCTCTCGCATCCACACTACGATAGCTCCGGAAACCTTGCCAGGTTCTTGACCCCTCTATATAATCTGTGGTCACGTTTTTTTGACTGCATCTCCACTTTTATGAAACTTTTTTTGCTTTTTAGAATAATTCTCGGAGTAATTCTACGATTTTGTGCATTCTTGTATTGGCCTGCTTTTTGGAAAGTCCATAACGGACACAGAGTGCATCCAGAAATTTTCCTTCTCCCTTGCCTTCAAAGTATTCTATGATGAAGCAGCTGTCTTCCTCGTCAAGCATAGCTAACACCTCATGCAGGCGTTCCAGCTGCAGCTTGTGCATTACAATCTCCTCGACATCCATATCAGGATCGGCCATCTCAAAGCTTCCAACCTCTCCATCCGGTCCCATCATTGCATCCGAAGACAGAATCTCAACGCCATATTTTTCTCTTGCCTGTTCCTCTCTGTATTTTGCCTGGGTTAATGCGTGGAGCCCGTTGTCAATCTTTTTGATGTGCTCCTCTGTTAAATTCTCGTTTCTGCAGATTCTTTCGTATTTGTAGATCATAAAAGTCCTTTCCCAAGCATTTGCCGGGATCAGGACTTCTACTGACCGTACGAAGCAATCGATATTGGAGCTGGCAGCAAAACAAGCATTTTTGAGCATAAAGAAAAGCGCCGTCGAAATAAGTCAAATAAAAGGATATGGTTATCCCATTATTCAATGACTTGCTTCGTACGGCGCTTGGTAGATTATCCGATCAATGACCGGCTCCGCTTGCTCGATTAAAAGTTCGTAATTGTTATTTTGTTTCTTATTTGATTGTTAGCGAATCATGCCTCTTTTCTGATACGGACCGGTATAAGCATAATTCTTTCTTTTCATCCTGCGGAAATATGCAGGACTTAAGGGTCCTTCAAATTTACACTTGCGACATCTGACATAGACAACCTCGGTCTGAGTCAGTGGTACATCCGTCACCTTGAAGCCACAGATTGGACATCGCATTTCGCGGGAACCAACCTCCTCAGCAGCTTCCATAGATAATAGAAGCTTTCGCTGAATATCTTCACAGGGAATCGGATACTTTGGGTTAAATCTTAATGTTGCCTGATTCAACCAATCACCTCCGTCATTAATGTAGCCTCAACATACTCATCAATTGGTCTGCACTCAACCATATCGAGCTGTTTGATTCGGATCAGGAGTGCTGAAAAGGACACTCCGATCTGTGCTGCCATTTTCTTTATGATAATTCGATCCTTTGGAGCAAATACACTGTCTCCATAGATCTTAAGCTTGTTTCCATTGTTAAAGTCCTTCAATGCAGCTTCTACAATAAAGTAAGGCATCAGAAGTGCTGCAGCAAGCTTGTCAGCCTGCGTTTCAGCCAGATTGAAATGCTTCTTCATCTCAGCTAACGAATACTCCCGCTCCGCGTCGAATGTCCGCTGGAACTGGGGCACTGGATTGTGGCGATTAATAATGAAATGTGCCACCTCGTGCGCGATGGTAAAGCGGCGTTTCCCGCTCTCTGTTTCCTTTCGAAGATTAGCTTCCACAACGATTGTTCCCAAAGGGAAAAGAAATGGAACGATCTTGTTTCCTCTTTTTACCTTCAAAGGTGTAATTCCGTCTGACAGAAATCCGATTTTATCGTAATCGTCCTCTGCGTAAGTTTCATATACAACGTTAAGTCCCATTGAATTAGCAATGCCTTCAATATCCACACACCTTGGAAGGCCTGCTATTCCTGACTTTTTAATGTAGGTCAGAACTACTCCTGTACCGAGCTCATCAAGCTCTCTGTTTGGAATAAAGTGTTTCAAGCTGAGTCAACCTCCGTCTGGTCCGGATCCTCAATGGTATACACATACCAGGTTGATCCTAACCGATATATATTTTTTACCGCACTCCCAATTGCAATGGTGTAGCGAATTCCTTCAAACTCATTGTTGACCGGTCCGGCCATATGGATGACTCTGTCAATATTCCAGGTACGTCCATCCTCCCAGAAGATCTTCTTCGGGACAATGGAGCCATCAGCATAAGTAATGCTTTCTACACTGACGTTCACTCTGCTCATACATAACCAACCTCCAGATCGTATACTTTCCCATATTCTTATGCGTGCAGCACTGCAGGCTTGCAATGCCCATTCACGGCGATTATGGGGATTCGGATTGTTTCACCGAATCGATTTAATCTGGTCATGGAGCTGCATTCTTCGCATTCCATCCATCCGTCAGTTTCCTCCAAAAAGAGGTTGTGATTTACATGTCCACACACAGGGCACTTCACATCATACTGTTTCATCGGCTAATCCTCCCTTAAAAAGTTTATATCGCCTTGATCACATGACTTAGAACTCCCTGACAGATCAGCGAACTGATCAGAATCTTCTTATCCGGATATACTTCCTGGTTCATATACTCAAGAACAACCTTGCGGGATTCCTTGTCGATTCCCGCATAACGCTTCAGCGTATTCTCATTGTTCTCATCTAGTGCGGGTTCACCACAGTTGATTGCACCGACAGCATCTACCTGCTCGGACTCAACTATAATCTTGCCCATGTCCGGAATGGATATCCTTCCATCCTGGTAAGAAATCATGCCCTTCTTATCCATCGCCACAAGATACTTATACGCAGTGCTTCTGACAACACCCATCGCATTGGAAATCTGCGTGATGGTAGGCATGAGGCCGTTATACTCCCTATAATAGCCACTGATATACTCTTTGATTCTGTCCATTAGTTCTGGATCCTTAGTATTCATAAAAGGATCCTCTCTTTCTAATTCTAAATCTATACCGGAAATAAGTTGTTTCCACCTGCGATATGGTCATTATAGAATATATGTTCGTGGTCTGCAAGCACTTTTTGTGCCAAAAGAAGAAGGTGTCGCCATCAGACAACACCTTCCACGATTATCGTTATAAAATTGTGATTTGTTCGTCAGAAAATCAGAATAACTGACCTGGAAGCTTCAATTTTTCCTTGGTAGGAAATGTAGCGTCATACTTCTCGGCTTCATTTTCATCTACCATATAGCCTTCCGGTGTAGCATACTCTCCAGTGATTCCATCCAGGTAACCGGGAATCAGCTCCTTGCACAGAAAAAAAGATGCATCCTCACCTTCTGGTAATCCGTGGTAACGAATACCATACTCACTGGCATACGTAAAACCGCTCTTTCCATAGAAATCAATGTTTCCTTCGAAGCATACAGCTCCAAATCCCATAGCGGCAACCTTCTCAAGCGAATAATCCAACAGGATTTTACCATAGCCCTTTCTCTTAAGCTCTGGTGTGATACAGATTGGACCCATGGTTATAATCGGAACATCTCTTCCATCATCTGATTTGATCACTGCCTTCATAAACATATTCTGTCCAATCATCTTTCCATCCAACTCCATTACGAAATCGAGTTCTGGAATAAACGCAGGATCCTCTCGCAATTGATTGAGCACATAATGCTCCAGACATCCCGGACGATACACGTTCCAAAATGATTCTCTTACAAGGTTTTCTACTACACGATATTCTTTTTTTCTCTAAACGAATGTTAATGACATTTGTATTCATTATTTATTTCCTCCTGAAAATTGATGACGTTCAATGCTTTCGAAAAGCGGGAGGTTTTGCGATTGTCAGCAAACCTCCCGGTTATGCCACAATCTCCAGTGTTCTGCTAATTGTCAAAAAGCAAACTCCTTTTTCATAAATGATTATTTAATTGGTAACTAGATCTCGGTCAGCCATTCATCTACGCTATCCTTGTTCCAGATACCATCAATATAACATTCTCTTGCAAGACCAGCAATCTCAAATCCATTTTCTTCTGCATATTTCATAATGTAGGCGTATGCCTCACCAATCTGATCATATGCACCTTTGTGGAAGATACTGATCACCTTTGTCTCAGGAAGCCGTCTGAATTTGATAGTGTCACTCTCAACACCCATGGCTGTTACAGCTTCGTTATGTCTGATTTGAATGTCTGTTTCCTTATGCTCTCCGTCAAGATACTCGCAAAATTCATAAGGTGGCTCCGCACATTTCAGATTCGGATTGAGCTTCATACACTCTGCTCCCTGAGCAGGAATCCACTGCATACTGTCTTCATACTTGTCCAGTACAGTTTCTGAATAATAAACGATCATTTCCGGAATAGTCTTTTCTGTTACCTGATATTTCATCTCTTCATCCTCCAATATGTGATTGATTATGGAGAGGCGAATATCAATGTCATCCCTTTGCTCCTGCAGTGCTTTCGCTTTCTCGGTAAAGATCTTTCTTGCATCCTTACCATTCATAATGTCTCTGATCTCATCTATGGATAGACCAAGCTGTCTATACGCTTTGATCTGAGCCGCTCTTGCCAGCTGACTGGTTTCATAAAAACGATATCCGGTCCAGAAATCAATCGATACCGGTATCAGAAGGCCTTCTCTTTCATAAAACCTGAGCGCCTTTACTGTCAGATGAGACAGCTTCGAAAATTCACCGATCTTTAGCATGTGACATTCACCTCCTTCGTTACAATCCATATTCTGGATGCTCCCCTAAGGGGAGAGTCAAGAGTCTTTTTAAATCTTTTTCAGATGATTATCACTCTATAGAATCCAATGCCTTTTTCAGCATTTCTCTATATTCATTTCGGACCTCCGTCGGCCCTTCAATTTTGATTTTTCCTGCAGATCCGAATACCCAGCGATAGAAGGTTGGGCTTGCGCAGACCTTAACCGTTGTCCGGAACTGTTCCTCACCGACGCTACGAGTCTTGATCTTCATACCGAACTTATCTACCACAGACTTCATACAGCAGTTGTCACAAAGCAAGGTCACGTCAACTGCTTCATCTGTAGAGAACATACGGAAGACTTCGGTTGTGTATTTGGATACATCATAGCCCTTCGGCTTCTTAACAGCCTTCTCTGTCAGCAGCTCCGGTTGCTTCTTAATGCGGTCTACTCGATAGGTGCGAACAGACTCCCTCTCATCACAGTAACCAGTCAGATAGTAATAGTCGCCATCCCAGATCAGATCAAATGGACTGACTGTATATGGTTTCCCATCGTTCCTGAGCACTTCCTTCTTCTTACCATTGATTTCAAAATAATAGAAGGAAATCTTCACGCCGGCATTAATGGCATCATTGATTGCATCAACAATGTAATAGCCTTTTTCATTCTCTGACTTCACACGGCCGGTGATATGCACAGATCTCTTTAACTTATCTGCATTGGTCTCACTGGTCAAAGAAATTAGCTTTTCAATCAGGCTCTCACTCTTCTTCTCCGTAATGAACTTGGAAGACTGCACTGCATCGATCAGAAGCTTTAACTCCGGCACAAAGAACTTGCGGTCTGCCAGGTAGTATTCCCAGGCACGCTTACGCTCTCCAATAATCTCGAATCCAGCTGCTCGAAGCAAATCAATATCCTTAGGCACGGTGGTTCTATGCACAAGAATATTGTGCTGCTCCATCATGCAGTCAGTGATCTGCTTTGTGGAAAGGGTATGTTCCTCATCGGTCTGCGTCAGAAGCATCTGATAGAGATATATGATGCGAAGCCTTGTATCGTTGTCCTCTGCCTTTGGTTCAATCACTACTTCTGTTTTGGTTGCCTGATCAGCTAAGATAACATCAGCAATTACCTGCGCTGCAAGCTTAGATCCAAGCTCATTTGGATGACAGCCATCCTCAGCAAAGATATCCTGCTTAGCTGCTTCCTCATAGAAGCACTTACCTACATCGGCAATCAAAGCTCCGTTCTGATCGGCAGCCTCATGATAAGCATCATACATCTTCTGAAACATCTCATCATAATCCATACCGAAGGATTCCAGCTGCTTGCCGCCCTTCTGATAAGCCCAGGTGGCATACAGAACCGGTACTGCTCCGTTGGCACGAATACGCTCGCACAGCAATGCAGTATTATTCAAGAAGCTTTCCCTGGAAGTAATCGGGCCGTTGCTCATCTCCTGGAGAATTACATAATCCCACTTCTCATTCTCCAGAGCCGCTTGCGTCATTCCTCCCATCTTGGTGTTAGGATTCAACTGCTCGGCAAGGCGTGCTCCACCACGGGTGTGCTGAACCACTTCGGCATCTATTAAGTTAGCCAGGGTATCTGGCATGTTGTTTGCAAAAGTAAAACTATTGCCAAGCATTAACACTCTCATATTTAACAGTCCTCGTTATTACTCATTAACAATGCTAAACAGCGAGTTCTCTCTTCTGGATTTAATTTCTTAAAATAGAAAACCACATCTTCAATCATTGCTTTACTTACAATTTGGTCGGCTTCTATTTTCATTTTCTCAACAGCTTCTATTGTTTCTTGTTTTAAAAATGCTGGTAAAATTCGGGTGTTATCCTTCCATATATGTATTTCTTCTCTTGTCTGGTTTCCTAAAGTAAGATACTGAGTTCTCCATACATGATCCTTTGTATCGATTGCATTTTCTGCACTCGAAATAACATCTTCAAGAACTGCATCAACATCAAAATCTAATTCTGCATCAGAGTATTTATTTCTTAATGAAGCAATTTCTTTCTGTAATAATTTTCTATCATTCACAGCTTCCTTCAAAACATTAATATCTGATACAAAATTATCTAAGGCTGTATTAAGCTCTTCAAAATCCTGCAAATCACGAGTAGCCATTCGATAGTTCATTACCATAGCAATGCAACTTTGGACATTTTCAATATCTTCTAATGTTTGTGTATTAGCTAAATCTTCCCAGATATTTTCCATATCTTGTTGCATTCTCTTTTTAGCAGAATCGAGTTTTGCTACACATTGATCCAATTGTGTATGTAATCGCTTTGCATCATTTCCTAAGGCTAATTCGTATTTTGATAATCGTTCTAACAAATCCTTAGCCTTTGCAAGCATATCAGAAACGTCCGTATAATTTTTGGTGGATACTTTTTTATATGCAGTTAAATACTTTTGTCCATCCGAAAGCAGTTCCTGTCGGCTTCTAATTTCATCCTTTTTAGCTAACTCAGCATCACCTTTTGCTGACAATTTCTTTGCATAAGTAGCAAATCTAAATTTCACTAATTTCTCATTGCACCGCTTAACATGCTTTTCAAACTGAGTCATTGCTTCTACAGATTTACAATGAATAGTACCCTCCAACCAATTTTCAAAACACGTGTCAACGATATTTCTTGCCTCGTTTCCCAACTCTAATAACCGATTTCTATATTCTTCGCTGATAGTAAAACCATTTTCATTAAATATTGAATATAAAGGAATTTCATCGATTGTCTCAAGTGCAACTAGCGCATTATATACATTACCTCTTTCATACGCGGTTTCGAGTTCGTCTTCAACCTTAACAATTCTGTCATCCCAATCTTTTCGGGCTCTAGCTGCGATTTCAAATCTAGAATTGGCTAATTTGTAATTTACTTCAAGAGACTCCGGTACTCCGTTATCATCAGCAAATTTCTGAATTTCTCTCTGCAAACGAATTACAGCATCTAAGTCTGTCGTTGCATCTAAGCGATTAATATATTGCTGGAATTTGGCTTCAACAGCATTAGTATCAATTAAAATCAATTTGGATGTTCTGATTAAGTCCATATTGATTTTTTTATCCTTGATAATAACTTCATCTTTCCAACGAATAATGCTGTTTTGTGAGCCATTATAGTGGATTCTTACACAGTAACTATGATTTGCAAGTAATACTGCAAGCATCATCAAAGCAGACTCTTCACTCAAGCCATACGGCGGATAACAATATTTTTCTAAAAATTGAACACAATCATACTTTTTAGAAGAGTTCAAATCACTTACTGCTTCTTCATATACAGCTCTAGCTCTAGATTCTGCTGGTGGCATAATAGCATAGTTTGTGCTAATACATTTCCAAGAAGTAGCACTGCTTTCCATTAGCACTGCTGTAATCTTACTCCTTACATCTGATGTAAAATCATGAATGGTGTCGTAATTTACATTATTTGAAAGAAGCATTTTAATGATTTGACAATAATATTGACTTCCTTTTCCTGTAAAATTATTCGAAGCAGTTAACAACCCGTCAAAATTAAACGAAACGACTTTTGGATATATACCTTCAAACACTTCTGTCAACGCAACCTGCAGACGCTTTTTCAGCTGAATTATTTCGTCAGGATATATGCACTGTCTTTGCTTTTTCAACATCTCAAATTCATTTCTCAAGATATCTTCAGCTTGGTTATAGTCATCAGAATATGCTCTAGAATACATTTGACGGATGCTATCATCCATCTGATCCAATACATCATAATTCTTCAATGCAGATGCTAAGCGGTCCTCAGAATCATTAAGCAACATCAGCAATATTGGTGATCCTTGGAGTTCTTTAGCAAACATATGTAAGCGTTTAATGTATTGATAATCCGTATCTTTATTTACATAAATCCATATTAATCTGCCTTTTGGCACTGCAGCGCTCACGCTTGCCTTCCAAGTTTTCTTGTATTCTCCAATTAATTCTTTTGATACGTCTTCTGCAAGAAGAACCTCCTGTGAATACTTCCACTCATTTGTAAGTATTTTATGCGTTGTACCAAAAGATGTTTCTTGCGGTTCGCTAAGCTCTCCTATTTCTAGGACTTTTGCAGTCTTAAACATTGCTCTGAAATCTGTTTTCCATGTAGCTGCAATTCGTTTCTTTTTGATTTTGTATTCATGAGCACCACGAGAATCTTCCATAAAGTCAAAACATCCTGCATGCTCATCAAATCCAAGTACTGCATACTCATTTTCAAGAAGTTCTAATTCGTCTTCTAATTCTGAGATGGTGAGTCCTGAACATAAAACCAATGCTTCTTTCGCATCTTCATAATCGCGAGTTTTAAACTTCAGAATACGTGCAATTAAGTTTGCTCTCAAAACTGCCAACAAACGATCGGAAAGTTTATCTCCTTGTTTTCTTAAAATATTATCATATCGAATACAATGCTGAGACAACTGTTTACCGTTTATCTCTGATGACAACATTTCTTGATACAGATCGCCACACATCAACTCTTCAGGAAGTACCAACGGTATTCCATTTTCAATTGAAGAATCCGCAACTTCTGCTATATACTGACTTATCAAAGTCATCGACGATCTATTTTGAAGATAATCTGATAATTGCGTAAGCATAAATGTAGCCAGCGGGTGCATCGGATAGATTCCTTCAACAATCACTTTTCTAAACAGTGAATAATCTGCCCACACACCACTTAATGACAGCCAACGATTCATCTGGGAATACAACTCTTCCCATTTTATTTCATTGTACTTCTGCCACTCAACTATGGTACTTTCAAACGCATCTCGGTTATTTCTGTATATTAAATTTGCAAATACAGTTTCCAAGTTTGATGAAATATGATATTTATCACTCTGGTCGTATCTGCCGATATATCTACTAATGTTTCTTGTTTGATCAACACGAACAAGATAACTCTTGGAGAACTGCGGTGCTCTACGAGCTGCTTTGAGACCGTATTACTTACCGATTAGTTACAGTGTAATGTCATTTTTATCTTCATAGAGCGGCAGAATAAGCCGCATTGAGAACAAACCGTTTTCCGTTTTTTATTTTGCTTTTCCCTGCTCAGCCACTTTTTTCATTCGTGTTTCAATAATGGATTGGTCTCCCAGGTAGTAATGGTCAGTCATATTAAAGTCATCGTCGAATTCATAAATCAAAGGAATACCGGTTGGGATATTGACACCCATGATCTCATCCTCCGACAGGTTTTCAAAATATTTAACCAGCGCGCGGATCGAGTTTCCGTGGGCTACCAGCAGAACGCGTTTGCCCTCAAGCATATCCTTTTTTATCACATTTTCATAATAAGGGATAACGCGAGTGATCGTATCCTTCAGGCTTTCTGCCAAAGGCAGCTCGCTTTTTTCCACATTTCGATACTGCTCCTGCAGCTGTGGGTTTCTGGGGTCATCCGGTTCCAGAGCCGGTGGACGGACGTCAAAGGATCGGCGCCAGATTTTGACCTGTTCCTCTCCGTATTTCTCTGCTGTCTCGGCCTTATTCAGCCCTTGCAAGGCGCCATAATGGCGTTCGTTAAGCTTCCAGTCCTTTATGACTGGCAGCCAGGCCCGGTCCATGGTATCCAAAACCACGTTTAAGGTATCCACCGCTCTTTTTAAAAAAGAGGTGTAACAGATATCAAAATCGTAGTCCTTTCCTTTTAGCATATTGCCAGCGTCTGCGGCTTCTTTAATACCTTTATTCGATAAAATTACGTCCGTCCATCCTGTAAACAGGTTCAGGCGGTTCCATTCACTTTCACCATGTCTTAAAAGTACAAGCTTCATCTTTATCATCTCCAGTTCTTTTAAAATTTTATACCCAAAAATTTCTGGAAATTGCATATTTTTCAAAAATGATTCTTTTTTATACCCAATTATTTTTTACAACTAAGATTCATTCTCATCTTTATCTAAATTTTACTTTAGAATCAAGTTGAAGTCCCTGCTGTTATCAACTATAATTGACATACAGGCAATAAAACACCTGTTTGATGATAATAATATCTGAGAGGGAGAGCTAATATTATGAGATTAATTACCCGTTCTGATTTCGACGGCCTTGTCTGTGGCGCGCTGCTCAAGGAAGCCGGAATCATTGACCACTGGAAATTTGCCCATCCTAAAGACTTGCAGGATGGCCTGGTAGAGGTCAACGAAGATGACTGTCTGGCAAATGTCCCTTTTGTGGAGGGCTGCGGCCTTTGGTTTGACCATCATTCCAGTGAGTTTGAGCGCAACCAGCTTGAAGGCAAATATAAAGGTGAAAGCCGTATCACGCCATCCTGTGCGAGAATCATTTACGAATACTATGGCGGTGAGGAACGCTTTTCACATTTCAATGAAATGCTGGCCGCCGTCGACAAGGTGGACTCTGGCAATTTGACTATTGATGAAATTCAAAACCCGGAAGGCTGGATATTGATCGGTTTTCTGATGGACCCCAGAACCGGGCTTGGACGCTGGCGTAATTTTACCATCTCCAACTACCAGCTGATGGAAAAGCTCATTGATGCCTGCCGTACCATGTCCACTGATGAGATTCTAAACCTTTCCGACGTTCAGGAGCGTATCGAAGTTTATTTTGAGCAAACCGCCAAGTTTAAGGAAATGGTAAACAAATATACCCGAACCGACGGCGATGTCATCATCTCTGATCTGCGCGGCGTCGACCCTATTTATACGGGGAACCGTTTTCTTATTTACAGTATGTATCCAAAGCAGAATATTTCTGCCTGGATTGTCAGCGGCAAAGGTGGTCTGGGCTGTTCTGTGGCTGTTGGTTATTCGGTCTTAAACCGGACTTCCAACATTGACGTTGGCAGTTTAATGCTGAAATATGGCGGTGGCGGCCATAAGGCTGTCGGCACCTGTCAGTTTAAAGACGAGGAAATTGAAGCGAAGCTCCCTAAGCTGCTGGATGAGCTTGTGAATCCTCAATAAAAATCATCCATCTGCAACCCCGCTTCTGTCACAGGGCGCGGGGAGTTTTATTTTTCTTCTTTAAAACGTTATCAAACCGTGCTATAATGAATTTATATAACAAGCTCTGATGGACTTAACCTAAAAACGGATTGCCCAAAATCATTTGTTCATGGTTTTGCCACGATAGGGTACTGTTGGAAACGGCTTTACCTTCTGTATTTGAAAAGGAGTAAAAAAATGAGAAAAAAACTACTGTGCATGATTCTGGTCCTTACTTTAATTTTAAGTATGACTGCCTGCAGCCCAAAGCAGGAGGACTCGTCAGACAAAGCATCCGGCGAGATTAAAGTCACAGACGCCATCGGACGCGAGGTGACGCTTCCTGCACCAGCGACGAAGGTGGTGGGAACACACAATCCATCCTTAAATACTGCGGTTGTCATTGGCGGCGGTGGCAAATACATTGTCGGATTTGGAAATAAAGATATGGCCCGTGGCCTGTACGAGGAAGTAATCGACGGATATGACGACCTGCCGCAAATCGGTAAGGCCAAGGATATCAATATGGAAACAGTTATGGAGTTGGGCGCAGACCTCGCTATTCTGCCTGAACGTTTCGCCAATCAAGCCGACCAGTTCGCCGAAGTCAATGTCCCGGCAGTTGTTGCTCTCCCCAATGATGAAAGCTTCGACACAGTCACCAACTCTCTGAAAATTGTCGGAAAGGCTCTGGGTGAGGACAAACGCGCGGAAAAAATCACTTCCTTTATCGACGATAAAATCGCCGATGTCAGCAAAAAGGTGGGTTCAGCCTCTGAAAAACCGTCCATTTTATTTTTAGGCGGTTCCAGCCCTCTCACCGTTGCGCCCGACGCCATGATTCAGACCTATATTATCGAAAAGGCCGGCGGTACTAACGCAGTCAGCGGGGTCGATAAAAAAGGGGAGTTCGCCGATGTGAGCATTGAACAGATTGTCGGCTGGAATCCCGATATTATCTGGATACCCTCCTATGCTAAATACAAGGCCGACGATCTTCTGAACGACCCGGCCTGGAGCAGCATTAAAGCCGTACAGGATAAGGCCGTTTATGTCTTTCCATCCTCTCTGGAGCCGTGGGACTACCCCACCGCCTCCTCTGTACTGGGAGTCTGCTGGGCAGCTAATAATCTTCACGGTGATCTTTACAGCTCAGATGATTTTATGAAGGATGTCGATGCCTTCTATCAGATGGTCTACGGCAAAACCTTTACCAAGGAACAGCTTGGGCTTCAATAAGCATTGAGGTCTTCCGGGCTGGCGGGCTGTGCAATTGCCTGCCGGCCCTTTCATTTTATCTGCTATGAAGAACACAAAACATCGACATCTCATTATTGTACTGAGCACCATATTGCTCTCGCTCATGGTTATCGCCTGCTGCGTTGGGCGTTATACAGTTAACCCTCAGGATATGCTTTATGCCATCCAGACTAAAATGACAGGCGAGCCGGGGAATCTGGCCATGGAAAACGTCTTTTTTGTCATTCGGCTGCCCCGTGTCATTGCCGCAGTCAGCATTGGTGCGGTGCTTTCACTCTGCGGCGCGGTCTATCAGGGCATTTTTAAAAACCCACTGGTATCGCCGGACTTGCTCGGTGTCTCCAAGGGCGCCTGTGTAGGCGCGGCTTTTTCAATCCTGCTGGGCGGCGGTATGCTTGCGCGTCAGCTGTCTGCTTTTGCCTTCGGCATCATCGCCATGCTTATGACCATGACCTTTCCAAAGCTCCTGCGCAACCAGAGCAACCTTGTTCTGGTGCTTGCCGGTATCATCACCAGCGGCTTTATGGACTCAATTCTTGGACTTATGAAATTCACTTCTGAAAATGATACGGATCTCGCCGCCATTGTTTTCTGGCAAATGGGCAGTCTGGCCTCCATAAAGGTTCATGAAATTCTTTCTGTGCTGCCTGTGTTCGCTGTTGGCGCGTTTATCCTGCTGAGCCTCTCCTTTCGGATCAACATCCTTTCCTTTGGCGATATTGAAGCCCAGAGCCTTGGGGTTAACGTTAAAAAAATCCGATGGATCATCATCCTGATCGCCAGCCTGCTGACAGCCAGTGCGGTCTGTATCAGCGGAACCATTGCCTGGATTGGGCTGATCATGCCCCATCTCGCAAGGATGCTGGCCGGCTCCGACCATATTAAATCTCTCCCGGTAACCATGCTGATGGGTGGTATTTTTCTTCTTCTCATTGATACCATCGCCCGGACCGCCACCTCTCTGGAAATTCCGCTTTCGGTTTTGACAGGACTCATCGGCGCGCCCTTCTTTGCCTGGCTTTTATACCGGCAGAAAGCAAAGGTAAGCTGATGAAGATACAAATTGAAAAGTTGTCCTTCTCCTATGATGAAGCCGCTCCTCTGCTAAAAAGTATTGACTTTACCCTTAACGCTGGGCGGGTAATATCCATTCTGGGACCAAACGGAGCGGGGAAAACAACGCTGCTCAACTGTATTGCAGGCCTTTTTAAGCCCAGGGAGGGTAATATCCTGATTGACGGAAAGAACATGGAGACGCTCTCCCACCGGGAGGTTGCCAGAATAATCGGCTATGTGCCACAGATCATTGTCCCTGCCTTTTCCTATTCTGTTTTAGATTATGTGGTGACAGGCTGCGCCCCGCACATTGGCACCTTTGAACGGCCAAAGCAGATTCATTTTGACGCTGCCATGGCTGCGCTGGAGTCCATGGGGATCGCGGCACTCAGAGATAAGCCCTACAACGAAATCAGCGGCGGCGAACGGCAGCAGGTCAGCATTGCGCGAGCTCTGGCTCAAAGGCCGGCTTTTATCCTGATGGATGAGCCCACCGCCCATCTGGACTATGGCAACCAGATTCAGGTTCTTAAGACAATCCGCACCATGGCTTCTCAGGGCTATGGCATTGCGCTGACCACACACAATCCCGACCATGCGCTGCTTCTGGGTGATCAGCTGGCTGTCCTGGAACGGGACGGCACCTTTACCTTTGGCAAATGTAAGGAGGTATTGACGGAGCCCTTTCTTAATCATCTTTACGGCATCGACCTCCGGCTTGAGGAAATTCCTTCTGTTGGCCGCCGGGTCTGCTTTGCACCAAAACTATAAAATGGAGGTTTACCATGAATCCAAAAAAATTACTGGAAGAACAGCTTAAGCTGGAGGAAGCCGGGCGTCCCTACGCAGTCATCACCATCATCCGGGCCAACGGCGCTGTCCCCAGAAAAAGCGGCAAAATGCTGGTAACCGCGGATGGCAACAGCATTGGCACCATTGGCGGCGGCAGCTCGGAGCTTTTGGCCATACAGGACGCTCAGGCATGTATCCGCTATGGCGAAAACGCCGTTAAGGATTATGTCCTGAACAGCGAAAACGGTATGGTCTGTGGCGGAGACTTCTCTGTATTTATTGAGGTTGAAAACCCAAGACCGCGTCTGCTGCTCTGCGGCGCTGGCCACGTTGGAACTGCCCTTATGAAAGCCGCCCATCTGGCTGGCTTTGATATCACTTTGGTCGATACCCGTGCAGAGGACCAGATCGGAGACGCCATCCTGCTGGCAGATACCTATGTGCCTGTTGAGGACTTCTACAAAGGGATTATGGCACTGACGATTCCCGCTGGAGCCTTTATCGTCATTACTACTTATGGCCATCGTTTTGACAAAGAAGCGTTGGCGGCAGCTCTGACCAAAAAGGCCGCCTATCTTGGAATGATCGGCAGCCGAAAAAAAATCGCAGCGGTTTATGAAAAGCTGCGTTCAGAGGGTTTTACCCATGAGCAGCTGGAAGCAGTTTATGCGCCCATTGGCATGGATATTGGCGGTGAAACCCCTGAGGAGATCGCCATTTCCATTGTCGCTGAAATGCTGGCGGTTAAATATAAACGAAGTGGCGCGCATTTAAAGGATCTCTAATTGATATGTTTATAATTTTACCGGAGACAGGTTCTCCGGTTTTTTATTTTTTGTTCAGAGTCTTTGAGTTGTTTTTGTGAAAGCCCGATTCATTTTAGACTCACTTTTGATTATTTTTTGTAATTTCTTCTTTTTTATTTTCTAAATCCCTTTCAAAACCCTTTTAACACACTATATTTTCGTAATTTTATATTTATTTTGTTTTATGGCACACATCTTGCGTTAACATATTGGCATCAGAGATCTGAAACATTTTTAGAAAGGAAAAGAAACAATGGACCTTAAGAAAAAACGTTATATTCTCATGTTCTTTATGGGAATGCTCTACTCTTCCCAAAACGTCATGCCCTGGTTTTCAACTTACTATTACAAAGCCATGCAGGGGGCCCTCGGCTATACAGATGGCCAGCTTGGAATGCTGATCACGGTTTTTGGTATTATTGCAGTCTTTATGTACATCATCGCCGGTATTCTATCCGACCGTTTTCCACTCAAACCATTGCTGCTTATCTCAAGCTTTGGAACCGGCGCCCTGATCCTGCTGATGGCCACGCTTCCCAGCTATCCTATCATGCTGGCTATTCAGATGGGTTTTGCCATCACTGTTGTCTGCACTTTCTACGGCGCTTTTGTAAAATTCACCCATACCATCGGTGAGGAACACGAGCAGGGGAAAATGTATGGTTTTATGTTTGCCTTTAATGGCCTTTTAGGAATGACTCTTGGCTTCATTGCCTCAGGTATTTACGCAGGCCTCTCTGGGGCCGGCGATGTCGAAGCCTTCCGTTACATGCTTTACCTGTACGCCTTCTTTAATATCCTGCCTGGGATTGTCCTTTTGTTCTTCTACAACGAAAAGCGGGATACTTACCTGACCGAGGAGGATCAGGATGAAAAATTCCAGCTGAAATATCTGGGCGATGTCGTGAAAATGCCCGAGGTCTGGCTGATCGCCTTAATGGGCTGCTGCTCCTACACCTTTAAATGCAGCGCCTCTTATTTCACACCCTATCTGACCGATGCCTTTGCCATTCCGGTGGTCATGATGAACTTTATCGCCATTTTCAGATCTTATGGCGTGCGTATTATCATGAATCCCATCTCAGGTATTTTCATTGATAAGATGAAATCTGCCACCAAGGTCATGACAGTGGACTTCATCCTCGGCATCATCGTTATCGGCATTACGCTGCTGCTGCCAGGCAGCCCTTCCTTTGCCATCATTGCGGTTATTCTGCTGCTCATGGTTGCAGCGATCTATAACCTGTCTGTCCCCTGCTGGTATACCCCCATCACAGAAGCCAGAATCCCGAACAAATATTACGGCACCATCGTCGGTATTGTCTCGGCCGTTGCCTTTTCACCCGATGCTTTCTTCTATCTGATCGGCGGCAATATGCTGGATAAATACGGTGAAGCAGGCTACAGCTATATCTTTATGCTCGTTCTCGGTATTGTGACCGTCGGCCTTTTGATCAGCATTATCTTAAGACGGATGATCCAGAAAAAGAACACACAGCAGGCCCTTTAGTTTTCAATTAAAATTACAATAAAAGTGAGGTAGAAAAATGTTACGCAAAAACGCTTATGACTTGTTTCTGAGTTTGGATGATGTCGAAAAAATCCACGAGAGTACCCTTCGCGTCTTAAAGGAAGTCGGTGTAGAATTCAAGCACGAAGAAGTGCTGGATGTCTTTAAAAAACACGGTGCACGTGTCGAGAACTCAATCGTCTATCTCGATGAGGATATAATTAATAATGCACTGCAAACCGTGCCAAAGAGCTTTGAACTCCATGGCCGCGCTGGTTTCTCCACCATTTCTGTGGATGGCGCCCCGGTCATCACCACCGCCGGCGGGCCTCCCCAGCTGGTACATGAGGACGACTCGATCCGCGATTCTACCCTTGAGGATGTCATCAAATTTTACAAGCTCATCGAGTCCAGTGATGTTATCGATGTTACCCGTATCGTATCCTCGGATACCGCGGATCTTGACCGCAACTCTGAAAATCTCTTTAATCCGCAGCAGGCATTGCTGCTAAAATACAATACCAAACCTGTTTACGGAACCATTGTCAACAGTAACCATACCCGGGGTAAGAGCATCCGCCAGGGCACCCGCGATTCTATCCAGCTCATTAAAAAATTCTATGATGTGTGGGACAAAAATATTATTCTGACTGACCACTGCTGTATTTCTCCTCTTTCTGTCGGCAGTGAGGTTCTGGAAAATATGCTGGCGATGCTGGATGAAGACCAGATTGTCCAGTTCACAGTCTGCTCCATGACCAATCTTACCTCCCCCCCAAGCATTATGGGAACCGTTGTGCAGGATAACGCAACGCTGCTGGCCGCCATGGTCTTCACGCAGCTTGTAAAACCCGGAACCCCGACCATTTACCGTACTTTAAGCGCCCCGACTGATATGCGTGAGGTCAAGCTGGCAATCGGCAGCCCTGAAAATACCCTTCTCGGCTTTGCCGGTATCGCCATGGCCCGCTACTACGGTGTGCCGGTAGGCTCTGGCGGCGGTCTTTCCGACTCCCTCACTGTTGATTATCAGGCAGGCGCAGAAACCATGATGACCCTTCTGCCAACCTACCTGGGCAATGCAGACTTTGTTTCTCACTCTGTCGGTACCCTCGGCTCCTTTAACCTCGGTAGTTTTGAAAAGCTGGTGCTGGATGAAGAGGTTGTCTCCATGCTGAAACGCCTCTACGAAGGCATCGCCATTTCCGACAAAAAGGACGGCGTTGACCTTATGCTTAAAGTCGGCCCGCGCGGCAACTACCTCAAAGGCAGAACACCAAAGGACTACCGTGAAGAACACTACCTGCCGAAGTACTTTAATAAACAGGGTGACAAGCTGGCGGATCGTGAAAAATTCGGAACAGCCCTAGACCGCGCTAAAAAGGAAGTACAACGCCGCGTAGACGAATACGAGCTTCCTGAAACGACCAAAAAACAAAAAGAAATACTAAACGAATACCTCCCTGATCCTTATAAATACGACCTTTAAACAAAAAGGAGATGCGCTCAGCAGCGCATCTCCTTTTCCTATTTCTAGTCTTCCTTCTCGTCATACACATATTTGCGTATAAGGCGGTAAGCCTTGGACTGGCTGATGTTTAAGGCCTCTGCCATTTTCCGGCTGCTCTTGTAAAAAAGATAGCTGTTCTCCACCAGCTTACGCTCTGCCTCCTCCATCACTGATTCGTAGTCAGAGTTTACAACCCTCTTTGATCCGGACTCTTCCTCTGAGGTGAAACGCTGAAAATCATAATCCTCAATGACCTTACCATCGGACAGGATCACAAGTCTTTCCACCAGATTGCGAAGCTGACGGATATTGCCTGGCCAGTGGTACCCGCACAGAAGGGGCGGCACTTTTTTGGAAAAATACTTATTGGTTTTATACTTTTCATTAAACACGTTCAAAAAATAGTTTGCCAAGGAGATGATATCCTCTGGCCGCTCCCGCAGAGGCGGCAGTGTGGTCTTAATGCTGTTCAAACGCCAATAAAGGTCCTCCCTGAATTTATTGTCCTGCACTAGCTGATACAGGTCTTTATTGGTAGCGGTGATGATTCGGATATCCGCGTGCTCCGGGGTAGTGCTCCCCACTGGAATAAAGCGTTTATTTTCAATGACATCCAGTATCTTAACCTGCATGGGCAGGGAGAGCTCTCCAATCTCATCCAAAAAAAGGGTTCCGCCGTTGGCAATCTTGATCAGACCTTCCTTCCCCTTATTGCTGGCGCCGGTAAAGGCATGGGGGACATAACCGAACAGCTCAGATTCCAGCAATGTCTCTGGAATCGCCGAGCAGTTAATAGAGATAAAGGGCTTGTCCTTACGCAGGCTGTTGGTATGAACATATTTTGACAAAAAACTTTTACCCGTCCCCGATTCGCCCAAAATAAGAACGTTGATATCAGTTTTGGACACCTTCTGTAAAATAGACAGGCATCGCTTAATCGCTTTGCTTGAGCCAATGATCTCCCCAGAGTCTTCTTCCTCCGATACGATGGTTTTAACCTCATTTTTAATGCTGAAATCATAGCTGTTGATGGGGTCCTGAGTCGTTGAAACGATCATCTCCACATTTCCTTCTTCATCGAGAATCGGGACAGAGATGGTGACCACGTTTTGCTCCATGGCGTAATACTTGTTCTCCGCGATAATGACCTTCTTCGACTTTTTCACCCGGCCCGACAGGGATATTTTCCACCGCTCAGGCCTCAGCTCACTTTGGAGATTCATGTTCTTCATCTGCTCCGGCGTCAAGCCATAGTGGCGCATACACGCCGGATTGGTGTAGACATACCGGTCATCAGCATCCGTCACAAAAACCTCAGTATACGCATTTTCTAAAATTTTAAGCAGCGTTTCCTTAGGCAGGCTGTCCAAATATGCCTGATACTCCTCGCTGTAACCTGTTTCTTCCATAATTCTCCTACTCACACTTTTTTTGTAATTTAACAATTATTACAACTCTATTTAAAGTTGTAATCATTTTCTATGCTTATTATAACCGATTTCGAGTCATATTTGAACGGTTATTTTCAAATTTGAAACATATTTTTTTGAGTAAATTTTATTTTTCAAAAGATTCCAGCCTTTTAAACAGTACAAAAAGCCTTATTTTCCTATTTTTCGTAAATTTAAAAATAATACAGCGTTTTTGTTGATTTTTTCGACTTATGGCATTAATATTGCATATATAAATAGTAAAAAGGAGGTTCTTCATATGAAACAAAAATCATCTTCCATTATTATTTTTCTCAGCGTTGCTGTTCTTCTGTTTAATCTCTGCGGCTGTGCCAAGCGGGACAGCCAGCGTGTCGTCATCTATTCCTGTCTCGAGTCCTTCAGAAACCAGGACATGATTGAACAGCTGCAAAAGGACCTCCCTCATATTTCCGTCAATGTCCAGAGCCTGTCCACTGGCAAGATCGCCTCTAAACTCAAGGCCGAGGGCACAAAATCGGAGGGTGATATCATCATTGGGCTGGACACAGCTTATTCTGAAAGCCTCAAGGATTATCTGGAGCCACTTAACGGCTATGATGACAGCCTGTATCTGGATGAGTTTAAAATACCAGGCCGGGAATACGCCATCTGGGAGCGTTACGGCGGCTGTATTGTCATCAATGAGGCGCTTTTGGCTGAGAAAGGCCTGCCTGAGCCCACCTGCTACGAGGATCTGCTCAAACCCGAGTATAAAAACCTGATCGTCATGCCCGACCCCAAATCCACAGGCACCGGCTACCTTTTTCTTGAAAACATGGTAAACTTTATGGGCGAGGACGAGGCTTTTGACTATCTTGATCAGCTGGTCGAAAACATTATTTTCTTCACAGCTTCCGGCTCCGGGCCAGTCAACCTCCTGATCCAGGGAGAAGCGGCCATTGGTCTGGGCCTTACTTTTACCGTTGTCCAGGAAATCAACAACGGTATGCCTTTTAAAATCATCTATTTTGGTGAGGGCTCCCCCTACAACACCTCATCCTTTGCCATGCTGAAGGACAGGGATAATGCCGAGGATGTAGCGGCAGTATTCAGCTATCTGTACAACCATTTTATTTACAGAGATAAGGCGCTTTTTTCTCCTGAGCCTGTCTTTAAAAACCAAACCATTACCATCCCTAACTACCCGCAAAACATTGTCTACGGTGACATGAAGGACATCAATGACATAAAACACAAAGAAAATCTGCTAAAACGCTGGAGGTACTGACATGAACCAAACGGTTAAACTTACCATTAAAAATATACATAAGTCTTATAACGGCAAAACGATTCTGGATGATATCAGCTTTGAGGTCTACTCTGGTGAGTTTCTATCCATCCTGGGGCCATCTGGCTGCGGTAAAACAACGCTGCTCCGGATTTTGATCGGCATTACAGATCAGGATGGGGGCAGGATTACAAAGGATGGCGTGGATATCTCACACTTAAGCGCAGACAAACGGGGCATGGGCATTGTCTTTCAGAATTATGCCCTCTTTCCAAATATGACGGTTCTGGAAAATGTAGTCTATCCCCTTAAAATCAACAAATTTCCCAAAAAGGAAGCCCTTGAACGCGCCCGCGCGGCTATTGACAGCATTGGTCTGTCCGATCATCTGGACAAAAGGCCCAGTAAGCTTTCCGGCGGCCAGCAGCAGCGTGTGGCCATCGCACGCACCCTTGCGCTGAACCCGGATATTATTTTGTTTGACGAGCCGATGTCCGCTCTCGACGCCTCTACCCGGCTGACGCTGCGCTTTGAGCTGGAGCGTATCCAGCGGGAGTTTGGCGTAACGATGATCTACATCACCCATGACCAGGAGGAGGCTTTCTCCATGTCGAACCGCATTATGGTCATGAGTAATGGCGCCATTGAGCAGCTGGATACGCCTTTCAACATTTATCATCACCCCGCCAATGCCTATATTGAAGAATTTGTTGTCTTTCACCTGATGGAAAAGCTGGCAGCGTTCCGTCGTTTCACAGGAAAATAAAGGAGGCGCTACCATGAAATGGATAAAATCTAAATCGCTGAGGCTTTTATTCGTCGTGTTCTTTTTTGTTACCCTGATTCTTCCCCTGTTCAATATGTTTGCCACCATCACCACAGAAAGCATTCAAAACCTGCTGTTTACACCGGTTTTCGGGGAGGTTATTCTGCAGTCTGTCCTCGTGACTGCTACCGCGACGCTTATTGCAATCCTGCTGGCGCTGGCGCTTTCCTGGTGCGTGGCGAAAACAGCCATGCCTTTTAAAAACATTCTGATCCCAGCCCTGACCCTGCCGATGCTCATCCCCTCCATTTCGCACGGTATGGGGCTGGTCATCCTCTTCGGCGCAAAGGGGATCATTACAAACCTGCTGCATACCAGCTTCAGCCTTTACGGCTTCTCAGGCATTGTCATTGGCTCTGTGCTCTATACGTTCCCCATCGCTTTTTTAATGCTCTTGGATGTTTTTAAATACGAGGATGACGCCTTGTACGAAGCGGCGCAGGTCATGGGTGTTTCAAAGCTCCGCCAGTTTACAGACCTCACCCTTGTTTATCTGAAAAAACCGTTAATCTCGGCCTTTTTTGCTGTGTTTACCATGATTTTTACCGACTATGGCGTCCCTCTGGCAGTCGGCGGCAAGTATCGTGTGCTTTCAACCTATATGTACCGCGAGGTCCTGGGCCTGCTCAATTTCTCTAACGGTGCTGTTGTTGGGATTATCCTGCTTCTGCCGGCCATTCTGGCTTTTATCATCGACTTTTTCAGCCAGGACAGCCAAAGCGGCAGCAACAGTGTCAGGCTTAAAATCAAGGCTTCTCCGGTGCGCGACCGCTGCGCTGCCGGCTTCTGTATCCTGACTGCGGTTTTGTTTAACCTGCCGATCATCGCTTTTGTTGTTTTATCTGTTGTGAAAAAATATCCGGTTGACCTGTCGCTTTCCTTTGACAGCATTTTGCAGACGCTTCAGCTCGGCGCTGGCGAATACTTTTTTAATGCCATTGTCATGTCTCTCCTGACAGCGCTTGTCGGGACTGCCATCGCCTTTACTGTGGCTTATTTTACCTCCAGAGGAAAACAGACCTTTACCTCAAGATGCCTGCATCTTATCTCACTGGTAACCGTTGCGGTGCCTGGTATTGTCCTCGGCCTTGGATATGTTACGCGTTTCAGCGGCAGTATCCTTTACGGGACGCTCATGATCCTCGTCCTTGTCAACACCATCCATTTCTTTTCATCGCCCTATCTCATGGCGCACAACGCTCTGCTCAAGCTGAATCCGAACTTTGAGGATATCGCCATGACACTGAACATTCCAAAGCACCGCATGATCCGGGATGTGCTGCTGCCCTCCACCTTCGGTACGCTGCTTGAGATGTTCACTTATTATTTTATCAATGGTATGATCACCATCTCTGCCATTTCGTTCCTGAGCACGGTTGACAATATGCCTCTGGCATTGATGATCCCTGTCTTTGAGGGACAGCGGCTCTTTGAATGCGCTGCTTTTGTCTCTTTGATCATTCTTGTGAGCAACCTTATTCTGAAAGCGCTCATCAGCTTTGTCTCCTCAAAATGGCAAAAGTATCTGAACTGAATACAAAATAAAAACCCCTTCATGTCCATTACTCCATGAAAGGGTCTTTATAAAAAGGAAAAGAAATGAAAAAGTTTTTGTTTTAATCTCATACAGCCCGTTAGAGATTAGTAAGTTAATTTCTTAACTTGATTATAGTATAAACCGGCAATGTGATGGTTATGTGAAGTGCCGCCTGCCCTTAAGCCAGCTTTAAGACTGCGGCTTTTATTCAGGCAATCCTCCAGCCCTCAGCCGCTTCTCGAATATCGACAAACTGCCTGTAGATTCCCTTTTCCAGAATAAGCTGTGCATGGGTTCCGCGCTGGGCGATCCGTCCGTTATCTACAACCAGTATCTGGTCGGCATGCTCGATGGTTGCCAGTCGGTGGGCAATGACGATGATGGTCTTTCCATTTGTCAAAGAGGAAATTGCCTCCTGTATAAAGTGCTCGTTTTCCGGGTCAACACTGGCAGTGGCTTCATCCAGTATTATGATCGGCGCATCCTTCAGAATAGCCCGGGCAATGGATATTCTCTGCTTTTCGCCGCCGGACAGTGAGGAACCGCCCTCGCCCACCAGTGTGTTGTAGCCATCGGGCAGGGCTGTGATAAACGCATGGCACTGTGCCTCCTTTGCGGCTCTTATGACTTCCTCCATATCCGCATCGGGGTTGCCAAAACGGATATTATTTAAAATGGTGTCGTGAAAAAGATAAACGTTCTGGAATACCATACTGATATTTGAGAGCAGACTGTCGCAGGTCAACTCCCGGATATCCATGTTCCCGATGGTAATGGCACCGCTGTTTACATCGTAAAAGCGGGCCAGCAGGCTGCACATTGTGGTTTTACCGCTTCCAGAGGGGCCTACAATAGCTGTGGTTGTTTTTTCGGGAATATCAAAGCTGACATTTTCCAGAACCGGCCGGCTGTCATAACCAAAGCTCACATTATTAAAGGTGATATTAAAGTTATCCGGCTTTTTATCCTTTCCGTTTTCATCAATAAATTTTGCCTTTTCAATTTTGTCCAGCTTTTCAAACGTCGATTCAATCAGCTCCATGGTATGGGCCGCATTGTTAATCTGCTCGACATGCGTAAAAATCATAAAGGAGAAAACCGCAAACATTAAAAAGACCGGCACAGCCATGGCGCCCTCCGCGGTAAAAACAGCTGCCGCTGCCGCCACTGCCACCGACGCAAGCTTCAAACAAAACTGATGAAGACAGTTGCAGGGAATGTAGTCCAGCTCGATCTTCACATTGATGCGCCGGTGCTCCCTGCAGGCCCGCTTCATCCCCTCGACAGAAACGCCTTCCTGTCCATAGGCCTTTACGACTGCCAGGCCCCTTATGTATTCCAGCGTTGCTGCGATGAGATCATTCTGGGCCTCCTGATGTACGGCTGCATTTATCCGGCTTCTGCGGCTCAGTATTCTCAGAAAGAAGGCCGAACCTAAAACGCCGGCAACTGCAATCAGGGCGATCTGCCAGGAATAAAAAGCCAGGCAGAGAATAATGGCCAGTGCGCTGATATAGCCGCCGACCACCACATCGGTCATCTTCATGGCGTACATCTCCAAAACAGACAGGTCCGTGGTTACTGCCCCGGCAAGCTCCCCTGTATTATTGCGGTCAAAAAAGCCAAGGGAAACTCTTTTCAGAATATCACCGATCCGGATGCGCTCCTCGGCGGTTTTTTCATAGGCGATGCTCTCCTGAAAGGTCGCCTTGAGATATGAAAACAGAAAGCGCCCAAGGATCATCCCAACCATAAAGATAAGAAACCAAAGGGCCCAGACAGGTGTCAGAACAATTTCTCCACGCTGATCCTCCAGCATAAGCTCCAGCCCGTAGGCAGCGCCGATAACAGGCATTGCTGTAAAAATACTCTGTAAAAAGGACCAGAGGAACCCCCAGTATAATCGGTTTTTACGTCCGCCAGTCCATTTTATAATGTGTCTGATGGTTTTAAGCATCGGTCAATTCTCCTTTCATCTCTTTTCCCGCTGCCCAACATCTGGCACCGACATGGGCCTGCCACATATCCCGGTACAGTGCACAGCATTCCAGGAGCTCCTGCTGTGTGCCCTCGGCTGTAATCTGCCCCTTTTCCAAAACGACAATTCTGTCAGCATTCTGGATGGTTGACAGCCGGTGCGCAATGACCAGCAAGGTTTTTCCCTCCGTCAGCGCTGCGATGGAACGCTGCAGCTGTGCCTCGTTTTCTGGATCTGTAAAGGCTGTGGCCTCGTCAAGGATAACCACCGGGGCATTCTTCAGAATCGCCCGGGCAATGGCGATGCGCTGGCGTTCGCCACCGGAAAGCTTTCCGCCGGCTTCTCCCGCGGTTGTATCCCAGCCCTTTTCCAGATGGCTGATAAAGTGCTCGCACTGGGCCGCCCTAGCCGCCTCAAAAACTTCCTCGTCGGTAGCTGACGGTTTACCAAGCCGGATGTTTTCAAGCAATGAACAGTTAAACAGAAAATTATCCTGGGTGACAAAGCTCACTGTATCTGCAAGCTGAGACAGTGGGATTTTTCTTATATCAACACCTCCGATGGAAATACTTCCATCCCTCACATCCCAGAACCGGGCAATCAGCCGGGCAACTGTTGATTTCCCGCCGCCTGAAGGACCGACCAGCGCAGTAAAGCTGCCCTGCGGCAGATGCAGGCTGATATTTCTGAGCACATCGCCGTCCCTGTCATTGTAGGCAAAGCTCACGTCCTCCAGCACGACCGTGTAGTGCTCCAGACAGACGTTCTCCTTTTCCTCCGGGAGCTCTGGAAGCTCCATCAGCTGATTGACATCGTTAATGGCATACTGGATGGATTTAAAATCATTAACCGCTGTGGTGAACCAGCTCACCGGACCCACAATACTCATGGAGAGAATCATGCACAGGGTCAGCTCCGCAGGTGTGAGCGCACCGTAAATATACAGAAGCATTCCCACCGGCAGGATACCAAGCAGGGTACTGGGCAGAATGGCGTTTCCCAGATTCATCAACCCCCAGGTCGAGCGGAACCAGTCAAGGGTAAAGTCCTTGAAATCTCCCACTGCCCTGGTGAATTTCTCATATGAGCTCGAGGACTGGTTAAAGGCCTTGATGACCTGTATCCCCTCGACATACTCCACGATTACACTGTTGACATGGCGGCTGGATTCCATGAATCTGGCGTACTGGCTGTTATAGTTGCGCATCATAATGGCATAAACCAGTGCTCCGGGCGGAATACAGGCCAGCGATGCCAAGGCAATGCGCCAGTCAATGCTGATCATATAAATAAATACACAGACCGGCAGCAGCAGATTTGAAATTCCCTCTGGAATCAGGTGGCCCAGCGGAAGCTCAATGGTTTTTACCCTGTCGACAAAAATACTTTTAAGACCGCCAGCCGTTTTGGACAAAACTGTTCCGAGGGGCGCACGCATCAGCTTATCGGTCAGCGCCAGACGGATACTCTCTAAAATCTGATATGCCGACATATGGGAAAAGGTTGTTGAAATGCCGTAAAACACCAGCTTTACAATGTACCCTGTCACACACACCGCCGCCCAGGCCAGAATGCTCTGTACTTCGGGCGTCCCCTTAAAAAACAGCAGGATTATCTGATAGACGCCGAGATAAGGCACCAGCCCACCCAGCACACTGACCACAGCGCATATCACAGACAAAAACATCTTTGTCCTGCACTCAGCTGCAAACGAGAAGATGCTCTGAAAGGTTCCTTTTTTCTTCATGCTTTCGCCTCCTAAAAATAATAACGGACAGTCCTTTTTTAAGAACCATCCGTATTATACGCAATCATTGCGCTTCCTGTCTGCTCCGTTCCTGCCAATACTGATCCATTCGGACGACGGATTTACGATACTCTGCCGGGCACATGCCCATAACGGATTGAAAAGCTGCTGCAAATTTACTCGGGTTTTCATAGCCTACCCGGTTGGCAATGGAAACGACATTTTCATTGGTTTTCTGGAGCATAAGCGCAGCGGCGTTCATCCGGTATTCCTTCATATAGGCATAAATAGAGGTTCCATAAACACCTTTGAAACAAAGCTTCATAGAGGTGAGCGGAAACTCAAAGCGTTCAGAGAGCTCTTTTAACGTGTAATGCCGCTCCAAATTGTCGGTCAAAAGCCGGACGATGGCTTTGACTTTTTCGACCTGTGTTTTGTAAAAATAAGGGCGCTCGGCACTCTTCTGGGCAACCTCCAGCGCATCCAAAAACAAAAGGAGTTCAAACACCTTGATCTTAAAATAGCTCATCCTCAAATGCTCAGGGACAGTGTAAAGCTCTGAAAAGATGTGCTCCACCCCTTCGCCTGCCCGCATGACAAAGGGGTGCTCATCCCCGCAGAATTTCTCTCGGATTTTTGCGAGGTCAACAGGAACCCCCTCCAGGACATGCGGCAGAACCTTCATGGCTTTTTCCATATAAAAACCAACAGTGATGCCATGATAGTGCTTTAAGGGAAAGCTGAAATCACAGACGTGATGCTTTCGGTTATTCATCTGCAGATCTCCGGCTTCCAGGTATATGAATTTATTTTTTACGATCTCCCACTCAATCCGTCCCTCCCGGCAGTGGTCGATGCAGAACAAGTCTACATCAGGCTTGAACTCTGAAAAGCATTTTTCCATATGAAAATCATTATAAAGGAGATAAACCCCCGGGAATACATCGTAGGCAGTCATCACCCCTTCGCCGCTGTCCTCATTTACCTGGTAAACCGTACAGCTTTCATCTTTACAGATCAGCGAAACGTTTGGGCCCATTGCTTCCCGGTCAAAATGCATAGTGTCTGCCTCCTTCCCCGTCCTCACTGGTTTTTAAAAAGAAAGAGAGCATCCTGTCCCTCCCTGCTGCGCTAAGGGGGTAATTTCCCACCAGCCTGCCTTGGTCGATATGAAGGATATGCGTACAGCAGGACAGGATAAACTCAGGGTCATGGGTGACAACAAAGACTGTTTTGCCCTGCTCTGAAAGGCCGCGTATATTGCTGGATACCTCACGCATATGCCGAAGATCCAGCCCGCTGGTCGGTTCATCAAAAACAATAATCTCCCGCTGTGAGGCGATGGCTGAAGCCACCGCGACACGCTGCTTCTGTCCGCCCGACAACGCCATAGGGTGCTTTTCCTTATAGACCAGCAGGTCGAGGGATTCCAGGATGGAAGCTGCCCGTTCCGGTGCCTCCTGCTTCATAGAGAGCAGCACCTCGTCCAGCACGCTCTCAGTAAAAAGCTGGTGGTTGACATCCTGCATAACCATATAGCAGGCCGACAGCCGTTTTTTAGATTTAAGCGCTGTACCTTTATAGCGTACAATCCCTTTATCTTTTTTCTGCAGGCCGCAAAGACTCCGCGCAAAGGTGGACTTACCCGCGCCGTTATGGCCGATGATACCGATAACGCCACGCTCTGGCACATCGGCCTGTCCGATGGACAGCGCCGGCGGACAATGGGGATAGGCAAACTGAAACCGCTCAAGCCGCATGGTCTTCTCGTCGCTGAGTCCGGCCACCTTTATTTCTGAAAGACCAGACATGGAAAGTGCCCTCAGACCCATCTCCTCCGGTCTGCTGTTCGGCAGCCTGTAAAATTCCCGACCGGTGTAGGTCTTGTCAATCCGGCCTTTTTTCATACAGACCACCCTGTCCGCCAGGCCCTCCAGATAATACAATCGGTGCTCTGCCACCACAATGGTCTTTCCCTGCGCTTTCCACCGGCGGATGACTCTTCTCAACTCCTTTATGGCAGCAGTATCCAAATTGGATGAGGGCTCATCCAAAACCATGACCTCCGGGTACAGCGCCGCCACAGACCCGCAGGCAATCTTCTGCTTTTCGCCGCCTGAAAGCTTAAAAATATTCCTGCCACAAAGCGAATTAAGCCCAAAGGCTTCGGTGGTGTTTTTCAGCCGTCTGTATATCTCATCCTCTGGCAAGCCCAGATTTTCACAGCCAAAGACCAGCTCGCTAGTGGTATCCACATTAAAAAACTGCGACCGGGGATTCTGGAACACAGACCCGACCATTTTTGCTGTTTCGTACAAAGGCGCACTCCTTACATCCAGGCCGTTAACCACGACACTGCCTGACAGGACACCCTCGTAGTAATGCGGGATTAAGCCGTTGATCAGCCGGGTCACGGTTGTTTTGCCGCATCCCGATTCACCACACAATAAAATGATTTCACCATCGGCGATGGTAAGATTGAGACTGTCCAAATCAACCTCTTTTTTGTCCCGCCCGTAAGAAAAACATACGTCTTCAAATATAATCATACTCACCTCACAGAAGCGCAAATTTATTCAAAACAAATGCCGCCAGACTGCCAACGCACAGAACAATGGCCAGAATATCGGCCAGCCGGAAACCAATCCGGCAAATATTTGTCCGCGGCACAGGTGCGCCTAGTCCCCTTGTCAGAGCGGCTGCCGAAAGCTCCTCTCCAATCTTCACACAAGACATCATAAGAGGCACCAGACGGTATTCAAGCATGGCGCCTGCCTTGCCGCCGCCAAAGCGGATACCCCGCATCCGCATAGCGTCTCCGATGGCTCCGTACTCTTCCCGGACTGTTGGGAAAAAGCGAAACATAACCGACATTGGGATGGATAATTTCGGGGTAACGCGCATCCGGGCCATAGCTGCCATAAAGGCGCTGACCGTGGTGGTATTTACCAGGAAATACCCCATCATGATCCCGGGCATAAACCGGGCAAACAGGCCGCAGGTTGCAACGATGATAAAATTCAAAAAACCTGTGGTGACAGGCACCAAAAACAGTTCGCCACAGAAAGCCGCCGTGTAAGTTGCTAAATACACAAAAGCCGCCCCCCGCTTTTTTGAGGCCAGCAGCAGCATAAAGGGAACCAGTGTGAGGGCCGGCTTGACAAAATTCATGACACCACCATTCCCCCCACCGATGACAACCGTGGAAACAGTGACAACCAGAAGCATTTTTGTCCTTGGATCAAACGACAGACCGCCAGACACATCCGCGTTGGTACACGCCTTTGCCATCAGACAATCCCTGCTTTCATAAAGTGCTTTTTAAGCACTGCCTTGCCCAGCAGAGCCCCTAAAATACCGGAGATAAAGCAGGCGGCCAGAAGCGGCAGAAGACTCCAGTCGGGAATGTAGGCCATGAGCGTGTTGGCATACTCCTGGC
Source organism: Eubacterium callanderi (assembly GCF_900142645.1). Classification (GTDB taxonomy): domain Bacteria; phylum Bacillota; class Clostridia; order Eubacteriales; family Eubacteriaceae; genus Eubacterium; species Eubacterium callanderi. The sequence continues at coordinate 108,841 of NZ_FRBP01000012.1, forward strand.
CATATCCAGAAACCAGCATATCAAAATAGCTTCCCCGGTTGACTACAATGGGAATGTAATTGCCGATAAGCCACATGGAAAATACACCGTAGCTTAAAACACCCTTTCTGGAACTGGTGTAATCACCGGATTTTAGTACCAGTTCTGCCAGCAGACCGCTGACCGGCGCGGTAATCAACGCCCACATACCCATGCCCATCAGACACATGATAATACCGATGATGGCAGCCATGATAAGCACCATCCCAAACTTTCTAACCCTTGTCAAAAACAGCATGAAGGGTATCCCGCCCACAAAGGGAACGATCACGGAGAGCAACGGTACAAAAATGGGAATATAGCCAATCATAGCTACACCCATGCAGATAACCAAAAGAATGGCGGTGAAAATGCCCACATTAATCAGGTCCTTTGCCTGAAGCTTATTATTCATATAAATTTCCTCCTGTTTTAGTTAGTTCTATCTAACTACGATTTTTTAAAGAAGGACTCCATGATCTCGGAGTCCTTTCATAAGCATATTAAGTGTAGCATAACCCTTTGTCTCTCGTCTGCTCCATCCGGACAAAATAAATCTATTCAGACAGAAAAACCGTCTAAACGGTTTATTCTCCGTCTTTTAGGAGCAATTAGGCTTTTCTCTGAACTCAGGCTGCCTCCTCGGCAAAGTTTCCAGTATAGAGCTCATAATACTTCCCCTCCTCGGCGATAAGCTCATCGTGGGTACCTCGCTCAATAATGCGGCCGTTTTCCAGCACCATGATACAGTCTGCATTGCGGACAGTGGAGAGGCGGTGAGCGATAACAAAGGTGGTTCTGCCCTTCATCAGGCGGTCCATTCCCTCCTGCACCATGACTTCGGTACGGGTGTCGATGGAGCTGGTAGCCTCGTCCAGAATGAGAACCGGCGGGTCGGCAACCGCAGCTCTTGCTATGGACAGAAGCTGTCTTTGTCCCTGGCTCAGGCTGCCGCCGTCGCCAGTGAGCATGGTCTGGTAGCCATCCGGCAGCCGGCTGATAAAACCGTCGGCATTGGCCAATTTCGCAGCAGCGATACAGTCCTCATCGGTGGCATCCAGCCGTCCAAAGCGGATATTGTCCATGACAGTGCCTGTAAAAAGATGCGTATCCTGCAGAACAATGCCCAGTGAGCGCCGTAAATCGGCCTTTTTAATCTTATTGATGTTAATGCCGTCATAGCGTATTTTCCCGTCCTGTATATCGTAGAAGCGGTTGATCAGATTGGTGATGGTCGTCTTTCCTGCACCAGTGCTGCCCACAAAGGCAATCTTTTGCCCAGGTTTGGCAAAAAGCCTTATGTCATGCAGTACCATATGGATATCGTCGTAGCCAAAATCGACGCCGTTAAAGGTAACCTCCCCTTCCAGCCGTTTGTAGGTAACAGTACCTTCTGCCCTGTGTGGGTGCTTCCACGCCCAGAGGCCTGTACGCTCTGTACTCTCGCAAAGGGAGCCGTCCGGCTGCTCCACTGCATTGACCAGCTGGACATAGCCTGCATCAGACTCGGGCTTTTCCTCCAGAAGGTTGAAGATACGGTCAGCCCCTGCCAGAGCCATGACAATGCTGTTAAGCTGCTGGCTGACCTGGGTGATGGGCTGGGTAAAGCTTTTGTTCAACGTGAGAAAAGACACCAGTGTTCCCAGAGTCAGGCTTACACTGCCACTCAGGGCCAGCACCGCACCCACAATGGCACACAGCACATAGCTGATATTACCGAGATTCGCGTTGACAGGCATGAGAATATTGGCAAACTTATTGGCGCTGTTGGCGCTCTCACGTAGACGGTTATTACGCTCCCTGAAGCCTTCCAGGCTTTTTTCTTCATGGCTGAAAACCTTGACGACCTTCTGACCGCTCATCATCTCCTCGATATAGCCGTTCACACTGCCCAGGTCCTTCTGCTGGGCCGCAAAATAAGCGCCTGATTTTCCGCCGAGCTTTGAAGTCGCGACCAGCATAACCACGGTCATGGCCAGTGTCACCAGTGTCAGAGGAATATCCAGAAACAGCATGCTCACAAAGGTGGTGGCAATACTGATAATCGACTGGATAATCTGTGGAAGACTCTGGCTGATGAGTTGGCGGAGAGTATCGACATCGTTGGTGTAAACCGACATGATATCGCCGTGAGCGTGGGTGTCAAAATACTTGATAGGCAGCGACTCCATGTGGGTAAAAAGCTTGATTCTGAGCTTTTTAAGGGTACCCTGGCTCACATTGATCATGATGCGGTTATAGGCAAAGGCCAGCCCTACACCAATGAGGTACATACAGGCCAGACGGACAAGCGCTGTGGCCAGCGGGCCAAAATCGGGATTGGCAGCTCCGGTCAGGGGGATAATATAATCGTCAATCAGAGTCTGCATAAACAGGGTTCCCTTAACGGTGATCAGAGTCGATCCGAAAATACATAAAAGCACTACCACTGTGGCTGCCTTGTAATTCTCGACAATCATTGTCAGAATACGGCCAAGCGCCTTTATGCTCAGACCGTCTTTTTTAATTTTGTTCATTAGCTCACCGCCTCCATTTCCATACTGCCCTCATCAAAATCTCCGCCGCCGTTTAGCTGAGAGGCGTAAATTTCCTGATAGATGGCATTTGTTTTCAGCAGATTGTCAGGCGTATCAAATGCGTTGACACGCCCCGCGTCCATCACCAGAACCCGGTCAGCATCCTCGACGCTGGAGATACGCTGGGCGATAATCAGCTTGGTCGTGCCTGGAATTTCGCTGATAAAGGCGCTCCGTATCCGGGCGTCTGTAGCGGTATCCACCGCACTGGTAGAGTCGTCCAGGATCAGTATTTTCGGCTTTTTCAGAAGCGCCCTCGCAATGCAGATACGCTGCTTCTGTCCTCCGGAAACATTGGTGCCGCCCTGATCAATAACCGTGTCATATTTGTCGGGCAGCTGCTCAATAAAAGTATCGGCGCAGGCCAGCCTGCAGGCGTGCTTACATTCCTCCAGCGTCGCCTGCTCATTGCCCCAGCGCAGATTGTCCAGAATTGTCCCTGAAAACAATACATTCTTCTGAAGCACCACAGACACCTGATTTCTAAGAGTCTCCAGGTCATAATCCCGGACATTCCTGCCACCCACCAGCACCCTGCCATCCGTCACATCGTAGAGCCGGCTGATGAGATTGACCAGACTCGACTTGCCGCTGCCTGTGCCCCCGATAATGCCAATGGTCTCACCGGCGCGGATGTGAAGGTCGATATCTGAGAGTGTTTCCTTACCGCTTCCCTTTTTATAGGCAAAACAGACCTGTTCAAAATCAATGCTGCCATTTTCCACGGCTGTTACTGGGCGCGCCGAATCTTTGATATCGGCCTGTTCCTCCAGCACCTCGGTAATACGGCGGCAGCTGGCAAGGCTCATGGTCACCATCACAAAGATCATGGACAGCATCATCAGAGACATCATAATATTCATGATATAGCTGAACATAGCGGTCAGCTCGCCGGTTGTCAGACTGCCGACAACAATCATCTGAGCGCCAAGCCAGGAAATCCCAAGGATGCAGCCATAAATAACAAACATCATTACTGGGTTATTAAAGGCAAGGATGCCCTCTGCTTTAACAAAAAGCCGATACAGGTTAGTGGCTGCCCTGGTAAAGCGTGTATTTTCATAGTCCTCCCGGACATAGGCTTTGACCACCCGTATGGCAGATACATTTTCCTGGACGCTCTCGTTTAAGGCGTCATATTTTTTAAAAACCTGGTCAAAAATTTTAATGGTCTTTAAAATAATCAATGCCAGAGCCAGGCCGAGAACCACAATAGCTGCCACAAAGACCAGGCTCAGCCGGGTATTAATGAAAAAGCACATGACCATGGCGCTGATGAGCATCAGCGGCGCGCGGGTACACATGCGAAGGATCATTTGAAAGGCGTTCTGCACATTGGTAACGTCTGTTGTAAGCCGCGTGACCAGCCCGGCCGTGCTGTACTTGTCGATGTTTGAGAAGGAGAAGCGCTGGATATTTTCATACATTCCCTCCCTCAGGTTGCAGGCCAGGCCTGAAGACGCGCTGGCCGCGTATTTGCCCGCCAGAATACCAAAGATCAGGCTTGCCATGGCCATGATCACCATGATCCCTCCGTAAAAATAAATCTGCTGTATGTTTCCAGCCTCAATACCCCGGTCGATGATGAGTGATATGACCAAAGGGATCAAAACCTCCATCACAACCTCCAGGGCTGTAAATAAGGGTGTCAGCAGCGAAGCCTTTTTATACTGCTTCACCTGCCCTAAAAGTGTTTTTACCATTTTTATCTTCCTTTCAAGGTTTGTTGTTTTTGCCTGTTATAGATAATATTAAACTACAAATTTTGTTGAAAGTGAATTCAAAAAATGTTATTATTAATTAAGAGTGTCAATTAATTAATAAATAAAATTTTTATCAATAAATCAAGGAGGCCCTTATGAACAGCACACAGCTCGAATGCTTTATGCAGGTCGCAGAGAACCTGAACTTCGCACGGGCAGCGGAAGCGCTGCACATCACACAGCCCTCAGTCACCCACCAGATCCATACCCTCGAGGCAGAGCTGAACGTAAAGCTCTTTCACCGCACCACGCGCTCCGTATCCCTGACACAGGCCGGACTGAGTTTTTTTGCCGACGCCAAAAACATCCTGTCCCTCATGAAAATATCAAAAATGCGGCTTCACGATGATAGCACAGACAAGCTCTCCTTTTTTGCCATGGGACTCCACAGCAAAATGGAGCTTTCCTTTCTTCCGGATATTATTAAGGAAATGAAGCGGCAGGTTCCACTGCTGCACCCCATTATCAAAATGGTTCCTTTCCACGCCCTTGCCAATCTCCTGACCGATGAAACCATTGACGTCATGTTTGAATTTAAAAACGAAAAAACAGATAAGCTCCGTCTCAATTATGTCGAGCTGACCAAAGCGCCCATCGCCTGTGTCCTGCAAAAGGACCACCCCCTTGCCGGGCAGCCGTCTGTTACCCCGGCTGAGCTTAAAGATCTCAGCATTGTGCTCTGCCAACCGCCAGTGCCAGTATTCTCTGATATTTCGGCCTTTCAACAAAAGGAGGCATCCAATTTTTCACCGGCCAATTCCTATTTTTCTGAAAATATTGATGAGGCCTATACCCTCGTAAAGGCCGGACTAGGCTTCTCCCTTTTGCCCGACCTCATGCCAAGCCGTGACCCTGAGCTGGCCTACATTCCATACGACCCGTCCAACGAGGTTTCCTATGGCGTGTATTATAAGGGAAAGAAAAAAGACCCGCTGCTTAAGCTTTTTATTGAGCTTACAAAAAACACCTTTCTCCAATAACAACAAAAACACCTGAGCATAATGCTCAGGTGTTTTTAGAACGAGGGAGATAAACCCTATACTATACTGTTTCCTTCTTTTTTGAAATAAAATAGTACGGAATCGCCACAAAGAGAATGCCGCCAACCATGTTGCCCAAGGTTACGACAATGAGATTGTATGCGTAGCCGCCAATAGTGACAGCCGCTTCCATGGGCGCAAGCAGGGAGATTGTCAGCAGGGTCATATTTGCAATGCTGTGCTCAAATCCTGTTGTGATAAAAGCAAAAAGGCACCAGAAAATCATGATAAGCTTCCCACTTTCCGATTTGCATTTAAAGCCGCACCACACTGCCAGGCAGACCAGCACATTACACAGAACCCCTCTCAGAAACAGGGGTACCAGAGGAAGGTTCATCTTAATCGCTGACGACGCTGCAATAAACTCACCGACTGGGCCGGTCGCAAAGCCTGCTCCCCAGAAAACAAGGGCCAGGAGCACAGACCCTGCCAGATTGCCAAGCCAGCAGACGCCCCACAGCTTTAAGGTATCCGCCATGGTAACGGATTTCGACATAAGTCCTGCTGTCATGACCATATTGTTTCCTGTAAAAAGCTCTGCCCCCGCGATGACCACCAGGCTCAGGGCAACGCCAAAGGCTGCCCCCATGACAATCTTAACATAAGGTTCCCCGGTCAGCAGGCCGCCAATGGTAAAAATTAATAAAACACCAAATCCAATGAAGGCACCAGCCAGCATGGCTGCCACAAAATAGCCAAGGGGGTTCTTTTTCAGCAGCCCGGTTTTGGCCGCGGCTGCTTTCTGCACACTCATAAACTCTTCAAAAAACATCTGTTATCCTCCTAACGCTTTTGTGAAAATTATAACAAAGGCAAAAAAGAAGCGCCGTGACCATCGTCACGGCGCAGGATTGCTTTGTTGATTCTTAACGGTATTTTTCAGGCAGCAGGTCCTCCAGAATACTTCTCTGCTCCTTGTTAAAGTCAGGCTTAACATACTCATCCAGACGTTTCTTCCAAACCTCCGTCGCCAGCGATTCCGACGACGGACAGCCGGCCTGTATCCAGCTGTTATGATTATCCCGAATCGAAAGCTTCGGCATGATAAAGTCCGTACGGTAAGATTTTTGTGTCCGCTCAAAATGCTGTCCGGAGGGGCCGGTCTTTTTGATGGAGTCAAACATCACAGTTTTTTCATTAACCTCGTACCCCTGCTTCAGATGCTCCAGTGATTCAATCTTTTCTTCGTCTAAGATATATTTTTCATAGCCAATGGAATTAAAGGAGTCCAGCGTACCGCAGGCGTGCACAAGGCAATCCGTATCCAGTGCGTAGGCTGAAAACAGGTTCATAAAGGTCTCTGCACCGGCCTGGTAGTCCATGAGTTTGGAGTCTGTATTGCCTGCGCCGGTGTGTAAAGGTACATGATAATAACGGGCCATCCGAGCCGAGGTCGCCGCGCTCCAAAGGCTTTCAATACCTCCGTAGGCCGCCCCGGAGGACAGACGCATGTCGGCGGAATCAAACTTTCCGCAATAGACTACCGGTGTCCCCGGCCGCACAATCTGTGACAGCACAATGGATGCCAGGATCATGGCATTACCTAAGATGAAGGTGCCCGCCATCGACTGCGGTGCAGTAATACCGAGGGTCTGTCCGCTGCAGATAATCAGCGCCTGCCCGCTGCGCGAGTAGGTGATCAGAGCCTCCGCCATCGAAGTTGAGAGACGCATCGGTCCCATTGTGTCAATTAAACCGGCAGCGATGATCTTATCACTCAGGTGTTCCACACCATAAAAACGGCGCATCATTTCAAGACTTTCTTCTGCTACCTCTTTTCCCTCAACCAGTCCCATCATCGGTTTGGTACAGTACTCAAGAGCTACTCCAAGACGGTATTTTTCCCTGATATCTGGCGGAATGTAAGATACGTCAATGACATTTGGATTTGACACATCCATTATTTTACTGGTTTCATGGAGTTTGTGAAAATTTACCAGATGCTCATGGCTTGCCTTTTCATATCTGCCTTCCTTTAAGACATAAATGGGCCCATAGGCTGGAACATTTTTTGTTTTTCCATCACCCACAGTGATCTTATCACCGTCACGCCCATACCAGTCAAAGGTACGCGGTACTGACGCAAGGGCTTCATCGACCATTTTTTTGTCGATGTAGACAATATCATTCTCGACCTTCGCGCCATAATTCCTGAAAATATCAATGGCCTCCTCGCAGTGAAAAACCACGCCGACCTCCGATAAAATTTTCAGGCTCTCCTCGTGAATTCTCTCAATTTCCTGGTCTGTTCCTATTGAATAGTTTAACTTCATTCTCTTGTCTCCTCGTTGTTAAGTTAATTGTTCTTTCTCTTTTTCTGTTCTTCCTCTGCCAACAGCCGTATACGTCCCCTGTTACGCTTCATAAATATTATCAGCGCGGCAACCGCCATAATGCCAAAGCCTGCCTGCATCAGCATTACATACCGGTAAGCCATGCCTGAAGGATAAGTGTCTAACAGCTTGCCAATCACTGGCGGTAAAAAAGCATCGGACGCATAAGCGACTGTGGAGATAAGACCGATGGCGGTCCCCGAAAACTTCATCGGAATATCCGCTTCGTTCAGCGGCGCGTAGAGCTGACCTCTGACCGCGCCCGTCAGTATGATCTCAATAATAAATACAATGATAAACAGATACAGGCTTGCCCTGCTGTTTGGTATATAGCCGATCGCCAGTGCGCAGATAATCAGCAGAATGACCAGCCACAACATTGATTTGCTGGCGCCCAACCGGTCACCAAAGAAACCAGAGGCCAGAGCCCCAACCGGCTTAAAATAGGCAGTCAGCATGCCGATAAAAGCCATAGATGATACAGAAGCCCCAAAATTCAGATGGGCAATGGAGCTGCCGTAAGACCCAATAGTGCTTCCGATTGTATAGCCTCCAAGAGCGATGATGGCAATGAGCCAGATATCGGCATTTTTCAGGCACTGCAATATGATTTTCCAGGGCTTCTCATCATTAATACTCTCATCGTTTTCCAGGTCGTCTGTAAAGACAAACCAAGACGCCGCAGCCAGAAATATGAGGATACCGCCATATAAAAATATAACAAAGCGCAGCCCCATAGATAGCGATACAAAGTGTGTAAACATCCAAGCCGCAAAGGTTCCGACAAGCACCTCAAAAAACGAAGCCCCTGCCTCACGTCCTCCATACGCTTTGCTTTCACTGCCTACATTTCGTCCAAACTGTCTTGTCGCTTTAATTAAAGCGGCCCAAAAGGTGAGTGTTGTAGTGATCCCCAGCAACGCATAGATCACAATTGCCACATTGTAGGGTGGAAAGGTGCCAAACCAGAGGTTCAGCAGACCTGTTCCCAGAAAAGAAATTGTCAGAAGTTTTCGCGGTGAAAATTTATCAGCCACAATGCCACCCAGAAAGTATGTCAAAGTTGCTACCCATGCATAACAGCTGAATAAAACACCGAACTGCTCATTCGTCATCGTGAAAGCTTCTAGAAAAGCATTGTAATAACTGCTCCGCATGTAAACCACATAATAGATCGCGTTTCCGCCGGAGCACAATACTATAAACTGCAAAACACTTCTGATCCTTTGCCTTTTCATGATTAACTCCCTTTAATTAAAATCCACTGTTTTTTTCTAACACATGGATTCAGGCCCGGGCGCTTTTTTGTTTGGCCTCTTTGCGAAGACTTTTGGCTTCTTTCTCCTCAACTAAAATCTCTTTAATATTGTTTTTATTGCGATATCTGAAAATCAGACACAATACAACAGACAACAGTCCAAATCCTGCCAGAATCAGCATGGTGTAGCGATAAGCAGTAACGGAGTCATAGGTATCCAGGAAACGGCCGATCACTGGTGGCAGGAAAGCGTCTGACGCGTAAATAATAGTGGCCATAAAACCAAAAGCTGTCCCAGATAAAGACATGGGCACCCGCGCCTCCTTGATAGTTGCGTATTTCTGGCTTCTAAAAGCGCCAGTACACACAATTTCGACTGCGAAAAGGACTAAGAACAGCCAGATATATTCCGGACCTGTTGGCAGGAAGGCGAAAACAACGGCAAAGCCTGTCAGAACAATACTCAGGATTAACAGAACCGCACTCGGTCCAAATTTATCGCCAAACCAGCCGGCGCCCAATCCGCCAAAGGGTTTGAAATAAGCGGTCATAACCCCAACATACCCCATAACAGCGACAGTGGCGCCATAGTTTGAGCCGACAATGTCACCGCAATATGAACCCAGGGTACTCCCGATTGCATAGGCTCCGGCTCCCATCAGAGCACAAATCCAGATATCCACATTTTTCAAACATTGGAGAAGCAGCTTAAAGGGGCTTTCCTCACTAATGACAGCTTCGTCACCCGTACCGTTATCAAAAACAAACAGAGAGATGATCGCCAGAAGAATGAGAATGCCACCGTACATAAAGATGACAAAGCGGAGTCCCGCCGACATAACGGCAAATTTTGTAAACAGAAACACCGCCAATGTCCCGAATATGACTTCAAAAATCGCTTTACCGGCTTCCAGCCCGCCAAAGGCCTTACTCTCACTTCCTACACTCTGTCCAAACTGTCTTGTTGCCTTCAACAGTGCAGCCCAGAAGGTCAAAGTTGTTGTGACGCCCATCAGCGCATAGATTAACAACGCCGTCTCGTATTTCGGAAAGGTGCCAAACCAGATATTGAGCAAGCCGGTTCCCGCAAAAGATATGACCATCAGCACCTTTGTGGAGACCTTATCGGCCACAATCCCTCCCAGAAAATAGGTTGCGACTGCTACCCAGGCATAGCAGCTGAATAAAACGCCAAACTGCTCATTTGTCATTGTGAAGGCTTCCAGAAAGGCTTCATAGAAGCTGCTTCGCATAAAAATAACATAAAAAATTGCATTTCCCCCTGCACAGAGTACAATAAACTGAAGGATGCTTTTTAACTTAGAATTTTTCATTTTTTACTCCTTTTTAATTTAACAAACCGGTGCTTATCAGGCGGCCAGGGTCATCCGGCCGCCCGGTAAGTCCAGTATTAACGGTATTCTTCGGGGATGAGCGTGTCAAGAATTTTTGCCTGCTCCCCGGACATCTCAGGCATTGTGTATTCCTCCAGCCGCCGCAGCCATTCCTTTGTGGCCAGCGACTCAGCAGATGGACAACCTGCCTGCATCCAGCTGTTGTGGTTGTCACGGATCGAAAGCTTTGGCATAATAAAATCTCTCCGGTAGGACTTCTGAGTTCTTTTAAAATGCTGTCCCGTCGGCCCTGTCCTTAAAATCGAATCAAACATAATCGTCGAGTCATCAATCTCATACCCCTTTATCAGATGCTTCAAAGATTCTATTTTTTCTTCGTCCAGAATAAACTTCTCATAGCCGATGGAGTTCATAGAGTCCAGCAATCCGCAGGCATGTACCTGGCATTCAACCTTCAGCAGATAAGCGGTCAAAAGATTCATAAATGACTCAGCCCCTGCCTGGTAATCCATAAGCTTAGAATCCGTATTGCTCGTGCCGCTGTGCAGCGGCACACCGTAAAAGTCAGCCATTCTTCTGGAGGTGGCGCAAGCAAGCATGGCCTCTATTCCCCCATAGGCCGCTGCCGAACGCAGCCGCATATCCGACGAGTCAAACTTCCCGCAGTAGACAACCGGCGTGCCAGGATGAGCAAGCTGCGCTAAAACCATAGCTGCCAGAATCATCGCATTGCCCAGAGCATAGACACCGGCCATGGACTGCGGCGTGGTAACGCCAAAGGTCTGCCCCGCGCAGATAATTACCGCCTGCCCCAGCTCGGCGTATGTGATCAGAGCCTCAGACATTGCTGTGGACATCTGCATCGGCCCCATCGTGTCGATAAGCCCGGTTGCGATGATCTGTCTTCTGACATCCTCCAGTCCATAAAAACGGCACATTGTCTCAAGGCTCTCTGTCGCGACAGCTTTGCCTTCCACCAGACCCATCAGAGGCTTCTGGCAGTATTTCAGGGCAATGCCCAAACGGTACTTTTCCCTTGCCTCTCCATGAACATAGGACACGTCAATGACATTCGGGTTTGAGATATCAATGACCTTACTTGTCTCATGCAGCTTGTGAAAATTGACCAGATGTTTATGGTTCGACAGCTCGTACTTCCCATTCTGGCAGACATACATCGGTCCATAGGACGGCGCATTATGCGTAATCTTATTGCCGATGGTAATCTTGTTCCCCAGCCGGTCATACCAGTCATAGGTCTTTGGCAAAGTGGACAGTGCCCTCTCAACAAGCTTTTCATCCATATGGACAATTCCGTTCTCAACCCTGGCCCCGTGTTTTCTGAAAATATCAAATGCCGCTTCACACCGAAAGGACACGCCCACCTCAGATAAGATCTTCAGACTTGTCTCGTGAATACGCTGCACCTCTTCGTCTGTTCCAATTGAATAATTTAATTTCATGATTCTCCCCTAAATTTTAATCATCAATCAACTTAATTTGTCAAGATATTATAAATATCATGTTATACTCAATTGCTATAAAAAAATAATCCTTTTAGAAAACCATCTCCTTTTTATTCAAATATATATAACATGTTATACTCAATTGAATTACACTAATAGTAATTTCTGAAATAAGATTAACATCTTTTGTATGCGTTGTCAAGAAAATTTACAAATTTTTACGAAATCCGAAAATCGATATCGTCACAGCTGGCAAAGCTTACAGAGATACCAGCAAACCGGTTCTGCTTAGTGTAATACTCAATAAGGATTCGGAACATACTGTCCTCCTCCTCCAGATAGAGCTTATCCTTTACCGTCTTGCAGTGGTTATCGACAGACAAATAAAATTTTTTATTGATGTCATAATTGTTAATAACGCCGATACCGTCATTGATCCAGCGCTCCTCATTAAATGAATGGATATTGAGACGTGGATTGTGCAGGATGAAAATCAGCTCATACATAACAGGCAGCTGTCCAAAACAGTGTATACGGGCGATTTTAATACACTTTGCACGACGGTTTGGCCGTACCTTAGTGTACTGCTTCATCTCCTCGAGATCGACCGAATCGACCGAGAGGACTTTTACATCTTTTGGCTCATGCTTCATAGAGGTTCTCTGGTTATAACGCAGGGCGTATACCTCATTTTTGATTTCATTTACAAAATTACCGACTCTCGGCCTAGAGTGGACATAGCCGTTTTGACGCAGCAGTTCAATACTTTTGCGGACTGTTATATTACTCACATTATAGAGCTCACACAGTTCACTGAAGGAGGGCAGCTTTTCCCCGGGCTGAAACGTTTTATCCAGAATTTTATCCTTTAAATCCTCGTAGACAACCTGATAGGTTGTAAACAGTTGTTCATTACTCATACACTAAAAACTCCTTTGATACAGCTCTCATCCGCATTTAAATACAAACGGTCCAGACCAGTGGGGGTTCCCCGGTCATCATAGATTTTTCGCTCCACTAAGAGTACCGAGTCTGTATTTTTACTGTCAATATCCATTTTTTCCTTCAGCCACGCCTCAGGAATAATGCCGTTAATGACAATCTCCTCTCTGAAATCCGTCTGAGAGCCCTTGATCATATCCTTCAGGCCCGTGTAGGTCAAATCCTTCTCATCAATGGGAAGGCCTCTGAAATAAGGGATAAAGCGCCTGTCATACCCAATAATTAACTCATCCCTAAAAATATGCCAGTCCATAAAAACAATCTTACTCTCCCTTGAAACCTTGAGCTCATAAACCAGGTCGATATCAGGCTTGATCATTTTAGCCTTAATCAGCTCCACCCGGTCATACCCGCCGTTGAGAATGCTGTTAATGTCCATATCAATCCGGTACAGATCAGTGGACACACCCTTGACAAAGGAGCCCTTTCCCGCCTTCGTATAGATATAGCCCTCATTCTCCAACAGATTAAGCGTGTTTCTGATGGTCAGCCGGCTCGCACCATACTTCTCACCCAGCTTTTTTTCTGATGGGAGCATCTCATTCCGGGCATAGATCCCACCCAGTATTTTTAAGCGGATATCGTCAGCAATCTGCTGATACTTTACCGATTGGCTCTTTCTTCCATCCATCGTTGACACAGCTTTACACCATCCAAAATATTATTTGCATAACCATCTGCCCCGCAGCATCGGACAATCTCATCATCAATGAAACTGCCCCCGAGAATAATCTTCAAATTCTGCCTCAGCCCTTCGCCTCTTATAACGTCAATGGTCCGCTTAATGTAGTCCACGGCGCTGGTCAGGACAACGCTGATTCCCAAAATATCTGGCTGATACTTGATGATATTCTTTATAAAAATATCGGAGGAGACATCTACTCCCAGGTCAATGATCTTGAAGCCTGAAATAATCGCCCCACTTTTAAAAATCGACTTTCCGATATCATGAATGTCCGACTCTATGGTCCCCAAGAGAATCAGGCCAGAGCTGTTGGTCCGCTCAATCTGGTCATAAAGATGCATCTCTTTTGAGTTGATGATCTGCTCATAGAGAATGCCAGACATCATCAGGTCTGAAAGCGTTGCCTCCCCTGTCTCAAATCCCTTCCCGATTTCGCCAAGCGCAAAATTGACCGCCTCGATAATTTCATAGGGCTTTATGCCGCTCCGCAGCGCCCGTTTAGTCAATTTATTGACGAGCTCCTCGTCAAGCTCTACAAAAGCAGTAATTAATTGTTCAATCATTTCCGCCTCACTGGTATTGTAATCTTTTTTAGTATAACATAGCATACTCATAAAAAACAACCACGACAGGCTAAATTGATGACAAAAAAGAACCAGCACATTCAGGGCTGGTTCTTCTGTACATTTTCTGCTTTGGCTGCTGCCCTTTAGGCCTCCAGCAGGTGTTTAAACGCCGCCACATCCTTCGGATAGGCCTGGTCATCCGGGAGCATCCCTTTTGCCACCATGGCGTCGTAAACCTCCAGCATCATGGGCTTTTTCAGGTTGGCCCGTTTCAGGATTTCCGCATCGCTGAAAATTTCGACCGGTGGGGCGTCAGCGATAATCTGCCCGTCACAGAATACCAGGGCGCGCTCTGCCCAGCGATAGGCAAAATCGACATCGTGGGTGGAGATCAGCATGGTTTTTTCCTGAGCAGCCAGCTTCTCAAGCACCTCCTCCAGCATTTCCGCATTCAGCGGGTCCAGGGCCGCGGTGGGCTCATCAAAGACAATGACCTCGGAGTGCATGGCAATGATGTCGGCAATGGTGATCCGCTTTTTTTCTCCACCGCTCAGATAATGGGGCGGTCGGTCCTTAAAATCCGTAATATTCATATATTCCAGAGCTTCATCAACCCGGCGGACCACCTCTTCCCTGGGAAGCTTGAGATTCATAGGACCAAAGGAGACCTCCCCCATGACCGTCGAGGCAATGATCTGATTGTCCGCATCCTGAAAAACGATCCCGATGGACTTCCGCAGCGTATTCAGATCCTTCTTATCCCGGGTGAGCTTCTGACCTTTAAAGTAAATTTCACCGCTGTCCGGTGTGAGCACACCATTAAGGTTCAGGAAAAAAGTCGACTTTCCTGCCCCGTTAGAGCCGATAACCGCAATACGCTCGCCCTTTCCGATGGTCACATCAATGCCCCGAAGGGCCGGCTTATCCCCAGTGTATGCGTACTTTAGATTTTTTATTTCAATGATTGTTTCTTTCATGTTGCCTTCTCCTAGAATTTTAAAATCCAAACAGCTGCCAACAGCAGCACAACCAGCGCCGCCGCCATTAACTGTTCTCTGCGAAGGGGCTTCTCAGCCTCTAAAAACAGCAGATCGCCATCATAGCACCGGGCCTCCATGGCGTCATAATACTGGCTGGCACGCTTCATGGAAACCACAAAAAGATTACTCATGGAGTGACCAAAGGAATAAACCGCAGTCTTAAAGTCGCAGTAACCCAGCCGCGACTCCGCCGAATTTTTCATTTTGACCTGGGTATCCATCAGAATAAAAATATACCGATAGATCATGTTCATCAGCTCAATAACAAGCTTGGGGACATGCACGCGGCGTAAAACCCCAAAGACCTCGGTAGATGGGGTGGACAGAGACATCATATACATGGCGCTGACTGCGCCAAAAGCCTTTCCCCATAAATACAGCGTTGTCATGAGGCTGTCGTGGGAAATATAAACATAAAAGAAATGGCAGTTAAGGAACCAGAGGCCAAGAGGCTCACTTGAAAAATTAAAAAGGATAGCAATACTCCCAAGTATAAGAAACGCCACCGGCACTCTCAGAAAGCTCAGGTAATCTCTAAAATGCACACCGCCCATGACCACTGTAACATAGGCCGTGATCAAAATAACCAGAACCGATACATAAAGGTTATTGGCAATGACACAGATGAGCAGAAGCAGCAGGGAAAACCCTACCTTAAAGCCGGGATTCCAGCCGTTGATCTTTGAATTGTAGGCGAGCACATCAATGGAAAAAACCGCCCCACCGTGGGAATGGCTATGATGTCCGCCGTGTCTGTGGGCGCACTCCCGGTGGCGCAGCCAATATACCAGGCCACATACACACAGAACTGCAAGTGCTACTAAAAATACCTTCACGAACAAGCTCCTTTACTCTAAGGAATTTTTTACTCTTAATCATAAAAAGAGGGCAGGTTGCCCTACCCCCGGAAATGCGATTACAGCTCTGAATCTTCTTTGCCGAGCTTTTTGCGCTCTACCAGACGGCCCATGAAAAAGGCCAGAATGCCAACGCCGATACCGGTCTGGAGACAGAAGATCAGTGATTCAACCTCACCCGGCAGTTCACCGTTGATCAGTGTTTCGAGCACTGGTGTAAACCAAGGCTCATATTCGCCGCCCTGAATTTCTTCGATCATAGTGCTTCCCGCATCATCGGAACCGCCAAACTCTGCGCCCTGAAGGGCAAAAAGCGGAACGACCACCAAAAGTGCGACGATTACCAGCAGAACAATAACTAGTTTTTTATTTTTGCTCATCTTACGCTTCCTCCGCTGCTAAAAATCCAATTGATTTTAACTCTGGGCTCGCATAGGTTTCCAGAGCAATGACAATAATAACCGTTAAAATCCCTTCGATGATGGCCAGCGGCAGCTGTGTAGGGGCAAACACACCCAGGAACTTAACAGCAGAAGCTGCCACGCCGCCTGTTTCTGAAGGATAGGCAAAGGCCAGCTGAATACTGGTGACACAGTAGGTAAACAAGTCGCCGATGCAAGCTGCCAGAAACACGCCGATTTTGCGGTTTACCTTCATTTTCTGGCACAGCTTGTAGATCCCAAAGGATACAAATGGACCTGCGATGGCCATGGAAAAGGTGTTGGCACCGAGGGTCGTGAGACCACCATGAGCCAGAAGGATTGCCTGGAATAATAATACAATAATACCCAGAATACTGACTGCGCTGGGTCCGAATAAAATGGCACCCAGGCCTGTACCTGTCATGTGCGAGCAGCTGCCCGTAACGGATGGAATCTTTAGAGATGAGATCACGAAGATAAATGCGCCCGCCATCGCAAGTAAGGTGATCGCCCTTCTGTTGCCTGTCAGAGTCTTTTTAATGGAGAAAAAGCCAGCTGCAAGAAAAGGTATACATAAAACACCCCACATAATACAGTAGCCAACTGGTAAATAACCTTCCATGATGTGCATTGCGTTTGCCGCGGGCACAATGCCGAAGACCAACGCCCATGCACCAAGCATGGTCACAACTTGTTTTTGTCTCTTTGTCATTTTCTACCTCCTCAAACTTGTTCCCAATGTACTTTCCCATAAAAAAATCGCTCATCAAAAAAGATAAGCGATGAAAGTACGAAATGGGTGTGCCAAAGATACACACAGCCTCGTCCTTACATTCAGTTATCTCTCGTAACCAAATGCAGCTTAAAATCCTATGGTCAGCAATCTGACTTGACTTTCGTCTTACAGCGGCGGGACCGTTTGGGATTTTCACCCAATTGTGCTCAAACCATCGTGAGGCCGATGGACAACCACAGGACAATAATAACAATGCCGAATTTACATTTATTATATGCTTGTAAGCCTGTTTTGTCAATACCTCTGTTGCATTTATTTGAAAACCATCAGTGCTCCTTATACCTATACCCCTTATAGGTATACTTTGACTCACCTAACTTTATCATCCAGCCCTTACTAAAGCTTCGCGTCTGGCCGCACCGATAAACTGATTTCAAATACCGGGCTGATCTCAAAGGTAAAACGGCTGACAACCTTCCTCGACTTTTCGATATTTTCATGGATGTAATCCCCATCAGTGAAAAGAAAACTATAGTAGTCAAAGAAGAACCAGTCGACAGCATCCTGGAGCTCCAGATCAATCTGCTTTTCAAGCACATCCCTGAAAACCTGAATTTCCATTCCAACCGTCAGTGATTTCAGATACTCAAAATACCTGCGTTCCTTCAGCCTGGGGTTAATACCCATGTATGCCTCACCCTCAAGCTCCAGATTAAAGAAATAGTCCCGCAGATCCAGCATGCTTCTTGCAAACAGCGGTAGTTTTGAAACCTCCGCATAAAACCGTGTGACAGAAGCATCTGTAAACAACGCCTTAAAATATGCCCGATAGCCGATCATATCGAACAGCAGTCCCCGGGGCATACTGCCCAGCTCAGCCTTCCGCTCATCCACACAGAAAACAACATCGTTGCAAAAGTCTTTATAAATCTGAACTGCCAGGTTCTCTTTCGCCCCAAAATAGTAGTTCAAAAGCCCCTGCTTTGTCCGGGCATCGGTGATGATGTCCTTGACTGTTGTCTTATCATAGCCCTTCTGGTAAAAAATCTTTTTGGCGCTCTGGTAAAGGCTCTCCTTTGTCTCGAGACCATTTTTATAGTTTGCCATGGCTCCTCCACGTTTTTTATTTTATTATAGCATCCACCATAAAAAAAATAAAGGAACGAATTTTGAACGTTGACAAATTTTAAAAAAAGGTGTATATTGAACGTATTCAAAATATGTGCACATTTTGTTTAAATCTGTAAAAAATAAGGGAGAACAAAATAAAATGGAAAATGTTCAGGCAAAGCTGGATAACTTTATGCGCGGTGTTCGCGGCGAAAAAATGGACTATGTTCCCATTATGATGGACTTTGAGCCCACCTATATCTGTGAATACACAAAGCAGGACTGTATTCGTTCCTTTTGGGATTACGACGGCTTCATCAAAGGTTATGAACAGGTCATGAAGGACTTTGACATCGACCTGACCCAGAGCGTGGTTTTCCTGCCGCCACAGAAAAACGCCCTGTTAGGATCAAAAGTATGGGTTCAGAACCGTGTCAACGGCTATATGCAGCATCCAGAGGTAACCTCACTGCTTCCGGAGGAATACCCCGAGCTTATCGAAGACCCCATCCACTGCATCGCATCCCGCGTGCTGCCCCGGATGTACACCGAACTGGGGCGCGAAGCCCCTTACAGCACCATGGCCTTTGCCAAGGCGCTGCTCTATGAAAAGAATCAGGTCCACCACTTCTATGATCAGATTTTTGAGAAAACCATAGCTAATGACGCTCTGCTCTACTATGGCACCATGTTCTACGCTCCCTTCGACCTTCTGGCCGACCATCTGCGGGGCATTACCCAGATTTCCATGGACCTGCGGCGGAGAAAGGACGATGTTGAAGCCGCCTGCGACGCGCTGCTAAACGTCATGGCCCGCTATGTCGAAGCCACCAGCATGGCGGATGAAAGCGGCTTCCCGCTGGCCTGTACCTGGTCACATCTTCCGCCGATGATCAACCAGAAGCAGTTTGAACGTTTTTACTGGCCCACCTTTAAAAAGCTGTGCGAAATGCTGACTGCCAAAGGCATTACCCTTTATGTCAACTTCCAGGGCGACTACCGCGACGGCCGGTTCTTCGATTTTTATCAGGAACTGCCCAAAGATAAAATCGTCATTGCCGTGGAATACCAGGATTTTGAACAGGCGACTGCCACTCTTGGCCAGGACCATATGCTGAGCTGCTCCTATCCGCTGAACTATTTTTCAGATTACTCCACCGAGGAGTGCATTGACAAAGCCCGCGAGCTCATGGATATCGGTATGAAAAACGGCCGATTTTACTTTGGGCTGAATAAATCCGCCCTGGATTTTCATGATGCTGACCCGGATAAGCTGAAAGCTGTATTGAATTTTGTCCGTGAGTACGGACAGTATTGAGGTGAAACATGAAAGATCAATTAACACAGTTGGACAGAGAAATTGTTGAGAGCTACCCCGAAGAATACCGTCCCATGATCGAAAGCAATCTTGAGGTAACAGAGACCGAGCTGGAAATGTTTATTCTCAGCCTGATCATGTAAGGCGGCAAGCTGCAATAAAAAAGCTCCCGGCAAGCCGGGGGCTTTTTTCTGTGCTCTTCGCTTATTTCAGGCGGATAATCTCAATTTTATACCCGTCTGGATCCTTGATGAAATAGTAGCTTTTAACGCCGTTGTCCAGGCCGCTGAGGTCGGTGACGTCGTAGCCTTTGGCTTTGTGCTCTTCATGGCTGGCTTCCAGGTCTTCGACCTCTACCGCCAGATGTCCATAGCCATCGCCAATGACATAAGGCTTTTCAGGGTCGTAGTTGTAGGTAAGCTCCAGGGTGAAATCGGTCTGGCCGTCGCCCAGGTATACCAGGGTAAACTTACCTTCCGGTTTATCCTTTCTGCGGACTTCCTTAAAGCCCAGTGCATCCTGATAGAATGCCAGTGATTTTTCAAGATCCATTACACGGATCATGGTATGTGCCATACGGTATTTTCCCATAATGTTGTTCCTCCTTATAAATTTAAGTCCCGGTAGAAGTCATAGGTTTTGAGGTTTTTCGCCAGCTGGTAGGAAATATAGTGGTTCATCATGTCCATGATGCGCCGCACCACCGCCGGGTCAAACGCCCGCTGTCTTATCGCCTTAATGGGGGTGACGAGGAGATAGACCATCTCCGAGAGCACCTCCGGGGTAAGCCGGTAGCTATAGCCTTCTGTCCGATGACAATTTTCGCATAAAACGCCGTTATTTTCAATACTGAAATGTGTTAAATGTTCGGTGCTGCCGCAGAGCGCGCAGGTGTCAAAAACCGGACGTATGCCGTGCACCTCCGTCAGCTTGAGCTGAAGAGCTGCCACCAGCGCCTCATTGCTCTGACTCTTATCCTCCGATAGATAAAACAGGATGAAATTCACCAGCCGCAGTACAGCCTTATTCCCCTGGTAGTAATCATAAAAGGCGTCCAACAGCTCTAAAACATAGGAAGCCAGAGACATCTTCATCAGATCATTGCGCAGCGGATAAAAAGACTGTATAAGGCTGGCCTGATTGATATTGGCAAAATTTTTGCCGGGATAATAGACAAACTCGCTGTAGGCAAAGAGCTGGGTCGCTGCCACCAGCGGGCTGCGGTTCCGCCTTACCCCCTTGGCGATGGCCTTGATCTTTCCCTCCTCCTCCGTGAAAAGAGTGATGATCTTGTCCTGCTCCTGAAAGGGCTGCTCTCGGATCACGATGCCCTTCGTCTTTACCAGTGCCATAAGCTACTCAGTATATCCCAGATCCTTGAGGTCATAGGTTTTCTCACGCCAGTCTGCCCTTACCTTGACCCAGAGCTGAAGGTTAACCGGTGTTTTCAGAAAGAATTCAATATCCTTTCTGGCGTAAGTTCCAATCTTTTTGAGCATGGAGCCCTGCTTTCCAATCAGAATCCCCTTGTGGGTTTTGCGCTCACAGAAAATAGTGGCGTCGATGTCGATGATGTTCTTATCCTCCCGCGCCTTCATTTTTGTGACCTCAACCGCCACGCCGTGGGGCACCTCATCCTTGAGCAGGTGCAAAACCTTTTCGCGGATCAGCTCGCCCACGATAAAGCGTTCGGACTGGTCCACCACCATATCCGGCGGAAAGTACATGGGGCCCGGCTCCAGATGCTTTTTAATGGCTGCCAGAAGCTCCTGTACCCCATCACCGTTCCAGGCCGAAACAGGGATAATACTGTCCAGGAAGGTGTAATCTTGATAGGCCGCAATGGTCTTAAGCAGTTCCTCCTTAGGCACTGTGTCAATCTTGTTGATGATCAGGAGCACCGGTGTCCGGCTGCCTGCAAGCTTATCCAGAATGTACTGGTCACCCGGGCCAATCCTGTCCTCAGGCTCCACCAGAAAGAGCACCACATCCACGTCGGAGATCGTATCCTCGGCAGACTTTAACATAAAGGCTCCCAGCTTGTTCTTTGGCTTGTGCATGCCCGGCGTATCGATAAAGACCATCTGGCTGTCCGCGTCGGTGTGGATGCAGCGGATGGCGTTTCTGGTGGTCTGAGGCTTGTTGGCCGTGATGACCAGCTTTTCCCCCATGATGCTGTTAAGCAGCGTGGACTTGCCCACATTGGGGCGGCCGATGATACTGATAAAGCCTGATTTAAATGGTTGTTCTGTATTTTTTGTTTCCTGCATAAATTTTCCTTTACTTTTGTTTTACTTAAAGATAAGTGGTGCGATCATATCCCAGATCTTTGGCAGAAAAATGATCAGCCCCACCACCACAGACACAATGGCCATGAGCAGCACCGCACCGGCCGCTGTATCCTTGGAGACCTTGGCCAGATGGTGGTATTCCTCGGTGTAGAGGTCCACCAGTGTTTCGACAGCAGTATTAACCACCTCTAAAATAAGTACAAAGCCAATGACAATGACAATGGCCAGCCATTCGGCCTCCGATAATTTGAAAAAGAAGCCGGCCAAAATGGCAAACAGGCCGATCACACTGTGTATCTTCATGTTGGGCTGGGTCTTTAATACATATTTAATACCCTCAAATGCGTACCCAAAACTGCTTGTTAAACGTCGGCGCATTTTCCTCTCCCCCTTAACTGAAAAATGGTCAGTCGTCGCCCATAATGGCCTTTTCCCGGGCGCGCATCACTCTTTTTTCGTCCTCTTCCATATGGTCGTAGCCCAGCAGGTGCAGCACGCTGTGCACACTCAGGTAGCAAATTTCCCGCTCCAGGCTGTGCCCGTACGCCTCTGCCTGCTCCGCTGCCCGCGTGGTTGAAATCACGATGTCCCCCAGCATAACCGGGATTCCCGTCTCATAGGTGAGCATATCCTCATCCTCAGGGAACTCCAGCATGGGAAAGGACAGCACGTCGGTTTCCTTATCAATGTTTCGGTACTCGGCGTTGAGCTCCTGGATTTCCTCAGGTATCACCAGCGAAAAGCTTATCTCACAGGGCACCAGAACATTCTCCTGCTGAAGCGTGATTATAATGTATTCCTCAACCTTTTCATAAACCGATGCGTCGAGCTCGACCCCGCTCCGGTTGTCAATTTCCAAATCCAGTTCTAATGGCAATTTTTCTCTCCTCCTTCTTAAGGCCTGACCATCTTAATCTGGCTGTTCAGCCAGTTCAAGCTCCTGCTTCTTTTCTCTCGCCTTATCATTCCGGTCATAGGCCTCGATGATGCGCTGAACCAGACGGTGGCGCACCACATCGTCCTGTGAGAACTCGATAAAGGCAATGTCCGGAATGCCGCGCAGAATCCTGCGGACCTCCTTAAGGCCGGAGCGCTTGCCGCCGGGCAGGTCAATCTGGGTAATATCCCCGGTCACCACGATTTTAGAGCCCTGGCCAAAACGGGTCAGAAACATTTTCATCTGCTCTGGCGTGGTGTTCTGGGCTTCATCCAATATAATGTAGGCATTTTCGAGTGTACGTCCGCGCATGTAGGCCAGCGGTGCCACCTCGATAAGCCCTTTTTCCATATTCTTTTCAAAGGCCTCAGCGCCCATGATTTCAAAAAGCGCATCGTACAGCGGACGCAGATAAGGGTCTACCTTATCCTGCAAATCACCAGGCAGGAAGCCCAGCTTTTCACCAGCCTCCACCGCCGGACGGGTCAGGATCAGGCGATCCACCTCACCGTTTTTAAAAGCCGTGATCGCCATGGCCATGGCCAGATAGGTTTTGCCTGTGCCTGCCGGGCCAATGCCAAAAACGATGTCGTTATGGCGGATGGCGTCAATATAGCGCTTCTGCCCCAGGGTTTTGCTGCGGATAGGCTTGCCCCGCATGGTATAGCAGATAATGTCATCATTCAGGGCGCTGTATTCCTTCTCCAACCCCTTTGACTGAAGTGTAAGGATATACTCCGTATTATCTTTTGTTATGCCGCCTTGGCTTCCGATGGTGCGGATCATTTCCTCAATGACCCTTACCGCCGCATCTACCCGCCTGCCCTCGCCGCGGATTTTGAGCGCACTGTCGCGCACCAGGACGTCTACCTTCAGACGCCCCTCGATGAGCTTGATATTTTCGTCATATTTACCGAAAACCTTAGATAGGGTCTCCGGCGATTCAATCATAATGTCCTTTGTAATTTCTTCCAAATGAACCTCCTGATATTTTACGGATTTAGTTTAATACTGTCATAATCTGGTGTGTAAAGTGCCTCCAGCATGCCAAAACCCTCTGGGCAGTCCACCACAGTAATGCTGCCAAGCTTGATATTAAAATGCCATTTCGACTGAAGCGGCAGGTCCAGCAGATTAACCAGCAGACTGTGCACCGTGCCGCCGTGGGCGATGATGAGCACATTTTTATCCGCGTGGGCCTCGGCATACTCGGCTAAAAAAGCGCTCATGCGGTTGTGATATTCAGTATAGTTCTCGCCCCCGGGCAGGGTAACATGGTTGTAGTCGTCCATCCAGCGATCCCACATCTTTTTGTCCAGCGCGATGGCCTCGTCGGCAGTCAGTCCGTCAAAAATACCAAAGTTAAATTCCTTGAGGCGGTCGTCCGGGGTAAAAGACCTGTCCAGACGTTCTGCCACTGCCTCCCCAATTTTGTATGCCCGCGAAATAGGGCTGACATAAATTTCATCAAAGGGAATTTTTGTGTTCAGAGCGACCAGCTCATCCACCAGCATTTCCTTCATCTTAACCCCGAAGTCCGTATAATCGGATTCGGTATGGCCGTTTAGACGGTGTTCTGCGTTGCCGAAGGTTTCTACGTGTCTTACTAAAATATATTTCATTTTTCACCTGACGTGTACATAATTATTTATATCCATTATATACGATTTTACAAAATAGTAAAAGGCAGGAACCGTGAATTTTAAAATTTTACTTATACTTGTACTTTAAATGTATTTTTATTATAATAGACCTTATATCTCAGAAAGGAGCTTTTCATGGACAAAACAAAGAAAACAGGCCTGATGGCGGATCTTGGGCTGCTGGTAGTGGCGGTTGTCTGGGGGACAGGCTTTGTAGCCTCCAAAAACGCCATTGCCGCCACCACTCCCATGATGGTGATGGCGATCCGTTTTACAGTGGCCTTTTTAATAGCGTTTATTGTCTTTTTCAAGCATCTCAGAGGCATTTCGAAGGACACGCTTAAGGCCGGGTGCATTATCGGGTTCTTTCTGTTTACAGCCTTCGCGGCCCAGACCATTGGCCTGCAGTTTATCCAGGCTGGTAAGCAGGCGTTCCTGACCGCCACCAATGTGGTGATGGTACCCTTTATCTTCTGGGCCGTTAAAAAGCATCGTCCTGACCGTTACAATTTTGCCGCTGCCTTTATCATGCTGCTGGGCATTACCCTGCTGACCACAGATTTCAGCACAGGCTTCAGCTTTGGCGCGGGTGACGGCCTTACCCTGCTGTGCGCCTTCCTGTTTGCCTGCCATATCGTCTCGGTGGGAGTGTTCTCAAAGGATCACGACCCCATAGCCCTGACGGTTATCCAGCTGGGCTTTACAGCGCTGGCATCGCTGGTCTATGTCATTTTTTCCGGCGAGCTGACCACTGACATCTCGCCCGCAGGCTGGCTCAACGCCGTCTATTTGGGCCTGTTCAGTACCTTCCTGGCATTCCTGCTTCAGACAGTGGCCCAGAAGTACACCAGCTCGACCCATGCGGCCATTCTCATGAGCCTGGAATCCGTCTTTGGCAGTATCTTCTCCATCATTCTGCTGGGGGATCATTTTACGCTGATGATGGCCATCGGCTGTGTTGTTATTTTTCTTGGTGTCATTACCGCAGAAACCAAATGGGCTTTTCTGCGGCGCGGAGCCGTGAACGACAACCCAGAATAGACCAAAAAGAAGTCTCAAAAACCACGAGACTTCTTTTTTATTCTCAGTTCCAGATTTCGCAGTGGTCAAACTGCCGGTCTGGGTACTCGATGACCCCAGGCCCCAGTTCTCTGGCCGCGCCGGCCACCTCGTCATAGGTACTCACGGACAGGACATGCCGGAGACTTTGGATGATGACCAGCTTTTACACAGCCATCGGCTCTACATCATCAATCTGGACCATGTGCTGGCTGTGCAGCGCCATGCTGAACGACACACAGCTGCCCATCCTGCTAACCTATCCATCATTTTTTCAGCAGAGACTGGTAGATTTTCAAATTCTCGCCCTTATAGACGTTAAATACAACTTTTTTCAGGCTCCTGGCACCCTGCATAAACGCTTTTACTGTCTCCACAGCAATGGCGGCGGCTTTTTCCGGTGGGAAATCAAATTCCCCAGTAGAGATACAGCAAAAAGCCAGGCTGCGCAAGCCCTTTTCATCAGCCAGCGCCAGACAGGCCTGGTAGCATTGTCCATCTGTCAGCCCGCCGCTGACAATGGGGCCGACAGTGTGGAGCACCCAATCCGCGGGAAGGTTATAACCCGGGGTGATTTTAGCTGCTCCGGTGGGTTATGGCGTCTCCTGCCGAACCATAAGCTCGTGGCAGGCCTGGCGCAGCTGGACGCTGGCGTAGGTGTGGATGACGTTATCGATACATCTGTAGCTGGGTACAAAGCAGCCTAGCAGCTGACTGTTGGCCGCATTCACAATGGCGTCGGCCTGAAGGGTGGTGATATCGCCCTGCCAAAGGTACAGCCCCTCCTGCACAGGCGCCACCTTTCTTCCCCTGTCTCCAGAATTTTGATATTGTTATATTCTGGCCGCAGAGCGGTGATCAGCCAAAGCATTTACTCGTTTCGGTTTATATTGGCTCCTTTCTTCTTTCCTGTATTGTAATGCACAGAGGACCCTTTGTGAAGCAGGCACAAAATAGTAGCCTGGTTTCCTGAAGGATACCAGGGTTGAAATCTTATCCAAAAGCTGATATACTTTTCTATGCAAGTATCATTAAGATACCAAGCGGTTAATCCAAGGAAAGCTGGTGAAAAAATGAACGACCGACCTCTTCCGGCCTGTCCTGTCGAAACCACGCTGATGCTCATCGGCAGTAAATGGAAGGTTTTAATTTTGCGGGACTTGATGGACGGCACCCGCCGTTTCAGTGAGCTTAAAAAATCCATCGGGACCATTACCCAGAAGGTGCTGACCTCTAACCTGAGGGATATGGAGGCCTGCGGCCTGCTCACCCGCACTGTCTACCCCGAGGTGCCCCCAAGGGTCGAATATACCCTGACCCAGACCGGCTACAGCCTGAAGCCCATTCTCGACTCTATGGTGGACTGGGGAACTGCCTATAAAAACCTGGCCGATTCTGCCAGGCCCTGAAACAAAAAAGAGATGAGGCGCCCTTTTGGCACTTCATCTCTTTTGCGTTTAGATTTTCTGGCAGGTATGCTTCAGCCCTGGCAGCATGGCTCCTGGCTTCTTTGTATATTTTCTGTCTTTCTATTTTTTAAAGCTGACTTCGATTTTTCCGGTTTGCCCGTTGACAACAGCGGTTTTAAAAATAATGGTGACCCTGCTTTTCCTGGTTTTTTCCACGTTATTCATCACTGCCATATCATGCTCAAGCCTGTCTTGAAATTCTTCCCAGGTTGCATATTCCTTCTTGATTGTATTATCCGTTTTCATTTTAAATTAAAGGCTCCTAACATTCCAACATCACGCGGGACAAATTTGATCATCTGCCTCCGCCGTACTGGCAATCGCCATACAAATGAACTTTTCTCTTTATCTGTCAATATGCGCTTTGGCTGTGTCTATTATTATAGTCGGTTAATCCATTAAAATCAAGGAATTTCAGATAAAAGTTTCTTTTGTTAGTTATCTGTTTAACAAGGAAATATTTCTGTTCATCATAGGCCGCTGTCTTAGCGGGCTTGCGGATACTGCATCTTTTTACATACATTAAAGCTTTCTTAAACACCGGGATCAAATTCATCCATATCGGACGCCGGCAATGCGGGCATCCACAAAAAAAGACCAGCCGGTTTAGGCTGGTCCTTAAATGTTTTAGTTATCCTTGTTGGTTCTTCTCCAGATGTGCATTTTTTCGGCTTCTGCGATGAGCTCGTCGCGGAAATCCGGGTGGGCGACGGAAATGATGGCGTCACATTTTTCCCAGGTGGACAGGCCCTTGAGGTTGACCTTGCCGTATTCGGTTACCAGGTAGTGGATGTTCGCGCGGGTGTCGGTAACAACGGAGCCTGGCTGCAGGGTCGGTACGATACGGGATTTCATTTCGCCGTCTCTGGTCATAAAGGTGGAGGAGCAGCAGATAAAGCTCTTTCCGCCGTTTGACAGGTAAGCGCCCAGCACAAAGTCGAGCTGTCCGCCGGCGCCGCTGATGTGCTTGATCCCGGAGGATTCTGAGCTGACCTGACCAAAAAGGTCAACGTCAACAGCGTTGTTGATGGACATGAAATTATCAATGGCAGAAATAGAGCGGATATCGTTGGTATAATCTACCGGCGCGCTCATGCACTGCGGATTGTCGTGGATGTAGTCATACAGCTTCTGGGTACCTGCGCCAAAGGCATAGGTCTGGCGGAAGCGGTCGATGTTTTTCTTGGAGCCGTTGATTTTGCCGGCTTTTGCAATATCGACAAAGGCGTCGACGTACATTTCGGTATGAACGCCCAGATCCTTCAGGTCGGATTCGGCGATGAGTGACCCGACAGCGTTTGGCATTCCCCCGATACCAAGCTGGAGGCATGCGCCGTTGGGAATTTCTTCTACAATCAGCTCAGCGACTCTTTTATCAACGTCGGTTGCAGGACCGCCGGCGCCCAGCTCTGCCATGAGGGGATTGGGGCCTTCGACGATATTATCAACCTGAGAGATGTGGATGGCTTCTTCAAAGCCGCCAAGGCATCTCGGCATATTTTTATTGACTTCAACGATGATTGTTTTTGCACGTTCGCACATTGCCATCATGTGTGAGGCATTGGGGCCGAAGTTGAAATAACCGTGATCATCCATCGGTGCGACCTGGAACATGGCCACGTCCACATCCTGCTTGGAATCTCTGTAGTATCTCGGCATTTCGGAGTAACGGATTGGTGTGTAGTAAGCGAAGCCCTGGGCAATGGCTTTTCTTTCGACGCCGCTCATGTGCCAGGAATTCCAAGTGATATGGTCTGCCGGGTTTTCAATTTTAAAAATCTCGGGCACCCACATCAGGATACCGCCGCGAATTTTGAGGTCAACCAGGTCGTTTTCGACCACATGGGCTGCCAGTGCCTTGTCCAGCTCTCTTGCTGTGGCGGAGCACCAGCCGTAATCCAGCCAGTCGCCGGATTTTACAACCTTGACCGCTTCTTCTGCCGTTACCAGTTTTTCAGCATATTCTTTAATAAAACTCATTTTTCCCTCCCATTTGGAATTGCTCTTAGTTAAACAATTGTCAATGTTTACTTATCCCTTATTATAACATACTATCCGCTGGTTTTTTAAAAAAAGCGAGAAATTACGTGGAATTTTTTGTCATTCGGGGCTTTTAGCTTATTTCTTTTTACTGCTCCTGCCGCCTTTTTTAATCCAGACCTCTGGCGAACCCCTTAAAAAAGCCTTGAGGAGGTAGAGCCCCGAAAATACAGGCAGGGTGACGGACAGTGACACGCAGGCGCTCTTTACAATTTCAATTTTATACAGATCTGGCAGGCTTTTCGTCATTGAATCAAAAAACTGTCCGTCCAGTATCATATAAACTGTTCCTCCGTAAAGCACCAGACAGACCAGGGCAAAAAGCAGATGCCTCACGTCAAAGGCTGGCCGCGGCATGCGGAACCAGGCAACAAAGCAGGCGCCAGCGGCCATGAGCAGGGTCAGCAGCGGCGTAACCAGAAAATTGTAGTACACAAGGGCTCTGCCCGTTACCCCGACTCTTTCCTCCATGCTCACAGCTGCCATGGCCCCTGTCATATAGGCCTGGAGCTGATCGTAAGCAACGACAAAGAGCAGGATCAGAATAATGGCCAGGATCAGGTTCATGATTTTTTTGGAGACCGGCTCAGGGTTGGGGGCGCTGCGCAGCCCCTTATACAAAAATACCCCGCCGAAAAGGAAAAGACCGCTGGAAGCATTGGCGAGGGAAGCCCGCAGAGGGACGACAGCGATAAGGGTGGTGAGGGACGCGCCCAGAGCCACCATCACAATACCCACGGTCAGGTTGAAAACCGACAAATGGGCTTTACGGCGTTTAAAATCATTGGCAATGCCGCCGACCAATCCGCCTAAGAGCACCAGGTACACCCAGAACATGGCCCGGAGATAGATGGGCACTGCCACCACACCGCCGTTCTCTGAAAAGCTTTGATTTGCCGCGCTAAGATATACGGCATAAAAAGCCTCAATCGCCGCGTACAGCAGGATAAATATAATGGCCAGCAGGCCGCCCCGTATACGGTGAATTTCCTGTTTCATTGTTCACACCTCTTTCCAAAAAAAAAAATACTAAAGCAGCTTTTGCTTTAGTATAGCATTTTGCAATCGTTTTATCGAGGGTAAATATTTATCCCGGCCCTGTCCCCACCCATCAGATACGGATGGAGACATAGGTGCCGTCCTCAGCCTCGACATGGACGATCTCGAGGCCCTTATACTGCCTTAAAACAGAGACACAGTCCCGCACGACCATCTTAAAATAATCCTTTGTGAGCAGTTCCCGAAAGGGCTCGGGAACCGATTCCCGCATTTTGACAAAGGCCGCCTCCGGTACCAGATTAACGGCCAGCGAGGCCAGCCGCAGCGGAATGGGCAGCCGCAGCCTCAGGCTGCCTTCGTGCACTATAACGCGCATAGATTCTTCCTCCTGGGTCAGCCGATGTAGACTTTAACGGTTGAGCCGTCGGATGCGCTCACATCCACAATGGTCCCCAGGGTTTCATTATCAATACATTCCAGAATGGCGGTGGTCAGGGCTTCCAGGTCAATTTTCTCAGAGCCTTCCCACTGGATTGGCAGTTTCCCGGTAACCTTGAGCATCTGCTGTACAATTTTAACTGGAAGCTGTACGTTCACCTTGTCCCCCTCCGGGGTGTCCACCACCACCCGCAGCATTTTATCATCGTAGCCTCCTCCTGGGGCGCTCACCGGTTCGACCCAGCCGCCTGCCGGGGCTTCTGCCGGGACTTCGGCCGGGACTGCCTGGCCCAGCGCGTCTAACAGGCCCACTGCCTGCTCGGCAGAAATTTTGCCTTCTTCTACCATTTTTAATATTCTCATTTTTTCTTCCATTGTTATTCCTCTTTTCTGCAGCCCTGTCCGGGTCTGCGTTCAAATTTTAATGCCTGCTTTGCCTTGTCTCTGCTACTCGGTTTCCTTCATCTGTTCCAGCGCTTCCTCGGGCGTGATCTCTCCGTTTTCCAGAGCGTCCAGTATCTCTTTTTTCCGCGCTTCGGAAACCGACGGCGGACTCTCGGGTTTTCCGCCAAGCTTCTCGATGATCCCGTCCAGACGGGAGCGGACAGTCGGGTAGGAAATCTTCAGTCGTTTTTCCACTTCCTTGATATTACCCCGGCAGACCAGAAAGGTCTCGGCGAAAAACAGATCCTCTGCGGAAAGATAATCGAATTTGCTCAGGCAGAAATCATTTTCGATGGCGGTATCGCAATTTTCGCACTGGAGCTTAACGGCTTTAAGCCTGCCGCCGCACACAGGGCATCGGCTAATTACCTGGTACATCACATCACCTTCTCTCTTTGATATCTATAATATAAACCTAAAAATCAATATTGTCAATTATTATTTTAACAATATTAATATAACTATTTAAAAAATTAATTTTCTTGTGAAATATCTTGAAAATTTAACTTTCAAAATGAATTTTAAGTTCCAAAAATAAAAAAGCACCCTCACGGATGCTTTTAATCATTTTTTCCCTGGTTCTACTTTTCTTCGTCCTGGTCGTCCTCAATGATTTCGACTTCGACTGTTTCTATGGCTTGCGCGGCGGCCATTTCGGCTTTGGCGTCATCGTTATTGAGCTTGGCGCCCAGGAAGTACAGGCCGGCGAGCACGATAAAGGCCAGGTCCATAAAAACGCCGCTCATGCTGGCGCCGTTAATAATATTGATCACGGTGCTGACAATGGCCAGAACGGCTACGATCCCGCCGAGAACCATTAAAAGCTTGGCTTTTCCGGTGTTCTTGGCAAAGATAACGCCTAAGATGCCAACGACCAGATACAAGATCCCCATTCCCAGCAGCATGCCGCCGCTGATCATGGCCATACGCGCGAGCTCGTCTGTAGAAACCGATGAGCCTGCCTGTGCGAGGGCGTCCTGTACAGCCGGGTCGTTTGCCACAGAGCCCATCATGCTGCTGCCAGCCATGGACAGTGCCCCGGTTAAAGCAGAAAAGGCGCCTAAAATAATAAGAATAATTGCTGTAACCTTGATAAAGGTTTTTCCGCTTGCTTTCATATTCAACCTCCTTAAACTGATTGAAAAAGCTCTTTGTTGAAAACAAAGAAGATTAATATCTCTTTAATTATACCGGAACGCCCTTGCCCTGTAAAGTAAAGAATTCTTAAAGAAGCCTGCGTAAAAGCCGCCGGACTGATCGGGGAGGATGCGCCGGCGGCTTTCACAGGGTTTATACTAACAATGATTTGGATTAGGCTTGTTTTGTAAAGATCCCAATGGCATGCTCGACATGGGCCTGCATTGCGATCCTGGCGGCTTCGGCCAGCTCGTCGTAACGAATCTCGGCCCGGGCCGCGTTTTCCTTTAAAAAGGCCTTGACGGCGTCACCGCCGGCTAAAGACATATAGGTAAAGTAGTTGACCTTGGTGACGCCGTTTTTAATGGCCTCTCTGAAGTCGACGTCGCCAACGCCGGAGCCGCCGTGCATGACCAGGGGCATGTTCACAGCCCTGCGGATTTCCGCAATGCGGTTAAAATCCAGCTTTGGCTCGGCTTCGTACACGCCGTGGGCTGTGCCGAAAGCGATGGCCAGGGCGTCGATGCCTGTAGCCTCCACAAAGGCTAGGGCTTCCCCGGGCTTGGTGTAGCAGTCCTCTGGCGTGAGGTCTGCTTCCTCCTCGGAGGGTTCTCCGCCGCCCTCTGGCCGAAGGACGCGTCCCAGCTCTGCCTCGACAGAGACATTATAATTGGCAGCGGCCTGTACCACTGCGCGGGTTCCTGCCACATTTTCATCATAGGGCAGGGCCGATCCGTCAAACATGACTGAGGTAAAGCCCATTTCCATGGCGGAGAGCAGATAGTCGATGTCTTCGCCGTGGTCCAGATGCACACAGACGGGCACCTGGGCGGCCCTGGCCATTTCCAGCATGACGGGCCCGATGACCTTGAGGGGCGCAACGCTCTCATGGATCTGGGCGTGCTGTAAAATAACCGGCGCATCCAGCTTTTCGGCCGCGTCCAGCACCGCGCGGATGCTGGCGAGATTAACGGTATTGAAGGCCCCCACCGCGTACTTTTTGGCGTAGGCGTCCTTCATGATTTCATTCAGGGTTACTAACATCTTCAGGCCTGCCCTTCCATAGACTTACAGGCGACAATATCGACGCCGCAGTCCGCGATGTTCGGGATAATGACCTCGCCCATTTTAACCGGGTGATCCAGGCGCACCGCTTTGATAGCGGTCATGGCGTCCAGCATTTTATCCTTTGGCATGGGCTCCTTCGACTTGATGGGGATCAGGCATTCCTGGCCGCCGCAGCGCACCAGAATGGTGCTGGTGAGCATTCTTTCAGGCGCTACCAGTTCCTTTTCGGCAAATTTGATCCCGCGTTTGCAGGTGTTTCCTTCAACCTTTACGACCTTGTCACCGTCCACGGTCACCACCAGGGCGCAGCCAGACGGGCAGGTTGTGCAGCACATTGTTACTTCTTTCATATTTTTACGCCTCCTTTACAGTCACTACCAGGGGCTCTGTAAGCGCCTCCAGCTGCTCTGCTTTCAGCTTGATTTCTTCCATGATGCTCGGGATAAACTTCCGGGCTTTCCTGCTCTCAAAGACTACCTCGCCGCCGCTTGTGATTACGGCTCTGGCATTGTCCACTGGGCGGCCCACGCGGAACTTGACAATGACATGGTCATTTTCACCTTTATAAATTTTTGAAGGCACAGTGTAACGCACAAGTCCTTCCGGCTTGACAGCGAGGGCGTCTCCTTCCTTCGCCTTGGCCGCCTTGGCGTAACGGGCAGCGCTCGCGCCGGCCTCCTCTGCCTCCATGGTAACATTGTCGACGAGGTCGTGGACATGGAGCACATTACCGCAGGCAAAAATACCGGCGACGTTTGTTTCAAGCGAGTCGTCGACCAACGGGCCGTTCGTAACCGGGTTCAGCAGAACGCCCGCTTTTTTTGACAACTCATTTTCCGGGATCAGACCAATGGACAGTAAAAGTGTATCGCACTCTATGGTTTCTTCAGTCCCCTCTACTGGCTGAAGGTTTTCGTCAACCTTAGTGACCTCAATGGATTCGACCCGGTCACTGCCGTTGATTTTGGTAACCGTGGTGGACAGGTGCAGCGGAATATCAAAATCGTCCAGACAATTTTTAATATTACGGTACAGGCCGTTGGGGTACGGCATCAGCTCGTACACGCCCACAACGTCGATGCCCTCCAGGGTCAGGCGTCTGGCCATGATGAGGCCGATATCGCCGGAGCCCAGAATGACAACCCTGCTGCCCGGTTTAAAGTTTTCCATATTCACATAGCGCTGAGCCAGGCCTGCCGTAAAAACACCGGCCGGTCTTGATCCCGGGATCTTAATTGCCCCTCTTGTTCGCTCGCGGCAGCCCATGGCTAAAACCACGGCTCCCGCATTGAAAATGACTGTGCCTTCTTCATTGATCGCTGTGACCTTGCGGTCTTCTGTAATATCCAGGACCATGGTCTTTAAATAGCAGTCAATACCGGCTTCTTTGGCTTTATTGATAAACAGCTCGGCATATTCCGGCCCTGTCAGCTCCTCTTTAAAGTACTGAAGACCGAAACCGCTGTGAATACACTGGTTTAAGATACCGCCCAGCTCATCGTTTCTCTCGATGACCGCTACCCGGGCGCCGTTTTCCTTTGCTTTAACTGCAGCGCCCAGACCCGCAGGGCCGCCGCCGATAATGACGACATCATAATCTAAAATTTTCATTGCTCTACTCTCCTTAACCCTTCAGTTTTCCAAACAGTACCTGCGAAGCTTTTTCCTCGAAGTGGACTTCTTCTTCTGGAATCCCCAGCTCTCTGGCTAAAATCTGCATGACGCGGTACTGGCAGAAGCCGCTCTGGCAGCGTCCCATACCGGCTCTGGTCCGGCGCTTAACCGCCTCGACTGTCTTAGCGCCCACGCCCTCGTGAATGGCAGCGACGATTTCGCCCTCGGTCACCGTTTCGCAGCGGCAGACGATACGGCCATAGGCCGGGTCTTTTCGGATGAGCGCGTCCTGTTCTTCAACGGAAAGCTTGCTGAAATCCGGCGCGGGCTCACGGTAAGGGTTGTAGCCCTCACGTTTTTTGAGCTCAAGGCCTGCGTCTGCCAGCAGATCGCGGACATACTCGGCAATGGCCGGTGAGGAGGCAGCTCCGGGTGACTGAATACCGGCTGCATGGATGAAGCCTGGCACGGTCTCGGACTCTGCGATGTAAAAGTCGTTGCCGTTGTCCAGCGCTACAGGGCGCTGGCCGGCAAAGGTACGGATAATTTTGCTGATGTCAATATCCGGCACCAGATGTCTGGCGCCAGCGATCAATTCATTAATGCCCTCGGCGTCGTTGGTCACATCTTCTTTGTCGTCCTTCATGGTGGCAGTGGAACCGATGAGGGTGTTGCCAGAGACGGTCGGGATCAGGGCCAGGCCTTTGGTTTCCGGGCTTGGGCACGGGAACATAACCGTGCTGATGGGGGTAGAGAGCTCCTTGTCCAGCACACAGATATTGCCGTGACGGCCCTGCACGCGGTACTCATGAATGCCTGCCAGGGCGGCCACATCGTCGGCGTGGACACCGGCGGCGTCGACCACGTAGCGGGTTCTGTAATCTCCGGCTGAGGTGCGCACGGTAAAGAGGCCGTCCTCATCCTTGGTAATGCCCAGAACCTCATGGTTTGTCAGAATGTCGGTGCCGTTATCCTTGGCGTTGTCGGCAAAGGCGATGGCGACCTCGAAGGGGTCGATCATGGTGGTGGTGTGGGCCAGCAGCGCCCCCACTGCTGCCGGGTTCATGAACGGCTCGCGGTTTCTGAGCTGCTCGCCGTTGATTTTTTCTACCTGGTCAACCCCATTGACTTTGGCGTTGTCCAAAAGCTCGTCCACCTTTTTCAGGTCGGCGTCGGAATATGCGACGACCAGGGTGCCGGTATGGCGCAGGTCAAAGCCCAGTTCCTTGGAGAGCTTCGGGTACATTCTGGCGCCTGCCGGGTTCAGCTTGGCCTTCAGGGTGCCCGGATGCGGGTCGTACCCCGGGTGGACGACGCCACCGTTTCCCTTGGTGGCGCCAATACCCACATCCATTCCCCGCTCCATCAGGGCTGTTTTCACATCATACTTTGCCAGCTCGTGGGCGATCCCGGTACCGGTGATGCCCCCGCCGATAATGATTACATCGTAATTTTTCATTGCAAACTCCTTAACTATACTCTTTAATACTCGTTTAACCAATTAAATAATGCCAGAGCCCAAAACTGCGTCAGAGGCCGTAAGCGCAAGGCGTCTGCCGGATAAGGGCAAGGGCGCATATTGCGCATATGTAACCGCACCCGTTCAGGCAACAACGCAGCGATGGCGGTCTCTGGCCGGTTTTTACCGCATAAGCATGCCGCCAGTGGCGTCCAGCGTGGTCCCCGTCAGGTACCCGGCTGGCTCTGAGGCCATGAACACGACAATGTTTGCGATGTCCTCGGGCTCGGCCACACGGCCCAGAGGGATACGGCTTTCGTAGTAGCCGGGCTTGTTCTCGCGGGATTCCTTTGTCATGTCGGTGGCGACGATACCTAAGGCAATGCCGTTAACCGTGATCCCCCTGGGGGAAAGCTCTCTGGCCATGGAGATGGTCAGGGCGACCATGCCGGCCTTGCTGGCCGCGTAGTGGGCATGGCCGGTGGTGGAGCCGTTAAAAGCAGCCTGGGAATTGATGTTGATAATCCTGCCCGGACGCCCCTTGCCCAGATTGGATTTTGCAAAATACTGAGAGGTTAAAAATGGCCCAGTCAGGTTGACATCCAGTGAACGCTGCCAGTCCTCAAGCGGGATTTCCTGGCACCAGCCCTGGAGCCAGATGCCTGCGTTGTTGACCAGAATGTCCAGATCGCCCAGAAGCCGTTCGGCTTCCTGCATAAAGGCCAGCGTGCTCTCAGAGGACCCGAGATCCGCCGCCAGCGCGGTCGCTTTGACACCGTAGCTTTCTGCTTCCTTTGCCACTTCTTCGATGGTAGCTCCCATACGGCTGGCGCAGATGACGAGGTTAACCCCTTCCTTTGCCAGTCCCAGTGCAATGGCCCGTCCCACACCCCTGGAGGCTCCGGTGACCACTGCGTTTTTTCCTTTTAATTTTAAATCCATTTTTGCACCCCTTTTTTGTCAATTGGAAATTGAAAGTGGAAAACGGACGGCTTGGTGCTGTCCTTTTCCATTTTCAGTTTTCAACTTTTTTCTGTGAGGGGTGGTGTGCCGGACCGGCACGCCATCCCCCTTTCAATTGTTTACAGATAATCCAGAAATTTTTATTTCAAACTTGGAGCATTTCTGGATTATCTGCATTTGCTTCATTGCCGGACGACCGCTCACACTCCTTCGTCCTACCGGTTTCTTTCAGAAACCGGATTCAGCTTCAATACTCGTCCCAGATCGGGTCAAGGGCTTCGATGACTTTTTTGTACCGCGCGTATTTTTTGTCATACTCGGCGAATTTTTCCGGGTTTGGTTCGGCGGTGTACATAATGTCGACCATGGACTCGGACGCGGACTGGAAGGAATCAAAGGTTCCAGTCGCGATACCGGCGCAGATGGCTGAGCCTAAAGCGCCGAGCTCCTGGCTTCTGGCCACTTCAATAGGCACCTGAAGGATATCAGCAAACATCTGAACCCAGATTTCGGATTTGGCGACGCCGCCGGCCATACGGATCATCTTGGGCTGGTCTCTGAACTTGAGCAGCTTTTCGATGTGGTATTTGTGGCAGAAGACAATGCCTTCGTAGACAGCGCGCAGCAGGTTTTCGCGGGTGTGCCAGGATTGCAGCCCGATAAAGGCGCCCTTGGCGTTAATGTTAACATTGCTGCCGAACAGGAAGGGCAGGAATACCACGCCGCAGTCCTGGTCGCCGATGCCGTCTACACACTTGTTGGAATATTCGTAAATGTCCTTGTCGCCCAGGTTCACGTCCTTCAGGATTTCTGCCAGGAACCATTCGAGGTTGCTGGCAGAGGTCGGGCTGCCTTCCAGGATCATCCAGTAGCCCGGCATGGTGTAGATTGAGGTCATAAACAGATCCTTATCCACCACTGGCTTTTTGCTGATGTACTCATTAATGCTCCAGGTACCTGCTACCACACACATTTTTTCTTCATCGGTGATGCCCACAGCCATGGCGGAGGCATGGATGTCCATACAGCCGCCGGCCACTGGTGTTCCAGCCTTTAAGCCTGTCAGCCCTGCCACGTCCTCGGTGATATAGCCGCAGATTTCGCCGGAATACTTGAGCGGCGGCAGCTTGTCATAAATGCTTTCGAGACCCATATCGGCCAGCAGGTCCTTGTCGTAGCACACATCGCGGACATTCATGAGGCTGGAGCCCGACATATCGGCGATTTCGCCGTAGGCTTCGCCGGTCAGCTTATAGCGGATATAGTCCTTGCACATGAAAATCCACTGGGTATTTTCCAGTACATCCGGACGGTTATCCATGAACCAACGGAGCAGTGTGGTCGGCTGGCCGGCCCATACTGACTGCATGGTCTTTGGCAGGATTTTTTCAAAGGTGCCGTCCTTCATCCAGTCAATGGCGTACTGCTTGCCTCTGGAGTCGGTTGAGATCATCCCGTTGTAGGGCGCTCTCCCGTCATAGCCCATAAGGTACATGCCGTTGCCGTGGCCGGTGGCGGCCACGCCCAATACTTCTTCACCGCTGATGCCGGACTGTTCCAGCACTGCGCGGATCGCGCCGACATTGGCGGCCCACATTTCTTCACAATCTCTTTCGGTAAAACCAGGCGCTGGCTGGTACATTTCTGTTTTCCGGCTGGAAACCGCGATTTCCTTACCGTTCAGGTCGTACAGCGCCGCCTTTGTCATTGTCCCCCCGTTGTCTAAACCAAGTAAATATTTTCCCATTGTTTTTAACCCCTTTCATGGATCTATATTTTCGGCTTTTAGCCGATGGTTCACAATTTTCCGGGCCTATCTGCAGGCCCGGTCCCCCAAAATAATACGAAAAAAAGTCCCGCTTAATAAACCCACAGTCTTACACCCCTTGTGCACTGTGTGTCTATTAAGCAGGACTCACCAAAAACCATCCATGCATTACTATTTTGTTTTTAAAAGTTTACCAGAAAGCCTTTTTGCTAATGGTGATCCCTGCGAAACCGGCATGCTGTACCTTTTCGATCATCTCAGCGGTCTGGATAAAGCCTCCTGCCAACAGCGGAATCCGGGATACCCGTTTCAGCTCGTCTATAAAACCGAGGGCCGCTACGGCGGGCAGCACTTCGGCTGCGTCGACCTTGGCGGATTCCAGAATCCTCAGGCTGGTATCAAAGCCCCTTGAATCGACAATGAAGAAACGCTGCACTGTTACCAGGCCACACCGCTTGGCCATGCCGAGCTTGGTGCTGTCGGTCGACATCACGCCGTCCACCCTGTAATAGTTTTTCAGCAGCTTCATGCCCACCTGGTCACGTCCAAAGCCTCCGAGAAGCTCCAGGTTTACCCAGGCGTCCTTGCCGCTCCGGTGGACCATCTCCACCAGGGACTGCAGATTGGCGATATTGGCTTCGGTCAGGAGGACGATCTCCCTCGAACTTTTGAGGGCCACCTCTAAATCATTAAGCCGTCTGATGGACGGGATCATTTGAAATTTTCCAAAGTCAATTTTACTCATAGTCACTCACCAATTGTCTAAATATTATCACAGAAAAAAATAAACGTCAAGGAAAAAGTTGAAGGTGGAAGGTGGAAAGTGGAAAGTTAATGCGCGCTTTAGCTGACGCAAAAACGATTTAAACTGCGGCCACAGGCCACATCTGATCAAATGTGCAGAGCATATTTGTACCAAACTTTCCACCTTCACCTTTCAACCTTCTACCTAAAAAAAGCCCCGAAGGGCTTTTTTTATAACCAGTCTTTTGATTTTTCGACGGCTTTGCACCACTGGCTGTACAGGGCTTCTCTTGTCGCTTCGTCCATCTGCGGGGTGAAGACGCGGTCGGCTTCCCACAGGGCTTTGATCTGGTCTTCGTTTTCGAAGATGCCGCAGCCGAGGCCGGCAAGGTAACAAGCGCCAAGGGCGGTGGTTTCAATATCCTTTGGTCTTATAACGTTACAGTTCAGGATATCGGCCTGAAACTGCATGAGGAAATCGTTCTGGGCAGCGCCGCCGTCAACTTTGAGCTCTTTGAGCTTGACGCCGGAGTTCCGTTCCATTTCTTCGAGCAGGTCACGAGTCTGGTAGGCCATGGACTCGAGGGCCGCGCGGGCCATCTGTTCCTTGGTGGTGGCGGCGGTGATGCCGATCATCATGCCGCGGGCGTTCATGTTCCAGTGCGGCGCGCCCAGCCCGGTGAAGGCAGGTACAAAATACAGGCCGCCATTGTCCGGAATGCTTTCGGCCATGGCTTCGGTGTCCGCTGCCTTTTCGCAGATATTGACCTTATCGCGCAGCCACTGAATAACCTGTCCGGCGATAAGGATGCTGGCGCCCATGGAATATTTTACCTTGCCGTCCTTACCCCAGGCAACGGTCAGCAGGCCTTTTTCGGTTTCCGGTGCTTTGTCGCCGGTAAACATAAGCGGCACTGCGCTGGTGCCGTAAGTATTTTTCGCGGTTCCTTCTTCAAAACAGGCCTGTCCAAACAGGGCTGCGGACTGGTCACCGGCAATACCGGTGATTGGGATTTCTGCGCCAAACCATTCAGGATCGGCATAGCCGAAAAGCCCTACGGATTCCTTGACTTCTGGGAAGATCTTCCAGGGCAGATCCAGCATGTCCATAAGCTCGTCGTCCCATTTCAGTTCATAGGAATTAAAGACCATGGTTCTGGCAGCATTGGAGTAATCGGTGGCGTGTACCTTACCCTTTGTCAGGTTCCACAGCAGCCAGGAATCAATGGTGCCGAAGAGCAGGTCTCCGTTTTCAGCTTTTTCTTGGGCGGCCGGAACATTGTCTAAGACCCAGCGGATCTTGGTAGCCGAGTAGGTGGGGTCGATTACAAGACCCGTCTTCTTATTGACCATGTCGTTGCAGCCTTTTTCGATCAGACCCTGGCAGATTTCGGTGGTACGGCGGCAGCCCCAGACGATGGAATTGTGCACAGGCACGCCAGTGTTCTTATCCCACAGAGTGGTGGTTTCACGCTGGTTGGTGATGCCGATGGCTGCGATGTCTTTTCCTTCCAGGCCAGCCTTTTTAATGGCGTTGCGCGCGGTTTTCAAAGTCACATTCCAGACGGTCAGACCGCTCTGGTCCCACCATCCGGACTGCGGAAAAAACTGTTCGTATTCTTCGTAATCCAGCGCGATGGCCTTCCCCTGTTCGTTGTAAACAATCCCCCTTGAACCAGTGGTTCCCTGGTCCATAACCAAAATATACTTGCTCATACTTACAACCTCCTATAGCTCATAAATAATCTTTTTCAAGATTGTATATCATAAACCCGGATTTGTAAACGCTTGTTTTTCAGAAATTCAAAAGCTATTCCGCTGAAACCCTGATAAACACTTGTTAAATTTGCATTTTATTTTTTTTAGAACAAGAAAAAAGAGCCATGATGGCTCAGATTTTAAAAAATTGGGTTGCGGCGAAACCGCCAGTGCTTTGTCTTTCATCCCGACAGATAAAAAGGGGCAAGCCCCTCCTCCGGCTCCTCTTTTTTACGCTTAATAAAAAGGCGCTGCCGCTCTGGGATTCTTAATGTCCCGCGAGCTGAAGAAAGACATACATGAGCAGTACGCCCAGAATAATCATATAATTGACATGGTGCTGTTCCTCGTCCTGGTAAATTTTGGGAAGCAGCTCGTCGAAAACCAGGTAGAGCATGATGCCGCCTGTCATGGCGAGAAGCACTCCCTGAAATGCGGTTGTAATAAATGGCATTAATATTAAATAGCACACAATGGCCAGCAGTGCCTCGGCTACCGCCAGGCCGCCGATGAGCAGAAGGCACTTTTTCTGGCTGCATTCGAGGGTTTCAAGCTGGGCGATGATGACAAAGCCAATGGGAATATTGTGCAGGCCGATAACAAGGATCATGAACCAGGCAAGAACCGGATCTGCATTTCCTGCAACCAGAATGGACAGCAGCTCGAAGAGACTATGAAACCCAAAAGCCGCCAGAATAATATAGACCAGCTGGTGATGCCCATGGTGTTCCCGCTCGCCGGGCACCAGGTCATGGTGGTGCTGAACCGGGATCATTTTCTCAAACAGGATAATAAACAGGGCTCCGCCGGTCAGGGCCGCTGCCATAACCCACAGTGGAGTGTCAAAGGCCTCTTCTAATATCTCGTGAGCCTCGGGGATAATTCCGAAAAAGATAATGCCCAGCAGAAAACCGCCGGACAGGCCCAGCAAAAGACCGATGCTTTTTGGATATTTTTTGTTTAAGGTGACAAATATGTAGCCGCCCACCAGCATCATAGCGGCCGCTACTAAAACGCCAAAATAGATCTGTATCATAAAAACTCCTGTTGTTTTCTTCGTCTTATCTTAATTATATGCCTTTTTGGGGACGGTTAAAAGAGAAAATATTGCGTTTTTGGGGATGATCTGTTTTAAATATACCCCAAATAGGATATAATAATAACGAGGTGATGATATGAAACACGAATATAACAAATTAGTACGAGACAAAATCCCTGATATCATTCGAGAAAGCGGCCGAAGCTGTGATTACAAAATTCTTAGTGATGCAGAAGTTTTAGATGCCTTGAAGGATAAGCTTATCGAAAAGGCCAATATTTTCGCCGAACGTCCTTCTGAGGATGAAATCTCCGACATCTACGAGCTCATCGACGCCATTGTGGAAAAATTCGACTATGAACCCATGCA
Organism: Eubacterium callanderi; assembly: GCF_900142645.1. Classification (GTDB taxonomy): domain Bacteria; phylum Bacillota; class Clostridia; order Eubacteriales; family Eubacteriaceae; genus Eubacterium; species Eubacterium callanderi. The sequence continues at coordinate 151,625 of NZ_FRBP01000012.1, forward strand.
CATCGATTATCTCAAGCTCCAGAACAAGGAGACTAAGGGCACCTATTCCGGCAACACTTTCCTGATTTCCGCAGATGACGGGAAGTGAAAAAAGCGGTCTTAGACCGCTTTTTTGCTATCAAAAAACCTTATCATTAGGAGGCAAAGTGTTAAAAAGAGGCTTGTTTAGTTGAAAGTTGAAAGTGGATAGTGGAAAGTTCAGGTGCAAATTCGCTTTGCGAATTTGATTGGAAGCGGCCTACGGCCGCCATTTTAACCGTTTTTGCTTTAGCAAAAGCGTTCATTAACCTTCCACATTCCACCTTCAACCTTCCACTTGAAACAGCCTCTTGTATTAATTTTGCTGCTGCCTTTCAACTTTTTTAACCGCTTATTTTCAATTTTCCATTAAAAACGCGTTCTCAATATGATTCACGCTGTACCCACTGTCTGGGGCGCCTGAAATCTCCACCACGTCGAAGCGCACATTCCAGTCAAAGAGGCTGTTCTCCTGCAAATACCACAGCGCGGTCTTGATCATACGCTGCTGCCTGCGGTAGTCCACCGCCTGGGCCGGGGTGCCGTAGGCATCGGTAGTCCGCAGCTTGACCTCTGTAAAGACCACTGTCTCCCCAGCCTGGCTGATCAGGTCGATCTCCCCGGTCGCCTTGCGGTAATTGCGCGCCCGGAGAACATGACCTTTTTCTTTAAGATACTGGGCCGCGATGGCCTCACCGCGGTCGCCCTTTTGCTTATTGTATTTCTTCACGCTGTTTTCCCTGCTCTGCCCTACAAAAAATTCTTAACAAACGACCGCCGGTGTATAGGGGTAAGTCCGTACTTTTTGATGGCGGCAATGTGCTCGGCGGTGCCGTATCCCACATTTCGGTCAAAGCCGTATTCGGGATACTGCTCGTGGTACGCGTGCATGAGCTTATCCCGGTATACCTTGGCCACAATACTGGCCGCGGCGATGGAATAGCAGGTGGCGTCGCCGTGGACAATCCCTCTTACTTCGGCCTGTGTCTCAATGGTGAGGGCGTCGATGAGCATGAGGTCGGGCTGGGGGTCCAGCTGGCTGACAGCCTCGCTCATGGCGCTTTTGGTTGCCTCAAGGATGTTCAGGGCGTCAATCTGCTCCGGAGTACGCAGGCCAATGGCGACGGACAGAGCCTCGGCGCGGATCTGCACATCCAGGGCTTCGCGCATTTTGGCGGAGAGCTTTTTGGAGTCATCTACATGCAGAATGGCGGAGTCCCTGGGCAGGATAACGGCCGCACATACCACCGGGCCTGCCAGCGGGCCGCGTCCCACCTCATCGCTGCCGCCGATCCTCTGGAAGCCCTCGCCGTAAAAACCTTCCTCGACAGCCTTCATCTGGGCGGTTTTCCGAACAGCGGCGCAGCGCTTTTCGTATTGGCGCTCTAAGCTCTGTCCCTGCTTTTTAACAGCGGCGCGGCTGTCCTGTGAAAGCACCTGTGCCAGGGCGGGATAGTCGTCTATATCCACGCTCTGGCACAGTTCTCTGACAGCCTTGGCCGGCATGCTTGCAATTTGTTCTGGGTTAACGCTGGTCAATTGTGATTCTCCCAACCTTTCCGTTTTTAAAATCATTCAGGAGCATTTCACTGGTCCTGAAGTAGTCGTACTCGCCCCCGCGCAGAAGGAGCCCCCGGCTCTTTGCGACCGCGTCGAAGATTTCGGGCAGGCGCTTGTCTTCAAGGTCGATTTTATACAGGGCGGCTACGTCCTGCGGGTAGTGCTCGACCAGGAATTTGAGCAGGTCGGCGGCGATGTTTTCTTTTTCAAAAATGGTGTCTTTGATGGAGCCGATCCAGGCCAGGTGAACGCCGACCGCGGGGTCCTCGAACTTAGGCCAGAGGATACCCGGTGTATCGAGCAGCATGAGGCCGTCGGGCGCGGTGAGCCACTGCTGGCCTTTAGTCACTCCAGGCTTGTTGCCGATCTGGGTCTTTTTCTTACCGATCAGGGAGTTGATGATGGTGCTCTTGCCCACGTTGGGAATCCCGCAGATCAGGCATTTGAGCTGCTTTTTATCCTTGGGGTTCAGGCTTCTGAGCTTAGCGACCAGCTCGGGCTTTTTCTTCTGGTCGAAGGCGTTGTAGAGCATGACCTCGTCCACGCCGTCTCTGCCCTTCAGGTAGTCGGCCCATTTCTGGTTCTGGTCGGGGTCGGCCAGGTCGGCCTTGTTCAGAAGCACCAGGTGCCTTTTATGCTCGGTGTACTGGTCGATATCGGGGTTCTTGCTGGCGATGGGCAGGCGGGCGTCCAGCACCTCCACCACGATGTCGATGAGCTTGAGCTTCTCGCGGATCTGGCGGCTGGCCTTGGCCATATGGCCCGGGTACCACTGGATTGCATCGTTCTTTTCCATATCAGCTCACCGATCCAAACTTGTCAAAGGGCCAGAACCTAAAGAACACGTGGCCCACGATGTCCTTGCGGTCCACAAAGCCCAGGCTTGTGAAGCGGCTGTCGGAGCTGTTGGCCCGGTTGTCGCCCATGACAAAATAGGTGCCCTCGGGCACCGTTACCTCTGGAAAATCGCCATAAGGGTCGGTGTTGACATAGGGCTCATCAATGGGCTCCCCGTTAACGTAAACGACCTGGTCCTTGATGGCGATGGTATCGCCGCCCTTGGCGATAACACGCTTGACGTATTCCACGCTGCTTGAATAATTTAAGATCACGATGTCGCCGTAATCGGGCTCGCCCAGGCGGTACTCAATTTTATTGATGATGAGGCGGTCGCCGTTTTCCAGCGTGGGGTGCATGGAGCTTCCCTGCACCAGTACAAAATCAAAGAGAAACATCTTGATGACGAAGGCCAGCACCACAGCAATGATGATGGACTGTATCCACTCTCTGGCTTCGGAATGTTCCTTTTTCACTTTGCGGTTTTCATTCTGACTCACAGAATCACTTCCTTTACATACAAAATAAGGGGCCTACAGGCCCCCTCTCGTTTTTACCGTCTTTCTTTGACTTTTGCTGCTTTACCAACTCTGTCGCGCAGGTAGTTGAGTTTTGCTCTTCTGACCTTACCACGTCTGGTAACTTCAACTTTTTCAATTTTTGGTGAGTGTACCGGGAAGGTTCTTTCGACGCCTACGCCGGAAGAAATCTTTCTTACGGTAAAGGTTTCTTTGACACCGCCGTGCTGTTTTTTCAGTACAACGCCTTCAAAAATCTGAATTCTTTCACGCTTACCTTCAATAACGCGTACGTGGACCTTTACGGTGTCCCCTACGTTAAATTCCGGTTTTTCTGCTTTCATGTTTTCCTGTTCGATTTTTTTGATAATATCCATCTCACAGCCTCCTTCAGTTCGTTTTTTGATGTTCGTATATGAAGCCCATACAGAGGACCATCTCTTGATTTCGCATACTATGATAGTATACCCTAAGACAAAATATTTGGCAAGCTGTTTTTGAAATTTTATGGCGGAAAATCTGGTAATCTCGTCGTGGACATAGCACTCGCTGTAGTAGGGCAGGATAGGTTTTTAGCACTAAAAAGATCTTTTCTTGACAATCGAGACGACGTTTGTTAAACTGGCAAAAAATTGGGAAGGAGTGGGTGCAATGCAGATAAAACCCTTGAAATATCACGAAAAAAACACGGCAATGGAGCTGGTATGGACCACCTTTTTAAAATTCGAGGCTCCGGATTACAGCGCGGCGGGCACACAGCATTTTAAAGCCTTTATTCGGGACAGCCGGGCCATCGGCGCCCTGGATATGCTGGGTGCTTTTGAGGGCAGCGTTCTCACAGGTCTCATTGCGCTGGACCCGGCTCGGCGCCACATCAGCCTTTTCTTTGTGGATGAAAGATGGCAGGGCCAAGGTGTCGGACGTCAGCTTTTTGACTGCCTTGCCCGGGAGGTACCGCACTGCCCCATCACGGTCAACGCTTCCCCCTACGCTGTCCCCATTTACAGGTGCCTAGGCTTCACCCCCACTGCTCCCGAACAGCTAACCAACGGTATCCGCTACACGCCGATGATTTATAGGCGCGAAAAATGACCGGCTCTTTCAGCCAACTGCCGCGGTTTTAGAGCGTACTCACCAGCACCCGGACGCTTTCTTTTACTTCTTCCGCTTCCACTTCTCATACAAATCCGGACGCCGGATCCTTGTCTTTTCGACGGCTTGTTCGTGCCGCCAGTCCGCGATGGCTTTGTGGTTGCCGGAGAGCAGCACCGGGGGCACCTCGCGGCCCTCAAACACCGGCGGCCTTGTGTACTGGGGGTACTCCAGCAGGTCGTTCTCAAAGGATTCCTCGCTCAGGCTCTCGTTATTGCCGAGGAAGCCGGGCAGGTGCCTGGCGATGCAGTCGGCCATGGTGAGAGCCGGCAGCTCGCCGCCGGTGAGCACGTAGTCGCCGATGGAGTATTCGTCGGTGACATAGGCCTGGATAAAGCGCTCGTCAATGCCCTCGTAGTGGCCGCAGATAAAGATCAGCCCCTCTGCCTCTGACAGGGCCTCGCCCTCCTGCTGGGTGAAGGTCCTGCCGCCTGGGCTCAGGTGGATAACCGGATAATGGGCGCCGCCCTCGATGCTTTTAAGGGCCGCAGCGATGGGCGGGGCAGCCATGACCATGCCCGCTCCGCCGCCGTAGGGGTAATCGTCCACTTTTTTATGCTTGTTGCCCGAGTAGTCCCGGATATCGATGACCTCGTAGTCCACCACGCCGCTGTCCACAGCCCGTTTCATCATGCTGTCCCCGAAATACTGGTGAATGAGGCCCGGGAACAGGGTCAGGAAATAGTATTTCATAGGTTCATCAGTTCCTCTGGAATGTCGGCGGTGATACGTTTATTCTCAAAATCCACCTTCAGGAAATAGACTTTGCGCGCCGGCACATAGACCAGCTTTTCCGGGGTTTTGATCTCAATATTGTCCACACTGCCGGCGGTCTGGATCACGTCCTTTACGACGCCGACGGGCGCGCCGTCTGTGTCTGTAACGTCCAGGCCGATGAGGTCCTCAATGAAGTATTCGTCCTCCTCCAGAGCCACTGCGTCCTCACGGTCTACAGCAACGGTGCGGCCGATGAGCTTTTCGCTCTGGTTGCGGTCGCTCACGCCTTTCAGGGTCAGGAGCACGTTGCCCTTGTGCAGGCGCACCAGCTCTACCTCGCAGCACTCCTGCTTCTGCCCGTCCTGCACATAGACGGTGTCCAGCCCGTAAAACCGGCCGGGATCATCGGTCAGGGGGTAAACCTTGAGCTCACCGCGGATGCCGTGGGCGCCCAGGATTTTACCGATCACCATGGTTTCTTTTTTCATCATTTCCTCCAAATTAAAATACGATTAAAAAAAGGGATCGTTCGGCTTTGAACAATCCCGTTTTTCCATGTCTATTGAACAATTTCCAGTACAACGCGTTTATCGTCTTTTGTAGCCGCTGCTTTGAGGACCGTACGGATTGCCTTGGCAATGCGGCCCTGCTTGCCAATCACCTTACCCATGTCCTCGTCGGCGACTTTGAGCTCCAGAACAATGCTCTGTTCCTTGTCAATTTCGTTGACGACGACTGCGTCCGGATGATCGACCAGCGCTTTAGCAATGATTTCTACAAGCTTTTTCATTACCACTCTCCTGGACTATCCAATAATATTTTCTTTTTTCAGTAATGCCTGAACCGTGTCGGTCGGTTTTGCACCATTGGCTAACCAGCCTTTGATGGCTTCAGCGTTCAGTTTTAATTCTGCGGGTTCTACGCATGGATTGTAGAAACCTACTTCTTCGATGAATTTACCATCTCTTGGTGCGCGGATGTCCGCAACGACGACTCTATAGAAAGGTTTTTTCTTTTTACCCATTCTTTTTAATCTGATTTTAACTGCCATTTTATTTCCCCCTTTCTGTGAAATTGCTAAATTAATTTATAATAAAAGCTTACATAAACGGTAGCTTGAACCGTCCTTTTTTGGCCTTGCCCTGCATGGCGCCCATCTGCTTCATCATCTTTTTGGTCTGCTCAAAGCCTTTGAGCATCCGGTTGACGTCGGAGACTGTGGTGCCGCTGCCGAGCGCGATGCGCTTCCTGCGGCTACCGTTAATAATTCCGGGCTTCAGCCTTTCCTCGGGCGTCATGGAACGGATAATGGCCTCGGTCTGTTTGGTCTGTCCCTCGGCGGCGTCCATGTTCATGCCCTTCAGCATTTTTTTGTTGACCCCGGGCATCATTTCCATCAGATCGCCGATGGAGCCCAGCTCCTGGAGCTGCTGCATCTGGTCCAGAAAATCGTTGAGGTCAAATTCCTGGGTTCTCAGCTTTTCCTCGAGCGCTCTGGCCTTTTCCTCGTCGATCATGTTCTGTGCCTTGTCAATGAGTGACAGGACATCGCCCATGCCCAGAATCCGGTTGGCCATGCGGTCGGGGTAAAAAAGCTCAATATCGGTCAGCTTTTCGCCGGTCCCGATGTATTTGATGGTTTTCCCAGTGGTGTAGGTGACAGACAGCGCCGCCCCGCCACGGGTATCCCCATCCAGTTTGGTTAAAACAACGCCGGTAATTTCCAGCTGCCTGTTAAATTCGTCGGCCACATTCACGGATTCCTGACCGGTCATGCCATCGACCACCAACAGGATCTCGGTTGGTTCGAGCAGCTCCTTGAGGTCTACCAGCTCGTTCATCAGGGTTTCGTCGATCTGGAGGCGCCCGGCGGTATCAATGATCATCAGGTTGTAACCCTCAGTCTCGGCAAATTCCAGGGCCTTTTTGGCAATGACTCTGGGATCCTTCTCGTCCTTGTTTAGGTAAACGGGAATGTCCAGCTCCTTGCCCAGTATTTCTAACTGGTCGATGGCCGCGGGACGGTAGACGTCACAGGCCACCAGCAGTGGTTTAAACTTCTTTTCCTTGCGCAGAAGGTTCGCGATTTTGGCCGCGGTGGTGGTTTTACCCGCCCCCTGGAGCCCCACCATCATAAAGATGTTGATGCCCTGCTCCACAAATTCCATTTTCTGGAGCTCACCGCCCAGCAGCTTGGTCATCTCGTCGTTGACGATTTTAATGAACTGCTGTCCCGGGGTCAGAGATTTTAAGACCTCCTCGCCCACGGCGCGCTCGCTCACAGCCTTTGTGAACTGTTTGACAACCTTGAAGTTGACGTCGGCTTCCAAAAGCGCCAGCTTGATTTCGCGGCTGGCAGCCTTAATGTCCTCTTCGCTCAGCTTGCCCTTGCGTTTTAAGTTTGAGAAGATGTTTTGAAATTTTTCATTCAAGCCTTCAAAAATCATGATATCACCTAATAATCTTCGCTAATTCTGTTCATTTTCTCTTTGATGGCTGTCAGCTCACTGCCCAGAGCCGGATGCTCTGCGACCAGCTCGGTCTTGAGAAGCGCTTCCAGCTCGAGGATCACACCGTCGATGAGCTCCTGGCTTTTTAAAAACCGCTCAACCAGCTTCAGCTTGTCCTCGTAGGCCTGCATCTGCGCTTTGGAACGCTTGACCACGTCGTAGACGCCCTGCCTTGTGACATGAACCACATCGCCGATTTCGGCCAGATTATAATCATCGTTATAATAATAATCCATGATCATTTTCTGCTTGTCTGTCAGCAATTCTCCGTAAAAATCAAAGAGTAACCGCTCTAATACGTTCTTTTCCATAAGCACCTTCAACAGCGCGTAAAGTCTCTTCCCTTTACGCACTTACCTATTTTAAGGTTTTTCGATCGGCTTGTCAAGCCTTTTTCGCCTTTGTCAAGAAAAAAACTTGACAGGTTAAGCAACCGAAAGGTTTTTGGACCTTAGCTTTCCACTTTCCAGTTTTAATCTTCCATTTCTTCATTCTGTCCGCCGCCCTCATACAGCATGCGCACAAATTCGCCGGCGTCAAAATCAATGAGGTCTTCGGGCTTTTCCCCGATGCCCACATACTCGATGGGCACCTGAAGCTCGTCGATGATGGCAATGGCCACGCCGCCCTTGGCGGTACCGTCCATTTTGGTCATGACAATGCCGTCCAAGTGTACGGCGTCGTTGAAGGTTTTGGCCTGGTTCAGTGCGTTCTGGCCTGTGGTCGCGTCGAGCACCAGCAGGTTATGCACGCTAAAGCCCTGCCCCTCCCGTTCTACGACCCGGGTGATCTTTTCAAGCTCTTTCATCAGGTTAACCTTGTTGTGCAGGCGCCCGGCAGTGTCGCAGAGCAGGATATCTGCGCCCCGGGCCCGTGCGGCGCCGATGGCGTCAAAGACGACGGATGAAGGGTCCGCTCCTTGCACACTCTTGATAATGTCCACACCCACGCGGTCAGCCCACACGTCCAGCTGTTCGGCCGCGGCGGCTCTGAAGGTGTCGGCCGCGGCCACCATGACCTTTTTGCCCTGGTCCTTGTACTTCTGGGCCAGCTTGGCGATGGTGGTGGTTTTGCCCACACCGTTGACGCCCACCACCAGCATGATCACTGGTAATTCGGTCTGGTGTTTTTCCACCTCGACCATCTCGGTCATGATCTGCCTGAGCAGATCCATGACGTCCTGCTTGGCCTTGGTCTTGGTCTCCTTGATCTGCTCACGCAGGGTTTCGGTGATCTTGGTGGCGGTTTCGATGCCCAGGTCGGAAAGGATAAAGGTTTCCTCCAGCTCATCGAAAAAATCATCGTCGAGGTCGCCGTAGTACACAACGTTCTCGACCTTCTGTATAAAGCTATCTTTTGTCTTTTTGAGCTTTTGGCACATCCGCTCATAAAGGGTCAGTTCTGACATTTCACACCTCGTTTTCTAAATTAAAAATTAAAAATGGAAAATTCAGGTGCGAATTGGCTTTGCCAATTCGATTGATATTCTAAAATTTTCCATTTTGTTAAGCTCCCGGCTCAATATAATCCGACAGCCTTACCGCCACCAGCTTGGAGATCCCATTTTTGGCCATGGAAACGCCGTATATGGCGTCGCAGGCCTCCAAGGTGCTCTTACGGTGGGTGATGATAATAAACTGGTTGTCGGTGGCAATATGCTCTAAATAGCTAGTGAACCGGTAGATGTTATGGTCGTCCAAAGCGGCGTCGATCTCGTCGATGACGCAGAAGGGCGACGGGTTCAGCTCCAGGAAGGAGAACAGCAGCGCGATGGCGATCATGGATTTCTCGCCCCCTGACAGCAGGGAAATGTGGCGCAGGTTCTTGCCTGGCGGCTGGGCCACCAGCTCAATGCCGCTTTCCAGCACGTTTTCGGGGTCGGTATACTCGATGTGGGCCTTGCCGCCCTCAAAGAGGATGCCGAAGATCCGGGTGAATTTCTTCTGGAGCTCGGCGAACTGCTTTGCAAACTGCCGCTCCATGGATTCGTACAGGCTGTCAATAATGCGCTCCAGCTCGCCCTTGGCCTTGGTCAGGTCCTTGTACTGGGCGCTCATAAAGCCGTAGCGCTCGTTCAGCTCTAAATATTCCTCGATGGCCCCCACGTTCACATTGCCCATGGCGGCCATGCGGCCCTTTAAGCTGCGCTGGTTCTCGGGGCTCAGGTCCAGGTCCTCCTGGCTCAGGGCCTCGTAGATGTCCCCCACCATGACAAAGTTCATGTCATAGCTCTCGAAGATATTTTCTTCCCAGTGGGTCATCTGCATCTCCAGCTTATTCTTTGCCATCTCGGCGTTGTTCTTTGTCTCATTCTGCAGGATGAGCTGATGGTTCAGGTCCTTGATCTCCTGCTCCAGAGCCTCGCTGATGGCGGTCTGCTCTCGCGTCTCGGTGGAGAAGCTCTCTAAGGCCGCGCGCTTTTCATCCACGGCTGCCTGCAGCTCCTCGGTCTCGACCTTCAGGACCTCACAGCGGGTGCGGTGCAGGGCGCTGCTCTCGCGGCAGGCCCGGATCTCACTCTCGACCTTTTTCTCACGGCTGATGCAGGTCTCGATCTGGCTGTGGATCATGGCCATCTGCTGCTCCAGGGAGCGGATGCCCTCATTGTCCCGGGCCAGCTTGATCCGCCCCTCGGAGATTTTGCGGTTCAGGCCCTCGATGGCCCCGCGGACCACCTCGATGTACTCGGCGCTGCCGGTATCGTCCTGCTCCATTTCCGCCTCCAGAGCGGCCAGCTCGGCCTCCTTCTGAGCCACCGTTTCCCGCAGGCGCTTTTCATTTTCAAGCGAGCTTCCCGCATCGTCCTGCAGGCTTTTAAAAATGCGGTCGCTCTCGGCCATGCGCTTTTTGGTGGTCTCCAGGTTCTGGGTAATTTTCCAGTGCTCCTGCTCCACGCTGTTCAGGCGCAGCTCGGCCTTTTTGGCGGCCTCTTTCAGGGCCTCATAGGCCTTAAAGGCCTCGCGGTAGGCGGCCTTGATCTTGAGTTTTTCGCTGTCCTGCCGTTTCATCTCGACTTCCAGCTTTTCGATCTCGGCCTTTTTAAACAGGGGCGACTGCTTGCCGCTCTTGGTGTACCCCCCCACGATGGCGCCGCCGGGGTAAAAGATTTCGCCCTCCAGGGTCACCACCGTATATTTGCCGAATATGGCTTTCTGGATGGCCCGCCCGGCGTTAAAATCGGCGGCCACCACAATGCGGCCCAGCAGGCTCTCGATGACCCGCTTAAACCGGGGTCCGTACTCTACCAGCTCGGAAGCGATGCCCTCAAAGCCCGGCGTGCGGGACAGGATCTCTAGATCCCTGGCCTCTACTCGGCCATAGCGCAGGTTGTCCAGGGGCAAAAAGGTCGCCCGGCCTGCCCGCTGTTTCTTCAAAATATTGATGCACTGGTTGGCAGTGGTCACGTCCTCCACCACAATGTTCTGGCTTTTGGCCCCCAGGGCCACGTCCACAGCCATGGTAAAGCGGTCAGGGATGGACAGGAGCTCTCCGACCGGGCCGTAGACCTTGTTGATCATATCGCCCAGGTGCTCCCGGGAGTTCATGATGGTCCGGATGCTCGGGAAGTAGTCGCTGTAATTTTTCTGGACGCTCTTGAGATAATCGCGCTGGGAAAGGTTAACCTTGTAATTATTTTCCAGCACGCTGTAGTCATTTTTCAGGCCCTGGGCTTTTTTCTCAGCCTCCTCGGTCTGATTTCTGAGGCTCTCGGTCTCTGCCGCCAGACGGGCGCGGGTGCGCTCGTTCTGCTCGGCCTCCAGCAGGGTATCGGAGAGCAGCTGGCTGCTGCGCTCCTGCTCTGCGCTCACGCGCTTCAGCTGGTCCTCGTGAAAGCTTTTCTTGGTGGTAAAGCCAGCCAGTCGGGTTTTCAGGTCCAGCAGGGTATCGTTCAGCACAGCCCGCTGCTGCTCCCGTTCTTCCCTCAGGCTCACGCCCTCGGCCTGCTTCAGCTTTTCGGCTTCCAGCTCGGCCTGGTGCCGGCTTTTCTCGTCCACCAGCTTCTGCAGGTCGGCGTTCTCGGCCTCGTAGGCCTGGGCCGCCGCGTCGCGGGAGGCGGTCAGCTCATCATACTCGGCCTGGAAGCGGCCGTGCTCGTCCAGGTGGGCGTTCAGGTCCTGGGTAAGCCGCTCGGCGTTGGCGGACTCGTTCTCGCTTTTGCCCTGGGTTATGAGGAGCTCACGCTCGCACTCACCAATGCGCTTTTTCAGCTGCTCCAGGGCCTCTGCCATGGCGTCGGCCTGCTCGGTAATGCCCCGGATATTGCCCCGGGCGTTCTGGAAGGCGCGGTCCTTTTCCTCGGTCTTTTTCTCGATCTCAAAAATCTGGAACCGGACCTCGGCCAGCTGCTTCTCGTAGGCGGCCAGCTGCTCTGAGGCGTCCTTCATGTTGTGGTAGAACACCATGAGGTCGACCTTTTTAAGGGCCTCCCGCAGCTCCAGGTACTCCTTGGCCTTTTCGGACTGGGCTTTTAAGGGCTTCAGCTGTTTTTCAATTTCTTCCAGGATGTCCTTCAGGCGCTCCAGGTTATTCTGGGTGTTCTCAAGCTTTTTCTCGGCCTCCTGCTTCTTGGTCTTGTAGTTGACAATGCCGACAGCCTCCTCCACAATGCCGCGAAGCTCCTGGGGGCTGGCGCCGATAATATTCTCAATCCCGCCCTGGCTGATAAGGGAATACCCATTTTTGCCAAGGCCGGTGTCCATAAACAGCTCATGGATATCCTTGAGCTTGCAGCTTTTCTGGTTCATGCGGTATTCGCTCTCGCCGGAGCGGAAAAGCCGCCTGGTGATGACAATCTCGTCCAGATTGTCCAGGGTAAAGCCGCTGGTATTGTCTAAGGTCAGGGTAACCTCTGCGTAGTTGAGGGGTTTCTTTTTCTCAGTTCCGGAGAAGATAACATCCTCCATCTTCTTACCCCTCAGGGACTTGGTGCTCTGTTCACCCAGCACCCAGCGGATCGCGTCGGTTATATTACTCTTCCCGCTGCCGTTGGGGCCGACAATGGCCGACACCCCCTTGGAAAATTCCAGCTCTACGGGCTCCGCAAATGATTTAAACCCGGCCAGGGCCAGTTTTTTCAGGTACAACCGCACACCTCCTCTTTTTATTCACTCTTTTTGTCTTTAAACAGATAGTTTTTCGCCGCGTTCTGCTCGGCTTCTTTCTTACTCTTACCGGTCCCCTTGCTCACGACCACGCCGTTAAAGGTCAGGTCGATGAAAAAGGTCTTGTTGTGCTCCGGCCCCTCGGATTTTTCCAGCACATACTCGATGGCGTTGTCACTGTGCTTCTGGATCTGCTCCTGAAGCTCGGTTTTGTAATCCTTGATGAGCCCGCCGCTCAGGGCCAGCTCGATGTTTTTTTCAAGGGTTCCCAGCACGACCTTTTTGGTGGTGTCATAGTCGCTGTCTAAAAATACCGCGCCCATCACTGCCTCAAAGGCGTTGGCCAGATTGGATTTGCGTTTTCTGCCCCCGGTTACAATTTCCCCCTTGCCGAGGAGCATATATTCCCCCAGATTCAGGTCAGAGGCGGCCTGGGACAAGGATTCGGCACATACAATATTGGAGCGGATTTTCGTCATCTTTCCCTCGGAAAGCTTGTTGTATTTATACAAATACTCGCTGATAATCAGTTCCAATACTGCATCCCCCAAAAACTCCAGGCGTTCATTGTTCGTGGTCGTTCCTGAATGTGAGCTGTGGGTCAGCGCCACCTTCAGAAGTTCCTTGTCCTTAAATGTGTAAGCAATGCGATCTTCAATTCTCTTCATTCTTTTCCACCTCACTTTTTAGTGCGGCGGCCGCCTTCCCCCGGGCGGCCAGCCTTTTCATATAAGTAAAACCTGTTAAATTCAGGCCAAAACGAAAGAAAAGTCCGCAAAGGGACTTTTGTTTAGTTTAGTGCGTTTACGATATCACCAACGGTTTTAATGTTTTCGAGCTCTTCATCCGGCATTTTAACGCCGAATTCTTCCTCAAAGGCCATGACCAGCTCAATGACGTCCAAAGAGTCTGCTTCCAGGTCCTCCATCAGAGAGGACTCCATGGTGATCTTTGCCGGATCAAGCTCCAGCTGTTCCGCGATAATTTCCTGAACTTTTGCAAATTTTTCTTCCATTATTCTTTCTCCTGTTCCTTAGCTGCCTTTTCTTCCTGTAATTTGGCAGTGATTTTGCCCAGAACATCGTTGTCAATAAACTTAATGCTCTGGTTAATGGCGTTTTTGATGGCATAGGCGCCACTGCTACCGTGGGCCTTGATGATGCCGCCCTTCACGCCCAAAAACGGTGCTCCGCCGGCTTCGTCTGAGTCAAACTGCTTCTTGAACTGTTTCAGGTCGTTTTTGATGAGCGCCCCGCCGATCTTGCCCTTGGCAGAGCCCATGATGGATTTTTTGATCCCTTTCATCAGGTAGCTGGACAGACCCTCGAGCAGCTTGAGCACAATGTTGCCTGTAAAGCCGTCACACACCAGTATATCCACATCGGTCGTGGGAATATCCCGGGCTTCGACATTGCCCACAAAATTCAGGTCACTGTTTTTAAGCAGCTGGTAAGCTTCCTTGACCATGATGCTGCCCTTTTCCTCCTCAGAGCCAATGTTGACCAGGCCTACCTTAGGATTCTTTTTACCCAAAACGCTCTCAAAATAGACATGTCCCAGCATGGCGAACTGTTCCAGATACTCGGACTTGCAGTCTGCATTGGCCCCGGTATCAATGAGCAGCACCACGCCGCCGTCCTTTGGCAGCGCAGCCGCCAGCGCCGGACGCTTGATCCCCTTGATCCTCCCCAGTTTAAGAAGCCCGCCGGAAAGCAGCGCGCCTGTGCTGCCCGCTGAAATGAGCACGCTGTCAGGATCGCCCTTCATGGCGTTTAAGGCCACCACCAGTGAGGAATCCTCTTTTCTGCGGATCGCCATTGCCGGCTCCTCGTCAAAACCGATGACGGTCTGCGCGTGGAGCACCTTTATCTTATCCTGTGGATAGGTATATTTTGCCAGCTCCTGCTTTACGATGTCCTCCTTACCCACAAGGGTGAGGGCCACACCGTATTCCTTGACTGCGTCCACTGCGCCTTTGACAATCTCGACCGGCGCGTTGTCGCCGCCCATTGCATCGACGAATATATTCACGTTAACACCTTCCTAAAAATAACTCCGTATAGAGAAAAAACAGAGTCGGAACTCTGTTTAGTCTTCAATCATTACATTTACATCTTTATAGGTTCCGCAGGATTTGCATACGCGGTGTGGTAATTTGATTTCACCACATTTTGGGCATACGCTCATACCAGGGATATTCAGTTTGTAATGTGTTCTTCTCTTGTCTCTTCTAGATTTAGAAATTTTACTCTTTGGTACTGCCATCTTTTACACCTCCTATGTTTAAGTCACATCTTACAGTAGCTTTTTAAGGGCTTCCATCCTCGGATCAATATCCGAGTCATCCCCGCAACTGCATTGTTCTTGATTTAAGTTTGCTCCACAACTTGGACATAACCCCTTACAGTCTTCGTCACACAAAACCTTAAACGGCTCGTTGATAAAGAGACACTCCTCAACATAGGGCACCATATCAATGGTCTCCGTACCCGGGTCCGTTTCGATCGTATCCTCGAATTCAAAGACACTGCTAACGGGGGTGGGTGTAAGACAGCGGGCGCAGGGATAAACAATCACTCCGGTCAAAGTAAACTTCATCAAAAACTCAGTAGCCCCGAGCTTTTTAATGCTGCCCTTCACCAAAGCGCCGTTTTCATCCAGCTTTCCCTCATAATCGTCCCCATATCCTTTGAGATCATCCTGAAACAGACGAAATTCATAATTCAGGGTTTCATCATTTAATAATTTTAAAACATTAATAATCATTTCATAACTCCAAATGGGCAATCCTCATTATATATAGGATTGCCCATTTTGTCAAGTAAAAATCTTTACAAACGGGCCACAAATTTCAAAGGCTGACGAAAGCTTAAAAATACGGGATTTTTATGCCTCCGGACACTAAGATGGCGTGCCCATACGACACGCCATCTCTGTGTGATTGTTTTATTTATGATTAACCAACTAATTCAACGGTATCGCGGGCGATCATTAATTCTTCGTTGGTCGGGATCACCATTACCTTGGTTCTGGAGTCCGGAGTCGAGATCACAAGCGCTTCGCCGCGTTTGCTATTCTTTTCTTCGTCCAACTGGATGCCCAGGTATTTTAAGCCGCTGCAGACCGCTGCGCGGTCCTTGGAAGAGTTTTCACCCAGGCCGGCTGTAAAGATAATGCCGTCAACGCCGTCCATGGCCGCTACATAAGCGCCGATGGTGGTTTTTACACGGTAGATAAAGATATCCAGGGCCAGCTTAGCGCGTTCATTGCCCGCTTCAGCCGCCGCTTCAACATCACGGAAGTCCGAGCTTACGCCGGAAACGCCCAGCACGCCGGATTCCTTGTTCATCATGGTGTTGACCTGATCCACAGTATAGCCTTTGTCACATAAGAAAGGAATGATGGCCGGGTCAATATCGCCGCAGCGGGTACCCATTTCAAGGCCAGCCAGCGGGGTTAAGCCCATGGAAGTGTCAATACATTTGCCGTAGCGGATCGCAGCCACACTCGCGCCGTTTCCTAAGTGACAGGAAATTAATTTTAAGTTGCCGATGTTTTCACCCAGCAGCTCAGCAGCCGTCAGGCTGACAAAACGGTGGGAGGTGCCGTGGAAACCGTATTTACGGATTCTGTATTTTTCGTACATTTCATACGGCAGCGGGTAGATATAAGCTTCTGCCGGCATGGTCTGGTGGAAAGCCGTGTCAAACACGCCGACCATCGGTACGCCCGGTAGCAGTTCTTCACAGGCACGAATCCCGATTAAGTTGGCAGGATTGTGAAGCGGCGCCAGCTCAGAGCAGTCTTCCATTTTCTTAATCACTTCATCGTTGATAACAACAGAGCTCGCAAAAGTTTCAGCGCCGTGAACGGTTCTGTGACCGACAGCGTCAATTTCCTTAAGATCCTTGATCACGCCGTGGTCCGCGTCAACCAGGGCCGCCATAATAATATCCAGAGCTTCCTTGTGTGTTTCCATTGGCTGTTCAAACTTAACCTTATCTTTACCAGCCGGCTGGTGAACCACAACAGCGCCGTCAATACCGATTCTCTCAGCTAAACCTTTTGCCAACACTGTTTCAGTGTCCATATCCAGCAACTGATATTTCAGTGATGAGCTACCGCAATTAATAACAAGTACATTCATTTTTAAATTTTTTCTCCTTTTATTGTCTTTTTCAGATAAACAATTTATAATTGAACTACACTAGTATATAATAACAGTAACAAACCAATAATGCCATTATTTTTTTGTTTTTTTGGGCTAAATTATTGCTCAGTTGGAGGAAAGCATGCAAACCCAGGCCATCATCTGCGAATACAATCCCTTTCACAACGGCCACGCCTACCAGATACAGGCGGGAAAAGAGGCCGCCGGCAGCACCCATACCCTGGCGCTCATGAGCGGAAGCGTGGTCCAGCGGGGCACCTTTGCCGTAGCCGATAAATGGCTGCGCGCCCGCACCGCCCTGCTGTCCGGGGCCGATCTGGTCTGCGAGCTCCCCTTCTGCTACGCCGCCCAGAGCGCCGAGTATTTTGCCGCCGGCGCCGTCAAAATCTTAAACGCCACCGGCGTGTGCGACACCCTCTGCTTTGGCTCCGAGGCCGGCGACCTCGAGGCACTGAGCGCAGTGGCCCAGAGCCTCGCCTTTGAGACGCCCGCCTTCAGAGAGGCCCTCAAGGCCTTTCTCGGCCAGGGCCTGGCCTTTCCAAAGGCCAGGGAGCTTGCTTTTAAAGCCACCGATGGCGAAAAATCCGCATCTTATCTGCGGGAGCCCAACAATATTCTGGGTATAGAATATCTCAAAGCCCTGCGCCGCACCCACAGCGCCATCCGGCCCGTCACCATAAAACGGCAGGGAAACGCCTACCACGACACCCAGGCCCAGAGCCGCTACGCCAGCGCCACCGCCATCCGGCAGCTGCTGGCCGCCCCCGGCGCTGGCGCCCAGGCGCTAAAACCCTTGCTCCCCTACGACCCCGCCCTGCTCTTAAGCTATCTTAAAGAAGCGCGCGTTCCCTGGGAGGAAAGCTACGCCAAGGCCCTGCTCAGCCAGATCCACTCCCAGGATCTGGCCCGCTTCAGAACCCTGCCCTATATGGAGAAAGGCCTCGAATTTAAGCTTAAAAAGGCCCTGGGCGCAAGCGGAAGCTATGACAGCATTGTGGATACCCTTACCTCAAAACGCGCGCCCAAAAGCCGGATACGGCGAATTTTAATGAACCTGTCCATGGGCTTTGAGGCCCGCGATCTCAGCCGTTTCGCAGCCCCCGGCTTCGTGCCCTGCCTCCGGGTTCTGGGCTTTAACGAAAAGGGACGGGCGCTGCTAAAGGCCATCCGCGAGCAGGACGGCCTGCCCGTCATCACCAACACCCGCGCCAATATCACAAGGCTGAGCCCCGACCAGCGCGCCTGCTTCGATTTCGACGCCCGCGCCACCGACCTGTTCAGCCTGTTCTGCGAAAAGCAGTACCGCTACCACCGCGATTACACCCAAAACCCTGTCATCATAGCCGAAAAGGAGGCCTTATGAATCTGAATTTTAGCATTATCCCCAACGCAGAAGCCCCCCTGCCCCCCAATCCCACCATCTATCCGCCCTGCGGCCCCGTCACCGGCGTTTTCCGAAAAAACGTCACCAGCTACAAGGGCATTCCCTTTGCCAAACCGCCGGTGGGCCCCCTGCGGTTCCGGCCGCCAGAGCCCGCCCCGGCCTGGATCAGCCCGCGCGAATGCTTTGAATTCAGCGATAAATGCCTCCAGTTCGGCGGCATTCTGGCCGATCTCCCGCCCATGTACAGCGCCATCGGAAAAAGCGAGGACTGCCTGTACCTCAACGTCTGGACCCCGGCCACCGCGCCTGGGGAAAAACGCCCCGTTTACGTCTACGTCCACGGCGGCGGCTTTGCCACCGGCTCCGGCTCCGAGCTCATGTTCGACGGCACCAATATGGCCGAGCGGGGCGTGGTGGTCGTTACCTTTAACTACCGCCTCGGCGCCTTCGGCTTTTTAACCCTTGGGGCCATGGAAGAGGAATCCGGCAGCGCGGGCAACTTCGGCCTCCTCGACCAGATCCAGGCGCTGAAGTGGGTGCGGGAAAACATCGAAGCCTTCGGCGGCGATCCCGAAAACATCACCCTGGGCGGCGAATCCGCCGGCGCTTTCAGTGTAACCGGCCTGCTGCTCAGCCCGCTGGCCAAGGGCCTGTTCCACCGGGCCATCGTCGAGAGCGGCTCCATCCTGTCCATCGGAGCCTTCTGCACCCGGGCCAAAGGCAACCTTGCAAAATCCATTGCCATGGGAAAAGACTTTGCCCAGATCTTCGGCGCAGACGACAGCCCAGAGGGGCTTGAAAAACTCCGGGAAGCCCCGGCAGAGGCCATGGCCTACCTGTCCATGATCAAGGCCGACCGCGCCCTGCCCCTGCGCTTTTCCTTCTGGCCCGTATTCGACGGCGTCATCCTGCCAAAAGACCCCATGCAGGCCCTGAAAAACGGCGACTACAACGCCGTCGATCTGCTCATCGGCTACAACACCAACGAGGCCACCCTGTTCTTCAAGAGCAACAACAACTTCGGCTCCTACCAGATGATGATCTATGATCTCTTCGGCGCCGACAACGCCCCAGCTGTGTTTGAACGCTTCCCCATCGAGGACGAGCGCAAAGCCGAACGCCAGCTCGAAGCCATCTTTACCCATACCGGCTTTATTCTGGGCATGCGCATCATCGCCGATTACTTTGCCGACGCCGGGCGCAATGTGTTTTTTTACAACTTTAACTACGATCCCGCAATCCTTAAAATCGTCGGACTCGACACCGCCCACTCCCTGGAGCTGCCCTTTGTTTTCGGCAACGCCATCGGAAAAATGCGGATCAGCAAAATCAGCATCCTGTCCGACCAGATGCAGACCCACTGGACCAATTTTATGAAAACCGGCAATCCCAATACCGGCGGCGAATACAAAAATATGATGTTCTGGCCCTTCTACAACACCAGAACCCGGCAGCTCATGGTTTTTGACAAGGAGCTTTCCAACAAAACCATGCCCGATGCCGATACCCTCGATTTTTTACAGAATTTACTCTATGGTGAAAAACCCTACTATCTATAAAGGAGATAATCATGCAGAAAGAAAATTTACAAAAGCTGGCTAAACTGGCTGTCCGCATCGGCGTCAACATTCAAAAGGACCAGAACCTGGTCGTCAATTCCCCCATCGAGTGCAGCGAGTTCGCCAGAGCCCTGGCCGAAGAAGCCTACAAAGCTGGCGCCAGAGACGTCAGCATCAATTACAGCGACGAAAAATTCAGCAAAATCCGCTATACCCACGCTGATCTCGACGTGTTTAAGGAAGTGCCCGACTGGTTCGTGGCCAAGCAGAACGACGCCGTCGAAAAAGGCTCAGCCCTCATCTCCGTCTACGCCGACGATCCCGACCTCCTGAAAGACGTTGACCCCGAAAAGATCAAAACCGCCTCAGCCGCTATCCAGAGTGCCACCGAAGCCTACCACATGGCCATGATGAATAATGAGTGCCGCTGGTGCGTGGTCTCCGTGCCCACAGTCGGCTGGGCCGCCAAGGTATTCCCCGGCGTCGAACCCGAAACCGCTGTCGATATGCTCTGGGAGTCCATCTTCAAAGCCACCCGGGCCGACCAGGATGACCCCATTGCCGCCTGGCACCAGTTCAATAAAAGCTTTGAGGATAAAACCCGCTTCCTCAACCACAGCCAGTTTGTCAAATTCATCTATAAAAACAGCCTGGGTACCGACATTGAAGTCGGCATGCCCGAAAACCATATCTGGGCCGGCGGCAGCGAAAAAGCCGCAGACGGCGTCGAGTTCTTCCCCAATATTCCCACCGAGGAAGTGTTCTCCGCCCCACATAAGGACAAGGTCAACGGCACCCTGGTCAGCTCCCACCCACTCGTCTACAACGGCCAGCTCATCGACAACTTCTCGCTGACCTTTAAAGACGGCAAAGTCGTAAGCTACCAGGCCGAAACCGGCGAAGAAGCCCTCAAAAACCTCATCGAAGCCAGCGAAGGCTCCAACTACCTGGGTGAGATCTCCTTCGTTCCCTACCACTCCCCCATTTCCGATATGGATACCCTGTTCTACAATACCCTGTTCGACGAAAACGCCTCCTGCCACTTCGCTCTGGGCGCCGCCTATCCCACCTGCGTCAAGGACGGCTCCAGCATGAGCGTGGACGAGCTCAAAGAAGCAGGGCTCAACTACTCCACCACCCACGTCGATTTCATGGTCGGCACCGAAGACCTCAGCATCACCGGCATCCAGGCCGATGGCACTCAGGTTCCGATCTTTGTAAACGGCGACTGGGCCATCTAGCCCAAGCTATCAAAAAAAAGAAGAACCTTTGGCATATCCAGCCAAAGGTTCTTTTTAAATGGAATAAAACGACATGCCAAAACGACACACCACCGCCCGGCACTCAGCCCAGCGCAAATTTTTCACCAAACCCTCGTGAGATAACGTACCAAAACAGCGCGCCATGTCCAGCAAATAAAAAAAGCAACTGTTTTCACAGCTGCTCTATCTTCTAAAATGGTGACCCATGGGCGACTTGAACGCCCGACACCCTGATTAAAAGTCAGATGCTCTACCAACTGAGCTAATGGGTCATAAAAAGTGGTGGGGAGAGATGGATTCGAACCATCGTAGACTCCGTCAACGGATTTACAGTCCGCCCCCTTTAGCCACTCGGGCATCTCCCCAAAATAAAAATGGAGCTGATGATAGGACTTGAACCTACAACCTGCTGATTACAAATCAGCTGCTCTGCCAATTGAGCCACATCAGCTTAAATAATATCAAATATTAAAATAAAAAAAATGGCGACCTGGAAGAGACTCGAACTCTCGACCTCCAGCGTGACAGGCTGGCATTCTAACCAACTGAACTACCAGGCCGCATGATGTTATAAAAATGGTGACCCCTGGGGGATTCGAACCCCCGTAACCGCCGTGAAAGGGCGGTGTCTTAACCGCTTGACCAAGGGGCCAAATTACTTTGGCTTAAAAAGACGGATATGGAAAATTCCTGCTTCTCCATATCCGTTTGTCTTCAAATGGCTCCCCAGGTAGGATTCGAACCTACAGCCTATCGGTTAACAGCCGAGTGCTCCACCGTTGAGCTACTGAGGATTA
>NZ_FRBP01000013.1 GCF_900142645.1 Eubacterium callanderi
TCGACATCACGCCAATCGGTAAAGTAGATATTGAAAATGAAGGGCAGACAGCAACAGATAAGACAGCCATTAAAGATATCGTTATAAAACCGTCGGACAAAGACGCGACAGTAGTAGTTGATGGTTCTAAGTTGCCGAATGGGGTAACCTATGACGATACGGATAAAACGATTAGTGGTACCGTTGATGTACAAGACTGGGGCAAGGATGAAGAAGAAAGAGACTTCACAACCACAGTGACTGTGACAAACAAAGATGGCTCAAAGGTGGAAAAAGAAATCACCATTACGGTTCAACGAGACACTGACGGAGATGGAACTCCGGATATAAAAGATAATGATGATGACAATGATGGAGTCACAAATCAGGAAGAGCTGGATAAGGGTTCCGATCCAAAGGATCCGAATTCCATTCCGATGATCGACATCACGCCAATCGGTAAAGTAGACATTGAAAATGAAGAGCAGACAGCAACGGATAAGACAGCCATTAAAGGTCCAAATACAGGATATATCGGAAATGGTGGATTACAGGTGGCTGGATTACTGAGCTCTATTGGTGCCTTACTGGGAGTAGGTTTTGCGAAAAAACGGAAAAAAGAAGAAAAACATACAAAATAAACAGTAAATATATTTTATTTTATTGAAAAATAGAAGGATTATACTCGTCTAAAGGGAATACATGTTACGAACCCTGGTTAAAAAAGAGGTCAGGGTTCGTTTAAATAAAATAAGATATATAAAATTAGGACCTTAAAACTTATATTAAGCATATTTTTAGTCGAAAATAACTGTTGAAATAAAAAGACTGCAAATAAAACCTGTAAAGCATAGTCAAGCAAAAAATGAAAAAAGATAATGCAGAAAAAAAGCACGTTAAAAAGACTGTAGGAAAAAGGTCGGTATGGAAAAGAGAAAAAAGCAAAAGCAAGGTGTTTATTCTAAGGCATCAAGAGTAGCCAGAGACTTCAGAACTTTTCCGTATAAATGCGCAGAAACTTATTGGCACTAGCAGTCATGTAGACATAGTAAGGCTTTTCTTCTGCCCGTTTTTTATTCATAACCTGAAAAACAGGATCATCGCATAAGAATTCTTAATCAAGGTCTCCATGACTAAGAAAAGAGTTTTTGGAGTTCCGGGGAATCACGCTTCGGTGTAGCAGTGCTCTTAATCTCGTGGTTTCCTAATTGATTGATCTTTGGATTAACACCAGCAAAGGCAGTAAGGGAGTTTCTTTTGTGAAATCTTCGAACATCGCCAATTTCAGCCATGAGCTGCGGACCAAGAGAATGGCCAACGCTATACATGGCCATGACCACTGGGTATTCCGGGAGTTGTTGTACGAGGTCTTTCGTTTTCAAACGAATGGAAAAGGCGGCTTTGGAAAGGGCGTTGAGTGACTGTACTGCCTATTGAATGAGCATTTTTGTCAAAGAATCCTTTGGAAAGATTGCGATCTGCTTCTTTAGAAGTGACGTGAATTACAGTGGCTTTTGCTGAAGAAAAGGAATAACCGTGATGCTTACTCTACTTATGATAACGGTGTGTAAAGGCGTTTGAGCTTAAGGAAGACCCTCCTTGCTAGAAGGTGGAGGGAAAATCCGGAAAATCCACCCATTTCTGGTGACCATCCTTACAGATAGGACGCATGAAAAGTTCATTGACTCCCAGATAAGTGTGGTCTAAAAGGGAAATGAGATTGTTTTAAGGGCCGTTTTGTTTTTCGTATAAAGGCCGTATGGCCGGTTTAAAGTTTTTAATTCGAATGGTATCCACCGACATATACTGTCGTAATTCCGCCCAATTATCAAGGTCATAACGGGCAATTTTAAGGGCATCGGCTTTATGTGTCCAGTGTGATCCAGAATGACTCGAGTTTCCGCTTCTAGGCTTTTCAGAGAGCTGAGTTTACTGGAATGGAAGGATGGGAAACCGAAAAAGCTTTAAGAACCACTTGACCAAAGGAACGGGCAACGGCAATCATGCTTTTGCCTTTAGAAACATCACTATCAACGGTGTTTATAAAAACTTCTTACTGGTAGAATTTGGCGATCTAACCTACATCATTGCCGGATTCAATCTGTTTGGCGACCTGGACCCACAAGAAGCGGTTCAATCTGTATAAAACGAACGCCCGAAATGAGCGGTTGACTGACAGGCTTTTTTAATGGAGGTTTTAAAAAGGATCTTTGGAGAAAGGCGTCAGGGCATTTTACTCATTTTACCAGTTAGTAAACAATATGGTAAAGTCCTTTTTTATTGGATATTTCTTTATATCGTCAATGTTCTTTAAATCACTATCAAGAAAATAATATTAAAATCTTTTATTATCAAAAGGGCACATTTACCGCTACCGGTAAGTGTACCCTTTTTTTGTGCGATCCTAAACGCGGTCCGCCTCTAAACCGTTTGTTTTAAAACAAATTGATTGGAGGAACAAACATGAAACATAAGCAAAAAGAGTTTAGTCCAGAAGCGGCCTGTTATATAAAGGATCATTCAAAATATCGCAAAATGACTTATAGTGAATTAAAGAGAATGAAAGAACTTGATCCAGAAGCTTTTTCAAAAAGGTGGTTTATACCCGTTGGGGGCGCTTTACTGGAAGTTGGTCAACAGGATTATCGAGATTTTTATCGCGATAAGGAGCGACAGGATTATTTAAAAGCATTGGATGAAGAGTACCGTGCGATTTCTTATGAGACTTTAAAAGAACAAACCCATCGGGAAAAAGAAGCGATCAGTGTTAAGGAAGTGGACGTGCATAAAATTGTCGAAACGGGTCTGTTGCTAGAAGAACTCAGGAAAGCATTGTCGCGGTTAAATAAGGATGAAGCAGCTCTGATTAAAGCGCTTTATTTTGAAGATCAGACAGTGAAGGCGTTAGCCAACCGACAGGGTATTTCTATTGACACAGTATACAAACAGCGGAAGAGAATTTTACAGAAATTAAGAAAAATGATTGAAAGCTAATGGATAAAAGGACGCTCGCATTTTGTGAGCGTCCTTTAAAATAGGTCAAACACAGTCCGCCTCAAAAATACAGACCGATTTTTCAGAAGTGCCCGTTAAAGGACCTTCTTGAAGATCAACCACATCATCGACGGCAAGCAATTCGCCGGATATTTGAATGCGCCGCGTCTCTGAATTAATTTTTTCCACTGCACCGCTGATTTCCAGATAAGACCCTAGTTCTATGTCATTTTCGTCCAGTGTTTTTCCAGGATTGCGCACTGGTTTTGGCACAAAATAGCGGATTGTCACCACTGGTTTCCGCCCATTTTCCAGCCATTGACTTAAGATATGCAGTTTGCGATCAAGGAGGCTTTTCGCATCTTCTGACAATTCGATTCGCCGCGTGTATCTTTTTTGTTTTAACTGTAGCGCCTCCTCGTAGCCCTTCAGGGCGGCGAAAGGGCTGAACTGCTTTGCCCGGTCCGCATTCGCCATAGGCAAGTGCCGCTTCGAAATGGGACGGACCTGATCAATGATATCCTTGTAACTGAAATCATTGTTTTCCATCTAAGAAAACCTCCTGTTAAATCGTACTGAAAGATCATCTAAGCTTTATGGCCTCCGATTTGATTGTTGCGTTCCATCGTTGTTGCGCCCTCCTGTAGATTCATGCCCTTAAAAACAGCGTTGTTTCCGTATTTCTGCTTTATTCGAAATAATGCCTGTTGTATCCTTTGCTCTTGGTCTTCCTGCTCTTGTTCCAGGACATCTTCTGTGAACATGCTGACTTGTCGGCAGATTACTTTACGGGCAACAGCGGATTCGACATCATTGAAAGTCAGAGACACCCTTCGCAGCATGAGCTTCCTGTCAATGATCCGGTCATAGAGCTTAAGGACAGCGTTCATAATTTTCTTTGTTGAATGACTGTAAATCGCCTGGCCACCAGCATCGGTTAACTTTTCGGTGCCATGCGCCGGCTTCGGTACTGCGCGGCCAAAATGATCAATGTGAACACCTCCGCGGTAATGAGATTCCTTCAGACCATCTTTGTCATAGCCGATATGCAGGGTAATACTGGCTGTGACCAGATCTTTTTCGATCAGGTCATACACGAGCAGATCCACCATTTCCTGGACGATCAACCGTCCCTTTTTAAAATCATAGGCATGGGGAAGCACCTGACCGGAGGAAATAGAGTGAGTGCTGGGCTTATAATGCTTGATGTCGGCCATGGTACAAGGCTCAATCCCCCAGGCATGATCAATGAGGAGTTCCGCGTCAATGCCAAATTCATTGAAAAGAAGATTCTCACCATACCCGTTTGTGTCAGCGCCCTGCAAGCTCATTCTGGCCACATCCCCCATGGTATAAAGCCCTTTTTTTTCAAGCCTTTTGGCAATGCCCCGCCCGATGCGCCAGAAATCTGTGAGTGGCCGGTGATCCCACAGAAGCTGTCGATAATTGGTTTCGTTGAGCTCAGCAATCCGGACGCCGTCCGCATCCGCTTTGACATGCTTTGCCACAATATCCATTGCGATTTTGGCCAGATAAAGATTGGTTCCGATACCGGCAGTGGCGGTAATGCCCGTGGTTGCCCAAACCTCCTGAATGATCATCTTTGCCAGCTCACGCGCGGTTATGGGCTGTCCGTTTTTATTGCGATTGGTCGAAAGGTAATGGGTTATGTCCATAAAAACTTCGTCGATACTATACACATGGATATCCTCTTCAGAGACATATTGAAGATATACTGCGTATATCCGGGCACTGTAATCAATGTAAAGCTGCATTCTTGGAGGTGCAGCAATATAAGGGATCTCCCTGCCCGTTCGCAATTTGATGCCTTTTAACTTTTGTTCAACCTCGAAAAGGCGGGGTCTGCCAGGAATGCCATAGGCTTTCAAGGCAGGGGAGACCGCCAGACAGATTGTTTTCTGAGTACGCGTCACATCAGCGACAACCAGGTTGGTCGTCAAAGGGTCAAGACCACGTTCAACACATTCCACCGACGCATAAAATGATTTTAAATCAATGCAAAGATAAATGTGATCAAGATTTCCCGCTGATGCACTAGGTGGGAGCTGTTTGGCAGAAACGTTCATTATTGTGGACCTCACTTATCAATTTTTAACGGGACATAAATTCAGTGTATAAACATAAAACTGGACAAAACTTATGTTTACATAAATAACAAACAAATGTTTTTATTAATATTATATTATAACGATATCTGAAAAATGTCAAGTGTAAGATTCCGTATAGCGCATTTGCTTATTTTGAAATTAAGTGTAAATAAAAATATAAGAACAGATATTCGGAAACAATGAGCAGCAAGAAACCTTAAATAATACTTAAAAAATAATGCGTTTAAAAAAAATCATTCTAAAAAACGCTTTTTTTTCCTTTATATAAATAGAGGGAGTTTTAAAGATTTTAATCGAGCAAAACTCTCAAATTGAAAGCAATTGTTTTCCTGGTCTTTGAAAACTAAATGAAGATTATCTGGGTAAAAACCTTAATCCGGCATGGAGCGACGTTAGAATGGGCGCTTGACGATGAACCATGGCTATAAAAAAATCGTGGTAGATTTTTCGCGATGACGCTGGAGAAAGGGCAATGCGACGGTTACGTGCTGCACTTTGTGTGATATGGAGTGAAGAAAGGTGGATTCCCTTTGCTTTCGTGGTTTTCTCACCAAAAACCTTATCCAGATAATGCCTAGCCGGTGGTGTATGGCAAACCGGCAATAATATTATTTGGCTAATATAGATAACAAATCACTATAGAAGGTGGTATTAAAATGTTTAATCGATATGACGATATTATTTTAGTTCAAGATTTGACTAAAATGTTAAAAATAGGAAAAAACAAAGCTTATAATTTGTTACAAAGTGGCCAGATAAAGGCGAAAAAAGATCGAACTGGACACTGGGTTATTCAAAAAGCAGCGGTGATCGAATATACCAAAGCTAGCAACGCATAATTGTCTCATACATTTAATCCTGTTATACTGAATCTGTAGTGATGGGACGGTAGGAGTATCGTTATGAAAAAACAAGAATTTAAAGTAAAAGCAACACTGCAAAAGAAAAATAATTTCTGGTATGTAGTATGTGATTATAAGGATGGTGATGGAAAGAGAAAACAGCCATGGTTAAAAACAGGCATTCCGGTAAAAACAGGTAGTGATCGCGAAAAGAATAAGCTTGCTCCATTGCTAGAAGAAAAGCGTAAGGAATTAGAGCTTTCACTGCATACATCATCGGACATTTTATTTATTGATTATGCGCAACAATGGATTAATGATAATGCTTTTCGATACGCTGAAGTGACGGCTGAGCGCTATAAAGATATTATTAGGAGCAATATTATCAAATACTTTAAGCCGTTGAAACTCAAATTAAATGAAGTGACTAAAAAAGACCTGGAAAGCTTTTATCAACATCTCTATAAAGAAGGAAAAAAATCAAGTACAGTAGGCCATATCCGAAAAGTCGTTGGTAATATTTTCCATGCAGCAGAGGATAATGAATTAATAATAGACAATCCATATAGTAAAGCAAAGTGTATTGTTCCGACTGAAGTAAAAAACAATCAAAAAAACCGTTTTGATTATTTAAAAGCAAGTGAAGTTAACATGGTATTAGAGATTGTACAAGCAGATTTCCTTTATCCCATGGTCTATATTGCGATTAATTATGGTCTCAGGCCAAGTGAACTGCTCGGATTAAGATGGCAATCGATTGATCTGGAACAGGGAAAAATGAAGATAAATTTTAGTGCCGTACAAGTACGTTCAAAGATGGTGTATAAAAAAACGTTAAAAACCAGTTATAGCTACCGTTCTTTTATGTTATCAAATGAGGCCATTGAAATATTAAAAAAGGTAAAAATCGAGCAAGAAAGAGAAGCAAATTATTATGGTAACAGTTATTATAAACAAGAGCATGATTTTGTTTTTCTCAAACCAAACGGCGAGCCTTACCATGAAGGCGCTTTAAATAAAAGTTTTCAAAGATCGCTCGAAAAGAATGGATTTCGTAAGATGCGTTTATACGATCTTAGACATACATGCTGTTCCTTAATGATTAATGCGAGAACGAAAGAGGGAAACCCGCTTTTTTCTTCAAGAGAGATCATGGAGTATATGGGGCATGGAAGCATTGATACCACCATGAATATCTATGCACATGTCGAAGAGAAAATTCAAAATGAAATTCCAAATAAAATTGTCGCTTTGATCAATGGCAAGAAAAATGAGAGAGATACAGCTTGTTAGAATTCTGTTAGAAATGATTTAAATACTCTTGAAAATCGGCTTTAAATGCGAGATTTGAGAAAAAAGACAGAGTACCGCTGTGACTGCGGTGGCTACTGCGGCGGCTGGCCCTGTCCCATGAACCCCGCGCTCCTCGATAAGATTGAGGCCCTGCGCGGTGTTTTTGGACAGCCCGTGATCATTACCTCCGGTGTGCGCTGTGAGGCGCGCAACGCAGAGGTGGGCGGGGTGGCGTGGTCTTTTCACATGCGGGGCTGCGCCGCAGATCTTTACTGCCCCGGTGTGGCGGTGGGAGAGCTGGCCGGGGCGGCAAAGGATGTGGGCTTAAACGTCCTGCCTTATTATGCGCACGGTTATATTCATGTTGAAATTTAAAAATTTAGCGAAATGGAAAGCGATGTATTTTAAAAATCGCCTTAAACACAAGGCCTTTCCCAAAAGTGTGTATAAATGACACAAATGTCGTTTATTACATAATAAAATCAGAGCATTTAAAAAAGACTGTTCAAAAAATGAACAGTCTTTTTAGTATCAGTGAAATTTAAGGTCCCAGTTGCGCATTTCCTCACTCTTAAAGGCCACGCGGCCTCCAAGGGCCTCGTGAAGCTCTGCGAGCATCCGGGGCTTGTCCTGGTTCAGGGTACCGGACAGGTTGATATAGTTTGAGATATGGTTGGAACGGAATACCGAGCCGGGGCTGTCCAGGTGCTCCATCATCAGCAGGGTCTCCCGGGCCACCTCGATGGGGGTGAGCATCTGGAAATCACCGCGCTCTACCTCGGGGATCATGGGCGCCTGGCCTTCCAGCCGGAAGGTGAGCAGACCGATGTACTCGGGGTTCATAGCGTTCAGTGCTTCTGCCGTTTTGACTGCGTGCTCCTGCCAGCGGGCTTTGCCGCCAAGGCCGGAGATGGCCGTGACCGACAGCTTCATCCCCGCTTCACGCACCATCCGGCCGGCTTTTATGATCTCGGCGGCGGTCTCACCCTTGTTCACATGGGAGAGAATGGCGTCGCTGCCCGATTCCAGACCCATGTAAATCATCTTAAGCCCCAGGGCTCTGAGCCTTCTAAGCTGCTCCGGTGTCTTAATCAGGATACTTCTGGGCGAGCCGTAGCTGGTGACCCGGCCGCACTCCGGAAAGATTTCCTGGATGGCGCCCAGAATGGCCTCCAGATCCGAAAAACGGCGGACCAGGGCGTCCCCATCGGCCAGAAAAATCCTGTTTACAGGGCCATAGGCCTCCCGGGCCTGCTTCAGGTCCCCAATGACGTCCTCGAGAGGGGGGACATGGAAGCTTTTTTCTTTATACATATCGCAGAAACGGCATTTGTTATGGCTGCACCCCACGGTAGCCTGGATAATCAGGCTGTAGGCCTCGCTGGGCGGCCGGAATACGCGTCCTTCATAGCGCATGGCTGTCAACTCCTTTGCGTGCTAATTATTTTGTTTAAATAATTATAACACGCTTTTGCCAAAAAGGCCAGGCGAAACTTTGGTTTGCATTTTCTTTAAGGCTGTGTTAAAATTTATTAGTCCGAAACCGGACTAATTTGGTGAGGTGAAAAATGAAAGCGCAAGCGGTTGATAAAAAGTTTTTTAAGTTTGTCCTGCCCTCCATGTTTACCATGTTTTTAAGCGGGCTTTATACCATTGTAGACGGCTTTTTTGTGGGGCATGCTGTCGGTGATGTGGGCTTGGCGGGCATTGGCCTTGTATGGCCTATTACAGCGGTGCTCATCGCCCTGGGCATGGGCATCGGTGTCGGCGGCTCTGTGCTCATGTCCACAGCGCGGGGCGCGGGGTGTGACGAAAACGCCAACGCGGCCCGGGCCAATACCCTGATGCTGCTGGTGGCAGCCAGCGCGCTGCTCACCTTGTTCCTGGTCTTTATGAACCCAGTGCTCGTATATGCCCTGGGGGCAAGGGGCGAGGTGTACGACGCGGCCATGGCCTATATCCGGATCATTTCCATTGGCGGCAGCATGCAGATACTGGCCTCTGGCCTGATCCCCATGATCCGGAACAGCCACAAGACCATCCAGGCCATGGTGATCATGAGCACAGGTCTTGTCTGTAATATTATTCTGGACGCCTGCTTAACCATGGTGGTCCCCATGGGGCTGGCCGGCGCGGCGCTGGCCACCATTATCGCCCAGTCGCTGACAGTGGCCGGAAGCCTGATCTGCCTTTTCCGGGACCGGGAGCACCCTGTCCGCAGGCGCCATTTCCGGCTTCAAAAGCGGATGATGGTCAAGATGCTGAGAATTGGCGTGTCCCCCTTTGGCCTGTCGCTGATGCCGTCGGTGATCACGGTCTATAACAATCTGCAGTGCCTGGCCTACGGCGGTGATCTGGCAGTATCGGCCTACGCGGTCATCAATTATTTTATCGGCTCAGTCCTGCTGCTGCTGGAGGGCGTGGGTGAGGGCATGCAGCCCCTGATCAGCTATGCGAGCGGTGCCGGGGACTATGCGGCCATGAGGCGGCTGAAAAACAGAGGGCTGATGACTGTGCTCGTCTTTTCGGCGCTGTTTTTGATCGCCTGCGTGCCGGCAGTGGACCTGCTGCCCGGTTTTTTTGGCACCTCGGCCGGGACGGCGGCGGTCATCCGGTCAGCGCTGCCCATTTTGGGACTGGCCTTTCCGATGATGGGGCTGGGCAAGCTGTTCACCTCCTATTTTTATGCCTGCGGCGAGACGCTGTACTCCACCCTGCTGGTCTATCTGGACCCGGTACTGTTTACGCCGCTGTGCATTTTTATCCTGCCCAGGCTCTTTGGCCTCAAGGGGGTGTGGATGGCGCTGCCAGGCGCCCAGGCCCTGATCATGGCAGTGCTCGTGGTTCTGTGGGGGCTGCACAAAAGTACACTCAGAAGCAAGGAGGCAGAATATGCAGGATAGTATTCAGAACACGCTTAGAGCCTACTATGATTTCTGGTTCAGCTGCAACGCCCTGTACGAAAAATGGGCCAAGCGGCAGGGCATCACGGTCAATACCCTGTTTGTGATCTACACAGTGAACGCGTATCAGGAGACCTGTAACCAGCGGCTGATCTGCGAGAAGCTGATGCTGCCTAAGCAGACAGTGAACACCATCCTGGAAGCGCTGACCCGGAAAGGGATCGTCGAAAAAAAGGCCGACCCATCAGATAAACGCAACAAGCGTATTGCTTTTACCAAGACAGGTGCAGACTATGCGGGACAGCTGTTAAAAAGCCTGAGCGCTTTTGAGGAAAAGGCCCTGGGCACCATGACACAGGAGGAGCGGGAGGCCTTTACCCGCACCAGCCAGATCATGCTGGCGCGTCTGGAGGAGGCCCTCGGGACAGATTCTTGAAGGAACAGAGTGAAATTTTATCACACAGACAGCTCCAAAAATGATATAATGAAGCGAATACCTTCAAATGGAGAACAGAATGAGTGATAAAAAGCAAACAGTGCAGCCATGCAGCAAGCTGGTTCTGACCATTCTGATTCTGGCCATTGTTTTTCTGGAGGGGCTGGCCGCCTATGATTTTGTATCCGGCGGTGCCCTGGCCTATGAGAACTGGTCCAGAAGCTTCAGAGAGCTGGAGGAATTGACACAAGCCCGGGAGATTACCGTAACGGCCCGGAACGACATCCAGTCTTTTGGCCTTGACACGGCGGCAGAGGACTGTATTCTAAACTATATGACCCTGTATTTTGACAGTGTGGCCTCCCTGGAGGAACAGGACCTCACGGCCCTTTATGACACCGCAGAGGCATCGGCAGCCAAAGCCGCCGCCATCGACCAGACCGCGCTTTCCTACCTGATCGGGGTGAGAAAGCTGCAGCCAAACGACCTTAAAATGGATGCCTGCAGCATCGGCGTCACCTATGTAAACGCAGCCCCGCAGCCCGGCGGCGACGTGCAGATCGAGTTGTTGGAGGACCAGATCGTCAATTTTGCCTTTATCCCAGAGGTCGATGCCAGCAGCAGCGGCATCCGGCATCAGTTCACACTCCGGAAAAGCGGCGATGCCTACCGCATTGTGGCGCATGAAAAGGAGGAGGACGGCTACCTGCTCATCGAGGAATGCTTTGAACAGGAAACCGAGGGTGAAGGTCCCAAAAATGTCCAGGAGGTTCTGGACCAGATCCGGGATTCGCTGCTTGAAAACGCCAGGGCCGCGGTCGATTACCAGAACGCCCAGCGCTTTACAGCGGCAGACAGCCCGGCAGCCGATAAGCCCCACAGCCATCCCTATGACCGGGACGCGGCAGTGGCCTACGCCATGGAGTGGGTCGATCCCCTCACCGTAAAGCGCAACCCGGACTGGTTTCTCTATGACGGCTACGGCGGCAACTGCAATAATTTTATTTCGCAGTGCCTGTATGCGGGCGGCATCCCCATGGATTGGGACGGCTATGCCCAGTGGAAATGGTTTGACGATGAGGTGGATACCTGGAACCAGCCAAACGGCCGGTCGCCGGCGTGGGCAGGGGTCGATGAGTTCTATAACTACGCCGAAAACAACAGTGGCTTCGGCCTGGTGGCAGAGGTTCATCCAAACCTGTATACCGGCGAGCCCGGAGATGTCCTGCAATACGGCGCCACCGGCGAATGGCGGCACTCGGTGATCATCACCGATGTGATCTACGGCGAGGACGGCAGGGTTCAGGACTATCTGATCAATTCCAACACAACCGACAGAATCAGCTATCCGGCCAGCGCGTATGCCTACTATGATTTCAGGCTCATACACGTGCTGGGCTGGAATGATTAAAAAGACGGCCGTCCGAAACGGGCGGTCGTCTTTTGGCGTCAAAAAACGTTAGCCTTAGGAGGTAAAGCGTTCAGTAGAGGTTTGTTAATGGAGAACGAAGAATTGAGAATGGAGAATTACAGGAACAAAATGCCTGCGCATTTTGAGTTTAATTGCGGCCATAGGCCGCTGCTTTAATCGCTTTTTCGTTAGAAAAAGGGCACGTGAATTCTCCATTTTCCATTCTCAATTCTCCATTGAAATACCTTTTACTTGAACCTTAAATCAAACTTGCGATTTTTTTCACACGCCCGGCCGCGGGTCCTGTACAGCTTCTCCGATTTAAAGCTTGACAATTGAAAAGGATTAGCATATAATGTAAACAATTAATCATCAGTTTAAGGACTTGAGTCTAAGAGTTGTCCGTATTATACCTTGTTACACCGTGTAACGTCTGTTTGTTGTGCGATGAGGTATGATACGGATTTTTTATACCTAAAATTAGGAGGGATTGTTTTGGAAACGTCTAAACTGGAGCGGCTGCTCGCCGGCTCACGGATCATCCCGTCAGTCAATTCGGCCGAGGGCCTGAAATGTGTGCTCACAAAGACCAGCCTGCCCTGCGTCATGCTCAAGCTGGGGGATGTCAATACCCTGCCCAAAATTGTCAGGCTGATTCACCAGTATGGCCGCAAGGCAGTGGTGCACCAGGATTCCATCAAGGGGCTGGCCCGGGACCGCACCAGCATTGATTTTCTGTCAAAGCTGGGGGTGGATGCTGTCATCACCATGAAGCCCCAGTGTGTGCGGTGGATAAAGGAGGAAGAAATGCTCTCGATTCTGGGGCTGTTCCTCATTGATACCAACGCCATGGCCACAGGCGTCCAGAGCATTAATGAGAGCCGGCCCGACGCGGGGCTGGTCATGCCCATGACCATACCGGGCAGCATTTATGACGCCATCCTCCGCCAGATCCGGGTGCCGCTTCTGGCAGGCGGGCTGGGCATGGAGGAGGAGCTGGTGACAGCAGCTCTTGATAACGGCGCCCTGGCGGCGGCTGTCACCAAGCCGGCGCTGTGGCAGACCATTGGTTAATGAGCCTTCTGGGCTTAAAATATATTTTAGTGGAGGTAATCGAATGAAAAAAACTGTTTTGATTTTTGGGGATTCAAACACCTGGGGCTGGAAGCCCTCAAACGACATGATCAAGCCGCTGGAACGCTGGGATGACGATGTGCGCTGGCCAGGCGTGCTGCAGGCCGGCCTGGGGGACGGGTACAAGGTTATCGCCGATGGGCTCAACGGCCGCACCACGGTCTGGAACGACCCCATCGAGGAATACCGCTGCGGCAAGGACCAGATCATTCCAACCATGGATGCCCAGGCGCCCTTTGACATGATCATCATCTTTGTGGGCACCAATGACCTTAAGGTGCGCTACACCGTATCCCCGCAGGATATCGCCAACGGCGTGGGTATTCTGGTGGATAAGGCCCTGCATCAGGTCGGAGACTATACCGGCGAGCCCAAGGTGCTGCTGGTAGGCCCGCCGCCGCTGGGGCCAATCGCAGACGGCGTGTTCAAGTACATGTTTGCAGGGAACGAAGAAAAATCCAAGGATGTTGCCCAGTTCTATAAGGGCGTGGCCGAAGCCTACGGGGTCGAGTTCTTTGACGCTGGAACCGTTGTCAAGAGCAGCGACGAGGATGGGCTCCACCTTCAGGCAGACCAGCACGAGCTGCTTGGTAAAGCCATGGTAAAGGAAGTTAAACGCATTATCGGATAGTGAAAATAAAAAGCGGACAGGCCAGAGGGCCTGCCCGCTTTTGTGCTTTTACCGGGTCATATCATCAATGGATGGGTGGCTCGTGTGCTCACGGCTGTTGTGCTCACTGATGTTTACCGCCGCTTCTGAATTCAGGTCAATTTCTTCTGAAATCACATCCTCCACGTCCAGCTCTTTGGGACGCTCGGTTTTATCCTTGCGGTGCAGCTTGTTTTTTATCTTATCAAATTCGCCTGCAATGGTGTGTTTGGTCATTTTGTTTTCCTCCTCATAATAAACAGCATAAATGCCTTTCTGCTTCATTTATACCCAGGGTGGGGAGGGAGTATCAAAAAAGATGACCGCCCGTTTTGGACGGTCATCTTTTTGGTTATACGTGATCACTTCACAGCTTGCGCCACCCGTAAGTGCGCAGCTTTCGGATAAAGCTGTCGATATGGGAAGCGGCAAAACAGCCCGCGATGCCGGCAAAAATTAGTATTAAGAGTAAAATGATATCTGCCATAGTTTCCACCTTCTTTAAGCACAGCATATCACGTTGCGCGTGAAGGTGGTGTTAAGGCTTGGCGGATCGTATAAATATTTTATAAAGACGCGCTCTGGGGCCTTTATTTTTTGTCGTCCATCAGATTGAGCTCAGACATATAGGCGCTCTTGGTCGCCAGTTTTTCATCGGCTTCCTTCTGGAACTTGGTAACCGCTGTGACGGCTTTCTTAATCGGCATGAGCGTGCCGGCGCCGCCAATACAGCCGCCCGGACAGGCCATGCCCTCTAGCAGGTAGCCGTCACGTTTGCCGGCCTGGGCCAGCTTCAGCATTTTCTGGCATTCCTTCAGGCCCTCGGCGCGGTCGATCTTGACATCCACGTCCGGGTAGAGGTCATGGACTGCGTTGCAGATGGCGTCTGCCACACCACCGGCCACAGAGTAGCCGCGGCCAGCCGCGGTTGCGTCGTCCAGCCTGCCGTCATCCTCAAGGTCGCCGAACTCAATGCCCTTGGCCACGAACATACCCATGAGCTCCTCAAAGGTAATGACAAAGTCCACGTCGCTGCGGACACTCTTTCTGGAGGCCTCCAGCTTTTTAGCTGCGCAGGGGCCGATAAAGACAATCCGGGATTTGGGGTGTTCTTTTTTGATAATGCGGGCAGTGGCGACCATTGGGGTCAGCTCACCGGAAATGCAGTGGGCAATCTCCGGAAATTTGGTCTTGGCCATGACAGACCAGGACGGGCAGCAGGAGGTGCCGATAAAGGGATCGTCCCCCTTAACGACTTTGTTGACATAGTGGTGGGCCTCCTCAACAGCGCCCAGGTCAGCGCCCAGGGCCACCTCGACCACATCGGCAAAGCCCAGCGCCTTAATGGCTTCTTTGATCTTTTCTGGCGTTGCCAGAGGGCCAAACTGGCCTACAAAGGCCGGGGCGATCTCAGCGATGACCTCATCGCCCTCCTTGATGGCGTGGATCAGCTGAAAAATCTGGGTTTTATCTGCGATGGCGCCAAAGGGGCAGTTGACCAGGCACATGCCGCAGGAAACACACTTGTCATAATTGATCTTGGCGCGTCCCAGCTCGTCGCTCTCAATGGCGTCGACGCCGCAGGCCGCCGCGCAGGGCCGGTCATATTTTACGATGGCCTCGTAAGGGCAGGCCTCGCGGCAGCGCCCGCACCGCACGCATTTTTCCTTGTCAATATGGGATTTGCCATCCTTCATGTAGACGGCGTTTACCGGACAGACTGATACGCAGGGGTGTGCCAGACAGCCCCGGCAGTTGTCCGTCACCATAAAGGCTTTAGGCTCACAGGCGTCACAGGCAAAAGGAATAACATTGACCAGAGGTGGATCATAGACCTTTTCTGCGATGGCGCTTTCCTCCACATCTCTGGAGATGGGGGAGGGCTGATCGACCGGGTATAAGGGCAGGCCAATGGCGAGACGCAGGCGCTCACCGATAATGGCTCTTTCCTTAAAGACACTGTCGCGGTAGTTTGCGACCTCGCCCGGTATAATTTCAAAAGGGATTTCTTCCACTCTACTGGCGTAATCGCCGCCCTCATAGGCCATCTTGGCGATGGCGGCAAAAACCTGACGGCGGATTTTGGTCACAGGTGTGTAGATTCCTCTCATTTACAAATTCACTTCCTTCTTGATTATTTTGTCATTTCAAGAATTTGTGCCATAACAGTTTCCGTATTTGCCTTTTCGATCACAACATTTCCGACAGAAACAATAGGGGATTTCATTCCATGCTTTGCCTCGCCGATACATTTAACCGTTTCGATATAAATACCGCGTGAGAGCTCAAGGACATCCTTAACATCGTTCAGGCTTTCGATGGATTCGATGATGTCCATAGCGCCTTTCATCACACATTCTGTACAGACACAAACTGCTACTTTTAAATCTTCCATGTTTTCTCCCCCTGTTTGCTGGCCGCTGGAAAATGACGAAGGGCGTTGCGCCCTGTGTTTCGTCATTTATCATGGGCCAGCCGTTAAATTTAAGTTCGATTTTTATTAATTTTTAAAGCTGTGGATCGGAGCGGGAATTTTGCCGCCGCGGTTCACAAAGACAGAACAGTCATTGGGATTGACTGCCATGATGGGCGCGGTACCCAGCAGCCCGCCAAAGGAGGCAGACTCGCCAAGGCCCTTGCCGTATACCGGGATCAGGCGGACAGCGGTGGTTTTGGCGTTGATCATGCCAATGGCCGCTTCGTCAGCAATGATGCCGGAGATGGTCGCGGCAGGGGTATCGCCAGGAATGGCGATCATGTCAAGCCCGACTGAGCAGACACAGGTCATGGCTTCCAGCTTGTCAAGGGACAGCGCGCCCATGGAGGCCGCCTCAATCATGCCCTCGTCCTCACTGACAGGAATAAAAGCGCCGCTCAGGCCGCCAACAGAGGTGGAGGCCATGATGCCGCCCTTTTTAACCGCGTCGTTGAGCATGGCCAGCGCCGCGGTGGTTCCGTGGGCGCCGCAGTGTTCCAGTCCCATCTCCTCAAGAATGCGGGCAACCGAGTCGCCGATTTCGGGCGTTGGGGCCAGAGAGAGGTCCAGGATGCCAAAGGGGACGCCCAGGCGCTCTGCCACCGTGGTGCCCACAAGCTGGCCGGCGCGGGTGATCTTGAAGGCGGTTTTTTTAATGATCTCAGCCATCTCGTCAAAGCTGGCGTTCTGGTGTTTTTCAAGGGCTTTCTTGACAACGCCTGGTCCGCTGACACCCACGTGCAGCACGGTGTCCGGCTGGCCGATGCCGTGGTAGGCGCCTGCCATGAAGGGGTTGTCCTCGACCGCGTTGCAGAAGACCACCAGCTTGGCGCAGCCAATGGAGTCCTCATCGCGTGTGAGGTAAGCGGTCTGTTTGACAATCTCGCCCATCATTTTAACCGCATCCATGTTGATCCCTGTTTTGGTCGAGCCAAGGTTGACAGAGGAGCAGACACGTTCGGTGCAGGCCAGCGCTTCGGGAATGGAGTTGATCAGGTTGAGATCGCCCCGTGTAAAGCCCTTGGGCACCAGCGCAGAGAACCCGCCGATAAAGTTGACGCCGATTTCGTGGGCAGCTTTATCTAAGGTTTCGGCGTAGGCCACATAGTCGGTGTCGCTGCTGGCCCCCGCGATCAGCGAAATGGGCGTCACAGAGACACGTTTATTGACGATTGGAATGCCAAACTCGGTTTCGATGCGTTCGCCCTGGGATACCAGGTGCTCAGCCATTCGGGTGATTTTGTCGTAAATTTTGCGGCGGGCTTTTTCGCCGTCGGCGTCGATGCAGTCCATCAGAGAGATCCCCATGGTAATGGTTCGGATATCCAGATTTTCCTTCTCGATCATGCGGACGGTTTCGAGCACATCTTTAAACATTGCCATTGTGCCTCACCTCTTAAATGGAATGCATGGCATTAAAAATGTCTTCATGCTGAATGCGGATCGACATGCCGATGGTCTTGCTGAGCGCTTCCAGCTCTTCCTTAAGCTGCGCGAAATCGCAGGTCATCTTGGTGACATCCACCAGCATGATCATGGTGAAAAAGTCTTGCATAACCGTTTGGCTGATGTCCTCAATGTTGGCGTTGCTCTCTGCCAGAATTTTGGACACATTGTAAATAATTCCTGTGCGGTCCTTACCAATGACCGTAACTACTGCTCTCATTTATACACGTACTCCTTATCATTTAATGACGTTGAAAAATATGGGTGCTGACAAATTTTTAAATTTGTCAGCAGCATCAATCCCTACTATATTAAACTAAAAAAGCGCGCAGAACAAGGGGTAATGTGGGTTGAAACGGACTTCAGCTTAAGGAATACCCAAAAATCATTAAAATAAAGAGCAAAAGTAAATATTTAATTTTTTAAGATTGATGGTAATAACTTGTCCCTGGGTGGTGCATTGTGGTATAATGTGGGGAGAATTGGTGTAATGACCCAATAAAGTGGGGGATTTGTGGAAGAAAGGGTGGCGTTTGGCATGTTCTTTGGTGAATACGAGCATAATATTGACGACAAGGGCCGTCTGATCATCCCGTCCAAATTCAGGGAAGCGCTTGGCAAGGACTTTGTCATCACCAAGGGGCTTGACTGCTGCCTTTTTGTCTTTTCGACAGAAGAGTGGGAGATCTTTGTGAACAAGCTCAGGACCCTGCCCATCTCCGACAAGGATGCCCGGGATTTTACGCGTTTCTTTTTCAGCGGCGCCTCCGAGTGCGCGCTGGACAAGCAGGGGCGTATCTCCATTCCCGCGCCTCTCAGAAAGCATGCCCGGCTGGAAAAGGAAACCAAGATCATCGGCGTTTCCAACCGGCTTGAAATCTGGAACACAGAAAATTGGGACAACTACAACAATATGGACGTCAGCGATATTGCCGATAAAATGGCAGAGCTGGGAATCTAGCAGAAAGGAGGGAACCTTTGGAATTTTCACACACAACCGTGCTTTTGCACGAAACCGTTGACGGGCTGATGATCAGGCCGGACGGTACCTATGTCGACGGTACCCTGGGCGGCGGCGGCCATTCAGAGCTGATCTGCAAACGCCTGAGCGCAGACGGAACCCTGATCGGTATCGACCAGGACGATTTTGCTCTGGACTACGCGGGCAGACGTCTCGCGCCTTACGCGTGCCGCAAACAGCTTGTCAAAAATAATTTTGTTCATCTGAAAGAGGTGCTCGGGGAAGCCGGTGTCTCGCAGATCGACGGCATCATTTATGACCTGGGGGTTTCCTCCTTTCAGTTTGATGATGAAACCCGGGGCTTTTCCTACCACCATGACGGCCCACTGGACATGCGTATGGACAGCGGGGCAGAGCTGTCGGCCTATGAGGTCGTCAACGCTTATCCGCCGGAGCGCCTGAAAAAGGTGCTGCAGGTCTATGGGGAGGAGCGCTTTGCCGGCCGTATTGTAAACGCCATTATAAAGGAAAGAGAAACGAAGCCCATTGAGACCACTCTGGAGCTCAGCGAGCTCATCAAGGCCGCCTACCCGGCCAAAGAGCGCTTCAAAGAAAAGCATCCGGCGCGCAAAAGCTTCCAGGCCATCCGCCTGGAGGTCAACCATGAGCTGGACATTTTAGAGGATGCCTTTTCAGCGGGGATCGAAGCACTGAAGCCCGGAGGGCGTATGTGCATCATTACCTTCCATTCCCTTGAGGATCGGATCGTCAAGCATTTTTTTAAGGACAAGCAGAACCCCTGCACCTGTCCGCCGGAGTTCCCCGCCTGCGTGTGCGGGAAAAAGCCGGAAGTCAGGATTATTACGCGCAAGCCGGTGCTTCCCGCGCCGGAAGAGATCGAGGCCAACAGAAGGTCCAGAAGCGCTAAATTAAGAATTGCAGAAAAGCTATAGAACAAGGAGCAAAATCAAAATGGAGAACATGCAGAACAGTTGGGTTATTTCTGATACCATGAATTTGGATGCTGCTTCAGCCAGTGAAAGCCTGGGACGGACCAGCACCCGCAAAAAGTCATATAAAAAAGCTAAAAATAATGTAAAAGCCGCAAAAGCAGGCAATCGAAAACGCCGCGGCCGCGCCAAATCCAAGGAGCTTACCGGCTTATCTTACCTTATGATTGCAGCCGTGCTTATTTTTGTGGTCTGCATCGGCCTTTTGTTCCAGCAGTCCATGATTTCAGAGCTGAACGAGGAAGTGCGCACCATGCAGGCAGAACTTGAGGACAAGCAGGCAGTCAACGACAGTAAAAACGGGCAGATCATGGCCAGCACCGACGATCTGAGCGGTATTGAGGCCACAGCCAGAGGCTATGGCATGACCACGCCCACTGCCAGCCAGTATGTCTATGAAACCACCATGGAAAATACACAGAGAGCGTCAGCGGACACCCAGAGCGACAGTTGGCTCCGTTCGATTTTTAAATAATCGAGGGTGACAATGAGAGCGCGTAAGAAAAAAAAGAAAAATTTAAAGCAGTCCCGTATGTATTATGCAATTGTTATTTTAGCAGTTGCATTTTTAATACTTGTAATAAAACTGATGTATCTCCAGATTATCGACTCCACCGACCAGTACTCGCGTCAGGTGGACCAGCTGGTGGAGGAGGTGCCGTTAAAAGCCTCGAGGGGGAATATCTACGACCGCAATATGCGCATCCTGGTACAGGACTCCTCAGCCGCCGCCATCCACGTCATCCCGCTGGAGGTCAAGGAGCCCGAAAAGCTGGCAAAGGGGCTCAGTGAGAAGCTGAACCTTGATTACCAGGAGGTTCTGGACAAGGTCAACAAGACTGAGGATGACAAGGTTGAGGTGAAAAACGGGGTTAAAAAGGGTGACGGCGAGAAGGTCGTCGCTGGAATCCCTGAGGGTGTCAGCTTTTTGGATGGCACCGTCTACGCGGTGCCCGATGAGATCAAGGATCCCGATTCAGCCGCCCAGGTATTGGTGAGTGTGCTGGGCATGGATTATGACGACGCCCATGAAGTGCTGACCCGAAAGGAAAACAGCGCAGTGCTCATTGAGGGCA
Organism: Eubacterium callanderi; assembly: GCF_900142645.1. GTDB lineage: Bacteria > Bacillota > Clostridia > Eubacteriales > Eubacteriaceae > Eubacterium > Eubacterium callanderi. The sequence continues at coordinate 20,740 of NZ_FRBP01000013.1, forward strand.
AGGTCGATAACGCCCTGGCCCGAGAGATTAAAGAGGACCAGGCCATTAAAAATGAAAAAGGCGAGACAAAAAGCTATAACGGCATTGAGCTCATTGAGGATAAACGCCGCTATTACACCAACGGCAATTTTGCCTCCTATGTTTTAGGGTTCACCGGGCAGGACCATACCGGCCTTACCGGTGTCGAATCCTCCTACAATGACCAGCTGAAGGGTGACGACGGCATCATCTATTTCCAGAAGGATGCCCAGGGCAACCAGATCCCTTCGCAGACAAAGATCATCAAGGAGCCGACCCAGGGGAAGGATCTGACACTGACCATCGACAGCAACATTCAGATGCTGGCCGAGAGAGGGCTTAAATCCGCTGTTGAGGAATGGAAAGCCAAAAGCGGCACGGCCATTGTCATGGATACCAAAACCGGTGAGATCATCGCCATGGCCACCCAGCCGGATTACAATCTCAACGACCCTTATGCCATCAGCGATTACTACAGCTCAAAGCACGCGGGCGACCTTAAGGACAAATCCAAGGCCGACCAGCTCAGTGAAATGTGGAAAAACCCGGCGGTCAGCTTCATCTACGAGCCTGGTTCTACCTTTAAAGCTGTAACAGCGTCCAGCGCTCTTGAGGAAGGCGTGGTGACACCGGACACCAAGGTGTACTGCAGCGGCTCCATCAATATTAACGGCGTAACCGTCAACTGCACCGGCTCCCACGGCACACAGACCGTTTCAGAAGCCATTGCAAACTCCTGTAACCCAGGGCTGGTCCAGATCATTCAGAAGCTGGACCCGGCGTTGTTCTATCAGTATGTTTATAACTATGGCTTTGGCAAGCAGACAGGCATTGAGCTTCCAGGGGAGGAAGCCGGGATCATCAACCGTCCCTTTGACGGAAACGGCGAGATCAACCTTCTGGATTACGCCACCTTCTCCTTTGGCCAGGGCCTTGCCACCACACCCATTCAGCTGCTCTCAGCGCTGAACTGTGTTGTCAACAACGGCTATTATATGAACCCGACCATCATTGGAAAGGGGAGCAGCCAGCAGGAATATGTCAACAACCAGCTGAACGGCCCCAAACAGATCATTTCCTCCGACACCTCGGCGGAGATGCGCAATATCATGAAAAATGTTGTCGCTGAAAACTCGACCCTTGCCAGCCTGGCAGAGGGCTACAGCATTGGCGGCAAGACCGGTACAGCCGAAAAATTTGTGGACGGCGCTTACAACAGCACCTACTACGTCACCTCCTTTTTCTGTTACGCGCCGGTCGAGGACCCTCGCTACTCCATTCTTCTGGTGCTCGACGAGCCTGACCCCAGCGCCTTTGGGGGAACCAGTGCCGCGCCGACTGCCATCAATCTGATGAAGCAGGTTCTGGACTACATGGGCGGCCAGACCGACAGCGACACCCAGATCCAGCAGAACGCCATTACTGTGCCGGACCTGGTCGGCCAGGAAAAGGATTTTGCTGTTAAGATTCTGGAGGAAAAGGGCATCAAGTATAAGCTGGATGTAAAAGGCGATGGCGATACCGTCATTTCCCAGAGCTTCCCGGCCCAGAGTGTCTATGACCCCAATACAGAGCTGGTCCTGGAGATTGGCTCCCAGAGCAGTGAAAATGGCAATAAAGTAACAGTTCCGGACCTTAATGGCATGTCCATTCAGTCCGTCAACGAGATTGTCACCGGTCTTGGCCTCAACCTCAAGGTTACCGGCTCCGGTTTTGCCGCCGAGCAGTCTGTGGCGGCGGGAACCGCCGTGGATAAGGGCAGTGAGATCAGCGTGACTTTTAAACCTTAAAGCATAAAGTAAAGGCAGCGACGACCGTACGAAACGTACGGTCAACGGTGTAGCGCGGGACAAGCAATAGATTTTTTTAGGATGCCGCAAATCCCAGCACTCTTATCTCACAGCTTCGACAGCTTTGCCAAAAATATACCAATTTGTTTCTCAATGAAACTGTAGGCGCAGTTCGGTAAAGTACCCTGATTGCGCCATATACCATAATATCCATTGGAGGTTCACAGCTGCTCACCGGCGACCGCCCGTTTCGTACGGTCGTGACGCTTAAGCTTAAAATCATCATTGAAGAAGCAGGATTTTCTTGCTTCTTTTTGTCAATTTGTAAATAAAATATAAAATTGTTGGAACCTTGCCTGTGGTTTTGCTATAATAAGAAAGTATGTAAAAATTTCAGTTTGTCTTTGACAAAACAACAGGAGAAAGAAGATACTTAAATATGGAAAAAATTTCACTTGAACAACTGGTGAAAATCACAGAAGGCCGGCTCATCCAGACAGGAACAACCGACTGGATCAGCGGCGCGGCCATCGATAGCCGTAAAATCGAAGAAAATGATCTTTTTATCCCCATTAAGGGTGAAAAGGCAGATGGACACTGTTTCATCAAAATCGCAGCTGAAAAAGGCTGTTCAACAAGCTTTACAGAGACAGAAGCTCTGGATTTTCCAGAGGGGATCAGCGTCGTTCTGGTCGAATCTTGCCTGGAAGCCATGAAGGCCCTGGCGAAGTACAACCGGGAGCGCTATGATATACCGGTCATCGCCGTTACCGGCAGCAGCGGAAAGACCACAACCAAGGACCTCATCGCTTCAGTGTTGTCCCAGAAATACAAGACCCTGAAAACCCAGGGGAATTTCAATAATGAATACGGCATCCCCCAGACACTCTTTAACTTACAGCCAGAGCACGAAATCGCCGTGATCGAGATGGGCATGGACCATCTCGATGATATCCGTAAATCCATCGGTGAGGTCAGACCCCATATCAGCGTCATTACCAATATCGGCACAGCCCATATCGAAATCCTGAAAACCCAGGACAACATCCTGGCCGCCAAAAAAGAGATCTTCGAGACCATGGGTCCCGGCGACATTGCGCTGCTCAACGGGGATGATGTGTATTTAAATAAGATCAAAGAGGATGAAGAACCCTTCTCGGTTGTCCGGGTGGGGATTAAAGGTGAGGATCTGTCACTTAAGGCAGAACAGGTCGATTCCTCCGCTCAGGGCATCCGCTTTGTAGCAGATGGCGAACACTTCCACTTCGCTTATCCTGGCATTCACAATGTTTACAACTGCCTGACCGCCATCTGGCTCGGCAGATATTATCAGATGACCCATGAAGAGATTCAGCGCGGGCTCGACGCCTTTAAACCAAGCGGCAACCGCATGGATATCGTCAGGGTAAGAGAGGCCACGGTCATTAACGATTCCTATAACGCCAACCCCGACGCCATGAAGGCAGCTCTCGATATGCTGTGGGATATGGGGAAAAGCTGCCGCAGGCTCGCGGTGCTCGGCGATATGCTGGAAATGGGCGAGATGGCTGAAAGCGGGCACCTCGAGATCGGTGCTTACGCGGCAGAGAAGGCCGATGTGCTCATTGCGGTGGGACCGGAATCAAAAGCCTACATCAAGGGGGCAGGCGCCAGCCTGGCAGATGAACGATGCTTCTGGACTGCCGACGCAGAGGGCGCTGGAAAGCTGCTGAGAAAGCTTATGGCGCCGGGAGACGTGATTCTCATCAAGGCCTCCAGGGGCGTGCATCTGGAAAAAACACTAAAAATGATTCAGGAGTAAAGGAAGAGGAAACAAGGAAAAGATGGATACTTTAAAAATTTCAATTGTCAGTTTATTAGTCGCATTTATCATTGTCTGGCTCGCCATGCCGAGAGTCCTGCCGATTCTGCACCGGCTGCACTTCGGACAGGCCATCCGCGAGGAAGGCCCGCAGAGCCATATGAAAAAATCCGGCACCCCCACCATGGGCGGCCTTGTCATCCAGGGCGCTGTCCTCATCGCTGTTGTGATCATCAGTTTATTTACTAAAAAATGGGACTTTTTCCCATTGATCGTGATGGTGGCCTTTGGTGCCATTGGCTTTATTGATGATTTTATCAAGGTTTCAAAGAAGCACAACCTGGGGCTGCGTGCCTGGCAGAAGCTGGTGCTCCAGTTTGTGGCGGCCCTGGCCGTTGCCCTTTACGCGGCATGGACACCCGCCATCGGCACAGAGCTAGTCATTCCGTTTATGGGTACCACCGTTGATTTCGGTATCTGGTATGTTCCTTTTACCTTTTTCGCTGTCGTGGCAGTGACCAACGCCGTCAACCTGACCGACGGCCTTGACGGCCTCGCTTCCGGCGTTACAGCCATTGTGTGTCTTTTCTTCCTGGCCATGTCTGTGGCCCTGAATCAGGTCAGCACCGCTGTTTTCAGCGGGGCAGTGATTGGCGCGTGCCTTGGCTTCCTGCGCTATAACTCAAACCCGGCCGAGATTTTTATGGGCGATACAGGCTCCATGGCTCTGGGCGGCGCGGTCATTGTGATGGCCATCATTACACGGATGCAGATATTTGTGCTGATCGCAGGTCTGCTTTATGTGATTGAGGCCCTGTCGGTGGTTATTCAGGTGGGCTATTTCAAGCTGACTCACGGCAAGCGCTTCTTTAAAATGGCGCCGATCCACCATCACTTTGAGCTGAAGGGCTGGAGTGAGACCCGGGTCGTCACCGTTTTCTGGATCGTTACGGCAGTCTTTGTGGCACTGGCATTTTTATGTTTATAATTTAGGAGGCGTAAGTACAATTGAGTGAGAAGATTTTAGTGATAGGGGCTGCCCGCAGCGGTGTGGCGGTTTCAAAGCTTTTAATGGATTGCGGCAAGAGCGTAATACTGACCGATAATCGTCCTGAGGACGTGGTTCTGGCAGAGTTTCCCCAGGTGCGGGAGACCTTGGCAGAGCTTGAGGAAAAGGGCATCAAAACCATTTTTGGCAGACAGATCGATACCAGGGTTATCAATGAGATTGACCGTGTGGTCACAAGCCCGGGCGTGCCGTTAACCATTCCAATCATTGCCGAGGCATACCGCTGCGGCGTTCCTGTTATCGGCGAAGCTGAGCTGGCGTACTGTATGACAAAGGCCCCCTTTGTAGCCATCACCGGCACCAATGGCAAAACCACCACCACCACACTCACGGGTGAGATCTTTAAAAACAGCGGCCGGAAAACCTACACGGTGGGCAACATCGGAGACCCCATCAGCAACTATGTGATGGAAGCAGCGCCCGAGGATGTTTTTGTGGCAGAGATCAGCGCGTTTCAGCTTGAGACCATCAATAAATTCCGGCCAGTCGCTTCGGCCATTTTAAACCTGTCGCCAGACCATATGGACCGGTATGGCACCATGGAAAATTACATTGCCGCCAAGGCCCGCATTTTTGAAAACCAGCGCGGCGAGGACTTTCTGGTGCTCAACGCCGATGACGAGCAGGTCTGTGAGCTGGGCCGCCAGGCACAGTGCCGGAAGTACTATTTCAGCCTGGATAAAAAGGTGGCACAGGGCGCCTATGCCATGGACGGCGGTATTTTTATCAATGACAATGAATCGGTCATTCCCATCTGCCGCATCGAGGAAATGGGCATAAAGGGCCCTCACAACGTACAGAACGCTCTTGCGGCCACAGTGCTTGCTTATTTTATGGGCGTGGACGTGGTCAGCATCGCAGAGACGCTGAAGTCCTTTGGCGGGGTCGAACACCGGCAGGAATTTGTGGCGACCATCGGTGGCGTGGATTATATCAACGATTCCAAGGGCACCAATACCAACGCGGCCATCGTGGCACTGAACGCCATGACCAAACCGGTCATCCTCATCGCCGGGGGCTACGATAAAAAGGAAGATTACAGCGAATTTATCGAAGTGGTCTGTAAAAAGGTGAAACGCATGGTGCTAGTCGGAGCGACCGCGCCGCAGATCGAGGCGGCAGCCGAGAGCCAGGGCTATTACAGCACCGTGCGTGTGGGCGATTATGACGAGGCGGTCAAGGTCGCCTCGGAGTGTGCCGCTCCCGGCGATGTGGTGCTGCTGTCACCGGCCTGTGCCAGCTGGGATATGTTTGACAATTTTGAAATCAGAGGACAGGTCTTTAAGGATTTAGTGAAGCGAATCGGGAGTAACTGATGAAAAAAGGAAAAGTAGACAGGCCGTTTGTCATCGCTCTGTTGATTTTGGTAGGCTTTGGCCTCCTGATGGTCTTTAGCGCCAGCATGTATTCTTCAACAGTCGACGGCAGCAAGGGCTACTCGCTCTTTCTCAAGCAATTTGGGTTTGTGGCGCTGGGGCTCGTTGTAATGGGCTTTATGAGTAATATCGATTATCGCAAATACAATCATAAGAAAATCAGCATGATTTTGCTGGGCGTGACGGTCTTTCTGCTGCTCCTTGTATTGATACCGGGCATCGGGGTAGAGGTCAATGATGCCAGGCGGTGGCTGAATGTCGGCATCGGCCAGTTCCAGCCCTCAGAGCTCGCAAAGGTCACAGGCATTCTCTACCTTTCCTCACTGCTCGCGCGGGAGCCGGAGGTACTGAATGGGAGCACCTGGGAATTTACAAAGCAGTGTATGGCGCCGATTTTCCTGATCTGCGGCATCACCGCCATTGAGCCCTCGCTGAGCGCGGCCATGGCCATTGGCTTCGGCATGGTGGCAGTGCTCTATTTTGCAGGGGTGCGCTTTAAACGCTTTGCGCCTTACGCGGCAGTCGGCGTGGCAGGCGTCGTTGTGCTGATGATCATCGAGCCCTGGCGCCTGGAACGCTTTAATGTATTCTTGGGCCGCGGGAGCGTTGACTATCAGATCACCCAGTCACTCTTAGCCATTGGGACTGGCGGCATTTTTGGACAGGGGCTGGGCAATGGCAAGCAGAAATTTCTGTTCCTGCCAGAGCTCCAGAATGACTTTATTTTCGCCAATATCGGCGAGGAGTTCGGCCTTATCGGCTGTGTCTTTGTTCTGGGTCTTTTCGCCTTTATTATCTGGCGGGGCTTCAAAATTGCCAACACGTCGCCGGACCGGTTCGGTTACCTTTACACCAGCAGCGTCATGCTGCTGCTGGGCTTTCAGGTGTTTGTAAACGTGGGGGTCGCCACCTCGGTCATCCCGGTTACCGGGATGGCGCTGCCCTTTGTCAGCGCTGGCGGTACCTCGATGGTGGTGCTCTTTGCCATGCTGGGGCCCATACTCAATATTTCAAGGCAGGCGGACCTGCGTAAAAGGAAAGGGAGAAGAAAATGAAAATATTAGTAGCGGCCGGCGGCACCGGAGGCCATATCTATCCGGGCCTGGCCATTGCGGATAAACTAAAAGAGCGCCTGCCCGGTGCCGAGATCCTTTTTATTGGCTCCCAGGTGGGCATGGAAAAAAACATTGTGCCCAAGGAGGGCTATCCTATTGAGTACATCCGCGTCCGCGGTTTTGAACGTGAGCTGTCGCTGGAAACGCTGGCGGCGGTCAAGGGGATCTTTGACGGCATCTCAGATTCAAAAAAGGTTTTGAAAAGGCATCAGCCGGACCTGGTGGTAGGGACCGGCGGCTTCACCTGCGGCCCGCTGCTTCTCGAGGCAGCCAAGCGGGGCATTCCCACCATGATCCACGAGCAGAACGCCTACCCGGGCAAGACCAACCGGATGCTGGGGAAAAGGGTGGACCGTGTGGCCATCAGCTTTAAAGAGGCCGCCGAGTATTTTCCGGAGGACAAGACCTTTCTGGCAGGCAACCCGGTGCGCGACGTGTTTAAACAGACAGACCGCAATGCCCTCAGAGATAAGCTTGGCCTGAAGGAGAACCAGCGTCTGGTCGTCATCATGGGCGGCAGCCAGGGGGCAGGGAGCATCAACAATGCGGCCGCTTCGTTTATCGCCCGGAATGCAGATAACCCGGAGATGGTTGTCTATCACCTGACCGGGAGAGGACAGTACGATAAAGTCCTAGAAAAATTAAAGGAAAATGGTGTAAAATTAGATGATTGCCGTAATATAAACGTATTAGCCTACAGCAATGATGTCCACACCCTTATCGGCGCTGGAGATTTAGTTGTCAGCCGTTCTGGGGCCATGTCGGTGGCTGAGATTGCCGCGGTGGGCATTCCATCCATTTTGGTGCCCTACCCAATGGCAGCCGGAAACCATCAGGAATTCAATGCCCGTGTTATTACCGATAACGGCGGCGGTATCCTGATCCATGACGCCGAGCTGACCCCGGACCTGCTGGCCGAAACCATTCCGGCCCTGCTCCGGGATGAAAAGGGGCTTGAGAAAATGCGGAGGGCCACAAAAGAACGGGCAATACTGGACGCAGGTGACCGGATTTGTGCAGAAGCTTTGAAGCTGATCAAATAAATTGAACAAAAACAAATAAAAAGGGTGACAAAAACCGGTAAATGGTGATAAAATGGATGAAAAGCTGCAAAGACGTAAAAAATTAAAAAAAAATAAAAGGAAAAGACTGCTAAAATATGTTACACTATTAGTGGTTGCTGTTTCTATTTTATTTGTCTTTATTTTTGTCATGGCAAGCGCCATTTCCGCCGGTGTGTTTAACATCAAGCATATTGAAGTAATTGGGAATGAAGTTGTCGATAGCGAAACAATTGTAGAAACTTCAGGAATCAATGAAGGTGAGAGCATTTTTTGGGTAGATTTAAATAAGGCTCATTATAATATTGAGGAACTCATAAATGTTGAAAAGCTGGAGATTACAAAAGTCATGCCGGACAAAATCGTGATCAGGGTAAAGGAAGCACCGGCAATCTGCGCGGTTAACTATGACGGCAAGATCAATTATATCAACCGTGAGGGGCTTCTGGTTGAGCGCAGCGAGTACCTGCGAAAAACGGATATCCCCATTGTTACGGGCTTCACGGATATTACCATTGATAAAATCGGGCATCCGGTCACCTTCAATCCGGACTGGAAGTTTGACACAGTCATGGAGATTCTGAAGACCTTTCAGAATGACGGAAACCTTGCGAAGATTTCGGAAGTGGGTATTACGGAAAATAATACTTATCGGATCATTACAAAAAATAATGTGGTTATGACCGTGTCGGATCTGGATAACTTTAAAGGCTCTTATGATTATATCAATACGGTTTTTGCCGAGAACAAGAGCAATCTGGACATCAATCTGACCACTGGCGGTAACAAACCGATTCTGAAACCAAGATAAACTGAGGTGAAGGCTTGAAGCGAAAAGGCAGTTTGGCGATTGCGCTAATATGTATTTTTGTGGGTGTTTTGATTATCCTTCAGATGAAAACAGTCGACCAGTTGGGCGGGACGGTTGATTCCGAGCGCGCCGGCGACCTGGCTGCTGAGGTAAAAGCCCTTGAAAACAAAAATGACGAGCTGAACAACCAGCTCGAGGATCTCGAAAAACAGCTGGCAAACTATGAATCGGATGCCGCTGGAACCGATGATGTCATAAAGAAAAAACAGAAGGAAATGGAAAAGGAACGCGTGCTTGCAGGTGTGACGGATGTGACGGGCTCAGGCCTGGTCATCACCATTGATACCGACAGCACAGATTACGACGCTTCCCTCTATTCCAAAAGCTCCGATCTGCTGCTCTCACTGGTAAACGAGCTGAACGCAGCAGGTGCCGAAGCCATTTCCATCAATGGCGAGCGTTTGATTAATACTTCGGAGATCCGCCAGGCGGGCTCCTATATTAATATTAACCGTAACAAATACGGTGCACCCTTTGAGGTGAAAGTCATTGGCAATCCTCAGGATCTGTCCGCTGCCATCAAAATGCGGGCTGGTGTTGTGGATGTCATGCAGTCCAATAAGCTGAAGGTTTCTATTTCACAGGAAGACAATGTTCTGGTAAAGGCCTACAGCGGTGTGATTGACTTTAAGTATGCCAAGCCGGCCTCAGGCAGTGGGGCCAGTGAATAGCGGTGGGCTATGAAGAATATAAGTGAAAAAGCCATGAACCGGATACTGGTTTTGGTCTTTCTGGTGGTTGGCATCGGAATGGCTCTGATCGTTAAGGAGATTGGCTCAAAAGACATTCCGGCCCAGCGTACCTTTGTCAACGCGAAAACCCTGTACAATCAGGAGCTTGAGGAGGATAACCTCAAGGTCAAAAATGAGGAGCTTGGCAAAAAAATAGCAGCTGAGCAAAAAAGACTCGACACCTACGAGGAGGCCCGGAGGGCCATCGAGGATGAAGGGTCAGTGGTCGATACTGTCGGCCAATATCTGGATGCAGAGCTCGAAAACTATAAAATGGCAGACGGTTCTGTACCGATCCAGGGACCTGGCATTGTCATCACGCTGGAAGACAGCGACAAAGCCATCGAACCTGGAGAAAATCCCAATAAATACCTGGTGCATAACTCAGATGTACTGGCAGTCATCAACGAACTGAAGGCAGCCGGCGCAGAGGGAATCCAGCTCAATAAAATGCGCGTGACAAGCAGCAGCAATATCGACTGCGGCGGCGCGGTCATAAATGTGGATGATGAGATTTCCTCACCTCCATTTGTGATTGAAGCCATTGGAGACCCTGAATCTATGTATATTTACTTAAATTCTGATGAAAGTGTTATTCAACTGTTGAAATATTGGGAAATAAAGGTTAATATAGAAAAGTCAGAATATTTACTACTCAACAAAAGTAATAAACTGTAATTTGATTTTTTGCAGAGAAACGGGGACAACGATGCTATATCCATTAATAGGGCTGCTTGCAGGGCTTTTAATCGGTGTTGTTTTGCCTTTTGAAATACCGCTGGCATATTCATCCTATCTCTCAATCGCGATACTCGCTTCGCTGAATTCAGTATTTGGCGGCATTCAGGCAGACCTGGAAGGAAAATTTGACCAGAAACTGTTTATCACCGGTTTTTTTGGCAACACCATTTTAGCGGCGCTGCTGACCTATATCGGTGACAGGGTAGGAATTCCAATTTATTACGCAGCAATCTTTTATTTTGGAACCAGCCTGTTTTCAAATTTTGCGAAGATCCGGCGTTATTATTTCCGGTCTGGCAGCAAAGAATCAGATCCTAAAGCGATTTCAAAGGAGCAGAAGCATGGTCATTCAACCGGCCATAAGGCTGAGCCTATAGAAATAATACATTCCACGACCGATGATTTGGACGAGACAGAGGACTATGAGGAAGAAGACTACGATGCCGTCGAGCTTGACGAGAACGGCTACCGCGGAGACGCTTCCGACGAGGATGAAGTCTTTGAAGATGATGAAGAACTGGATGAAGAACAAAAAAATGATGATAAAAAACAAACTAAGAGTTTCTTACGTGAAATAGAGGAGGAAGAAAAGTGATTGAATTAGATGGCTACAATGATAATTTTGCGAGAATTCGTGTAATTGGTGTTGGCGGCGGCGGGAACAATGCCGTTAACCGCATGATCGAATCCGGTCTGAAGGGTGTTGACTTCATATCCATCAATACTGATAATCAGGCATTAGCCCTGACCCTGGCTGAAAAACGCCTTCAGATTGGTGAAAAGACCACCGGCGGTCTTGGTGCAGGCGGTAACCCGGAAATGGGTCAGAAGTCTGCGGAAGAAAGCCGTGATGCCATTGCAGATTTAATTCAGGAAACAGATCTGTTATTTATCACTGCTGGTATGGGCGGCGGAACAGGTTCCGGTGCTGCGCCGATCATTGCAAAAATTGCCCGTGAAATGGGAATCCTGACCATTGGTGTTGTCACCAAGCCATTCTCTTTTGAAGGCCGGGTCCGTATGCGCAACGCTCAGATTGCCAGTGATTTCCTTCAGGACAATGTCGATGCGCTGGTGACCATTCCAAATGACCGCCTGTTAAGAATGGCGGATAAGACCACTTCTTTAAGAGACGCTTTCAAACTGGCAGATGATGTTTTATTACAGGGTGTTAAGAGTATTTCTGACCTGATCTCTATGCCGGGTCTCGTAAGCCTTGACTTTGCCGATGTTAAGACCATCATGAAGGATGCCGGTCTGGCGCACATGGGCGTTGGCCGTGCCTCCGGTGAAAACCGTGCCGAAGAAGCAGCAAAAGAAGCAATCTTAAGCCCGCTTCTGGAAACCGAAATCGACGGTGCTACCGGCGTGCTCTTAAATATTACTGCAGGCGAAGACCTGTCACTCTTTGAAGTGGACAGAGCCGCTACCATTGCGAGAGAAGCTTCTGACGAAGACGCCAACGTTATCTTTGGTGCGACCATTGATGAAAGCTTTGGCGACGAAATCCAGATTACGGTTATCGCCACTGGTTTTTTACCGGCAGAAGAAGTGGAAGCTAAAAAAGCTGCTATTCTGAACAGTGCAAATGCTGCTGCTGCTGCAAATACAACTGCTAAGCCTGAAACCAAAACAACCAGCGGTGCTGGCGAATTTGCGATTCCTGGATTTTTAAGCAACGAAGACTAAGGTGTCTGAATGAAGTGTCCCTTTTGTGATTATGACGAAAGCAAAGTAGTTGATTCACGACCTGTTGAAGAAGGCACTATGATTCGTAGAAGAAGGGAATGCATCCGATGCGCCAAAAGGTTTACAACCTATGAGCGGATTGAAAACATTCCCTTGATCGTTGTTAAAAAGGGCGGCCAGCGTGTCCCCTTTGATAAAAATAAAATTTTGAACGGGATGATCAAAGCCTGTGAAAAACGTCCGGTCCCCATCGACAACATCCAGCGTGTTGTTGACTTGATGGAGAAGGAACTTTATCAGGTTGAAGATAAAGAGGTGGAATCATCCTATATTGGAGAGCGCGTCATGGATGCGCTTAAGGATATCGATCAGGTGGCCTACGTTCGTTTTGCATCAGTTTATCGTGAGTTTAAGGATGTCGAGTCCTTTATGGATGAACTGAACCGCCTAATGTCTGAACGCTGAAGGCGTGGAGTAGTGAATGAAATTTTTTGAAAAAACCATTGCGTCCAAAGAGATTTATAATGGACGTATCTTAAATTTAAAGGTCGACGAAGTCGAGCTTCCGGATGGAGGGACCTCTTTCCGGGAACTGGTAGACCACAAACAGGGTGTCGGTATTCTGCCTGTCAGAGGCAACCGGATTATTTTCGTGCGCCAGTTTAGAAAGGCCATCGAAAAAGTGATCCTGGAGATACCGGCAGGTCTGGTTGAAGTGGGTGAAGATCCAAAAGAGGCAGCAGTGCGGGAGCTGCAGGAGGAAATTGGCCTGAAGCCCCTGGATTTGCACTTTTTAGGAGAAATGTGGCCCTCGCCGGGATTTACCAATGAAGTGACCACTTTATTTATGGCGTCTCAATTTGTTATTGAGCCGAGAAAACAGGATGATGATGAATTCATCGAAATTGTCGAAATGCCTATACGGACAGTCCGGGCGCTTTACCTTAAGGGGAAGTTTTCAGACGCAAAGACTGCCTGTGTTTTAGGTCGCTTTTTTTCTCTTATGTAAATAAAATCATCGAGGTGGTCTTTTATCATCTGTGTCGCACACAGGATAACAGATCACTTTTCTTATTATTTGTAACAAATAAATTAAAGCTTTTAAGGAGAAACTGAATGACAGAAAATTTTGTATTTTCCGGTCATGACACAGTAGCGTTAGCGCAGAAATACGGCACGCCGCTTTATGTTATGAGCGAAGATATTTTAAGAGCCAACATCAACCGTATTAAGGACGCCTTTGAATCAGCAGGCGCGGTCTACGATGTGAACTATGCCGGTAAAACCTTTTTAAATATGGGAATGTGCCGGATTATTGAAAGTGAGGGCATCTCTCTGGATGTGGCCTCAGGCGGAGAACTCTATACGGCTGTGAAAAGTGGTTTTAATCCTGCCCGTATCTGCTTTCATGGCAGCAATAAAAACCAGGCCGAGCTGGAAATGGCGCTTGGCTACAAGGTAGGCCGTATCGTCATCGACAGTGAATGGGAGCTGGAGCGGCTGCAGCTTTTGACTGAGGAGCTTGAGCAGCCTGTCAAGGTGCTGTTTCGGGTGTCTCCCGGAATCGAAGCCCATACCCATGAGCTCATACAGACTGGGAAGCTTGACTCCAAATTTGGCCTGCCATTGAGCCAGGCCCGTGAGATTATCGGCCGCACAAAAGAAATGAACTATGTGGAGACTGTCGGCATTCACTGCCACATCGGCTCTCAGATTGCAGATGAAAAGCCTTTCTTACTGGCTTCGGAAGTCATGCTCGATCTTTATAAGGCATTGCTCTCCGATGGCCTTAATCTGACTGAGATTAATCTGGGCGGCGGCTTTGGTATTCCTTACTTGAAGGAAGATCCCAGTTTTGATGTTACCAGCTATATTCCTAAAATGGTCGACCATATGCGTGAGATGGCTGAGCAGAGAGAGGTTCCGATGCCTAAAATCGTGGTAGAGCCTGGCCGTTCAGTGGCTGCTCCGGCGGGCATTACCTTATATACAGTGGGGACCGTCAAAGAAATCCCGGGACTCAAAAAGTACGTGAGTGTTGACGGGGGTATGGCAGATAATCCACGTCCGGCGCTTTACGGTGCGGACTATGATGCTGTGATCTGTAATAAGCCACAGGATGAAGCATTGATGGAAGAGGTAACAGTCAGCGGTAAAGCGTGTGAGACAGATACTTTAATTAAATCCATTAAGCTGCCGTCTCCCCAGTCAGGCGATACGCTGGCAGTGCTTCATACAGGTGCCTATAATTATTCGATGGCCAGCAACTATAATCGCTTTAGAAGGCCGGCTGTTATCCTTTTGAAGGGCGATCAGTCAGCAGTCCTGGTTGAACGTGAAAGCTTTGAGGATCTGGTCAAAAATGACAGGATTCCCTCCTGGCTAGAGGACTGATTATGTTTAGTGCGAGCTATTTTATCAACCTGCTGCTGAGCCTGCCCGGCATCTTAGTCGCCATTTCTTTTCACGAAATGGCTCACGGCTATGCGGCGGACGCCATGGGCGATCCAACCCCGAAGCTGGCGGGACGCCTGACGGTTAATCCCCTTAAGCACATTGACCCCATCGGTTTTATCAGTATGTTGCTTTTTCGTTTTGGCTGGGCAAAGCCTGTGCCGGTTAATCCGAATAATTTTAAAAACCATCGGAAGGGAATCATTGTTGTCAGTCTGGCGGGCTGCTTCACAAACCTTTTGTTAGGGTTTATTTCGCTCATTGCGATCTACGCAGTTTCGCCTTTTGCCAACGTGTATCTGCTGCAGATTCTGCAGTATCTGTACCTGTATAACCTGATGTTTGCAGTCTTTAACCTCATTCCCATTCCACCCCTCGACGGGTCGCAGATTTTGGCTGAGTTTTTGCCTTATAACGCAAAACAGAAGTTCTACCAGTTTTCACGTTATGGGATGATCATTCTGCTGCTGCTGGTTGTATTTAATGTGTTTGGTCTGATTATTACACCCATCATCAACGGGATCGATGGGTTGTTCAGAATGATATTAAACCCACTTTTTTTAATGCTTTGGTCATAAAATGAATAGTTATGAAGTCAGTTTAGAGAAATTTGAAGGTCCTCTGGACCTTCTCATTCATTTAATTCAAAAAAACAAAATTGATATTTACGATATTCCCATCGCAGAAATCACAAACCAGTATCTGGCCCATATTGAGAAATGGCGTGAACTGGATATGGAGGTTGCCAGCGAGTTTGTGGTCATGGCTTCCAAGCTTTTGGAGATTAAATCCAGAATGCTTCTGCCAAGAGCAAAGGACGAGGAAGAGGACGAAGAAGACCTGAAAGAGAAGCTGGTACGGCAGCTTATAGAGTATAAAATCTTTAAAAATATCAGCACTTATCTGGAAGAACGGGAGTGCGCGGAGCTTCATGCCGTCTATAAGGATCCGGAATATATCCCAGTTATGACCCAGGACGCCGAGGTTGAGATCAACCCTGAGGATATTTTTAAAGCATACTCCAACATATTTTCCCTATACAACGATGAGATTGAGTTCAAAGATTTTTCTCAGGAGATTGTAAGGGAAGTTTTTACTGTAGAGGAAAAAATTGAGTACATCGAGCACCAGTTTGAGCTCAATCGCTCTGGAGAACTCCATTTTTCAGAGCTGTTCAGAAAAAAAGTCAGCCGGGGAGAAGTTGTTGTCACCTTTCTGGCGCTTTTGGAGATGTATAAAATTAATAACATACGGCTTTTTCAGAACCGTGTATTTCAGGAAATTATCATCAGACAGAGGACAGAGGAATAAATGCAGGAACTTTCAAAGAGTAATAAAAAGCGTCTAAAGGGAATCATCGAAGGCATCCTTTTTGCCGCCGGTGAGCCCGTCGCGCTGCGTGAGCTTGAAAAGGCGATGGAGCTGGACGGGAACACCATTCAGGCCCTTATGTCAGAACTGGAAAAGGACTATGGCAGTGTGGAACGAGGGCTTCGCCTAGTGCAGGTCAATCACACATGGCAACTGTCCACAAAGCCTGAACATTACGATTTTATCCGTCAGGTACTGGGGCAGCAGGAGGCCACAGGGCTGTCCAAGGCGGCTCTTGAGACGCTTTCGATCATTGCCTACCGCCAGCCGATTACCCGGATCGATATTGATAATCTGAGAGGGGTCAGCTCCAACAGTTCTGTTCAGCGGCTCCTTGACCGGGGGCTGATCAAGGAGGCTGGCAGGATGGAAGCGCCGGGCCGGCCGATTCTCTATAAAACAACCCCCGCCTTTTTAAAGACCGTTCATTTGAAGCATATCGAGGATTTGCCGGCTTTTGAGCAGTTTGCTGAGGGAGAACAGCAGAAAATCGATATCTCCGCTTCTATGGCGGAAAATATGGAAATAAACACAGTTGAGGAATTGAATTGAGATTACAGAAATATATGGCCCAGTGTGGCGTTGCTTCAAGACGTAAATCCGAAGAGATGATTGCCGCAGGCAGGGTATGTGTCAACGGTGAGGCAGTGCTGACACCAGGGCTTCAGGTAGACCCGGAAGCCGACACGGTTACAGTGGATGGCAAAACCATCGCGGAGGATAAAAAAATTTATGTGCTGCTGAACAAGCCAAAAGGTGTGGTTTCTACCTCGGCAGACCGCCACGCCGACCAGACCGTGATGGATCGGCTGCCCATTAAGGAGCGGCTGTTTACTGTGGGGCGGCTGGATAAGGATACGGAGGGGCTGCTGATTTTAACCAATGACGGAGACCTTACCTTCAGGCTGACACACCCCAGCCATGAGTTTAACAAAATTTATGAAGGGCTGGTAAAGGGGATCCCCAGTGCCGGGGAGCTGAGGCTTTTTGCTGAAGGTGTCCAGATCGAGGATGATGACCATACGCTGCATACCACTGCGCCCGCTTCTGTGCAGGTGTTAAAGACTTACAGAAGCACAGCCCTGCTTGAAATGACGATTCATGAGGGGAGGAAGCGCCAGATTCGTAAAATGTGCGCGGCAATCGGCCATCCCGTCATTCACCTTAAGCGGACAGCCATTGGCAGTATTACCTTAAAAGGGTTAAAAGCGGGTGAATGGCGTTATCTTACTGAGGAAGAAATACGTTATCTGAGGGGAGAAAAAGATGATTAAAATTGTGATTCCTAAAAGTTTTGAGGTGGTCGCCCCTTATTTTAAGGAGCCCGAACACAGACGGAGCCTTTATATGACAGCCATGGATGACGAAGCGCTTCTTGCTGTTGCCCGTTTTATGGCAAAAGGTGAAACAGCAGAGATCTATGATATTTTAAATATTAAGCCGGAGGTGCCAATGGCGGTGCTGGACGGTTTGATCCGCACCACGCTGTTTCAGGCGGCTGAGCTTGGGTGTGAAGCCTGCAGGGTCTACAATGTGCCGAAGACACTGAAGGCGTATTTTGAAGGCCATCAATTTAAGGACTGCGGTGAGTACATCGGCCATGACGCTTATGTCGATGAATTTTTTAAGCCGTGTCCGGGGTGTGCCGGTGCCGTCGATTAGTGAATTCAGAAGAGTGACCCTGCTGGCAGGAGCCCTGATGGCCGAGCACTTACGCGTGGGAGACTCCGCTGTCGACGCGACCGCCGGGACAGGTGCAGATACCTGTCTGCTGGCCCGGAGTGTGGGAGCGTGCGGAAAGGTCTACTCTTTTGACGTCCAGAAAGAAGCCCTGAAAGAAACCGAGCAGCGCCTGTCGGCCGAGGGCTTAAGAGACCGGGTCCTTCTTTTTCACAAGGGGCACGAAACAATGGGCAGTATACCAGAGCTTCGTCAGGACTCTAAGATAATGGGTATTATGTTTAATTTAGGGTATTTGCCTCATGGAGACAAAGAAATCGTTACAAAGACAGATACCACACTGGCAGCACTTGAAAGCAGTGTAACCCTGCTGGCGCCAAAGGGGCTGATGACGCTTTGCCTGTACCGGCATCTAGCCGGACTGGAGGAGAGCATGGCCGTTGAAAAATGGTGCGCGCAGCTTGGAGCAGGGTTTAATGTGCACAAGCTTGAGACAATCAATAAAAATAATCCGCCCTATTTAATTTTGGCGGAAAAGACAAAATGAGGCAGATAACGGAAATGAATCAATCATCGGATATGAAACAAGACAGCAAACCGGAACTAAGGGATATTTTTGCAGAGATTAAGGAGCGCTATAAAGGCCTGAGCAAGAGCCATAAAAAAATCGCAGCTTTTGTGATGAAAAATTATGAAAAGGCTCCGGATATGTCCGCCATCAAAGTAGCGCAGCATGTTAAGGTCAGTGAAGCGACGGTTGTGCGCTTTGCGCTGTCTTTAGGCTATGAAGGCTATCCAGAGTTCAGAAAGGCCCTTAAAAATGAAATAAACAGTAAATTGACGACCATTGAGCGCATCAACATGACTTTGGGTGACGAGGAAAAAGAAAAGCTGATGCAGCGCTCTGTGGCCGCGGTGCTCAAAAGTGATATCAACAGCATCAACGGAACCCTTGAATCCTTTGATTACGAAGCGCTCAGGCAATGCGTAGACCTGATCCGCAGTGCAGGCAAGGTGGTCATTATCGGTTTTAGAACAACTAGTCTGCTGACCGAGCATCTGGGCTATTACCTGAACCTGATCCTGGATGATGTCCGGGTAATCAATCACGGTGTAACAGACATATATGAGCATTTGATCAAAATTGGCGAGGGCGACGTGGTCATTGCCATGAGCTTCCCGCGCTATGCGCAGAAAACCTATGAGGCTGTAGAATTTCTTAAAAACCGGGGTCCCAGGATTATCACCATATCGGATAATGAGCACGCACCCATCAATGAGTTTGCCGATCACAAGCTCATTGCGAAGAGCAATGTTTATTCCTTCGTGGACTCCCTGGTGGCGCCTTTAAGTCTGATTAACGCGCTGGTAGTGGCCGTTGGTTTTAAAAATATCAAAGAAACAAAACAGACCTTTAATGAGCTCGAAGAAATCTGGAAAGAACATTATATTTATACCGGTGACGAGTTTGTCAAGGATTTATAGGAGAGAAAATGAAAAAAACAGCCATTATCGGCGGCGGCCCGGCAGGGATGAGCGCAGCCATTGCCGCGCTGCGCTCAGGCCAGCAGGCAGACCTTTACGACCAGAATGAAAAACTGGGCAAAAAGCTGTATATTACTGGCAAGGGCCGGTGCAACCTGACCAATCACTGTGACATCAGTGAATTTTTTGACAGTATTGTCACCAACAAAAATTTTCTTTATTCGGCCCTCTATACCTTTACAAATGATGCGCTTATGGATCTGATGGAAGAAAACGGCTGTCCCCTTAAAATTGAGCGGGGCGAGCGGGTCTTTCCCAAGAGTGACAAATCTAGCGATGTCATTAAAGCCTACAGGAAAATTCTGGAGCGCGAAAGGGCACAGGTCTTCCTGAACCAGCGTATTGCCGCTGTCGAGACAGCAAAGAGCAGCGAAGGGGTAAAGGTTACAGGTGTCCGTTTTGAGAATGGAAGAATCGAAAACTATGATCGGGTCATCCTGGCCACTGGCGGGAGAAGCTATATCTCAACAGGCTCTGACGGTTCCGGTTTTAAAATGGCCAGAGACCTCGGACACCGGGTAACCCCGCTGAGACCATCATTAGTGGGCGTCAATACCCAGGAGGCATGGGTGCCGGAGCTTCAGGGCCTCTCCCTTCGCAATGTAGGGCTGACCATGAAACAGGGCAGGAAAAAGATCCGCCATGAAGCGGGGGAAATGCTTTTTACGCATTTTGGTGTTTCCGGTCCGCTGGTGCTTACCATGAGTGCTTTTATGAAGCCGCCATATGAAGACTATACTTTGACCATTGATTTGAAGCCGGCTCTCAGCA
The DNA here is from genome assembly GCF_900142645.1 of Eubacterium callanderi. Lineage (GTDB taxonomy): Bacteria > Bacillota > Clostridia > Eubacteriales > Eubacteriaceae > Eubacterium > Eubacterium callanderi. The sequence goes on from NZ_FRBP01000013.1 coordinate 40,823, forward strand.
TGGAACAGATGGATGTGCGGCTGCAGCGTGACTTTGAAAAATATCATAACAAGCATTTTATTAACGGTTTAGTTGATTTATTACCTTCAAAAATGATTCCGGTTATGGTAAAATGTTCAGGGATTCCAGAAGATAAAAGGGTGAACCAGATCACGCGGGAGGAACGCAGGCATCTGGCAGAGCTTTTTAAAGGGCTGGCGCTCCACGTGACCTCTCTTCAGGATATCAATACCGCCATTATCACTTCTGGCGGTGTGGATGTCAAAGAGATCGACCCGAGCACAATGGAATCAAAACTCGTCCGGGGGCTTTATTTTGCCGGCGAAATGATTGACGTCGATGCCCTGACCGGAGGATTTAACATACAGATTGCCGCCAGTACCGGATGGCTGGCAGGCTTATCGGAAGAAGGTTAAGGAGAGCTTTATGCAAATTGCGATTGACGGCCCCGCTGGGGCAGGAAAAAGTACCATTGCGAAAATAATTGCAAAGGAATTGGGTATTCTATATTTAGATACCGGCGCCATGTACCGGGCCATTACCTATGGTATCTGGAAAAATAAAATAGATTTTTCGGATCAGAAGGCCATTGCCGATTTTACAAAAGAGAACACCATCGATTTTAAAGGGACAGATGTTTACCTGAGTGGAGAGAAGGTTACAGAAGAGATCCGTCTGCCCATTGTCAGCAGGCACACGTCAGATGTTGCCTGTATTGGTGAAGTCCGCAGACTGCTGGTCGGCCAGCAGCAGAGCATTGCAGGCTGCCATTCTGTTATTATGGATGGCAGAGATATCGGGTCTGTTGTGCTTCCCAAGGCAGACTATAAATTTTATCTGGATGCCAGCATTGATGAACGCGCCAGACGGCGTGCTATTGAGCAGCAGGCCAGGGGAATTGATCAGGATTTTGACAGTATCCGTGAAAGCATTGCGGTTCGCGATTACAATGACAGCCACCGCGATGAAGGGCCGCTGGTCTGTACAGAGGATGCCATTGTGGTCGATACGACCGGCAAAAGCATCGAGGAAGTCTGCCAGGTAATCTTAGATAATATCCGGGGAGGAAAGGCCCATGTTTTATAGATTCGGAAGAGCCATTATCAAGCTTTTAAACCTTATTCTGTATAACATCCATGTGGAAGGGGAAGAAAATATCCCGGAGACAGGCGGGGTTGTCCTTTGCCCCAATCATATCAGTAATTATGACCCTCTGGCAGTGGCAACCCATATGAAGCGGCAGGTGCATTTTCTGGCCAAGGCCGAGCTTTATAAAAATTTTATTGTCAGAAAGGTGCTGCTTGCCGTGGGTACCATTCCAGTCGACAGGGGAAAGGTTTCATTGGAAACACTAAAGGAATCCTTAAGAGTTCTCAAAAATGGTGAGATTCTGGGCATTTTCCCGGAGGGGACCCGTGTAAAAAACGGCGAACACAAGAAACCAATGGAAGGTTTCGTGGTGTTTGCCCTAAAAACCAAGTCTCCCATCCTGCCGGTACATATTGAAGGTGAATACAAATTTAGAGGTAAAATAAACATAAAATTCGGAAAACCCATTGAATTAAACGAATATTATGGAAAAAAAGTGAAACCTGAAGAAATGTCAAAAATAAGTGAAAAAATTATGGACATTGTCTATGATTTACAATAAAATAATGGAGATAGACTATGCAGATTATCATTGCCGATAAGGCAGGCTACTGCTTTGGAATTGAAAACGCCATGAAAATGGTCGAGGATACTCTGGCAAACCACCAGAATCAATCAATCTATACCCTGGGGGATATATCCCATAACCGTCAGGAAATGGATCGGCTGATCGGCAGAGGGGTTGTCAAGGCGGAGACCATCGATGAAATAGACCATGGCTGCGTCATCATTCGTTCTCACGGTGTGGGGAAGGATGTGATTGAGGCGGCTGAGGCCAAGGGCCTTGAAATTGTCAACGCGACATGTCCTTTTGTAAGGGCGATGCAGAAAAAAGTTGAGGATTACTACAAAAAGGGCTACCAGATTGTCATTGTCGGCAATCAGGAGCACCCGGAGGTCGTTGGCGCTACAGGCTGGTGCAATAACGAAGCAATTGTTATAAACGACATAAAAAGTGTAGAAAATTTAAAAAAATATGATAAAATATGTGTAGTGGCGCAGACGACGATCATCGAGGCAAATTTTAACAAAATTACAGAAGCCCTGAAGTCGAAAGCGGATGAAATTGTTATATTTAATACTATTTGCAGTGCAACAGCTGAAAGACAAGCGGCTGCGGCAGAAACTGCAAAGGTAGTAGAATATATGATCGTAATAGGCGGATATCATAGTTCCAATACCCAAAAATTATTAGATATCTGTAAGACCTATTGCAAAAACACTTGTCATATAGAAACAGCCGGAGAATTAGACCCTAATGAGATTAAGAAGTATCAAACCATCGGAATCACAGCGGGCGCATCAACACCGGATTGGATCGTTAAGGAGGTAACGGAAAGTATGGAAGAAAACAAATTGGAACAAGAACAAACTCAAGAGGTGGTTCAGGAAACAGAAGCTGCAAAAGCGCAGACAGCAAACGAAATTGCAGACGCTAATTTCGATTTCGCAGCTGAAATTGAAGAATCCCTCAAACCAATCAGAAAGGGTGCCCCAGTAGAAGGTGAAGTAATTCACATTGACAATGATGAAGTTATTTTGAATATTGGATATAAGGCAGATGCAGTCATTAAGAAGAATGACTTCACATGGAAACATGATGAAGAACTGGCAGACCTTGTCAAACTTGGTGATAAAGTCAATGCTATTGTGACCGACTTAAATGACGGTTCTGGCAGCGTTAAATTGTCTAAGATCAAATATGACAATCAGGCAGTTCAGCGTCAGTTAGCAGAAGCCTTTGAAAATAAAACTGTTTTAGAAGGTAAAGTAAAAGGCGTATCTGGCAGCGGTCTCATTGTTGATATCGGATTTACAGATATCTTCATGCCAGCATCCCAGTATCATGTGCGTTATGTCAAAGATCTTGAATCTTTAATCGGCGAAGACGTTAAAGGTATTATCATTGACTACAACGCAAAGAGAAGAAGAGCCATCTTGTCACAGAAGGTTATTCTTGAAAAAGAAATCAAAGAAAAACAGGCAGCTTTAAGAGAAGCCAAAGAAAAACGTTTTGACGAGCTTGAAGTCGGCGATATCGTGGGCGGTACCGTTAAAACCATCACTAACTTTGGTATCTTCGTAGACTTAAACGGAATTGATGGTTTTGTGCATCGTTCTGATTTAACCTGGGAAAGAGCTAACGAACCAAAAGACCTGGTAGAAAAAGGTCAGGAAATCGAAGCAAAGGTTATTTCCAAGAACGACGAAGACAAGAAGATCAAACTGAGCGTTAAGGCTCTTAAAGAAAGACCTTGGGAAGAATTCGTTAAAAACTATAAAGTGGATGACGAAGTTGAAGTTAAGATCACAAACGTACTGGATTTTGGTGCTTTCGCTGAAATTTTGCCAGGCGTTGAAGGCTTAATTCACGTTTCTGAAATCAGCTATGATCGTGTAGAGTCTGTTGCAGCTGTTCTGAAACCGGGCGATGTTGTTAAGGTTAAAATCATTGGTATCAATACTGAAAAAGAAAAAATCAGCCTGAGTATCAAAGCAACCTTAGAAGCGCCTGAAAGACCTGCAAGACAGAAAAAATCAGATTCTTCTTATGAAAGATCCTCTGCACCAAGATCTGATGCGCCAAGAAGAAGACCACAACAGAATAAGAATAAAACTGTTTATGAAGAATCAGCTAATGTAACCTTAGGTGATGCTTTTGGTAATCTTTTTGAAGGTCTGTCATTCGATGACGAAGACGACGATAAATAAGCAATAAGAACATAAGCCTCTCTGGAAAACCGGAGAGGTTTTTTTCTGGTTAGGGCTTTTTATTAGCAGGGCCTTAGTATATAATAGTACTATGGAATTTTTTGATAACATGAATAAAGTGGAGGAGAAAGACTTTGGGAGGAATTTTTGGAGTTGTATCTAAAAAAGACTGTGTAGCAGATTTGTTTTTCGGGACAGATTATCATTCACATTTAGGAACGCGTAGAGGAGGCATGGCCGTCTACGATCAGGAAGAAGGCTTTGACCGGGCAATTCATAATATAGAGAATTCACCCTTCCGTACAAAGTTTGAACACGATGTACAGGAAATGAAAGGACAGATCGGCATTGGCTGTATCAGTGACAGCGACCCGCAGCCGCTTATTGTCCGCGCGCATTATGGCAATTTTGTGTTGACCACAGTTTGCCGGATTAATAATGCCGATGACATCGTAGAGCGGGTATTGTCCAAGCACCGTGCCCATTTTATGGAAATGAGCAGTGGAAAGGTAAATGCTACCGAACTGGTCGCTTCGATCATTGCTGCCAGAGATAACCTTCTGGATGGAATTAAAGCAGCACAGGAAATGGTGGATGGTTCCCTGACCATGCTGATCATGACAAAGGACGGCATTTACGCGTCCAGAGACCGCCTGGGGAGGACACCTTTGATTATCGGCAAAAAGGAGGATGGCTATTGCGCGTCCTTTGAATCCTTTGCTTATCAAAACCTGGGCTACAGTGACGCTTATGAGCTGGGGCCAAATGAAATAGTTTATATCACAGCCGATGGCTATGAAACAGTATCGCCAGCGGGTAAGGAGATGAAAATCTGTGCCTTCCTCTGGACTTATTACGGTTATCCAACTTCAACCTATGAAGGGGTAAATGTAGAGGCAATGCGCTACCGCTGTGGTGAGGCTTTGGCAAAACGTGACACCGATGTGCCAGTCGATTCAGTCGCCGGGGTTCCTGATTCCGGGATTGCACATGCCATCGGCTATGCCAACGAATCAGGCATTCCCTTTTCAAGGCCGCTGATTAAGTATACACCTACCTGGCCAAGAAGCTTTATGCCGCCGACACAGAGTATGCGGCATCTTATCGCTAAGATGAAGCTTATTTCAGTCGATGCTCTGATCAGAGACAAAAAGCTTTTATTTATTGACGATTCCATTGTGCGCGGGACGCAGATGAGTGATACCGCCAGCCACCTGTTCAGCAACGGTGCCAGGGAGGTTCATGTCCGATCAGCCTGCCCACCAATTATGTATGGCTGTAAGTACCTGAACTTCTCGCGTTCTACTTCGGAGTATGATTTAATCACACGCCGTATTATCCGTGAACGTGAGGGAGATAATGACGAGAATGTCGTAGCAGATTATGCAGACCAGAATTCTCGGAATCATAAGGAAATGGTTGACACGATCTGTAAGCGACTTAAATTTACTTCACTCAAATATCATGAGCTGGAGGATATGATCGAGTCCATCGGTATCGATCCCTGTAAGGTCTGTACCTATTGCTGGAACGGTAAGGAATAGCGGTCATGCTTTCCCAGATTCACAGCTGCAGCCTTTTAGGGATTGAGGGACAGATTGTTACAGTAGAGATTGATGTACTAAACGGCCTTCCTTCCTATGTGCTGGTGGGCCTTCCGGACACGGGCGTTAAAGAGTCGAAGGAGCGGGTTTACTCTGCTCTGAAAAACAGCGGCTACAGCTATCCGATGAAAAAGATCACCATCAATCTGGCGCCGGCAGACCTTAAGAAGGAGGGCCCGGCCTATGACCTGCCCATCGCTCTTGGACTGTTGATGGCTTCGGAGCAGTTGGAGCCTGTTGATATTGAAAGCTATGTAATCCTGGGAGAGCTTTCTCTGAGTGGTGAGATTAAGCCGATTAACGGTATCTTACCTATGGTCCTGGCCGCCAGGGATCATGGCTTTAAAAAAATCATGATCCCTTCGGCGAACCAGTACGAGGCGGCGGTGGTTGAGGGAATTGAAATTCTTCCTGTGCAGAGTGTGGCAGAGGCGGCAGCACATCTGTCTGGTGAATGTTGTAAAGCACCCTGCAAGGTGGACATTGACGCCTTGTTCAAAAGAAGCAGTACTCATAACTGTGAGACAGACTTTTCAGAGATACGAGGACAGGAGCATGCAAAAAGAGCTTTTGAAATTGCCGCTGCAGGCGCCCATAATCTTCTGTTAAGCGGGCCGCCAGGAGCAGGAAAATCGATGATGGCAAAAGCGTTCCCGTCAATTTTGCCGGATATGACAGTGGAGGAAGCGCTGGAAGTCACGAAGATTTATTCAGTGGCCGGGCTTCTGCGCGATGCGCAGGTAATGACCGAAAGGCCTTTCCGATCACCGCACCACACCATCTCAAACATCTCACTGATTGGTGGGGGACGAATCCCTAAGCCGGGTGAGGTATCTCTGGCGCACCTGGGCGTATTGTTTTTGGACGAACTGCCAGAATTTAAAAAGAGCGCGCTGGAGGTTTTGAGGCAGCCCATTGAAGACCAGCAGGTCACCATTTCAAGAGTCAACGCTTCGCTGACCTATCCAGCCTCATTTATGATGATTGCCAGTATGAACCCCTGTCCCTGCGGTTATTACGGTGATCCAACCCATGAATGCCGCTGCAGTACCAGTGAGATACACCGTTATGCCGGGAAAATATCCGGGCCACTTTTGGATAGAATTGATATAAAAATTGAAGTACCGGCCATGGATTTTGACGCGCTTGAGACAGCGCCAAAAGGTGAGAGCTCTGCGGATATCAAAGTTCGGGTAAATGCGGCACGCGCTGTGCAAAACAGGCGATATGGTGAGGAGAAGGGTCTTTACTTCAATGCCCAGCTTTCACCGAGGCATATCGAAAAGTATTGTGAGCTCGGAATGCCTGAAAAGCAGCTCATGGAAAAGATTTATAAGAAAATGAATCTCAGCGCCAGAGGATACCACCGTATTCTCAAGCTGGCCAGAACCATTGCAGATTTGGAAGGCGCTGTCGAAATAAAGGCTGCCCATCTGTCAGAGGCAGTACAATACCGAAGTTTTAGTCCCGAAGGATAATTAAAAAGGTGAGTGTCCAGAACCGTTCTGGATACTCACCTTTTTTTATCGCGTCCTGTAAACCAGGCTGGCAAAATCTTTGACTGGCATCGGTTTTGCAAAATAATATCCCTGAATAATATCACAGCCGATTTTTTTCAAAAAGTCGATCTGCTCCTGTGTCTCGACCCCCTCGGCTACTACCTTAATATCGAGCGAATGGGCCATCTGGATAACACTCTCCACAACTTTTTCTCCTCGGTGTGACAGCGTCGTCTCGTTGAAAAATTCTTTGTCCATTTTTAAGACATCCACAGGCAGCTCCTTTAACAGATTCAATGAGGAGTAGCCAGTTCCAAAATCATCAATCGAGATCTTAAACCCAAAGTCATTAAGCGCCTTAAAAACAGAAGCGAGCACGTCAATATTGTCAAAAACTGCACTTTCAGTTACCTCAAGCTCCAAACAGCTTGGCGGCACGTCATATTTTCTGACAACAGCCATAAGATTCTCAGCAAAATCGGAATGGCTTAAGTGCTTTCTAGAGAAATTAACAGATATCAGCAGCGGTGCCAACCCCTGATCCATCCAAATACGCTGCTGTTTACAGATGGATTCAAACATAAAGAAATCCAGTTTAATGACAAAATTGTTTTTTTCAAAGAGAGGAATAAACTCGGCTGGCGGTATCAGTCCTTTTTCAGGGTGAAGCCAGCGGACCAGGGCCTCAGCGCCAACGGGCTGTAAGGTTTTAAGAGAGTACTTAGGCTGAAGATAGACCTTAAACTGTTTTGAGGCCAGCGCCTCATCCATCTGATTTTCGATTTTTCTTTCCCGAAGAATCTGATTGCGCATAACGGTGTCAAAATAAGCAATACCATTGCCGTTGGCACCTTTAATGGATTTACGAGCCATATCCGCCCGGTCATACATATGGTTAACCGTGAGGTGGTCCTCCTGAACCAGATAAACACCAAAAGACAGGGTAAAGGGAATATCAAAATCCCGGCAGGCCAGCTGCTCTCTTAAGGAATTCAAGCGGTCAGTTAGAGCCTCAGTGGTTTTATAGTGAAGCAGAAGCGCAAAATCATCAGAGGCGACACGGCAAAAAGTTTCTTTGCTACCCAGATGGCTGGCGATGGTTTCAGACATGGCGGCCAGCAGCCGGTTACCACTTTGAAAACCATAAAGATCATTTATAGCCTTGAATTTATCAATGTCGAAGCTGACGATTGCGTATTGAAGATGCTCCTTTCCTCCTAACCAGTGCTCACTGTCAAGAATAAACCGGTTAAAATTGGAAAAGCCTGTAATGTCATCCGTATAAGCCATGCGTTTAAGCTCACGGCGGCTCTTTCTCTGATGGATTTCAATATATACGATCAGGGCAGTAAAGAAAAACAGAATAACACCCCAGGTTAAAAGGGTTGATTGAATAATCTGGCTGGATTTTTCTGAGACGACGCTTTTGGGGACTACAATTAATACATTCCAATTATTGGTATCTACTGGAGCGATGCTGAAATAGTAAGGCTCCCCGTTATGACGGTATTCTGCAACACAGGTCTCGCGGGAATCCAGAGCCTCCAGCACTTTGTTACGCGTTTTATCATCTGAGTAGCTGAGCTCCGTAATAGTTTCAATATCCTGGTTACTGCCGGGATGATTAGAACGGATGATGATGTCTCCGCTATCGTTTATGATATAGGAATAGCCTTTGCCGTCAAAGCTTGTTACGGAGAGAACGTTGCTGTATTGGCTGATGGCGTTGGTCGCGAAGAGTACGCCGAGCACATTACCGCCTGAACGGATTGGCGCGGCATAGACCGTGATGGGTTCTCCGCCGAATTTATCCGTCAGAATACCAGAAACAACGGTTTCGCCTTCTAACGCTTTATAAAAATAATTCCGGTCAGAAAAATCTTCATCGTAACCGTCGGTCGTATGGGCGATACCGTCAGGGGTGATGATTCCCATGCGTTTAAAAGAATTGCGGTCATTCTCCTGTTTCAAAACAGGAAGGGCGCCCAGAATATTGTCCGGCGAATCATTGCCGATGTAGGTGGCGATGGCATCCAGCGTATTAAAGTCACCCCGCAGCCGATTCTGGATGGTGTTGGCAGACTGCTGGGACAGCTCTTTTAGTGTGGTTTGAGTTTCGGACTCTAAAAAATGGTCCAGATAGGAGGTGTAGACATAAGCGATAATGACGATCATAAATATCAGCAGCAGCGCGGCGAGAATGGGCCGCCATATTTTTGATTTTAACCCACGGTCATTCATGTAGTATCTCTTTTCTATGCGATTACTTTTTTATATTATACCATAGTCGAAAGCACTAAAAAAGGAGGGCGGCAAAAAAGAAAAGAATCAAATAAAAAGGGATAGATATGCAAAAGAGGGTGTTTTAAGAAGAAAGTTAAAAATATACAACATTAATGTCAAGATATGTGTTATGATAAAGTATCATATTTTTTAAAAGGGGAATTGATATGGAAAGGGATCTGTTCTGGATATGGCTGATGTCGTTGACCGATCTTGGAAATAAGCGCAAGCTAAAGCTGTTAGAATATTTTGAGACACCAGAAAAAATATACAATGCTGATGAGAAAAGCCTGATGGCTTCTGGTGCGGTTAAGGAAAAAGACTGTAAATATATCCGAAGCCAGCAGCATTTGTACCTTGCCACAAAGGCTAAAGGCTTTATGGAACGCCATGGAATTGGCCTTATAACCATTGAAAACAGCCTTTATCCGAAAAGACTTAAAAATATTTATGATCCGCCAGTCGGGCTGTTTGCAAAGGGCAATCTTGATCTATTGGACCGCCCGATGTATTTGGGAATCGTAGGCTCTCGAAAAGCGTCGCCGGCAGGCCTTAAGCAGGCCCGTAAACTGGCAGAAGCCTTTTCCGATATGGGGATTACCATAGTCAGCGGACTGGCAGAGGGCGTCGATGGCGAGAGCCATTTGGGCAGCTGCAATAGGATCGGCTCAACCATTGCCGTCATGGGGACTGGTATCAATGTATGCTATCCCGAGAAGCATAAAGTCCTTTACAAAAAGATCGTCCACAACGGGCTGATCCTCACAGAGTTTTTCATGGATGAATCGCCATTAAAATTTCATTTTCCAAGAAGGAACCGGATCATCAGCGGCCTGTGCGACGGCCTGTTAGTGGTAGAGGCCCGGGAAAAGAGCGGCGCTCTGATTACAGCAGACTTTGCACTGGAGCAGGGAAAAAATGTTTACGCTGTGCCCGGTGATATTACCCGTTATCAGAGTGCGGGCAGTAACCAGCTTATCAAGGAAGGCGCAAAGGTAGTAACAGAACCTGAGGATGTGCTGGAGGATTATGTGGACATGCTGCCTAAGGATATTGAGAGCTTCCATAATCCCATCAGTCTCGAGCGAGCCGCTGAGGGAATAGAGGACCCGGAACAGAAAAAAATATTAAATTATGTTGCCGGGGGATACACGACGGTAGATGAACTGGTAGCAGTGTCTGGAATGGGTATTGGGGCTGTCAATGGCGCCCTTTCGATGCTGGAGCTTGACGATCGTGTTAAAGTAGAATATGGAAAGGTATATATTCTTTAGAGAGAAACCTTATGGGTTTCTGTATTCAAAATTTGAAAAAAAAGGATTCCTTTGTTATAATGAAGCTTGTTTGACTTTTATCATACATAATAAAAACAAGTTATAACGGTAAAATATATATTGAAGGAGGAATACAATGGCAAAAAATCTCGTCATTGTTGAATCACCCGCAAAAGCTAAGACGATAAAAAAATATCTGCCTAAGGGCTACGAAGTGCAAGCAACCATGGGACATGTGATTGACCTGCCCAAAAGCCGGATCGGGATTGACATCGAAGATCACTTTAAACCCGATTATATCAAGATCAGGGGAAAAGGTGAACTGCTGAAAAAAATTAAGAAGGAAGCCAACAAGGCAGATAACGTCCTGCTGGCAACGGACCCCGACCGCGAGGGCGAGGCCATTTCATGGCATGTAGCCAATTTTTTGGGCATTGACCTGGATACCAAGTGCCGGATCGAATTCCATGAAATCACCAAGAGAGCGGTGAACGCCGCCATTGAAAACAAGCGCGCGGTGGATATGGACCTTGTGGACTCCCAACAGGCTAGAAGAATCCTTGACCGGCTTGTCGGCTATTCCCTGAGCCCATTTTTATGGAAAAAAGTAAAGAAGGGACTCAGTGGCGGACGTGTCCAGTCGGTTGTCACCCGTATTATTGTGGACAGGGAAGAGGAAATTGCGGCCTTTGTCCCTGAAGAGTACTGGGGGCTTGACCTGGAGCTTAAAAAGGATAAGGATAAAAACATCTTCTTATCCCGTTTCTATTCAGAAGACGGAAAAAAGAAAACCATCAAGAATGCCGAAGAAGCAGCCCGTCTGGAGCAGGTAGTACTGCATAACCCCATTACGGTTGCCGGGGTTAAAAAGCGTGTGCGCAAACAGAAGCCGCCGCTTCCCTTTACCACCAGTACCCTGCAGCAGGAGGCCTACAAGGTTTTGGGCTTTACGACACAGCGCACCATGCGCATTGCTCAGCAGCTTTACGAAGGGGTCGAGGTAGCAGGCAAAGGCCTGGTCGGTTTGATTTCTTATATCCGTACCGACTCCACACGTTTGGCGGATGAAGCCATCGCAGAAGCAAAAGACTTTATCGAAACGAACTACGGTCCAGATTATCAGCAGAGCTCTGCGAAAAAGACCGTGAAAAAGAAAAATGTCCAGGATGCCCATGAAGGGATCCGTCCTTCATCGGTTTTTAACCTGCCGGAGGAAGTGCGCGATTCCCTCGAAAAGGACCAGTATAAGCTGTACAAGCTTATCTGGGACCGTATGGTTGCCAGCCAGATGGCAGATGCTGAGTATTACGTAACCGATGTGGATGTAGCCTGTGCAAATCTGCTCTTTAAAACAAAGGGCGAGATCATGAAATTCAAAGGCTTCACGGCCGTGTACCGCACAGCCAGCTCAGCAGAGAAGGAAGAAGCAAACCGTCTGCCAGAGTTTGAGGATAACGAGGAACTAAACCTTGTTAAAATCAATAAAGAACAGAAATTTACCAAGCCGCCGGCACGCTACACGGAAGCCTCGCTGGTAAAAATTCTCGAAGAAAAGGGGATTGGCAGGCCGAGCACCTATGCGCCAACCATCGCCACCATCAAAAGCCGGGACTATGTTGAGGTAGTGGAAAAGCACTTTGTGCCCACGGAGCTGGGGATTACCGTTACTCACCTTATGAAGGAATATTTTGAGGATATTGTCAATCTGACCTTTACCGCAGAGATGGAAGAGAAGCTGGATAAGGTAGCCGATGGCGAAACGGACTGGGTTAAGCTTCTGGAAAGCTTTTATGGTGGCTTTAAAAAAGAACTGGACCATGCTCAGGAGGCGGCGGCAGAGGTTACCATCGCAGACCCTGAATCCGATGAGATCTGTGAGCTCTGCGGACGCAGAATGGTCATCAAAAAAGGCAAATACGGCAAATTTTTAGCCTGTCCCGGTTTCCCGGACTGCAAGAATACCAAGCCCTATTTTGAAAAAACCGGTGGTATCTGTCCAGAATGCGGCGGAGACCTTGTCAAGCGTACCTCTAAAAAGGGACGTACCTTTTATTCCTGCTCAAATTACCCGAACTGTGAGTATATGAGCTGGGATATGCCAGTGGCCGAAAAATGTCCGGAATGCGGGCAGACCATGTTCCAGAAAGGTCTGGGTAAACGAAAAAAAGTTTACTGCGCCAAATGCGGTTTTGAAAAATCAGCGGATCAGCAATAGAAAATACGCATAAGACTGATGACCGTCCGTTTCGGGCGGTCGTCATTTATATACAGATTTAAGTATTCATTGCTAAAATGACCTATTAGATTAAATATATAATGAAATGAGGAATAAAAAATGTTTCATGCAACAACAATCGTTGGTGTAAGACACAATGGCGAGGTTGCCATTGCCGGTGACGGCCAGGTGACAATGGGTGAAACGACCATTATGAAGGCAACTGCCAAGAAAGTCAGAAAAATTTACAATGATCAGGTGCTGGTCGGCTTTGCGGGATCAGTGGCAGATGCTTTTACACTGTGTGAACGATTTGAACACAAAATTGAACAGTACAACGGGAACCTACAGCGTGCCGCGGTTGAGCTGGCAAAAGACTGGCGCCAGGATAAGGCGCTGCGCAAGCTGGAAGCCCTTTTGATTGTTATGGATAAAAAAGAAACGCTGGTGCTTTCTGGCAGCGGTGAGGTCATTGAGCCGGATGACGACATTGCCGCCATTGGTTCCGGCGGCAACTATGCGCTTTCTGCCGCCAGAGCTTTAAAACGCCATTCCAATTTAAGCGCAAAGGAAATCGCGCACGAATCCCTTAAGATCGCGTCTGAAATCTGTGTCTACACGAATGATAATATCCGTGTCGAAGAATTAGAATAAATTTGAGGTAAAATTTATGGAAATGAAAGATTTAACGCCTAAAAAAATTGTCGAAGAGCTGAACCGCTATATTATTGGCCAGGAACCGGCAAAAAAGGCGGTGGCGGTAGCCCTGAGAAACCGCTATCGCAGAAGCCTTTTATCAGAGGAAATGCGGGATGAGTTCACACCAAAGAACATTATTATGATGGGGCCTACCGGTGTCGGTAAGACCGAGATCGCAAGACGGATTGCCAAGCTGGTGTCTGCGCCCTTTATTAAAGTAGAGGCGACTAAATTTACAGAAGTGGGATACGTTGGCCGCGATGTGGAATCCATGGTGCGAGACCTGGTAACCACCTCCATCCGTAAGGTACAGCAGGAAAAAATGAAGGAAGTTTATGAACAGGCCGAAGAACGGGCGAATAAACTGATTCTGGATATTCTGGTACCCATGAAAAAGAAAAAGGAAACCATTAAGACACCCTTCGATATTTTTATGAAGAGTAATAAACAGCCAGCCCAGCCAGAGGCACCGGATCCGGCTAAGGAAGCTGAAAAAGCTGAAAAAGAAAAGAATCTCCAGATTAAACGGGAAGCCATTGCACAGGACTTGGCCGATGGCAAAATGGAGGACGAGGTTATCGAGATCGAGGTGGAGGATGACGGCTCCAAAACCATTGGTGTCATGGCGGGGATGAATGATGATATGAGCATTAACATCAATGATATTCTCGGCGATTTTCTTCCATCCAAGAAGAAAAAACGTCATGTTAAGGTCAAGGACGCGCGCAAGATCTTCACAAACCAGGAAGCACAGAAAATGATCGACATGGATGAGGTCAAGGAAATCGGCCTGCGTGAAGCGGAGCAGAATGGGATTATTTTCATTGATGAAATTGACAAGATTATCGGGAACGGCAACAACAACGGACCGGATGTCTCACGCGAGGGTGTGCAGCGGGATATTCTGCCCATCGTTGAGGGCAGCACCATCACCACAAAATACGGTCCGGTGAAAACCGACTTTATTCTGTTTATTGGTGCAGGCGCTTTTCATGTGGCTAAAATATCCGATATGATTCCTGAGCTGCAGGGGCGTTTCCCGATCACCGTCGAGCTGGACAGCCTGACAGAGGAGGATTTTAAACAAATTCTTACTCAGCCTGAAAACTCAGCCATCCGCCAATATCAGGAGCTCTTAAAAACAGAGGATGTCGATTTGGTTTTTGAGGACGACGCCATCGAAACATTGGCGCAGATTGCCTTTGCTCAGAACGAGGAACAGGAAAATATTGGCGCCAGACGGCTGCACACTGTCCTTGAAAAGCTGCTTGAGGAAGTATCCTTCTATGCGTCCGATTATGATGCGGACACCTTTGTGGTCAATAAAGAATACGTCAACTCTGTATTTAAACCGGCAGAGCGTGAACGCAGCTATTCCAGATTTTTACTTTAAAAAATTAAGAAAAAACACTTGCTACTGCCCTGTAATTATGTTATTATAGGGCAGTATGTTGTTATTACACACATTTTTCGAGGAATGGCAGGTGCCTGCGGAGCAGGTGGGCCGAGTCCGGAGAGAAAAATGGAGGAAAAACCTAAGGAGGAATTATTATGGCAGCAGTAACAATGAAACAATTATTAGAAGCGGGTGTACATTTTGGTCACCAGACCAGAAGATGGAACCCTAAAATGGCCCCTTACATTTTCACTGAAAGAAATGGTATCTACATCATCGACTTACAGCAGACAGTGAAAAAAATCGATGTTGCCTGTAACTTCGTTAAAGAAGTAGCAGCAAACGGCGAAAGCATTTTATTCGTTGGTACCAAAAAACAGGCTCAGACCAGCATCGAAAAGGAAGCCAAAAGAAGTGGAAGCTTCTGCGTTAACCACCGTTGGTTAGGTGGTACCTTAACAAACTTCACCACCATCAGCAAACGTATCGAACGCTTAAAAGAATTAAAAGCGATGGAAGAAGATGGAACTTTTGAACTGTTACCGAAAAAAGAAGTTATTAAATTAAAAAGAGAACGTGAAAAACTGCAGAAATTCTTAGGCGGCATTGAAGACATGAAAGAAATGCCTGGCGCTATGATCGTTATCGACAGCAAGAAAGAAAGAATTGCCATTGCAGAAGCACATAAACTGGGTATTCCAATTGTTAGTATTGTCGATACCAACTGTGACCCAGATGAAATTGACTACGTTATTCCTGGAAATGACGATGCGATCCGCGCCGTTGCTTTAATCCTTGGCGTATTAGCAGATGCGATTATTGAAGGAAAGCAGGGTGAACAGTTTGAAGAAGCTGTCGTAGAAGAAACTGTTGTAGCCGAAGATGCTTCCGGCGACGTCGTTGTAGAAGAAGTAGTAGAAGTAACTGCTGAATAAGCGGTTTGACATTTGATTAGAGGAGGATACAGACGTGGACGCTAAATTAGTTAAAGAATTAAGAGAAAAAAGCGGCGCAGGTATGATGGACTGCAAAAAAGCTTTGGTTGCTACCGACGGTGACATCCAAAAAGCAATGGAATACTTGAGAGAACAGGGCTTAGCCGCTACCAATAAAAAAGCTGGCCGTGTAGCTGCTGAAGGTGTTGTAGAATCATACATCCATATGGGCGGTAAAATCGGCGTTTTGGTAGAAATCAACTGTGAGACAGATTTCGTTGCTAAAACTGATGGCTTCAAAGCTTTCGCTAAAGATGTTGCAATGCATATTGCCGCTGCGAACCCAACCTATGTTTCTAAAGAAGAAGTTCCGGAAGCGGAAGTTGAACATGAAAAAGAAATCCTGAAACATCAGGCGTTAAATGAAGGCAAGCCAGAAAAAATTGTCGACAAAATGGTTGAAGGCCGTATCGGTAAATTTTATAAAGAAATTTGCCTGTTAGAACAGCCTTTTGTTAAAAATCCAGACATCACCATTGAAGATCTTGTAAAAGAACAGATCATGGCAATCGGTGAAAATGTAAAAATCAGACGTTTTGCCCGTTTCCAGTTAGGCGAAGGTATTGAAAAGAAACAGGAAAACTTTGCAGAAGAAGTAGCTGCACAGATGAAATAAAGAATAATAAAATTATTTAAAATATAAAAACCGCCATAAATACGGCTTTGGCTTTTAAGAAGTTTAAAGTGACGATTTGTGGCGGTTTTTTCTAAAATCGAAATAGTGCACTGTTTAATTAAAAACTTTATTTTACGGGAAGGAAAAAAATGTTATATGTTGAACGCCGCCAAAAGATATTAGAGATGTTAACCCAAACGGGCAGCGTAAAGGTAGCTGAACTTGTTGATATATTCAATGTTGATGCAACGACAATTCGCAGGGATTTGAAGGAGCTGGCAAAGAATTATGATATTCATGTAATTTATGGCGGAGCTTATTATAAAAAGGAAAAAGCCAGTGGTGTGATTGAAATTGACCCTTTAGAAAAACGGATGGTCAATTTGGAAAAGAAAAAAATGATTGCCAAAAAAGCAGCGGCTCTGATTGATAATGGGGATACGATTGTTTTAAATAATGGCGTAACGGCTGAGTTGATTTTAGAAGATCTTGGAGATCTGGAATCCATAAATTTAATAACACAGTCATTAACGATCGCTGCTAAAGCAACAACAAAGCCTTTTATTAATCTTTATATGCCAGGCGGTAAATACAGGCCTTTGTCTGGTATGTTTTATGGAGATTTAGCAGAAGACACGATTCGGCAATTAAGCGCCAATAAAATATTTTTTGGTATTTTATGCGTATCCATTAATAATGGAATTACACATCCGTTTATTGAAGAAATATCCGTGCTTCGCAGCCTGCTGGATATCAGTCAGCAGAAATACCTCATTGCAGATTCTTCAAAATTTGGTAAAGTCTCTTTAGGGCGAGTGGTCGAATTAGAGGCCTTTGACGCATTGATCGTTGATGATGAGTTTCCGGACATGTATCGGGAATTTGCAGAATTAAATGATATTGAAATTATTTAGTTTTTTCCCATTTATACACGAATGTGTACAAATGGGAATTTTTTTGTTGACAAAAACGTATAAACAAGTATAATAAAGTTAAATAATGCATTATAAAGCAAAAAAAAGAAAAAACGTGCGCGCAAAAATCGTTGATTAATTTAGAAAAGGGTAAATATGATTTTAAGAGGAGTAAAAAATGAAACAATATATAATGGTTATTGATGAGGGGACCACAGGGACAAGAGCTATTATTTTTGACGATAATTTTCAGCCAATCGCTCAATCCTACGACGAATTTATACAATATACGCCAAATGAAAATATGGTTGAGCATGATGCGATGGAAATCTATGAAAAAAGTGTCAGAATGTGCCAAAACGCGCTTGAAAAAGCTTCTTTATCGTCTTCCGATATTCGTTGTATTGGAATCACAAACCAAAGAAACACCGCTTTGTTATGGGATAAAAAAACAGGGGAACCGCTCTATCATGCTTTAGTTTGGCAGGACTCACGAATGGGGGAAGCGAGTAATGCGATTAGAGAATCAGAATTTTTTGACGAACTGCTCGAGGTTTCTGGAAAAAATGTTACGCCCCATTTGGATGTTTTGTTTTTAAAATGGTTTTTGGATAACGTAGAGGGCGCGCGAAAAAGTAGAAAGCGGCGAGGCGATTTTTGGTACGATTGATACATGGCTGGTGTGGAAACTGACAGGGGGAAAAGTCCACGCGACCAGCTTTTCTAACGCTTCAAGCAGTGGGTGCATGGACATAAAAAATGAGAAATGGTTCAGCAGGCTTTTTGACTACGTAGGAGTGCCAGAATCGGTATTCCCGAAAATAAAATCAGAGTCTGATGATTATGGAATGACAGATGTTTTTGGAGTGCCTATTCCGATTACCGGAGTCATCGCAGATCAGCAGTCGGCTCTTTTTGCTCAGGGATGCACTAAGCCAGGCAGTGTTAAATGTACAAATGGCACTGGCAGTTTTTTAGATATTAATATCGGGACAACTTTTACAACATCTCATGGAGGGGTTGATACACTGATTGGCTGGAAATTAGGTGATACAACCACGTATGCGGTTGAAGGCTTTGCGGCAGTAACAGGTTCTGCAGTGCAGTGGTTGCGTGATGGAGTGAAATTCATACAAAAGTCAAGCGATATAGAAGCCCTGGCCGCTTCGGTTGAAGATACAAATGGTGTTTATTTTGTCCCAGGATTAATTGGTCTTATTACACCGTATCAGGATCCCTTTGCGCGTGGCCTTATTATAGGGATTACCCGAGGAACAACAGAAGCTCATATTGCAAGGGCAACCTTGGAGGCGATAGCTTTCAGGATTAAGGACATTTTGAATATTGTGGTTGATCAGGGAATTGAAATATCAGAAATCAAAATTGATGGAGGTGCGTCAGAAAATAATTTACTGGCACAGATGATTGCTGATTACTGTAATGCCTCTGTTTTAAGACCAGAAAGTGTGGAGGCGACAAGTTTAGGTGCCGCTTTGATGGCGGCGATGTACATGGGAGATATTACTTTAGATGAAGTAGAAAGGGTGACGGCTTCAGATGCGGTCTTTACGCCGAATATAGATAGTCGTCGGCGTGAAGAAGAATATAAAATCTGGAAAGAAGCAGTTACACGTTCACTAAACTGGATTAAACATTAAATAAAAAGCATAAAGGAGGGGGAGAAAGTGAGGGAGCGTTTTAAACGCATTCGTTCAGATTTGCTTGATCGGGTACCGGAAATTTGTGTAGATCGGTGTTTGTTATTAACAGAGGCTTATCAAAAATATGAGAAATATCCAATAGTTGAAAAACGCGCAAAAGCATTGGCGGATGTTCTCAGCGGCATGCAGATTTATATTGGTGATGATGAGCTTCTGGTGGGGAATCAGGCGCGTGTGCCCAGAGCAGCGCCTTTATTTCCAGAATATGACTATGAGTTTGTATTAAGTGAAATGGAAGATTTTGAACACCGGACAAGTGACCGCTTTATCATAAAGGAGGAGGATAAAGAAAAACTAAGGCAAGTGCTGCCTTGGTGGAAGGATAAAACCTTAAAAGCAAGAGCGACAGCTATGCAGCCTGAAGCTGTTTTAGAAGATATAAAAATTGGGGTACTGGGCTGGCAGGGAAATATTACGTCAGGAGAAGGCCATATAGTTCCAGATTATGAAATGATATTAGAATATGGTTTTTCAGGATTGTATTCAAGGGTTAAGACACTTATCGGCAATCTTGTATTAACGGAGCCGAAAGATCTTGAAAAATTTACCTTCTATCGCGCTTGTGAATCCATCTTAAAGGGTTGCTTTGATTTTATTGAGCGTTATCGGGATCTGGCCATAGAACAACAGAAAAGATGCGTAGGTTCAGTGCGCAGCTCTGAATTAAAAGCTATTTCAAAACGTTGTGATGCGTTACTTCATCGTCCTCCCAAATCTTTTGCGGAAGCGCTTCAGTGTGTATGGTTTGTTCAGGTTATTCTCCATATTGAGTCTAACGGACACTCGCTGTCCTTTGGCCGGTTTGATCAGTATTTATATCCTTTTTACAAGAAAGATATTGAAAATAATATATTGACACAGACGGAAGCAGAAGAATTGCTGGGATGCTTTTACTTGAAAGTTTTCGGCAACAATAAACTGCGATCATGGAAAACAACACAGACCCAGCTGGGTTACCCTACTTATCAAAATATATGTTTAGGCGGGCAAAAGAGCGATGGAAGCGACGCAGTTAATGCACTCTCGTGGATGTGTCTTGATATGCTGGAAGAGATAAGGCTTCCAGAACCTAATATTTATATACGTATACATGAAGGAACACCCGATGATTTTTTGAACCATGCTGTAAAAATAGTGAAAAAAGGACTTGGCATGCCGTCATTTGTCAATGATCAGGTGATTATTCCATCTCTGCTGCATCGTGGAGTATTACCAGAAGATGCCATCAATTATTCCACAATGGGCTGTACAGAGGTTCAAGTGCCGGGAAAATGGGGCTATAGAGCGAATGGAAAGAGTAAAATTAATTTACTGCGTATTCTTGAAATTGTTTTAGATGGAGGTGTTGACCGTAAAAGTGGACAAAAAATTATGGATGGTTTAACACCTTTGGAAGAATGTACGACCATTGAACAAATCAAAAATGGCTATCAGAAAGCAATTGAACATTATATGAAGCTCCATGTTATTGCAGACAATATAAACGAAATGGCAATGAATGCTTTAGTGCCGGACGCGTTTTGTTCCTTGATAGTGCAGGACTGTTTAAACAGAGGGAAAAGCATTAAGGAGGGTGGAACTATTTATGACATGATCAGTGGTACCCTTGTGGGGATTCCGAATGTGGGTAATGCAGTGTATGCCATCCAGAAACTAGTGTTTGAGGAAAAAAGAATTACACCACAGGCGCTTAGTCACGCGCTTAAAACAAATTTTGAAGAAGAAGGTGGCGAGTTTATAAGAACTCTTTTAATAAATGGGGCAGAAAAATATGGCAATGATGTAGATGCGGTCGATGAGATCACAAAAGAATTGTCTGATTATTATGTAACAGAGATTTCTAAATATAAAACGTTGAGAGATGGTAAAGGCCCCATCGGCTGTTGTTATACAAGCTCTACGGTAACAATTACAGCCAATATTCCTTGCGGGGCATCAGTCGGCGCTACGCCTGATGGCAGAAAGGCAGGGGAGCCTACTGCAGAAGGTGTATCCCCATCGCGAAATACATTGAAAAATGGTCTTACGGCTATTTTTCAGTCAGTTGGGAAGCTTTCTAATGAGTTGTTTACAGGAGGACAGCTTTTAAACATTCGTATTAATCCGGCAACTTTGCAAACCCCCGAAGAAGAAGCAAAATTTGCAGCGGTTTTACGTGCGTCAGGAGATTTAAAATGCTGGCATTCACAGTATAATGTCTTATCGAATGAAACGTTGCGGGATGCCCAGAAGCACCCTGAGAATTATGCAGACCTTATGGTGCGAGTCGCTGGTTACAGCGCGTTATTTACAACTTTAAACAGTGAACTTCAGGAAGACATCATTGCGCGTACACAATTTGAGTTATAGGTTTATTATGAAAACAAAAATTTTTAATTTACAGCGATACTCGGTTCATGACGGACCGGGTATCCGCACAGTTGTTTTTTTAAAAGGGTGCCCTCTGCGCTGCCGCTGGTGCTGCAATCCAGAATCTCAAAAAAGCGAAACCGAGTTGTTTTTTGAAAAAAATAAATGTATTGGCTGCCGGTCTTGCGAAAAGGCTTGCACAGAGGGCTTAATGCTGGAAAATAGAAGAAATCATTTTCTATTGTGTGCAAAATGCCGACAAAAATTATGTGTTGAACGTTGTCCTTCAGGAGCACTGACTTTGATGGGGGAAGATAATACGGTAGAAGAAATTTTTGAAATAATAAAAAGAGATCAGGCTTTCTATCAACATTCCGGTGGAGGCGTTACAGTTAGTGGCGGTGAGGCTCTTTTAGAACCTGCTTTTGTGAATGAGCTGTTTGGGCATTGTACGCAGGCAGAAATACATACAGCCGTAGAAACCTGCTTATGCATTCCATGGAAAAATATAGCGGCCACTATGGATAAAACCAATCTTTTTATCTGTGATTATAAGCACTGGGATAAAAATATTTTCAGGAGATGGACTGGGGGAGATTTGGCGCAAATTACAGAAAACTTAAAAAAGCTAAGACAAAATGGTCAGGAAATACTGGTGCGTGTTCCAATAATTCCCGGTTTTAACGCATTCAAAAAAGATATTCATAAAATATGTGAGAAACTGGTAGAATTAGATATCACAGAGGTATCCTTATTACCATACCATAAATTGGGGAAGGTAAAATATGAAGGTTTGGGAATCGCTTATCCAATGGGGGATGCACCGCTTTTGCCCCAGTCTGAGATAGAGATATTCAACGAAATTCCAGGAACGTTTGGAATCAAAAGAATATAGTTCGGGGGATGTAATCAGAGCCATTATGATGAGAACTATAAAATAATAAAGATTACCATTAATGTATGAGTGACAGACAGCTTTAAAAGCAGTGCCCGGGTTTTTCTTGAGCACTGTAATATAAGCTGTTTTTTATTTAATATTTTGTTGTATAATACGGTATGAAATCATGAGGTATTCTTTCGTATAAGGATTGTCTAAATCATAATGAAGAAGTGATTTTATTTTTTGCATTCGATAGATTAAGGTGTTTCTATGAATAAAAAGACTTGAGGCAGTTTTTTGCAGGTTGCAATTGTTGCGTATATAAGAGATTAACGTCAATAAAAAATCTGTATTGTTTTCATTGTCATATCTCATTAGCTCAATAGAATCAGGATGGCACATGGAAATATTGGCAGGCAGATCGTTATGTCCGATAATCAGATTTACGGCATGATCATAAAAAGAGAAAAAAGTAGTGTCGTGTCTTGTTTCTATTCCGTAGTTTATTGTGGAGACCGCTTGAATATAGTAATCGAATAAAAGAAAAAAGCCGTTAAATTTATTGCTAACACCACAAAATAATTTTTCAGTTTGAGCAATTTGTGATAAGCTTATGGAAATGTCTTTATTTAGAAGTGTTTGGTTTAAAATTAATATAATTTTGTCAGAAAATTCAATACATAAAATTTTATTGTTAAACTGTTTTTCTAAAATTATTTTTATATTATTAATAATACCTTTTAAATTTTTCGATTCGCTATGTGTTGGAGAGAGTACGGCTACGGCGTAACAATCACATTCTTGCCAGCCCTTTAAAGATAAATAATAAGATACCAGCTTTTTATCATAAATATTGCCATTAAGAATATTAATAATTTGCTTAGACGTTGTGTAATGGCTGAGCTCCTTTTTATGTGCTTTGTCTTTGATTTTAATCAAATCTGTCAGTTTCCTCAGCAAACAAAAGTGGCCAAAATTTAAAGTAGTTTCATATTCTAAAACTTCGAGAAATCCCGTTCGTATTCCATCCACAAAAACATCGTCGCAGTAACGGTTATATTCAAAGAAGTTTCTCTCGGTATAGTATTCTCCTGTTTTTAATATTTTTTTTACAGTATAATTATCTCGATTGCCCATATAGTAAAGCCATTCGGAAGAAAAATGACCGTTTTTTAGTAAAGCACTCCAATGCTTATCGAGTTTTGGGTCATTTAAATATTGGAGCGTGATCCCTATGATCCGATAATCGCTATCCAGATAAAACATAGGGTTGCGTAATAACGTATATGTTTCATCGATAACGCTTTGTATATCGTTATCTTCGAATAAAAAGTATACTGTTTTTTCGAACCAGTTGTAATAAATGTCAAAAGCCTTGGACACGGATTCGATACATTGTTTATCAGATAGTTCGTAAAAAGTTAATGATCCTTCCTGTGTAGTAAGACACCAATTGTTATTTAGAAACTGAAATAGGCTCTCTTTATTCTGATAGATATCTTCTTTATTCAGATAGGGAGGAAGGCTGCTCTTAATATGCAAAAAGATTTTTTCTTTATAAAGAACATTGGCAATCATTTCAAGGTTAAGTTTCATTCCACAACTCCTTTTGTACTGTTTTGCACAAAACTATCAAAATTTGAAAGTTTTATTTATACTTGAATAACGTAGATTTTCTTTTGGAAATAAACTATAATTTTTTGTATAAAAGATATATTTTATAAATTTAATGCAAATCCGGATTTTGATTTTGTGCAAGTATGCGCGAAAGATTTTGAATAACTATAAGATATATTATTTAGTATAAAATATTTAGCGATTAAAAGTCAATGACTTTTATTTACAAGGGGGTTTTTAAGATAAAAGAGCTTCAAATGGAAAGAAATAAAATGGTTATGGATATTTACGAAGGAAAGAAACCTAAGAGAGTACCAATTCATTTAAAAATCGGTATGGAAGCAGCAATGCAGTATTGTGGGTATGATCTTAAACTGGCTCAATGGAATCCAGAATATATCTATCCTACGTTCAAGCAATTCTCTTCTATGCTTCCAAGTGATTTTTGCCCAGTTGTTTATTCATGGAGACTGCCTGCTTTATATGATTTTTTAGGTGCTAAGGCATTTATCATGGGAAGTAATGGAAATATCCAGCATCCTGAAATGCAGAGTTTGTATGCGGAAGAATATGATGATTTTATAAAGGATCCTTATAAAGTGATGGTACAAAAGTGTCTGCCGCGTTTATATACTGCATTGGATACAGCTTCAGAAAGAAGATCCTTTGTTTTTGCTAAAGCGCTGAATGTTTATCATGATACTTATTTAAAGATATTTTCTGAAATCGATAAGGTTATTGATGAACATGAATTTATTAACATACCTGTACATGAGTGTGTTGCGCCCTTCGATGTTTTAGCGGACTTACTGCGTTCCTTTTCTGGGATTTCATTAGATATGCGGCGATGCCCTGAGAAAATTGCAGAAGCAGCATCGGCATTGGTCCCGTTGTGCATTAAAATTGCAACTGCAGACGGGTTTCCAGATAAAACAAAAGTTATGTTTCCGATACATATGCCACCGTTTATGAGTGAGAAGCAGTTTGAAAAATTGTATTGGCCCTCCTTAAAACAGGTAATGGATGGGATAACAAAAAAAGGCTATACAATTTCACTTTTTTTAGAAGGAGACTGTACTCGTTTTCTGGATTTTTGGAAGGAACTGCCTCCATTGACGGAGCTTACATTTGAATATGGAAATCCAGAATTTCTCAAAAAGAATTTAGGAGAAAAGTATGTTCTCAGGGGGCTCTTTCCATTGAATACAGCACGTAGCTTACGGGAAGAACAATGCATTAACGAGTTGAAAAGATTCATTGATGTTATGGCGCCTGACGGCAAGTACATTTTTGGTTTTGACAAATCGCCAATGGCTCTGGGAGATTTGAATATCAAAAATTTCAGGGCGATTTGTAATTATATTATTGAAAACACAAATTATTAAGGAGATTATTATGGAATTTTCTTCGGAATTTTATACGAATTATTTAGTAGAGGATGACGATATAACTGAATTTGAGAAAGAGCAAAACAAACAGCGTCAGCAATATGAAGACATAATTCTTGAGTTCGTCTGGATGCTGTTTGGATAATCCAATCGGCTTGAGTAATAAAACGAAAGGTCTTATAGATTCACCTTAAAAGAACCTAAATATATATCAGAAGAATTGGGTGCGAATATGAAAAAAGTACAAAGGTATATTGCCGTTGCCGGGGCCGGGCTTGGTTGGCAGATGATGTTTATGGTGACCTATGCTTGTTCAAGTTTTTATGTAGCGTTTCAGGATTCTACAGGCTATTCAAACACACAAATTGGATTATTGCTGTCATTGTATGGTATCATGCAACTGATCATGTATATTCCCGGGGGTTGGCTTGCAGACAGGGTAAACACAAAAACTTTACTGGTTATCGGCTGGATGGGGACATCCTTAACCGGTTTTGGAATTGCGGTGCTTCCGAGTTTCAGCATTATGATAGCGCTGTATCTTTTGAATGCGGTATTTGCATGTGGTTTTGTTTTTAATGCAAATCAGAAAATGACACGTCTTCTTGGAACAAACGAAGAGCAGGGAAAGCTTGTTACGTTCCGGCAAATTGTGCGAAATGTTTCAACGATACCAATTAGTGCGATGGGCATTTGGCTGATTGCAAGTATCTCCTCGGTTAGATTAAGCATGCAAATTGTTTTAATT
Organism: Eubacterium callanderi; assembly: GCF_900142645.1. GTDB lineage: Bacteria > Bacillota > Clostridia > Eubacteriales > Eubacteriaceae > Eubacterium > Eubacterium callanderi. Next base: position 66,882 of record NZ_FRBP01000013.1, read on the forward strand.
TCTTTTTCAGCATTAAATTTACTCGGAGCATTGTTGATTTTGTTCTTTTTTAAACCAGAAATAAAGGATACAGCTAAAGAAAATCCTGTTACATTTTCCGATGTAAAAAATGTTTTGAAAATTAGAAATGTATGGTTGATTGGTGTGATTTGTTTTAGCATTTATCTGGCATCGACTTCATTAATTTATATGCAGCCCTATATGGTTGAATTCTTTGGATTAGATGCGGCACAATCGACGACATTGGGAGTTATTTATAAAAATATTGGAATTATCGCGGCTCCGGTTTGTACTTTTTTAGGCAACCGTAATCGTGATAAAGTTTCAATAACCAAAGTGATTTCGATTGCTTGTTTTATCAGTGCTATTTGCTTTATCTGTTATATAGTTTTTCCGACCGTTCCAGAATTACTCACATTAACCATTGTTGTATTTTTACTTGCTTCTTTTTGGGTAGTCGGTGTTTGGGGAATCATGTTTATTCCCGTTTCAGAAATTGAACTACCGGTTCGCTTAACGGGAACAGCTATGGGGGTTGTGTCAATTATTACTTATATTACAGATGCGTTTTATTATTCGCTTTGTGGTGGCTGGATTGACCAGTATGGGGCAGGAGGATATTTTAATATCTTCTTATTAACCTGTATTTGCCTGATCATCGCTTTTTTTGCAGGACTTTTTGTGGCTAAAGACATTAAAAAGATTCGGGCAAAAAGTGATACAGATGTACAGGATGAAGGCGAAGTACAGGTTCAATTGTAAAACATAGTGATACTTGAAATTTTCTCCCCAAAATTTATAAAGAAGGTATGTTATGAAAAAGATCAAAAAAAGAGTTTTTATTCCTGCGTTAGCAGTCGTTGGAGGTGCTGCGATTCTTGGGTGTATAAGAGGAGATTTGCTGTCCGGTAACTTAGAAAATTTGTTTAACATTTCTTTGGACAAACTCGGCTGGTTATATCAGATTATTACAGCAATTACCTTTGTTCTTTGCATTATTTTGAGCTTTTCAAAAAAAGGCCGGATTCGTATTGGGGGAGAAAATGCTCAAGCGCATTACAGCTTTAAATCTTGGTTTGCGATGTCATTAACTGGGGGGATTGCAGTTGGAACGATAACCTATGGTGTGTCATTGCCAATGATTTATTTCAAAAACATCTTTGGTGAGCTCGATGGCTTTGGAGTTGCAGCCGGAAGTGAAGAAGCCGCTGTCTTTGCTTTAGGACGAATTATACATGAATGGTCGTTTTTCCCCTATTCTATCGCAGCGGTCAGTGCGCTTTGTATTGCCTATATGTGCTATAACATGAAAAAACCCCTTAGTATTTCAAGCTGTTTAATCCCTCTGTTGGGTGATAAAAAAGCCGGAAAGCTGGCGACTGTTGTTGATGTTCTGGCAGTTATTGCGCTGGTTTTAGGACTTTCTGGCAGCTTGGGCGGTGGTATTGTACTGATCGCCTCTGGATTGAAGCTAATATATGGAATCGAGACAACCCAAACAATTTTAATTATTATTACAATGTTATTTGCTTTTGTTTTTATTTTTTCATCGATAAGAGGAATAAAGAAAGGAGTTCGTGTATTTGCGAACATAAACACATATATTTTCTACTTGCTGCTTTTTATATTGTTTATCTGCGGGCCAACATTATTTATTCTAAATCATACAACAACAGCCTTTGGGTATTGGCTGCAAAATTTGCCTTTGTGGACATTTGATACAGGAATTCTTGGAGGAGAAACCCTTGTTAAATGGTGGACGATTATGACATGGAACTTTTGGATTGTTTATGCACCGGTAACAGGAATCTTTCTGGCAAATATTTCTTATGGCAGAACAATTCGTGAATTTATGATCGTGAATTTTTTTATGCCATCACTATTTGCGATTATATGGTTTGGTGTGTGGGGAGGGACAGCAATCAACTGGCAGATGGAAGGTGTCGTCGATTTTGTACCTATTATTCAACAGGTTGGTCCTCTTAGTGCGCTGAGTGCTTTCTTTAACAATCTTCCATTTACGAAGGTGATGATTCCATTGATGTTTGGTCTGCTGATTTTATCATTTGCGACATCGGCAGACAGTAATATTATTGCGGTTTCCTCTTTGTGCATAAAAGATGAAGGGCTGGAAAATGAAGCACCAATTTGGGTTAAGCTAACCTGGGGTCTGCTTTGCTCAATTATTGCGTGTACGATGATATTATTTACAAAAGAACAGGAAGGGCTGTTAGCAATTAAATATATGGGCTCGGTTGGCGGTATTATTGTTTTTGGAGTGTTTATTTTAATGGTGATTTCAACCATAAAAATATTTTTTATTGACAAAAATGATTAATAGAATCAGATTTAAGAGATTTTTAAAAGTTAAGGGAGATTGGTATGTTAAGTAATAAAACAATTCAGGAAGAAAGAACTCAATTATTTAAAAATGTTTTTGATGGAAAAGTACCTAAACGTGTGCCGATTGATATTGATTTTTCATGGGATGCCGCCATTGAATATGCAGAACTTGATTTAAAAACGGCCCAATGGGATATGAAACAATGGCCAATATTTTATGAAAAAATGGCTCAGGAATTTCAAAATGATAAGCTGCCACTCACACGCAGCAACCGAACTCCCCGTTTTTATCAGATTTTACAGGCAAAATCTTTTGTGATGAGTGACTCCGGATATATGCAGCATCCGGAAATTTCATGTCTAGAAGTTGATGAATATGATGAGTTTATAAAAGATCCCTATAACTTTATGACAGAGGTACTGCTTCCAAGATTATATCCTTCAATTCAAAACGACACAATTTTTAGTGCGTTAAATTTTGCGAAAGCCTATAAAGCATATCATGACAGTATGCAATATATGACAGAAATAGCTGACTGCATGACGGATAAATATGGTTATGCTGTATTACCACCCGGTGCCGGAACAGAGGCTCCGTTTGATTATCTTGCAGATTTAATACGTTCATTTACAAATATAAATAAAGATATTCGCCGCTTTCCACAGAAGGTAGAAGAAGCGTGTGAAGCGCTGCTGCCGCTTACATGCAAAGCGGCTATTGGGCCTGTGCAGAATCAGTATGCCCGATGTTTCATTCCGCTTCATATGGCGCCTTTTTTAAACAAAAAGCAGTTTGAACGTTTTTGGTGGCCAACCTTCCAAAAACTTATGAAATATATTTTTGAAAATAATATGGGGGCGTGGATTTTTTGCGAACATGACTGGTCCGATAAGCTTGATTATCTTGCAGAGTTAGAGGGCAGAGTTTATATGTGCTTTGAATACGGAGATCCTTCAAAAATCAAAAAAATAGTTGGAAAGAACCATATTGTTTCAGGGCTTTACCCCATCAGTTATCTTCAGACAAAATCAAAACAGGAATGTATCGATGAAGCAAAACGACTTTTAGATATTATGGCCCCTGGTGGTGGGTATATTTTCAGTACAGATAAAATTATTTTCTCCCTTAAAGGCCAAATTGCAGAAAATCTTAAAGCAGTTTTAGAAACGGTTCGTGAGTATGGACAATATTAAATTTATTATGCATACAAATTTTTGGGGCAGTTAACGGTAGAATCTGATAAAGGAGATTAATATGGATAATAAAACATATGAATTTGATTGGGAAGCATATTTAGAAAAATTTCCAGTTCTTCAAGGTGTTGAAGCGGCTGAGATATTAAAGGAAGATGAAAAAAATATGTTTTTGTTTGTTTTTGGTCTGTTTAAGTAAAAATTATAAACTAAGAAGGCTGTCTCGAAAATTAGGTTAAGAAGGCAGCCTTCAATATTTGGATGTGTTTGAAGATACAAAGTGTTAATAAATTTTTAATAATTTCTTTATCAGCAGGTTAGAAAGTTTCGTTACAATGAGGACAGCAAAATAATGGAGGCTGTCAATGATTGAGAAAAATCGTGTAAAAGGACTTTCTGAAAAAGAAGTAATCCAGCGCGTGCAGGAGGGTAAGCAGAATCTGACCCAAAGTGCCATGACTAAAACAACGAATGAGATCATCAGACAAAATGTTTTTACCATGTTTAATCTTATGAATTTATTGATTGCCATTGCACTTTTCTGTGTTGGTGCTTACAGCAATATGCTGTTTATTGGAATCATCATCTTAAATATGGCAATTGGTATTGCACAGGAGTTTAAAGCTAAGAAAACAGTCGAAAAGCTATCGCTGCTTTCAGCTCCTTCTGTCACAGTGCTGCGTGATGGAGAAGAAAAAACGATCGCGACGGAAGAGGTTGTTCAGGATGATATAATGGCATTGACCGCAGGACAGCAGATTTGCTGTGATGGAGAGGTTCTTTCTGGTGATATGGAGGTAAACGAGGCACTCCTGACAGGTGAGGCGGACGCAATTGGAAAGGGAATTGGCGATAAGCTGATGTCTGGCAGCAGTGTGGTCAGCGGACGGTGTCTGGCGAAAGTCATTCATGTTGGGAATGATAATTACGCGGCTAAAATTGCGCAGGAGGCAAAACAGGCAAAGGAACAAAGCTCTGAGCTGATGCAGTCCATGCGTAAGGTAACCCGCATTACCAGCCTGTTTATTATTCCCTTGGGGATTATCTTGTTTTTGGAAGCTTTTATTTTGCGGAGCGATCCGCTTTTTACTTCGGTAGTGTCCACCGCGGCCGGCCTGTTGGGGATGCTTCCAAAGGGGTTAGTGCTGCTGATCAGTGTATCGCTGGCTGGCGGTGTCATTAAGCTGGCAAAAGATCAAATCTTGATTCAGGATATGTTTTCTTTGGAAGCTTTGTCTCACGTAGACGTACTGTGCCTTGATAAAACCGGTACGTTAACGGAGGGGAGGATGGAAGTGGAAAGTGTACAGATTTTTGAAAACGTACTTGCCAGGGAAGTGAAACTTGAGCCGTTGATGGGCTCTTTCTTGAAATACAGTAATGATAACAACGCGACTTTTCAGGCCCTAAAGGAGTACTTTAAAGAGAACAGCGCCTTTACTGTGTACTCAAGAGTTGCGTTTTCCTCCGAAAGAAAGTGGGCTGCAATGACCTTTAAAGAAGGGGTCACATTTGTTATTGGAGCACCGGAAAAAGTGTTGCAGGGAGAAATGCCGGATGCGCTGAAGTCGGAGATAAAAAGAGGGAGAAGAGTGCTTGTCGCCAGCGTCACAGAGGATGTAATTAAAAGCCAGACAAATTTATCCGAAACGAAGCTGACTCCCATAGCTGGGATTGTCATCCGGGACTGCATACGCCAGAGTGCACCCAAAATTTTAAGCTATTTTAGAAAACAGGGCGTCACGGTTAAAGTAATATCCGGTGATAATCCGGTGACGGTATCTATGGTTGCGAAGGATGCCCGGCTAAAGAACTATGACGAAGCGATTGACATGATGACTGTAAGTGAAGATGCGGATTTTAGAAAAATCGCAGAAAAGTATACGGTGTTTGGAAGAACAACACCGCAGCAGAAAAAGAAGTTGGTTCAGGCATTAAAGGCAGAGGGGCATTCTGTGGCAATGACGGGAGATGGTGTCAATGACCTTCTGGCATTGAAGGAGGCTGACTGCTCTATTGCCATGGGAAATGGAAGTGATGCAGCCAGACAAGCCGCGCAGGTGGTTCTGCTGAAATCTGATTTTTCAGCGCTGCCAGGGCTTTTATTGGAAGGGCGGCGTGTGGTAAATAATGTTACCCGCGCAGCAGGTGTCTTTTTTATCAAAACGATTTATTCGGTGGTCATGACGCTCATCTGTGTACTGGCTAATATTCCCTTTCCTTTCCTTCCGATTCAGATTACATTGATCGACGCTGCTATAGAGGCTTACCCTTCGTTTGCAACAGCTTTTGAAGCAGATGGACGGAGAATCAGGAAAAAATTTCTGCCGGCAGCATTGCGAAGCGCCTTGCCAAATGCTGCGGCCATCATTATGGCATTTCTACTGATTAATTTTATATCAGGTATAGGTCTGTTCGAAATCGGGATGATTGAGAAAACAACAATACTCTATTTTATAACGGGCCTTATTAGTATGCAGGCTGTGGTGAAAAATAATATTCCATTTACAAAGCTTCGGTTGTTTGTAATGATCACGATGGCAGCAGGGTATTTTGGCGCAGTTTTTTTGTTCAGCCATCAGTTGGGGCTGGAAATGGCTTTGAATACTGGAGCCATTCTCCTGCTCGGTGCTGTGTTGGTGATTGCCTTTGGTATAGAACGTCTTTTGACAAAGTGTGTGAGAAATTATGACAGAAGAAAGATGACTGTTGATGGACGGCTTTCTCTGAATGTACACAGCACACTTCAAAAAGAAGATCAGTGATAATGACTTGAGCTGCTTTCGTTAATTTTTTGTGAAAGAAGCTTGACGCAGGCAGCTGTTTTAAGCTATAATAGATATGTTCATTATGACTGTATATTAGACAGTTCATGATTGTGTCGGCTCTTTGGCATAAAGGTAGGCCGACACAAACGGTACCTGAATAGATTTGTGATAAAGAGCACGCGAGTGTTCTTTTTTTACAGTTTGGGTTATTCCTGAGCTTCTCTTGAAAAACAGGAGGTTCTGAGGTATAATCAAACTAAGAATAGAAGGGGGATTATATGGAGACGAAATACAAAAGAATTATTATCAAGCTGAGCGGCGAAGCCCTGTCTGGTAAGGTTGGCTTTGGCATTGATCCACCGACGGTACAGCGCATCTGTGAATCTGTCAAAGAAGTTTTTGAACAGGATGTTGAGATCGCGATTGTTGTAGGCGGAGGCAATTTCTGGAGAGGCCGTTTTGGCGAGGGAATGGATAAATCTACCGCAGATTATATGGGGATGCTTTCCACTGTTATTAACGCGCTGGCGCTTCAGGATGTTTTGGAACAGATGGGCGTACCGGTAAGAGTACAGACTGCCATTGAAATGAAGGAAGTGGCTGAACCTTATATACGCCGTAAAGCCGTCAGACATCTGGAAAAGAAACGCGTAGTTATCTTTGCGGCAGGCACAGGCAATCCGTTCTTTACGACGGATACCACAGCGGCGTTGCGTGCAGCAGAGGTAGATGCAGAGATGATCCTTTTGGCCAAGAGTGTGGACGCGGTCTACGACTCTGATCCAGAGGTGAATCCAGACGCTAAAAAATATGATCGCCTGACCTACATTGACGTTATTAACCAGGGATTAAAGGTTATGGATTCCACAGCTATCACCCTGTGTATGGATAATAAAATACCAATCCTTGTTTTCGGTTTGGATCAGCCGGAAAATATTTTGAAAGCCGTTCGCGGCGAAACCATCGGAACAATTATCGAGGAGGCAGAATAATGTTAAACGAAATTAAAGACAGAGCCAATGACAAAATGCAGAAAGCCCTGAATAACCTAAATGAGAGCTTGGGAGGTCTGAGAGCAGGCCGTGCGAACCCCCATATTCTGGATAAGGTTACGGTTGATTACTACGGTGCGGCGACAGCCATCAACCAGCTGGCAAGTGTGGCAGTGCCTGAAGCGCGTATGATTACCATTCAGCCTTATGACAGCACCTCGATCTCTGCGATCGAAAAGGCTATTTTGACCGCCGATCTGGGCTTCAATCCATCTAACGATGGCAAAATCATTCGTCTGATCGTGCCGGAGCTGACGGAAGAACGCCGTAAAGAGCTGGTTAAGTTAACCAAGAAGTACGGTGAAGAATGTAAAGTTGCCATGCGTAACATACGCCGTAAAGCTGTACAGGATCTGAAAGACGCTGAAAAGGAAGGTCTGATCAGTGAGGATGAACTGCACCAGGGCGAAAAAGAAATTCAGAAGCTGACCGATGATGAAGTGAAAAACATCGAGGGTGTGCTGAAGGAAAAAGAAGCGGAAATCATGGCAGTGTAGCCAGAAATGATTTGATTGTCAACTGAAACCATCTCGGTTTTGTTTGTGAAACTAAATAAGCCTTTCACAAGAGTGGGGAAACCCACTCTTGTGTATTTTCTGAAGCTTATTAAAATCTAGGAGAATATATGAAGAAACAATCCAAGGAGTCAATGCTGGAGGAGCTTATAGCACCTGTGGTAGAAGCTGAGGGCTATGAGTGTGTTGATGTTACCTTTGAAAAAGCCGGAAAGGACTGGGTGTTAACGACCTATATTGATGGACCGAACGGTATTGGGCTGGATGACTGCGAAGTGGTCAGCCGTAAGCTCAGTGACCTGATGGATGAAAAAGACCCCATTGAGCAGAGCTATCTGTTAGAGGTTTCGTCTCCGGGAATTGACCGTCCTTTAAAAAAGGAAAAAGATTTTGCCCGCAATATGGATAAACGCATTGTGGTCAGTTTCTACGCACCGGTAAATGGCAGCAAACAGTTAAGCGGTATCCTTAAAGGATACAAAGGTGTAACGCTGACCCTACAGCTTGACTCTGAAGAAATGATGGAGCTGGAAATGTCTGCTGTTTCCAAGGTTGCTCCGGAAATTGAATTTTAGGAAGGCGAATCGTTATGAATGCAGAATTTATGAGAGCTCTTGATGCTTTAGAAGCAGAAAAGAACATTGATAAGGAGGAACTGATTGACGCTATTGAGGTGTCCATTGAATCCGCCTACAAAAAAAACTATGGCAATGTCCAGGATGTGGACGTAAAGCTCGACCGTGATACGGGAGAGATTACCGTCTATGCAACACGCGATATTGTCGAGGATGTCGAAAATCTGGAAACACAGATATCTCTTGAAGAAGCGCGTGAAATTGATCCGACCTATGAAGTTGGAGATGTCTACCGTAAAGTCATTACCCCAAGAGATTTTGGACGTATAGCAGCTCAGAATGCAAAACAGCTTATTGTCCAGCGAATCAAGGAAGCTGAACGCAACATGGTCTATAACGAATACCTGGAACGCCAGGAGGAAGTAATGACGGGAATTATCAACCGTATTGAACGCGGCAATGTGTTCGTGGATATTGGAAACAGCGAGGGCTGCATGCCGCCAATGGAACAGGTTCCCGGAGAAAAATACTACCCTGGACAGCGTTTAAAGGTTTATTTGCTCATGGTGCGCAAGACCACCAAGGGGCCGCAGCTCAGATTGTCCAGAACCCATCCGGGTCTGGTGAAGCGGCTCTTTGAGACCGAGGTGCCGGAAATTTATGATGGCATTGTGGATATTGTGTCCATTTCCAGAGAAGCAGGGTCAAGAACCAAGATTGCCGTTAAGGCCAATGATTCGTCCGTTGATCCAGTTGGGGCTTGTGTTGGCCAAAAGGGAATACGGGTTCAGAATATTATTAACGAGCTCAACGGTGAAAAGATTGACATCATCAAATACAGCGATGATGTGCGAGAATACCTTTCTAATGCCCTGAGTCCTGCAAAGATTTACCGCATTCTGCCCAATAAAACCGAAAAGACCGCCATTGCGGTGGTCGATGATTTTCAATTATCCCTGGCCATTGGTAAAGAGGGACAGAACGTCCGTCTGGCAGCCAAACTGGCATCCTGGAAAATTGATATCAAGAGCAAAAGCGACTATGAACGTATGCTGGCAGAAAATCCAGACTTCGATGCGGACTATACAAATGCGGGAGAAGAAGAGGATATTCTGGATGAGCTGAAAAATGAGCTGGATGAGGTACTGGACATTCAGATTGATGAAGATAATGCCGAAAGCCTCGATAATGTACTGGACGACCTGGTAATGACGGACGAATTAGAGGATCTGGATGACTTTTTTGAATAAGTAAAGATTTATCCGGTATCTCTGTGATATAATATTATAATGTGTGCAGGAGGAAGCAATGAAAAAAATGCCCGTAAGAACCTGCGTGGTTTGTCATTCGAAAATTGAAAAGAAAAATCTACTGCGTATTGTCTGCAATAAAGACAATGAAATATTCTATGATCCAACGGGAAAAGCCAATGGACGGGGAGCCTACATCTGTGACGATCCCAAATGTCTGGACGCTTTTCTGAGTAAAAATATTCTTGAAAAAGCTTTTAAACGGCCAATCGACAAAGAGACCGTCGAAGAAGTGCGTCAAAAAATAAAAGAACAGCTGTCATAGGCCATAACGGCAGATGAAAAATACAGCTATGGAGAGATCTATGAACAAATAAAAACAATTGAAGGGAGGAATTATATGTCAAAGTTAAGAGTTTATCAATTAGCAAGTGAGTATGACGTTCCAAGTAAGGAATTTGTCGATATCTTAAACAAACATAATATTCCCGTGAAAAATCACATGAGTGTGTTAACAGAACAACAGGTAACTGATTTCAGAAAAGAATACAAAAAGGGTGAAGATACCAAAGTGCAGCCAAAAGCAGCACCTAAAGCAGCGGCGCCAAAACAGGAGACAAAGGCCCAGAAGCCTCAGCAGCCCAAACAGGAAAGCAAGCCACAGTCTAAAGCACAGCCGAAGCCTCAGCAGCAGGAGCGCAAACCACAGCAGTCGAAGCCTCAGCAGCAGGAAAGAAAACCGCAGCAAAGGGACAGCAGCGCATCCCAGAACCGCCGCCCGGCAGATGGCCAGAAAAATGGGAACAACGGCCAGAGTCCGCAAAAGAGAAATACCGGAGGACAGGGGAACAGCGGCAGCAATAATAACAACCGTCCCAATAACGCCAAAGGCCAGACTGTGCCTAATAACAGCAAGCCAGACCGCAAAAATAAAAACCAGAAAAGAAATAATAATAACAATAACCAGCCTGCTAAGGTCAGAGACCACAGCAAAAAAGGGAAAACAGCCCGCAGCGTTTACAAAAAGATGAAGGATGAAAAGAAGACCGAAAAGCTGAAAAATCAGGTTTTTGAGATTCCTGAATTGGTAACCGTTGGAGAGCTGGCCGAAATTCTGGATATTGGCGCGACCGAAATTATTAAGATTTTAATGATGTCGGGTACCATGGCAACCATTAACCAGCAGATTGATTATGAAACCGCAGAAATTGTGGCCTCAGAGCTGGGGTATGAAGTTAAAGCTGTTAAAATGGAGGATGTCGTCACCAAAATTCTGGAAGAATATGACGAAGAAGATACCGGAAACGAAGTTAAACGTCCGCCGGTTGTTACTGTTATGGGTCACGTTGACCACGGTAAGACCTCCCTCCTAGACCGTATCCGCAAAGCAAATGTTACAGCCGGTGAAGCTGGTGGGATTACCCAGCACATCGGTGCATACACTGTTACCATCAATGGTGAGTCAATTACTTTTATCGATACACCTGGCCATGAGGCCTTTACCGCCATGCGTTCCAGAGGGGCGCAGATGACCGATATTGCCATCCTGGTGGTAGCGGCTGACGATGGTGTCATGCCGCAGACGGTAGAAGCGATCAACCATGTCAAGGCAGCCGGTGTCCCAATCATTGTTGCGATTAACAAGATTGATAAAGAAGGCGCCAATCCCGAACGTGTTAAACAGGAATTAACAGAACATAACCTGGTAGTTGAAGAGTGGGGCGGCGATGTTATCGCAGTGCCGGTTTCAGCCAAGAAAGGTGAAAATATTGATACACTGCTCGAAATGGTTCTGCTGGTTTCAGAAATGGGCGAATTAACCGCAGACCCTAAGCGTGCCGCCCGCGGAAGCGTTATTGAAGCCCAGGTTAAAAAAGGAAAAGGCGCGACCGCCAGTCTTTTGGTACAGCAGGGTACACTGCACGTTGGAGATTCCATCATATCCGGTATGACCTATGGTAAGGTTCGTACCATGATTGACGATAAGGGCAAGCGAATTAAGAAAGCTGGTCCATCCACTCCGGTTGAAATTTCTGGTTTGTCGGATATCCCTGTGGCAGGGGATGACTTTATCGTGCTCGAAAATGAAAAAGAAGCACGACAGTTGGCGGAAAAACGCCGTGAAATGGAAAAGGATGCCCGTCAGGCTAAGATGCGGCTGTCTCTGGATGACCTGTTTACGAAGATTCAGGAAGGGCAGATTCAGGATATCAATATTATTATCAAGGCCGATGTTCAGGGTTCCATTGAAGCCATTAAGCAGTCACTTGAAAAACTGAACACAGATGATGTGCGCATTAATGTGATCCACGGCGCAGTTGGTGCAGTGAACGAGACAGATGTTATGCTGGCGTCTACCTCTAATGCTATCATCATTGGTTTTAATGTGCGTCCGGATAAAAACGCGCTGGCAGCTGCGGAAACGGAAGAAGTCGATATCCGTCTGTACCGCGTTATCTATGATGCGATCGAAGATGTCAAAAAAGCGATGGAAGGGATGCTGGCGCCGGAATTTGTCGAAAAAGTTACCGGGAATGCCGAAGTCCGTGAAGTCTTCAAGATACCGAATGGCAGCATGATTGCCGGTTCCTATGTCACTGACGGTAAAATATCCAGAAATGATGAGGTTCGGATCATTCGTGACGGCATTGTTGTGTTTGAAGGTGAAATCTCATCCTTAAGGCGTTTTAAGGATGATGTCAAAGAGGTTGCCAGCGGGTACGAATGTGGTATCGGTATTGATAAATACAATGATATCAAGCTTGGTGACGTCATTGAGACCTTTGTCATGGAAGCCGTGGCAAGAGAACTGTAAAATAAAGGGGGTGCTATTATGGCATCACATCGAATAGAAAAAATTAATGGTCAGATTCAGCGTGAGCTGAGTCTGATTATTCAGCAGAAAATGAAGGACAGCCGTTTTAACCGTGACACACTTAGTATTACCCACGTCAAAGCGGCGCCAGATCTCAAAACAGCGACTGTTTATGTCAGTATTTTCGGAACATCTGAGGAAAAGGAAGAAGTTCTGGGCCTCTTAGATAATGCAAAAGGCTTTTTGAGGGCAAATCTTGGGAAGGTGCTTAAGGTCCACTCAATTCCGGCGCTTACTTTCAAATTGGATGATTCTGTAGAGTACGGCATGCATATTGACAGTATTTTAGCAAGTCTGAAAAAAAACAAAGGAGCATCTGAGGATGAAGAAGGTACCGACAGAGATTCTTGATTGTATAAAAGAGAATCAGAGCTTTTTGATTCTCGTGCATAATAAACCCGATGGCGATGCCATCGGGTCTGCTATTGCCCTTGGAAAGGGCCTGAAAGCCCTGGGGAAGAACGTCGATTATTACATCGAAACGCCTTTGGAGGATAAGCTTCAGTTCTTTAGCGAGAGCCGTTATTTTGAAGATGAGCTTCAGGATGAATATGATGTTGTGGCTTTCTTAGACTGTTCAACAATGGAATATGCGTTTAAACCCGTCCCGATGGTGGATGCCCGGACTACTGTGGTCATTGACCATCACGCCACTAATCAGGGGTATGGCGACATCAATTTTTTAGAGATAACGGCCGCCACTGCCGAGCTGGTTTTCCGTATTTTGGATGCTTTGGACGTTGAGCTGGACCCTGAGATGGTTGAGGCTGTTTTTACCGGTATCTCTACCGATACCGGCAGCTTTCAGTTTTCCAATGTCACCGCTGATACGCATCAGATTTTAAGCCGCCTTTATGAAAAGCGTGATAATTTTGCGGTGTTGTCCAAGCGCCTTCACAGCGAGAAAAATTATGCTCAAATGAAGCTTTATGGTAAAGCCGTAGACTCGTTGCAGTTGTATGAAGATAATACCCTGGCATGGATCTTTTTAAGTTATGCTGATATTTGTAAATACGGCGGCCCTGTCCAGATAACAGATGATGTTGCCAATATTGGCATGAATATTATCGGCGTTCAGCTCTCTGCAACAGTGAAAGAGGTAGAGTGTGGTATTTACCGTGTCTCGCTCCGTTCAAAAACACCGTTTAAAATTGATGTCTCATTGATTGCCCGTAAATACGGAGGAGGAGGCCACATGCGCGCCGCAGGATTTACCTTTAAAGGAGACCTGAAAGCGCTGAAAAAAGAATTGATCGAATTGATCGAGTACTATAGGAAGCATGAAGAAGATATATGAGTGAGCTAAACGGTTATCTCAATATTTATAAGGAAAAGGGAATGACATCGCACGATGTTGTTTTTAAAGCCCGGCAGATATTACACACTAAAAAGATCGGGCACACCGGGACCCTGGACCCAAACGCCCAGGGAGTGCTTGTTTTATGCGTAGGTAAAGCCACTAAAGCGGTGGAATATTTAAATGACCTGGATAAGGTTTATGAGGCGGAAATTCTTTTTGGTCAGGAAACCGATACCTGTGACTGCACAGGGACAGTAACTGCAGAGGCGCCGGTAAGCTTTACCAGAGAAGAATTTTTAAAGGCGCTGGAATTCTTTAAGGGTGACAGCATGCAGGTGCCGCCCATTTATTCAGCCTTGAAAATCAACGGGCGCAAGCTTTATGACTACGCAAGAGCGGGTGAGAAGGTGGAGATACCGCCGCGACCCATACAGATCAGCCGGATAGAAGCAATAGAGACGGATGAATTACCGTATAAGGCCCGGTTTATTGTAGAATGCTCTAAAGGCACATATATCCGTTCCCTTTGTCGTGATATTGGTAAAAAATTAGGGACGGTGGCTTGTATGGGGGATCTTTATCGTAAAAGAGTTGGGGATTTTAGGATTGAGAATGCGCTGCATTTATCCCAGCTTAAGAATTTGATGCTGGTTGGCCGTGCCCAGGGATTTTTCCATGAGCCGGAGTATGCGCTCGAAAAATTCAGAATGGTAACAGCCAACAGACAGGGCAGCCGTTTTTTGAGGAGCGGCAACCGTTTGTATCAGTGGAATGCCATAGAAGATTTCGAGAGTTATGAAGACAGCGAAATCCTGCGTCTTTACGACCAGGAAGAATTTGTAGGTATTGGCCGGTTTTGCGCCGGCGAGAAACCCTATGTTCAGCCGATTAAAATGTTTTAGGGAGAATAACCATGAATACCGAAATTAATCCAAATGAAAAAATTGTGTTGGCTCTTGGCTTTTTTGATGGTGTGCACTTGGGGCATCAGGAGCTTATCAATGCCACCATCAAAAAGGCAAAAGAACTGAATTGCGCCAGTGGAGTCATGACCTTTGCTGAACATCCACTGACGCATATTTTTCCAGCCTACTCACCGTGGCTTATTACCACGAATGAAGAAAAAGTTCAGGTTATGAAAGATCTGGGGATTGATTATGTTTTTCTGAATCCTTTTAATGACCAGCTGATGTGTTACAGTCCAAAAGCCTTTATACGGGACTACCTGCTGCAGAAATATAATGTTGCTCATATTGTGGTCGGCTTTAACTATAGCTTTGGCTTTAAAGGTGAAGGGGATATTCAGATGCTCACAGAGTTTGGAAAACGCTTTAATTTTGGCGTGACCGTTATTCCGCCGTGTATTATCGATGGACAATCGGTCAGCAGTACCCTGATCCGGGAGCTTATCGGTACCGGAAAAGTAAATGAGGTATCAACCTTTTTAGGGCGGGATTACAGCATTGAGGGAACCATTGTAAAAGGGAAGGGGCTTGGGCATACCTTTGATATTCCCACCGCCAACTTGAAAATGAAAGAAAAAGTCATTCTTCCCAGCAGCGGCGTCTATTATACAAAAATAAAGGTGCGCGGCCAGGAACACGATGGCCTTACGAATTTAGGGTTTAATCCCACTTTTGAAAAACATCCCTACAGTATTGAGACCTACATTTATGATTTTGATGAGAATATTTATGGGGATTACGTCACTCTTACTTTTAAAGAGAGAATTCGTGGTGAAATCAAGTTTGATAATCTCGGCGATCTGGTCGCCCAGATCAAAAGTGACATCCGTAATATCCATACGCGCTACAGGAAGTAGGGATAAAAGGGTGACCGTCCGTTTCGGACGGTCACCCTTTTATGTTGCAAGAAATCATTCACTTTTCATGCGGTCTAAAATCTGTGCACAATCGTAATCGGTAATCAGCACATTAATATAACCGCCGTTGATGGCGCCTGAAATGGCAACAGGCTTATCAACGCCGCCGCAGACACCAATGGAGTATTTAGTATTTTTGAGCACGCCCAGGTCAATGGACATCATTTTTTCGTTATATTCAAATTTATCAATATTGCCGTTTTCGTCATAAAAAACCATACAGATATCACCACACATTTTCTGTTCACGAATTTCTTCAAACATTTCCGGGGTAAAGTAACCTGTTTTTATAATAGTAGAATTGCTGGTAGGGGCACCGATACCCAAAATTGCGATATCCATACGCTTAGCCTTTTTAAAGACGCGTTGAATACTGTTTTCTTTCATCAACTCAATTTTTGTATTTTTTCTGGAAATCATGGCAGGAGCGTGAAGCGGATAGTAAATGCCTCCAAAGGCACGCGCCATGGATTCAGCAATATAGTTGCTGTGCAGTTCGGTAGCTACAGTGCCAATGCCGCCAATCAAAGGGACAAAGGTAAGATTTGAGTGGTAGGAATTGTTGGCGTGCGGCGCAATCTGTGCGACCGTGGTTCCCATGGTGACGCCGATGACGTCGCCATCACGTATTATCCGGGAAAGATACTGAGCGGCGGCCTTACCCATCAACGCTTTAGTTTCGGCTGTATCCTCCAGAGTTTCTACAATGAAAACTTCTTTTAAATCATATTTTTCTTCTAACAACTGCTCCAGCTGAAAGTATTTACGTCCATTGGTGTCCGATACCGTAATGGTAACAATGCCATGTTCTCTGGCGGCGCTCAACAGCTTAGAGATGGTAGGGCGAGAAATAGATAACTTATTGGCAATGTCCTGCTGGCTCATATTTTTATTATAGTACATATCGCTGACGCGCAGCATCATGCGTTCATCCTCAATAATATTTTTTTTCATTAAAAAACTCCTCTATATCTATATATCTGTTAGTATGAATTTTAACATAGCTTTCTTAGAAAAACCATTTTTTTCGTTATAATTTAACAAATGTTTTAAATAGAATAAATGATAAAACAGAAAAAACAAAAATTAAAATAATTAAAAGCGTTAAAGCAAAAATATGAAATTGTTTTTCAAATGTTCTTATTAATAAAAAATGGTTTTTGACTTCTGAAAAATAAAGCGTTGGGGTTGGAAAAACCTTTAAAAAAAGGGCTTTAAGGCTTTTTGTTAGAGTGGTAAAAAAATAAAAAAGAAACAAATGTAAAAAACAAACATATCTTCTTAAAAAAACACAGAGGAAGATTTAAGATTTGACAAAAAATAAAAAACGCATATAATCATAGGTGAGAAAGAACAAAAAAGGCTTGAAGGAACATATGTTATAGAAAATAAAGGAGAGCTCACCTTTTGCCTGTTTAGCGGCGAATACCGCCAGCTTTTATTCTATGGAGGGATGAATTATGTTAGTAACATCAAAGGAATTGTTTAAAAAAGCCCAAGAGCAGCATTTTGCAATACCAGCAGCTAATTTTATTGACTTGGAATCACTGAAATGGCATGTAGAGGTAGCCGAAAGGCTGGGACTTCCTCTTATTCTGGCTTTGGCAGAAAGCCATCTGGGGGATGACATTAATCTGGAGGACGCGGCTCTTGTCGGTAAAAAATATGCTGAAGCTGCAAAAGTTCCAGTAGTTTTACATCTGGATCATGGTGCGACGCCAGAACTCATTAAAAGAGCCATTGATCTGGGTTTTTCTTCAGTTATGATTGATGCTTCGATGGAAAGCTTTGATGTTAATGCTGCCAGAACAAAAGAAATTATTGACTATGCTCATCCAAGGGGTGTGGTGGTAGAGGCTGAAATTGGACATGTAGGGGCTGGGGAAAACTATGAGAATCATGACGAGACAGACTCAAAGTATACTACAGTAGAAGATGCTGAAAACTTTATTAAAGCTACAAATGTCGACTCTCTGGCGATTTCAATCGGGACAGCCCATGGTATGTATAAGGGGATTCCCGAAATTAACTTTGACCGTTTGAAAGAAATAGCGGCGGCTGTGAATACACCATTAGTTCTTCATGGCGGCTCCTCGTCGGGAGATAAAAACTTAAACAAATGCGCAGTGAGTGGCATTGCCAAGATCAATATTTTTTCTGATTTTCTGGCCGGCGCTATGGAAAGTCTGAATGAACAAAAGCCAGATAATTACCTGGATGTTAAGAAGGCTTCTAAAGAGGGGATGCAGAAAACCCTTGAGCATTATTATGGTATTTTTGAGACAAAAGCAGTGGAGGTATAAACAATGAGAAAAGTGAGAACACCTTTTTTGATCGTCAATCCAAAGTCCTATCTCTATGGCGAAAAAAGCCTGGAATTAGCTAAAGCCGCCGACAGGGTAGCAGAAGATACTGGAGTTGAAATTTTTTTCACCTGTCCTTTTGCGGATATTCGTTACATTGCTGAAAACACTAAAAATATTATTGTGACGGCTCAGCATATGGAATCACTGCGCCCTGGAAGAGGGATGGGACACGTGCTGCCGGAATCATTGAAAGCAGCGGGAGCAGAAGCGGTATTTTTAAACCACGCCGAGAACAGCTGTACAGTGGCAGAACTGTATGCGACCATGAATCGGGCAAAAGAACTTGAAATGATTACAGTGGTCTGTGCGGATTCGGTTGTGGAATCAAGGGCGATTGCAGAAATGAAGCCGAATATTTTGCTGTCTGAACCAACGGATCTTATCGGTACGGGAGAGACGGCGGATGATAGCTACGTTCTGGAAACGACTGAACAGATCCATGCTGTGAATCCGGAAATTTTGATCATGATCGCCTCTGGAGTTAATTCTCCAGAAGATGTTTATAATATTATTAAGCTGGGCGCAGACGGGACAGGTGCGACCTCCGGCATTATAGGAGCGCCTGATCCTGCGCGGATGGTCCGCGAAATGGCAGAGGCCATGGCTAAGGCGGATAAAGAAAAGAAAGGGGAACAATGCAATGAAAATGTATAAAGAACAAATTGAACTGGAGTCTCACGGCGGCAGACCCACTTATTTTGACATCACACCACAGTTGAAAAAAATTATTCAAGAGAGCGGTATTAAAGATGGTATCTGTGCTGTCTCCTCGCCGCATACTACCTGCGCTGTCTTTTTTGAGGAGTTTGTCCACGATTATACCGAAGAAGGTGATGAATTTTTACAAGTCGATTTAAACAATGGGCTTAATAAAATTTTCCCCAGGCATGAAACAGCAGAACAATATCTTTATCCCGGTGAGGAGCATTATCGAGAGGTCGAATCCTGGCCGAATGCCGAAACCTATCTGCCGGGAGGCGACCGGACGCAGCTTTTTAATTGTGACGCCCATCTGAAAGCAACGATCATTGGCTCAAGTGAAGTTTTTGATGTAGAAAACGGAAATCTTGGCGTTGGTGTGACGGGATATGCTTATTTTGTTGATTTTGACTGCTCGCGCCCCAGACCAAGAAAATGTAAGGTCTGCATTATTGGCGAATAATTTTTAATATAATATAAAAAATGCTGTACTCTCTATTTTTAATGAGAATATAGCATTTTTTTGTTTTAGAAAAAGAAAAGTTAGGAACAAAAATAATATAGATCATTTTTTATTTTTGTAAACTATTTATGATTGTTAAACAAATAACATCATAAAATTATCATTTGTAAATTATAAAAACGTAATCTAAAATGATATTATTTTAACGAATGAAACAAATAAAGCATAAGAAAACGAATGCAATTCGCTAAATTAAGCCAAAGTTATATAAAATTTAATATCAAAGATCACAAGGATGATTTCAATATCTGATTGACATTTACAAATGTGCGTTATATAATGCGATTAAAGCCAAGAACAAAAGACAAAAATAGAAGCATTCAGACTAAAAAATTAAAATAAGGGGAAAAGGAAAATGCAAAGAAATTTATTGTTTTTAGTTGTATTTGCGTTGATGGCACTTCAGATGGTACTCAGCTTGTTTCAGATAAAGCGCTATCAGCGTGAACTGGGCAAGTTAAGAGGAACCGGTACCATTGGTATTGGACATACGAAAGGGGGGCTGAAGGCAGGACAAATTTTGATTGTGTCTTATAGCAGGCGTAAAGATCAGGTAGTGGCTTACCGTCAGATGAAAGGGCTTACCATTTTTGCAGGGTTTAAGACAAACGAAGCCATTCTTGGAAAAAGTCTGTCAGATTTGAAAGATATTGGTTTGAAAGAAGATGCCCGGGAATTCCGGCGTAGAAGGCGGAAGCATCCTTATGACCCAGAAGAGATGTCTAAAAAAAAGGGGGCACTCATTCAGGCGGTAGAGGCCATCGAAAGAAGGCTTGCTGTGGAAGATACGCAAACAGAGAATAAAAAACGGATGCTCGAATGCACTGGACAACTCACGGCAAAGGAATCAATGTAAATAATACGCTGTATGTAAAATGTTGATGATCCGTTTACATATCAGCAATTATTAAAAAAGAAAAGAACGAGGAGGTAATTATGGAATTCTTATCAAATTTAGCTACTGCATTTATTGGGCTGTTTCAAATTGGGGGTGAACAGTTTGTAGGGTACATCACCGGAATCATTCCAACACTTGTCTGTTTGATCACAGCAGTCAATGCTCTGATCGCAATCATCGGTCAGGACAAGGTCGATAAGCTGGGAATTATCTGCAGCAAAAACTTTTTACTCAGATACACGCTGCTGCCGATCCTGTCAATGTTTTTCCTGTGCAACCCAATGGCCTACACAATGGGACGTTTTCTGGATGAAAAATACAAACCCGCATTTTATGATGCGGCAGTGTCTTTCTGTCATCCAATCACAGGTTTGTTTCCGCATGCTAATGCTGGTGAATACTTTGTTTACGGCGGGATTGCGGCAGGGCTCACAACCCTAGGCAAGGATCTGGGCCCACTGGCAATCCGCTACTTTATTGTCGGCGTTATCGTAATATTGATCCGTGGGATTATCTGCGAGCGATTGACCATTAAGTTTATGAAAAAGGGGGAAAACGCAAATGTATAAAGCCGTTAAAGTATCAAAGGGTTCTTCAGGCTGGGGTGGCCCGCTGGTGATCCAGCCAACCGAAAAGCGTAATAAAATTGTATCTGTTACAGGTGGCGGTATCGACCCGCTCACTAAAAGAATCGCTGAGCTGACAGGAGCGACTGCTGTTGATGGCTTCTCAACAGGTGTTCCTGATGATGAATTTGCATGCGTTGTCATTGACTGCGGCGGTACAGCCCGATGCGGTGTTTACCCTAAAAAGCAGATACCGACCATTAACATCACTTCAGTAGGACAGAGCGGTCCGCTGGCTAAATTTATCACCGAAGATATCTATGTATCGGGGGTAAAGCCTGAGACCATTCAGCTGGCCGATGGCTCTGAAGCACCAATTGCCACTGAAAAAACCATACAAAAGGAAAAACAGAAGAAAGAAGAAAGCAAAAATAAGAAAAGCGATAAGGGTGACAAGAAAGAAAGCATTATCGTACGTCTTGGTAAAGGCGTTGGCGGCGTTGTTGGCAAATTCTTTCAGGCAGGCCGTGACACCATCGATATGGTTATCCGTAATATCCTTCCTTTTATGGCCTTTGTTGCCATGCTTATCGGGATTATCCAGGGAACCGGTCTTGGCGACTGGATCGCAAACACGATTTCACCGCTTGCAAATACACTGCCGGGCTTGTTGGTTATCTGTATTATCTGCGCCATACCAATTATTTCCCCAATTATCGGACCAGGCGCTGTCATTGCTCAGGTAGTCGGTGTTTTAATTGGTCAGCAGATTGGTGTAGGCGCCATCAATCCTTCACTGGCATTGCCAGCACTCTTTGCCATTGACGCACAGGTAGGCTGTGATTTTGTACCGGTCGGCCTTTCCCTTGGTGAAGCAGAGCCGGAAACCATTGATGCCGGTGTACCAGCCGTACTGTTTGAGCGCTTGATCACAGGCCCTGTGGCTGTTCTGATCGCTTATGCTTTCAGTATTGGTTTATATTAAAAGGCAGAGATGAAATGGACTATAAAAGCACTGTAACAACCATTGGGCCGCTGGTAGAGGAAATGGCGGAAGAAGGAAATTTTATAATCGTATTTAATGAAAATGCACCAGAATCTCTTGCAGAGATGTCTGTTCTTCACACTATCTGTGATATGGATCAGGAAATTAAGCCAAGAGATGTGGTCATTTTTGGAAACAACCAATATATTGTTACCGCAGTGGGTGAGGAAGCAAACCACACTTTAAAAGCGATGGGGCACTGCTCTTTTAAATTTACAGGCCAAGAGGCTGTGGAACTTCCTGGACAGATTGAACTGTCTGGCGGTGATCTGCCAGAAATAAAGCCTGGAGATCAGTTTGAAATTTTATTCACTTAATATGACAGTGGAGAGCAGACTTATTAAGCTGTCGGATAAAAATCGTTTAACAAATTTTTAATATAGAAAGAGGTATTTAAAATGATTAACATGATGTACAAGCTTCAGAAGTTGGAAGACGAAGGTAAACCAATTAAGGCCAGTATTGTTGGCGCAGGCCAGATGGGCTGCGGTATGGCCGCTCAGATGACAGTTATGAAAGGGATGGATCCGGTAGTTGTGGTTGACGTTGTGCTTGAAAATGCAAAACGTGCGTATCTGGATTCCGGTTATAAAGAAGGCGAAGACTTTGTAGAAGCGGAAACAGTTGAAGAAGCTAATAAGCTTCTGGCAGAAGGCAAGTTTATTGTTACAAAAAATAATGAAATCGCAACAAAATGTGACATTATCGATTGTGCTGTCGACGCAACCGGCGTGCCGGAAGTTGGTGCCAAGGTTGCAATGGACGCCATCAACGCCGGTAAACATATCTGTATGTTAAATGTTGAAACTGACGTGTGCATCGGCCATCTTTTATATAAACTGGCCAACAACGCAGGTGTTGTCTACACTGGTTCCGCAGGAGACGAACCAGGTGCTGTTGTTGAAATGTATGATTATGCAAAAGGCCTCGGATTTGATGTCAAGGTTGTTGGTAAAGGTAAAAACAATCCTCTGGCTCTGGAGTGCACACCAGAAACCGTTGCAGAAATCGCAAAAGAGAAAGGCGCTTCTCCAAAAATGATTTGTGCCTTCAAGGATGGCACTAAAACCATGGTCGAGATGACTGCAATGGCCAATGCCACAGGCTTTGTACCAGATGTTACCGGTGCACATGGCGCCGAAAGCGATGTTGCCCACTTGAATGATGTGTTAAGCCTTAAGAGCGAAGGACGCGGTGGTGTGTTAGACAATTATGGTGTCATTGAATATATCAATGGCGTGGCGCCTGGTGTGTTTGTAATTATCGGAACAGATCAGCCGGATATTGCTGCAGAGCTGACTTATCTGAGTATGGGGCCTGGACCAAATTATACACTGTACCGTCCGTATCACTTAACTTCTTTAGAAACACCAATGTCTGTAGCAAAGGCCTGCATAGATCATGAACCGACGATTGTACCGCGCTGCGGCCGTGTGGCTGAAACCATTGCTGTCGCTAAAAAGGATATGAAAGCTGGAGAAATGCTGGATGGCATCGGCGGGTATACCATTCGGGGAACCTTCATGGCTGCCTCAGAAGCCGACAGACAGAACGCACTGCCGATGGGACTTGTCGACAAAAAAACACAGCTGGTCCATGATAAAAAGGCCGGTGAAGTGATTACCTATGACGATGTTGTACTGAACAATGATAACCTGATTGTACAACTGCGCAAATTACAGGACGAATTATTTATCTAACCTTTACCCCTTGCCTGGACAGGATGTGGAGACAGCAAGCACTTCACACTTGTCTGGGCACTTTTTAAAAAAGGAGAAAACAAAATGCACACACAAAAACTGACGGTCGTTAACCCTACCGGCCTGCACGCGCGGCCAGCAGCAGAGTTCTGTAAGATCGCTGGGACCTATCAATCAAAAATTAGCCTTAAACGCCTGGGAGAAAACGAAAAAGAAGGAAACGGAAAGTCTGTGATCGCTGTTATGGCTATGGGACTGCCAAAAGGCTGTGAGATCGAAATCAGCGCAGAAGGCGAGGATGAATACGCAGCGGTTGAGGCTCTGGCAGAGTTAGTCAGAGGCGGATTTGGTGAAATATAAATAATTGGTGGCCGTTAAACAGAAAGACTTGTTTAACGGTTCTTTATTTTCAGGTCAATTTTAAGATATGTGGTATAATCGAGACAGGATATTAAATTGGAATTAATCATCAAAAGCTCAGACCAGTGAGAAGCTGCTCTGGGCTTTATTGTGTTTTTCGTGCTGTTTTTTTTACGATATATTTGTTATCTAACGTGGTGCGGATAAAAGTGCCATATCGCCTACGGCATAAGCTGTGTAAGGTGTTTCCAGACAATAACCAAGGCTCTCGGCAAGGCGCAGGGATTCTGGGCTGACTGCGTCCCAGCTTGGACAGCGGTTTTGCTGCAGACATTCTAAAATAAGGCGTGAGCCTACAATCCGCGCCAGCCCCTGTCTTCGGTAAGGCTGTTTGGTATCGATTTGGATTTCGATACCATTGTCGTAATAAGTATAGGAGGAAGCCCCTGCGATGATTTCATGGTTTTTAATGATTACAAAGCCAAGGCCGTTTTGTGTATAGTCCTGAGGGTCTTTAAACTGAGAGCATAAATCTCTGGACCAGTCCTCGTTTTGAAGTGTACTGTAAAGCGAACCGTCAATTTGACAAATTTCGCAGTCCTGAGGAAGCGCTGTGAGATTAGCCCGCAGCTGTTCCTGATCAAAAGCTTCGGGTTCTTTTTTAAAAGCATAGCGCGTAAATTTTTCGTATTGCCCGTTATAGGCAGATTCGATTAATGGATGCCAGTTTTCCTGGCGTGCGACTAAAGTAATAACAGGAACTTTGCTGGGATCGGGAATGTTTCTAATGAGTTCTGGATTGGGTATACCGGCAAAAAAACAGAAATCACCGATTGATATCTGAGCGGACTGAGGGTTATCGGGATCATCTGCAAAGGCCTGGCCAAGATGCCCCTGAAGGCAGGACCATACTGGTGTTTCATTCCAGCCTTCAAATAATGAAGCAATACACCACAGATTTTTTTTCGAAATTGCGTACAAAGCGATCCTCCTGATAATGTAAGATTTAAAAAATCAGCCAGGGGCATAGTCCCCCGGCTTTGTAGTAACAAAATTATTTTTTAAAGGCTCTGTCCAAAAGCAAGAACCTGTTCCAGCCAGCCGCTTTCCAAAATATCATCCTTTTTCCAGACGTCAGAAGCGATAAAAACACCCTTGTCCTGCCATTTCAAATAATCAGCAGTTAATTTATAGCTGTCAATAGCGGGAAGAAAATCCTTTAGATCACTGCTGGCGCCAGTCATCAGCAGGACAGATTTTTTACCTGCCAGGGGCATCGTCTGATGCCCCCTGCAAAAAGCGTACATTCGGTCGATGACGGCCTTTAGCTGGGTCGTCATATTGAAAAAATATAGCGGGGATACCAGCACAACCATGTCTGCAGCCAGAAGCATTGGGTAAATTTTCCAAAAATCATCCTTTTGAACGCAGGGGGCGTCAGGCTCGGCATAGCATTGTTCGCAAGCCAGACATCCGTTTATTTTCATGTGACCAGCAGAAATCATTGTAACCACATGGCCATTTTGCTGAAGGCCCTGTGCAAAGGCGCGGGCCAGCAGTTCGCTGTTACCGCCTTTTCTGGGACTGGACGAAATAATTAAAACTTTCATGTTTAACCTCCTGATAACGTGAACAACCATTGAGTAAAATTATAATCCAGTGTGATAATAAAAGCAATGGAAACCTGATAAATCGTGGTGTGAATTTTAAGGCTTTCAGAGAGCGTAAAAGTGTTAATCATAAACAGTATACTTGTCAAAACTACTTGTGTTTCATAATAATATATTTTATAATAAAATATAAAATGAACAAGCGTAGACGGATTATTTGCTATGGGAAACAGAAATTGAAAAGTGATGTAAAAAATACAGAGCAGATCATACGGCTGAGGACAGTATACTTGTCAAAGAATGATTTAAGACACCTTAACCGGTATGGATGCTGATGTGAGCAGGCCGGAAATATGAAACAGCTTTCAGAGGTGTTAAAGTGAATGCAGAAAAGGCGCCATGTGCTGAACGGAGGAGAACACCTTGAACGATAATGAAAAAATTATTTTAATAGCAGATGATATTGAGCTGAACAGAGCGATCATTGCTGAGATTTTCAATAAAAACTACCGGATAATAGAGGTCGAAAACGGAAGGAAGGTGCTGGACGCCATTGCTGTACACGGCCGTGCCATTAAAATGGTGCTTTTAGATATTATCATGCCGGAAATGGATGGTTATGAGGTTTTACAGGCTATGGCTGGGAATGGATGGCTGAAGCAGATACCAGTGATCATTATCACTTCGGACTCATCGGAAAAGGCTGCATTGCGGTGCTATAATCTGGGAGTTTCTGATATGGTCAAGAAGCCCTTTAATCCAGAAATAGTAAGACGGCGTGTGGAAAATGTCATTGAGCTTTACGCGCATAAATTTGACCTTGAAACTATGATTAAAAAGCAAATTACAACCATGGAGGAACAGGAAGCCCGTTTAAACCAGGCCAATAGTTTTGTCATTGATGCCTTAAGCACAGTTATTGAGTTCAGGAGTGGCGAGTCCGGACAGCATATCCAGCGTATGCGTGGTCTCACGCGTTATTTAACCAATAATCTGGTCCACCTGTATCCGGAGTATGATATGGAACCAGCCATGGTAGAGGCCGTAGCCAGTGCGGCGACGATGCATGATATCGGGAAAATTGCCATACCAGATTCTGTCCTGCTAAAGCCCGGCAAATTAACCGATAAAGAATTTGAAGTAATGAAGACCCATACCATAAGGGGCTGTGAGATTCTTGAAACGCTGGACTATACCCAGGATGAGGATTATTTTAAACTGTGTTATGAAATCTGTCGTTATCATCATGAAAGATGGGATGGCAAAGGGTATCCTGAAGGCCTGCGGGAAGACGAAATTCCCATATGGGCACAGATTGTTTCATTGGCAGATGTTTATGATGCCCTGACCAGTGAAAGGGTTTATAAGCCACCTTACAGTCATGAACAGGCAGTGACGATGATTTTAAACGGAGAGTGCGGTGTTTTTAACCCTAAGCTGATAGCATGCTTTAAGGAATGTGTTAACCATATTCGCGATAATCTGGATGAAAATACAGAGAAAACCGCAGGGGAGGGATTGGTACCGTATCGTCCGTCCTCCCATGTCAAGCCGCTCAGGCTGACGGATATTGAAGAGATGGATACCATTTCTGAACGTGTGATGTGGCTTTTGGAGGTTGAACAGGAAAAATATCGGGTCCTGTCTGAAATGTCAGGTGAGATTATTTTTGATTATAATCTTTTAAGTGACCGTATCGAATTTTCAGAAAAGGCCAGTGATATATTTGGTATGGACACTCAAATCGAACATTTTATAAAACGGATACAGGAAAGTGGGTTTATAGAGCAGGAACAGTTTAAAGAATTAATCGACAGCATTAAAAAAATTACACCAGAGCAGCCTTTTTTTCGTCAGGAACTGCGGCTTAAATTGAAAGATAGCAGTTATGAATGGTATGACCTGTATGCCAACGCTATTTTTGACAGTGATATGGGGCGTTGTATCAGCATTTTGGGTAAGATTACCAACATACATGAGCGTAAAAAACGCAGTGATCTGTTATATCAGCAGGCAAATACGGACCCATTGACAGGCCTTTTTAATCGGAATGCTCTAAATGAGCATATCTATGCGGTTCTGGCAGATCCAGTACTAAAAAATGCGGCAGTCATGATCATTGATCTGGATAATTTTAAGGCTGTAAATGACAATTTTGGACATTTATACGGCGATGGGGTATTGAAGGAGATCAGCAGAGAAATTCGAGAGAGAGTAAGGGAGACAGATATAATAGGACGCATTGGAGGAGATGAATTTGTGGTTTTTATGGAGAATTACGGAGATGAAAGTGTACTGGAAAAAAGAGCCGAGGCTTTCTGCCGTGCTCTGAGAAAACGCTACGAGGAAGATGATGTCGAATGCGCTATATCCGGGAGTATTGGAATCGCATGTTTTCCAAGAGACGGAAAGACATATGATGAATTACTCGTCAAAGCTGATCAGGCACTATATTATATTAAAAAAGAACATAAAAACGATTATGCGTTTTATCGTGACGAGATTCGCCAGACCCATTTTCATTCTGTTTTATCAGAAGTAGATGCGTAGGAGGATGAAAGACAAAAAAGAACGGTAAGCCGTTCTTTTTTTGATGCTTTTGATTCTATGGCATTGCTGGATTTTGAAAATAAAGTATGTTAGAATGAAAAAAAGGAGGAGTTCTATGGCAGCAGAAAAAAGTCAACAGCGGATGATATATCATTTTCTTTTAAGACAGATCAAGATGGGCAACTATAAGAGCGGTGACCATTTTCCAACGGTTAAGGAGATCGCCGGTCATTTTAATGTATCCTACTGTCCGGCACAGATAGCCCTGAAAACATTGGAAAAGGATGGCTATGTCCGGCTGAGTAAGGGAAGAACAGCAGAAATAATATGGCAGCCGGATGAAAAGACTGAAGAAGCGCTGGACTTTGAAGAGCGCAGAGAGGTGCTAAGGGACCTTTATGAAGGCCTCTGCCACCTTTCACCCTTATTCAGGCTGCAGGGATTAAGTCTGATGGACAAGGAACAGCTTGCTGAACTGGAACAGTTGCTTGCCAGTGATCAGGAGCCGCTGCTGTTCAGTTTATATAAGGGATTCGAAGATTCTTTAAAGCCTATGAAAAATCAGATGCTAATGTATTTATTTACGGATATTGATGCTTTTGTGGGAACTGCGCTCGTGGACCGGATGAAACGTGTTAATGATGGACAGGGCGACAGGGCTCTGGAAAAAGTGAGGAAATATTTACTTAATGCTATCCGCTGTATTAAAAAACAGGAATATAAAAACAGCTTTGAGCAGCTTTTAGAATTAAGCGGGTATTTTAAAGATTTTTTTGATTTTGACCAGAAGGAGATCTGCCAGAAGAGAGAGGCTGAAGCTTTTTCCTGGGAACCTCAGAAGGGACGTAAGCGGTACTGTGATGATATCGCAATTGATCTGATCTGTAAAATTAACCAAGGCGTATATCCGGTAGACAGCTATTTGCCACAGGGCAGACTATTGGCGGATATCTATCACGTATCGCCCATTACCATGCGCCGAACCATTAATATTTTAAATGAATTGGGCGTAGCTAAAAATATCAATGGCATTGGGACAAAAGTGATCTTTCCGGGCGATCAAACTATTTTATATAAAATGAAGGATATGACAATGGACAGAAATCTGATTCAGTTTTTAGAAGCCCTGCAGATTTTAGCCATCACCGGTGAATCTGTCGTATTTCATACCTTTCCATTCTTTAACGAGGCCGCCATTAAGAAAATCAGAGGAGCCTTAAAATTAAAAGGTGATGAGCGGTCAAAGGTACAGACCTTTGCGGCCTGTTTACAGGCTATTGTCCACTGCGCGCCATTTGCGGCCATAAGGGAGATATACAGTAAGCTGACCCTTATGACATTAAAGGGCAGTGTTCTGCGGCTGGAGAGCACTGGAGATGAAGGCATTGCATGGTGGCCGGAAATGGCTGAACAGTTTGAAAACAGCCTTGATAATAAAGACGCGGCCTTGTTTTCCAAAACGCTTTTTGATTTGTTCCACAGGAGTTTCTGCTCGACCCGGGAGACATTGTGTGAAATTGGCGTTAAACAGGCAGCTTCAGTTGCCGTTCCGCTTATTTTCAACTAGGAAAAAGAGATCCATGGTATTTTATGGCTGCTTACCGGTAAAGTGAAAGATCGAGCGCGTCTGATATAAAACGCATGGCTTTTTGCCCTCGAACACTGTTGCCAATCGGGTCAAGCCTGGGACTGAAAGCAGAGAGCGCCAGCTGTCCGGGCACTACCGCCAGCAGGCCTCCACCTACACCGCTTTTCCCAGGAAGCCCTACGGTATAGGCGAAATCGCCGGAAGCACCATAGAGACCTTCCATGGTCATCTCGGCAAAAATATGAGGTAAAAATTCAGGATTTATTATGGCTTTTCCAGTGATTGGATTTACACCGCCATTGGCTAGTGTAGAACCCATAACCGCCAGATCCTTACAGGTTATGGCGATAGAGCATTGCTTTGTATAAATATCGCAGGTGGTATCTGGATCGTCATAAAGCGTGCCGTAGCTTGACATGAGCCAGGCAATGCCTTTATTATGACTGTTGGTGGCAGCTTCGGAGGTATATACAGCGTCCATCACTTCGAGGCTGTGGCCGGCAAACTGACTGTAACCATCCAGAATTTTCTGCCATTTTTCATCGGCATTGGCGGCTGGCAGCAGGCTGACAGTGGCCATAGCGCCAGCGTTTACCAGTGGTGAAAGCGGCTTGCCCCGGTGCAGCTCCAGTGCCATTACAGAGTTAAAGGGAAGTCCTGTCGGGTCTGCGCCTACCTTTTTTAACATTTCTTGAGCGCCGACAGCTTCCATGACAAGCGCCATGGAAAAGACCTTGGAGATGGATTCAATGGCAAAAGGATAGCTGCTGTCGCCTGTCTCAAGGACTGTGCCATCTGCTGTTACAGCGGTCAGCCCAAACAGATTTGATGGAACCTTTGCCAGAGCAGGAATATAGGAAGCGTTGGCGCCAGACTGATCACTTTCTGCGGTGCTGTGAGCCTGCTTGAGAACAGCTTCAAGTTTCTTAGTATCAATAATGTTTTTCTGCATGATTTAAACCTCACTTTCTAAGATGCTATATACCCACACGATTCAAAAAAGAAAAGGAAGATAAAATGTTTATATTTCAGGAAAAGGGTATCTATTAAAAAGAGCATACAACCTCTTACTTAAAAATTTTACTCTCCCCAAATTTTCCCTGAGCAGGTTCTGGAACAAAGTATCCGGAACCTGTTTTTTTATACGCTGATGCATAATAAAAAAGCCCCGTACGGGGCTTTTAACTATTTGTAGTATTTATCCAGAATAGTAATGATTTCCTCAATCTTAATATTACGGTCTTCCTTGCTGCCATTTTCAAAGGCATCCGTTACACAGTGATGCATATGCTGTTCGAGAATCTGCAGGTTGGCCTTCTTCAGAAGGGCCTGCACTGCCAGTACCTGTTTAGAGATATCAATGCAATAGCGGCCTTCCTCAAGCATTTTAATAATACCGTCCATCTGACCTCTGGCCGTTTTTAAAA
This sequence comes from Eubacterium callanderi, assembly GCF_900142645.1. Taxonomy (GTDB): domain Bacteria; phylum Bacillota; class Clostridia; order Eubacteriales; family Eubacteriaceae; genus Eubacterium; species Eubacterium callanderi. The sequence continues at coordinate 97,968 of NZ_FRBP01000013.1, forward strand.
GATTGAGCTCCTTGGTGCGGTCAATGCCTTCCATGGTTTTACTCGGTAATGACAGAGGCCGGGTAGCCTGCTTCATCCAGTGCATCACACAGCATTTTGTCGGTAACAGCATCTGTTACATCCATGGTAGCTTGAGCGTCTTCCAGAGAAACCTGAACATTTGAAACGCCATCAATGGCGTTCAAGGTGTCTTCAACGCGTTTTACGCAGTGCTTGCAGCTCATGTCATTTACGTGCAATTTTTTAGTCATATTTGTTCCTTCTTTCTGTGATTCCGTTACCGAATCACTGGTATTAAATTGATTATTGACAACCGTCACATCAGTATGGGCAGACGGCAGGTCATTCACAGGAATAAATTTGGGCTTAAAGCCTTTCAGAGAAAGTGCGTTCAGCACAACGGATACAGAGCTCAAGCTCATGGCCGCTGCGGCAAACATTGGGTTCAGCTTGAGGCCAAAGGGGAGGTAAAGAATCCCAGCGGCCAATGGAATGCCAATGGTGTTGTAAATAAAAGCCCAGAACAGGTTTTGCTTGATATTTCGAATCGTCGCTTTGCTCAGTTGTATCGCTGCTACGATCTGTAAAAGATCATTCTGCATAAGGATAACATCAGCAGACTCAATGGCCACATCGGTTCCGTTGCCGATGGCAATACCGATATCGCTTTGTGCCAGGGCAGGAGCATCATTGATGCCGTCTCCGACCATAATCACCTGTTTGCCTTCAGTCTGAAGTTTTTTAATCAGGTCAGCCTTTTCCTCTGGCAGAACGTTAGCGATAACGTGATCAATATTGATTTTTGAGCCGATGGCCCGGGCAGTCCGTTCATTGTCACCTGTCAGCATATACACCTGAGTACCCATAGCCTTGAGCTGAGCGATGGCATTGGCTGAATTTTCTTTAAGCGTATCGGCAACGGCGATTATGCCAATCAGTTCACTGCCCTCGCCAATAAAAAGAGGTGTTTTGCCAGCGTCAGAAAGCGTATTGTAAAGCTCGGTCTGTGTACTCGGATCAATTCCGGAGCCTTTCATGAGCTTTTGGTTGCCGATGGTAATAAAACGGGTATCCACAGTACCCTCAACGCCGAGGCCGGGAATCGCATTGAAGTCGGACACATCCCGCAGCGCAATACCCCGCCCATTGGCGCCCTCCACAATGGCTTCACTAAGCGGATGTTCGGATTTGGCTTCGATGGAAGCAACCAGCTGAAGCAGTGTTTCTTCATCTGTATTACCTAAAGGGACAATATCTGTGATGGATGGTTTGCCAATGGTGATGGTGCCGGTTTTATCAAAAACAACGGCATCCGCTTTTCCAAGGGTTTCAAGGGCAGGACCATTTTTAAAAAGAATGCCCTGCTCAGCACCTTTTCCGGTGCCTACCATAATGGCTGTCGGCGTTGCCAGGCCAAGAGCACAGGGACATGAGATAACAAGCACTGAAATCCCCATGGACAGGGCAAAGGAGAATTCATAGCCAAGAAGGAGCCAGACGATAAAGGATAAGGCTGCAATGCCCATAACAGCCGGTACAAAATAACGGCTGATCTGGTCGGCAATCTTGGCGATCGGGGCTTTAGAGGACTGAGCCTCTTCTACCAGATGGATAATCTTGCTGAGTGTGGTATCGTCACCGATTTTTGTGGCACGAAACTTAAAAGCACCGGTTTTGTTAATACTGCCACAGATAACGTGGTCGCCGGTTTCCTTTTCCACTGGAATACTTTCGCCGGTAAGCAATGACTCATCCACGCTGGAATGGCCGGAAATAATCTCACCATCCACTGGAATACGGTCGCCGGGTTTAATGACGACTGTGTCGCCCAGGCGCACATCATCAATGGGAATTTCGACTTCTGAATTGCCGCGTTCTACGAGAGCGGTATCCGGCGCCAGGGCAATGAGCTTTTCAATGGCCTGCGAGGTTTTTCCTTTAGCGCGTGCTTCCATATATTTTCCCAGGGTGATAAGGGTTAAGATAACTGCGGTCCCTTCAAAATAAATCTCGTGGGCAAAGTGATGCACCATGGTCATATCACCGTAAGAGTAGCCCCAAGCCAACTGGTACAATACATAAATACCGTAGAGGAAAGAAGCGCTGGTGCCAACGGCTACCAGAGAGTCCATATTTGGAATGCGTTTCCAGAGGGCTTTGAAACCATCTTTGTAAAAATGTGCGCCCATATAAACAACAGGCAGGGTTAAAAGCATCTGAGTAATTGTGTTGACCAGGCGGTTCATATCACCGTCCAAAAAAGCAGGAATGGGCAGCCCTACCATGGGGCCCATAGAGAGATAGAATAAAGGAATGGTGAAAACCAATGAAATTATGAGCCGGGTCTGAAGCTCTTTCATTTGCTTTTGGGCATTTTCACCGGCGGTGTTCCTGACAGTGCTTTTACCGGACGCAGAAGCTTCCTGCTCGGGCACCGCGCCATAACCGATTTTTTCGATGGCGGAAACAATGGCAGGAGGCTGAACAGAACTGTCATTGTAAGTTACGGTCAGGTTTTCTGTAGCGTAATTAACCACTGCATCCTCAACGCCGTCCATTTTATTTACAGTTCGTTCGATGGCAGCAGCGCAGGCTGTACAGGACATCCCTTCTATTTTAAAATTTTTCTTCATATAATAACCTCCAAATGACACCCCTCATGGGGTGGGGTATGTTTATATAATATAACAATTTATGAGAATGGTCAAGTTCTTTTCAAAAAAATTCTTACCCGATTATGATTAATCTTAACAAAAGCTTTAAAATTCTGCTGTTTATTCAAACAATATTGACAGCCCGTTAAGCTGGTTCAGAGTTATAGTTGAATCTCGTGAGCTGTTATAAATTTCAATTTTTTTGATGAAAACGCAAAGCAATGCTTAATACTTGTTTATATTTTGTAAAATTTTCAATGAATGTTTGACGAACAGGTAAAAAATTGCTATGATAATACTAAGCTAAAGTAAATCAAAATGCAGTGTAGAGATATTTTGATAAAAACAGTGTAATATTATAATACTGTTTAAAATGATCAAAGGAGTTGGTAAAGTGAAACTGCAAGCAAATAAAGCCTACGTCATTATGGCGCAGGAAAAGACGTTGGCTCTCGGGATTGAGAATGGCTCGGCTGAGAATGGTGCACTTATAAAATTACAGGAGGCTTCCCAAACAGGAGCAGACAGCCAGAAATGGACAGTGAAATACGTAGATGGTGAATGGTTTAAGCTTATCAATAAACATTCGGGAAAGGCACTGGATCTGTGTATGCTGGGAACAGTAAACGGTACCTGGGTACAGCAGTGGGAATCTGTTGATACGGACAGTCAGCTTTGGACATTAGAAGAAACGGCTGAAGGCAGCTGTCTGATCAGGTCGCAGCGCGCTGGTATCTATCTTGACATTGCGATGGGGGCGGCTGTACCAGGCGCACAGATGCAGATTTGGGAAAAAACTGGGAGTGCCAATCAGGTATGGCATTTTTCACCGACTCAGCTTGATGAGGCAGTAAAACCAGATGAAAAGGCGGCTTCTGAAGCAGCGCCACGAAAAAAAACAGCCGCGCGAAAAGCCACTGCGGCTAAAAAAACAGCTTCATCTGGAGATAAGAAAACAACTGCGGTAAAGAAGAAGGCCATATCAGAAACGGCTGAAAAGGTAACGGTCTCCAAGACAACCGCTGCCAGAAAAACAACGGCATCCAAAAAATCCGCAAAGAAAACTGCGACCACCTCAAAAGCCAGTACATCTAGAAAGGCTGAAACAATACAAGCCGCCCCAGAACCAGCTAAAAAGACAACTCGGAAAACACCCTCCACCGCAGCTAAAAAAGTTGATAATGAAGCATGAATTTTTAATGAATGACTTCAAACCACCAGTTTAATTTTGGTGGTTTTTTTATACTTAAAAGTTCCGATTGTTCTAAAAAAAACAGTCGTTTCTGAGAATAAAAGCTTGCTATTTCTCTAAAGGTACGATAAAATATTATTATGTCATATAATAAAACAGTATTGTATCTTAAATAAAACACTGTGCAAAGTTTATCAAAGAACAGCTGCCTTTAATCGTTCTTTAGATAAACAGAAGTGTTGAAACCAAGCATTCGGTATAATTAATCAATAAAGGAGTATCAGAAATGTACACGATTAAGGTCAACGGAGTTATACATGAGGTTGAACAGGATAAAAAGCTCATGCGCTTTTTAAGAGATGATTTGAGATTAACCTCAGTGAAGGATGGCTGTAGTGAAGGGGCCTGTGGTACCTGTACGATTATCATCGCCGGAAAAGCTACCCGATCCTGTATACCCATGGTATCTAAAATGGCAGATAAGGAAATTATCACGGTAGAAGGCCTTACAGAGCGTGAAAAAGAAGTTTACAGCTATGCCTTTGCAAAAGCAGGCGCTGTGCAGTGTGGTTTTTGTATACCGGGCATGGTAATGTCAGGAAAGGCGCTCATTGATGTTAATCCGGACCCAACGCGTTTGGAGGTAATAAACGCTATTAAAAATAATATATGCCGCTGTACCGGCTATAAGAAAATTGTTGATGGTGTCCTGTTAGCTGCTAAAATTTTCAGAGAGAATCTTCCTGTAAATGAAGAAGTCGGCGAGGTCACTGTCGGCCAGGCCATGTTGCGTGTGGATGCCAGAGAAAAGGTGTTGGGAACAGGTGAATATCCGGATGATCTTTATCTGGACGGTATGATCTATGGCAGCGCTGTGCGGGCAGAATATCCGAGAGCCCGTGTGCTGGCCGTTCATACGGATGAAGCGAAAGCGCTGCCGGGCGTGATTGGTATTTTTACAGCGGAGGATATTCCGGGAAGCGTTAAGGTTGGGCACCTTAAGCAGGACTGGGATACAATGATTCCTGTTGGTAAAACAACGCACTATATCGGTGATGCGATTTGTCTGGTAGCGGCGGAAACACCAGAAATTTTGGAAGAGGCTAAAAAGCTGGTAAGGGTTGAGTATGAACAGCTTGAAGGTGTCTTTGATCCGTGTGAGGCGATGAAGGAGGACGCTCCTTTAGTGCATGAGGGCAGTGAAACTAACATTTTGGCACATGAGCACCTGGTACGTGGGAATGCGGATGAGGTTATTGCCCGTTCAAAATATAAGGTTACACGCCATTATGAAACACCGTGGACCGAGCATGCTTTCCTGGAACCGGAAACAGCTGTGGCAATGCCCTTTGACGGTGACGGTGTCTTTATCTATTCAACAGACCAGGGAACCTATGATACTCAGCATGAGTGCATGGCAATGCTGGGGCTGCCTCCCGAAAAAGTTATTGTAGAAAATAAGCTGGTTGGCGGCGGCTTTGGAGGGAAGGAAGACGTATCGGTCCAGCATCATGCTGCGCTGATTGCTTATCTGACCAAACGGACTGTCAAGGTCAAGCTTTCGCGGAAGGAAAGTATTATGATTCACCCTAAACGCCATCCGTTTTATATGGATGTCACATCTGCCTGCGATGAAGAAGGACGATTGACGGCGTTAAAGGCAGTAGTCGTGTCCGATACAGGCGCTTATGCTTCTTTGGGGGGACCGGTACTCCAGCGGGCCTGTACACACGCTGCCGGACCTTATAATTTCCAGACCATTGATATAGATGGTAAAGCCGTCTATACGAATAACCCGCCAGCTGGCGCTTTCAGGGGTTTTGGGGTAACTCAGACCTGCTTTGCCTCTGAGATGAACCTTAACCTTTTGGCTGAAATGGTGGGAATCACACCATGGGAAATCCGTTACCGCAACGCAGTGCGGCCGGGTGAGGTGCTTCCAAACGGACAGATTGCCGATCCGGCAACAGGGATTGCCGAAACATTAGAAGCCGTTAAGGAAATTTACAACAGTGAAAAATACGTGGGTATTGGCTGTGCGATGAAAAATGCCGGAGTCGGCGTGGGTCTTCCAGACTGGGGACGCTGCCGCCTTCTGGTAAAGGACGGACACGTCGAGATACATGCAGGAGCTTCCTGTATTGGCCAGGGGCTGGGTACCGTGTTAACGCAGGTGCTTTCTGAAACCGCAGGCCTTACTCTGGACCAGATTGCCTATATGCCGCCGAATACAGCGAATGCACCGGACTCTGGCACAACCTCTGGTTCCAGGCAGACATTGGTAACCGGTGAAGCCTGTAGACGGGCAGCGGAGGATTTGAAGGCGGCAATGAAAGATAAAACACTGGCTGAGCTTGAAGGACAGGATTTTATGGGAGAGTATCTAGCAAAAACAGACGCTATGGGTACACCTGTGCCAAACCCTGTTTCTCATGTAGCCTACGGCTATGCGACGCAGATGTGCGTACTGAATGAAGATGGCTCCATTAAAAAAATGGTTGCGGCTCATGATGTGGGCAAGGCTGTGAACCCTACCAGCGTAGAGGGGCAAATCGAAGGCGGTGTGGTCATGGGGATGGGCTATGCGCTTACGGAGCAGTATGAGCTGGATCACGGCATTCCAAAGTCAAAATTTGGTACACTTGGCCTTTTTAAGGCAGATAAAGTGCCGGAACTTGACAGTATCGTTGTTGAAAAACCAGGCATTGATGTGGCTTATGGTGCCATTGGTATTGGTGAGATTACCTCTATACCGACAGCTCCGGCCATTGCGGATGCATACTATCGTTTAAACGGCGAATTTCAGACGGTTTTACCGCTGAAAAATACGCCCTATGAGAAAAAGAAGAAAAAGTAATGATCAGATACATCAAAAAAAGCCAACGAAATGTTGGCTTTTTTTCTGCTTTATGGTTTTGTTTAAAGCTGACAGATCCCACGTGGAATATACTGCCCTTTGTTTTCGGCAATAACCCGGCCTTTTTCGACTATGATTTCTCCGTTTAACAGGACAACTTCTGCTCGGCCCTTGGTTTTGACACCTTCATAGGGTGTATAGTCAACATTTTGGTATTGGTCTTTCTGAGTAATAGTGCCCTTATATTCCGGATCCCAGATAACAATATCGGCATCACTTCCAGGTTTTAAGGCTCCCTTCTGCGGATACATGCCAAAAATTTTAGCTGGTGTTTCTGAGAGCTGGGCCGCCATCTGATTCAGGGTCATTTTGTTTTTACACACGCCAAAGGTATACATCAGTACCGGTCGTGTTTCTACACCGGGCATGCCGTTTGGAATTTTACTGAAGTCATTTTTACCAAGATCCTTTCCGCCTTTCATATTAAAGCTGCAATGATCACTGCCGATGGTATCAACAATTCCAGAACCAACAGCCTCCCAAAGCGCTTTTTCGTCCAATGGTTTTCGTGCCGGAGGCGCAAAAACATATTTTGCACTCTCGAAACCTTCCAGTTCATAACAGCTGTCATCAAGCAGCAGATATTGCGGACAGGTTTCAATAAAGACTTTTTGCCCGCGCCGGCGGGCATTCAGGCACTCTGCAAGCCCCCGCTCAGTACTGAGGTGTACCACATAAACAGGAGATTCAGCAGCTTCTGCGATGGCTAAAAAGCGATTGACAGCCTCTGCTTCTACAAAATCGGGCCTGGAAAGGGGATGGGCGGCAGGGCTCGTGCGGCCCTGACGTTTTTGTTCGGCAATCAGTGCGTTGACAAGATCGCCGTTTTCACAGTGCATGGAGACAAGCCCGCCAAAGGTTTTAACAGCTTCTAAAATCTCAAAAATTTCACGGTCATTGGAGCGTAGATTATCATAGGCCATATAGAGCTTAAAGGAGGTTACTCCTGAATCCTTCATTGTTTTCAGCTCACTGCGTGTCGTTTCATTCCAGTCGGTAATGGCCATATGAAAGCCATAATGGCAGGAGGAACGGTTATCCGCCAGCCCATGCCAGTTTTTCAAAGCCTCTGTCAGGCTTTGGCCTTTATCCTGAGTGGCAAAATCAATGATGGTGGTGGTACCGCCGGAAACAGCGCCTTTTGTCGCAGAGACAAAATCATCTGCTGTGTGGACAGTTCCGGTGTCCATATCCAGATGTGTGTGTGGATCGATAAAGCCTGGGAAAATGTACTTCCCAGCAGCCTCGATGATTTTGGCTTCTGAGTCTTCGATCTTTTGGCCTATTTGGGCGATTTTATCATTTTCCACCAAAATATCGGCGTTAACCGTATCTGTGGAAGAAAAAAGAATACCGCCCTTGATGATTGTTTTTTTCATAATAACACCTCATTTTACAATGGAAATTTGCGTATGAAACAAGAGTAGGGACGTCTTATAAGACGTCCCTGATATAAAGTTTTTAAAGGAGATAGCTGTAATTATTGACTACCGCTTTAATAATATCATTGATACCCTGAGGCAGTGTATTGTCACCGATAGAGGCATCAATAACATTGCCTTCAAGGCGGACCTTAACACAATGGTCACCTGTGACCAGAAAACCACTGTTACTGCTGTCTTCAAAGTCGGAAAGGGTGTGATAGAGGGTAAACTTATCTTTGTAAGGTGCACTGTCATATGGACAGAAGGTCTGGCAGTTACCACATTCGTTACACATTCTGTCAACATGGACAATCTGACGCATCTTATGGTGCGGTACAAAAAGGGCCAGATTTGCACGGTTTGGACACACATCCATACAGGATTCACAGACAGTTGAGCATTCCAGACAACGGCTGCATTCTGTTGATTCACATTTTGGTTCGGCCAGAATACCCCGTTTAGCCAGAGCTCTTTCATAATTGCCGGTATTTTTAGAATAGGTGGAAGCAGGTTCGAGCGCTTCGGCTTTTACAATGGTATCGGTAACCTTGCGCGCGTCTGCAATGGCCTGTACAACGGTGGCAGCGCCTAATTGAGCGTCACCGGCTACAAATATATTGTCACGGGCTTCCAGCGTGTCTTTGTTTACTTCGACACGGTCACGGTCTGTCAGAGCGATTTTATTCTGAGCAAACCATTCTTTGTCAATTTTTGCGCCAACCGAGGCGATGACAGTATTAGCTGGAATATCCATGAATTCATCGGTGTTTTCAGGACTTCTTCTGCCAGACGAATCCGGTGCGCCGAGCACCATCTTACGGCAGGAAAGGAGGCTGCCGTCAAATTTTTCAGGGGAGAGAAGCTCATAGAATTTCACGCCGTCTTCCAATGCCATTGCAAGCTCTTCTTCGTCGGCTGGCATATAACGTTTTGTTCTGCGGTATACCAGATGGACATTTTCAACACCTGGGGCTTTTTTGGCAGCTCTGGCGGCATCCATGGCGGTATTGCCACCACCGATCACTACAACGTCCTTCCCAAGTTTCAGGCTGGAAGCATCTTTTCTGAAGCTTTGTAAAAAGTCGAGTACGTTGATTGCCTGTTCACCCTCCAGTTTATACGGGCTTGGCCCCCAGGCGCCGGTAGCGGCGATAACATATTTAAAGCCCTTGCTTTTCAGTTCTTCTACAGAGCCGATTTCTTTGTTTGTAACGACTTCTACACCGTAGGCTTCCATGAGCTTTACATCATTTTCTACGATTTCGGCATCGACACGGAACTCAGGAACTACATGGCGTACAATCCCCCCCAGACTTTCATTGCGTTCAAAGATTGTAGCAGAGATCCCATTTCTTGCCAGAAAGTAAGCGGCGGAGATACCGGCAGGGCCGCCACCGATAATGGCCACCTTGGCATCTGTACGTTTTTCAATGGGTTTGATCTCTTTGAGTAAATCGTCATAACCCAGCTCGGCAGCGTTAAGCTTCACATCACGGATACACAGAGGGGCCTCATAGAAATTACGTGTACAGTTGTCCATGCAGCGGTGGTTACAGATGGTACCGGTGATAAACGGAAGTGGATTCTTCGCAGTGATAACTTTAAGCGCTTCCAGAGGCCTGTTTTCGCCCAGAAGTTCAATATAATCCGGGATATCCTGAGAAATTGGGCAGGCTTCAGAACAGGGGGCTGTAAAACAGTCAACCAACGGTACTTTTTTGTCAAATTTTCTGGATGGCAAAGGTTTTATGGCGCCTTTTACATTATGAGGGTTGGTTCGGGCACGTTTTGCGAGCATGGATAAAGCCGAAGGCTTTAGATTTTGCACTTCCTTGAAATTATAAGAGACAAGATCCTCTGCCATTTGGTCAAGTCGGTTGTATCCACCTGGTTTTAACAGGGTGGTGGCCAGGGTGATCGGCCAGACACCTGCTTTAAAGATGTCTTTAATGTTAAAGATATCTGCACCGCCAGAGTAAGAAATACGCAGATCGCCGTCAAAGGCTTTTGCCAGGCGGTTTGCCAGTTCGATTGAACATGGGAACAGGGACCGGCCTGACATGTACATATCTTCGCTTGGCAAAACACCATCAATAACCTTTTGTGGGAAGGTATTTGTGATTTTTACCCCAAAGGCAACGCCTTTATCGGCGGCTTCTTTTTTCAGGCGGGTAAACATGGGGACAGCGTCCTTGAACTGAAGGTCATGTAAGAAGTGATAGTCGTCAAAATCCATGTAGTCATAACCCATGCTGTCCAGAATTTCACGGGCGGATTCGTAGCCTAACATGGTGGGATTACACTTGACAAAAGTATTCAAACCTTTTTCGTTAATCAGGTAGCTGGCGATTCGTTCAATTTCATCGGGTGGACAGCCGTGGAGGGTAGAAAGGGTGATGGAGCGGCTGACAACCGGAGTAATATTTCTGACATAACCAGCGTCAATGTTATCAAACTGATCTAAATGAGCCAGGGTGTAATCCATACATTCTTGCCACACGGCAGAGTTTTCAGCATTTTTCATCCCCTCGATATAATGATCGATTTTTTCAGTCTGAACACCGGCAAAATCATAGCCGACACTCATGTTAAAGATAAAGCCGTCTGGGCTTCCGAAGCCCATTTCCTTGGCTAAAAGCTTGATGGCAAACCAGGCCTTTACATATTCATCATAGGCTTCTTCCACGCGCAGCTCGGTAGACCATTCACAGTTGTAGCATTCATCGCCGGCTGTGATACAGGGCTTGGAAACAAGCGCGGCAAGGTCTTCGCCGTCTACGGGCTGTACAGTTTTTAATTCAAAGAAACGGGCACCGCCAACATAAGCGGCGATGATGTTCTGTGCCAGCTGGTTGTGCGGACCTGCAGCGGGGCCAAAGGGGGTTTCCAGCATCTCGCCAAAAATTGAGAGCGTCTGCTGGTCGTTTTTTTTGTAAAGTTTGTGAACACCAAAAATACTTTTTTCTTTTTTGTATTCACTTAAGATCCAGTTGATCATCTCGCCAAAGGGGATAGGGTACATTTTATCACTCATTTTGATACTCCTTTTTATGGTGGAACATATTTTTATTTTATAACAGGGCAGTGATGTTATCTGTGATTAATGCGATCAGCTAATTTTTTAGCGGCTTCGCGTGATTTTGCCAGAATAGCTTCTTCATCAATGTTCAGCAGCTCACGGTCTTTCATAAGAACCTTGCCGTTAATCATAGTGGTAATGACGGAGCGGCCGCACATACCAAATAGAATATGTGAATTATAATTGTCAGCGTTCATCGGGGTGGTTGGGTTGTAATCTGTTATGATGATGTCGGCAGCGGCTCCCGGGGCAAGCACACCTAATGTTTTGCCAAAAAGGCGTTTTGCGATGGCTGGGTTATTGTTAAACAGCATCTGGGGGATTTCGACCCAGGCCACATTTGGATCACAATTGAAATGTTTGTGAAGGATATTGGCGACCTTGTAGGATTCGATCATATCATTGGTGTAGCCATCTGTTCCGAGACCGATGAGAATACCGCGTTTTACAAGCTCCAGCACTGGTGGACAGCCAACAGCGTTTCCCATATTGGACTCTGGGTTATGTACGACCATGGTGTTGGTATCTTTGAGAATTGCCATTTCTTCGCCATTGACATGAATGCAATGAACAGCAATGGTGTTTTCGCCTAAAATATTTTTATCAAATAGGCGGTTGACTACACGTTTACCATATTTTTCTAAAGAGTCATAAACATCGTCCAGTCCCTCAGCGACATGTACATGATAACCGGCGTAATCCGGTTTTTCGGCATTGCAGTAATCCAGCGTTTCGTCGGTCAGGGTAAAGGCGGCGTGCAGGCCGAGCATGCCGTGGACCATGCCGGTTTTGTCTTCATGGGCGGCTTTGATAAAATCAATATTTTCTTTAACGGCGGCTTTCATTTTATCGGCACCGTCTCTGTCAGAAACCTCGTAGCAAAGGCTGGTACGTACGCCCAGCTCTTTGGCGACATCAGCAATTGTGAAGAGGCTGTCCTTAATCTCGCCATAGCTGGCGTGGTGATCGACCACAGTGGTAACACCCTGCTTGATACAGTCGATATAAGTATCGTATGCGCTGTATTTATTGTCTTCGTTTGTCAGGTTGCGGTCAATGGTCCACCATTGGCCATCTAAAATATCCATGAAATTTTGAGGATTAAAGCCTTCAATGGAAAGTCCTCTTGCAAAGGTGCTGTAAATATGGTTATGGGTGTTGATCAGCCCTGGCATGATGACACCGCCTTTGGCATCAATAAATTCAGCATCGGGATATTGTGTTTTCATTTCTTCCGTAGAAGCAACGTTTACAATTTCATTACCTTCCACCGCGACACAACCATTATCTAAATACGTGTTCTTTTCATCTCGGGTAATTAACCGACCATTTCCAATTAAAATCATTGTTTTCTCCTTGATTATTATTATTTTGAATGGATATAGAAAATGGTGTGTTTTTCTATATCACGGATGAATACTGCAAAACATTGAATATGCGAAGGTTTTTATATGAGATGCAGCAACCTTTTAATAGACTTGCAAGACAATAATACTTTATTATCCTAAAGATAATTTATCATGTTTTAAAACAAAAAGCAAGCCTTTTTTAAAAAAAATTATTAAATCTATTTTGGCAATATAATAAATTTTTATTTTTTTTAAAAACAGGGGTTGCGCTTCTTCAAAAATGGTGTTATGATAGACACATAAATCAAACAAATTGTCAGGTAACCTGATAAACTGTTTGGTTAATTGAAAAAGTCGATATGCGAAGGAATTAATTAAGATGCAAGGAGAAACACTGAATTTATTAAAAAATTTGGCCCATGGCATTGCTACCCAGTTTGGCAGCAACTGTGAAGTGGTAGTGCATGATCTTACAACTGAAAATAAAGAGAGCACGGTTGTCTATATAGAGAATGGACATGTTACCAACCGCAAGCTGGGAGACGGGCCCTCCCATGTGGTGCTGGAAGCTCTGAAAAAAAGCCCCGAAGATTTACAGGATCATCTGGATTATATGACAAAAACGGCAGATGGCAAAATTTTAAAATCGAGTACGGTTTATATCAGAGATAAAGGCAATAAGGTTATTGGTATCTTTTCGATTAATTATGACATTACAGGCTTATTGATGGTGGAGAACTCACTTCAGTCTCTTATCGGAACCCAAAAAGAAAAAGAGGAAGAAGTGGAGAACATTCCTACAAATGTTAATGACTTACTGGACGATCTGCTTGAGCAGTCTGTTCGACTGGTTGGAAAGCCGGTGGCCTTAATGAACAAAGAGGATAAGATCAAGGCGCTTAAATTTTTAAATGATGCCGGAGCTTTACTGATCACCAAAGCAAGCGAAAAGCTGACAGCTTACTTTGGGATATCCAAGTACACGCTGTACAGCTATATAGATCAGAGCAGTTCTGATCCATCAGAAAAGAAATAGGCGAAGACCATCACGGCCCTGAAAACAATTTAGTATTACACTTTAACAGGAGAGAACAATGGAAAAAATCAAATGGGTATCCAATGAGATGCCAAAAACGGACGATAAGGAATTATCGGTGATGTCCATCGAATCGGTTAAGAAGGCGAAAGCTTTTCATGAAAGCTTTCCGCAGTATTCACAGACGCCGCTTGTAAAGCTTGACAAAATGTCAGAGTATCTGGGCATCGGAAGTTTGTTTGTGAAAGATGAATCTTACCGTTTTGGTCTCAATGCCTTTAAGGTTTTAGGTGGTTCCTTTGCGATGGCGAGGTATATTGCACAAAAGCTGGGCAGAGATGTCTCTGAGCTGGACTATGATTATCTGACGTCCGATAAACTGAAAGAAGAATTTGGACAGGCCACTTTTTTTACAGCTACTGACGGTAACCATGGACGTGGCGTTGCGTGGGCGGCTAATAAACTCGGACAAAAGGCAGTCGTCTATATGCCGAAAGGCTCCAGCCCGATTCGATTGGAAAACATTTTAAAAGAGAACGCGGAGGCGTCCATTACAGATGTAAACTATGACGAATGTGTCCGTATAGCGGCGGCTGAAGCAGAAAAAACAGAAAACGGCGTGGTTGTTCAGGATACGGCATGGGATGGCTATGAAGAAATTCCCGCCTGGATCATGCAGGGCTACGGGACAATGGCGCTGGAAGCAGCTGAGCAGTTAAAAACTGCTGGCTGTGAACGTCCGACACATATTTTTATTCAGGCAGGTGTTGGATCCCTGGCCGGAGCAGTACAAGGATTTTTCGCAAACCTGTTCCCGGGAAACTGCCCTACAACGGTTGTAGTTGAAGCGGATGAAGCAGCCTGCTTATATAAATCGGCCTCTGCTGGAGACGGTAAGATCCGTTTTGTGGATGGAGATATGCAAACGATCATGGCCGGTTTGGCCTGCGGTGAGCCGAACACCATATCATGGGAAATTTTGAAAAATAACAGCTCCTTTTTCGTTTCCTGCCCGGACTGGGTGGCGGCAAAAGGTATGAGAATGCTGGCGGCGCCGGTGAAAGGGGATACGCCTGTAACCTCCGGTGAGTCCGGAGCGGTATCCATGGGCTTAATTGCAACTTTAATGGAAAGCGATGACTATAAAGATCTGAGAGAGAGCATGGGTCTGGACCATAGTTCTAAGATCATCATGTTCTCAACTGAAGGGGATACAGATCCCGAAAATTACCGCGCTATTGTCTGGAATGGCGCACACCCATCAATTTAAATTAATCAGGAGGCAAATAAAAATGGATTTTGAAGCAATCAAAAAAGCGGCACAGGGTTATGAAGAGGATATGACAAAATTCCTCCGCAATATTGTTAAAAACCCGGGTGAAAGCTGTGATGAGGAAAAGCATATTAATACCATTGCTGAAGAAATGCGTAAGCTCGGTTTTGACAAAGTGGAAATTGACCCACAGGGGAATGTCTTGGGATATATGGGAACCGGCGATACCCTGATCGGTTTTGATGCTCATATAGACACCGTTGGCGTTGGCAATATGGATAACTGGGATTTCGATCCCTATGAAGGCTTTGAATCGGATAGCGAAATCGGGGGGCGTGGAACCTCTGATCAGCTTGGGGGGATTGTGTCCGCTGTATATGGCGCTAAAATTATGAAAGACCTGGGTATGCTGAATGATAAATACAGCGTGCTGGTGACCGGTACAGTTCAGGAAGAGGATTGCGATGGTCTGTGCTGGCAGTATATCATCAATGAAGACAAGGTCCGTCCCGAATTTGTCGTTTCTACCGAGCCGACAGATGGCGGTATTTACCGTGGACAGCGTGGCCGCATGGAAATCCGGATCGACGTTGCGGGTGTCTCTTGTCACGGATCAGCTCCGGAGCGTGGCGACAACGCCATTTATAAAATGGCGGATATTCTCCAGGATGTCCGTGCCCTTAATGAAAATGATGCTGAAGAAGGTACGGAAATCAAGGGTCTGGTTAAAATGCTGGATGAAAAATACAATCCGGAGTGGAAGGAAGCCCGCTTCTTAGGCCGTGGTACTGTCACCACTTCGGAAATCTTCTTTAGCTCACCAAGCCGCTGTGCAGTAGCGGATGGCTGTTCGGTTTCTCTGGACCGCCGTATGACTGCCGGGGAAACCTGGGAAAGCTGTCTGGAAGAAATCCGCAATCTGCCAAATGTAAAAAAATACGGGAATGATGTGAAGGTTTCGATGTATGAATATGACCGTCCTTCTTACACCGGATGTGTTTATCCGATCGAATGCTATTTCCCAACATGGGTTATTCCGGAAGACCACAAGGTTACTAAAGCATTGGAAGAAGCTTACAAGGGAATGTACGGTGAAGAACGCATCGGCTCTTCTGAGACAGTGGCAGAACGGAAAGCCCGTCCGCTGACAGATAAATGGACTTTCTCAACGAATGGTGTGTCCATCATGGGACGTAACGGTATTCCGGTAATTGGTTTTGGCCCTGGAGCAGAAGCGCAGGCTCATGCACCAAACGAAAAAACCTGGAAACAGGATCTTGTGACCTGTGCCGCTGTTTACGCTGCTTTACCGACTGTTTACACCAAATAAAAAACTTCGGCTGTGGATAAAGGATAATTTGCGACGTTGTTACTTTTATCCTGAGTTTTAAACTATAAGCATTAATTTATAAAAATCAAGGAGATTAAAAAATGGATAAAACTTTACAAACCTATATCGATAAACTGAATGCGTTGAATTTTAAAGAAATGTACGAAAATGACTTTTTCCTGACCTGGGAAAAAACACCGGAAGAGCTGGAAGCTGTGTTCACCGTGGCTGACGCTTTAAGATATATGCGTGAAAATAATATTTCTACTAAAATTTTTGAGAGTGGTCTGGGAATTTCCCTGTTCCGTGATAATTCAACCCGTACCCGTTTCAGCTTTGCCTCTGCCTGCAACCTCTTAGGTCTGGAAGTACAGGATTTAGATGAAGGTAAGTCTCAGGTAGCCCACGGAGAGACTGTGCGTGAAACTGCCAATATGATCTCCTTTATGGCAGATGTTATCGGTATTCGGGATGATATGTACATTGGCAAAGGGAACGCCTATATGCATGAAGTGGTCGATGCTGTGACTGAGGGCCACAAAGACGGTATTCTGGAACAGAAACCAACCTTAGTCAACCTGCAGTGCGACATTGACCATCCAACACAGGCAATGGCCGACGCCCTCCATCTAATCCATTATTTTGGCGGTATTGAAAACCTTAAGGGTAAAAAAGTCGCGATGACCTGGGCCTACTCCCCATCCTATGGAAAACCGTTATCTGTACCGCAGGGGATTGTCGGTCTGATGACCCGTCTGGGCATGGACGTTACTCTGGCACATCCGGAAGGATATGAAATTATGTCTGACGTAGAAGAAGTGGCTAAAAAGAATGCAGCTGAAAGCGGTGGATCTTTTACAAAGACCAACAGCATGGCAGAAGCTTTTAAAGACGCTGACGTTGTTTATCCCAAGAGCTGGGCACCCTTCTCCGCAATGGAAGAACGGACCATCTTATACGGCAACGGTGACCAGGAAGGCATCGATCGCTTAGAAAAAGAACTGCTCGCTCAGAATGCAAATCATAAAGACTGGGAATGCACCGAAGAGTTGATGAAAACAACCAAAGACGGCAAAGCGCTTTATATGCACTGCCTCCCAGCTGACATTACTGGCGTTAGCTGTGAAGAAGGCGAAGTTGAAGCCTCTGTATTCGACCGCTATCGTACAGAATTATATAAAGAAGCAAGCTACAAGCCGTATATTATTGCCGCTATGATCTTCCTGGCAAAGGAAAAAGATCCTCAGGCAACCTTAAAGGCTCTGGAAGAAAGAGGTATTGACCGCTTCTTTACCAAATAAAAGCGAGCCGAAAAATAAATTTGAGGATGGCCGGGCCCTTTGCTCAGCCATCCATCCATTTTTCATTTAAAGGAGAAAACCATGAGCAAGAAAATTGTGATCGCCCTGGGTGGAAACGCTTTAGGCAACAATTTACCAGAACAAATGGCGGCGGTTAAAAATACAGCCAAAGCCATCGCGGATTTAATAGAGGAAGGAAATGAAGTCGTTATTTCTCACGGAAACGGGCCGCAGGTCGGTATGATCAATCTGGCCATGGGTGAGCTGGCAAAGGCAGACCCTGGAAATCCGGTGGCGCCTTTATCTGTTTGTGTGGCGATGAGCCAGGGATATATTGGCTATGATCTTCAGAATGCGTTGAGGGAGGAGCTCCTTGACCGGGGAATTCACAAACCGGTTTCAAGCATTATTACCCAGATGCGCGTCGATCCTGACGATGAAGCCTTCAGCCATCCAACAAAACCCATTGGACGTTTCATGACAAAAGAAGAAGCGGACGAAATGGTTCGCGAAAGAAATTATGATGTTGTGGAGGATGCGGGCCGGGGCTATCGGCGTGTTGTCGCCTCCCCCAAACCCGTTGAGATAATTGAAATTGAAACCGTTAAAACTCTGGCAGAGGCTGGGCAGGTCGTTGTGGCAGCCGGGGGCGGCGGAATCCCTGTTTACGCTCAGGGAAATCATTTAAAAGGTGCTGCCGCTGTAGTGGACAAGGATTTTGGAAGCTGTCTGCTGGCAAAGGAAATCGGCGCAGACTGTCTGATTATTTTAACAGCTGTCGAAAAGGTTGCCATTAATTTCGGCAAGCCGAATGAAGAATGGCTGTCTGAAATCAGTGTTGAAGAAGCTCAAAAATACGCTGATGAGGGACAGTTTGCTCCTGGCTCCATGCTGCCGAAGGTTCAGGCGGCAATGGAATTTGCAAAATCGGATTCAGACCGTTTTGCGTTGATCACTCTGCTTGAAAAAGCAAAGGACGGTATCCAGGGAAAAACAGGAACGATTATCAAATAAATAAGTTAAATTTTCAACAAATAACAAGAAGGAGAATATTATGAGTAAAACAGTTATAAACGCAGCAAAAGCACCAGCCGCTGTCGGACCTTATTCACACGCCAATGCCGCAGGAGACACTATTTATATTTCAGGCCAGCTGGGTCTGGACCCGGAAACCGGTGTTCTGGCAGAAGGTGTGGAGGCTCAGGCTAAAACAGGTTTTGAAAATTTAAAAACCATTTTAACCGAAGTTGGTGTTTCTTTTGAAAACGTTGTGAAAACAACAGTCTTTTTAACAGACATGAATGACTTTGCCGCGGTTAATGATATTTACGCGCAGTATTTTACAGGCGAGTATCCGGCGCGTTCCTGCGTTCAGGTTGCAGCACTGCCAAAAGGGGCTTCTTTTGAGATTGAAGCCATTGCAGCAAAATAACGATGCGTTAACACACCGTGCACAAAGTGTTCTTGGAGGGCTGCCCTTAACGGTCCTCTAAGGTCATGAGGAGAAAATCATGAATAACGATAAAGATAATGTCATTTATCAACTTAAGGGAATGCCGAAAATTAAAGAAGCGATCCCGTTGGCACTGCAGCATGTTGCAGCGATGATTGTTGGCTGTGTCACTCCAGCCATTATTGTGGCCGGTACGGGCGGCTTATCGCCGGCTGATACACGGATTCTTATTCAGGCGGCGCTTATCATCTCCGGTATCGCCACGCTTATTCAGCTGTTTCCACCCTTCAGGAAGGTGGGCTCTGGTCTTCCAGTTATTATGGGGGTCAGCTTTGCCTATCTTCCAACCATGATTGGTATTGTCAGCGATTATAATATTGCGACTATATTGGGCTCGCAGGTTATTGGCGGCGTTGTGGGGATACTGATTGGTATTTTCATTAAAAAGCTCCGCAAGCTTTTCCCACCGGTAGTTACCGGTACTGTGGTTTTTACCATTGGTCTGTCATTATACCCTACCGCCATTAAATATATGGCAGGGGGAGCAGGAAGTGAAAATTTTGGCTCTCCAATGAACTGGATTATCGCCATGATCACACTGGTACTGGTTATTTTCTTTAATAACTTTACCAAAGGCTTTGCCCGCCTGGCATCCATTCTTTTGTCGATGATCATCGGTTATGTCATCGCCCTGTTCTGTGGAATGATTGATTTCACGACTGTACAGGAGGCCAGCTGGTTTATGCTGCCGGCGGTAGGGCATTTTGGATATGAATTTCATTTGCCTGCGATTATATCCATGTCAATTTTGTTTGTTGTCAACTCGGTGGAATCCATCGGCCAGTTTTCCGCACTCAGTGTGGGTGCCATGGACCGTGAACCTACGACAGACGAGTTGTCAAGAGGACTGATGGGCAATGGTGTCTCCAGCATTATCGGTTCAATTTTCGGTGGGCTTCCAACGTCTACCTTTGGCCAAAATGTCGGTATTGTTGTGACGAACCGGGTTATTAACCGTGTAGTCATCGGATTTGCAGCGGGCTTTATTGTCCTGGCTGGCCTTTTCCCCAAATTTTCAGCTTTAATGATGACCATCCCGTACTGTGTACTGGGAGGCGCGACAATTTCAGTTTTTGCGACCATTACCATGACCGGGGTTAAGCTTTTTATGCAGAGCGAACTGACTCAGAGAAATGCTACCATTGTAGGCCTGTCAGTTGCACTTGGCATTGGCATTTCCCAGGTGCCTGGCGCAATGGAGCAGCTTCCAGCCTGGATCGACAGTCTTTTCGGAGAGTCGGCCGTTGTGGTTTCGACCCTGTCTGCAATCCTTTTAAACTTAATTTTGCCAAAGAATACGCCCTTTGAAAGTGAAGATCTTTAAAAAAATCGACACAATAATAAATTATTATTGAACTTTTCTCCAAAATCTGCGATAATAGGGATATAACATTTTTAAACAATGATTATAAGCGTTCTTTGTTTATATGAATCAAAGTTCAGAAGGAGAATAATTATGGCAAAAGATCTTGAATCCTACAAAGTACTGGTAGACTTTTTAGCAGATTATTTAGGAGAAAACACAGAGGTGGTACTGCACGACCTCTCGGACTGTCAGTCATCGATTGTGGCAATCCGAAATGGCGATATCAGCGGACGTGAATTAGGGGCACCGGTTACGGACTATGGCCTTAAGCTTATTAAGAATGAGGCCTACAAAGAAGCGCCATACCGTGTAAACTATCGGGGAATGTCTCCGAGAGGCAACATTATACGTTCGGCAACGTATTTTATTAAGGATGATGACGGCGAGCTGATCGGTCTGCTCTGTCTGAATATGGATTGTCAGAAATTTGCGGAAGCCCGGGATATCCTGGAATCGCTCATTACAGTTGAACCACTCAGAAAAGATGAAGAGACTGAAGAAAACTTCAATATTAATGTCAAAGAGCTGGTCATCAATAACATGAGCCGTGTGCTGCCAAGCAATCACGGAGACCTCAGGAAAATGGGCAAGCAGGAAAAAATTGAAGTGGTTGAAAGACTTCAGGGACTTGGAACCTTTATGGTTAAAGGGACTATCTGGCACGTGGCGGACATGCTCGGCGTTTCGGTACCGACCGTTTACCGCTACCTGGCTACCATTAAGAAGGAAAATGAATAAAAAACTTTGTGTGCAAAATGAGAACATGAAACTGTCAGCGCTGTTCGGTATCGAACAGCCTGACTTTGTTACGGTCACCGGAGGCGGTGGTAAGACGTCTCTGCTTACCTGTCTGGCAAGTGAGCTTAGGGATAAGGGCAGAACCCTTTTAACCACCACCACAAAAATGCGCTATCCAGACGCCTTTGACGGCGAGGTCATCATAACAGCGTCGTATATGTGGCTGTTGAACTGCTTGGTGAAACAGGACCGTGATCTGTATTATTTTGCAGAACGCTGTATTGAGGATCATAAGGTGAAGGGGGCGGCACCCGAACTGCTGGACTGTCTTTTTAAAGAGCTGACGGACTGGATTTTTCTGAATGAAGGAGACGGAGCTGGAGGAAAGCCCTATAAAATATACAGAGAGTGGGAACCTGTTATTCCCAAAAACACAACAAAGCTGATCCATGTGATTGGCTGTGAGCTTTTAAACGAATCCATAAGCGATGCGAACCTGCACCGCTGTCCTCAGAAATTGAAGGGAAAACGCTTTGACCTCGATTTTTTCAGGGAGAGTATGGACTGGTTTGTGAGTGAGAAACTGAGAAACTTTGAAATTCCCAAATTTTTGCTTGTCAATAAGGCAGATAAAGGAAATGAAAAGAAAGCGGAGATGCTTTGTAAAGCGGCAAAACCTTATTTTGACGGTTGTATTGCTGCGTCTTTGTGTGAAAGGACCTGGTATTTATGTTAGGAGCTGTTATTCTTGGAGCAGGACTGTCGCGCCGCATGGGCAGTGAAAAGCTTCTCTTGCCCATAGGCAGAAAAAGAATCCTGGAAAAAACCATTGATGGTGTGGCAGAAAGCTTTGAGAACTTTGAGAGTGTAATCGTTATTGTAACACGAGAAGCTGTTCTTAACGGTATCGAGACGCGTAAAGGGGTTATTTATTTAGTTAATGATCAGCCAGAGCTTGGACAGTCGACTTCTTTAAAAATAGCAGTCGCTTATCTCGCGAAACATTACCCAGAGTGTCAGGGCATTCTTGTGTTTCTCGGTGACCAGCCCCTGGTCAGCAAGGAACTGGCAGGTAAAATAGAACAGGTGATTACGAAAAATCCGATGAGCATAATAATGCCGGAATACAGGGGACAGAAAGGCCATCCCGTGGCTTTTGGAAAATGTTGGTTTAAGGAACTGTTGAAAGTCTCGGGCGATGCCGGCGGCCGGGGGATTATAAAAAAGCACCCCGAGGTCCTGATAAAAATTCAGGGAGACAGAACCTGCGTCATGGACGCTGACACCCCTGAGGACTATCAGCGTTTACTGGAATATTATGAAAAGGAATGGGCTGAGAATGAAAATTAGTGAAACGATTATTGTGCGCGGAGCCGGAGACATTGCCACTGGAACCATATATCGGCTTTATAAGGCGGGATTCAGAGTGATTGTCCTGGATATTGAAGCCCCTACTGTTATCCGGCGCACTGTCGCGTTTGCCCAGGCCATTCAGGATGGTATGGCTGTTGTGGAGGATGTGGCGGCAAGGCGTTGTGAGTCCATTGAGGAGGTGTGCTATTGCCTGAAAAAGGGTGAGATACCCGTCTGTGTCGATCCAAAGGGTGATATGATTCGTATGGTTCGTCCAGATGCGGTGGTCGATGCCATACTCGCCAAAAAGAATCTTGGAACTACCCGGGATATGGCAAAAGCTGTTATTGCTCTCGGCCCTGGATTTACCGCGAAAGAGGATGTTGACGCCGTGATTGAGACCAACAGGGGTCACCACCTTGGAAGAATTCTGTATGAGGGAATGGCGGCAAGAAATACCGGTATTCCCGGAAACATTGGCGGCTATACACACGAACGGGTGATCCACGCGCCAGATTCTGGAACGATCCGGCTGTGTCATGACATCGGGGATCTGGTAAAAAAGGACGAATGTCTTGCCCTTATAGGGGAAACCCCGGTTATATCCAAGCTCGACGGCGTGCTGCGCGGTATGATTGCCGACGGTACGAGTGTTAAAAAAGGGCTGAAAATTGCTGACGTTGATCCACGGGGAGATATAGCCTATTGCTATACAATCTCGGATAAGGCCCGGAATATCAGCGGCGGGGTTCTGGAAGCGGTCATGTATTTATTGAAGGAGTAGAAACGGTGCAACAGGGCAGTGAAAGCTTAAGGAGCGTGCAGAATGAAAGGAATTTATTTTGACAATGCCAGTACCAGCTGGCCAAAAGCTCCGGGAGTGGTGTCTGAGATGGCAGGCTATCTGGAGAATATCGGCTGTAATGTGGGACGAGGGAGCTATGAACGGGCATATGCGGTATCAAGAAGGGTTTACGAAACCCGTGAGAAGCTGCGCTGCCTGTTTGACGCCGAGGATAACAAAAACGTAATTTTCACAGCGAATGTCACGCAGGCGGTCAACATGGTGCTCAAGGGTTTTCTGAGACAGGGAGACCATGTGCTTATTTCGGGTCTGGAGCATAACGCCGTGGTGAGACCACTGGAACATCTGAAGCAGACAGGCCTTACCTGCGATGTGATTCCATGTGACAATCTGGGTAACTTAGAAGTAACGTGTATTGAAAAAATGATAAAGCCAGAAACCAGGGCTGTTGTTATGACGCACGGCTCCAATGTAAGCGGGAATATTCTGCCCATTGAGTCTGTTGGACGGATATGTAAAAGCCACGGTCTGCATTTTATTGTGGATACGGCCCAGACAGCAGGTCTGCACAATGTCAGCATGCAAAGAGCCAATATCAGCGCTCTGTGCTTTACCGGGCACAAAGGACTGATGGGTCCGCAGGGTATTGGCGGCTTTCTGGTGACAGACGAATTGGCAGAGCAGATGGCCCCACTGTTAGACGGAGGGACAGGAAGTGTATCAGACCAGCTTGATATGCCAGACTTTTTGCCAGATCGCTTTGAGGCCGGGACGCTGAATCTCCCGGGAATCTATGGACTCAGCAGCGCACTGGATTATCTGAACTCCGTTGATAAAAACGAGCTGCTTATGATTGAAGAACAGTTAACAAAAGCTTTTATCCGTGGTGTCGAAGCTATTGATGGCCTGCAACTTGTCGGAACTGCGGATCACCGGAACCGCTGTGCCCTGGTTTCGGTAGATTGTCTGACAAAGGACAATGCGCAGGTAGCCTTTGAGCTGGACAGGGATTACGGCATTATGACACGGGTGGGAATGCACTGCGCCCCACTTGCGCACAGGTCCTTGGAAACATACCCACAGGGAACACTGCGTTTTTCCTTCAGCCATTTCAATACACTGGATGAAGTGGCCTGCGCTTTGGAGGCACTTCAAAAAATTACATCAGAATGAAAGGACAAATGTCATGTCAGAAAACAAACCGAAACGCCTGACCGAAATGGTCAGAAATTGTGGATGTGCCGCGAAGCTTGGACCAGGAGCACTGTCAAAGGTCTTGAAAGACCTTGAACTAAAAGACTGTGACAGCCTGATCATCGGGCTGGAAAACTCGGATGATGCTGCGGCTTACAGGATTAATGACAAGCAGATCCTGCTCCAGACCCTGGATTTTTTTCCGCCCATTGTGGATGATCCCTATCTCTTTGGACAAATTGCCGCGACCAATGCCCTGAGCGATATTTACGCCATGGGCGGAAAGCCGCTGACTGCGATGAATATTGTCTGTTTTCCAGAAAGGGAAGACAAGAAAATTTTGTCTGAAATTCTGAGAGGCGGCGCGGATAAGATACAGGAAGCCGGCGCTGTTTTGGTAGGCGGACACTCAGTCGATGATCCAGAGCCAAAATACGGCCTGTCCGTGACGGGCATAACGGACTGCCTGCACCTTCATGGGAACTGCCATGCACGGGAGGGGGATAAGCTCATTCTTACCAAGCCTGTCGGAACTGGGATTATCGTATCCGCGATCAAGGGCGGTATTGCGACGCCTGAATCACGCGAAGCCGCGATTTTGTCCATGACGACGCTGAATAAGACGGCCTGTGAGGTTATGGGCTTATACGATGAGGTGCACGGCTGTACCGATATTACGGGTTTCAGCCTGGGTGGCCATGGAATCGAGATGGCCAAGGCCAGTCATCTGAGTATGGAGCTTGAGGCTTCGGCCATTCCACTTCTGCCTGGAGTCATCGAACTGGCGGAGATGGGGATTGTGCCTGGCGGCACATATCGGAACAGAGAATACTTCGGACCAGATTACAGATCATCGGTGAGTGGCGGGATGGAGGATATTATTTTTGACCCTCAGACTTCCGGCGGTCTGCTGATCAGTGTGGCGCCCTCTGAGTCAGAGAATCTTTTAAAAACGCTGAAGGTTGAGCTGAAAACAGACTGCGCCCTTGTGGGACAACTTACAGACAGGCAGGACAAGGCCCTGATTATAAAAGAATAAAGGAGAAAGCACAATGACTAAAATAATTGATGCCACGGGTAAGGCGTGCCCTATGCCAGTTATCATGGCAAAAAAAGAAATTGAAGCAAACCATGACAGCTTTATCATAACCGTTGACAACGCCATTGCGGTTGAAAACCTGAAAAAACTGGCTGTGAGTCAAAGTTATGATGCTGTGGTAAGCGGCAGCGGAGAACGTTTTGAAGTTCGGTTTATTACAGATGGCCGGGAAATACCAGAGACAGAAATGATTGTATTGCCAGATAGCAGCGCCACCATCTGGGGAACAGGCAAGTGGGTTGTCTTTATGGGAAAGGACTATATTGGTGAGGGTGACTATGAGCTGGGGAGCGCTTTGGTAAAAATGTTTTTTTATACTCTTTCCCAGGCCGATGATGTGCCGGAGAGCATCTTGTTTATGAACAGCGGTGTTAAGCTGCCTACCCTGGATGAGCAGGTTGTTTCCCATTTACAGGCTCTGGAGGACCGGGGGGTGAAAATACTGGTCTGCGGAACCTGCCTTGACTATTATAAGCTCAAGGGTGACCTGAAACTTGGTGAAATCAGCAATATGTATGACATTACAGAAAAGATGTTTGCCGCCTCAAAGGTCATTGCGCTGTGATCATGAAAAGACAGGATGATTACTTACTGGCCTTTGCCAATACCCATGCAGCGATGACCGCTGAAGGAATTTTAAAAGGTCTTTTTGAAATTAGGATTATTCCAACGTTAAGGGAGATTTCAGCGGGCTGCGGTATTTCAATAAGTATTAAGGCATCGGATATAGAGGCCGTATTAAAGCAGCTGAAAACAGCGAAATTTAATGAATCGCTGATGGACATCTACGCAGTGTGCTGCAGAGACGGAAAGATCTGTCCCCAGCCTGTGTGTTCAAAATAAAATTAAATGAGGCAGTAAAATGGAAAGTGTAAAAACAACAGAGGCCGTGGGGCTGATATTATGCCACGACATGACACAAATCATAAAAGATGAGTTTAAAGGCCCGAGGTTTCGGAAGGGCCATGTGATTCAGGAAAAAGATATCTCAGTGCTTTTATCCATGGGAAAGGAGCATGTCTATATTTGGAAAAACGATCCAGGCATGGTTCATGAGAATGCCGGGGCCGAGGTTCTGTACCGGTTATGCGCAGGTGAGCATATGTCCCCTTCGGAGGTAAAAGAAGGAAAAATTGAGGTGATCGCGGAGATTGACGGATTGCTGAAGGTGAACAGCGAAAAGCTGAAAGCGCTCAATGCCCTGGGTGAGCTCATGATCGCTACCCGGCATGGGAATTTTCCAGTTAAAAGGGGTGACAAGCTGGCAGGAACCCGGATTATTCCACTGGCTATTGAGAAGGATAAGCTGGACTGCGCTGTAGCCCTGGGGGGCGGAGAGCCCATTCTCGAGCTGCTTCCTTTTAAAAGAAAGAAGGCGGCTGTCATCAATACTGGGAGTGAACTTTACGCGGGGCGGATTGAGGATGCTTTTGGTCCTGTGATCAAAGATAAGCTGGAGGAATGTGGCGTCGAGGTTATGGCACAGGAGATTCTTCCCGATGATGAGGCGTTAGTTTCAGAAAAAATCAGTGAATTCATTGAAAAAGGCGCCGAGATGGTCATCTGTACCGGAGGAATGAGCGTGGATCCGGACGATATTACACCCAACGCCATAAAAAAGACAGGCGCTGAGATTGTCAGCTACGGGGCGCCGGTATTGCCGGGGGCGATGTTCTTACTGGCTTATGAGGGAGAAATACCCATCATGGGGCTGCCGGGATGCGTGATGTACGCCAAAAGAACGGTGTTTGATCTGGTGCTCCCAAGGGTAGTTGCAGGGGAAAGGCTGGTGCAGGAGGATTTATCCTCTCTGGGTGAGGGTGGCCTGTGTCTGAACTGTGAAGTCTGCACCTACCCAAACTGTGGTTTTGGAAAGTAGAGGATGACATGAAAGATTTTTACAGAGCACTTAAGCTATCAAAAAAGACAAATGAACCCCTGGCTGTCGTTACGATTATTCATTTTCATGGTTCTGCGCCCAGAGGGACGGGTGCCTGGATGGCTGTTTATAAGGATGGCACCACCATTGGTACCGTGGGTGGTGGTGCCATGGAATACGATGCTCAGCAGGAAGCAAAGAAACTGTATGAAACCAGGACTTCTTTTATGAAGGAATACATACTGAGGCCAAATGAAGCTGGTGACCTCGGTATGGTATGCGGCGGAAACGCCATGTTGTATTTTCAGTATTTATCTCCGGATAACCCACAGACAGAAAATCTGATAGAAGAGCTTGGCAGAGCATATAAATCCAATGAGGATGCCTGGCTTCTCACCAGTTGGGAAAAGCCTGCGGTGTTTGAGATGGCTGTAGTCAATGAAAGGATAAAAGAAACAATGCCTTATAACCTCGAATTGTTTCAAAAAGAAAGTCGTTTACTTAAGAAGAATAAAATCTGTTTCTTTTCCCGGCCATTGTTGCTAAACGAACGGGTTTATGTGTTTGGCGGAGGGCATATCGCTAAAGAGCTTGTGCCAGTGCTCAGCCATCTGGATTTTAAATGCGTGGTTATTGATGATCGGGAGGTGTTTGCTAACAAGGAGGCCTTTCCAGACGCGGACGAGGTCTTTGTCAGTGATTTTAAAAATATCAGCACGTTTTTAAAGATTGGCCCTTCAGATTATGTGGTCATAATGACCAGAGGGCATCAGAATGATTATCTGGTCGAGGCGCAGGTCCTTAAAACAAAAGCTCATTATATAGGTGTTATCGGCAGCAGGAAAAAGACAGCGGTTGTTAATGAAAAGCTCATGAGGATTGATGGCTTTACACAGGAAAGACTGAATATGGTTTATACGCCGATCGGAAAGGCAATCAAAGCTAAAACACCGGCAGAAATAGCGATCAGTATCGCCGCGGAGCTGATTGAGGTGAGGGCATCGGACAATGTATAAAAGCTTTTAAATAATGGAGGTGATTGTATGGCAGAGGGTTACTCACCCCTCCTGATTTCATTAAAAACAGCCCTTCTGGCAACAGCTGTCACTGTCGTCCTCGGGATTCTGGCAGCCCGGCTGGTTATCCGTCTTCCAGAAAAGGCCCAGTGGCTGACCGATGGCATCCTGACGCTTCCGCTGGTTTTGCCTCCGACAGTTATTGGTTTTTTCTTGCTGATGATTTTTGGCAAAAATAGCCCTTTGGGGCAGGCACTGCTGCAGTTTGGGATACGCGTTGTTTTTTCGTGGAGCGGAGCGGTTGTCGCCGCCATTGTTGTTTCTTTTCCGCTCATGTACCGCACGACAAAGGCTGCTTTTGAACAGATGGATCAGAACCTCATTGATGCCGGGAGGACGCTGGGGCTTTCGGAGCGCTACATTTTCTGGCAGATCAGAGTTCCGGTTTGCTTTCCGGGGATTGGAGCTGGTATGGTACTGGCCTTTGCCCGGGCTATTGGCGAATTTGGGGCGACACTTATGATTGCAGGGAACATTCCTGGCAAAACACAAACCGTTCCTCTGATCATCTACACGGCAACGGCGGCCGGAGATATGCGTTTAGCCATGCAGTGGGTCGCAGTTATCGTCGCCATCTCGCTGCTTTCCATCGGCGGCATGAATATCTGGCTGGCCCGGCAGGGAAGAAAGACAGGCGGAGCATGAGTATATTGGTAGATATTGAAAAGCGATTTAAAGGGTTTAATCTGAAAGTACAATTTGAAAGCGGTGAGGGGGTGACCGGTCTGCTGGGTGCTTCCGGGTCGGGGAAAAGTATGACCCTGCGATGTATTGCAGGGATTGAAAAGCCGGATAAAGGAAGAATCATAGTCGATGGTATTACATACTTTGACGCTGAAAAGAAAATCAACCTGTCGCCCCAAAAAAGGAACGCTGGCTATCTTTTTCAAAATTACGCACTATTTCCGAATATGACAGTAAGCCAGAATATTATAGCCGGGATGAAAAAAGGCGCGGACGATACACAGAAAATCCTGGAGCAGATGCTCGAGCGTTTTCAAATTAATAAATTAGAGAACCGTTACCCGGCACAGCTTTCTGGCGGACAGCAGCAGCGAGTGGCGTTGGCAAGAATTTTTGCGCGCAGCCCGAAAGTCCTCATGCTGGATGAACCCTTCTCTGCTTTGGACACCTTTTTAAAGTGGGAGCTGCAGTGTGAGGTTTCAAAAATTTTGAAAGACTATGAAGGGACCACGCTATTTGTCTCACATTCGAGAGATGAAGTCTTTGCCATTTGTGAGCGTGTTGCAGTAATCAATGAAGGAAAAATCGACCAATTTGGTGCGTTGCGAAATATTTTTGAAAACCCGAGCTGTGTATCCACTACGAAACTAACTGGTTGTAAGAATGTTTCAAGGATAATCCCCTTGCAAGATCATTGCTTTGAGGCGGTGGACTGGGGTTGTGTGTTTTGCTCGGATGTTCTGCTTTCGCAGGATATGACCCATGCGGGCATCCGGGCGCATTTTTTTGAACCGGCAGAACAACCAGGTGAAAATACCATTCAAATAGAGATTATGAATGTTATCGAATCCCAATTTAAGGTGTCTGTTTTGTTCAAACCTTATGGAAAGGAGGTGAACCATCCGCTGTGCTGGGATTTTGAACGTGTTTACTTTGGAAAAGAACCTGGGCGTGAATATCCAAAATATTTAAAAATTTCACCCCAAAATATCATATTAATGAAAGGATAAAAAGCATGAAAAATGTAAAAAGATTGATTGTTACTTTTTTGGCAGGAGCCTTAGTTTTTAGCTTTACCGCTTGCAGCACACAAAACAATGCACAAACAGGAGACAGCACAGACAATATCAACCTGACCATTTCGGCAGCTGCCAGTTTAAAAAATGCCATGGAGGAGCTGACACCAATGTACGAGGAGGCCAGCAAAGGGCAGACACTAACTTTTAATTATGGCGGTTCCGGTGATCTTCAGAAACAGATTGAGAATGGCGCGCCGGTGGATGTTTTTATTTCTGCTGCACAAAAGCAGATGGACGCTTTGGAACAGGAGGGGCTTCTGGCAGATGGAACCCGTGAAGATTTGCTGAAAAACAATCTGGTTTTAATTGCGCCAAAGGGCAATGCGGAGATTACGGCCATTGAGGATCTTGGTACAGATAAAGCTGCCCGGGTAGCTTTAGGCGAACCGAGCGCAGTACCCGCCGGCCAATATGCGGAGGAAGCGCTGACCAGCCTTAACCTTTTAGACAGCGTTAAGGCAAAAGCGGTTTACGGTAAAGATGTTACACAGGTATTGACCTATGTAGAAAATGGAGAAGTGGATGCAGGGCTGGTCTACGAAACAGACGCAAAATCAGTCCCGGACAAGGTTACCATTGTCAGCAAAGTTCCAGAAAGCAGTTACAGAACCGTCGTTTATCCAATGGCTGTTCTTAAGGGCAGTACCCAGCAGGATGCAGCTAAAAATTTTGAAAGCTTTTTAAAAAGTGATGAAGCGAAAGCTGTTTTTAAAAAATACGGCTTTGAGTCCTTATAAATTAAAGATGAAATTTTAAAAGTAGATATTAAAAAACGGGGAATGCCGGATGCGTGTAATTTGTGTCCAACGAGGTGCTTGCTGTTAAACAATTAAAATCACCCTCCCTAATTTTCTTTTTAGCGGCTCCCGGCTAAAGCACCGGGGGCTTTTTGAGGTTAAAGTGATGGATGAAAATTGTGGTTGATTTTAGCGCATTCCATGATTGTACAAAAAGAATAAAAGCCAATTTGTTTTTACGCATTGTTGCCATCACACTTGCTTATATATATTTAATAGGAAGATAAATTTAAATTATCGTGGATTTTTGGTGTAAAAGGGTATAAAATATCAACGGAGTGAATATAATTTCATTCTGGGAATCCATTATTTATAAAAAGCCACGCTATTATTACTGATTAGTGACTAAAGATACTACAATTATGAGCTTTTGTCTAAAATATGTAATTTAAACCATTTCAAAAATAAAAATAGTGGTTGCTTTGTATACACAAAGTGCTATAATGGGTTCAGACTAGAATTAATTTTTGAAGAAGGAGGTCGTTATTAGGATGATAAATGAAGTGCTTCATCAGATTATCGATCTGGACAACCGGGCCAAAAAAATTAAAGCCAGCGCCACAGCCCGTGCGGAAAAAATCGTATCCGATACCAAAGACGAATTAAAAGAAGAAGAGACGAATGTTATCACCGCTGCAAAAGAAGAAAGTAAAAACAATTATGACGTTGAAATCAGGAAAGCTGAAGAAGAGAAAGATAACGCCATAAAAGAAATGTCTAGCTCGATTAAATCATTGCGAGAGCAGTATGAAAGTGCAAAAAAAGAAAGTGCTAAAAGAGTTTTGGACGAACTGTTTCAGTCGATCTGATTCTTGAAAAATTTAAAGAAAAGTAGTGAAGATTAATGGCGAATAGTAATCATGCGTGTGTGAACACGAAATTATTGGCAATGAAGTCAAAGATGCTTGGAACTCAGGATTACGAGGCGCTGATTAAAGCCCCTTCGCTGGATGACCTTTTTTATTACCTGAAGGACAATACCTATTACGGGCCATTTCTGGAGGAGGTTCACACGGACCATCTTCACCGCCTGGAACTGGAAGTGCCCCTCACCCGGATGAAGATTTATGAAATTGAGAAGCTGATGCATTATCTGCAGGGAGAAGAAAAGACCTTTGTAAAAACTTTGCTGATCCGTTCAGATATTGAAAGCCTTCGTGTTTTGATCCGCGGGATTGCCCGTGGCGATAATCTTGAAGAGCTCGCCGGGTTTCTGGTCTATTCAGAAAAGTACACAAACATACCCTTTGACAAATTGGTAAAAACAAAAGATTGGGACAGCTTTAAAAAAGCCCTGGTCGGCACAGATTATTATCGTCTTCTCGAAATCTACAAGCAGGTAACCGTAGAGGATGACCTCTTTCCCATTGAAAAAGGGCTGGAACGCTATTACTACGATAAGCTGAAGAACAACCTGAACAAGCTGGATCAGAAGAAGAACAAGGACCTTATCAAGACAACGCGTGAGGGCATTGATCTTTTAAACCTGGTTTGGTTTTATCGTGGGAAGAAGTTCTACCACCTTTCCCGTGAGGAGCTGCTGGCCTATGCGCTGCGCGGCGGTCTTAAGATTAAAGAGAAAGATATTCAGCATATGAGTGAGATCAAAAACATGGATGCCCTCCATGAAGTGATGAAATCCTACAGTGAATATGCTTTTCTGTTTAATCATTCGAAAACACTGGACCTGTATATGGAAAGAAGACGTGAGCGATTTATGTACTATGCCTATCTGAAGCTGTTTAACGGAACAGAAGCTGGCCTGGGAAAAGTCGTTGCATTCATACGGCTCATTGAATACGAAATTGAGGATA
This sequence comes from Eubacterium callanderi, assembly GCF_900142645.1. Lineage (GTDB taxonomy): Bacteria > Bacillota > Clostridia > Eubacteriales > Eubacteriaceae > Eubacterium > Eubacterium callanderi. The sequence continues at coordinate 130,920 of NZ_FRBP01000013.1, forward strand.
TTACCTCCATTATCGAAAGCAAGCGCTACCGTATGTCTGTAGAAGAAACAGAAAAATTTTTAATCAGATCTTTTGAATAAGATGTGAAAGGAAGTATTATATGGCTATAGAAAATGTTATGATGATGAACGTTGTAGGCAAAATAAACTACGTCGACCGTTTCGCTAAAGACATTTTTCTTTTCAATGATATCCAGATTGTTGATGCCATGAACGAAATTGATACCGGGCGTTTTACTTTGCCAGTCTGCGAAGAAAACATCGGTGAGCTGCTGGGATTTGCCCAGCTCGTTCCTGGCGAGAACATGGTGGATGAGAAGATTTTTGTGCAGAAGGTACAAAAATTAAATGAGCTTTACGACAATAAGCTGACCCTGGATACAAAAGCCCTGTCCAAAAAGGAATACGACCTTGGTGAAATTCTTGAAAAAGCCGATCGTTTCCAAAACTATCTGGATACGGAATTTGAAAATCTTGGAAAAGCGCGGGAAGAACTTAAAAAAGTTAACACGAGTATTGAAGCCTACGAATACATCAAAAATATTGATGTAAAGATGGAAGATTTAAACAACATGGAATACTTCACCTATACCATCGGCTCTGTCTCTAAAGACAACGCGGCCAGGTTAAAGAGTATTTACAACACGGTTACTTCCATTGTGTTCCATGTGGGGGACACCAGCCAGAACGAAGAGGTCTTTCTGATTATTTCACCTAAGGATTTTGAGGTGGAGACCAACCGTATTTTAAAGGCGTTGAATTTCAAGCTGGTTGAAGGCTATGACGATGCTTATGTAAAAGTACCGGGAGATATTTTAACAGACCTGGGGCTTGAGAAAGTAAAACTGGAAAAAACAATTTTCGAAAATGAAACGTTGCTTAGAAAACACCGCGATGAAAACAGAGTGGAAGCAGAAGAAGTTTTTAATGTGCTCACACTTTATGCAAACTTGAATATCATTAAAAAGTACATGGCTTTCAGCGATGAAAACTTCTATTTTTCCGGCTGGGTCTCCAAAAAAGACAGAGCGGCCCTGGAAAAGATCGCTGCGCAGTATGACAATATGATTGTCATGTTCACCGATCCCGACGCGGCCAACAAACCGCCGACAAAAATGAAAAACAACTGGGTTTTCAGGCCCTTTGAGACACTGGTAAAAATGTACGGGGTGCCAGCATATAATGAGTTAGATCCCACCCCATTTCTCAGTATCACATATTTATTTTGCTTTGGGTATATGTTTGGGGATGTAGGCCAAGGTCTTGTCCTATTACTGGCCGGCTATATCTTAGGCAAACGGGGAGTAGAATTGGGGCATGTTATTGCACGGATGGCATGCAGTTCCATTATTTTTGGCTTCATATACGGAAGTATATTTGGTAATGAGTCGATTCTGCCGACACTTTGGGTCAGACCTTTTGAAAACATCAATACGGTGCTTTTGACGGCAGTTGTGATCGGTGTGGTTATGCTGTTTATTGCTTATCTGTACAGCATCATCAACAAGCTGCGAGCGGGGGACATTAAAGAAGGACTCTTTGGCAAGAATGGTATTGCCGGCTTTGTCCTTTATATCAGCATCTTGTTGTGCGCGCTCTGCGCTACGGGGATCATCCCGGGCGGCAGTGCCTTTACACCGTTTTTGGCAGTTCTTGCAGTCGCGTTGGTCATCTTGGTGCTGCTGCGTGAGCCTATCGCCAATACCATCAGAAAAAGAAAATTATATGATACATCCGCAGGGGATTATTATGTGGAAAGCGGATTTGAGCTTTTTGAAATGCTGCTGGCCATGCTCAGCAACACCCTGTCGTTTATCAGAGTCGGGGCCTTCGCGCTGACTCACGTTGGACTGTTTATGGCATTTGAAACTCTGGCCACAATGGTGGGCGGCGGTTTCGGCGGTGTGATTGTTCTGATCATTGGTAATGTTTTAATCATCGTGCTGGAAGGTCTGATCGACTTTATCCAGTGCCTGAGATTACAGTTCTATGAACTGTTCAGTAAGTATTATACAGGCGACGGGGAAGAATTCGTCCCTCTGAGCAGTGAAATCAGAAACACACTTTAATCAAAATAACATGATCAATATTTCTATCCCTGATGGGATACACGAAGAAAAAGGAGTTTAAAATGAGTATTTTAACAATTATTACAATTTTAGCTGGTCTTTTAGTTCTGGCAACCATTGCCGGTGGTGTTTATTTTATTTATAAGGACTGCACCTCTGAACAGAGCCGCCTGAAAAAGTTTTTAAGATTTAATTTAGCCGGATTTATCCCGACTATGGCTGCTGCTTTAATTATGTTTGCTCCATCTGCTGTTGCTGCTGCTACCAATCCTGCCGGCATGTCCGACGCTGGTCTGGGCTACATTGGCGCCGCACTGTCTACCGGTTTGGCCTGTGTGGGTGCAGGTTACGCTGTTGGTGTCGTTGGTTCCGCCGCTCTTGGCGCTGTATCCGAAAATGAAAAGATTCTTGGTAAAACTCTGATCTACGTAGGCCTGGCTGAAGGGGTTGCCATTTACGGATTAATTATCTCTATCATGATCATCGGTAGTCTCTAAGCCTTTAAGGATATGACAAAATGAAATCTTTTGTGATCAGCGAAAATCGTGATTCCTATTTAGGCATGAAATTAGCTGGAATCGAAGGCGCCTACGTCAGAGATCAGGAAACCATTGAAAGTACGTTTAAAGAAGCCCTCAAGAACAAGGAAATCGGCATTATCTTTCTGACCGAAAAGGCTTATTTAATGATCGAGGATCTCGTACTGGATACCAAAAAAAAGGTTCTCTTCCCTTTGATCACGGTCATACCGGACCGCTATGGTTATCAGAGAGAGCAGGGAATCATCACCCAATATATTAAAGAATCCGTAGGATTGTAAGGAAGTGAACACATGATATCAGTTGAAGAAAAACTTGGTGTCTTTACACAATATCTCCTAAGGAAACAACGCGAATGGGGCAAGCAGACCATCAATACAGCGAAGGATAAAAAGCTGGAAATGGTGAAGGCTTCTGGTGAAAAAATCAAGGAAGAAAAACGCAGTATCGAAGAACGCGGTTACCACGTTATTTTCCGTGATAAGAACAAAATCATCGCCCAGGGTAAAAACACTGCAAAAACAGAGCTTTTGGAAGAAAAAAGCCGTATTTTGGAGGATTTTAAACAGGCGGTGCTGGATGAAGCCAGAAATTATGTCGGCACAGAAATCTACCGCGGTTACCTTGTAAAATGTCTGGAAAAGGTTCCGAGCATTTTGAGAGACCGCAGGGATATCATTATTTTTGTAAATGACCCGGACAGTGCGTTTGTCAAACAAAACGCCTCAAAGGTTCTGCCCGATTACACCATCACATTTGATGCATTACCTGCAGGCACCATTGGGGGCATTGTAGTCAGAGACACAGACAATCGTATAAATTGTGACTTTACCGTTGAAAATCTTGTTCGTACCAACTACAAGACAATCGGTATGCACTTAAATGAAGTAATGGAAAAGCAGGTGGGTTAATTGAGTAATGAAGTAAAGAATGAAGTAAAAGGCGTTATTTCAGGCATCAACGGACCCGTTGTTACAGGAACCAATATGACCGCCTTCCAAATGCGTGAAATGGTCATGGTTGGCAAGAAAAAGCTGATCGGTGAAGTCATTGTACTGGACGGCGACATCGGAACGATCCAGGTATATGAAGAAACCGAAGGCCTGATGCCCGGCGAGGAAATCCTGTCAACCGGGATGCCTTTAAGCGTAAAGCTTGGACCGGGGATGCTAAAAAATATGTTCGATGGTATCCAGCGTCCGCTGGAAAAAATTCAGGAAATCTCACCGGTGTTTATCCCGGAAGGGATCGGCCTGATGTCCATTGATGAAGAAAAAATGTGGGATTACAAAGCCAGACTGAGTGTTGGCGATACCGTAAAACCCGGACAGATTTTTGGGACTGTACAGGAAACCCTGATGATTGAGCACCGCCTCATGGTGCCGCCGAACGTAAAGGGCACTGTTGTGGAAGCCAGAGAAGACGGCAGTTACAATATCGAAACAGTATTGGTTGTTGTTGAGGATGAAAGAAAGAGACGGCACGAGCTCAAAATGTACCAGGAATGGCCGGTAAGAACACCGCGCCCAACCAGGTTCAGAAGAGAGCCGGAAAAACCACTGGTCACCGGCCAGCGTATCATTGACTTTTTCTTCCCCATTGCCAAGGGCGGTACAGCAGCTATCCCTGGTGGTTTCGGTACAGGTAAGACCACAACCCAGCATCAGCTGGCCAAATGGTCTGATGCGGATATTATTATTTATATCGGCTGCGGCGAACGTGGGAATGAAATGACCGAGGTTATCGAAGATTTCCCAGGCCTCATCGACCCGAAATCCGGCGAATCCATCATGGAACGTACGGTTATGATCGCCAACACCTCAAATATGCCGGTTGCGGCCCGTGAAGCCAGTATCTACACCGGCATCACCATGGCAGAATATTTCAGAGACATGGGCTATGACGTGGCCATGATGGCAGACTCCACCTCCCGTTGGGCAGAAGCCCTGCGTGAAATCTCCGGCCGTCTGGAAGAAATGCCGGCTGAAGAAGGTTATCCGGCCTATCTCTCATCCCGTATCGCAGAGTTCTACGAACGCGCAGGCTCTGTAGACACCTTGTGCGGGGAAGAGGGCTCTATCAGTATTGTCGGCGCCGTATCACCGGCTGGCGGGGACTTCTCAGAACCTGTTACCGAAAATACCAAGCGCTATGTCAACACCTTCCTGGCGCTGGATAAGAACCTGGCTTACGCCCGCCACTATCCTGCCATCAACTGGATGGAAAGCTATTCCGGCTATGTGAAGCTGCTGACGGACTGGTATGAAGATAACGTGGCGGAGGACAGCATCCAGCTTCGGAATAAAATGCTGGATCTTCTGTTTCAGGAAAACAAGCTTCAGGAAATGGTTATGCTCATCGGTGAAGACGCGCTGCCAGATGACCAGCGCTGGGTACTCAGTATCGCCAAGCTCATCCGAGTCGGCTTCCTGCAGCAGAATACCTTTGACGATACCGATACCTATGTACCGCTTGAAAAACAGTACCGCATGTTAAAGATTATGGATTATCTTTATGAAAAAGGGCTGGTTGGCCTGAAGCAGGGGATACCGACATCTGTGCTGTACAATGAAAAAATCTTTGATGATGTCATCAAGATGAAATACAATATTCCGAATGATGATTTTAGTGGTATTGATGTCCTGAGACAGGATATTGATGAATACTACGATGATCTCATGCGCAGATATCAGGATTAAGGAGGCACAGTATGCAGAGAGAATATCTAAAAATAGACAACATTAACGGGCCTCTTATTCTGATCACAGACGTTGAGGATGTTTTTTACGGCGAGGTTGTAAACATTCAGGACCAGGCCACCGGCGAAGTGAAAAAGGGGAAGGTCATCAAAATTGATGGCACGACCATCACCGTCCAGGTGTTCCAGTCCACAGCCGGCCTGGCAGCAGAAAACAGCGTTACCCGCTTTACAGGCGACGCCTTTAAAATCCCAATGTCCATGGACCTCATGGGCCGTGTGTTTAACGGGATTGGAGAGCCCATTGATAACGGTGCGGATATCTTCAGTACCATTGAATCCAATATCAACGGGGCGCCCATCAACCCCATGAGCCGTGAATACCCGCGTAACTTTATTCAGACGGGTATCTCCGCTATCGACGTGCTGATGACCCTTATCCGTGGCCAGAAGCTGCCGATCTTCTCCGGAAACGGCTTGTCACATAACGAGCTGGCCGCGCAGATCGTGCGTCAGGCAAAGCTGAGTGACGACGTGGACGAACAGTTCGCCATTGTGTTTGCCGCCATTGGTGTTAAGCACGATGATGAAAAGTTCTTCCGCAAAACCTTCGAGGAAGCCAATGTCATGGACCGGGTTGTCATGTTTGTCAACTATGCCGATGACCCGGTAGCAGAAAGAAACACCGCGCCGCGGTGTGCGCTGACGGTTGCCGAATATCTGGCTTTCCAGAAAGACATGCACATTCTGGTTGTCATGAGCGATATTACCGCTTACTGCGAGGGCTTACGTGAAATTTCCTCCGCCCGTGAAGAAGTACCAAGCCGTAAGGGCTACCCTGGCTACATGTACTCCGACCTGGCGGCACTGTACGAACGCGCTGGTATGCTAAAGAGCAGCAAGGGTTCGATTACCTTCCTGCCGATTCTGACCATGCCGAATGATGATATCACCCACCCGATTCCTGACTTAACCGGTTATATTACCGAAGGCCAGATCGTGTTGGGACGTGATTTGTTCCAGCGGAGTATTTATCCGCCAATTGATGTCCTGCCATCCCTCTCCCGTCTTATGAAGGACGGTATCGGGGAGGGGTACACCCGTGAAGACCATCAGGATCTGGCCAACCAGCTGTTTGCCGCTTATTCCAGAGTGCAGGAAGTCCGTGACCTGTCCCAGATTATGGGTGAGGATGACCTTTCCGAAACTGATAAGCTGTATATGGAGTTTGGCCGCGCCTTTGAAGATGAATTCCTGAGCCAGGACTTTGATGAAAACCGGACCATTTATGAAAGTCTGGACCTTGGCTGGAAGCTGTTAACCATTCTGCCAGTCACAGAGCTTGACCGTCTGAGTCCAAAACTGATCGAAAAATATCTGCCAAAGAAGAATGCGTAGGTGATCATTTATGGCCATTAAAATCACGCCGACTAAGGCAAATTTAATCAAGTCGAAGTCAAGCCTGGCCTTTTCAACCAAAGGGTATAACCTGCTCGATAAAAAGCGGACCGTCCTGATTCAGGAAATCATGAAGCTGGTCAAGCAGTCCGAGGAGATCGAACAGCAAATCACCGAAATTTTTAAGGAAGCTTATATTGCATTACAGCAGGTAACCATCAGCATGGGCCTCAACCACGTTGAGGAATATGCCTTGTCCATCCCGCAGGAGGAAGACTTCGACGTTCGTACCCGAAGCGTCATGGGCGTCGATATTCCAGAGATCGTGGATAACGTGGACAAGAATAAAAATTTCAGCCTGCCCTATGGCTTCCATGAAAATAATCCGGCCCTGGATGTGGCCATCGAGAAATTTAACGAGGTTAAGCATCTATCCTATAAATTGGCAGAAATCGAGAGTACAGCCTTCAAGCTGTCCATTGAGATCAAAAAAACACAGAAAAGTGCCAATGCTCTGGATAAAATTCAGATTCCAAAGCTTAAGGATCAAATTAAATACATCGAAGAAAGCATCGAAGAAAAAGACAGGGAAGAGAACTTCCGTATTAAAAAGGTCAAAAAACATAATCAATCATAACGTAACGTTACAAAAACCACCGAATTTGGTGGTTTTTGTTATTGTAGCGGTTTTCTAGACTGCCCTTACAAAGTCGGCCGATTTTTTTGAAATTGTTACAATATTAAGATTTATTGACACTTTAGTTGAATTTTGATAAAATTTATAGTGAAATTATTATTTTTTCTATTATACTTTCAACTGTTTTTCTAAAAGAAGAGCATGAGAAAATGAAAGGAAGCAATTATCTTATGAGTGAATTCATGAGCAGTCATTGGAAAAAGATCGTCGGTATGGTTTTCTTAATCGTATTGACCGTTGCCATGGGCATTGCCTGTGCCTTTACAATGACCAAGAACATTGAAGTATCACTGGACGAAAACACCGGAAACGGCAGCGTCCAGACCAAGACACTGGCCAGCCAGCGTCAGTCCCAGATCGGTGAAGTGCTCAAGCAAAAGGGCTATCCCGTCGATAATGGCGAGTACACTGTCAGCGTCCCACTTGACACCAAGGTGAAAGATGTCGACAATGTTACCATTAAAAAGAACGCCAAGGGAACCTTAAACGTGGACGGAAACGGCCATACCTATGATTCCGCAGCCGACACGGTCGGGGACCTGTTAAAGGATCAGAACATTACCCTGGGTGCGAGTGATGTAGTGGTGCCATCAGCAGATACCCCCTTGACCACAGAGGTTAAGGAGATCAAAATTGTCCGCCGTGAGGAAAAGGAAGAAAACCGTATGGAGGCCATTCCCTTTGAGGTTAAACAGACTGTTAATCCTGAGCTTGAAGATGGAAAACAGAATATCGTAACCGCAGGCGTAAACGGCAGCAAGAAAATTACCGATAAGCTGATCTACGAGGATGGCATTCTGGTCAGCCGTGAAACCGTATCGGCCCAGACCGTGCTGGAGCCCGTAACCGAAGTCATTGAAGTCGGCAGCAAGGTAACCACTGAAGTAAAACAGGAAACCCGTGAAGAATCCATTGCCTTTACCAGCCAGAAGGTTGAAAACCCAGAGCTGGAACAGGGAAAAACCAATGTAAAAACCGCCGGTGTCAACGGCACAGCCAGGATCACCGAAAATGTAACCTACGAAAATGGCAAGGAAATTGCCCGTTCAGTCGTCTCTAAGGAAACCATTAAGGAGCCGGTGACTGAGGTCGTAGAGGTTGGAACAAAAGCCGCAGAACCGGTGCCAACTCCGACACCTGAACCCACACCCGAGGCCACACAGCCAGAAGCTCCCGCAGAACAGCCTGCTCCTGCACCGGAACCAGCTCCAGCCCCAACGCCAGAGCCCGCCCCGGCACCTGAGCCAGAACCTGAACAGCCTGCAGAAGAAAGCAATGGGATTGACCTGAGTAATGCGACCCATTTTACCGCAAACTGTACCGCTTATGTGGCAACTGGTAACGCGACAGCCTCCGGCGCATGGCCCACATCCGGCCATACCATCGCAGCCGATCTGACCAATTATCCCATTGGCACCAGAATCTATATTCCATATTTTGACACTGTATTTACCGTAGAAGACAGTGGCGGCGCTGTAAAAGGCAATGTCATTGACATCTTTTTCGACAGCTACGCCGAAGCCATCAGCTTTGGACGCCGTAATCTGGATGCTTATGTGTTAAATTAAATCGAAATCGTAACCTCTCTGTGAAACCGGGATTGCCCGGTAAGCAGAGAGGTTTTTTTGTTGAAGAATATTGATGAAAGCTTTAAAGGGTACGCGGTCCTGAATTCTTGGGACGGTTGAGATATGCTCATTATAAAAAGAAAAAGACTCGCAGACTATTCAAGGTCTGCGAGTCTTTTTTTAATTTCACTTTTTTATAATTTAACTGCGATACCTATTATAACATTAGGTAATGAAAAAAGCATCAACTTTTTAAAAAAAATTAAATATTTTTCTTCAAAGTCAATTTATGTCTATATTTTAACAATAAAAGTGTTTTTCGTCAAATTTTCGTTTCTTATTTATAAAAGACCGATGTGGTCAAAACATGGTCAGAATAAAGCTTGAATATCTTGATTTTGAGCCATTTTCTTTATATTTTCATTTTCAATTTCAAATCCTTCTCTGGTCAGGGATATGGTCAAATTTTTCCAAGGTGGTTCCTAGGACTTTGACACAGCGTTTTGTTCGCAGACCTTGAATAGTCTGCGAACAAACGGAGGCCCCAAAATGAGTGCGGGATACGCCATCACGACGTACAAAATACAGCTGAATTACAAGCATTTAGACTGGTTTAGGCAAACCCAGTCTCTCTTTGACGCTGTCCTGGCATTCTACTATGAGTTGCTCGAGAAGCAGCCCGAAGCACTGAGCCTCTCCAATCAGAATTTACTGCGCCATTTAGAGCTGCAGACCATAAAACAACGTGACGGCACCCCGCCCGAATCGCCCCTGCCCTTTGAGAAAATCCCCCTGTATTTCCGTCGCGCTGCCATCAACGCGGCCATCAGCATGTATAGAAGCTATATGGGAAAGCTCAAGGCGTGGCAGGAGAGTCAGGAAAAACAAATTAAAAATGGAAAATTGAAAATGGAAAATTCAGGAACAGAATCGCAAAGCGATTCTGAATTGAATCAAATCGGCAAAGCCGATTTGCACCAAAACCTTCCACCTTTCACCTTCAACTTTCCACCTGAGTCGGCGAAAAAAGGAAGACCAAGCCCGCCAAAGCATCTGCATATGGCGATGCTCTATTATAAGGGCATGTATAAAGACTTCGCCGACGGAAGCATTCTGCTCAAGCTCTACACCGGCAAAGCCTGGGCCTGGGTCAAGCACCGCACTACCGGCAGACCCTTCCCCAAAAATGCCGAGCTTATGAGCCCGACCATTGTCATCAAAAAGAAAAAAGTCATGCTCCACATTCCTGTCAAGGAGATCGTAAAGGACAGCCGGACCGCCAAGGAGCGTGTACAGCAAAATGAAAAGTTTGTCGCCGTGGCCCTCACCGGTTCGGACAGCCTTGCAGTTTGTACCACCATCGAAGCAGACGGTCGCGCCACCGCCCCATATTTCATCAAAGGCGGAAAAGAACTGGCCCATCGTAGGAAGCTGCTTTTAGGGTATACCAAACGCGGCATTGCCGGAAACGATATGACGCACACTGTAGGGAACGCTGCCCTCAGCGTTCCGCAAGAGCATCGACCAAACGCTAAATACTATGAAAAAATTACCCGCGTCACCGACCACTACGCCCACGAGGTAAGCCGAAAGATCGTCGATTACGCCATTAAGCAGGGCGCCAAACTCATCGTTCTGCCCGAGCTAAAAGAAAGCTTCTACCAGGCGAAAAAGCCCTACCTGGGCAAAACACCCTACGACTTTATCGGAAGGCGCATCGCCCGCTACGTTCAGTACAAAGCCTGGCAGCAAGGCCTGGTCGCCATGACCAGCAAACCCTACTATGCCAGCACCCGGTGTTACCACTGCGATGCCCCCATCGCTAAACACAACACCGAATACCAAAACCCCAGCCCTAACTTCTACGGCGGCAAAAACTTCATCTGCAAAGAAGGCCACCGGGGGAGTACAGCGCTCAACAGCGCCAGGAATCTGGGGAAAGGGTTTTATAACAAGTTTTATCTTTCTGTTGCTTGAGCCACCAAAAGCCTTTCTCCTTGAGAAAGGTGGTAGCTGAAGGCTGACGGAAGGAGAGATAAGAATATACCTTAAATCCTGCGGAGAAATCCCCAGGTGTGCGGCCTGTCTACAGGGGAGACCGCACAGGCATAGCACCGCCCGTTTTTATTTCGCGTCGCATTGTGTTTATTCTCTTTATATATAAGGAAGATAAACACAATGCGATGAAAGTAAAGATCAAAGGATCACTTAATGATCGTGAGTGCTACGAGTTTTAAATAACAAAACGAATCAAATCATTTGTAGGGAACGACGCCCTCGTCGTTCCGCAAAGAGGAACCATTTATGAAAATACTAGTCACCGGCGGCGCCGGCTACATCGGCAGCCATGCCGTCGTCCAGCTATTAGATCAAGGCTACGAGGTTGTCGTTGTCGACAATCTCTCCACCGGCCACCGCTGGGCCATTGATGAAAGAGCTCCGTTTATAAAAGGCGATATCCGAAATCACAGGCTCATGGACGAGATTTTCGAAGGAGAAAAAATCGACGCCGTCATGCAGTTTGCCGCCGACATCGTCGTGACAGAGAGCGAAACCGATCCACTTAAGTACTACGACAACAATGTTTACGGCACTGTCGCGCTGTTGCAGAGCATGCTCAAACACAACGTCAAAAACATCATCTTCTCATCCACAGCCGCCGTCTACGGCAACACCGAAGCCGTCCCTGTCACCGAGGACATCCCGGTTACACCCATCAGTCCTTATGGGCGAACCAAAGCCTTAGTCGAGCAGATTTTAGAAGACTGCCATAAAGCCTATGAATTGAATTACTGTGTTTTTCGTTACTTTAACGTCTCCGGCGCCCATGAAAAATACCCCATCGGCCAGGCCGTCAAGCATAACACTGCATTGATCCCGATTATATTAGAAGTCGCCGCAGGTGAACGCGAAGCCGTCCAAGTCTTTGGCAATGACTACCCCACCAAAGACGGCACCGGCGTGAGAGATTTTATCCACGTCGTCGATCTGGTGGACGCCCATATCCTAGGCTTAGACAAGCTGTTCAGAAATGAGAGCGCCATCTATAACCTCGGCAACGGTCAGGGCTTCACCGTTATGGAAATGATCGAAGCCGCCAGAAAAGTCACCGGCCACCCCGTGTCCGCCATCATTACCGATCGTCGCCCTGGCGATATCGCCATCTCCATTGCCAGCAGTGAAAAAGCAAAACAAGAGCTCGGCTGGGAACCAAAATATCAAGAAGTTGAAAAAATTATTGAGACCGCATGGAAGTTTAAACAGAGCAGACATGAAAAAGAAGATTAAAAACAAAACAGCCCATGAAACTATTTTTGAGGTGTGTATTCTCTGCGGAAAAAAGACCCATATTCCAATCGATACACCCATTGCAGCAAGACAGGGCTATATCGAAGGAAGCGGGCAGCTCTGCTCAGGCTGTTACCAAAGAATAAACACAAGGAAAAAAACATGAAAAAGAAAGAACACTGCCAGATAATCATCATCCTTTTAAAAATCCTGTTGGTAAGTTTGATCACTACAGCCTTCGGTTATCTGTGGTTTGAATTCTATACCGGCAAGCTTTATATCAGCTATTATAATCTGGGCAACTGGGCCATCATCCTATTATATGGCATACTCTATCTCTTTTTATGTCGAATATACAGCGCCTTTCGTGTCGGATACTACAGCATAACCGAACTGATCTATACCCATGGCATCACCCTGTTTCTGACCAATATCCTGACCTACATCGTAATCTGTCTTTTAACAAGACATTTGACCAATATCCTCTGGATACTGTTACTTTTCGCGATACAGGTTCTTTGTGCATCTTTGTGGGCCTACGCATCCAACCGGATCTTTTTTAAAGCCAATCCAAGGTGTGACATGCTGGTCGTCTATAAAGATGAAGCCGCCAAAATGCTGCTGACCAAAATGAAAGCCTATCCCGAAAAGTACCATGTGGCAGAGACCATCAACATCCAATCCGATATCCAAGATATCAAAGAAAAAATTAAAACATACCAGGCCATCCTGCTGTGCGACCTGCCGACCGCCACACGGAATATTCTCTTGAAATTCTGCGTTCAGGAAAAAATCCGCGTTTACCTGACGCCCGAAGTATCCGATATCCTGATCAGCGGCGCCAACAGGATTCACCTGTTTGACACCCCACTGTTACTGTGCGATAACGTCACCCAGGCCGTGGCCCACCGCTTTGCCAAAAGGCTTATTGATCTGATCGTATCCACCTTGATGATCATTGTCTTTTCACCTTTTATGCTTTTGACCATCATTGCCATCAAAGCCAGCGATCACGGCAAAATTTTGTACAAACAAGAGCGCCTGACCCAAAACGGCAAGACCTTCAATGTCTATAAATTCAGAAGCATGGTCGAAGATGCCGAAAAAGACGGCGTGGCAAGGCTGTCCAGCAAAAACGACGACCGCATCACGCCCGTCGGCAAGTTCATAAGAGCCACACGGCTCGACGAGCTGCCCCAGCTCTTTAATATCTTCAAAGGCGATATGACTCTGGTAGGCCCAAGGCCCGAACGGCCCGAAATCGCTGAGAAGTACTGCAAGACTATGCCCGAATTTGCCTTAAGGCTTCAGGTGAAAGCCGGACTGACCGGCTACGCGCAGATCTTTGGGAAGTATAATACAACGCCTAAAGATAAGCTGAAGCTGGATTTAATGTATATCGCGGATAATAGCCTCTTTTTAGACTTTAAGATCCTCTTTCTTACCTTTAAGACCATGTTTATGAAGGAGAGTACCGAGGGGATTGAGGATGGGGCGGTGACAGCGGGGGATGTGAAATGAAAAAGGTATATAAGGGGCGATTATCATCAATAAAATACTGATAACTGGAAACAATATTTTAGCGGTTTGTTATACGCGAAAGGAATTAATAGAGCGTTTGTTAAGAGATGGATGGAAGGTACATCTTTTAATACCGAAAGAAAACATTGAAAAAATACAAGAATTTGAACAAAAAGGGTGCAAAATTGACTATATAAAGATTAATAGCCATGGTACAAATCCCTGTGAGGATTTGATTCTTATCTATAAATACAAACAAAAGCTCATAGAACTTGCACCTGATATTGTAATGACATTTACAATTAAACCAACTTTATATTGTGGGATTTCATGCAATAAGTTGCGTATTCCTTTTATTTCAACTATTACAGGCTTGGGAATAGCAGTTGAAAATCCAAGCGTCAAACAAAAGTTGATTATTTTACTATATAAAATGACTTTTAAAAAAGTTAGATGTGTTTTCTTTCAAAATGCTAAAAACAAATATTTTTTTGATAAGCATAATATCAAGATTAAGCGACAGAAGTTGGTGCCCGGCTCCGGCGTCAACCTGGACGCCCATTGCTATGAGCCTTACCCAGAGAAGGATGACACCATCCGCTTCCTCTTTATCGGCCGTATGATGAAAGACAAAGGCATCGATGAGCTGTTGGCCGCAGCCCAGAGGATTAAAGAAAAGCATGATCATGTCTTTTTTGACCTCATTGGTTTCTGCGAGGCAGACTACAAGGGAAAAGCCCAGTTGGAAACCCTGCACAAGCAGAAAATGATCAATTACATGGGCCACCAGGATGCCATTCACGATCATATCAAAGCTCATCACGCTTTGCTCCATCCCTCCTACCATGAAGGCATGGCCAACGTCCTTCTAGAAGCCGCCGCCTGCGGCCGCCCTGTGCTGGCCTCCAACATCCCTGGCTGTCAGGAAGCCTTTGATGAAGGCATCACCGGTTTTGGCTTTGAGCCAAGAAACGTCGACGACCTCGTCCGAGCCATTGAAAAATTCATTGCGCTGCCCTATGAACAGAAACAGGCAATGGGAATCGCCGGGCGAAAAAAGATGGAGCAGGAGTTCGACCGCCAGATCGTCGTGGACGCCTACATGGAAGAGATTGAAAACATATTAAAAAACAAACATCAATAAACAATTAAATTCGATTCTGGAGAAAAAATGGATTTATATCAAGCACTTAAAAACAGACAAGAAAAACTATCCCTCGTGGGACTCGGCTACGTGGGCATGCCCATTGCGGTCGCCTTCTCAAAGAAAGTCGACGTCATCGGCTTTGACGTCAACGCTGAAAAAGTCCAGCTTTATCAAAAAGGCATTGACCCCACCAAAGAGGTAGGGGATGAAGCCATTAAAAGCTGTACCGTGGATTTTACAAACGACGAGACAAAACTTCGAGAAGCCAGGTTTCACATTGTGGCCGTTCCAACCCCGGTGAGCGAGGATAAAACACCAGATCTGACCCCCGTGGAAGGCGCCAGCCACACCCTGGGGAGAAACCTGACCAAAGGTTCCATCGTGGTCTATGAAAGCACTGTTTATCCCGGCGTTACCGAAGAAGTCTGCATCCCCATCTTAGAAAAAGCATCCGGCTTAAAATGCGGTAAAGATTTCAAAGTCGGCTATTCCCCAGAGCGCATTAACCCCGGCGACAAAGTCCACCGCCTCGAGACCATTGTCAAGATTGTCTCTGGCATGGACGCAGAAACCCTAGACACCATTGCCAAAGTTTACGAGCTCGTCGTCGACGCCGGCGTCCACCGGGCCGAGAGCATCAAAGTCGCCGAAGCCGCCAAAGTCATTGAAAACAGCCAGCGGGACATCAACATCGCCTTTATGAACGAGCTGTCCATTATCTTCAACAAGATGGGCATCGACACCCAGGCTGTTCTAAAAGCTGCCGGCACCAAGTGGAACTTCCTGAACTTTTTCCCAGGCCTCGTCGGCGGTCACTGCATCGGGGTGGATCCCTACTACCTGACCTACAAAGCCGAACAGTTAGGCTACCACTCCCAGATCATTCTGTCCGGACGGCGCATCAACGACGACATGGGCAAATATGTGGCCGAAAACATCGTCAAGCAGCTGTTGAGAAAAGACATCTCCGTCAAAAACGCCAGAGTCGCCATTTTGGGCTTTACCTTCAAAGAAGACTGCCCCGATACCCGAAACACAAAAGTCATCGACATCGTCAAAGAGCTCAGAGACTACGGCATTGAGCCCATCCTCTGCGACCCCGAAGCCGACGCCGAAGAAGCCAAAAGAGAATACGGCGTCACATTTACGGATTATAAAGACCTGAAAGATATCGACTTAATCGTCATCGCCGTTGCCCACCAAAGCTTTAAAGACAAAACCCTCAAGGACTTCGACAAACTCTATCAAAATCCAGAAGCCAAAATCCTCATGGACCTGAAAGGCATCCTGGATAAACAAACCTGTGAAAAGCAAAACTATACCTACTGGAGGTTATAAAAAATGGGATATGAAAACATCACCTTCCCCCAAGAGACCAAATTTCTGATCACCGGCGGCGCAGGCTTTATCGGCTCCAACCTCTGCGAAGCCCTGCTAAAACGCGGACACTTTGTCCGATGCCTGGACGACCTCTCCACCGGAAAAGCAGAAAACATCCAGCCCTTTTTAGAAAACTCAAACTTCGAATTCATCAAAGGCGACATTCGAGACCTCGACACCTGCATGAACGCCTGCAAGAACATCGACTACGTCTCCCACCAGGCCGCCTGGGGAAGCGTGCCCCGAAGCATCGAGATGCCCCTGGTCTACGAAGAAATCAATATCAAAGGCACCCTCAACATGCTCGAAGCCGCCAGACAGAACAACGTGAAAAAGTTCGTCTACGCCTCCTCCTCATCCGTGTACGGCGATGAGCCCACCCTGCCCAAGAAAGAAGGCAGAGAAGGCAATCTGCTCTCTCCTTACGCCCTGACCAAAAGAACCAATGAAGAATACGCCAGGCTCTACACCGAGCTTTATGGCCTGGAAACCATCGGTTTTCGCTACTTCAACGTCTTTGGCAGAAGACAGGACCCCGATGGCGCTTACGCTGCCGTCATCCCAAAGTTTGTGAGTTCACTGCTTTATAACATCGCACCAAAGATCAATGGAGACGGCACCCAGTCCAGGGACTTCACTTATATTGAAAATGTCATTGAAGCCAATTTGAAAGGCATGCAGGCTCCCAGGGAAGCCGCCGGAGAAGCCTTCAACATCGCCTACGGCGGGCAGGTTAACCTCAATGAGCTATACCAGAAGCTCAGCGAATTGCTGGGTAAAAAGATCGAGCCGGTCTATGGCCCGGAACGGGCAGGGGATATCAAACACTCCAATGCAGATATTGACAAGGCGAGAAAATTTCTAAAATATGCGCCGGAGTATAGCTTTGAGCGGGGGATTGAGTTGACGATTGCGTGGTA
>NZ_FRBP01000016.1 GCF_900142645.1 Eubacterium callanderi
TGAAATGTTGAGCATTGTGGAAAATATGGGCTTGATGGGTGTTCCGATTCCAGAAGCCATCACAAAGGCCATTGAGATTTTAAAAAAGAAGTCTGAAACAGAAGATAAAAATGGAGGTAAGGAATAATGTTAAACGGAATTGATATCAGTGCATGGCAAAGAGGCATTGACGCCGCATCGGTGCCATCCGATTTTGTGATCGTTAAGGCAACCCAGGGGCTTGACTACATCAACGATGACTGTGACCGGGCGTACCAGCAGGCCAAAGCGGCCGGAAAGAAGCTGGGCGTGTACCACTTCGCGGACGGGAACAGCTCCGGGGTAGCCGAAGCGGATTTCTTTATTGATAATATCCAGGGCTACATCGGAGAAGCGATTCTGGTTTTGGACTGGGAAACCGATGCCGTCAACTGCGGCCCCGGCTATGCCAAGGCGTTTCTGGACAGAGTACAGGCCCGCACCGGCATTAAACCCATGATCTATATGAGCGGCTCCGTTGTGAATGAATGGGATTGGAGCGCGGTCGTGGCCGGGGATTATGGCTTATGGGTGGCTTATTACAGTAAAGACAGCTGTGATGGCTACTGGCCGGAAGCGCCCATGTATCCGATCCATTATTGGAGCGATGCTGCGATGCTTCAATACACTTCCGGTGGGCGTTTAGCGGGCTGGGGTGATCGGTTAGACCTGAACGTTTTTTACGGCGATCATGCTGCCTGGGACGCTTACGCAGGCGGTGGAACCGGCGTAACGCCGCAGCCACAGCCAACCCCAAGCAGCCCAAGAACCGCCCCCTGGGGCGTGGATACCATTCAGTATTGGATGAATATCTGCAACTATAACCCCGGCGCCCCGATCGACAACCTTGATGGACCAGAAACAAAGCTTGGCGTCATGAACGGGCAGCGTGCTTATGGGGTCCCGGTCGACGGTTTCTTTGGCGATCAGACCCAGGCTCCGGCGGAAGATCAGATTCTGGCCTACGAAAAACGTTTGGCGGAGCTGGGCTTCTATCATGGCGAGTTCGACAGTATCCCAGGACCACAGTTGTTCCAGGCGGTCAAAGACTTCCAGGCCAGCAACGGATTAATCGCGGATGGGATTGTCGGAGAACAGACCTTTGCACTGCTATTTGGATGATACATTTATACTTTTAAGCTGTTTTAAAGGTTTGTGTTGTACTCTTTGCATAAAGATACACATAATCTTTATCTTTTCTATTTTTTTCCTTTCATGTTGCCTTTCGGGGCGGCTGTTTTGGGGCGGATGTTCTTCTTTAGAAAAACCTTATACCTTAGGGATATTTTGTGGAAATGTAGAGTAATATAAAAAAGATATTGGCAATGGTTCGCCCAAATACAGCCTTTTGTTTGGAGAATGAAAAAACAACGCAACCTTTTGTTTGGAACGCTTTTTAAAACAGGATGAGCATTCGTTTGTGATGATTGTATAATACCTGTAAAGAGACACCGTTGTTTTGTAGAGTGCTATTTTTTAAAATCTCCTAATAAGCCTGAATGAAGGAGAATTCGGGCTTCCATAGCATATATCCTCTTTTCATAGGCAAAACCCCTGGGATTGATTTAACCAGGGGTTTTGTTTTGAGGGATTAAAGCGTTTGCGTTATAAGATAAAGGCATCGTGGTCTGGAAGCGGAGGTTCAAAGACGTTTTATCATTCTTGTAAAAGTTACGCTGTAACATTTTAGATAAAGACTCAAGTTAGCCCGATAAAAATGAATAAAAAAGAAAAGATGAAACATTCGTTATAGAGATTCTAAGTATATGTTTATAGGCACTAAAAATATTTTTAGGGATTTAAGATAGATTTAAGGGAGATCACGTATTATACAGAAAATGATGTCTCCTTCACATCTTTGCATCAGATTATTGGGTCCCTCTCTAAAGGGGAAAAGGAAGAGGGATCCAGTACCCTTTTAATATTTTGAGAGTTGACAATCATCAAAACACAGAAACATCCACTTCAGTTTCATTTTATTTACTTTCCTTACAAAAAGCTCGCGATTCAAGGTTCGCGAGCTTTTTGCTGTATAAAGAAATACAAGGGATAAAAGATGAAAAAGATAAGTAGAGTATAAAGAATATTATTTGGGTATTTTTACATCGATGAGGAACAGGCATGTCCGGTCATTAAGAAGGATATCGTTTGGTTGGACGAAAGAATTTTGTGTAAATTTTAGGAAGTTGAGGTATTGCTAATTCTGATCATAATTTTCTTATAAGTGTTGCCGAGCATACTTGAGATTTTTTTCATGTTTTTGTATAATAAAAAGGATAGTGGGGGCGAATATGTGGGTGCGTTACAGAGCTTTTTGTCGGAATAATGTCAGTCTCTGTGAGCGGCCCCCACTATTTTAACTAAAAAGGATTCTAAAGATAAGTAAACAGCGGTTACTTTTTCTTTTTAATTGGTCGAGGCGGTTTTTTGATGGTTTAAAACGTCTCTTAATGGGTAAAATATTTTCTGAGATCATCTACCTCCTATTAGGATAATTTTCATCTCAACTTTTCCTTTTTTTGAAAACTCCCGGTCTTTGGATCAGGAGTTTTTTGTTGCAAAACAAAAGGTCTATAATGCAAATAGAGATGATCTTTATAAGATAATATTTCAACGGGGCTGGAACGGAGGAGGAGCCGGCGAGCTGAGCGGTTTCAGGCGGACAAAGACTTCCAAAAAGTAGCGGGTTAACCGTGAATGAGATTGTCGGGGAACAGATCTTTGTGCTGCTATTTGGATAATTTATTTATACTTTTAAGCTGTTTTAAAGGTTTGTGTTGTATTTTTTACATAAATAAAGAGATAAACGGAATCTTTTTTCATTTCTATTCCGTTTTGGCCGTCCTCCATTTTGAAGGGCGGCCTTTTTTGTTTTTGTGAAAAGCTTAAAACTTAAGGAATTTTGATGGAAATGTGGTATAATAGAAAAAGAAACAGGGACACCGGCAACGGTCCGCCCCAATACAACATGAGAGTAGACCGCTATTCTGTGGAAGGGCTAGCGGTCTTTTCCATTTTTAATGAGCTCCAGAATGAACCCGATCAGGATTAAAACCAAGATCAATTGGTTACTATCCATAAGCCTCACCCCATTTCTGGGACTGGATTTGACCGTGCCAGTGCCACAAGGGCCGGATGCCCCTGTGAGTGAGATTATAGCACAATTTGGCTTGAAAAACAATTCGGAGATATCCAATGTCTATTGGATGAAAAATCGCCTTTAACGAATTGGTTAAGGCGGTTTTTTTGATGGTTTAAAATCCGCTCAGCGAGGGTATAAATAATCACGAACACACATACCTCTTACTTTTTAAAATACAAATTACTCTCCCCATTAACTTTTCCTTTTTTAGAGTTCCCGGTCTTTTGGATCGGGAGTTTTTTGTTTTTTTAAATTTATGTGCGGTTAAGACAGTAAGATTCTGGGTATTGTATAATTGAAATCCATATAAAACGGAGGTGCTAAAATGTGTACGGCAGCGACATACACAACAAAAGATCATTATTTTGGTCGTAATCTTGATTTGGAATTCTCCTATAATGAAACGGTAACAGTAACACCACGAAATTATCCGTTTCAGTTCAGAAAGGTAAAAGCACTGGAATCTCATTATGCTATGATTGGTACGGCCTTCGTTGTGGATAATTATCCGCTGTATTATGATGCCACCAACGAAAAGGGACTAAGCATGGCAGGATTGAATTTTCCAGAAAATGCGGACTATAAACAAGAAGCAGAGGGAAAAGATAATGTAACCCCATTCGAGTTTATTCCCTGGATTTTAGGGCAGTGCTCTACCATTAAAGAGGTAAAAGAACTCCTTGGTAGGATCAATCTTATCAATATCAATTTTAGTGAAAAATTACCGCTTTCACCCTTGCACTGGATGATATCGGACCGGAACGAATCGATAACTGTGGAATCTGTAAAAGAAGGGATGAAAATATATGATAACCCTGTAGGAATTTTAACCAATAACCCAACTTTTGATATTCAGATCTTCAACCTAAATAATTATGTGAATGCCACCAGAGAAATACCCGAAAATCGTTTTTCAAGTGCAATAGCTTTAGATGTTTATAGCCGTGGTATGGGGGGGATTGGGATTCCTGGAGACCTTTCTTCATCCTCTCGTTTTGTAAAAGCAGTATTTACTAAACTAAATTCCGTCTCTGGAACTTCTGAATCTGAAAGCATTAGTCAGTTTTTTCACATACTTGGTTCAGTCAATCAAGAACGCGGATGTGTTCGTTTAGCTGAAGATACGTATGAAATAACTATTTATAGCTCTTGTTGCAATGTTGATAAGGGAGTCTATTACTATAAAACTTACGAAAATAGCCAAATAACAGGCGTAGACATGCATAATG
Source organism: Eubacterium callanderi (assembly GCF_900142645.1). Classification (GTDB taxonomy): domain Bacteria; phylum Bacillota; class Clostridia; order Eubacteriales; family Eubacteriaceae; genus Eubacterium; species Eubacterium callanderi. The sequence goes on from NZ_FRBP01000016.1 coordinate 4,390, forward strand.
AAAACCTCGACAGTCAAAGTATTGTCTCTTATCCATTAATTAAAGAGCAACAGATAAAAATACAAAACTAAAAACCGTATCAACATAAATTTTTCATGGTGTATTTTAGCCCCTAGTCGAATCGGGGGCTTTTATTGTTTTGGTGTTTTCTTGTATGGAGGATAATAATGAAAATCGCACAAGAGTACAAAGGTTACTATTTGGATGTGTTCTACAAGAATGGGGTTGTGAATGGCATTATCCAGCAAACGCAGGATCGACTCCAGGGGTTGACGGTTGAGGAAGTTGTACGGGAATTTAAGAAGAAAGTAAACCACATCAGCTAAGCTACTATAATAGTATAGGGATTCATCGAGCACGGATGTTGTCGTGCTTTTTTTGCGTTAACTTAAGATGTTCGTTAAAGTCGTAAAAAATAGCCAAAGAAGGTCTAAGAAATAGAGGTCTTTATGAAGTTTTCTACCTATTTATGAATAAAAAACGGGTGATGTTTTGGGAAATAAATCTGGAACGTTTTGTAAACTATTGTAAAATAACCAGCAATCTTTTAGCAGAATCCTTTAAAATAGCGGTTTTTAGCTGTTTGTAATTACCCAAGAGATAATTATACCGAAATTACAAAACCCCGGATTCTATGCCGGGGTTTTTTTGTGTCCGGTTAATTTTGATTTTCTATGGGCATGCTCAAAAGACTCAAAACCTGATTTTTCACAGGTTTTGAGTCTTTTGAGCATATGGACTAAACGTTGGAAGTGATGTTGACATCGAAAATAATCGAAATATCATCTATGTGATCAGGGACAAAAACACAAGAAATCCATGTGAGCTGTTACTGTGATTGGAATCGGGTTCTGTATGCCAGCGATTTAATTTGCCATCTTAACAACCCAGAAGGTTTATAGCTGTCCCAGAGTGTGAATAATGCAATAAAAGCAGGGAGTCTGATTGGAACACAAGTTGTTTTAAGGAGAGCATCCTGAGAGGTGACTGACACCGTTATGCCGACAGTCATTTTGAAATGGGAATATTCGGCGAAATATAGGTACTTTGAGAAAGCGGGTTTTTGTGTATGATTCTCATAAATATTTAGAAATATTTATGAGAATTTTTTTGTTTTAAAAGTTCATTAAAGTTTCGCGTTAAATAAATTGACAAAGCAATAAAAGATGCTATAATAATGAATAAAATGGTTATTGCCTTCGTTTGAAAGAAATAATAGTTATGTATGAATCTGATTTGTGTTTTAGATTAAAACTAATGGAAGCGTTGGAATGTAGCTTTAAAAGTAATATATAGTTTTGAAGGAGTTTTTATTAAATCAAATTTTAGATTATATTTAAAGAAGGACTACAGTAGAAAAATGCAAAAAATAAAAGCAGATCCATGCACAATCCTTATGATTAATCAGGGGCAACAGAAAGTGGGGTAGAATGATGCATTGTTTTTTAGGAATTGACGCTGGTACAAGTGGGGTAAAGGCTGTCATTGTTGATGAAAATGGCGAACTCAAAAGTATTGGCTATCAGGAATGTGATGTAATCAGTGAAAATCCTGGCTGGGCTGAACAGGATCCAATGGACTGGTGGCGGGCCTGCGATGGTGCAGTGAGGGAAGCCGTTGAAGGTAGCGGTTGTGGAAAAGAGATTGTCAGTATTGGTTTTTCAGGACAGATGCAGGGGAACGTCATGGTGGATAAGGAGGGAAAGCCCATTGGAAACTGTATGATCTGGCTTGATCAAAGAGCCAATGAGGAGGTCGAGGAAATAAGACAGCTTATTTCAGATCAGGAGGCTTTGGAAATCACCTCGAATCATTGTTTGAACAGCTATTGGGCACCAAAGATTCTCTGGATTAAAAAGCACCGTCCACAAGATTATGAGAAGACTGCAAAGGTCATGTTCACAAAGGACTTTCTAAGGTTTTTAATGACAGGTGAGATTGCCACCGAGGTAAGTGATGCATCCCTGACATTTTTAATGGATGTACCGAACCGTTGTTGGTCCGAGCGTATGCTTCAGGCAACGGGTATTCCAAAGGAAATTTTGCCAGAGCGTTTGGTTGAGTCCTATGAAATTGTTGGACAGCTACGTACTGAAGTTGCAAAGGACTGGGGCCTGAACCCGGGCATTCCGGTGGCAGCTGGTGCGGGAGATCAGCCAGCATGTGGTGTTGGAACAGGTATAGTGAACGATGGTGTCATCGGCTCATCCATTGGGACCTCCGGCGTAGTATTCGGATCAGTGGACAAGCCCTTTATGATTGACCAGGAGTGCGGAACTTTCAGTATGGCACATGCTGTTCCGGATAAGTGGTGCTTTTTAGGGCTGGCGCTTACCAGCGGGGCTTCCTTTAAGTGGCTGAGGGATAACATATTTCCAGATAAAAAAGCAGCCATGGCAGCAGCAGGAAGTGATGTCTACGATTATATGACAAGGCTGGCCCAGGGGGCAGCAGCAGGAAGTGATGGGCTGATTTTTCTGCCATACTTAAATGGTGACAAAACCCCCAATAATGATGAGCACGCAAGGGCAGTGTGGTTTGGGCTTTCTCAACGGCATGGTATTCAGGAAATTTGCCGGAGTGTGATGGAGGGTGTGACCTATTCCCTGCGCGATACAGTGGAGCTGTTTCGCGAATGTGGATTGGATGTTAAAAAAGTCGTTGCCTCGGGCGGCGGTGCTAAGAGTCCACTTTGGCGCCAGATGCAGGCAGATATTTATAACGCCAGTGTTGTTACCATGAATATGGAAGAGGGACCCGGAGCTGGTGCTGCCATTTTAGGTGCGGTTGGAGCAGGTTATTTCAAGAATATTCAAGAGGCATGTGATGCTATTTTAAAGGTAACTTCTGTGACAGAGCCTAATGTAAAGCAGGTTGCTCTTTATAATGAATACTATCAAATTTATAAGAATTTGTATCCATCCCTGAAATCTAATTTCAAACAGAATGCAATTATTGTAGACAAATATCACCATTCGGCTGAATAAAAGCATTTTTTATAGAGGTCAGCAATAAAATTTTGACGAACATGTACGCAAAACCAGAGACCTGGTGAATTATGCCTATGCCCATAATATGACAATGGAAACAGAAATTGGCTATATGAGTCAGGGCTGCTCGGATGCTTCTGGCGGAAGCCTTTTATGAAATGACTGCTGTTGACTCTTTAGCGGTGTCCATTGGGACCGCTTACGGTGTTTACAAGAGTGCCGAAACAACAAAGCTGGATTTTGAGATCCCTCATAATTTGGCAGAAGCCCTGTCGATTCCTTTTATTGCACTAACGGGGATGCCCATATAAGAGGCTTCTTATTTGGCGCAAGTGAAACCTTTATTGTAGAAAATGGAACCATGCTCACTGGTTATGTGGGGTATATCTACTTTAATTGACTGGGATCACAACCGGGTGCGCGATAGAAAATGCCATGTGATGGTAATAGACGAATAGGCCCATAAAACATTTGATTCTGGCCAGTAGCCTTCAATATCATGAAAAAAAATCATAATTAATTCAAATTTATTTGATTGCAGTTGTAAAAAATGTTAATTAATGTTAAATTTAAGAAAGTGTTCATTTTTTAGTAATTGCTATTAATTAGTTCTATTTAAAAGCATAGAAACTTTGGAGGTGCAGGAATGACAGAAAGGCAGTTTCAAATACTTGCTCTTATTTCGGAAAACGGCAGGGTTGAGGTGGCAAAGCTTGCGGAAATACTGGGAGTGTCCCAGGTTACCATTCGGAAAGATCTAGACGCGTTAGAATCGAAGCAACTTATTCGGCGGCTTCAGGGGATTGCAGAGCTGGATCGTGAAAATGATGTGACAAACCGTCTTGCCTATCACCACAGGGAGAAGCTGTCCATTGCAGAGGAAGCTGTGAAGGAGATCAAAAATGGTGAGACCGTTATGATTGAGTCTGGCTCCTGCTGCACTCTTTTAGCTGAGGAAATTGTCAAGGCCTCAAAGGATGTGACGATTATTACCAACTCGATCTATATTGCAGACCACATACGGCCAGCCTTGGGGAATCATGTTATTTTGCTGGGCGGCGAAATACAGATGGAACCAATGGTAACGGTAGGACCCATCATGGTGCAGGCGGCAAAGAACTTCTATGTGGATAAGTTCTATACAGGTGTTGATGGCTTTACGCCAGACGGGTATTTTACTGCCAGCGACATTATGCGTGTTGAATCCATCCGTACCATGGCCGGCCAGGCTAAAAAGACGATTGTACTGACGGAATCGGAAAAATTTGTAAACCACGGTGTTATGGCGCTTCTTCCCAGTACCAGTATTCATGCCCTTTACACCGATGACCAGATTCCAGATAAGATCAGGAATGATCTTAAGAAGAGTGGCGTGTGCGTTAACACGGTGAATACAACGTATGGACAGACTAAGTAAAATATAGTTTTCATTTGCCGGGGAAACATTGATTTTGAAGTTTTACCCTAAATCTTTGTTTGCTATATAAAATCTATGCTCAAAAGACTCAAAACCTCCAGTGCGAAGTGTTTTGAGTCTTTTGAGCATAGGTCTGGAAATTTAAAAAAGAATGCGGCAGGTCATTTTAGAAAAATTAAAAACTAAGTGTTATATTAAAGTCTAGATTAGCGAGTAGTGCACGTCACATAAGTCCAGTTGACACCACGGCTCGCTTTTTTTATTTTTCTGAAAATAAGGAGTGATATGATGCCAAGGACAAAATTACAGGAGATCGTTTATGCGGTTTTAATGGCCCTTTTTATGGTGCTGGCCATGGAACTTTATAATAAGAGGCTGCGCATGGGAGGAATGACCAATGCAGGCTTTTTTACAGCCTTTTCAGAAATGCGGATCATGGTGCCCGTTTGTTTTGTGATGGGTATTTTTTCATGGAGCGGATCGCCCCCAAAATCGCCTTTAAAATGGTAACGCCAGGCGAGGATAAGGCATTAGCGTCCAGGCGGCGGTGACCGACTGCCTGATGTGATGTGTCCGGTGATGAGCTTTTGGGCGACCCTGATTTTCAAGCGCCCGTGTGTACAGTTTCTGGCCGTCTGGCTGGAGACCATTGTCATCAATTTTCCAATGGCCCTCTGCTGGCAGATTTTTTCTGCGGGCCGCTGGTACGGTTCTTATTCCGGACAATTTTTAAAAGGCAGCTTGAAAAGCAGGCTGGGAATCATAGGGGTAAGACAACCGCTGCGTGGATAAATGGCCCTTTACCGTTGCTCGATTTGATGCAGTATTCGTGTTAGAATAAAGCTGAAGGGGGAGATAAAATGAAAGCGATACAGCTGCGGATTGGCACGCTGCGAAAACAAAAGGGGATCAGCCAGAAAATGCTGGCCGGGGCAATTGGCGTGACCCCTCAGTCTGTGAGCAAATGGGAGACGGGAGCAGCACTTCCAGATATTGGGCTGCTGCCGGCGCTGGCGACATTTTTTGAGGTATCGGTTGACGAACTGCTGGGGCTCAAATCTTTGCCGGATGATGCTTATGAGCCATCAGGAACAGGCTTATCTGGCTACTGGAGTGAGCGAATGGAGTATCTGAAACGGACGAGGAGCAGATTATGGAATAAGGACTATTTTCAATTTTTGATCGAGCGTGTTTGGAAAATCAAAACACCGGTGCGAGTTCTGGACTGTGGATGCGGATATGGCGCTGTGGGACTGCAGATGCTGCCATTACTGCCGGAGGGCAGCTCCTACACGGGCATTGACCTTTCAGAACAGCTCATCACAGAAGCAGAAAACATCTATAAAAAATTGGGTTACCCGGCGAAATGGATTCACGGTGATTTTATTACATATCCCTTTATCGAAAAATATGATCTGGTGATATGCCAGTGTGTGCTGCGCCATGTGGATCAGCCTTTTACCTTTCTTAAAAAGATGAAGGAGGCAGCGCAGGATGGTGGACTTGTCATTGCGATGGAGCCCAATCGGGAGACAGAGTGTGACAGCCTGTATATTGACCGGCTGGATTATGGCGCGCTGTGCAGCAGAAACGGCCTGCGAAAAGTCTGGAAAACAGAGTTTGAGCACCAGGGCCGGGATTATGCTGTGGCGGTAAGACTGCCGCATATGATGAAAAAAATTGGCCTGAGCCATATTGAAAGCCGTATGAACGACCATGTCCAGTTTGCCTTTGGTGACGCCAGGGGCGGCGAAAAATTGTCTGAGGATTTGCTGGAAATAAACGAATGGAATGAGCCCTTATCTGAAGCGGATTTGAAAGCAAGGACCGATTATCTTATAAACCACGGAATGAACCGGGAGGAAGCCGTCGGATTTTGCCAGAACCAGCAAAAGACTGGCGAAAATGTCCGTATGCTCAGGGAGAATCTGGCTTACACGCAGTTGCCCAGTATGGTCATAACCTTTGGAAGAAAAGCAGAGACTGTTAAATTCGGATATTAAATCATTTTGACGCACTGTGATTTTATGTACAAAAGATTATTGAATTTATAAAGGTATGCTCAAAAGACTCAAAACCTCCAGTGTAAAGTGTTTTGAGTCTTTTGAGTATGGGTCTGGAATGTAAAAAGTTTATGGAAAGCATACCAGCAGACGGCTCAGCGCCGGGGCGCTTAGCTCAGGGGCAAGGGTCAGGTGGTCACTCAGAAGGGTCTGATTTGGGATAGAATGTTCGATTTCGCGGGAGTAGGAACAGAAAACAGCCTGGTGCTCCTGGTCGGATAAAGCCCGGTCCTTTTCCAGCCACAAACTCAAGGAGAGGATGTAGACGGAGAGGCAGGCCAGGGCGATGTGCTGGATTTGCAGAAGAGGCTCACAGGACCAGGCGCAGTCCATGAAATAGCGGAACAGGTAGTATACGCTTAAATGCTCATAATAATGGGCGTGGACGCTCTTAAAGGCCCTGGCGGCAGTAAGACTGTCCGGCGCCTTGAGGCGCTTACGGGCGCGCTCCAGCTGCCTGGTGAAAGCACTCTGGCGGTGCTCACACTGGATAAGGAGGTTAAAAAGAGCGTCGAGGGTGTCGCTCGCCTCAGCTTCTGCGGGCGGAACGCTGGATCGGAGATCGCTCAAGGTCCGGGTGAGCTGCCGGTCATCTGAAAATGCTGTGTACAGACTGTTTTCGGCAGCTTCGTCTGAGATAAACAGGAGGGCAGTGAGCCGGGTAGCGAACTGGAGCAGCAGGGCAAGGCGCTCAAAGATTGTGAAACGGCGGTTCTGCAGCAGTGTACGGCCAAGGTGCCGGGCTCTGAGCATGCGCGTACAGAACAGCGGATCGAGATCAGGATCGTAACCGGAAGACTCGTCGTTCTGGGCCATCACAAAGCGCATGGGAGCCGGATCGGACAGAATGAGTCGGGCGGCCTCTGGGCAGGACAGGGATAGGCCTGCCTCTCGGAGGCCTCCGAAGTCCGCATAAAAGCGGGGGTAGAGGCGGCAGGTCTCACTCAGGGCATTCTCGCCCAGGGCGGTATGAATGTCGCAGAGATTTTCAGGGTTAAGGAAGGGACAGAGTCCGTTCCGATTGATGAAAATGCAGTCGCCGTCCCCATCCAGGGTCATGGCATCACGGAGACGCTTGCCTATGGGGCCTTCTGCCTTCTGGTAGAGCCGCTCGGATTTAGGGTCGATGACGACCTCCCAGCCTGCGCAGCAGGTATCCGGGCAGTCCCCGGCCAGGCATCTGAAGGAATCGAAGGGTTCGGGTGTTTGAAAATTCATGGTATTCTCCTTTTGGTTTGACACCATTATAGCAGAACAAGGCTGTGTTTAAAAATAAAAACACGTCTGGACTGTCTTGACTTTTAAATGATTAGAAGTATAATGATTAGAGTTCTAATTGTTTGAAAGGAGTGTGGAGGATGACAGCAGAAGAAAAAATTAAACGCTATATTGTCTTTACCATCGGGGTTCTCATCAACTCCTTTGGCATCAGCTTTATTACAAAGGCCAGTCTGGGGACATCGCCCATTTCCAGCGTTCCCTATGTGCTGAGCCTGCGTTTTGAGCCGACTCTGGGTGAGTTTTCATTCGTGCTCAACATGATTTTTATTATTCTGGAGATCGCCCTGCTGCGCAGAAGGTTTGAGAAGATCCAGCTTTTACAGATTGTGGTTAACGTGGTGTTTAGCTATTTCATTGATTTCAGTATGCTGCTGCTCGGTGGCTTAAACCCAGTAAATTATGTCATAAAGCTTGTCTTTCTGCTGATCGGCTGCGCGATTCTGGCCTTTGGCATTACGCTGGAGGTCTTTGCGGATGTGATTCTGGTGCCGGGCGAGGGGATTGTCAACGCCATCGCAGTGACCTTTAAAAAGCAGTTTGGGTCGGTCAAGGTAGGCTTTGACGTTACGCTGATGGCCACAGCCTGTATCCTGTCGCTGGTCTTTTTTCACGGTTTGCAGGGTATCCGGGAAGGGACGCTTATCTCGGCCCTGATCGTGGGAACCATTGTCAAATTTTACAGCAGGCGTCTCGGCTTTCTGAGGGACGGACTCTTTGGTGTGCGGTCCAAGGGCGCTGAGGCGGATAAGCCCTGCGGCTGCCCGGTGATTACCATCAGCCGGCAGTATGGCTGTGGCGGAAATGAGGTGGGCAGACGCCTGGCCGGCGATTTGAAGATGGCTTTTTATGACCGTGAGATCAGCAGCCGCACTGCCGCCGAGGGCGGCTATACCTACCAGTATGTGGAGCGGGAGGAGCAGCGCTATACCAACAGCCTGCTCTACGACCTGGTGGCCTCCAATTACGCCATGGCTCCCGGTGAGGTGCCGCCGCTGGACGCTCTCTTTGAGACCCAGAGCCGGGTTATCCGTGAGCTTTCCTGCCAGGGCCCGTGCGTGATCATGGGGCGCTGCGCAGATTATGTGCTCCGGGACCGGCCGGACTGCTTCCATGTCTATCTCAGCGCGAATATAAAAGACCGCACTCGCCGGATTATGGAAAAGGAAAACCTGGGCGAGACTGCCGCCAGGCAGCGGATCGCAGAAAAGGACCGGGAGCGGTCCAGCCATTATAAGCACTTTACCGGCCAGGCCTGGGGCGCCGCCGGAAATTACAGCCTGTCGGTAGACACCTCAGTCTTTGGGATTGAGGGAGCTGCTGCGGTGATTGAGGACGCCTTCGGGCGTGCCTGGAAAGGAAAAGAAAATGAATCAGAGCTTTCACAACCTGCTGTTTGTCAGCCAGAGCCTTTTTAACAAGCGGCTCTACGCAGCACTGCAGGGAACGGGCCTGTCCTCCGGGCAGCCCAAGGTGCTGGAGTACCTGAACCGCAACGACGGCAGTGTCCAGAAAGACATCGCCGCCGGATGCCAGATTGAGCCGGCGACCGTCACCAGCCTGCTGCCGAGGATGGAGGCGGCAGGGCTCATTGAAAGACGAACAGAGAACGGCAACCGCCGGTCCCTGTACGTTTATCTGACAGAGAAGGGCAGGGCAAACGCTGCCCGGATCGAGGAGGCCTTCGCGGCCCTGGAGAGCGCGGCTTTTGAGGGTATCCCGGAGACGGAGCGCGAAGCGTTTATGGCGGTTTTCTGCAGGATCTATGAGAACCTGAATGGAAAATAGAGAACAAAATTTCAGTTTTCAGTTTTTTTCATAAAAACCCTTGTGTTCAGGGTGTTTTTGAAGTATAATAAAGGACGGATTAATTTTCAATCAATGCAATTTTGAAAAGATATCCAGGGGGAGGCCCTGGGTATCTTTTTCTGATTATACCGCCAATGTAAAGGCGGCGCATTCTGTACAAAAAGAGCCTTTCCGGCTCCGGATATAAAGAAACTAAGAAAGCAGGAAACATATGAAAGAAGAACAACCGATTATCAATATTGCGGTTATCGCCCACGTTGACGCGGGTAAATCGACCCTGGTCGACGCACTGCTGAGCCAGAGCGGCGTTTTCAGAGATAACCAGGAAGTGGTTGACTGTATCATGGACAGCAATGACCTGGAACGGGAGCGTGGGATCACCATCTATTCCAAAAACTGTTCCATCATGCACGATAATATCAAGATCAACATTGTGGATACCCCGGGCCATGCGGACTTCTCCTCTGAGGTTGAACGTATCTTAAAGACGGTTGACACGGTTATTCTGCTGGTGGACTCCAGCGAAGGCCCTATGCCCCAGACCCGTTTTGTCCTCAACAAATCCCTGGAGCAGGGACTGCGCCCGATTCTGTTCATTAACAAGATTGACAAGAAGGACCAGCGCGCCGAGGAAGTGGTCGATATGGTTTTCGATCTCTTTGTAGAGCTCAAGGCCAATGACGAACAGCTGGACTTCCCGATTCTTTACGGGGTTGCCAAGCAGGGAATTGCCAAATATGACATGGATGACGACAGCACAGACCTGACCCCGCTGTTTGAAACCATTGTAAAGCATGTGGGTATTCCAGAGGATATGAGCCTGGAACCGCTGCAGATGCAGGTATCCACCCTTGGCTATGACGATTATATCGGCCGTCTGGGCATTGGCCGCATCGACAAGGGAACCATTCACACCGGGGACAGCCTGGAGGTCTCCAAGCGTGACGGCAGCTTTAAGCGGGTAAAGATCGGACAGATTTTTGTATACCGCGGCCTCTCGAGGGTTGAGGTCAAGGAGGCAAAGGCCGGTGACATCGTCGTGGTCTCCGGGATTCCGGACATTATGATCGGGGAAACCATCGGTGAAGTGAACCAGGTACAGCCCATGGAGCTCATCGAGATCGAGGAACCGACCCTGTCCATGAACTTCCTGGTCAACACCTCTCCTTTTGCCGGAAAAACCGGTAAATTCGTGACCACCCGCCACATCAAGGCCCGCCTTGAGAAGGAGCTGGAGATCAATGTCGGGATGACCGTTGAGCCGCTGGAGGGCACCACAGAGGGCTACCGTGTATCGGGCAGGGGCGAACTGCACTTATCTATTCTGCTTGAAAACATGCGCCGTGAAGGCTATGAGGTGGCGGTTTCCAAGCCAGAGGTGATCATGCACCGCGATGAAAAGGGCCACAAGCTGGAGCCTGTGGAAAGCGTGATCATTAACGTCCCGGACGAGTACTCCGGAACAGTTATCTCCAAGCTGAACGTGCGTAAGGGCAGCATGGTGAGCATGGCCGCCGAGGAGGGATGGACCAAGCTGGAATACCTGGTGCCGACCCGTGGCCTGTTAGGCTACCAGAGCGAATTTATCAACGACACCCACGGCGAGGGCACTTTGGTACGCCGTTTCGATTCCTTCGAGCCTTATTTTGGGGAGATTCCACAGCGGCAGAACGGCGTGCTGATTTCCGGCTTTTCCGGAGAGACCATGGCCTACTCGCTGTTTAACCTGAGCGACCGCGGTACCATGATGGTGGGCGCGGGAACCCCCGTTTACGAGGGGATGATCATTGGCATTAACAACCGTAGCGACGACATGGTGGTTAACCCCATCAAAAACAAGAAGCTGACCAACACCCGTTCCTCGGGAGCGGATGAGGCCTTAAAACTCATTGATCCTAAGATCTTTACGTTGGAAGAAGCTCTGGAATTCATCAATGATGATGAGCTGGTTGAGATCACCCCCACGGATATCCGTATCCGCAAGAAGATTTTATCCGAACTTGACAGAAGAAGAGACCGACGAAATTAATATAAAAAAGAGAGAACCCGTATCGCGACGATACGGGTTCTTTTTGGGTATAGGCGCTGTAGTCCGAGACGCTGCCGGTATTTCCGCCCGTTTTTCTCAGACAAAATTAATACAAAGTGGGTATACTAGAGAGAGAAGAAAAATGAAAGGAGCGGCAGATGGTGTTTAAGAAGAAAAATTTGAAGGACTATATCCTTTTGATCACGTATGCTGTCTGCCTGCTCATGGCCCTTGTCAATATCAAGTATATCTGGAATGGCCTGGGGATTCTGGTGGATATTGCCATGCCGATCCTCATCGGGATCGCCATTGCCTTTGTGCTCAATATCCCAATGAGCTTCTGCGAACGCTATGTCTTTAAATTCATGGACCGGATACGGGGCAGGAGGCTCCGGGAAAAGGGGAAGCGGGCCGCGGCCATTGTGCTGACCTTTATCTTTATCGGGCTTCTGATCACCGGAGTCGTCACCTTTGTGATCCCCCAGCTCCAGAAAAGCGTTGAGATGCTCATTACCAAATTTCCAGGCTATGTGGCCAGCTTTAACCTCTGGGTCAACCAGCTTCTGGAATGGCTGCACCTGCCTGAGGATGCCTGGAACCAGATCTCAAGCCAGTGGCAGGACCTGTTTCCCAAAATAAGCAGCAGCCTGATCGGGGCCATGCCTGAGATCGTAAACACAACGGTCAGCATTACCCAGGGCGTGTTCAATTTTCTCATGGGCTTTATCATTTCTGTCTATATGCTGGCAGACAAGGAACGCCTGCTGGCGCTCAAGGATAAGCTCATGTACGCCTATATCCCGGATAAGACCAGGGCGTTCATCAATGAGGTAGGCCATACGGCCAACCAGACCTTCCACGGCTTTATCGCCGGACAGATTACCGAGGCCTTTATCCTCGGAACCCTGTGCGCTGCCGGGCTGGCGATCCTGCGGGTACCCTATGCGCTGCTCATCGGCGTGCTGGTGGGGGTGACAAGCATTATTCCCATCTTCGGGGCCTTTCTGGGCGCTGTGCCCAGCGGGCTGATTCTGCTGGTGGTCAATCCGGTGTACTGCCTGATCTTTATCATTTATATCATCTGTCTGCAGCAAGTGGAGAGCAATGTGATCTACCCTAAGGTGGTGGGAACCTCGGTCGGGATCTCGGGCCTGTGGGTGCTGATCGGCATGCTGCTGGGCGGTAGCTTCTTCGGCTTTACGGGCATGATCCTGGGCATACCGGGATTCGCAGTGCTGTACTCAGTGGTGCGGACCCTGACCAATGCCCGGATTGCCAGAAAGCAGGCGGCCAAACAGAACGAGACCATCACGGTTAAGGATTTGGAAGATTCATAAATTAAAATTGAAAACATAAAGGAGTGAATGACATGAGTCGGGAACTAAAAAATATTGAACCGGACGAATTGGAAGCTTTACTGGAAAAAAATGACGGGAACACGGTCTTGTTGGATATTCGGGACAAAATGGAAATTCACAATGAATTTGAGGATCAGGAGTGTGTAGTCAACATTCCGCTGAAGCTCCTGCCCTCACAGCTGGAAATGCTCACGCCCTTTAAGGACAAGACCATTGTGCTGGTGTGCCGGTCGGGTATGCGGGCGTCCAGAGCCCAGAAGCTGCTTGAGCAGGAGGGCTTTACGGACCTGCGGGTGCTGCGGGGCGGCGTGGTACATTGGGAGCGGTTTAAAAAAGGCTGAAAGTGCGGACTTTTTCAATGGAAAATTACAGGAGAAAAATACTGCGCATTTTGAATGACAGAGCGGCTTCAGGCCGCTTTTTTAATGGCTTTTATCGGAGTGTGAAAAAATAGTATCATTTAATAGTACAGGCTCAAAAGCCTCAAAACCCCGGGAACGGGGCTTTTGAGGCTTTTGAGCTTTTGTTTTGAAACTTCTGTTTTATGTTTGATTTTCTTTGTAGCGGGTGATGTCGTGGCAGGACAGCAGGCAGGCGGGGCGGTTCTTCCAGGTGATCAGAGAAGCGTCGGCTGAGGACCACACGCGCAGCAGTGGGTTGTAGATCTCCATGGTACAGTTTTTGCTGGCGCTCCCGACACTGCGGGCAGGGCAGCGTGCGCAGGGTTCGGTCCGGTCGAAAAAGGCCTCGTAGCAGTACATACCGACCTCTGAGGATGGGACCAGATCCTTTGTTTTCTGGTTGATGTATAAAAGCCTGCAGGTGCCGGGCTCGATGACGTAGATCCAGGAATTCTGGTTGTCAAGCACGGTTTTCATGGCGGCAGCGGACTGCTCAACCCGGTCCTGAGCCCTCTTTTTCAGCAGGAAGGTGCTCAGGATTTCTGAGATAAAGGACAGGGCGGCAATCTGTTCCTGGGTCCAGAAGCGGTTGTTGCGGCACTCGTCAAAGCCCACATAGCCCTTGAAGCAGCCGTTATCCCGGATGGCGCACTGGAGCATGGATTTGATGCCCTGGGGTGCCAGAACCTCGAACTGAGCCTTCGGGAGGCTGGCGATGTCCCGGCAGTAGAAGATACCGTTCTCGTCAAAATTGTCAAGGTAGCTGCCGCCCAGGTCTGTCGCGTAGGACACATGGCTCAGGTTCTGGATCTCCGGCGCCACACCGTCATTGCACCATTCAAAGGTATTGGCGCAGTGGGTGTCGTCCTCGCTGTTCTCAAAAATATAGACGCGGCTGACATCAAACTGGCGCCCCACAATCTCGAGGATGGAGTGCACGGCGCTTTCGATGTCGATGGATTTGTACAAAATCCGGAAGACATACTCTACCAGCTGGCTGTTCACCGCCTGCGAGCTCACCTCGCTGTCCGAGTCGATGCGCTCGTTCACAGCGCTGTAGACGCCCATGGCAGCGTTTTTGAGGGCCATGACCTCCAGCTCCCGGTCAAAGATCACATACTGGTTTTTCCCCTGGCGCTTGGCTTGGTAGAGGGCGTAGTCTGCGCGCTTGTACAGCTCGTGGAAATCTTTGGCATGGTCGGGGCAGCAGGCAATACCGATGCTGCAGGAGGTTTCGGCGTCGTCTTCATTAAACACATCGAGGCTATGGAAATTCTCGATGACCTGCTGCGCCTTTTGAGTAGCGACCTGGATATCCGGAATATCGCGGATAAAGGCGATGAATTCGTCGCCGCCGATGCGGCCCACCACGTCGCCGCTCCGGAACAGGGTCTGGATTTTGCCGGCGATCTCCATCAGAAAAGCGTCGCCGAAAAGATGCCCCCGGGTATCGTTGACATTCTTAAAGTCGTCAATGTCGATGATCAGCAGGGCGCACAGGCTGTTTTCCGGGCAGCGGGACAAGTGCTTCTCAATGATACTCTCAGTGGTGCCTTTATTGTACAGCTTTGTGAGAGTGTCGCGCTCGGCCTTCTGCATAAGCTCCTGGGAATGCCGCTTCTCACTGTCAATATCCACAATCACGCCCACAGCCTTGAAAGGCTCACAGTTTTCGTCGTACTGGGCGGTGATGCGGATACGGCACCAGATATACAGAGCGTTGGCTTTTTTGATCCGCACCTCGGTTTCCACATAGGGGCTGCCCTGCCGGATGTCCTCGAGAATGCCGGTAAAGGCCGGAATGTCCGAGGCCAGAATATGCGAATGGGCGATGGTGCCTGTGCTGATGTTTTCAGTCATGGGCTCATAGCCGAATTTCTTCTGCCAGTTGTGGGAAAAGATAAAGGTATCCTTTTGGATGTCCCACTCAAAGATAATGTCGGTGGTCTGGTCCATGATGATCTCGTGGCGCTCCAGGCTCAGCCGCAGGTTTTCCTGGGCCTCCTTTCCGGCTGTGTCATCGATGAGAATACAGTAGAAAGAATCCGGGCCGCTCTCGCTTTTGATGAGCTGCCCCTTGTCTAGAATCCAAATCGTGCTGCCGTCGCTGCGCGTGGCACGGTATTCGATCTGCTTGGTGCTTTTCTGCCGCAGCTGGCGCTTGACCTCCAGCAGCGTGGAGGAGCGGTCGCGGGGGTCGATGATGGCCATGAAGCTGTCGTCAAAGCGCTCCCGGATCTCGGCACGGGTGTAGCCGAACATGGACAGAAAGCCGTCGTTGACCTGGAGAATGGTCAGCTTTTCGTCGTAAAGGCAGCGGAAAATACCGCCTGGGATATTTTCAGTCAGCTGCTGTAAATCCTGGCTCCGGGCCTCCAGCTCACGGGTGGTTTTTTCAATGAACCGCTGGATATGGGGGTCGGAGGCCGTGAGTATGTTCTGGCTGAGGGCGGGCAGATGGGCTCGGCTGTCGATGCGGGCAATGTGCAGCTGACGGAGCCGCAGTTCTCCGTCAATCAGGCTGCAGACCAGGCTGCCTGAGAGCTGAACCTCGGGCGTGGGCTGGCCGGGGGTGTCTGCGCGCAGACGCAGCTGGCAGTCTGCCAGACAGTGGGTATCGGACAGGGCGCGGGTCTCGATAGATGCGTCCAAAATGGTAAAGGGATAGGGAAAGCGGGAGAAATCCGCTTCCAGAACAGCCTCCAGCCCTCCGCTCTCATGTATATTGCTGTGATACAGGCCGGACCAAAGCACATCCTCTGTGGCCATCGAGAGAATTTTTTCGGTATCCCTCATCTCAAAATAGGCCCGCTGTAATTCCTTGACAAAGGCCCTTGTCTTGCGATCGATGCTCATCCTTACACCTCTTCTAACGAATTATAATCGTGACTATCCTCAAAATCACTTTATGGGGGAAACAGCTCTCCAAAACACAGACAGCGTTTTCAAAAGCAGTATATTGATGTTATTATACCGCTAAAAAAACTAAACCACAAGCGAAAAGAAAAAAGAAGAGCTGCCATCCGGGCAGCTCTCAGTAATAATAAATTTCCCCTTAAAGGGCGCGGTTAATGGCGGATACCAGGGCGGTTACCGAGGCGACGATGATGTCGTTGTGGATACCGGCGCCCCAGACAGTGCGGCCATCGGGCATGGTGATGCCCACATAGGCAGCGGCCTGGGAGGTGGAGCCCTCTTCCAGCGCGTGTTCTTTATAGATCAGATCGGTGTAGGGGGTGTCCAGGTAATCCTTGAGGGCGTTGCTGACCGCGTCGAAGCGGCCGTTGCCTTCCGCAGACACCATGGTTTTCTGGCCGTCACGCTCAATGGTGATGGTGGCCTTGATGTGCTCGCTCACCTGTTCAAAATGGTATTCGGGCAGAGTGACCGGGTGCTGGATATTGACATAGGTTTTCTCGAAAATATCCCGGACTTCCTCGGCGGAGAGCTCTTTGTGCTTGTGGTCGGAGACATCCTTGACCGTGTACCCCAGGTCCTCGCGCATGCCCTTTGGCAGGTCGTAGCCGTATTTCTGTTCGAGGACATAGCCGATGCCGCCCTTGCCGGACTGGCTGTTGATGCGGATCACGTCCTTTTCGTAGCGGCGGCCAAGGTCGGTGGGGTCAATGAGCAGGTAAGGCACGGTCCACTGGTCACAGTGCTTTTCCTCGCGCCACTGCATGCCCTTGGCGATGGCGTCCTGATGGGAGCCGGAGAAGGCGGCAAAAACGAGGGCGCCGCTGTAGGGCTGGCGTTCGTACACATGCATCCGGGTTGTGCGCTCATAGACCTCGGTGATTTCGGGCAGGTTGTCAAAGTGGAGCTTGGGGTCCACGCCGTGGGTGTACATGTTCAGCGCCAGGGTGATGATGTCCACGTTCCCGGTCCGCTCACCGTTGCCGAAGAGGGTGCCCTCGATGCGGTCCGCGCCGGCCAGGAGGCCCAGCTCGGTATCGGCCACCGCACAGCCGCGGTCGTTGTGGGGGTGCAGGGAGACAATGACGTTTTCCCGAAATTTTAGATTTTTGCACATGTACTCGATCTGGCTGGCGTACACATGGGGCATGGACATGGATACCGTGACGGGCAGGTTGATGATGACCTTGCTGTCCGCGGTGGGCTGCCATACGTCCAGCACTGCGTTGCAGATATCCAGGGCAAAATCGACCTCGGTGCCGGTAAAGCTCTCGGGGGAATACTGGAACTGGAAGTTTCCCTCGGTCTCAGCCGCCAGATCCCTCAGCATGACGGCGCCGTCCACAGCGATTTGGATGATCTCTTCCTTGGATTTGCGGAAGACCTGCTCACGCTGGGCCACAGAGGTGGAGTTGTACAGGTGGACAACGGATCTCTTACAGCCCTCCAGGGCCGCGAAGGTCTTGCGGATAATGTGCTCTCTTGCCTGGGTGAGCACCTGGATGGTGACGTCGTCCGGGATCAGGTCCTGTTCGATCAGGGTCCTCAAAAAGATATATTCCGTTTCGGAGGCCGCCGGGAAGCCGACTTCGATTTCCTTAAAGCCCACAGCGACCAGGGTTTTGAAATACTCGATTTTTTCCTCCAGGCTCATGGGAATAATGAGTGCCTGGTTGCCGTCGCGCAGGTCTACAGAGCACCAGATCGGCGCCTCGGTAATATACTCTTTGTGCACCCAGTCAGTGGATTCGACCGGGGGCATAAAATAACCGCGTTTGTATTTCTTGGGGTTCATCATAATGGTAAGTTCTCCTTTTTCAGATTTTAATCGGATCATCTTTTCATTCAATCATTTTGAAGCTGGTCAGGAGAATGATCGAATGAAAAGACGTTCGTTTTGTTGCCGCTCGTCCGCTAACGCTCCTTACTCGCTGCCAAATTTTTTATAAAAAATTTGGACAAAACATCAAAAAAATCTCTATATTCACTTAAGAATATAGAGACGAAAGATTTTATCCTACGTGGTACCACTCTAATTTTACAGCATAACGCTGCCTCGTTGGCAGATACGGACCGCACTCGGCCTTATATCCTCCTGGGGTAACGGTCAGGAACCGGCGCCGCCTACTCTCGTGGATTTCAGGGTGCCACTCCGAGGCCAGTTCAGATACCTTTCCCAACTGCTTCGCATCAACCAGCAGCTTTCTGGATGTTCCGGGGATCTTACTATTCCTCATCAATGTGTTGTGATAATCATAATCATTTTAAAGGAATTTGTCAAGGAAAAAATTGTTAAAGTTAAAGAACAAAATTTATCCGCGCCCCAGGTCACAGACTCAAAAGGCTCAAAACCCCGCAGCATAGAAGTTTTGAGCTTTTTGAGCCTGTCTTTCAAGCGTTTATGCGAAAATGACCGCGTACAGGATCACGATGATGCCCAGCACAATGCGGTACCAGCCAAAGGCCTTGAAATCGTGCCTGCGGATATAGCCCATGAGGAACTTGATGGCAAAGACAGAGACCACAAAGGCCACAGCCATGCCGATGAGCAGGATGCCGATTTCCATGCCTGTAAAGCCAACGCCGGTTTTGACAAAGAACTTCACGATTTTTAAGAGGCTGGCGCCCAGCATGACCGGCACAGCCATAAAGAAAGAAAACTCAGCCGCGATATGGCGGGAACAGCCCAGCAGGGAAGCCCCGAGGATGGTGGAGCCAGAGCGGGAAGTTCCCGGCACAATGGACAGCACCTGAAAAAGGCCGATGAACAGAGCCGTTTTATAGCTAAGCTGCTCAAAGCTCCGGATGGCGGGCGTTTTAGCGCAGTTCCGGTTCTCAACAACAATAAAGGCGATTCCGTAGACGATCAGCGCGATGGCCACCGTGACATAGCCGTAAAGCTTTCCTGTGACCAGGTCGTCGAAGGGCAGGCCAATGAGGCCAAGGGGGATAATGCCCACCAGCACCTTGCCCCAAAGGGACCAGGTCCGCTTTTTCTGTATGGGGGATTTACTGGGAGAAAAGGGGTTGAGCTTGTGAAAATAAAGCAGGGCGACCGCCAGGATAGAACCAAACTGGATGACCACCACAAACATGTCCCAGAAATCCTTAGAGACATTCATGTGGATAAACTGCTCAAACAGGATCATGTGGCCCGTGCTGCTGACCGGCAGCCACTCCGTGATCCCCTGAACAACGCCAAAAAAGGCGGCTTTCAAAAATTCTAAAAACATTGGTATCTCCTTCATCAATTCTTTTGAATAAGCCTATTTTATCATGGAACCGTCCCCGCAACCTAAACACAGGCTTACAATATGCTTACAATTTTGTAACATAGGGGCGCAAACTCAAAAGACTCAAAACCCCACAGCGTGGAAGTTTTGAGTCTTTTGAGCATGTATCTTAAGTTTTTATGCAAACATCACCGCGTAGATAATGACAATGATGCCCAGCGCAATGCGGTAGTAGCCGAAAGCCTTGAAATCGTGCTTGCGGATATAGCCCATGAGGAACTTGATAGCAAAGACAGAGACCACAAAAGCCACGATCATCCCCACTAAAAGGATACCGATCTCTGTACCTGTAAAGCCAATGCCGGTTTTGACAAAGAACTTCACGATTTTTAAGAGGCTGGCGCCCAGCATGACCGGCACAGCCAGGAAGAAAGAAAACTCCGTAGCCACATAGCGGGAGCAGCCCAGCAGGGTGGCGCCAATGATGGTGGAGCCGGAGCGGGAAGTCCCTGGGATCAGGGCCAGGATCTGGAACACGCCGATGAACAGGGCCGTTTTGTAATCCAGCTGCTCAAAATTACGGATGGTCGGATGCTTGGTGCGGTCCATGTTTTCCACCACAATAAAGGCAATCCCGTAAACGATCAGGGTGATGGCGACGGTCACATAGCCGTAGAGCTTGTCGGTGATAAAATCATCAAATAAAAGTCCGATAACAGCAGCCGGAATGACGGCCACCAGTACCTTGCCCCAGAGAGACCAGGTATCCCGTTTCTGCACCGGTGATTTCTTAGGTGAGAAGGGATTGAGTTTATGAAAATACAGCAGAACAACGGCCAGAATGGATCCAAACTGGATGACCACCAGGAACATGTCCCAGAAATCCTTGGATACATTCATATGGATAAACTGTTCAAACAGGATCATATGGCCTGTGCTGCTGATGGGCAGCCACTCCGTGATCCCCTGAACGATCCCGAAAAAGGCCGCTTTTAGCAGTTCTAAAAACATATAGATAACTCCTTACGTATTGATTTTTTAACCGAATAATATTTTACCACAACACCCGATAAATGAACATTAAAAAATTCTTACATTTTTATCATATTAAAGTTATTTTTATATAAAACGGACAAAAAGTATTAAAACTATTTTGTTATTAGAGTGAAAATGTTAATTTTGACAGGTCCTGAAAGCCTGGCAGAAACTTTTCGGCCTCTCCATTGCTATTCTCACAGAATTGTGATAGGATAAATAGCTAAAGAGAAATAAGCGAGCCGAGATAAAGGAGAAACGATGAGAGAATGTATGGAAGACTTACCGAAACTGCAGGCGCGGCTGAAACGCATCGAGGGCCAGATCCGCGGCATTTCGGACATGATGGAAAAGGATGTCCCCTGCAATGAGATCCTGATTCAGATCAACGCTGCCAAATCGGCCCTGCACAAGGTGGGGCAGATGGTTGTGGAGGGGCATCTGCACCACTGCGTCAAGGACAGCATCGAGCATGGAAATACCGAGGAAACACTAAAGGATTTGTCCAAGGTCATTGAGTATTTCTCAAGGATCTGATACAAAAGGGCCCGTATCGCCACGGTACGGGTCCTTTTTATATAAATTTTTCTTAACAGGCCTTGAACAATCGGGTCAACGGTCTATAATGGTATTAACCGATTGGGTTAATGAAAGGAAAATGGAATGAATGATAAGTTTTTTAAGCTGCCGGAGGAGAAGCAGCTGCGCATTGTCAACGCGGGATTTAAGGCTTTTGCCGAGAACCCTTATAAAAAGGCCAACACAGCCGACATCGCCGCCGCAGCAGGTATTTCCAAGGGGCTGCTGTTCCACTACTTCAGCAACAAGCAGACACTGTACGAGTACCTGTTCCGGTATGGTAACGACGTAATGTTCAGGCGTATCAGAGAGCTGCTGCCTTCCGATGAGTCCGATTTCTTTGAGATCTGGCTGCGGTCCCAGCGGGCTAAATCCGAGATCATGATGCGCAACCCTTACCTGATGGACTTCTTTATCCGGGTCTATTATGACAAGGCGCCGGAGAGTGCGGGGAATATGAGCTTTTACAGCGATTTGGAGACCACCATCACCGCGTTGATCCTGGACCGGATCGACCGGAGCAAGTTCAGGGAGGAGACCCCGCCCGAGAAGGTGATCCGCTGGCTGATCTGGGCGGCCGAGGGCTTTATGAAGCGCCAGAGCGATCTTGGCAGAGTAGACATTGAACAGCTGAATTCCGAGTATACCGAGCACGTTCTGTTTATAAGACAGCACTGCTACAAAGAGGAGGCATTACAATGATCGCAATCGAGCACCTGACCAGAGACTACGGCGAGGGCCGCGGGATTTTTGACCTGTCCTTTGAGGTAAAAAAGGGCGAGGTCTTTGGCTACCTGGGCCCCAACGGCGCCGGGAAAACCACGACCATCCGCCATCTGATGGGCTTTCTTTCGCCCAAGCGCGGCACCTGCGCGATCGACGGCCTGGACTGCTTTAAGCAAGCGGCTGAGATCAAGGAATTTTTAGGGTACCTGCCCGGGGAGATCGCCTTTTTCGACAGCATGACCGGCGTGGAGTTTCTGAACTTTATGGCCGAGATGCGTGGCATGAAGGACCGTGCGAAAATGGAAAAGCTCATCCGCTTTTTCGACCTGAACCCAAAAGGGAAGATCCGTAAGATGTCCAAGGGCACCAAGCAGAAGCTGGGCCTGGTGTCCGCCTTCATGCACGACCCCGGGGTCCTGATCCTCGACGAGCCCACCAGCGGGCTGGACCCCCTCATGCAGAACCGGTTTATCCGCCTGATCCAGAACGAGAAGAAAAAGGGCACGACCATTCTCATGTCCTCCCACAGCTTTGAGGAGGTCGAGCGGACCTGTGACCGGGTGGGCATTATCCGCGCCGGGGAGCTGGCAGCCCTGGACAGTGTGGCCTCCCTCAAGGCAGAGCGCCACAAGATCTACCAGGTCAGCTTCGCCACCGCTAAAGAGGCCGGAGATTTCGCGGCCCGGTGCAACGGCACCCGCCAGCTGAGGGAGCACCCCCAGCTTGTGGAGGTGCGGGTGGCAGGGAGCATGGACAGCTTTCTGAAAATGCTCACCGGCTACCACGTCATGGCGTTGGACACGGTCTCCCAGGATCTGGAGGATATTTTTATGCAGTATTACGGAGGTAAACATCATGCTTAGCGGGCCGCTTTTCAGAAAAACCTTTAAATCACAGCTCAGGATACTTGTCATCTTCGCGGCCATTCTGGCCATGTATATGGGTGTTGAGATCAGTATGTTCAACCCGGATTCCATGGACGGCATAAAAGAGATGATGGACATGCTGCCCCAGCAGATGATAAACGCCATGAACCTGGACGTTGGCGCTGAGACAAGCCTTGTGGGCTTTCTGGGCTCCTATTTTTACGGCTTTATTGTCATCATGGTGCCCATGATTTTTAACATTATCGCCAGCAACAACGCGGCGGCAAAGCTGGTGGATTCCGGCGCCATGGCCTGCCTGCTGTCCGCGCCTAATTCCCGGACCAGGGTCATCGCAACCCAGGCCGCAGCCCTGATCCTGTCCAATATCCTCCTCATGGTCTTTGTGACCGTTATGGGGATCGCGGTCAGCCAGGCTCTGTTCCCGGGCGATCTGGACATCCGCGCCTTTCTGCTCGTCAACGCAGGCGCCCTGCTCATGCAGCTGGCCGTCAGCGCCATTGGCTTCTCTGCCTCCTGCCTGTTTAACGAGAGCCGCCTGTCCCTGGCCCTGGGCGGGGGCCTGCCCGTTCTGTTTCTGGTGCTCATGATGCTCTCCGGCGTCAGCGAGGACCTGGACGTTGTGCGCTACACGACCCTGTACAGCCTGTTTGACCCTGCCGAGATCATCGCTGGAGGCGACACCGTGGGCCTGTGCATGGCGGCCCTGGCGGCAGTCTCGGTGGTGCTGTATACCCTGGGCATCCTGGTCTTCAGGCGGAAGGACCTGCCGCTGTAAATATAAAAAGCAGACTGAGATCTGAATCTCAAAAGGCTCAAAACACGTATCCAAGGTGTTTTGAGCCTTTTGAGCCTGTATCTTGGGGGATTCTTATAAAAAAGGCGCGCTCGGTTATTTTTTTCTGAAAGTGGTATGTACATAAAAAGGGTGCTGCCAGAGGCAGGCCCGAAGCACTGATGAAAGAAGGAGCGATTATGAGAATAGCCATAGTGACCGGGGCGTCCAGCGGGCTTGGACGCGAGTTTGTAAAACAGATCAGTGAACGTGAGCATCTGGATGAGATCTGGGCCGTTGCCCGGAGGCGGGAACGGCTGGAAGCGCTGGCCAGGGAAGTAAAAACACCGGTGAGGCCTGTAGTCATGGACCTGACAGACACCAGCAGTTTTCCGGAGCTGACAGCCCTGATGGCCGAGAAGCAGCCGGACGTGCGGCTGCTGGTCAATGCCGCGGGTATGGGGAAGCTGGGAAATTACGCCGAGGTGACCGAAGCGGACAGCAATGCCCTCATTGATTTAAACTGCCGGGGAGCAGTCGATATGACCCTGAGGGTACTGCCGTACATGCAGAAAGGCGCGAGAATCTTGCAGATCTGCTCGGTGGCGGCTTTTATGCCCCTGCCCGGCATGAACCTGTACGCGGCCTCCAAGGCCTTCCTCCTAAGCTACACCAGAGCTCTGCGCTGGGAGCTGTTCGGCCGGGGCATAAGGGTGACAGCGGTCTGCCCCTACTGGATCAAAAATACCGAGTTTGTGCCGCGGGCCAGCGCCAACGCGGACCGCTCCGCGGTGCGCCACCTGCCCTTTGCGGGCACCGTCCAGACGGTTGTGCGCCGCTCTATGAGGGACAGCCGCCTGGGCGCGGCCGTATCCACGCCGGGCCTTGCAAGCTTCGGGCTGCGGGTGTTTGGCAAGGTGGTACCCCACGGGCTGGGCATGGCGTTCTGGAACGTGCTCAGGAAAATCTGAGGAAATTCAGGGCGCCGGCAGTTGACAATTTTGAAAAGTTCGCTTATACTAATATTAACAATTGAATCAAACCATTGAGGGTGCCTTGAAAAAGGAGAATAGGGAAACCGGTGTGAATCCGGTACGAACCCATCACTGTAAACAGGGACGCGCCGCAGTAAACCACTGGCCTCGGGCCGGGAAGGGAGCGGAGTGCGGAGGAGCTGTGAGTCAGGAGACCTGCCTTTAGTGTTACGCGTGTTTGTCCGGTGAGGGGATTGTCACTGGGAGAACCTGAGATAGGTAAATGGGAGCCTGTCGGCGATGTGTCGGCAGGCTCTTTTTATATGATTTTTTAAGAAAGAGGTAGAAAAATGAGAAGCTTGAAGAAACAGTTTTTAGGGATTGCCCTGTCCGCAGTGCTGGCGGCAGGCGTGTTGGCAGGGTGCGGCAGCGCAGGGGGAAATGACAGCGCCAGCCAGAGCGCCGGCACAGACGGCCATTATCCGGTCACCATCACCACCTACGATTACGACAAGCAGCCTGTGGAAATGACCTTTGAAAAGGCGCCTGAAAAGGTGCTGGCCGTATACCAGAACGCCATCGAGACCATGCTGGCCCTGGGCCTGGAGGACAAAATTGTGGCTGCCAGCGGTCTGGATCACGAGGTGAAGCCAGCGTACAAGGACGCTTTCGCCAAGGTCAACTATCTGTCCGAATTCAAACCCAGCAAGGAAGCCGCCACTGCTCTGGAACCGGATATGATCCTGAGCTGGACCTCCCTGTTCTCCGACAAGAACCTGGGCAGCATGAAGGAGTGGCAGAGCCAGGGCGTGAACAGCTACAACATGCTCAACAGCGGCGCAGTGTCCCCTAAAACACTGGATAACGAGTACCAGGATTTTGAGAACCTGGGCAAAATCTTTGACGTGGAGGATAAGGCCGGGGAACTGGTGAACGCCATCAAGGACGCTGTGAAACAGACAGAGACCTATGCCCAGAAGGAAAACAAGAGCCCCAAAGTACTGGTGATGGAGGACCAGAGCGGTCAGATTGTCAATTATGGGGCCACCACACTGGCAGGCGATATGGTCACCAAGCTTAAGGGCACACTGGCCAGTCCGGACGCGTCCAAGCTGGGCGAGGAGGACGTGGTCGCTGCCAATCCGGAAGTCATCTTCGCAGTCTATATGGACCGTGACGACCAGGACATGGCCGCCCAGACAAAGGACGCCATCATGAACAACGCGGCCTTTGCCGACATCGACGCAGTGAAGAACAACCGGGTGATCCCCATCGAGCTGGGGCAGATGTACTGCAGCGGTGTGCGTACCATCGACGGCATTCATACCATCGCGAATGGGATGTACCCAGATTTAAACCTGAACTAGTCAGCGGGCTTTTTTATGAGACAAAGCGCACTGATCAAAGATAAAGGGCGGCTCCAGAGCCAGCCCTTTTATGTGTTTGTATGCGTGGTCATGCTGGGGCTGCTGATCCTCTCGGCCCTGGCAGCGGTTACCATCGGCTCCATGGACCTGTCCATCCGGGATGTGTACAGCGTCATCGGCTACGAGCTCTTCCATCTGGACAGCCTGAGTGCCTACGCCAGGGGCGCGGCCCACAACGTGGTGTGGTTGATCCGCTTTCCGAGGGTAGTCATGGGGCTGGCTGTGGGTATGGGCCTGTCCATCTGCGGCGTGGTCATGCAGGCCATTGTCAAGAACCCGCTGGCAGAGCCCTATGTGCTGGGCATCTCCTCCGGGGCGTCGCTGGGGGCGACCACAGCCCTGTTCTTTGGGCTGGGCGCTGTGCTCGGCGGCAGCGGTGTGGGTGTGTGCGCCTTTATCGGGGCCTTTCTGATCTCCATGCTGGTGGTGGCAGTGGCCAACATTGGCGGGCCGGCCAACTCCGTCAAGCTCATCCTTTCCGGCATGGCCCTGGGCGCCCTGTGCATGGCTTTCTCCAATTTTATGGTCTTTATGGCCAACGACCCCAACACCACCCAGCAGCTCACCTTCTGGATGCTTGGCAGCCTGTCCGGGGCCAAGTGGGGCCCCACACTGGTCATCTTTGTCGTGGTGGCGGCCAGCACCCTCTTTTTCTGGAGCCAGCACCGCCCCCTGAACCTCATGCTCCTGGGCGACGATGTGTCCATCACCCTGGGCACCAACCTGAACACCTACCGCCATGTGTACCTGGTCCTGACCTCGCTCATTATTGGCCTGTGTGTGTACGCATCCGGCACCATTGGATTCATCGGGCTGGTGGTGCCCCACGCGGTGCGCATGGTATTTGGCACCGACCACCGCAAGCTGGTGCCCCTGAGCGCCCTGACCGGCGGCATTTTTCTGATCTGGGCCGATGTGCTGGCCCGCACCCTGCTGCCCGAGACCGAGGTGCCCATCGGGATTCTCGTGTCCATGGTGGGCGCACCGGTGTTTATTTATATGATGATGCGTAAGAGCTACGGTTTTGGAGGTGGCGAATAATGGAAATCAGATCCCAGGACATTACCCAGACACTGGGCGGCTGCGAGATTTTAAAGGGCGTGAGCATTGACGTCCAGAGTAAAAAATTCATTGGGATCATCGGTCCCAACGGCAGCGGAAAGAGCACCTTTCTGAAGTGCCTGTACCGGACAGCCCGCCCCACCGGCGGCGTCATTTATTTTGACGGAGAGGCAGTGGACAGCCTCAGCTATAAGGAGTCGGCCAGAAAAGTGGCTGTGGTGGCCCAGCACAATTACTATAACTTTGATTTTACAGTGGAGCAGGTGGTGCTCATGGGCCGGACCCCGCACAAAAAGCTCATGGAGCGCAACTACGCCGAGGACTACGCCTTGGCCCAGAAAGCCCTGGAAACTGTGGGCATGGAGGCCATGAAAGACCGGAACTTCTCTACCCTGTCCGGCGGCGAGCAGCAGCGCGTGATCCTCGCCCGCGCCCTGACCCAGGACACCCAGTGCCTGATTCTGGATGAGCCCACCAACCATCTGGACATCAAGTATCAGCTGCAGCTCATGAGCATTGTGAAAAAGCTGAACCTTACCGTCGTGTCCGCCATCCACGACCTCAACATCGCGGCCATGTACTGTGACGAGATCCATGTCATGAAAGAAGGCCGCATCATCAAAAGCGGCCCGCCCGATGCTGTGCTGACCCCGGCGTTTATCCGGGAGGTCTACGAGATTCAGGCCGAGGTGATAAAGAACGCGAAAAGCGGCTTCCTGCACGTGCTGTACCAGCCGGAATTTTAAAATCATTCTGTAAAAAAGATGCTCAAAAGACTCAAAACAGCCGTCGTGGTGGTTTTGAGTCTTTTGAGGTTAAGGGCGCAGAGGTTTTTGTTTATTTTAGCTTTTGTCAACCGCATATTGTAAAAAATTAAGGCTTTTACATAAAAAGAATAAAATATTATTCAAACATGTGATCAAAAGACTCAAAAGGATAAAAATGGCTGTTTTGAGCCTTTTGAGCAGGTTTTCCATAATATAATAAAAAAATAATCTGATAACAAATGATTATCCATCAGTTAAACTTTTAACAATTGTTGACTTAAACAGCGATTCATTATATAATGCAAACCATATCACGACGACGGTCGGATATAAAACGATTTTGAAGGGATGTGTTGATAAAAAACTATCGATCAATCTTTGACGTGGTCAGGGAAGAAACCAATATTGTGACGGCTGCCCGCTTTTACGGGATGGCAGTTGACCGGCATGGGAGGGCGCTGTGTCCATTTCACAGCGACCATCACCCCAGTCTGTCTTTTAAAGACAACCGGTTTACCTGCTTTGCCTGTGGGGCCAGAGGGAGCGTTATTGATTTGGTGATGCAGATTTTCCATATTTCTCCATTAGAAGCGGCAGTTAAGCTTCAGGAAGATTTCAATCTAAAGGTGGAGGTCAGAGGTCAAAGCCATAAGGCCAACGACGTTGCGGCGAAAGGAGAGGCGGATACAAGAAGCGTGAAGCAGGAAACGAACGGGACGAAAAGCGCACAGCGCGGAGCGAAACCAACGGACAGCCTGTACAGCCCTTTGCGTATGACGGCTCCGACGGACAGCGCGGAGGCGGTACTGGCAGCGGCGCTCCGGGACCGGCTGGCGGATATGGAAGCATACTATAGCAGACTACACCGTGAACTATGCGAAAATACTGAGAAATATAAGCCTTGCAATTCACTGGAAACCGTCCAAGACAAGTATGTCGAGGCCGTGTTTCAATTACCCGTGGTATCCTACTATTTGGATATCCTGGACAGCGGGACGCCATCCGAGAGGGTGGCGCTTTACCGCGCGTATAAAAGAAAGGAGCTTATACAGTATGAAAAACGATAGAACACAGCGACATAATACAGACGACATTGAGGCCATGAAAGGCCTCTTAACCGAAGAGGAGCGAAAAGATCTGATCATTGAAGAGACCAAGAAAAGCATTGAATTCAAGCCCATTATCCCATTGGACGACAGCGCAGGAAGCGCTGTGCCGGCTTTTCCAGTGGAGAGCCTGCCCGGCGCAGTACAGGACTTTGTCCTGGCGGCTGCTGCCAGCATCGGGGTGCCGGTTGCCATGACCGGCAGCGCGGCCCTGGGCGTTCTGGCAGCCGTACTGCAGAAGAAGGCCAAGGTGAAAGCCAAGGAAGACTGGACAGAGTCCCTGTGCCTTTACATCCTGCTGATTGCCCGCTCATCGGAGCGGAAATCCCCGATTATGCGTAAAATGACCAAGCCCCTCGAGCTTTACGAGGAGATGGTCAATGCCAAGATGGCCGAAGACATCGAGGAATACGATAATCAGGAGAAATTTTTTAAAAAGAAGATCAAGTATCTGGAAGGAAAAGCCGCCCGGGGTGTCATTAACTACACCGATGCCCAGAAGGCCAGAGAAGAGCTGGCAGCACTTAAGCCAACGCGCCCTCTGCGCCTGACAGCAGGCGATGTGACCCCCGAGGTGCTGGTCAACCTTCTGGAAGAGAACAACGAGCGCATGGCGATTTTTGCGGCAGAGGGGGGCCTTTTTGGCACCATGAGCGGCCGCTACAGCGGCGCGGTCAATATCGACGTGTTCCTCAACGCCTATTCACAGGACAAGATGACCGTCGACCGGGTTGGCCGTCGGACCCGCATCCTAAGAGACGCCCACCTCACCATGGTGATGGCTGTACAGCCCCATATGGTGTGTGAATTTGAGGCCAGGAAAGAATTTCAGGAGCTGGGCCTGACAGGCCGGTTCCTGTACGCCATGCCCGACAGCCTTGTCGGCACCAGAAACAGCCGGGCGTCTGAGATCAGAATCAGCCGTTCGACCGTGGCCAAAGCCATTGACCTGGCAGAATATTATCTGGCAGAAAAGCTGCGGATCTTTAACATGACAAGCAGCGACGCCGAAACCCAGGCCGCGGCCTACGTCCTCAAACGGACCCTGACCGCGGGCAAAGACAGCCTGACCAAACGGGAGATCGCTCAGCGCTGTAAGGGTAAGGGCATGCACGCAGACGATGTGGAATCGCCGCTGGCGCTGCTGGCAGCCCACCACTATCTGGTGCCCGTACCGGCCGAGTACGCCGGAACCGGACGCCGGAGCATCCGTTATTTTATCCACCCCGGACTCCTCAAAACAGAAGCCGCCAGGGAAGAGGACCACAATGCCCTCGTGCCTGTGATCACACCGGCAGAACCGGAGGACTTTACACAGGAGGAAAGGGCGGTGACGGTTTAATGAACAATACCGATGCGATGGCCGTTTATGATACCTCATTAAAACAACAGGGCAGCAGGCCCCCGGCCCATACGGCAGAGGCAGCCTGCGTGCCGCAACAAAATCAAAGACAAAGCACGGTTAAAAACATTCTCGAGGACATAAACGCCGGCAAAGCGCTGGAAGCTGAACAGATTCAAAGAGCAGAAACCCTCAGGGAAGTCGACGGGGAACTGAAATCCGTCGCGATTGAAATGCTCGAAAACAGAGTGTCTCCCGACAGAATCATCCTGAAACTCAGCAATATCATCATGCACCTGAGTGACGACAAAGTATTTTATAAGAAGGTTCAGGCGCTGGTGCATAAAAATTACAGTGATCGTTAATGTATAAAAACAGGCATCCGAAAGGGTGCCTGTTTTGACTGTCGACAAATGTTATCATAAAGAGGTGAAGCGTTAAAAAGAGAAGGGCTAATGGAAAATGAAAAATTGAGAATGGAGAATGAACGAACCCTTTCGCTTAGGCGAAAGCGAGTGAATCAGCGGCCTCTGGCCGCTATCTCATCAAATGTGCAACGCACATTTGCACCTGTAATTCTGCATTCTGCATTCTCCATTAAAACGGCTTTTTCCTTTAACTTTTTTGACAGCCTGAGGCATCCGGCACGATTCCTGGCCGTCACCCACAGCGCCTGGACCTTTTTTCTTTTCTGGATAAAAGGCGCAGTCTTGGACAACAGCACCTATCTGGCAGACTGAAGCGGATTTTAAGAAAGGTGTCTTTAAAATTTAAAATAGAGAATACATGCTCAAAAGGCTCAAAACCCTTTTGAATTGGGGGTTTTGAGCCTTTTGAGCATGAAGATAATACCAACGTTATCTGTTTGACGTATCCGCTTAAATTTGGTAAACTTGGAATAGTAAAAAGAAACTTTCTGACAGAGATTTTGATTTTAAGAACGGAGTTAAAATGAGAAAAATAACCGCTTCTATGGGAATCGCCCTTGTGCTGCTGTACCTTTGCCTCGCCTTTCCCACAGAAATACCAACGCCCTCGCTGGTAAAAGCAACCTCTTTTTCCCTGGAAAAGTATACCGAGGACAACGCCAGTATTGTCCTGTCTGTTGCGGAAAAGGCTATCACACAGGACGCTGGAAAGCTCAGCGTTTACGTGATCAATCACAGCGGAGAAAACCAGACCTATGGCCGGATTTTTTATCTGGAGCGGGAAGAGAACAGCCAGTGGCTTCCGGTGTCCCCGCTTCCCGGCGCAGCCTTTGAAAAGGCTATGGTATTCCTTCCGCCAAATACAGCGAACGAGGAGACGCTGGATATCGGGACTTATTACGGGCGTCTTCAGCCGGGCAGCTACCGTGTAATCAAGACCTTTGGCGATGCTTACGCCAGTGGGAGATTTTATGTCAGAGAAGTTTAGCATGTTATGCTCAAAAGGCTCAAAACCTGAATCACATGGGGTTTTGAGCCTTTTGAGCGGGTGTTTCTAAAAACAGATTTAATTTTCAATGAGGCCCAGGTCCATTTTCCAGGTGAGCACCCGTTTGACGGAGGCATTGATTTGATCTTCGGAGAGGGTTTTGTTTTTTACAGCCTCGATCACCGCGGGGATCTCGATGGTATAGCGGGAGCTCAGAATCATGTCGTTGCCGGCGGCCACTGCCTGCACAGCCGCGGTATCGGCGCCGTAGGCCTTGGTGATGGCCTCCATATCCAGGTCGTCAGTGAGGATAACGCCGTCAAAGCTCAGCGCGTCCCGCAGAATTTCGTGTACCTTTGGGGACAGGGATGCCGGGTGGTCCGGGTCCATGGCCTCAATGACATTGTGGTTGACCAGAACACTGCCCGCGCCGGCCCGGATGCCTGCCTTGAAGGGAAGAAAATCCTGGGCTTCAAAGGTCTCAAGGGGGCGGCTGTCCCTTGAGAAATCCTTATGGGTATCAGCGCCGGGGCCATAGCCTGGAAAATGCTTGAGCACAGAGCCCATGCCGTCTGAGTCCATGGCGCTTACTGTGGCTTTCGCGTAGTCGGCCGTGGTGGCTGCGTCTCTTCCGGTGGTCCGGGAGTAGATATAGTCTGCGGGATTCTGCGAAACGTCGCAGACCGGGGCGAAATTGACGTTGAGGCCCAGGGATTTAAGCAGCGCGTCCTTTTCGTGAGCGTCGGCGGTGACAGCGTCCATGCCGCCGTTTTGCAGCAGGGTCTGGGGAGAGGGGAAGCTCTCGGCCCGGAGCGCGGGGTTGCCGCTGACACGCACCACGTCGCCGCCCTCCTCGTCAACACCCACCAGCATAGGGATCTTTGCCGCGTCCTGGCAGGCGTTGATTTCGGCCCGGATTTGGTCGGGGTTTTTATCCTTAAAGTCGCGCCCGAAAAGAATGGTGCCCCCAAACTGCCAGGTTTTTTCGTCCTCGGGGGCGGCAGGGCCGGGGTACCGGGCAAAGAACATCTGCCCCACCTTTTCTTCAAGGCTCATGCCAGCCAGGAGCTTATCTGCCCGCAGGCTGTAAAAGGCTTTCTCGGCCGCGTCTGAAGCTGTCAGGACCTCCAGTTTTCTGGCGGGGAGAGGGGTATCCCCGGCCTTTAGGCTCTCGGGATCGGTGCCGGTTTTTAACGTGATTTTGACCTCTGCGCCGGTTTCGGGCAGGGGGCCCTGCGGGAGGGCTGTAAGGTCGAAAACGCTGGTCACGGGCTCCTGGGCGTCCTCAGCCCGGTAAAGGAGGGTGAGGGTGGCGTCATCGCTTTCCAGCACATAGCCTGTAAAGGTGACCGGAGAAAAGAGCTGGGACAGGGTGAGAGCCGGCGAGCAGCCTGTGATCAGGAGCCCGGAGGCGGATATGATTAAAAAGAGTGATAAAAGTCGTTTCATGAATGTTTCCTTCTGCAAAATTTGCCCCTTGTTTCAGGGACGGGTCTATTGTACCATATTCTCTCTGAAATGGGGGTCTTTATTTTGGTAAGGCGGGTACGGTTGCTGTAAAAATAAAAGTGGCGTCGTCCGAGACTGCGCCTTTTATCCAGATAAGAAAAAAAGGTCCAGGCACTGTGGGTGACGGCCAGGAATCGAGCCGCACTATCGGCACAGCCAGACACAGGCGAGATCAAGCGTCAGCTTTAGTAAAGAAGCTGCAATTGTATGTGCGGTGCCTGCAGGACGCTTTTCTCTTCCTTAGGTAAAAAGCTTCGTCTCTTAGGTTTCATAACGTTTTAACACTTCTTGTGAAAATGATCTGCGATTAAAGGAGGTTCCACGCGCTTTTGCCGCAGCAAAAGGGGTCTTTCATTTTCCATTTTCAATTCTCCATTAAAAAAGAAAAGGCCCCCGCAAAGCTTTGCGGAGGCCTTCTCTTTTAGGAGATGTTTCTGCAGGAGGTAATCCTATCCGCGGCCCACTTCAGTGTTGTCATGCTTGCGGTCGCGGAGTGCTTTTACAGGGGATTCCTTGTCTTCATAACGGTAATCCTCACCGTTTTTGTCAATGTATTTTTCAATGACTTCATGGGACGGCACATAGTCGCCGTTGACCATTTCCTGGTATTTAAAGAAGCGGTAATCCTTGGGCAGCTTGCTGCTGTCTTCATAATCTTCGCCCTTTTTGCCCAGGTTCGCCTGTTTGGCGAGGACGTCGCGGACATATTCTTTATTGGAGGTCAGGTGCAGAAGTTTCGGGAAGTGCCCGTCGACGACCTCGTTCCATTCTTTCTTTTCATATTTTTTCAGAAGCTCGGCGGCCTTGTGTAAATGGCCGATTTCCTTCTGAAGCTGTTCTTCCCACAACAGCTTGATGATCTCATTCTTTTCTTCACGGTAGAAGGAGTAGTACAGATAGGCTTCAACATAGTCGTGAAGCAGCAGATTTTCCAGCCAGGTACAGTTGGGGTCCAGCAGGCCGCCGTAATGGGTGACATGCTGTTCTTCAACCATACCGATTTCAAGGTACAGGCTGCGGCCCAGATCGTCCGGATAACGGTTGCCCACGTTCATGTAAAAGTTCATGGTCTGCTGTTCGCCGGCCACGATGATCATGGTGTTGAGCTTGGTCTGGATGTCGGCAGTCTTGGAGTCGATGGGACGGTTGATGGTGTCAAAGGGATGTCTGTGGTGGGCGATAGTGGGGCGGCCGGGCATGAGTTCGGTATAGCCGCCGACCAGCTCCTCGGCCTTGATGCCCTTGTCCATTTCCAACAGATCGGCATAGCGGTACAAGTGGTCAAAATCTTCCAGCAGGGCAAAATCCAGAGCCTGCTTCACATAGTTGTCCGGTTCATTCTGTGCCAGCCAGGCGGTCAGGTCAACGGCCAGCTGTTCATAGCCGATGGCCATCTCCAGAACTGATTCATCAGCCGGCGGCAGCCAGTTGATCATTTTCTGCTGCTGCTGCTCAATACGGCGTGTCATGGCCAGTTCCCGGCGCAGATCGTTGTCCGTGCAGTTCCGGTGGAACTGGTGGGCAAACAGGGCTGCCTCCACTTCGATTCCGTTCATCAGGATAATGCGCGTCTTGGTGTAAGGGTCGATCTGATCTTTTGCGTAGGGAATCGGTGTCAGTTTCTTCCAGTCTTCAGCCTGCTTTTCAACAGGAATACCTTTTTCGTCAAATGGGTTAAAGCTACTCATAAAGAAAACTCCTTTTTTGGTGATTGTTTAAAATGAATTCAATTATTACTTACCCATCATTTTTTAAAATATAACGCGAAATGTAAATGTTTAAAGCAACTTTTAAGGATAAAATATACTAGAATGAAATGGTGGGACGATTGAAAAGAAAAAGCGAATCTCACGCTTTTAGAAAGAGTTTGCAAAACAGAGCAACTCTGTTTGTATAATAAAAACATAAAAGGAAAAACTGTCTTTTATGTTAAAGACAGACGCAGAGTAAAGAAAAAGCACTTCCCTTTTTGGAGAAGTGCTTTTTATATCGAATGGTTTAAGCTGAACCTCAGCGCTTTTGATGGGCGGCCAGAAGCAGTGCCATGGCAACGCTGTTGAGTTTGGCCTCGGCCGTGTCGGCGCGGGAGGTCAGGACGGCGGGCTTGGCGGTGCCCATGACAACTGCGCCACTCTTGGCGCCTGCCAGGTAGGTCATGGTCTTCCAGAAAATATTACCTGCCTGGAGGTTGGGCATGAGCAGTACGTCGGCTTTGCCGGCCACAGGGCTTGTGATGCCCTTGTGCTCAACGGACATTTCGGAGATGGAAAGGTCCATGGACAGGGGGCCGTCGATGATACAGCCCTTGATCTGGCCGCGCTCGTTCATCTTTGAGAGCACTGCCGCGTCGTAGCCGTCAGGCATGTTGGCGTTGACGGTCTCGACGGCACTCAGACAGGAAATTTTCGGCATCTCACAGCCCAGGGCATTGGCCAGGGTGGTGGCGTTGCCGATCATCTCAACTTTATCCTCAAGGGTAGGGGACACGATCATGCCGCAGTCTGTTGCCAGGAAAACCCGGCCCAGCGCAGTGGCTTCAAAGGCAGTAACGGCGTTTAAGAGCTTGCCGGTCCGCAGGCCGTGCTCCTTGTTCAGGATGGCTTTCAGGTAGGTTTTGGTCTGGAGCAGCCCTTTCATGACAATGTCGGCCGCGTCGTTGCGGGCCAGCCCTACTGCCACGTTGGCAGCCTGGCTTTCATCCTTTATGTCAACCACTGTGTTTTCTTCCAGGTTGCATCCGGTTTCCCTGGCAAAATACTCGATCTTGGCCGCGTCGCCCACCAGAATGGCGGTTCCGAAGCCATAGTCATTCATCATTTTAACCGTCTGTAAAACAGGCAGGTCACCGGCGGCGGCAACGGCCACAACGGCTTTTTTAGTCTGGGCCTGTTTGATCAGCTGATCACGCATTTCCTTGAAATGGTACATATTGTCCCCTCGCTTTCTAAAATAACTTCTCGTAAATAGTATACAGTATAATTATACTGTTCTAACACTCTGCCAACAAGGAAAAGCGAGGATAGAAAATTGTGTTCAGGAGTAAAATATAACCATTATAAATGAGAATAGGTAAAAAATTGTTCCTTAAAGAGGTAAAAATTTAAAGGCTTTCATTGACAGCCCGATTGAGGGCTGTTATGATGAGAGAAAAGAAATTTTAATCCTGAAACAGAAAAAAGGAAGCGGTAAGATGAAAAAATTTTGTTGTCTGTTCATGGCAGTGGTCCTGGTTTTTATCCTGTCGGCCTGCGGCCCGTCACAGCAGAGTGACCCGCATACTGAAAAGCTGGCAAACGCGGAGGCGTTCCAAAATGAAGGCGGCCTGGACTTTACATTTGACAGCCTGCCGGAAAATATGGGGGCCGCCCGTTACTCGGTGGTGGACGGGGCAGTGGCTCAGGTGCAGTTTATCCGTGACAACCGGACTTACATTGTCAGAAAGGCCCATTATTCGCGGTCTGCGGATATCAGCGGGGTTTACACGAGTTTCAGCGACCAGGCGGTGTTTTTGCAGAAAGGGGATATCCTCACCAATACAGGCACCATCGACGTTTACTTTACCCCAGTCAGCAAGGATACGGGTGAGGCGCTGGCCTGCTGGGTAACACCAGACAACTTTGCCTATTCGGTCTATTGCCCTGAGAATGTCGGCGTTAAGGATCTGAAGGCACTGGAGGGTGTCTGCCAGGCGGTGTCCTGAGGTTTGATTTTAAAAAATTGGGTAATCCTTAATCAATACGATTAAGGAGAAACGCATGCAAAAAGGACGTTTAGAAGCCTACACTGACGCAGTGCTGGCCATCTTAATGACGATTTTAATCTTAGGGATCAAAATTCCGGATGAGCCTACTTTTGAGGCGCTTTTTGAAATAAAGGAGCAGCTCTTTGCCTATATCCTCAGCTTTCTGCTCTTTACGGTTTACTGGAACAACCATCACCATATGTTCCAGCTCGCAGAGAAGATTAACGGAAAGGTCATGTGGGCTAATTCTTTCTGGCTTTTTTTCCTGTCCCTGATTCCAGCGGCAACCAGCTGGGTGGGAACCTTTATGGGCGGCTTTGCCCCGGAGATCACCTACGGAGTGCTTTTTATGCTCGTCAGTATTTCCTATTTTTTTCTGAACCATATCCTGGCTTCAGCAGGCGGTGTGGACTCGGCGGTTTACAAGGCCATCGAGCATGACTGGAAGGTCCCGGTCACACTTGTGATCAACGGTATCTCGCTGGGGCTTGCCTTTATCAACCCTGTACTCACCCTTGTCGGCTGCTATGTGGTCATTATCATCTGGTTTATTCCCAACCGGCGGGTGGAAAAGTTTTTTTAAAACAGAAAGCCTGTCCTCAAAAGACTCAAAAAAGACTCAAAACCTTAAACAGCAGGGTTTTGAGTCTTTTGAGCATAAGGGGCGGTGTGTTAATAAA
Organism: Eubacterium callanderi; assembly: GCF_900142645.1. Taxonomy (GTDB): domain Bacteria; phylum Bacillota; class Clostridia; order Eubacteriales; family Eubacteriaceae; genus Eubacterium; species Eubacterium callanderi. The sequence continues at coordinate 41,908 of NZ_FRBP01000016.1, forward strand.
TTTCAGCAGAGAGCTTTTGTCTGAGCGTTAGGACGCCTTGACGGTAAACTGGCTGTTGTACAGGTCGGCGTAAAAGCCGTTCTGTGTAAGTAGCCCCTGGTGGGTGCCTTGTTCCACGATGGTCCCGTTTTTCATCACAAGGATGTGGTCAGCGTCGATGATGGTGGACAGCCGGTGGGCGATGACAAAGCTGGTGCGCCCTTTCATCAGGTGGTCCATGGCCTTCTGGATTTCGAGCTCGGTCCGCGTATCGACGCTGGAGGTCGCCTCATCCAGGATCAAGATGGCCGGATCTGCCAGAATGGCCCGGGCGATGGTCAGCAGCTGTTTTTGCCCCTGAGAGATATTTGAGGCTTCATCATTCAGGATGGTCTGGTAGCCATTTGGCAGGGTGCGGATGAAGTGGTCTGCCCGGGCGGCTTTGGCAGCGCTCACAATTTCCTCTTTGGTGGCGGCGCCCCGCCCGTAGGCAATATTATCCTCAAGGGTCCCGCCAAAGAGCCAGGTATCCTGGAGCACCATGCCAAACTGTGAGCGCAGGTCGCCACGGCGCAGATCGCGGATATCAATGCCGTCGATCAGGATGCGTCCGCCGTCCAGCTCGTAAAAGCGCATGAGCAGATTGATCAGCGTAGTCTTGCCTGCGCCGGTCGGGCCGACAATCGCAATCTTTTCCCCAGCCTTTACATCAATGCTGATATCCTTCATCAGCAGACGGTTAGGGCTGTAGCCGAACCGGACATGCTCAAACCGGACATCGCCTTTGGGATCAGTGAGTGATTTGGCCGGAGCGATGTCGGGCACCTCGTCCTCCTCATCCAGCACCTCAAAGACACGTTCGGCCGAGGCGATGGCAGCCTGCATGGAGTTAAAGATATAAGCTGCCTCGGTAATCGGCTCAGAGGCCTGGTTGACATACTGGAAGAAAGCCTGGATAACCCCAAGGGACAGCCGTCCCTGGATAACAAAGAACGCGCCGAGGACCGCGATCAGTACATAACCGATCTGGTTCATGAGGCGGATCAGCGGGTTGACCGCGAAGGTGATAAACTGGGCGTTGCGGCTGGCTGTGTAGAGGCGCTCATTGACCTCCTCGACGGTTTGGGTGGAGGCGTCCTCCCGGTTAAAGGCCTTGATGACCACCTGGCCTGTGAAGAATTCCTCGATATGGCCGTTTAATTCGCCGAGGGTTTTCTGGTTTCTGGCAAAGCAGTGCTGGCTGCGGCGGGCCACCAGAGCGGTAATGACCATGCCGATAATGATCATCACAAAGGCGATCAGTGTCAGCAGCGGACTGATGGACAGCATCAGGATCACCGCGCCGATGATGGTGACCACTGTGATGATAAACTGCATCAGTCCCTCCTGGAGCGTGTCCGCGACTTTTTCGAGATCGTTGGTGGTACGGCTCAGGATATCGCCTTTTTTATGATTGTCGAAATATTTCAGGGGCATCCGCGCAAGCTTGGCGCTCAGGGACTCCCGCAGGGTCAGGGTCAGCCTCTGGGATACGCTGGCCATAAGGTATTGCTGCAGATAGTTAAAGGCAGCGCTGAGAACATATAAGCCCAGCAGCAGCCCCAGTATCTGGCCCATGGCTCCCAGATTAATGGTGAAGGTGGTGCCGGTCTCAACGGCGTGGCGGACGCTGTCAAAAATCTGGTTGATGGCCTGGCCGATCACCATAGGGGCAGCCAGGGTAAAGGTGCAGCTGAAAACCACAGAAATCAGCACAATGATCAGCTTTCCCTTTTGCTCCAAGAGCTTTGAAAAAAGCCGCTTGGCTGTTTTCCCGGCATAGCGTGCCTTCTCGGCGGACATACCGCCGTCAAAGGAAAGGACTTCGGTTTCCTGATGTTCGCTCATGCTAATTCCTCCTTACTTAACTGTGATTCCGCGATTTCACGGTAGACCGGACAATTTTCAAGCAGCTCGCGGTGGGTGCCCTTTCCAGCAATGACGCCGTTGTCCAGTACAATAATCTGGTCTGCGTCCACAATGGAGCTGACCCGCTGGGCCACCACAATGATGGCAGCGCCGTGGACCTCAGCCTTTAAAGCGGCACGGAGGTTGGCGTCAGTCTTAAAATCCAGCGCGGAGAAGCTGTCATCAAAAATATAGACATCCGCTTTTTTTACGAGAGCCCGGGCAATGGCGAGCCTTTGCTTCTGTCCGCCAGAAAAGTTGTTGCCGCCCTGGGCCACGCGTGTCTCATAGCCATATTTCAAATCGCCGATAAAGGCGTCTGCCTGGGCGATACGGGCTGCCCGGCGCAGTTCATCCATGGTGGCGTCCTCCTTTCCATAGCGCAGGTTATCGGCAATGGTGCCGGAAAATAAAAAGGCCTTTTGGGGGACAAAGCCGATCTTATCCCGGAGGGCTTTCTGGGAAAGGGTTTTAATATCCACCCCGTCGATGGTGATGGTGCCAGCCTGAATGTCATAGAAACGGGGGATCAGGCTGGCGATGGTCGATTTACCTGAGCCGGTGCCGCCGATGATCGCAGTGGTTTCCCCGGCTCTGCAGCTGAAATTCAGATCGCTTAAGACAGGCTCCTCCGCGCCCTGATAGCAAAAGGTTACGTGGTGGAAAGCCAGCTTTTCTTCAGAAAGCTCAGCGGTCAGCTCGGCCGGGGCGTCGGCGATCTCAGGATCAAGCTCAAGAACTTCAGAGATACGCTTGGCGCAGGCTTCAGCCCTTGGAATCATAGTAAAGACCATCACAGCCATGACCAGGTAAAACAGGATGAGCATGGCGTATTCGATCACAGCCATAATATCGCCAATCTCCATGGCGCCCTGCCCGATCTGTATACCCCCGAACCAGATAATGGCCAGTGTGCAGAGGTTTAAGAGCATGAGCACCAGAGGCATGGCCACAGCGAAGATTTTGTTGATGCGGATAGCGGTCTGAGCATAAGCCTCAAAGGAGGTGTTGACACGCCTGCGCTCAAAATCGGTCCGGTTAAAGGCGCGGATAACCCGCACCCCGGTAATGTATTCCCGCATAAATCGGTTGATTTTATCCATTCCGGTCTGCAGCAGGCCGAACAAAGGCATGGTCTTGCGCTCGATGATGACCGCCAGAATCATAAAGATGACCATGGTCACCACGATGATACCCCCCATAAAGGCATTTTTTGAAAAGGCCAGGATCAGGCCTGCGATGGCCATGATCGGGGCAGGCAGCATCATCTGGAGCACCATGATCAGGGCCTGCTGAATCTGGTTGACGTCACTGGTATTGCGTGTGATCATGGACGCGGTGCCAATGCTGTTAAAATCGTTGATTGAAAAACGCTGGGCTTTTCTGAACAGCGCGTTTCGGATATCCCGGCCAGTGCCGGACGAGAGAATGGCCGAGAACCAGGTGCCTAAAATAGCAAAAACCCCAGTCAATACGGCAAAAAGCAGCATGATGCCGCCGGTTCTGATGATATAGGGAATATCCCCATAGACGATACCGTTATTGACGATATCTGCCGTGAGGGTCGGGATATAGAGGGTTCCCAGTGTCTGCAGAAACAGCAGCACAACGACAAGGATGAGTGTTTTACGATATGGAATTATAAATTTGAATAATCGAGTCATTTTGTCTCCTTCCCATAGGTATTGTACTCCGGTTCGATGTATGTTACTATAAACTGTAGAGTAACTGTACAGTCAAGTAGAAAAACGAAAAAAATTAGGTTTAAGGAAGGCTAAAGCATGGAAAACAAGGGAATGCTGACCATCAGTGAGTTTGGAAAGCTCGCGGGTGTCAGCCGAAAAACGCTCATATATTATGATAAAATTGGCCTTTTCTGCCCGGAGACAGTGGATCCTGAAAGCGGATACCGGTATTACTCTTATCCACAGCTGGATGTTATCAGTGCGATTTACGCTCTGAAGGAAATCGGGACGCCCTTAAAGGATATCAAGATTTATCTGGATGAGAGGACCCCTGAAAGGCTGGTGGCGCTCTTTGAGGAGCGGAAGGCCAAGATTGACGCGGAGATCTGCAGCCTCAAGAGGATCAGTGATATGATGGGGTCCAGAATCGAGATGACGCGCGCGAGCAGTACCATTGATACGGGCAAGATCTCCGTAGAGTATATGCCGGCCGAGCGTATTTTTATCAGCCCGGACATCTCAAATGTCGATGATGAGTCGATCTGGGATATTATCCAGGAATTCTATGAATACTGCGCGCTCTACAACATCAGCTATGGCTATCCGGTAGGGGATATTGTGTCCATGGAAAGCCTGCTGCGGGGAGAGTGGCATTTTCCAACCTGGTATTTTGCGAGACTTGATGAACCCATGGCACTGCCGCACATTGGCCTCAGGCCCGCGGGCTATTACGCGGTGGGCTACATCTACGGAAATTATGACAGTGTTGATGAGCTGTATGAGCAGATCAATGCGTATATTGAGGAGAATGGCCTGGTCATTGACGGCTGCGGCTACCGGGAATCCATCTTGGACGAGATCGCTGTCCAGAACCCGGATGATTATCTGTTTCAGGTATCTGTAAAGGTAGAAAAGCCGCCAGAGGATGATAAAAAATAAGGGCCCGGGAAATTCCCGGGCCTTTTGAGTCTTTTGAGGATGTTTTTTTAAAGAAAAAATTTGTACAGTCCCTGGACTCGGGCTAAGAGGAAAGGACTGTTTTTGCCAGCAGCTGTCCGGCGATGACGCCAGCGAGGCTCAGAATCAGGTTGAGCCCGGCATTGGCCGCTGCGGTTATCCAGGCACCCTCGCCGATCAGGCTCATGGTCTCGTAGCTGAAGGTCGAGAAGGTGGTAAAGCCGCCTAAAAGACCGGTGGTCAGAAAGAGCCGCATTCTTGGCGGGAGGCCGGCGCTCTGGAGGCTCCACTGCATAATAAAGCCCATGAGCAGTCCTCCAAACACATTTACGCACAGGGTTCCAAGAGGCAGCCGGCTGTCCATAAAGCGGGCAATACCGCTGGAGATAAGATAACGGAGCGCAGCGCCTACAAAGCCGCCCACGCCTACGGATAAAACTTCAAACATGATGTTACACTCCTTGTCAAAAAATTAAAAAGCTCCTGCTTCTGTAAGAAACAGGAGTCATCAGCATTATGCGGTTTAGGCGAACTCCATCGCCCTGAGACCATTATAACGGAACGCACTGTCCGTGTAAAGATGAGAACAGTTTCAGAAATTTATTTTTTCATAATGTATTGTAAAGCGCCGCTGGGACAGGTTTCCACAACAGCCTTTACCTCCTCGGCAGCGGCGTTGTCGGGCAGAACCCAGGGCCTGCGGCAGACCTTGAACACCTCTCCGTTGCCATGGGTACAATTACCTGAGTGGCAGCACATGTCTTTATTATAGAAAACGTCAATATCCTTGCCAGTGTATTTTTTATAGCCTTTTTCAATCAGTTCTTTTTCTGTCAAAGTCATTCACTCCTTTATTGGATTTAAAAAGATTCTTGTTTAATATATCCATTTTGAGCCGTTCTAAACAAAAAAGAGCCTCCGATAAGGGAGGCTCTGATTATTCCGTTTTATTGGGTTTTATGACTGAATTGATGGCATCCTTAATCTGTTCGGCAGGATTGTTTTTCTTTTTCGCTTCTTCCTCGGCCTTTTTAGCCTCCTCCTCAGCCTTTCGTTCGGCCTCGCGGGCTTCTTCCTCAGCGATGCGGGCAGCCTCCTGGGCGGCTTCCTGCTCCTCAACCTTTTTTCTCACCTGGCCGATTGCAAAATTCATATCCGTCTGGGTATCGGGGTTTTCAAGCTGAGCCACCAGCTCCTGAGCCTCATCGCAGGCATCCGAGGAGGCATCCTCAGAAAGCGCGTTTCGGGCGGATCCGTCTGTAAACTGGGCGTTCAGCAGGTCGTTGATCTGTTTGTAAATATTGTACTGGTTCTGAGCATCGGCAAAATCCTGTCGAACCGCTGCCGTGAAATCTGTTTTTCCCATAGCGTCCAGCTCGGTCAGATTTTTATTGATGTTGTCGACCTGGAATGGCTGTATGGTCCTCACGACCAGGCGGGACCCATCTTCCTTTGTCTGATAAAGGGCAGAAACCCCGTTAAGGACATCGGCCATTTTCTGGGCAGTGGCGGTGCGCTGCAGCAGAAAGCTGCGCATAGCCTCATCCTTGATCTGATTGGCCTTTTTAATGCTGTCAGAGATCTGGCCGGTATTCTGTGCAACGCCTTCGGCCAGCCCCGCATCGTTTTCAGTAAAAAGTGCGTTGACAGACTGAACCGCCCGGTTTTGAACCAACAGCGGTATATGATAAACGGCAGCGCCAATCCCGACAATAGCAGAAATTAGCAGAAGCAGTAAAATAATGGTAAGTACTTTACCGCGCAGCGCCATTCGTTTCCATAGTTTTAGTGGTTTCATCAGCATTTACTCCTAAATGTTGTGGGTAACTTTAATCTTATCAGAACTTGTCCCGATTTTCAATTGGAAATAAAAAAAGATGGGAGCATACCCATCCTTTATATAAAGTCACTGATTTTCGGGGCCCGGCGCCATTGGGCTGAAAAAGGTTTTTCGGGCAAAAGCCCCAAGGTGGCGGATGGCGACAACAATCAGAATGCCTGTCAGCAGGCAAAGCACCCGGTTGATAATGGCCGAGGTAAGGTCAAAGAGCACCAGCGATGCGAAAAGAGCGCTCATGAAGTTAATGAGCTGCTGATATTTATAGGGCTTGGCAAACTGGTAATTGCCGATATAGCCCAGAACCAGGATCAGAACGCCGCCATATCCTTCGGGCACCAGCATTTGGAACAGCAGCACGAAAAGAACAATTCCCGCCAGTGTGGCGATGGAACGGTGCTTGATCCGTGTGAGGGTTTCGCTGTAATCAATCTGCGTCAGCGACATCACCACAATGCTGATCCACAGCGGCTTTTTAAGGCCAAAGGCCATCCCGATAAACATGGCCAGTGTAAGGCCCAGTGTCATCTTCAGAATAAAAGCATGGTCCTTTTTCCGGCAGAGCTGGGCCTGCTCCTTCAGGCTGCGCTGCCTGGCAGGATCAAAGCCCTTTATTTTCCAGGAAACAGCAGTGACAATGGCTGTGATGGCAGCGCCGGCTAAAAGCCCGGCCATCCTGAGGACAAAGGCGTGTCCTGTCACAGGGGTGGACTGGCAGAAAATATAGCAGAGTAAAAAGATAATGTGCGGTCTGAGCACAGAGGGCTCCGAGCAGAAGGCCATCATCAGATAAATAAAAACAAAATTCAGCAGAAGGCCTGCCCACACGTTGATAAGAGAAAGGGCAGAAACCAGACCTGAGCCTGCAAAGAAAAAGAAAAGCAGAAAGGTCATGGAACCGGGTTTCAGTTCCATATCGCAGGCCGGAAAGGTCAAAAGGGCAACGATAATGGCAATGGACGGCAGGAGATTTTCCTGACCAAAAAAATGCGCGAAAAGGCTGATAAAAAGAAGGATGAACGCAAAACGTGCTGTATTGATACAGAAGGTTTTAAATCCGGCTTTTACCGTCGTCTTATTTAATGTCAAGCAGTATTCCTCCAATCCTTTATTGATCACTTATAAATAATATGATAACGGAATAAAAGACAAAAAACAAGAACGTCAATTTAGAGGAATTTTGCTGAATCCGGTTGCAATTTTACGTTCAATGAAATAAAAATAATGGATTGAAACTTTTTGAAACGGTTGTTAAAAAAGCTTAAGAAAAGCTTTTGTGAAGAGCGCTACCATTCCGCCAGATCCAGCACTTCGGTAAAAAAGGCGTCATGATCCTCGTAAATGGTCTGAGGAGCATACTCCTCAAAATCCTCTTCGTTATAGACGACGCTGACCTGTACGCCGGTGTGAATGGTCATTTTTGCCAGGCGGCGGGCCTGCTCCTTCAGTGCGTCTCCAGCCTCAGATTTGATGGCGATGCAGCCGGGTTTGTCGAATTGTCGGGCAATTAGATAAGCCATTTTGATTCATTCCTTTTTGTTTTTATTATAGCACAGTAACAGGCAGTGCGGAAAAGGGATAGAGATAAAAAATAGTCCTGTCAAAAAAGAATCCGTTTTCAGCGAAAATAAAAACATTTTTTAATATAAAAATTAATTATATATAACGTTTAAAATCGCATAAAACGGGTAAAAATTATTGAAATATGTTAGTTTGACAATACTTCTTAAAGGGGTGTACAATTTATAAAGTAAAGCTCTGAAATGTTACGCGCCCAACCGTGCATTTGAGCTATGACGATATAAGGAGAATGAACATGAAGCTTGAAGACAATCTGATGATTCAATTTTTGAAAAAGTTTGACGAAAATCCGTTTTTGATTAAAATAAACGGAAAAGAAGTTTTAGTGGGCGAGGGCAAACCGGCCTTTGTGGTCCGGTTTAACAAAAGTCTGGACATAAAGGAGCTCAGACGCAGCACCTCGCTGGCACTGGGCGAAGCCTACATGCGCGGCGATATCGAAGTGGAAGGCGACCTTTTCCAGGCGCTTGACCAGCTTCTTGGTCAGATGGGTAAATTTTCTCTGGATAAAACTGCCCTGAAAAAGCTGATCTTCACCTCAAATTCCAAGAAAAACCAAAAGGATGAGGTATCCTCCCACTACGATATCGGCAATGATTTTTACAGGCTATGGCTGGACGATACGCTGAGCTATTCCTGCGGTTATTTTAAAAATCCAGACGATACCCTCTATGACGCTCAGGTCAATAAGGTCGATTATATCCTTGAAAAGCTGTACCTGAAAGAAGGAATGAGCCTTCTGGATATTGGGTGCGGCTGGGGATTCCTCCTGATCGAGGCCGCCAAAAAATACGGAATCAACGGCGTGGGCATTACCCTGAGTCTTGAGCAGCACAAAAAATTCAGCGAGCGCATTGCAGAGGAAGGGCTGGAAGGCCAGCTGACAGCAGAGCTGATGGATTACCGGGATCTGCCAAAATATGGAAAGACCTTTGACCGTATTGTCAGCGTGGGCATGGTCGAGCATGTGGGAAGAGACAATTATGATCTTTTCTTGTCCTGCGCGGATAAGGTGTTGAACCCCAAAGGGCTCTTTCTGCTGCATTATATCAGTGCTCTGGAGGAACATCCGGGTGACCCGTGGATTAAAAAGTATATCTTCCCGGGCGGCATGATCCCCTCGCTCAGAGAAATGATCAGCCTGGCTGCCTCGCACCGCTTTTACGTCATTGATGTGGAGAGCCTGAGACGGCATTATACCAAGACTCTGCTCTGCTGGGACAAGGGCTTCAGAGAGCATCTGGATGAGGTGCGCGAAATGTTTGACGATGAATTTATCCGAATGTGGGATCTATACCTCTGCTCCTGCGCCGCAACCTTCCACAATGGGATCATCGACCTGAGCCAGATTCTGATGACCAAAGGCGTGAATAACGACCTGCCGATGACCAGATGGTATTAAAAATAAAAAAGAGAACCGGAAAATCGCGGTTCTCTTTTTTGTTTGAAACAGGGTCATACGTCTACCCGTTTTAAGGGATTGGACGCTTTCATTTTGATAAAGAGCGGTACATACTCCACAATCACCGAAGCGTTTTCCAGGCCATACCATTGCACCGGAGAACCGGCGACGCGGCGGATCATATATTTTAAGGAAACAGCGGCCCAGTCAGAGGGATGAATGTCACTTTCGGGTACCAGCATTTTGCGCAGAATGCAGAACCGGAAATCCCCTACAGTGCTGTTGTCGCCAATGGAATACCGGCGCTGCTGTGGCGGGAGCTCATGGCTGGTGATCAGATCGCCGACAATCTGGCGCAGATAGACATTGATACGCTGGTCTACCTTAAAGCCGAGGTACAGTTTTACCCTGAAAAGATAATCAGTGCCAAAGCTGTCAACGGTATACTCCCGGGTGTAGGGCTCATCAGTCACACTGACGCTGACAAACCAGTAGGCTCTTGCTCGCTTTGTCTTTTTGTCGAAAATAGAATATAAAATGTCGCGGTCGATGGTGTCACCCTCGGTTTCGTTCATCAGGTAGACCAGATTATCCGATACTGTGATGAGCCTGTTGTCACTGTGAACATCTCCAAACATGGCGGTATAGTCCGAAATATGCAGCTTAAGGGCCTGAGAGCGCTCGATGTCTGTTCCACGGTGCCATACGGCCATAACCGCAAAAAGAATCGCCGCAATGAGCAGCGCCACATAGCCGCCACTTTCAAATTTTGAAAGGCTTGAGAGAAAAAAGGTCCCCTCCAGCCCGCCAAAAAAGACCAGAAAGATAAAAGGAAGAATTTTCAGACCTTTCAGGCAGCGCAGATACATAAACAGCAGCAGTGTGGTCATGAGCATGGTCAGCGTAATGGCCAGCCCGTAGGCAGATTCAAGCCGCGCGCTGGAACGGAAATAGAGAATGACGCCGCTGCAGGCCAGCCACATGATCAGGTTGACCAGAGGGATATAGAGCTGTCCCTTGGTTTCAGAGGGATAGGTGATGCGCATGTGCGGCATAAGGTCAAGGCTGATCGCTTCAGATACCAGTGTGAAGGTGCCGGTGATCAGAGCCTGAGATGCGATAACGGCTGCCAGAGTGCTCAGAAGCACACCGAAAATACGGATATTGTCTGGGAGCATCTGGAAAAAAGGGTTGAGATCAGGCAGAGTGCCCAGTGTGGTATTCCCCTTGTTTGCCATGAGCCAGGCGCCCTGGCCCAGATAGTTAAAGATCAAACAGACTTTGACAAAGGGCCAGCTGGCATAGACATTGCCCCTTCCCACGTGGCCGATGTCTGAATAGAGCGCCTCGGCCCCGGTGGTCGCCAGGAACACACTGCCGAGAATCATGACGCCGGCCTGGTTGTCTGGGCTGAACAGAATGGCGGCGCCTCTGAGAGGATTAAAGGCCCTCAGAATTTCCCAGTTGCCAGCCATGTTGGCAATGCCTGAAATGGCCAAAAAGAGAAACCACACGGTCATGACCGGGCCAAAAGACTTACCGATGGATTTGGTACCAGCCCGCTGGACAAAAAACAGAATCGCTATGATGACAAGTGTAATCATGACAATGCGGCTCTGCTCATCGCCCAGAAAACGGTAGATAAACGGCAGGCTCCGAAGTCCTTCAATGGCAGTTGTAACTGTGACAGCCGGGGTGAGAATCCCATCGGCCAAAAGCGCCGCGCCGCCCACCATGGCAGGGACAATGAGCCAGGCCTTGTACTTTTTAATCAGGCTGTACAGCGAAAAAATACCGCCCTCGCCGTGATTGTCGGCCTTGAGTGCGATAAGAACATACTTGACTGTGGTAAGGAGTGTGACGGTCCAGATCACCAGGGACAGGGCTCCCAGGATCAGGTTGTCATCGATGGCGTTCAGGCCGCCGTTGCCGGCAATGATCGACTTCATAACATACATCGGCGAGGTGCCGATATCACCGTAGACGACGCCAAGGGCTACAATGGCAGCGCCCAGGCTAACAGGAATTTCTGTCGATTTTTTTAAGTGTCTCATTTTAATCCTCTACTTTTCCTCTTGGTGTATTAAAAGACAACCTCCGTGTTGCAAAACACTGCGGACACGAATGTTTCGAATACTTATACCCTTTTATCGGAAAATTTATATATTTTTAACAAGAAATTTATGAAAAGTTATAAAGAAAATAGACCCGGCAGAAGCTGCCAGGTCTGCTGCAATTCCTTAACGGTCATACCAGAAGCCTTTGAACAGGGTGACACCCATTTCAAGAAGGAGCGCAAAAAGAATGATCGCCATGAAGTACAGGTTAAAATGGGTTAGAAAGCCTGTGACGGCTGCATTCGACAAGCTGCTGGAAATCGCTGCGATAAAAGCGCTGTTTAAAATCTGCTGATCAGACAGAAGGATCAGCGTCAGAGCTGCGCTCAGGACACCTGAGACCACTGTGACAATAGCCAGCCTTTTAGTGTAACGGCCTTCATAGAGTTTAAAGCTTTCATTCATAATGCCGAGGATCGTGAAGCCTGCGAAGACATACCATAGCTGGTGAATGCGGTCTACGTTAAACACAGGGATAAAAGGCTGATCTGCGCTGAATTTTGCGCAGATAATCTGAGGAGCGGCCAGAAAGATTACACAGAAGATCACAGAAAAAATGATGCCGGCGATGGGCTCTCCCTTTGGAATAACAGATTTTCTTTCTGGAACCGGGGGCAGACTGTCAAGCTCACTGCCGCCAAAATTAAGGGCGACATTTTTTCGTTCAAAGACCGCGAAAATAAAAGTAACCGCGCCAAAAGCAGCGATAAGGCCAGTGATCAGTGTACCAATCCATGAGAAAAGGGTAATGTACAGTGCCTCGTGACTGTCCGTGAAAAATGAGATAAATCCAGAAAGAACAAGCCCGAAGGTCACAGAAGCCAGAACGATGCCGGTAACCATTTTGTATTGGCTGTAATAGGCAGGGCCGATAAGGTGGTCGCGGCCTTCAGGCATATAGCTCATGGCCAGCTCTGACGGGGTTCCCAGCTCCGTGAGAATGACCCGGACATCACGGTCTTCAGGCATCAGACCATCGCACCGGGCCTCCAGCATATCTTCGATGAGCGAGTGCAGCTCTTTGTCAATATCGTTTCGCAGTCGGGCAGGCAGCCGCCTTGTAACCGCGTAGACATACCGATCAATCAGTTCGTTTTTCATTTTTATTCCTCCTCAAAAATCTGATTTATGCTGCTGACTGTTTTATCCCAATGCTGTTTTAACTGCCGGCAAATTTCATTGCCGAATTCAGTCGTCTGGTAGTACTTTCGCGGCTTTGGTCCGTCTGTCTGCCAGGAGCTTTCGAGAAGCTCCTGGCTTTCGAGGCGTCTGAGCAGCGGGTAGAGCGTATTTGCCTCTGCCGCGATACCCTTTTCATTGAGTGTGTTTACCAGATTGTAGCCGTACATGGGTATTTTCAGCTGGCTTAAAACACAGAGCACCAGTGTTCCCCGGCGCAGCTCTGATACCATACTTGACAAAACACTATCCTTTTCCAAATGACGGCCCTCCTTTATTTGCTGTTAATCACATTATAGTGTGTTATACACAGTATGTCAAGAAGATACAGTATTTTGTTTGAAAATGTCTGAAAGAAAAGGCTGGACTTCATGCTGGAAATGATTTATAATAAACGTAACATTGGTTTCAGTTTATCTGGAAGAAATAAACAAAAAAATAACCGCATTCGAGTCCAAAAGCCTAAAGGAAGTGAAGCCCCCATGGCCGGGGACCGATGAGTATATCTGGAAACGGATATGCTTTCCGTGTTTGAGAAGAATGCAGATGATTCCTGAAAATTTTCAGGGGCATATTTCGACACGGGAGAAGTATGCCCTTTTTTAATGATTTTTCAAAAGATGGTTATTTTATCCATGAGCTCCTGCTGCCTTTTGTCATTAAAAACAAAAGGCACTAAGCTATATAATCTACCAAGTCAAAGGGCCGTCGCATCCTCGGCGGCCGTTTGAATCCTTTGCTGAATGGAGCAGGACCATGCGGTTCTGCTTTTTGTGTTTTGAAATATAAGTTATTTTTATATTTAACTTATAAAAATTTCTTAAAAATTAACGTTATAGCGATTTGATGCTATTTTATAATGTTTAAAATATAAAAATAAGGCTAAATAGGATAAAAATTTATACTTTTACAACGCTTGAAGTTATGATATAATTCTGAAATAAACATTCAGGAGGTGCGTGAAATGAATGGTTTTCTTTCTCCGGCGGAGATCGGAGAAGTGTGGGTTGGGAATGGTGTGAAAAAGGCCTCCCTCTCCATTGGTAAAATGCTGATTCTCGGCATTTTTGCAGGTATTTTTATTGGCTTTGGCGCCCATGGATTTTTACTGGCGACAGGAATTGGCAAAGGCGCCTTAAGCGAGGCTATGCTCGCTAAGTTTATTGGCGCTTCGGTATTCCCGGCAGGCTTGATGATGGTAATATTATGCGGCGCAGAGCTGTTTACAGGCAATAACCTGATGACACTGGCCCTGATGGATAAAAAAATTACCATCAAAGGGATGCTGACAAACTGGGTGGTTGTTTATATCGGCAATTTAATCGGATCGATTTTGTTGGCTTTTGTTTTGGCCAAAAGCGGTCTTTATGCAGACGCGGTGCTGGAAAAAGCGGTGGCCGTTGCACAGGCAAAGGCTGGGATGCCTTTTTCAACAGCGCTTATCCGCGGTATTCTATGTAATATGCTGGTTGTTTTAGCGTGCTGGATGCAGGCCGGCTCAAAGGATATGATCGGCAAAATCTTTGCGATCTGGTTTCCGATCATGCTTTTTGTTTTTGCGGGCTTTGAACATAGTGTTGCCAATATGACCTATATTCCTCTTGGAATTTTCCTGGGGGCAGATGTCAGCTGGGGGCAGATGTTTATCAACAATCTGCTGCCTGTCACACTCGGCAATATTATCGGCGGCGCCATAATCGTACCATGCGCTTACTATTATGCATACATTCGTAAAAATAACTAGAGAATGATAAAGGAATACCTTTATATATATAAGGGTATTCTTAATATAAATTTGAAAGCGGTTTATGTCTTCTGTTTTATCTGTGCTATAATGAATGAGAAAATTTAAATGTTTACAGGAGAAATGAAAATGCTGATTGGAAAAAACATAACCATTGGGATTACGGCATGTACGCCGGTTGACCAGATTCCTGGACTCATCCGGATGCTGCGAAATGAAAAAGCAGAGGTAAAGGTGATATTAACCCCGAATGCCCTTAATTTTATTACACCGCTTCCATTGCGGCGCGCGTCGGGGAATCCGGTTGAAATCGACCAGTTTGAGGAACCAAAGGTATGGGATCCTGAGCACAAAACCTCTGACCAGTCTGATTTGCTGCTGATCGCTCCAGCCTCGGCCAATACCATTGGCAAAGCGGCCAATGGCATAGCGGATAATTTACTGACGACGACCATTCTTTCCACCACAGCCCCCATTGTGTTTGCCAATAACATTAATCCGATGATGTACAGCAAGCCCAGTGTGCAGCGGAATATCCAGACTTTAAAGGAAGATGGCTGTATTTTTGTTGAAAACGGGGAGGGCAGAGCGCCCAACCGCATGCCGTCTAATGAACAGATTTTCCAGACGATCATCAAGGCATTGGAGAAAATGACAGAAATTTAGAAAATGGAAAAGTAGGGTAAAAAATTGTCTTTGTTGGAAACAGCATGGACAATTTTAAATAAAAGAGATAAAATGTAATAGGAAATATTTTCAGAATCAACTAAAAAAATAATCCAGTAAAACAGGAAATGTGGTGAAGCTATGAATGGATTAGTAAACTGGGCGGCAATTTCAGAATTAAGCCATCCGGCAGGCAAGGCGAGCCCAATGAACAGCGACCCTGCAAAAATGTGGGGCGCGGTTGCGCGTATGTACAATAAAATGGCACAGCTGGAAAGAGAGTACACACAGAATCAGCTGGACGCTTTGATTATTACAAAGGAAGATACAGTATTGGACGTGGGCTGTGGGCCTGGCAGGCTTTCTGTGCCGATTGCCGGTATGGCGAAAAGTGTCACCAGCCTGGATGTGTCCCAGCAAATGCTGGAAAAGTGTCAGGAAAACGCTGCCGCTGCCGGTGTGTCAAATCTGACCACCCGGCTTTTGAATTGGGATGATGTGAAGCCCGGGGAAAATATCGAAAAGCACGATATTGTCATCGCGTCACGGACAACAGCCCTCGCTGATCTCATCAAGCTGAATGCACTGGCAAATAAATATGTCTTTATTCTCTGCTGGGCCAAAAACCCCAGCTTGAAGCATGTGCACGACGCTTTGTTTTACGGTGTGGATGATGCGCTGAGGCCAATACCTCCAATGAACCGTTTGCTTGGATATAATGTGAATTTTAATCTGCTCTACGATATGGGCGTAAACCCTAACGTTAAAATTGTGGCAGATGGCTTTCACTGCGATTACGAAAGCCGGGAAGCAGCCTACAATGATTTGAGAACCCTGCATCCAGTACCGGAAGATCGGGAAAAAGTTTTCAGGAAAAACGTGGATGAGTGGCTTACGGATTTACCGGGAGGCGGCGTCTCTTTCAGGCGTGAGACTGAAACCTACGTCATGTGGTGGAAACCGGGAAAACTGGAGCTTTAAAATTAAATATGCATTCGAGTCTACAGGCCTAAAGGAAGTCCCATGGCTGCGGACCGATGAGTGTAGGGGGAAACGCCTGCGCTTTCCGTATTTGAGAAGAATGCAATTGAGCTGTTTGATACCAAACGGGCATATTCTTAAACGGAGTATGCCCTTTTTTATATATAAAATATAGGGAAAGAAGGAGATGTGAGAAATGAAAAAATTTAAAAAAACCCTATCTGTTTTGCTGGTGCTGGTGCTTCTCAGCTTTGCTGCAGCTGGCTGTTCACAAAACAACGGTGATACAGCGAAGTCAGACAATGCGGACGGAGACCGCACCATTACCGATATGTCAGGCGTTGAGGTGACGGTTCCGGCAGAAGTGAAGTCGGTTATTAACCTCTGGCCGTCCAGCAACCAGATTATGATCACACTGGGAGGGCAGGATAAACAGACTGCCTACATGGCCACCCTGCAGAAGCCAAGCTTTACCTGGATGCAGATCGTTAATCCAGCCATTATGGAAAAACAGACAGTCGGCGGAAATGGCGACGTGACCGCTGAAGAGCTGTTGAACCTGAAACCGGATCTGGTCATTACCTCCAGTGATGAGGACGCCGAAGCTTACCGTGCTGCAGGGCTTAACGCAGCGTGTATGATGTTCAATAATTATGAAGGTTTAAAGGAATCTGTCTTAAAAACCGGTGAAGCGCTGGGAACCAGCGAAAAGGAACGGGCTGACAAGTACGTTGAGTATCTGGAAAAGAACATTAAGCTGGTTCAGGACCGTTTAAAGGACGTAAAAGATGAGGACAAGCCTGTTGTACACTATGTCGATGGACAGAGCGGCACCAGTCCTTACAAAACAACCGGAAACGGTACAATGCAGGAAGAATGGCTGACCATGGCTGGTGGAAAATTATCCACTGATGGGATTCTTCAAGGAATGAGCAAGGAAATTACACCGGAGCAGTTTTTGAGCATTAATCCGGATGTGATCATTGTTGGCGGAACTGGACAGGCAGACGCCTATGATGCCTTGATGAGCGACGCTTCACTGGCAAACCTGAAGGCGGTTCAGGACGGTAAGGTTTACCGCAACCCGCAGGGAACCTTCCAGTGGGACCGCTTTGGTTCAGAGTCTGCGCTGCAGGTGCTTTGGGTGGCTAAAACCCTATATCCGGATAAATTCGAGGACATTGACATGAAAAAGGAAACCATTTCCTTCTACAAAGATTATTTAGGCTATGATCTTTCAGATGAATATGCGGATGCGATTTTAGCTGGCAAAAATGCCCCGGACGGACGCTAAGCCGGATTAAAGGGCATAAAGAAATAATATGAAAGAATAAACAGTCAAAGCCGCCGATTGCCCGGCGGCTTTTTTGAAAATAAAAGGACAAAACTGTATGGCGAGAGATATAAAAGAAAACAGGGTGAAAAATCCGGAAGACAGGCCGCTTGGACTGGTTTTGACACTGGCGGCGGTTATTGTTATTGTACTTATTTTAACAGCGCTGTGTGTGGGGCGTTATCATGTGCCGGTAATACAGGCTGTCAAAATACTGCTGTCCCAGATATTCCCCATCACCCCAACCTGGGATAAGACAATGTATGATGTTATTATCAACCTGCGGCTGCCGCGTGTACTGGCTGCTGTCCTGGTCGGTGGTTCCCTGGCATTGGCCGGGGCCACCTATCAGGGGATGTTTAAAAACCCTCTGGTATCGCCAGATCTTCTGGGGGTTTCCGCCGGAGCCTGTGTGGGCGCGGCTGTTGCAATCCTGATGAGTCTGGGGAGTGGAATGACACAGGTGCTGGCCTTTGCGGGCGGTCTTTTAACCGTGTTTGTCACCACCTCTATTCCAAAGCTGATGCACCGTAATTCAACCATGATGCTGGTATTGGCCGGTGTGATCGTAGGCGGATTTATGAATTCGATCATTGGCCTCACAAAATACATTGCAGATACGGATACCCAACTGCCTGACATGACCTACTGGCAGCTGGGGAGCATCGCGAAGGTCACCTATCCCACGCTTATGGCCATTGCGCCGATTATGATCATCAGCGGCGCAGTGCTTATTATCATGCGGTGGCGGATTAATATTTTATCTCTCGGGGATAATGAGGCGCGGTCTCTGGGCGTTAACCTGCGCTTTGAGAGAGGGATTGCCATCATCTGCTCTACCGTGCTGACGGCTTCGGCAGTATGTATGAGCGGAACCATTGGATGGATCGGGCTTGTTATGCCTCACCTTGGAAGAATGGTGGTGGGCAGTAACAATGTGCGGCTGCTGCCGGTCACCACACTGCTCAGCGCCGCATTTCTGATCATCATTGATACCCTGGCCCGGACGCTTACCGGTGGGGAGCTTCCCCTTGGTATTTTAACCGGCTTTATCGGAGCGCCCTTCTTTACCTGGGTATTGATCAAGCAAAGGATGAGTGCGTGATATGGCCTTACTGGAAGTGAAAAAAGCTGGCTTCTCCTATCCAACTAGGGAAAATGTTTTTACCGATATTTCATTCACACTGGAAAAGGGAGAGATTTTTACCATCCTTGGCCCAAATGGAGCGGGTAAGTCAACGCTCCTTAATTCCCTTGCAAACTTGACGCCTCTGACAACCGGGGAGATATTGGTGGACGGTGCTCGTCTGGATAAAATGAGCTCCAGAGAAACGGCCTTTAAAATTGCCTATGTGCCTCAGACCACGGAGATAACCTACGGCTACTCTGTGCGGGACTACATCGCCATGGGAAGGGCCGCGCATGTGGGAATGCTGGTGACACCAAAGAAAAAAGATTACGAAATTGTAGATGAAACCATTTCGCTGCTCGGCATTGAACACCTCGCGCACCGTCTCTGCACTCAGATCAGCGGTGGTGAAAAGCAGCAGGCATGTATTGCCAGAGCCATCGTTCAGCAGCCGGAAATTATTCTTTTTGATGAACCGACCTCCGCGCTGGATTACGGCAATCAATTAAACATTATGCGGCTCATCAAAAAACTGTGTGGCCGGGATTACGCAGTTATCATGACTACCCATAACCCGGACCAGCCGATTTTGCTTGAGGGGAAGGCAGGCATCCTGGACCGGGACGGGCACATGTTAACAGGCACAGTAAGCGATATATTAAGTGAAAAAACGCTGAGTGCCGTATACCGCACGGCCCTGCACCTGGTCTATGTGGAGGAGGCAGAGCGGATGGCATGCATTGCGGCCAAGATTTAAGGGTTTTGACAAGAAACGGCCCGGATGTTATAATTTAGAAAAATGATTGAAAGAGGTGTGTTGATGTCGGCTTTGTCTGTTTACAGGGTTCTCAACTAAATACAGTTGAAAGGGTACAGTGATGATGGGGGCAAACCCCTTTGTTTCGTTGACCTTTTTAGAAACATACCAGACAGACGGCTTCAACTTATCGAATCATGGCGGTGCAGCGGCTTTTGCGGTTGTACGGTTTTATATTTGATTTATACTGCCCGCAGGAGCGTTCTGCATCTTTAGAGGTGTGGTGTGTTGGCCGCGGGCTTTTTGTGTTCAAATTTACGACGAAAGGGAAAGTTTATGAAGTACGCTTCGGATCGTTGTGCTTAGCAGGGGTTATCGCATGACATCAGAATAATGAGTTGTGTATAGCCCTTGCTTAATCCTAAAAAATAAATTAGGAGGAGCATAATGAGCTATATCAAGGCAGGCGACGTGCTGCCAAAAGAACTTGTTGACAAAATTCAGGATTATATTGACGGAGAATACATATATGTGCCCCGTAAAGAGACAAACAGAAAAGGCTGGGGGCAGAATACCAATCGAAAACAGGAAACGCTTTTGAGAAACCGGGAAAATTACCAGCAGTATACGGAGGGGGTGTCCGCCGCCCGTCTTTCGGAGATTTATTTCCTGTCTCCCAAAAGTATACATAAAATTATTGCAAAATGTAAGCTGGAAAACCAGTGATAAGAGTGCCGCAGCTAAAAGTCCTGCGGCGCTTTTTTATTTCAGAAAAATAAAGGCGGTTGTTGTGCCAATTTAAGAGCATGTATAATGTTTTTGCAGAAAAGGGGCAATTCCTGAAAAAAGATTGGAGAAAAACAAATGAAAAAGAAAAAAATAAAAGAAAACATTTCGATACAGGATGCAGAGAGAGAAATGATAAAGGCAACCGTTGTAAAAATAATGAATAAGCAGGCGCAGGTCCGGGCTGGGGACAAGCTGTTGACCTGTCTGCTGCCACAGACGATGGTTTCAAAGAAAAATGCGCTGGTGGTTGGAGACCGTGTGGCAATAAGCTCTGTGGATAACGATACGTATAGATTATCTGAAGTGCTGCCAAGAGAAACAGAGGTTTTCAGGGGAAGCGGGCGTTTGCCGGGAGAAAGGATAATAATAGCTGCCAATGTGCACTATCTTTTGGCCGTTGCGACAGCCGAGTATTTCAGGCATCAGGCAGGTTATCTGGAATCTGCTGTTATTGCAGCCAGACGGGCAGGGGTTAAAATCATTATTTTGATCAGCAAATTGGATCTGGTCGGTAAAAGAGAAAAGGAACTGCTCGAGAAAAAAATAAACCTTTACCGGAAAACCGCAGACCTGGTCTTTGCCGGGTCAGGACAGGCTGAGATAGAAGCCATGATAGAGGAAGTGTCAAATAAAACAGGGGTGGTCGTGGGCGACCGGTCTTGCGGTAAATCGACCCTGATCCATAAAATTCTGAGCAGGCTCTCGGAGGAAGTGAAAACCCCGATAAAATTTCCAAGCACGCACAGCAGCCAGATGATGTATGGCCCTCAAAATACCTGCCTTATTGATACCCCGGGCTTTCGTGATTTTGCGCTGCAGGCCGTTGCAGAGAATGAAAAAAATACCACCTTTCCAGAAATTGCCCGGCTGGTCCATCATTGCGCGTTCAGCAGCTGTACGCATACACATGAGGAAGGCTGTGCGGTGCTGCAGGCTCTTCGGGAGGAGTCTGTTGAAAGAGAACGGTACGATGCCTATCAAAGTATGGGAGAGAAACCGTCTAAGCTGCAGCAGAAGCCAGACTACAGGCGAACAGCCTGCACAGAAAGCTTTGTGTGTAAGGTGTGCGGTGCTCACGTTGCACCCGAAGGAGCTGGCAGTGAGCACAGGAACCATTGCCCCAAATGCCTGTCAAGCCTCCATGTCGATAAAAAGCCCGGGGACCGCGCCTCCTTATGTCATGGTGTTATGGAGCCAGTGAGCGTCTGGGTCCGGAAAAACGGAGAGTGGGCGGTTATTCACAGGTGCCGTCTGTGTGGTGCGCTCAGTTCAAATCGCATCGCGGCAGATGACAATCCGGCGCTGCTCATGTCCATTGCGGTTAAGCCGCTGGCGAGTACACCCTTTCCCCTCAATAAGCTGGAAGAAGTGTTTGGCGGAAAGTGTGAGCCTTAAGAACACTCAGAAAGCGTTTCGTCCTGTTGCTTTGGGGTATCTAGAAAGAAAAAACGAAAGCAGGTGTCATAATGATGCATCATATAGAAATTTTTGATCCGGATATCCAGTGTTATGCCGGCGAGTGTGAGCCCATGGGCAATAAAGAATACATGCGGATCACCACCATGGTAGAGAATCTGAAAATAGCGGGAAAAGACATTATCCGTTACAACCCTATGCAGGAGCCCTCACTCTATAAGGAGATGCCTGAGATCCGGCAGCTTATGGATGAGAAGGGAATAGAAGCTCTGCCGGCAGTAATGCTGGACGGAAAAATTGTCAAGAGCGGCGAGTATCCATCCAACAAAGAGCTGCTGGACTGGTCGGGATTAAGCCAGGAAGAACTGGTAAAAACCATCATGCAAAAGAAAATGTCAAATTGTAAATGCGGCAATGATCTGGATTGCTGCTGTTAAATAAAGGTTTCTGAGAGGATCGGCAAAGCTTGCCGGTCCTCTTTTCTTAATAAAAAGCTTAAAAATTTAATGTCGGTTTCCAAAAAATTTTACACCATGACGGGTTAAAAGAAAAAGCACCAGATTACGTCTTGGAAGAGCATGACCAGTTAAAATCGTTAAAATATAGACAATTTAAGAGGGTCGAAAAGGCTTGACAATCGGTTACACTGCAACTATACTAGTCTTAACTGGTCATGACCACTAATGATGACCGAGGGGGAATTACTTGTGGATAAAATCGAATTAATTGAGAGAAAGGCGTTTAATATCCGAAATGATATTGTAAAAACCATTATTGAGAATGGTGATGGTCATGCCGGACCGTCCCTGTCCTGTACGGACATTCTGGCGACACTGTACTTTGGAGTGATGAAAGTCGATGTTAACAAACCCAAATGGGAAAAAAGAGACCGACTTATCCTGAGCGCGGGACATAAATGCCTGGCGCTGTACGGGACGCTGATTGAAAAGGGATTTGAGAGTGAACGGGTACTGCATAGCTATAACCATTTGGGGACAATCGTGCCGGGGCATCCGGATATGAAAAAGTTCCGGGGTGTGGACTTCAGCTCCGGCGCTCTGGGGCATGGGCTGCCAATTGGCTGCGGTATGGCTCTGGACGCAAAGCTTAAAGACCACGACAGCCGTGTGTTTGTCCTCATGGGCGACGGCGAGCAGGGAGAAGGCTCTAACTGGGAAGCCGCAATGTTTGCAGCCCACCATAAACTTGACAATCTGGTTGCCATTATCGACCGGAACGGTCTTCAGATTAACGGTACAACAAAAGAGGTGCTCAACAGCGCAGATCTTGCGGAAAAATATAAAAGCTTTGGATGGGCGGTAGAGATTGTGGACGGCCATGATGTGGCGGCAATGCTGAAGGTTTTTGAACAGACGCCTGCTCAGGCAGGAAAGCCAACGATGGTTATTGCCAATACTGTCAAGAGCAAGGGAATGTCCTTTGCAGAAAATAACGTGAAGTATCACCACTGGAATCCTGGAAAGGATTCTGAGGAGGCCAGACAGGCATTGGAAGATTTACGCAGCTATCAGGAAGCAAAGGGGTGGTCATAATGGCAGGAATAAAGTTAAACCCAAGAGATGTCTTTGGCGAAGTGCTTCTGGAAATTGGAAAAACAGATGAACGCGTTATGGCGGTATCCTGTGATTCCGGCGCGGGCTCCGGCATGAATTCTTTTAAAGAGGCGCTGCCCTTACAGTATTTAGAGGTTGGGATCAGCGAGCAGGACGCCATCGGCATTTGTGCCGGTCTGGCGGAATCCGGCAGAGTGCCGGTGGTATCAGCCATCGCTCCCTTTATCAGTATGCGGTGCTTTGAACAGATACGAAATGATGTGGGCTACGCGAACATGAACGTAAAGATCATTGGCTCAAGCAGCGGTCTGTCCCATTCTAATCTGGGCTCTACACACCAGGCGCTGGAGGATATGGCAATTTTAAAAACAGTGCCGAATATGGTGATTTTTAATCCCGGCGACGGCTATGAGGTAGAAATGTCGCTCAGAAAGGCTGTGGCCTGCAAAGGGCCTGTTTATATCCGGATGCCGCGAAACGCCATGGAAATGCCTGTGAATCTGGAAAAGCGCAGCTTTGAAATCGGCAAGGGAGAGAATCTTCTGGACACTGGCGATGACGTGGTCATTCTGGTTACAGGGACACTGAGCGTTGACGCGCTGGAAGCAGGACAGCGGCTGGCAGAAAAGGGCTATAGAGTCAAGGTGCTTAATTTTACAACCGTTAAGCCACTGGACAAAAAGCTGATCCGCGACGCTTATAAAAACTGCCGGCTTATGTGCACAGTCGAGGAGCACATAACCACCGGCGGCTTTGGGAGCAGTGTGCTGGAGCTTCTTTCAGATATGCCGCACCACGCACCGGTTCACGTACTGGGCATTGAGGCCGGGTCCACTCAGACGGGGCCATACCGTGAACTTTTAGATTATTATGGTTTAAGCGCTGATAAGCTGACAGAGACCATTGAAACTTACATTCATAATTTAGCATAAGGAGAGAGACATGGAGATTAAATGCAGTTTAAACACATTCAAGAAAACAGACGTCACATTCATTGACAGCGAGAAGGCGTACATCAGCAGAGTGGCCGACCAGCCAATGGCGTTTGAGACCTTTCAGGCCTTAAAGCCATACGTGAAATCCATTGGTGTGACCGATGGATTTAAAAAGGTCATTGACACCTTTGACGTATCAGAAGGCCAGACCCCGGCAGGCTTCCGGGTAGAATACGAGCTGGAGGAGGACGGGGCCCTCAGGGCAGACCTGGTAAGAGATATCAGCTATGACAAAAATGGGGTGAAACGCCCGACCAACGTCCTGTTTTCAGCAGACAGCGCCAATCCTTACGAAGTAGCGCCCATCAAAAATATTCTTGCCAATCTGACCTGTAACCCTGGGATCATCTATGATCTGTTCATCAATAATCCAAAAGCAAATGTCGGCAGCCAGTTTAAAACAAGAGACGAGGTTATGGCAGAAATCGGCAGGATTCTGGGCCCTGGAGCAGACATCAGCGTTGAGCTGAACGACCCCTTTGGCAAATCGGACGCAGAGATTCTGGAAGAAGCCGCTAAATTTAAAGAGATGCTGTCCGAATACCGCGTCGTCATCAAGGTACCGCACACCGGACCAGTCAGCAAGGAAACCGTTGACCAGCTCCTTACAGGCGACAAGAAATTTTCAATCCCCTGCGACGCACCTGGTACAGCCGAAGCGCTGAGAGGCCACAACATCGCATTGATGCTTCAGGAAAATGGCTACCGGGTCAATTTTACTTTAATGTTTGAGCCCTACCAGACAGCACTTGCGCTGCAGGCAAAGCCTTATTTTATCAACAGCTTTGTCCGCCACCGCTTCATGCAGTCCGAAATCATGAAAAAAGGCCTTGCGGCTTACGATGCAACACGCGACCCCAGATATCTGGAAGACATAAAAAAAATGTTCATCGAAAAAGACTACCTGTGCAAAGGCCAGGAAATGGATCTGCTGAGCGTCAAGCAGGCAGCCGAGGATCTGCTTAAGTACCGGCACTTTGAAGACCATGAAGGATCTGACGGCCTGGACAGTGTAAGACATAACCTGAGATGGTTTAAAAACACCAACCTGGACGATTCAAGACTGATTATCTGCAGTATGGAAGGGCCGCTCAATTACCCGGATATCGACAAGCTTTTAGTCGAGGACGAATTCAGTGATCTGGTCAACCGTGTAGTTATCACCGCAGAGCCAAACTATCTGGCACGTTTTACCTCCTGCAACCAAGTAATCAGCTATCAGCGCCGGTTTATGAACGCGGCCAACGGCGCAAAATAAAATCAGAATAAGAAATGAGGTCATGAAATGAGTTATGTAAACATGGAAAAAATATTGAAGGATGCCAGAAAAGGCGGGTACGCTGTCGGCGCCTTCAACATTGTCAATCAAATGACAGCAAAGGCGGCGGTGGAAGCGGCAGAAGAGCTGAGTTGCCCGATCATTCTTCAGACCTCGGTTAAAACCGTCAAGCAATTTGGAATTGAAGAAATGATGCAGTTTTTAAAACCGATTGTGGAAAATGCAAAGGTAGATGTGGCGGTGCATCTTGACCATTCGACCGATGTGGATTTTACAATCGCCTGTATTGACGGCGGATGGAGCTCTGTTATGTACGACGGCTCAAAACTGCCGCTGCCAGAAAATATTGGGAACACCAAAAAAATTGTGGAAGCCGCCCACGCAAAAGATGTTACCGTCGAAGGTGAGCTTGGAGCTATCGTGGGCGTGGAAGACGATATTGTGGTCGATGAAGACCAGAGTGCTCTGGCAAATCCGGAGGACTGTAAGGTTTATCTGGAAGAGACAAAAATTGATGCCTTTGCCCCGGCCATCGGTACAGCCCACGGTGTATATAAAGGCGAGGTTAAAATTGATTACGACCTTTTTGAAAACATCAACAGCTTTTCGCCCTGCCCGTTGGTACTGCATGGCGGTACCGGTCTGAGTACAGGCACCTTTAAACGGCTGATCAGTTTGGGTGCGGCAAAAGTCAATATTTCAACAGCGATCAAGATTGCCTACTGCGGCGGTATGAGAGACTATACAAAGCTGCGGCCTGATGAAAATGACCCACTGAAGCTGGATGCCTTTGTAAAAGATAAGGTCAAAGAAGTGGTTAGAAATCACATCACACTGTTCAGTTTATTGGAAGATTAGGAAGTGAGCATATGGATTACAAACCAAATTATCTCTGTGATCTGCACAGCCACACAACCCGCTCAGACGGAAATGATACCCCAAAGGAATTTCTGGATACCGCGGCAGCCCTGGGGATGAAGGTCGTAGCCATTACAGACCATGATGTGCTGCCGCCGGAGAAGATTGAAGTAGGCGGGCTCATGGTTGATGTGGAACGCTATGCCCAGAAGAAAGGCATGAAGGTTTTAAAGGGAATTGAGTTTTCCTGTGAAACAGAGGTAGAGGATGTGCATCTGGTAGCCTTTGGCTGTGATTACTCTAGCCCTGAAATCCTGGCCATGAACCGGATTATTGTTCAAAGTAAAATTGATTCCTACAGGAGGCTGACTGAACTGCTGACAGAGAAGGGCTTTCCCATCAGATGGGAGGAAGTGCTCAATTACAATGATATCCCGAGAAAGCCAGAGGATGTGCAGAAGAAAATCATCTTTAACCTTATGGCCGAGAAAGGCTATACTGAAACCTGGAGTGACGCCAAGCTGATGATCCGCAACACACCGGAATACAGTGTGAAACGTGAAAAGCCAGACCCCCTGACCATTATTGATATTGTACACCGCGCGGAAGGAATCGTCATATTGGCGCACCCCTATCTCATTGACGAGAGGGTTAAAACAAAGGCCCTGGAATGTTCGAGAGCTGAATATATTGACCGCCTGATCAAGGGCGGGCTGGACGGCATTGAGGCCTCCTATACCTATGACAAAACAACCTATAATGGCTCGCTGACAAAGGAAGAAATCATAGAGCAGGTACGCAGAGACTACACTGACAAGGTTGCGATCATTTCCGGAGGCTCAGACTACCACGCAGATTATAAAAAGTCCAGCAAAAAAGTCCGGAACATTGGCGAATGCGGCATTACGCCAGAGTATTTTTACAGCAATGAGCTGTTGTCCAGACTGTAGGTGAAAAAATGGGAAAACATTATGATTTGATTATTTTTGATCTGGATGGGACGTTGGTAGATTCTGCAGCGGATATTGTGGCGACTGTTAAGTATATTATTGAGAAATATGGATTTGAGCCAAAATCAGACACTTTTATACGGAGCTGCATTGGCGGCGGAGCACGCAATGTTCTTCTAAAGAGTCTTGGAGAGGATAAAGAAGCGTTAATCGACAGTGAGATTTTGCCGCTGTTTAAAAAATATTACGAAGAAAACTGTGCCGTGTACACCAGCCTGTATCCCGGCGTTAAGGAAATATTGGACCATTACCAGAAAATGGGCAGGCCAATGGCTCTGGCGACCTATAAGATCAGAAGCGCTACAGAAAAAATTATGAAAGCCCTGGCGTTTGAACAGTATTTTGACTATCTGGTAACCGCAGATGATGTTGAAAACCCAAAACCTCACCCGGAATGTATTCAAAAAATACTGGCACACTACCAGATGCAGCCAGAACAGGCAGTGCTGGTGGGGGACACAAAAACAGATTTTATGACAGGCTACAACGCAGGTGTGGATGTATGTGCGGTAACCTATGGATACGGCAGCAGTGAAGTGCTGAAGGATCTGGGACCGGCCTATATGGTGGATGCAATGAGTGAAATAAAGGAACTGCTCCTTTAAAAAAGAGAATATAGGAGGAAGACGATGGTTGATTTATCAAAAATGGATAAGTGGTCATTAGGAAAGTGTTTTGACCATTCGGTACTGCCCAAGGACACAACAGAAGCGGATATTCGCAGAGGCTGTCAGGAAGCAAAGGCTTATAACTGCGCGGCTTTCTATTCAGCATCACCTTATTGGACACCTGTGGTAAAGGAAGAGCTCGAAGGAACAGACATCCATATCGCCACAGGCTTGGATTTTCCCTTTGGCGCGTCAACGGTAAAAATGAAGGGACTCGAGACCGAAGAGGCTGTCCGACTCGGGTGTACGGCGCTGGACATGGTCATGAATATCGGCGCCCTCAAAGACAAGAATTACAAGGAAGTGAAGGCAGGTCTGGATGCTTTTGTAAAAGCGGCTGAAGGCAACCTGACGAAATGCATCATGGACGTTAACTTTTTAACCGATGATGAAATTATTGCAGGCTGTAATTTAATTGCAGAAGCGGGGATTGACTATGCGAAAACATCAACAGGACAGTTTGAAGGGCCATCGATGGATCAGTTTTTACTCATGAAAAAAACATTGAAGGATACCGACATTAAGCTGAAGGTTGCCGGTGTTAAATTTCCGAGACCTCAGAATGCCTACGCGTTTTTACTGGCAGGAGCAGATTTAATTGGAACCCGTGCAGCTGTGGCGATTATAGATGCCTTAGACCAGATGCGTGAGATTGGCATTGTACCGCCGCTTCAAAAGTAAAGCAGTGGATTCAACAGATTATACCAGGAGAAAAAAATGATCGATTTAAAAAAGTTAACCAAGTGGGATGCCGGAAAGCTCTTTGATTATGCCATTCTGCCAAAAGATACCGATGAAGAAGCCATCCGTAATGGGTGCCGTGAGGCAAAGGCTTATAACTGCGCGGCTTTCTATTCGTCTTCACCCTACTGGACACCCATTGTGGTAGAAGAATTAGGAGATACGGACGTTAACATTGCGACAGGGATCAGTTTTCCCTTCGGTTCACAGCCTTCGGCTGTAAAAGCCATGGAAACAGAAATGGCTGTGAAGGCAGGCTGTACATGTCTGGATATGGTCATCAACATAGGAGCTTTAAAAGACAAAAAATATGATGTTGTCAAACAGGAGCTTGTTGATTTTAAAAATGCGGCTCAGGGACGTATGACAAAAGGAATTCTAGACGTTGCGTTTCTCACAGATGATGAGATAAAGGCTGGATGCGAGCTGATTAAGGAAGTTGGTCTTGATTATGCAAAATCAGCGACAGGACAGTTTGAGGGGCCGACGATGGAGCAGGTTTTGATTATGAAAGAAACAATCGCGGATTCCAATGTTAAGCTGAAGGTTTCTGGCGTTAAGTTTCCAAGACCTCAGAATGCATGGGCCTTTATTATGGCAGGGGCAGAGCTGATTGGAACACGGTCTGCGCCGGAAATTATTGATTCGATGGATCAGATGCGGGAAATTGGGTTACTGCCGCCTTATGAAGGATAAGACAGCTGATAAGCCAGGATATAAATTAAAGGATAAACAGGACAAGGAGTAAAAAAATGATTGATTTTTCAAAAATGACAAAAAAAGATGTTGGTAAATGTTTTGACTATTTCATTGGCCCAAAAGACACAACAGAAGCGATTATCCGGGAAGAGTGTAAAACAGCCATTGAATACAATGTAAAAGCCTTCTGCTTCTCTTCTTCAATTTGGTCATCGGTGGTTGCAGAAGAATTAAAGGGAACCGATATTTTGGTCGGAGCAGGGATTGGATTTCCGTTTGGACAGCAGACCAGCGCAGTTAAATGCTTTGAAACAGAAGAAGCTGTAAGAATGGGAGCAACGGTATTGGATAATGTCATGAACGTTGGCCTGATGAAAGACAAAAAATACGACCAGATTCTCCAGGAATTTAAAGATTATAAAAAAGCAGCAGGCCCGGCGATCACAAAAATGATTCTGGAAGTATGTATGCTGACAGATGAAGAAATTCGTATTGGCTGTGAGCTAATTGCAGAAGCAGGCTTGGACTGGGCTAAATCATCAACAGGACAGTGGGAAGGTCCGACGATGGAGCAGGTACGCATTATGGCTAAAACGCTTGAAGGAAGTGATACAAAGGTAAAAGTATCGGGTGTTAAGTTTCCGAGAGCACAGAACGCTTACTGTTTCTTGATGGGCGGAGCAGAGTTGATTGGTACCCGCCAGGCGCCGCAGATCATTGATTCTTTGGATATGATGCGCGAAATTGGCGTTGTTCCAAAATATAAAGGATAAAAATAATTACAAAATAAAGGAGTAAAAAAATGGTTGATTTATCGAAAATGACAAAACATGACATGGGGAAGCTGATTGATTTTTCTGTTTTGGGCAAAGACTCAACAGAAAAAGATATTCGCAAGGGATGCAGGACTGCCATTGAGTACAACTGCAAGGCTTTCTGTTTTTCATCCTCTTACTGGACACCGGTCGTTGCCGAAGAGTTAAAGGGGACAGATCTGCTGGTCGGTGCGGGAATAGGTTTTCCTTTTGGTCAGCAGAGCAGCGCTGTAAAATGCTTTGAAACAGAAGAAGCCGTCCGTATGGGGGCGACTGTTCTGGATAACTGCATGAATGTTGGCGATTTAAAAGAGGGCAAATACGACAAGGTTTTACAGGAATTCAAGGACTATAAAAAAGCAGCGGGTCCGGCTATGACTAAAATGATCATTGAAACCTGTATGTTAACCAAAGAAGAAATTGTAACCGCTACCAAGCTGGTGGCTGAAGCGGGCATCGACTGGGTTAAGACCTCAACAGGGCAATATGCAGGACCAAGTGTCTCAGACGTTATCCTGATGGTAGAAGCCCTCGAAGGCTCTGACACGAAGGTAAAGGTTGCCGGGGTTAAGGCGCCGCGTCCGCAGAATGCGTTTGCTTTTATTTTAGCCGGAGCAGAATTGATCGGAACTCAGGGCGGCAAGGAAATTTTAGACGGTGTTGATGATTTACGGAAAATTGGATTAATTCCCGCATACCAGGGATAAAACAAAAACATACTGCCAAAAATCAGAGTTGGGGGACTTTGATCAGAGATTTAATATTAAAAACTAAAACTAAGTTATAGAGGAGAAATAAAATGGGAAAATATTTAGTTGGTATGGACGCCGGAACGACCGGCTGTAAAGTATGCGTTTTTGACCTTGAAGGAAACCTTATTGGGAGCGATTACCGTGAATACCCATGTTATTACCCGCATGAAGGCTGGGTAGAGCAAATTCCGGAGGACATGACACCGGCATTGTTCAAAACCTGTAAAGAAGCCATCCGTAAGGCGCAGGTAGATCCAAAGGATATCATAGCTGTGGGGCTTTCTTCCCAGGGGTCTGTTATCGGTCTTTTAGATGAAGATGGCGAACTGATCCGGCCATTTGTAGGCTGGCAGGATCTTCGAGGCAGCGAGGGAGAAATAAAATGGATTACGGATCAGATTCCAAGAGAAGAATATTATCAGCTGACCGGCGATCCGCTGGGAATGTGCTTTAGTATTGCGAAGCTGGTATGGCTTAAACATCATGAGCCGGAAAACTGGAATAAAACAGCCATGTTCTCCACACATCAGGACTATTTTCTTAAGCAGCTCGGCGCAGACGGATATTATACAGACTTTTCATCTGCAAGCCGCGAGGGTATGATGGATATCAACAATAAATGCTGGTCGAAGCGTATGCATGATATGTTGGGAATTCCGCTGGAAAAAAGAGCTGAGCTGGTAGACGAACCGGGAAAAGTCGTCGGACATATTCCAAAAGATGTCGCTGAGCTCACCGGATTGGCAGAAGGAACACCAATCTGCGTTGGCGCACATGACCAGAATTGTAACACCTTCGGTTCAGGCGGTGTGGATGACGGAACGGCAGTTGTGGTAATGGGTACCTTCGGCTCATGCTTTATCGTGAGTGATGAACCGATTCGTGATCCAAAGGGAAGACTGGTCGTTAAAGGGAATCATGGGGTTGGCAATTATACCATCGAGGCCTTTTCAAATACGTCCGCTTCAAGCTACCGCTGGTATCGGGATACCTTCTGTGACATTGAAAAATTCTCGGCTGAGCTGGTCAAAACAGATCCTTATGAACTCATCAATGCACAGATCGCAGATGTCCCGCCAGGAGCAAATGGCATAACCTTCTTACCATACCTGCAGGGGGCGTCAGGCTCTAAAATCAACGATAAGGCACGCGGTGTTTTCATCGGAATGTCCCTTGGAACGAAAAAAGCCGATATGGCAAGAGCGGTAATGGAAGGCATCAGCTTTGAGGTATATGATATTATCAACGCCGAACTGGAAGCTGGAATTAAAATTAACTCCATTCGCCTGACAGGCGGCGCCGCAAAATCTCCGATGTGGTGTCAGATGCTGGCTGACATTTTTAAACTGCCGATCCAGCTGCTGAGTGCAGGTGAAACAGGCTGCTTAGGAGCAGCTCTGTACGCTGGTATTGGCGTGGGCGCTTATGAAAACTGCCGGGACGCAGCTGAAAAAGCAGTTAAACTGACTGAAGTTTTTGAGCCTGATCCAGAAAAATTTGCAGCTTACGATAAAGCTTATCAGCGCTTTATCAACGTTTATAACGCCTTGGACAACCGTATATTCTAATAAAAAAACATATACGTACTGGCCAGGTTAATGCTGGCCAGTATTTTATTTTGGAGGAAAAAATGGATATGCAAAAAAGCGGTTTTAATATTTATGAAAGGCATGATTTTGACTGTGAATGTGGGAGGCATCATAAGATGCCGATTGGAGAAGTTGTGATCGCTTCGGGTGCCGCCAGAAAACTGCCTTATTATGTCAAAGCGCTTGAGCTTGGTAAAAAAGGCATACTCGTAACAGACGAGGTGATTTTTGAGTCCATTGGCAGAGAGATCTATGCATACTGGCAGGAGCAGGGTCTGAAGATTGAATGTTATGTGCTCAAAGGCCGTATCCGTCCAGATGAGTACACCGTTGGAAATGTTATCTGCAATACGCCTTTTGACGCTGATTACATCGTATCATTGGGGGGCGGAACAGTCACGGATGTCGTCCGTTATGCGGCAACACGCCTGAATTTAGAATGTGTTTCGATCCCGTCGGCTATGACGATGGACGGCTTTTTTACAAACATGTCCATTATCATTGTCGATGGGCTTCAGGTGACATATTATCTCAATTATCCCAGCCTGATTTTGGCCGATTCCGATATCATTGCAAAAGCGCCGAGCGTTATGAACGCTGCCGGTGTGGGCGAGGTGATCTCTAAAATAAGCGCAGGTATGGACTGGTATGCAGGAAAATTGATCAAGGATATTTATTATTGTGACCGGGTAGAGGCAATGATGGGCGAATGTATTTCCGAGGGAACTGCGGATGAGACAATAGAGGGCATTGTGCCAGGAGAGAAAAAAGCCATTGAAAATTTAACAGACGCATTGTATAAAAGCGCGGTGGCAATGGCGTGGTATGATTCATCACCCTGCGGCTCCGGCGCTGAGCACCAGCTGAACCATTTCTGGATTAAATGTCAGGATGAAAAAGGTGTGCCGCAATCAATGCATGGCCAGGAGGTCGGTGTTGGGGCTGTGATCAACACCATGATTTGGGAAGAAATTATGGACATTGATTTCGAGCGCTTCGATGTTGAAAAGGCCGTTGAAAAAATCTGGGACAGAACTGAGTGGGAGAAGGAAATCCGGGCGGTTTATGGTGAAGGCGCAGAAAGCATTCTGGAATTACAGGCAGAAAACCACTCCTTTGACAAAGCAGCGAGACAAAACGAAATAGAAAAGATTATCAAACATCATGAAGCCCTGGCCAGACGGTTTGAGGCAATGCCAACCTCCGAAGCTCTTATTGAAAAATTAAAGAAAGTGGGCGGCCCATGGCACCCAAAACAGTTACAGATTGATGAGGATGAGCTGGTGAAGAGTCTGTACTTTGCAAAGGAAACGCGCAGCGGCCGTTACAATGCACTGTGGATGGCCGAGGCCCTTGGCATTATGGAAGATGTTGCGAGTAAAATAATAAAAAAACTGGAATTCTAAGGCCATTCCGGTTTGAATTGGAGCCATAAGAAAGTTTGCGTTATAACAAAGTGGTTTACGATATTGAAAAAGCGTTTAAGATTATGGTATGATATAGACACACACTTTCAGGAGGATTAAAGATGAATAGTATTGAAAGAAATAATCCAAAGCCACTTTATGTTCAGCTGGAAGAGCTGATCCGAAATAATATAGATACCGGCATTTGGAAACCACAAAATGCAATCCCCTCTGAAAGCGAGCTGAGCAAAGAGTATGACCTGAGCCGTATGACCATTCGGACGGCTTGTCAGAATTTGGTTCAGGAAGGCGTGCTCTACCGTGTTCCGGGGAAGGGTACCTTTGTATCAGAGCCTAAGATTATGACAGAGTCTTTAGCTTACATGGGCTTTCGGGAGCAGCTTGAGCGTATGGGGTACGAAACGACAACAAAACTGTTGGATTCTGCCATTATTCAGGCTTCTGGCAGTGTATCGAGAAAGCTGCGTATTCCAGAGGCTGCGCCGGTTATGCTGATTGAGCGTCTGCGTTATCTTAAGGGAAAACCGATCAGTCTGCATTATTCTTATATCCCGGTACAATTATGCGAGGGCATCGAGAAGCATGACCTTGTCGATGAGCAGTTATGTGTTATCCTTGAGAAAGAATACCAGCTTTTACCTACGCGTATACAGGAAACGCTGGAATCGGTCAAGGCGTCTAAAAAAGAATCCCAGCTTTTCCGTGTGGAAGAGAGCTATCCGCTGCTGATTCTTGAGGATATTCTTTTTGCGCAGGATGATACGCCCTATGAGTATTCGAAGGTTGTCTTTCGCGGAGATAAAATCAAATTAAAATATGAGTTTCATAATTTATAAACGAGGTGAGACCAGCAGCTTCAAAAGCCTTATAAAACCTGGATATTGTTAAAATCGCAGGTCCTTTGGGCTTGAGCTGCTGGTCTTTTCATTTTGAATAGCGTTAACCGACTGATAAACGTAAGCAATTAATATCAGGAGGAAACAAAATGTCAGATGATTGTAAAATGAAAAAGGAGTATGTAGCGTTTTTAAAAGCATTGATTGAAATACCTTCTCTTTCCGGAGAAGAAGGCGAAGCAGCAGTATTTATTCAGAATGCTTTAGATCAGATTGGTGTCATACCTAAAGTCGATGAAGCCGGCAATGTCTACGGAGTAATCAATTGTGGAGAGGGGCCAGTCGTCCTGCTGAACGGACATCTTGATGTGGTGCCAGAAGGAAGTCTGGAGGCGTGGAAACCCTACAGCCCTTTTAAGGCAGCTGTGGAAAGCGACGTTCTGATCGGAAGAGGCGCCAGTGACTTGAAAGCAGGGCTGGCAGCGCAGTTTTTTGCATTTAAGCGGATTAAGCAGGCCTTGGATGCAGGTGCTTCTTTAAAGGGGAAGGTTATTTTTTCGGCGGTCGTACATGAAGAGGCAGCGGAAATGCTGGGAATGCAGTACCTCATTGATCATACCCTTGAAGGTGAAAAGATCGATCTGTGTGTTCTGTGTGAGCCGAGTTCAGGAAGAGTGGCGCTGGGGCATCGTGGAAAGGTGGAGCTTGTCGTTAAAACAATGGGAAAGACGGCTCATTCCTCTCAGCCAAAGCAGGGCATCAACGCCCTTGAAAAAATGCTGCCTGTTATGCAGTATATTTTCGAGGAGATGCCAAAAACTCTTAAGGGACACCCTGTTTTGGGGGATAACTCTGTTACAATAACCGACTGTATTGTTCGGCCGGGAGCACAGAGCATTATTCCTGACGAATGTGAAATATCCATTGACCGGCGTTATTCGCCGGATGAAACATTGGAGGACGTGGTGTGTCAGCTTAAGGCTGTGCTTGATGATTTTGCAGAAAAGGACCCGGAATTTCAGGCAGAGGTGCATCCGCGGACTTACTGTGAGAAAACTTATACAGGCTACACCTGTGAAGTTAATAAATATCATCCGCCCTGGGCGACAGACCAGCAGATACCTGTTGTAAAAAAGGCCCTGGATGCATTGGAGAACGCAGGTCAAAAGCCTGAATGCTTTTACTGGAAATTTGGGACAGATGGTGGATATACCGCAGGACTGCGGGGAATTCCGACCATTGGATATTCTCATGCCGAAGAGAAATGGGCACACCAGCCCAAAGAGCAGGTTAAAATTTCACAGATGATGAAGACCATCGAGGGAACAGAGGCAATACTTGCCGCTATCCTTGACTTGAAAGAGAAATAACAGGATAGAACTCAAAAAGACCAGCCATGCAGCTGGTCTTTTTTACGGAGTGTAGTCAATTCCGGCCTTTCTTGCCTGGGAATGCTGGTCCTTTCGCTTGATTTGGTAGAGTTTATGGTCTTTTATGAGGCGGGCGCCGGTCTGCTGGAAATGAAAGGCGACCCTGGCGTCAACACACTGCCTGTGCAGGCTCAGGATCCAGTCGTAATGGCAGACACGCGCATTGAGTCCGGATTCGCCGCCGACGGTTACCTGGCATACCCAGGAATGATCGAGCCAGGGAGTGAGGTCGATGGGACCAAGCAGAGGGGAGCACACAATGCTTTTATAGCGGATGGGCGCCTCTTTAAAAAGCGGCAGCCGATAGTCGGTCATGGCCTGATTTTCGACAGTACAGCAGATATGGACATTGGGATAACCGTCGCCCCAGTCCTCTGGAATACACTCATAAAAGCGGTGGATACGCTTTGTGATAAACATGAAGCTTAAGTCGGAGCGCTCACGCATCATGGCCCACACCTCAGGCCGCCAGGCGTCTGCGGCATCCAGAAAAAAGTCGGAGGTAAAGCAGGTATAGACCAATTCGCCTGGCGGGATTTTAAAACTTCCATCGCGTTTTTTCTTCAGCAGCAGGTCAAAGCAGGAATTTTTAGAGACCTGATGGCTGTCGCGGTCGTATTTTTCATCCATGCGGTAGACATAACAGTTCTGGCACCCGGTGCTGATCTTTTGACAGCCATGCCAGGGATTCCAGGTGATCGACATAGGACCCTCCTTCTAAAATAATAAAGGCGTTCCGTTTTGGAACGCCATAGCGTGTCAAAAAACTTGAGAGACGAAGCCTTTTACCTAAGGAAGAAAAAGGCGTCCTGTGGACACTGACTTTACATGGATAGCTTTTCCGCTAAAGTGGAGGCTTGATCTCACCAGTGTCCGGCTGTTCCGGTATTTCGGCTCGATTCCTGGTCGTTATTCGCAGCGCCTGGACCTTTTTTCTTATCTGGATAAAAGGCGCAGTCTCGGGCTGTACCACTTCTATGACAGTCTGAGGCGTTCCGTTTTGGAACGCCTCAGGTGCTTTAAGCGCCTTAACCGCATTAATAGACAATAACAGGGGTACCGTCCTCGATGCCGTTATAGATGGCCTGAGCCGCTGCGTAAGGTGTGTTGACACAGCCGTGTGAGCCGCTGTTTACATAAATGCTGCCGCCGAAATCCGTGCGCCAGGAGGCGTCATGAATTCCGATATCGCCGCCATAGGGCATCCAGAAGGTAACGGGTGAGGCATAGCCCTCGCCCTTTAAGGTAACATTCATTGCCTTGTAGTCAAGGTCGTAAACACCGCTTGGGGTGGCAAAGCCGCCGCTCAGGCTTCCTGTGACAACAGGAGTGCCAACGACCAGACCGCCGTTTTTATAAAACCACATGTATTGTCCGCCAAGGCTGATTTCAACATAGGTGTTGCCATAGTCTGGAGAGTTATGGCTTGCGGCTGTCTTCGCGTAAACCGGTTCACGCGTTACAGGCTGTCCGGCCTGGATAATTGGAATGAGTGCAGCGACCTCTTCATCCTGGTCGATCAGCCAGCCATAATCGCCGCCGGCAATGCTGACGCTGCCGCCGCCGCTTGTCCGGAAGCTTCGCGTGATGCCGTAGGTATCGTATTTATCCGATAGATTGGCCACATAGGTGGTCATAAGATCCTGATTAAACTGGACGTCCATATTGCCGTCCACAGCCAGCCAGGTATTAATGGTATTTTTATCAAGTACCTCTGTTGCGT
The DNA here is from genome assembly GCF_900142645.1 of Eubacterium callanderi. Taxonomy (GTDB): domain Bacteria; phylum Bacillota; class Clostridia; order Eubacteriales; family Eubacteriaceae; genus Eubacterium; species Eubacterium callanderi. Next base: position 79,803 of record NZ_FRBP01000016.1, read on the forward strand.
CGCCAAAGGTATAGGTAACTGTTGCGTTCAGATATTTGTTCATGGTATCCATGGCCGCCTTAACCTTGGAAGAATCCTTGGTAAAGGAAGGCGTTTTATAGCAGCCGGCCGATTCCAGATCCAGCTCGGTATCACCGGATAAAATAGCGTTTTTTACGGCTTCCTTGAGCTTGGCAGGGTCCAGCTCATTGCCGTTGACCTCTGGCTCAATCACGTAGCCTGTACCGTTAAATTTAGGATAAGCATTGGCAACTTTGACGACCTCCGCCCCCGACACAGCCTGAAGCTGGTTCAGCGCATTGGTAAGCTGAGCGTCATCATAGCTGAAGGTCGCTTCCAGGTCCTGATGTCCTGAGGGCACCAGAGACATCGGCCAGGCAAAAGCATTCTGATCATTTAACATCTGGGAAATTTTACCGTCAGAAATATAGCGCATATTCACCTGGTCTGCAGCGATCGTTTCGGTTTTTCCGCCGCGTTCCTTCAGTGTCAATGTGTGTGTCGCTGCGTTCTGCTGCATTTCTTCGTCAACCTGAGCGGCGGTTTTGCCAGTGACATTGAAGCCGTTCATGGTCGTGTTAAAGTAGAACCGTGTGCTGAAATAAAAGCTTAAGGCGAGATAAACGGCCAGAATAATGCCAATGCCGACACCAATACCAATCCAGATTTTTTTATGGCTTTTCTTTTCTTTAGAATCCGGTGGCTCCCCGCCGTCAAGGGAATCATTGGCAGTGCTGTCATCATCAAAGGTGAGAACCTCGCCGGCCGCATCGTCATCATTTTCAGTTCCGCCCTCTGGCGGCTCAGGCGGATCAATGATGGTTTCCTCCTGGGCCTCCGGCGCAGCAGGTTCATCAATGATGACCTCATCTTCCGGAGGGACGGGACGCTCAAAAAGAGAGGCGTTTTCAATCGCCTGCTCTTCGGGGGTACGCTCCTCGCGCTGATCTTGTAAATTCTTTTCATCCATAAGATTAAATCCTCTTTTTTTGCAGTATATAATTGATTTTATCATTTTTTTGAGCAAAGGTAAATCTTTAATTTGTGAATATTAAGCCCTTCTATGAACTTTAAGAATCGTTTTATGGTCAGGGCCGGGTTGACAGCGTTACTTGACGAAACGTATAATAAAATCAGGTTTGTAATTCAGAATACTGTATATTTGGAGGGAAAGAACCATGCTGGAATTTTTTATAAAGCCTGTAACGGCTGACGGTGGTGTAAGCTATATGCCGACAGGTGCAGGATATGCGGTGCTGATCGGTCTGATGGCAATTGTGCTGGTCATCGCATCGCTTGTTGCCGGGAAAAACGAACGCCGCCAGATCAGCACCAGGCATCTGACCTTTTGTGCCGCTGCCATTGCTCTGGCGGTGGTCACATCGAATATTAAGATTTTTCATTTGCCCACCGGCGGTTCTGTAACACTGTTTAGTATGCTTTTTATCACGCTGACAGGTTATTGGTACGGTCCCAAGACAGGGGTTCTGGCGGCAATCGCCTATGGCATTCTGCAGATGGTGATCGACCCTTATATTCTATATCCTCTGCAGGTGCTTGTCGATTATGTACTTGCCTTTGGCGCGCTTGGCCTATCTGGATTTTTCAGCCAGTCAAAGAACGGGCTCATAAAGGGCTACCTGGCTGGAATCTGTGGCCGCTACGTATTTGCTGTGCTGTCCGGCTGGCTGTTTTTTGGCTCCATGGCCTGGGAAGGCTGGGGGGCACTGCCCTATTCAATGGTATATAATGCTGTCTATATTTTCTCGGAGGGCGCACTGACAATGATTTTACTGGCGGTTCCATCGGTATCGAAGGGGCTGGCCCGTGTTCGCCGGATTGCGGAAATTTAATCCTTTGTATAAGATAGGTCTGGTTCCTGACCATCAGCATTACACTTAATGAGCGCGGAATGTGAGGGGATTTTACTGGGAAAACATCTCGGCAGTTGGTGCGGTAGTACAGGCACTAGTACAGGCACTAGGACAGGCAGTAGTGGGGGCGGTGGTGCGCCATTCATAAACAAGACTAAACAAGACGAAAAGAGACAAGAGAATGGATAAACTGGAGAATAAAATGAAAATGTTTTTTGCCGGAGTTGTTTAGTCTATTATATAAACAGAAGATAACTTTCAAAAAATAAAACACGCTTGCACGGCGTGTTTTATTTTTGTTTATTTATTTGTACAAAACAAGGTCTACAGCTCAGCCTCTTCCTTGCCGAGCTTTTTCCGTTCAACCAAGCGGCCCATAAAGAAAGCCAGAATACCGACGCCGATACCAGTCTGGAGACAGAAGATCAAGGATTCCACTTCACCAGGAAGCTCACCGTTGATCATGGTTTCAAGCACAGGCGTAAACCAGGGCTCATATTCGCCGCCCTGAATCTCTTCAATCATTGTGCTGCCTGCGTCGTCAGAGCCGCCGAATTCAGCGCCCTGGAGGGCAAATAGCGGTACGACAACCAGTAAAGCGACAATTACGAGAAGAACAATCACTAATTTTTTGTTTTTACTCATTTTACACTTCCTCCGATGCTAAAAAACCAATGGACTTGAGTTCCGGGCTTGCATACGTTTCTAAAGCGATAACGATAATAACCGTTAAAATCCCTTCAATAATAGCAAGCGGCAGCTGGGTCGGCGCAAAAACCCCCAGGAATTTTACCGCAGAAGCGGCTACACCACCCTGTTCAGACGGGTAAGCCATCGCCAGCTGAATACTGGTAATACAATAAGTGAACAGATCCCCCAGTGCAGCGGCCAGAAAAACGCCAACCTTACGGTTAACCTTCATTTTCTGGCAGAGCTTGTAGATACCAAAAGAGACAAAGGGACCGGCAATTGCCATTGAAAAAGTGTTTGCGCCCAGCGTTGTCAATCCGCCGTGGGCCAGCAGAATGGCCTGAAATAATAAAACGATAATGCCAAGAATACTGACAGCGCTCGGTCCAAACAAGATGGCGCCAAGGCCTGTACCTGTCATGTGGGAGCAGCTGCCTGTTACAGATGGGATCTTCAGTGATGAAATAACAAAAATAAAAGCGCCTGCCATGGCCAATAACGTAATGGATCTCCTGTTGCCGGTCAGGGTTTTTTTAATCGAGAAAAAACCAGCAGCTAAAAATGGAATACAGATAACACCCCATGCAATACAGTACCCCACAGGAAGGTAGCCCTCCATAATGTGCATTGCGTTTGCGGCGGGTACAATCCCGAATACAAGCGCCCACGCGCCAAGCAGTGTGACAATCCTTCTTTGATTCTTTGTCATTTTTACCTCCTCGAAAAATGAATTTTACCGGGCTACGATTCAAGCAGGCTGCGCAGCAGCACGAAAAAAACCGCTTATCGGGCAGATAAGCGGTGAAAGTACGAAATAATGAATCCTGAAACCTTTTAATTTCGTCCAGACACTCAGCTATCTCCTCGTAACCAAATGTAATACAGTTTTAATGATCAGCATCCTGACTCGACTTGCGTCTCACAGTGGCGGGACCGTTTGGGATTTACACCCAATTATGCTTTAACCATCGCTTATGATGGAAACCATTAAAGTGTGCCGGAGAACCGACTACGCTTTTAATTATAACACCTTATGTCATAATGTCAATGGATAAAGTTGAATTTTTTTAAAAAAGAATAGATTAAGCTATACACATACCCCCTATATGTATTTTGTATTTGGATTAAAAGCATAAGAAAAAAATATGAATATCTTTAAAATATTTTCGTTTATTTGACAAAATCGTAAAAACAGACTACAATAGGTTCTGATGTTGGGTTTTATAGCTTTTAAAATATAATTGGTGCATTAGAATAAGCTCGATTATTAAAGTGGTGATTTAAAAGACGAAAGCACTTTGTTGAAACTGCGGCAGATTGGTCGTGCGGATATTGTAAAAACTTATATAAGGCCTGCTGCCGTTAAAATAAAAGCGGTGTACTGGAAAGCCTGATAAAAGATGTGATTTTGGAGAGAATAATGAGTGAGCGTACAAAAAGAGTCGAGACTTTTTCAAAAAAAGAACTGACAAAGACAAACATAAAACGTGTCGATATCCCGGAAGGTTTTGAGCGGATTGGTGTTAACGCCTTTAAAAATATGACAAAGCTGAAGGAAGTCAGAATTGCAGAATCGGTTAGGGAAATATGCGGCCACGCCTTTGAGGGCTGCACAATGCTTTCAGCCGTCAGTATGCCATCAGAGCTTAAGCTGCTGGGAGAAGCCGCCTTTATGGAGTGCCGCAGATTACAATCGCTCGAGATTCCCGAGGGCATACACGTCATAAAAGACCGAACATTTAAATTCTGCCGAGGGCTGGAGCATATAACACTGCCTAAACAGCTCACTCGGATTGGGGAAAACGCCTTTTACAATTGCGATAAGCTGGCATATATTGAGCTTCCGGACGGCATTGAAAAGCTGCCGTTTAGAACCTTTTATATGTGCAAAAACCTGGAATCCATCCGGTTTTCGCAAAATTTGAAGTATATCGGCAAGGAAGCCTTTGTAAACTGCAGCTTCCAGCAGCTCCAGCTGCCGGAGGGCCTGGAGGTTATTGATGAATCCGGCTTCTTGAAATGCAAGAAGCTCACAGTGCTAAAGCTGCCAGAAAGTGTAAAAATCATTGGAAAATGGGCGTTTCATGGATGCCCTAATTTAAAAACAGTTGAAATAAGACACGACCCCGATGAAGTGGGCGAGTGGATCTTTAACCGAAATGATGTAACCGTACATTGTTTTGAGGGCTCCAAGATCGACCGTTATTGTAAGCTATACGATTATAAAGTCCGCTATTTCCAGTAAAAATCCTCAGTAATTCTTGATGTGTATCGGGATAGGCTGCCGCAGATTTTATAAGATAAGTCTAAAATAATAATAGCCTTTTGATGATAAATCAAACCCTTCAGCGGATATCTTCAAAAAATAAAAAACGCTGGAAAAGCCCTTGAAATGGTACTTTTAGCAACTGTATTAAAAAAAACTCAAAAATAGAGGTTGCAAAAAATAAATTATAATGCTAGAATAAGCATTGTAAACGAGATGACAACAAATTGTATCAATTGTAGCTATTCTTTAAAAGAACGACTCGTTTGTGAAATTTAATAATAACTGTAATGAATTGCCGCATGATAATCATTCTGATTATCTGCAGCTAGGGTGTTTTTGAGAGTTTATCAAGATGCCTGAGGGAAGTAGGTGTGAATCCTAGTACAGAGCCGCTATCGTGATGCTTGCCGGAAACCACTGGTAAAGACGAGTCGGAAACCTGTTTGTTACAGTCTTGATGGAATTAATCCTCGTCACTAGGGTTATTCATCGAAAATATAGACGCTCTACGGCTATTCTGGGGCTTCTATCACAGATATTCATAATCAAAATTATTGTACGAATCAAAACATCCATTGTTTTGGTGGTGTATGGTTTTATTTGAGTTGAATTTCTATGATAGGAGCCCCTTTTTGTATACAAAATTTTGAGAAGGAACAGAGAGGAGGCCGTATCATGGCAAAAACAAAAACCATTACCATCGAGTGTCCAAAGTGCCGCGAAGCCTTTGAGATTAAAGGATATGATACCATAAACGCCAGTCTGGACGAGGCGCTGAAGGAAAAGCTCATTAAAACAGAGCTGTTTCGCCACACCTGTCCAGCGTGCGGTGAGGATATTTCAGCGCCCTACTCGCTCAAGTATCAGGACATGGAAAAAGAGTACATGGTGATTCTGGATATGGGCGACATTGATACAGCGGCCATGGCGGAGGAGGTCTTAGAGATGTTTCCAAATTACCGGATTCGCATTGTGAAGGATGTGATGGACCTTCTGGAAAAGATTCATATTTTTGAGTCCAACCTGAATGATAAGATCATCACCTATCTGGATCATAAAATATACGAGGACGTATCCGCAAAGCTGAGGGCTGAAAACTCGCCCATCGCTCTTGATAAGGTGCTGTTTGGAAGCTTTGAGTTCCAGAAGAAAAAAGTGGTGTTCGGGGCGCTCAACAACGCCGGGAAGCAGATTTTTATAGACACCCCCTTTGCCGACTACAAAGCCCTGGCCAACTCGCCGAGACTGGCCCCCTGCTTTAAGGAAAAAGAGGGTGAGTACGCGATTGATAAAGCCTGGGCGGAAGCGCTGGCGTAGCAGGGATTACAATGCTTGTTCCAGAGTGGAGCACAGCAGAAAGATAAATAGTAATATTTCAAAAATATTATGCTGTGAAAATGGGAAAGGAGTGAGCTTTATCGAAGAAGGCAAAAGTGTGAAGGAGGTGCCTGCCCGCCGTTAAAAGGGCAGGAAAAAGGACCGCTGGAAGGCCTAATTTCCAAACGGTCCCGTGGAGTCTGATAATTCCATATAGACTTCATAATTATATCTCATTTACGGCCCTTGGGCAATCCTTTTAAGGAAAGCCCGGTTCAAAAACAAAAAATAAATTTTAAAGGAGATTAAATTATGGCATTTGCAAAATCAGCAAAAAGAGGTTTAGCACTTTTAGGTTCAGCAGCAATGATGGTAGGATTCGCAGCTCCGACATTCGCAGCACAGGTACAGACCGCAGACGCGGGCACCAAAACGGTCTATGTACAGGTAGACAGAAGAGTGTTTGGTGCTTCCAATCCAGAATTGATCGGGCCAGTTAAAGTAACCAATGTTCCTTCAGACGCCAAAATCATTGATATCTTAAAGGTAGCCAGCAACTATGACGCGGCTCCGACAGACGCAAAACCAATCCAGTACTCTGCTTCTACATGGGGTACCTATATTTCCGCGTTCAGAGATACCGCTACGCCTGCTTTTGACCAGGCAGCTTATAAGGCAGCCAATGGTTATACCGACGCGATTTTTGACGCTTCCATGATCTATCCAAGCCTGAGCGACAACTACCTGGCAGGCTCTGAATACTCCGGCGTTTCCGGCTGGATGTTCTCAGTAAACGAAGCGACTACCTACGGCACTAACCAGTACTACAACGCGGACACCACCGCTGCCAACATTCCAGATAACGGCGTTATCCATTTTGAATACTCCATCAACATGGGCGCAGACATTGGCATGAACGCAGTAGACCTGCCGACCATTATCAAAGAAGGCGACTACGGTCCGGAATACGATTGGGTGAATGGTTTACAGCATTTTAACAACGGCACAAAATTCTATACTTTAACAAGTATTAGAGAAGCAGCCGATGCTGGCACTCCTATCGTGTGGCCATCAGCCAACTAAGTATTCCATAACATTTAATCTGAAATAAAAACAGGTATAAGCGATGGACGGTTCCGTCTCCCGCTTATACCCTTTTACAGCAATAGTAGAGTAGAGGGAAAGAATATGCGAAAAAAGGTAATCAGTTTACTCTTAACACTCAGCATCATTCTCGGTGGGCTTCTGCCAGGCATGGCCTTGGCGGAGACGGGCAGTACATGGAACCCGTCAGGGGATGTCTATAAAATCAGTACAGCGGACGATCTGGTGAATTTCCTGAATGGCCTTGAGAAGAATGGTGGTTACAGAGATAAAACCATCCAATTAGAAACAGATATCAACATTGATGACAGCGCCGTCGTTTACGACAGTATGGCGGCTTCTTATAAATTCTGCGGTACCTTCGACGGTCAGGGGCACACCATCTCCTGTACCGAGGACAAGACCACAGGGCTTTTTCAGTCGATGGGGGACACCGGACAGGCTGGCGTCATCAGAAATCTTCGCTTAAGCTGGAGCATTAAGGACGCTGCTGCCAGAAAAGCTTATGGACTGCTGTGCAATACGGTGTATGGCGGTGAAAGCGTCATTGAGAACTGCTTTGTTGAAGGAAAAATAGCAGTTACCGGTGCAAGCTGTAATGCGGGCGGCCTGATCGGGACGCTTGACAGAAATATCAAGGGTCAGCCAACCGTCAAGAACTGTCTTGTGGAGGCAGAAGTCAGCACAACCCTTAATACAGGCGGCCTTAACAGTGTTGGCGCGATTAACGCTGAAAACAGCCTTTTCACGGGAACACTGGAAGGAAAAACTGTGCGCGGGCTCACCCTGGATACCAGTATGGTGACCAATGCTTATTACGACAGTACAAAGGTAACCAATGCGACCTGCAAAGATCCAGGTAAAACCACTGAGGAGCTGATGGTTTTAAAGACCCAGGATAATCTGTATGCAGGCTGGGACGATTCGGTCTGGAGCTTTAAGGAAGGCAGTTACCCGGCCCTCAAGCTTTTTGAAGCCGCTGAGCCCTCGGGCGATACATGGGATCCCAATCCTGCAGATGGCGTCTATAAGCTCAGCACCGCCAGTGATCTGGTGAATTTTATGAATAGTCTTGAAAAAAACGACTATGATGGAAAGCAGGTCATCCTGCTGAAAAATATCGACGCCAGCTCGGCGGAGTTTGAGGTTGCGGCTTCTTCCTATGGGTTCTGCGGTACTTTCGACGGCCAGAGCCATACCATTTCCAGCAGCAGTGAAAAGAACACCGGTCTTTTTAAGGCGCTGGGGAAAACCGGAAAGGCCGGCACTATCAAAAATCTGGGGCTGAACTGGAGCATTAGGGATACAACCCAGTCGAGAGCAGCCTTTGGCCTGCTCTGCAATACCATCTACAGTGGTGACAGCCTCATTGAAAACTGCACCGTGGAAGGTAAGCTGACTGTGACGGGCTCAACCTGTAACGCGGGCGGTCTGATCGGAACGCTTGACAGAAATATCACAGGTCAGCCAACCGTCAAAAACTGTTTGGTAAAAGCCGACGTCGATACAACCTACAGCGTTGGCGGTTTGAACGCAGTCGGCGCGATCAAGGCTGAAAACAGCCTGTTTGTGGGAACCTTAGCTGGAAAGACGATTCGCGGGCTCACCATGAATACCAGCACGGTGACCAGCGCCTATTACGACAGCACAAAGGTGACCGGCGCAGCTTATACAGACCCGGGTAAAACCAGCGAGGAGCTGATGGTTTTAAAAACCAAGAACAACCTGTACAGGGACTGGGACGATTCGGTCTGGTTCTTTAAGGAAGGGGACTACCCCAGCCTGAACCAGTTCGGCTCGGCTGACGGCCTTCTCTCACTTGTAACCAAAGCCAAAGAAATCAGCAACAACGGCGGGCTCTACACGGATGAAAGCTTTACCGCCCTTCAGGCAGCCATAAAAGGGGCCGAAGATTTTACAGCGGCGGGCGATACCTACAAGCAGACCGAGGTGGCGGCACAGACCGAGGCGCTCCAGTCGGCAATGGACGGCTTGAAGTACAACGTTGACCAGCAGATGCTCAAGGACAAGGTAAACGAATATAAAGGCCTTACTTTGAACAAGGATCAGTATGAAGAAGGAGCGGTCGATGCCTTTAACAGCGCCCTCACAAAGGCGGAGGAAACAGCCAATAAGCCAAATCCTTCGGGTGAGGAGATCGCGGAAGCCTACAAAGCGCTCATAGACGCCAAGGATACCCTCGACGCCAAGGAGTATGCGGGAGAGAAAGATAAACAAACCCTGACAGAGACCATCGCGGCTTCTGAAGCCAGCCACCCACAGGTGGATTATACGGCGGACAGTTATAAGGCCTACGCCAGCGCTCTGGAGTCAGCCCAAAAAACAGCGGCCAAGAATCCTTTATTTAAAAAAGAAGCGGATGAAGCCCTGAAGAGCCTCCAAACAGCCGAGAGCACACTGGCCCTGGCGCCAGTCAGCAAAAAAGCTCTGGACAGCGCCATCAGCAATGCGGAAGCTCTGGACAGCAGCCTCTACACAGCCACAAGCTACAATGCCTTTAAGGAAAAGATAGCTGAGGCCAAGGCAGTGTCCGAAGACCCGGCGGTAGACCGCCAGTCCGTAGTCAACGCCCAGGTCGAGGCGCTGAACACAGCGCGGGAGGCACTGGTGCTCGCGGCGGATATCACCGATCTGAAGAATCAGATTGAACGCTCCGCTTATTTTCTGGCACGGCCATACACCGATGAAAGTCTGAACCACTATAAAGCCATGCTGGAAGCCGCAGAGGCCTACAATAACCAGGACGTTCCGGCAGCCAGCCAGGCCCAGGTAAACCAGGCGGCGGCCGACCTGCTTAACGCCAGCGTCCAGCTGGTCACCACGGACCCGGCCAACACCTTCCACGCCGAAAGGGGCGAGTTTGTTATCAGTACCCTGGACGATCTCAACGCTTTCCGCATGTATCTGAATTACTACGCCTTTGACGGTGAGACCGTTGTGCTCAACAATGATATCAACGCCGCGGGTGACGGACTGCTAACCTTGGAAGTGCTCGAAGATAGCTCCGGAAGCGAGTATAATAACCGTGCTTTTACCGGTACCTTTGACGGCCAGGGGCACAGTATCCTGAATTTTCATGATAACCATGTGGGCCTGTTCTATCAGCTGGGACTCCGGGATTATTCTGATGAATACGGAGGAAAACCGGCAGTCGTCAGGAATCTTCATCTCAATGTGAATGTTGATAACATTCCGAAATATTATGACGGGTCAAATCAGAGGTATCGTTACGCGCCGTTGGCCTCAGACTTATACAGCCAGGAGACCTTGGTGGAAAACTGCTGGATTGACGGGCAGATAAAAAATGAGGACGGTTCTGTATATGCTGTCGTCGCTAAAACTTTTATGGGACAGTACCGCAACTGTCTGATTGCCCCCAACATAACAGCAAAGGGTGCGTATGTCTTTTTAGGCTCGAACGAGGGGCTGACAGTTGAAAACTGTCTGGTCAATGGAGCGATTCAAGCAGATCGGATTCTGGGGATATTTGAAGCGTCTTATTCACATGAAAACGTCAAAATAAATAACAGCTTTTATAACTCGGATATCATCGGAGCCTCTGAGGGAAAAGACGCCCAATATGCCAAAGCTGGTGAGGAGCTGAAAAAAGCAGCCACCTTTGCCGAATGGCCAAAGGAAACCTGGAAGATTGTGGACGGCGAGTTCCCAATGCTGCGGGCCTTTACCGACCAGGCGGATACCAGCGCGCTGAGCGCCAAGCTGGACGAAGCTAAAGGCAAAACAGAAGCCAGCTACACACCGGCGAGCTTTGAGGCGCTTCAGACAGCCATCGCCTCCGCCGAGGCGGTGCTGGACGACCTGGACGCTACCCAGGAAGCTGTTGACGATCAGGTACAGGCCCTTCAGACAGCCCTTGACGGGCTCATTGAAGTGCCGGACAAAGCCGGACTGCAGGCTCTGATCACCCAGGCAGAGGCCAGATTGTTGGAGGAAGGCTACACGGCCTCCAGCTATACCGGCCTGCGGACCGCTCTGGAAGCAGCCTCGGCTGTCAATGAAAATCCTGAGGCCAGCAAGACAATGGTGGAAGAACAGCAGACCCTGCTCAACACGGCTTTAGAAGGAATGAAGGAAGCCGCGGACATTACCGTGCTTCAGGCTGAAATCAAAAAAGCGGACAGCTTTGTTCAGAAAAAGGACAGCTACAGCGCAGATTCCTACGCGGCCTTTAAGGCAGCTCTGGAAGCCGCTGGCGAGTTGAACAGCGCGGATACCGAAAAGGATCAGCAAAAAGAAGTCGATCAGGCTGTAGAAAACCTGAAGGCAGCCGAAGCGCGTCTGGTTTTTGTGGGAGACCTGAACCAGCTGCTGGAAGAATACAGCGGCTTAAAGGCGTCGGACTACACCACAGCCGCCTGGACCGAATTTGAGGCGGTGATGGCCAAAGCGTCTGAAACTGCCGCCAAAGGAGACATAACCCAGGAAGAAACCAACAGCACGGCCAATGCCTTAATCGCAGCCAAGGCAGCCCTTGACATGAATAAACTGGGCGATAGGGAGCTTCTGGAAACAGCGGTGAAAGAAGCGAGAGAAGCGGTTAATCCTGAAAATAAGGACAGCTATAAACCAACGACCTACGCGCCCTATGAGGCGGCCTTGGCTGAAGCGGAGACTCTTTTAAAGAAGAACGAGCTGACAGAGACGGAGGTGTCTGAAGCCATCGAAAAGCTGAACACAGCCAGGGACAACGTCGAGCTCAGAGCAGATACCAAAAACCTGCAGGTGCTGTATGACCAGGCAAAGGACAAGGATGAAAAAGCCTATACCGAAGCTACTTACGCCAGCCTGGCACAGGCCATTAAAGCGGCCGAGACAGCGCTTGCAAACCCAGATACCAGCCAGGAAATGGTCGCATCTGCGGAGTCGGCCTTAAGCAAAGCTCTGACAGGCCTGAGGATGCCTGTCAAGGAAACTTTTGACGGTTATGAGGTAATTACGGAGGTTCCGGACGGCACGAAGCTGACAGTAAAAAAAGCCGGAGACATCGGAGCGGTGCAGAACACGATAGCCCAGAAGTACGAAAATGGTACTTTGGCAGCCTTGTTCCACATCACAGCAGAACCGGCCCTGCCCGACGGTATGAAGCTTAAAATCACGCTTAAGATACCGAAAGAAGCCCAGGGTTACGACCGCTATGTTATTTACCACAAGCCTGCAGACAAACGGGAAGAATACCTTGAAAACGTGTCTTTCGACAAAGATCAGAATACATTGACCTTTGAGAGCACCCTGTCGGATTTTGGAATTGTGGGTCTTAAAAATACCCAGGGCGGCGGCCAGCCAGTCAATCCGGATAACACCGGAAACGGCGGCCAGTCCCAGAATTCTGTCAACAGCGCAGGTACTGGAGCCACCGCAGGAGGAACAAAAAACACCAATACCGGTATCGCCGCAGACAACACAGGGGTTTACCTTGCTGTGGGACTGCTGGCGCTGGCAGCCGCAGGCGGCATTGCAGTCAGCAGAAAGCGGATTGGTAAAAAATAAAATAACAAGTTGACCAGAAAGCAGACTTCTGCTTTCGTGTGTACCAAAAGGACACCTAAATCAGGTGTTCTTTTGGTACGTGTAACAGAGATGCTTATCTTTATAAAAGGTTTGAGTACGAAAGGAACATTAATAATGGAAGGTTTAAGGAAAACCAAGCCCGCAAAATGGCTGTGCTTTTTTCTGGCGCTGCTGCTGACACTGACCTGTTTTACCCCCTTTGCCAGGGCAGAGGAAAACACCAGTCAGGAAGCTGGAAACACCGTGCTGGCAGACACTGCACAGCCGGAAGCACAGGCAGTGTCTGAGGAAAAGGGGACGCCGTCCTTAAAGCAGGACGCCGAGGGCAACTACCTTATCGGGTCTGTCGAGGATCTGAATACGCTGAGGGCGGATATTGTCAAGGATATTGAGTATGAAAACGAACACCTGCTGCTGACAGCCGATATTGACGCCGGGAACCTGACCCCTTATCCAGAGCTGCCCCCAACCGATGAGCCCTACACTACAAGCGAAGGTCTCTTCGGCTATATTTTCAGAGGGAAGCTCAACGGTATGGGGCATAAGATTTATAACTTTAAAGACAGCGGCTCCGGCCTGTTTGATGTTCTGGCGCCAGGCGCACAGATTGGTAATCTGACCGTTGAAGCCAATGTGAATTTTACAAAGGACACAAAAAAACTCCGGTCTTCTACTTACGGTGTTATTGCCAACATGATGCCGGGCGCCTGGATACAGCGCTGCGCGACCACGGGTTCTGTCACCATCCAGAGTGATTATCAGGGATATGTAGGCTTTAGTGGAATGGTTGGTTTCGCTAATCCTCCCAAGGAAGCGAACGTCTCCAACAGCAGTGAGTACAAAGGTACTATTGAGGATTCTTATTCCACCGTTGTTTTTACCAACAACACCCAGTCATCAGCCAGTTTTTATGGAATGGGCCCAGGGGTGCAAGTCCTCAAAAACTGTTTCTTTGCCGGGAGCTTTAAGGGCAAGGTTAATAAGGAAATCTCTCAGCCGCTGGCGCGGATGTCGACTGCAAACGAAAATATGGAGAGCTGTTATTTTGACAGCCTAAAGATCAGCACACTGCCTGCAAATGCGCAGGGTGAAAAGGTACCTACCTATAAGATGCGGAGTCAGGAAACCTTTAAAGGCTGGGACTTTGGACAAATCTGGAAAATGGGCGACGATCACCCAGTACTGAACACGGGCTATACCATTTTGAAGGACAAGGTGATCCTGGATACAGAGGTGGTGCTGGAGCCTCGCGTCTACAGCGAAGCCCTTGGCGGTGATTCCACCTTAACCCGTGTGCAGGATATCAAAATAAAGACCGATCTGGGCGGTAATCCACATCAGGTTACCATTGATTATGAGGAGACCCCAGACACCAAAAACACCTTCTATGTTGGTATGATGGGCGATCATGCGCGGGGCCTGGCCCAGTTTGACAAGGTCGAGGTAAAGTATACCGAAAATGATGAGGCAGAGTACTATTTGCCTTCGGATTTTTATAAATACGCTGACCGCAAGCAGGCAGAGGCCTGGGGAAGCTTCACCCAGGATGGGACCGTCCTGTCCGACGATCAAAAACAGGAGCTTATTGACCAGGCTAAAAAGGCCTGCGATTTGATTTTTGACTACAAGCTGGGCAGTACTCCCGATGCGGCGACTGTGGCCAGCGACTCATGGCTTGTTTTTTCTGCGGCGCGTTGTAATTATAAGGTGCCAGATGGCTTCTGGGACCAGGTATACAAGCAGTATGAAGCCCGCTACGCGGCCTATAAGGCGCAGGGACAGGTGGATGGCTTCGACACCTCCGATACCGCGAAAGATGTTCTGGCCATCAGTGCCATTGGATATGATCCCAGAAATGTCGGCGGCTATGACTTGCTGGACGTCATCATTAACCACAGCGGCGACAGGGATTACTTTGCCAGCCAGACAGCTGCGTTCGCCATGTATTCCAACGATTTTGATGAAAGCCAGTACGGCTATAGCATGGCGGACTATGTAAAATCAAAGGTCACGCCCATTGAGGTGGATGCGGACGGCGTAAAGGTTGAAAAAGACCAGGCAGCTGATATGTGGACAATGGCCTGGCAGCCTCTTATGTTTTTCTATGATCCCAACGCACAGGAGGGCAGCGAATGGTATGACCTTAAGCTTTTTGTGGAAGATGGCTTAAACCAGATATCGGCAGCACAGACCTATATGGGTAACTGCTGGGGAGGATACATCAACTCAGCGGATTCTACCGGCAAGCCAAAGTATGATATTACCAACACCTGGACAAACGCCCAGGTTCAGATCAGTGTTGGGCTGGCCGGGATCGACCCCTTTGACGCCCGGTTTGTCAAAAACGGAAATACGTTGATCACACGTGCTGTTTCTTTCTTTGAAGGGGGCCAGGTCGGAGGTGATGTAAAAGGCGGCGAATCCGCCCAGGTAGCACGTGGTTTAAATTCCATTATACGAGCCTATGAACAAAACCCTCATAATTTGTTTGACTGCCGCGACGTTGAAGACTCTACGGTTCAGATTAATAACGCCATTGGCGCTCTGCCGGAGGCGGCAGCCATAACCGAAGAAAAACGCCAGGATTTTGACCAGTGCTGGGAACAGTACAACAAGCTGAACGATACGCAAAAATCGAATATTTCAAATACGAACAAAGAAAAACTGCAGGCCATCTATGAAAAATTCTATCCAGATGAAAATCTTGAGAGTGCTTTGGAGCTTGCGAAGACAGAATTAAGTAAGAGCAATGTGTCTGAAATCTATACTCAGGACAGTATTAACAATCTGAAAGCGGCAGTTGAAGCAGCTGAGAAGGTTCAGAAAGATACCCAGGCGACTTCTGAGCAGAAAGCCGAGCAGGCCAGTAAGCTGAGAAAGGCAGTGGAAGCGTTGGTCACCACGGAAGCGGAGGATATGAAAAAGGTTGAGACTGCCATTGACCAGATCAAACCCTTCACAACCCTTGAAGGCCGTAAGCCGGTAGATACAGCGAAGGACCTTTATGATAAGCTGAAATACGACGAGTCTCGTGAAAGAATTAAAAACAGAGATACGCTCTTGTCCAACGTTACAGCGGTTGAGGGCCTGGAAGCGGCGGGAGACAGTCTTAAAGCAGCTATTGCAGCGGCCAAGGAACAGCTTGCTCAAACAGATAAGTATCTGGCATCCAGCATAGAAGCTGCCAGACAGTATATTACCATCGCAGAGAAAGTAGACGTACAAACATCCACAGTTCAGGAGCTTGCAAATGCTCAGATTACTTTGGAGCGTTATGTGAACGATACCCTCAAAGAACAGCCGGATAAAACGGAGCTGAACAACAAGATCGCAGAGATCACAGAAAAGATGAAGGCTCTCGATGAGAAAGATTATTCTGCGGAAAAGTGGAAAACGCTGGAGGATGCGCTGAGTACGGCAAAAGACGTGGCTGAAAGCAACGATGCTGACGGCGGCGCGGTTACAAGCGCCATTGAAGGGCTGGACAACGCATTTAATGGATTGGAAGAAGATGTGATGCTCGGAGATGTTACAGGAGATGGAAAAATCAATGGACTGGATGTTACATGGGTTATGCAGTACAATGTTGGATCCCGGGCTTTAGATGAAAAGGCTATGAAGGCCGCGGATGTTAATAATGATGGGAAAGTAAATGCTTTAGATGTTACTTGGATTATGCAACATAACGTAGGCTTAAGAACATTTTGAAAGGTGAAAGAATAATGAAAAAACGAAAATTCAGCAAACTAACAGCGATTTTCCTCAGTTTTTGTCTTGTTATGGCTTGTATCTCGCCGGTTTTTGCGGAAGAGAACACCCCCAAAAGAGTAGTTTCCTTAAATATGCAAGGCGGAAACAACGAACAAAAAATCGAGCAAGGGAAAGAGTTTACACTGACCTTGAATTGTGCAGAATCATTTGGTGTTATGAATGCCCAGGTGGTTTACGATAGCAGTAAGGTTGAGTGCGTATCATACGAAACGCCTATAAAGACCGGCAGTAATATGGTTAACGATAACAAAAATATTTCTGCTGTCATGGTTAATATAAGTCAATTGGGTTCTGACATTGTGGCACCTGATACCGTCATCATGTCTATGGTATTTAAAGCAAAAGAAGATGTTACTGGGAAAGTGAACTTTGAAGCTAAAGTCACAGATATGTATTTACTAGATGGCAACCTTGACGGAACTGAAGTAATACCAACAGTTACGAACAATGTAGGAGAGATACTGATCACGGCTCCGCCAACAGACATCACCGAGCTGACCAGCAAAATCGCCGAAGCGGAAGCCGTTGACAGCAGCCTGTACACCGCGGCAAGCTATCAAAACCTGGAAGCAGCCATTGCGGCGGCAAAGGAAATAACCACAGAAAATACAAAAGACGAAGTTGCGGCGCAGGTTAAGGCGCTGGATGATGCCATAAAGCAGCTGGTTAAAGCGGTTGACAAAACGGCTTTAAAAGCAGTCGTCGATGAAGCCAAAACCTACGATGAAGCCCTGTACACACCGGACAGCTACGCGGCCCTGACCAAAGCGGTCGCCGACGCCCAGAGCGTGTTGGACGCGGATCTCGCGGATAACGCGGAAAACCAGAAAACCGTGGCGGACTCGGCTCAGGCGGTTAAGACCGCCATTGCGGCCCTGAGCGCCAAGGGTGACCAGGCGGCGCTGGCGGCCAGCATCCAGGCGGCAGAAGCAGCGCTTGCGCGCGAAGATGTCACCTATATGGACGAAACCAAGGCAAATGTGCAGACAGCCCTGAATGCGGCAAAAGCACTGGTCGGCCAGGAAAATGCCACAGATGCTGAGGTTTCCGCAGCGGTTAAAAACCTGAATGACGCGGTCGCCAAGCTGGTGATTGCAGCAGACGAAAACGCCTTTAACGCAGCGGTTGCGCAGGTGCGCGAAGCCTTCAAGGAAGAAGCTTACACCACCAGCAGCTGGAAAGCGGTAGCGGAAGCCCTCAAAAATGCGGATGCCATGGCAGGTCGGCTGGCAGAAGGCCAGGTGCCGGCAGCAGAAGCGGACAAGGTATTGACCGACTTGCAGAATGCGACAAAGGGTTTAATGGAAAAGGCAACAAAAACCGAAGACCTGACCAAAGCGGTTGAAACAGCTAAAAAATTAGATGAAAGTCATTACACCGCGGACAGCTTTGCCGTTGTAAAGGAAGCCTTAGCCGCAGCCGAAAAGGTTGCCGGAAACCTGAATGACAGCACACAGCAGCAGGTAGATACAGTGGCCACGAATTTGAATGCCGCCGTCTCTAAGCTGGTGACCATCGCCACGGATGAAAAGACTGGTGTAACAGTTAACGGTTTACCAGCAGGTGAAAAGATTATTGTAACGGACAAGATGGCAGATAAAGAAGCATTATCAGAAGCACAAAAAGCAATTGACAGCGCTTCTGAGTTCTCAGATGCTAAGAAAGCGGATATTTTATTCCTTGCAGACATTAAGCCTGAGGTGATTGAAAATGCAGATGGCACCTTTACATTGACAATTCCTCTCACTGAAAAACAGATGGGTTATGATTTGTATTATATTGGTCATAAGGATGAAGAAACCGGTATGTTTATTTGGACTGCTGTAACACCAAAGGATAATAAGCTTACCCTTCAGGTTAAGAGCTTTTCTGAATTTGCGGTGGTTGGTATGATGAAACCGGAAGAACAAAATCCGGGGACTAATCCAAGCGGTGATAATAAGGCTGACACTGTGAATAATGCGACAGGTACGAATGCTTCTGGAAACAACGCGAATACAGGCATTGTTCAGGACGGCAACAGTAGCGTGGCGGTAGCAGTTGGTTTCCTTATTTTGGCAATAGCGGGGCTAATTGCTTACAGGAAAAGATTTAATGCATAGCAAATAAATAAAGGGTGTAAGCCCCTGCTTCCTGGTAACAGGGAGCAGTAACGAATACCCTTACTATAAAGAATTGTTGTATGAGGAGAGAAAATGGAAAACATAAAAAGGAATATATTTAAAGCTTTTACAATTGGATGCATCGTATTAATACTGTCGTGTTTTGTAAATACGGCCACCGTAAAAGCGGACGCGCCGGTTGGAACAGTAACAGTAAGTGTTGAGCGTTTTACTCTGGGGCAAGGATATTTTATTGAGCCGGAGGAAGTTCCGATCTATGCGGGGGATACAGGGGCAGATTTATTGGACCGTGTTTTGGGCGGACCAGATGCTTACGAGACAAAAGAAAATTCCTCATATGGTTTTTACCTGGCAGTTATAAAAAATGCAGATGCTGGTGTCTTGGATATACCTATGTATATTCAGGAAATGAGTGGTTACCGGGTAACAAATGAGCAAAATGACGGCAATAAACATTACCCAGGGCTTGGAGAATTCTCTTATTCTGAAAAATCTGGTTGGATGTACATGGTAAATAATACATTTCCACAACAGGGAATGGGATATTATATTCCAAAGGATGGCGACGTTGTCCGATATCAATTTACGCTCTGGGGAACAGGGAAAGATGTGGGTGATAAATATGATGGCAGTGGAATATTTATTGCAAACAGAGATGCGTTAACGAAGTACATTGCAGAGTTTAACGGACGGGCAGATAAAGATGTGCTTTTATCTATCCAACACATTCAGGATGCTTATGATAATGCTATGAAGATTATCCAGGATTTAACATTGGATCAATCAAGCGTAGACAGTGCTCTTGCGTATTTAAAAACAGCTGTAGATGCACGGAATTTACAGGGAATTAGACTGAACCAGGAAAAAATGAATCTCCAATATGAAACGGAGGGAGAACTTCAGGTGATCTATGATCCTGAAGATTGCAGGGTAGAACAAGGGGTAGTATGGAGCAGTAGTGATGAAAGCATAGTATATGTTGATGGAGGAATTGTGTATGCTACTGGCGTCGGCACCGCCACCATCACCGCCACCCTCGGCGATTTCACCGCCAGCTGTGAGGTCACTGTAAGTGAAGAGAGCGCCGAAAAGCCGCTGCAGAGCATCAGCCTGAATCAATCTGAAGTAAGCCTGGGCAAGGGTAAGACCACTGCGCTCAAGGTCAGCTATAGCCCGGCAGATACGACGGATGACAAAACCGTTACCTGGCGTTCGGACAACGAACAGGTGGCGGCAGTGGACGGAAATGGCCGTATTACAGCGGTGGCCAAGGGTAAGGCTGTGATCACGGCGCAGGTGGGCAGCTTTACCGCGGACTGCCGGGTTACTGTCACAGAGGACGACCCGGTCGATCCGCCGGACATTACCGATGAGGACATTGCCGCGGCCAAGGAAGTGGTTCGGCTGGCGGCGATTCTGAACACCAATGCCAGCCCGTCTCTGGATGAGGTTAAAGTGGTTGAGAATGCCTATAATAACCTGACAAGCGCGCAGCAGTCGCTTTTAACACCAGAACAGGATGCCAATATACAGGTCGCCATTAACAGCGGCTACAGCAAGGTGCTGTCTCGGGTGGTGGCGATATGCGAGCCTGCGGCAGATGCGGTTCAGGCCGTCATCGACAGCGGTGGAAAACCCGACGACCAAAGTCTTTTTGATCTGGTTCAAGCCGAAAAAGCGCTGAATGCCATAGGCGATTACGATGGCTTCTTGACCAAGGATCAGGAAATCTATGATCAGGTTGAAAAGAAAATGAAAAAGGTGACGGGTGCCTTAACGGTGACCAACGCATCGGATAACGGCGTTACCGTTAAAGGGCGTTCCCTGACCCTGCCCTGGACCGTGCAGGTGGTGGCGCAGGCGGTTGAGGTCACAGCAGAGCAGCGGGCTGCCCTCGAGGCGGACGCCCGGTATCTGGAGCCGGCCGTTGAGAGCCAGTATGAAATCAGGCTGAGGGACTTTGCCGCTGCCGAAAGCGCGGACGCCATACCGGAATATGATACCCAGGGCAAGAGCTTTAAAATCACGATGCCCTCCGGCGGTTACACGGCGCCGGGGCTTGGCGAGCACGGCCAGCTGACCCTCCTGCATAACGGCGAGCGCATCGGTTTTGTAGATGAAAAGGGGAATGCTCTGGTCACCTACGATGCTCAGAATAAGCGCTTCAGCTTTTCGACAGACGCTTTTTCGACCTTTACAGTGGTATCCGACAGCCGCATTGCCATTGAAAGCTTTATACTGAGTGATACAGAAAAAACGCTTTTACTGGATATTGCAAATCCCAGCTTTGAACTGAGCGTGTTGAGCTTTAAGCCCTATGATACAACGGATAAAAACAGACTGACCTATACCTCCTCAGACCCGTCCGTGGCCAGTGTGGACGATAAGGGCATTGTCACCGGGCATGTTAAGGGGACAGCAGTGATTACCGCTGAGGTGTGCGGCATTAAAAACCAGTGTACGGTGACGGTAAAGATGAACCGCTATGTGGATTTTGAGAGCTACTGGCCAACCTTCAGGAAGAACAACAGCAACATGGCCATTGTGGACGCCAGCCTGCCAAACGCGGGAAACAACCTGACCGAAAAGTGGATAAACAGCGACATCAACACAGGGGGCAAGCAGATGACTGCCGGCACCCCGCTGGTGGTGGACAACTATATTTTTGTCGCTACCCAGAACAACAAGCTCTACAAGCTGGATAAAAACACCGGCGCTATTGTCAAAGAGGCAAAGCTCGCGAAAAAAGTCGAGTTTTTCTCCTATGCCACCTACGGCGACGGCATGATCTTCGTGCCAGAGGAAGAGGGTACCATTGAGGCCTTTAACGCCGATACCCTGGATTCGCTCTGGCGCACCGAAAGCTTTGGCGGGCAGAGCAACTGCCAGGTTACCTATGCCGATGGTTTTATCTACTCAGGTACCTGGAGCGGCTCGACGAACAAGGGAACCTTTTTCTGTATAGACACCACGAGTAACGGCGAGATTTACCAGACTAATGGTATCCGGCGTGCGCGGTGGGTTTCGGACGATGACGGCGGCTATTACTGGAGCGGCGCCACGGTGGTTGGCGACGCGGTAATCTTCGGCGGGGACTCAGGCGTGGTGCAGTCCCGTAACAAATCGACGGGGGCGCTCATTGACCGGTACGCCACTGGCGGCGTTATCCGTTCGTGTATCGCCTATGACGCCGGAACCAGCGCCCTTTATTTTACAGCGGGCGGCGGCGCCACCGCCAATGGGATCACTGGCGGCGGGAAGGTCTTTAAGCTCGGTGTTACCAGTGACGGGCACTACACAGGAGCTAAAGTTGCCGAACTTCCGGCAGCGTCAACCACATCGCCGGTGGTTTACAATGGCCGTGTGTATGTCACCACTCAGAAGGCGAATGGCTCGGGCCATGAGGAGGATTATAACAAGGCCACGGTCATTGACCAGGGCAATACGGAAAATGGAAAGCTGGCGGTTCTGGACGCGGGTTCTCTCAGCATGATCTATCAGACAGATATCGGCGGCCCGTCCAAGGCCTCACCACTGCTTACAACAGCTTATACGGCTGACGGCCAGCAGACAGTTTACCTCTATATCACGGTAAACAACCACGACGGCGCCATTGTCCGGGTAAAGGACTGGGCAGGTAATACCACGCCGCAGGCCGAGGTGATCTACCGCGCCCCGGGTGATGAGCAGGAATATACCACCACCAGTCTCAACTGTGACGCGGACGGAACCATCTATTACCGGAATGACCGGGGGCACCTCATGGCCCTGACCGGCACCTCGGAGCCTGTCAGAGAGGCGGCGCCTGTTGAAGGGCGTTTGGGAATGCAGAAAGGCAGTAAAGCAGGCAGCGACGGTATGACCGCCAGAGCCTCTGGAAAGACGGCCAGTAAGGCTGAGGATGAATTTAAGCCCTGGGATTTTGACGGGGCCATGCTGCCATACAGCAGAAGTGTGTCCAAAACGCCGTCGGGTAAGGAGCAGCTGAAAAAGGCCGCGGTTGTCCTGGGATGTACGGCGGCTGCCATGGCGGCACTGTATATTACCGGATGCGCGCTCTGGCCGAAGCTGGTTAAGAAGCCATGATGGATAAAGCAGCTGCGGATATCCGCACACAAACGGCAAAAAGAAAACGGACCCTTGTCTCAGCGATGATCATCTTTCTGCTGATCCCCCTGACCATCTGGTTTGGCATCCGGTTTCTGGATGACCGGAGATACCTGTTTATCAGTCTGCTGATTATTCTCTACACAGCCATTCCCTTTGTCATGCGGTTTGAGGGGCGCCGGCCCGACGCGCGGGAGATTGTTGTGATTGCTGTGATGGCTGCTATTGCGGCCTGCGGGAATCTGGCGTTTTTCATGCTGGGACCATTTCAGGCGGGAACAGCGCTGGTGATCATTGCAGGAATATGCCTGGGGCCTGAGGAAGGCTTTTTGACAGGAGCTATGGCAAGGCTGGTCATCAATATGTTTGCCAGTCAGGGACCTTGGACGCCCTGGCAGATGTTTTGCTGGGGGCTTCTGGGCTTTCTCGGCGGGCTCTGCTTTAACAGGGATCAGGAGTTCTCAAAAAAGGAAGTCGATTTTAAGGTGGTCATGGGGCCGCTCATCTGTATCGTGGTATCGCTGGCGCTGGGCTTTGGCATCTGGATTGTCTCAGACGCCCAGGGGCCCTTTGTGGGCTGGTGGCTTTACGGCTTTGGGGCCATTGGCCTGCTGGCCGGGGTGCTGCTCCAGCGCCGCCGCCTGCCCGTGGACCGGCTGACGCTGGCGGTCTTTGGCTTTCTGGCCACCTTTATCATCTACGGCGGTATCATGAACATCGCCGCGCTGGTCATGTCATCCAGTGTTTCCGGCTCTGGCGTGGGCCTTGACTGGGGCTCCATGAAGCTGCTCTATATTTCCGGCGCGCCCTACGACGCGGTACATGGTCTGGGCACCGCCTTCTTTGGAGCGCTGCTTGGGCCGGTGATGATTGAGAAGCTGGAGCGGGTAAAGATTAAATTCGGCCTGTATCATTAAAGGCCGAAAACAATAAAAGAAAGGGAGAAAAAATGAAAAGAGGTATTCAGAAAAAGGGTGTTTTATTATTGGCAATGCTTTTGCTGGCCGTGCTCACGCTGGCAGGGTGCAAGGACCCCATCAGCGGGCTGACAGAGGGCGGCTCTGATGAAGAGGTAGTTCAGCTGGCAGATACAAACCCGCTGCCGGAAAATGGCGTTGTGACAGCCGCGCAGTTCCGCTCCATCCAGGGGCAGGACAAGGTGGTGACCTTTGATGGCAGCACCATGAGCGGAATCCAGTACAGCTGGAGCTTTAACGGCAAGGATATTCACAATCCGGAGGATCAGAACCTCAAGGTCGATTTTACGACAGAGGGGAATACACTCAACAATGTCAAGGCAGCGGCCGGCGATGCCGCCTATGGCCTCGGCATCACCCTGACGGGCAACAAGGGGCTCATCACCGTGCCGCAGCTCACCATTACGCTGCCGGAAAAATGGGATGCAGATTCGGCTGTTTTCTGCAAGCTGAACAACGGGCAGCCGGCAAAAATGAGTAATGTGACCTTTGACAACAGCGCAGAAACCACAAAGATGACAGTGAACATCGTGGAAACTGGCGGGGATTATTATATCGTAGCCGGGAAAACCATCGCGCCGGTTCCCACAACGACGGCTGGAAATCCTGACGGAACAACACCGGGTGACAGCGGAAATACTGGTTCTGGAAGCTCAAGCGGCAGCAGCTGTACCATTTCCATCAGCTGTTCGACCATTCTTAACAACATGGGCAATCTAAAAAGCGGTAAAGAAAGCTTTGTGCCTTCAGATGGTTGGATTTTAAAACCAACGACGGTTCAGTTTAATGAGGGAGAAAGTGTCCATGATGTGCTGCAGCGGGTATGCCGTGACAAGGGGATTCATATGGAATCCAGCTTTACGCCGGCTTATAATTCGGCCTACGTGGAAGGTATCAATCAGCTCTATGAGTTTGACTGCGGCGAGCTCTCTGGCTGGATGTATAACGTCAACGGCTGGTTCCCGAACTATGGGTGCAGCCAGTATACCGTCGAAAACGGCGATGTGATCAATTGGGTTTATACCTGTGATCTTGGCCGTGACGTTGGCGATAACAGCATGTGGTAAAACCATAAAACAGGTGACGGAGGGGACAGTCTGCCCCTCTGTCGCCAGCTTTTAGCTGAGCGCTTTTTTAAGGGCTTCTTTGCAAACTTTTAAAAAGGCGCTTAGAGGAGCTTTCGCATACAACGGCTCTTTTAAGTGTCTTGTCATCCCTATCTTTTCTATGTTGGGTGAAGCGGTGAAATCGTACGGGCAGCATTCGGGCGCGCGCCTGCACCGCTTCATTCAGAAACCATCGTTCTTAATTATTACACAAATAAGAACAAAGGATGTGATGGCACGCGGCGGAAGCTGGCCACCTCTGCTTCCGCCAAGGATTATCTTATAACAATCGAGGGGAGATCGATATGGAAGATTCTTTTTCCGGTTATCATCCGGTCATTAATTTCGGTTATTTTGTCGCGGTGCTTCTTTTTAGCATGTTTATCCTTCACCCAGTGTTTTTACTGATATCGCTCTTTGCGGCCTTTGTCTATTCAGGCATCCTGAAGGGATGGCTTAAAGCGCTGAAGTCCGCCTTGCTCTGCCTGCCGGTGATCATCATCGTGATGCTGATCAACCCCCTGTTTAACCACTATGGCGTTACGATTCTTTTCTATCTTAACAACGGCAACCCCATCACGATGGAATCCATTGTCTACGGGATATTCATGGGCATAACGCTGATTACGGTTTTCATCTGGTTTTCCTGCTACAGCAAGGTGATGACCTCGGATAAGTTTATCTTTTTATTCGGGCGCATCATTCCCGCCCTGTCCCTGATCCTTTCGATGGTACTGCGCTTTGTGCCGAAGTTTATCGCGGAGATCAAGGTGATCAGCAATGGACAGAAATGTATCGGGCGGGATCTGAGCAATGGGAGTATCTTTGAGCGGGCCCGGCACGGGGTGACTATTTTGTCAATCATGATTACTTGGGCGCTGGAAAACGCCATCGAGACAGCAGACAGCATGAAGGCGCGGGGATATGGGCTTAAGGGCAGAACTGCTTTCTCCATTTACCGCTTTGACCGCCGCGACGCAGTGGCTTCTGTCGTTATGCTGGCCGTCCTGGCCTGTGTGATTGCCGGGGTGTATCACGGCTTTGCCTTTGCGCAGTA
Organism: Eubacterium callanderi; assembly: GCF_900142645.1. Lineage (GTDB taxonomy): Bacteria > Bacillota > Clostridia > Eubacteriales > Eubacteriaceae > Eubacterium > Eubacterium callanderi. The sequence continues at coordinate 105,748 of NZ_FRBP01000016.1, forward strand.
TAACCCGCAGATTAAGATGTCCGGGCTTCAGCCATTGTCACTGGGCAGCTTTTTTACCTATCTGTTTTATTTTATCTTTTGTATGATGCCGGTCATTATCGACGGTGTGGCTGAGTTCAAGTGGTGGTGGCTTAAGAGACGCATTCCTGAAGCAGAGGCGCGGCACGAAGGAGTTGAGGTTATTTGATCCGGCAGACAGTGGAGATTGGCTTTGGGCGGAGCTCGCCCCGGGCTGTTTTGCAGAGAAGCTATGTGCTCAACAACCATTTGAGTGGTGAGGTCGTTATTCCAAAAGGCTTTACGGATATTGAGGTATCGGCCTTTAAAGACATGAAAAATATTACAAGGATTGTCCTGCCCAAAACGCTTTTACATATTGATGAGCGGGCCTTCTGGGGTTGTGAGAGACTTGAGGAGATTATGCTGCCCGATGGGGTGGAGTCCATTGGAGATGAAGCCTTTTACGGCTGTAAGTCGTTGGAATATGTACGGCTTCCCTCTGGACTCAGGATTATTTCAAAGGAGCTGTTTAAAAATTGCCTTAAGCTCAGAACTGTGACAGGTCTCAGATCTGTACGGTGCGTTGAGGATGGCGCGTTCTGGAACTGCCGGTCTCTGGCAGCCATTGAATTTGGCGGGAAAATTGAAGCTATCGGGGTCTACGCCTTTTACCGCTGCGAGAGATTGGAAAAGCTGAGTTTTAAAGGCACGGTGAAGTGCCTGAAGAGCCACTGCTTTGACGGCGCCGGGCTTAGAGAGCTGTTTCTGCCGGAGGGGCTCGAGCAGATCCGGGACGGAGCCTTTCTGCACTGCGGCAGGCTGCGCCGTCTGGTTTTGCCAAAATCCCTTTTGGCCATCGGCAGCTATGCCTTTGCGGGCTGCGCGCATTTAACAAAAATAATATTTCAAGGCGGGGTCCCTGCATTCGGACCGGCCGCTTTCCCTTCAAACGCACGGGTTGTTTGTCGTTGGAATCAGGATTCCCGGCTTCTGATGGAAGCCCGGGGATTTAAATTATGCCGAAAACAGGACGGCTTCGCGCTCTATCTGTACCATTGCCCTGAAACAGCAGTACTCGAATTCGAGACTTACCCCAAGGATACATTTCTCCTGGTCTTTGGCATCCGGGAGATACCGCCAAGAGGCTATTGCGGCCGTGAAAAAATCAGAAAAGTGCTCATCGGCGAGGGCGTGGAGTGCATTGGGCAAAAAGCCTTTGCAGATTGTAAGAGCCTGGGGGAGGTTACTTTTCCCAAAAGTCTGAAAACCGTGAGTGAGGGCGCTTTTAAGGGATGCCCTGTGGAAGAATTGATTATTCCGGAAAATGTGGCGTGTATTGAGCGTTTCAGCTTCCGGGACACAAAGCGCCTGAGACGTGTCGATTTTCTTGGAAAGGCTGAGCTGGACAATCAGGTTTTTGCAGGCAGTGCCGTCAAGGCGCTTTATCTGCACCGCGGCATGGCGCTCAGACCCTTTCTTATGCAGGCGGTCACGCTGCTTTGCCAGCCAGAGGAGGAGGGAATGATCGCTTTTTTCAAAAGCATGGGCTACGCGGTATCCGATGCCGGAGCCTGGAAAGCCTTAAGGCTCACGCACTACCGTCAGGTGGTTAGCGTTCCCCCGCCCGGCGCGCTGGTGGAGCCGTCGGTGCGGCATATCGGAAAGCAGGTTGAAAGCTTTCAGTATGCCGGCCAGAGCCGGCTTCGCAAAATCGTGATCGCAGAGGGAACAGAGACAATCGGGGCGGGCGCGTTCTTTAACTGTGACGCGCTGGAGGAGGTGGTGCTTCCGGACAGCCTGAGGCATCTGGAGCACAGCTGCTTTGCGAACTGCCGGAGCCTGGAAAGAATCCGGCTGCCAGAGGGGCTCACTGTTCTGCCGGCCCGGGCTTTCCGGGACTGCAGGCGCTTAAAGGCAGTGGACCTGCCGAAAACTATCAGACTCATTGACCAGGGGTGCTTTCAAAATTGTGAACGGTTGGAGCAGGTCAACTGGCCCGGCGGGCTTTTGAGGATCAACGAATATGCCTTTTACGGCTGCCAGGCGCTGGCTTCGTTCTGTCTGCCGCAATGTGTGTCAATTATTGAAAAAAATGCTTTTACAAACTGTAAGAAGATTAAGTATGTAAAGGCTGGTGCCGGCGTCACGTATTTTTCGCCTCAGAGCTTTGCGTCGCGGACGGTTCTGGAGTGCCCGGAAAATTCCGTCACTCTGAAAATGGCCCGTGAAGCGGGGCTAAAGACCAAGGTATCAGCACTGTACAAAAAATAAAGGAGGCTTGAGCAGCAGAGCTGCTTAAAAAGATATGGCAGAAGTAGAAATAAGGGATTTGATGTTCACCTATCCGGAGATGGAGAATCCGGCGCTTTGCAGCATCAATTTGGAGATAAATGACGGGGATTTTGTCGTTTTGTGCGGCAAGAGCGGCTGTGGCAAAAGTACGCTGCTGCGGCATTTTAAAACAGTGCTCACGCCCCACGGAACACGGACAGGGGAGATTCTTTTTAAAGGGCGCGCGCTTTCTGAGGTGGATATCCGGACACAGAGCTCGGAAATTGGTTTTGTGCTGCAAAATCCAGACAATCAGATTGTGACGGATAAGGTGTGGCATGAGCTGGCCTTTGGGCTTGAGAGCCTGGGCTATGACACGCCGACTATTCGCTTGAGAGTGGCGGAAATGGCCTCTTATTTTGGGATTCAGGCATGGTTCCGGCGGAATGTGAACGAGCTGTCCGGCGGGCAGAAGCAGCTGTTAAACCTGGCGGCCATCATGGCCATGCACCCGTCGCTGCTGATTCTGGACGAGCCTACCTCGCAGCTTGACCCCATTGCGGCTTCTGATTTTTTGGAAACTGTCAAAAAGATTAACCGTGACCTGGGCACTACTATTATCATGACAGAGCACCGGCTTGAGGATATTTTTCCAGCCGCGGATAAGGTCATTGTCATGGACCAGGGTTCGGTTATCGCTCAGGGGCTTCCGCGGGAAATCGGAAAAGAACTGCGGGGTATGGGGCATGATATGTTTTTGTCCATGCCTGCGCCCATGCAGATTTATGCTGGAATCGATAATGAAATGCCCTGCCCGCTGACTGTGCGGGAGGGAAGGCAGTGGCTGTCGGAGCTGTTTGAGGGAAAGCCTGTCGAGAAAAAGAGTATTCCCATTGAGGCAGACCATTTTAAAGAAGCGGAGACCGTTGTCGAGCTGAGAGATGTCTGGTTCCGGTATGATAAAAATCTTCCCGATGTGGTACGCGACCTGTCACTGGAGATCAAGCGGGGCCAGCTGTATGCCCTGGTAGGCGGCAACGGCACCGGCAAAACCACCACCCTGTCCTTGATCTCAGGTATTAACCGGCCATACCGGGGAAAGGTAAAGCTTGAAGGGAGGGAAGTTCGAAAATATTCGGATAAGGAGCTGTTTCATGGCTTTCTGGGCGTTCTGCCCCAGAATCCCCAGAGCCTTTTTGTCAAAAAGACAGTGGAGCTGGACCTGTTTGAGGCCATTGGCGGTACCAATGAGCGCAGGCGCTCCGAATTTGACAGCGACATGGACAAACGCACAGCGGTTGAGGGAATGGCGGAACTGATGCACATCGGACATCTTATGCAGCAGCATCCTTATGATCTCTCTGGCGGTGAGCAGCAAAGACTGGCCCTTGCGAAAATTATGCTGTTAAAACCGCGTATTCTTTTGATGGATGAGCCGACAAAGGGGCTGGACAACCACTTTAAGCGGGAGCTGGCCGAAATTCTCAAGCGCCTCCAGGAGCATGGGGTGACCATCGTGATGGTTTCCCACGATGTGGAATTCTGCGCCCAATACGCCGACACCTGCGGCCTGTTCTTTGAGGGCAGTATTGTGACCGCCAACACCCCGAGAGCCTTTTTTTCGGGAAACAGCTTTTATACGACCTCGGCCAACCGCTTGTCCCGGCATTTGTTTGACAATGCCATTACCGTGAAGGATGTGATCACATGCTGCCAAATGAATCTTTAGACCGGTTTCTGGATGATTTTCTGGAGGGCGGCAAGCCAAAAGAAAAGTATGAGGTAAAAAAAAGAGAGGATGCGGCCCCAGTCCGGAGTGACCGCGAGCTCTGGGTGCCGCCAGCCGATGGCAGCCTGGTGGAAAAGCCAGAGAGCAGGAAGCTGTCAAAACGGACATGGGCGGCGCTGCTGATGATCTTTGTGCTCATTCCCCTCACGATTTTTATCGGTATCCGCATCGGGGACCGCAAGTATTTCTTTATCAGTATGATGATCATGGTTTATTCCATGGTGCCCTTTGTGATGGTATTTGAGGGCCGGAGGCCCCAGGCCCGGGAGCTGGTCATATTGGCACTTTTAGCGGCCATTGCGGTGGCGGGGCGCGCGGCGTTTTTTATGCTGCCGCAGTTTAAGCCTGTCATCGCCGTCGTTATTGTGGCAGGGGTATGTTTTGGCGCCGAATCCGGATTTTTGGTGGGGGCAGTGTCCATGTTTGCCTCCAATTTTTTTCTGACACAGGGCCCCTGGACCCCCTGGCAGATGTTTGCCACGGGCATCATCGGGTTTCTGGCAGGGCTTTTGTTTAAAAAAGGAAGATTAACGATGAAAAAGGGGCCCCTCTGCCTCTTTGGGTTTATGTCCACTTTCTTTATCTACGGCTTTTTAATGGATACGGCCAGTGTGCTTATGTACCAGAGTGAGGTGACCTGGTGGTCGGCGCTGCCCTTATATTTTTCAGGTGCGCCCTTTAATCTGATTTACGCCTGCTCAACGGTCATTTTCCTGTTTTTTGGAGCCAGGCCATTGATTGAAAAGCTGGAACGGATCAAGGTAAAATACGGCCTGATCGAGAACGGATCAGCCGGTAAATCTTAAAAAAATATCCCCATGCCTGTGTCAGGCGCTTTCATGGCCGCTGTACGGTGTTGGAGACAGCGCAGCGGCATAAAAAATATACATTACACAGAGGAAGGAAATGAAATGGCAGAAAACATCAAAAGCACAAACCAAAGGGAGCGCAGTGCCCGACAGCGGCCCCCTGAGCCGAACAGCCAAAACCGGGGCGTCTACACAACGGCCATTGCCAGGCAGAATAAGGTCAGGCATCTGGTCATTGGCGGTGAGTACCGCACCATCGGGTCAAAGGCCTGCATGAATATCACAAAAATCCACCGGCTGGAGCTTGCGCCCTCGGTGATGTCCATCGGAGAAAACGCATTCCGGGGCTGTACACAGCTGGTGGCGGTCAAGATGCCGGGCAGTGTGCGGGAAATCGGCGAGGCAGCCTTTATGGAGTGCCGCAAGCTGCGTGAGATCAATCTTCCCAAAAAGCTGCGGGTAATCCGGCCAAGAACCTTTAAGCTGTGCCGGGCCCTCAAGACCATTGAGCTGCCAGAAGCCCTTGAGGAAATTGGCGAGAACGCTTTTATCGACTGCGACAGCCTCCAGACGGTGGTCATTCCCAGGCAGATCGAGATGATCGCCTTCCGCACCTTTTATGGCTGCAAGCAGCTGCAGCAGGTCACCCTGCCGCCAGAGCTGAAAATCATCGGCCGGGAAGCCTTTGTCGGCTGTTGCTTTCAATCCCTGGCCCTGCCAGAGGGGCTGGTGACCATCGGGGACAGCGCGTTTTTAAAGTGCAAGTTTCTCGAGAGCATCCATATTCCCGAAAGCGTCAGGCGCATTGAGAAGTGGGCCTTTCACGGCTGCCCGCGGCTGAAAAAGGTGGTGCTGCTCCATGATCCCGAGGTCATGGGCGACTGGCTTTTTAACAGAGGCAACACGGTGGTACACTGCAAAAGAAACTCAAAGGTTGACGACTACTGCAAAGAATTTCAATATAAAACCGAGTATGTAGACTGACCGGTAAAAAGAATCACAATTGACAAAGGAGACGTATTTTGGCAGCTTTAAATCAGATTTTCGACCCATCCAGGCGTGATGTAAAAAGGCTTCAGAAAACAGCGGACAGGATCCTGGCCCTGGAGGACGCAATGGCCGCGCTCAGCGACAGCGCCCTCAGAGATAAGACCGCGTTGTTCCGGAAAAGGCTTAAGGACGGAGAGCCGCTGGATCATTTGACCGCCGAGGCCTTTGCGGTGGTCAGGGAGGCGGCGTACAGGGCCATCGGCCTGAAGCCTTTTCCGGTTCAGCTCATCGGCGGGCTCGTCCTGCACGAGGGCAATATTGCCGAGATGAAAACCGGTGAGGGCAAAACCCTGGTGGCGGCCCTGCCCACCTACCTCAATGCCCTGGAGGGCAAGGGCGTTTTCGTGGTGACCGTCAACGATTATCTGGCCAGGCGGGACCGGGAGCTCATGGGGAAGATCCACGAGTTTCTGGGCCTGCGGGTCGGCCTTGTCGTCAGCGGGCAGACGCCGGAGGAAAAGAAAGCCGCCTATGCGGCTGATGTGGTCTACGGAACAAACAATGAGTTCGGCTTTGACTATCTGCGGGACAACATGGCACTCAGCCTCGACAGCCAGGTTCAGCGGAGCCTCCATTATGCCATCATCGACGAGGTGGACAGCGTGCTCATCGACGAGGCCCGGACGCCCCTTATTATCGCGGGGCCGGGCGGCCCCGAGAGCAAACTCTACCGCCTGGCCAACCGCTTTGTCAAGCTGCTGGGGCCAGAGGATTACGAGAAGGACGAAAAGCTGAAAGCCGTCCAGCTGACCGAGAAAGGAATCCAGCGGGCAGAGATGTTCTTCAGCGTGGACAACCTTGCCGATATTGTCAACATGGAGCTTTTTCACTGTATTAACAAGGCGCTTTACGCCCATAAGCTGATGCAGCGGGACAGGGATTATATCGTGGCCGGCGGGGAAGTGGTGATTGTGGACGCGTTTACAGGCCGCACCATGCCGGGCCGCCGGTTCTCAGACGGGCTGCATCAGGCCATCGAGGCCAAGGAAAATGTCCCGGTCAACGCCGAGACACAGACCATTGCCACCGTCACCTTTCAGAACTACTTCCGTATGTTTGATAAGCTCGCGGGCATGACCGGCACAGCCAAAACAGAGGAGGACGAGTTCTCCTCTATTTACAATCTGAACGTGGTCACCATCCCCACCAATAAGCCCATGATCCGGACCGATCATGAGGACGCGGTTTACGCGACCGAGGCGGCGAAATTTGAGGCAGTGACCCGGGACGTCCTTAAGCGTCATGAAAAGGGCCAGCCGGTTCTCATCGGCACCGTGTCCATCGAAAAGTCCGAGGCCCTCAGCGGCTATCTTCAGAGAGAAGGGATTGAGCACACCGTGCTCAATGCCAAATACCATGAGCAGGAGGCTGAGATCATCTCAAAGGCCGGCCAGGCCGGCGCGGTCACCATCTCGACCAACATGGCCGGCCGCGGCACAGACATTGGCCTGGGCGAAGGGGTTCAGGCGCTGGGAGGCTTATACGTGATCGGGACAGAAAGACATGAGAGCCGCCGCATCGACAATCAGCTGAGAGGGCGTTCGGGCCGTCAGGGTGATCCGGGAGAGTCCCGCTTTTATTTATCCCTGGAGGACCCGCTGCTGAGGATCTTCGGCGATGAGCGGATGAAAAAGCTCAGCGAGGTCATCGACCTTCAGGAGGGCGAGGCCATCACCAGCAAAATCCTGACAAAGGGCATTGAAAACGCCCAGAAAAAAATGGAAAGCAAGAATTTTGACGACCGTAAAAACGTTCTGAAATATGACAATGTGATGAACCGGCAGCGTGAGATCATCTACAAGCAGCGCCAGCAGGTTCTGGACGGCGAGAATATACACGACCAGATCCTCGCCATGGGGCAGCGTATCTTCGCCTCAGTGCTGGACATCTTCATGAGCGATCCCATCGCTGACCACTGGGATATCCAGGGACTGAAGGAGGCCCTGGGCAAATCCTTTTTTCCAGAGACCGATTTTAAGTTTGTCGATACGCTAAAGAGCCGGGAGGCGCTGGAGCAGGCTCTCGGCAGTCTTTTCAGCAGCCATCTTGAAAAACTTTCGGCCAAAATCGGCCGGGAAACACGGGACGCCCTTGAGAGAGAGGTGCTTTTAAAAGCCGTGGACATGGCCTGGATGGACCATATCGACAACATGGACCAGCTAAAGCAGGGAATCGGCCTCAGAAGCTACGGGCAGAACGACCCCGTAAAGGAATATACCAAAGAAGGCTTTGCCATGTTCGACGAAATGGTTCAGGAAATCCAGGAAAACACCATCAGGACGCTGCTGCGCTGCCAGGCGGACAGCTAGCGCCAAAAGGCCCTCAAGCGTGTTACAGAACGCTTGAAAGCCTTTTTTACGCACGACAGAAAAGGATTGCATTATTGATTGAAAACGGTTATAATTGTACTGAAAGAAGAAAATTATTCCCCGAACAGTTGGCGCGGTTCATAGGGAAACAGGACAATTAAATAAAAAACAGGGACAATTGTTGTCACCCTGAATAAAAAACACTGAAGGCTCATTGGAGCTTTTGGTGTTTTTTTGTTTGGTCTTATGGAGAGGAGTCCAGGATGAAAAAGAGAATTACGGCAAAGGCACTGGCAAAGTACATCGCGAAGCACCCCGGGGATTTTGAGGAGGTCGATACCGGATACCGGAGCAGGAACGGCGAAAAGCCTGTGAAAGAGTGGATTTATCACGGCCATAAAAAGCATGTCTGCATTCACTGCGGCGGTAAGCTTGCGGAAAAAACCCTTTCCATAAAGGAAAAAGACGGCCGGCTTAAAATCGTCAATGGCTTTTATAAGGAGGTCGAAACCGGGGACGGAACCCTCTATCTTTTCTGGGTATGCAGCAAAACCTGCCTGGAATGTGACCGTAACCAGCGGGTGTTCCCCTTTTTTATCCTGCGCTGGATGCGCGTGCTCCTATACACCGTGGCCGAAGTGCTGCATACCCTTTTTACCAGAGAGGAGCTGCGCAGCCCGGGCCGGCTGCTGCCCAGACGTGGCCGCCCCTGGCACGAGGTGCCCTTTTATGGCGAATACTCCACAGTTTACCGGTGGCGGAAGCGCTATTTTGAAAATCTATATTGTTAAATAAATAACTATCAAATTCTATTTTCGCGCTTTGTAAAAGTAAAAAATTTGTTTTAGAATGATACCTGTAAGATAAAGAGCGGTACCGAGCGTACCGGAAACAAAATCATTTTAATTTACAGGAGGTTTACAATGAATCGTAAACAAATGCGCGAAAGAAACAGGGATACGGCAAAAAAAGCAGGGGCAGGCAGGTGTGCTTCGTGCGCCCAAAAATTCCAGGCCCCGGCACAGCTCACACTTGGTGGGGCCGCCGGGCACATCGTGGTGGATATCCACCTGGCCGCCAATCCGGAAAGAAACCCCGGGCAGTGGTATCTGGGCATGGAGCCGCTTACCGAGACCAGCGCCTTTTTAAGAAGGATGAAGGCAGAGGGCATCATCATAAGCAAGCACGATTTTTTCCGCTGGCTGCGCGCCAGAGGCTACCTGAGAAAGAACGCGCCCGGCACCTTAAACCAGGTGAGCCAAAGGGCGGCGGCCATGGGAATCCTCAGAATCGGAAACCAGACAGCAGCCTGTCCGGGGCGCAGGCTTTATCTGACGCCGGCCGGCTGTGTCTATTTTGCGGACAGGCTTAAAAAGGAGGCGGCGTCCGCATGAACTACCTGACCGAGTTGCTCGCCTTTTTCCGCTGGATGGAGCAGCAGCGCCTGAGCCCTCTGCTCCAGGCCTTCTGGCATTACCTCATGTACTTTAATAACCGCGCCGCCATAAAGGGCGCCGACGGCTTCTGGTACTGGCCGGTGGAATTCCGGGTGCCCAACAAGCTGTTTCAGGACGCCCTGGGCCTTAAAAACCGCCAGGCCCTCTGGACACAAAGGCAGACGCTGATCCGGAAGCAGCGCGTGACGTACACTCCCGACGCGGGAAACCGGGCGGGACAATACCGCCTGATCCCCTTTGACAAAGGCCTGGCCCCGGCCAGCATCGCCGCCGGAGAGCGTCAGGAGCCGACGCTCGTATGGACACAAACCGCTACAGAAAGCGGACACGGGGCGCAACCGTATATAAATAATATAAACCCTAAACAGGCATCTCTGTTCTATTATAATCAGGAGGAGCCGCCCAATACCCACAGCATCCACGGCTTTAACCTGCTCCCGCCGCTCACCGAATCCGAGAAAGCCGCCATCCAGGCCCTGTATCCCGGTGACAGTGTGGCCGCCTTTAACGCCATGTGGGCCGCGAGAGAGGCAAAGCAGAAAGGAGAAACCACATGAACCGATACGGCACCGGACCCGGTCTGGTCCGCAGAAAAAGAAGCTACATGGTCGAGGCCGAATGCCTTATGAAAGCCGGCTTTTACGCCCGCAGCGCCGAGGAGGCCGAGGACCTGTTTAACGACCTCAGCGCCGCCGTCGAAGACCGCTTTCCCGGCATTGTGCTTGAGATTACAGACGTCTATGAGGACGAATAGGAGGCTTATTTGAGTAACTACAAGGTGATTGACGATTTGGTAAAAACCTGTAAAAACGGGCAAGAATATCCGGACGGCAGCCCGGAAAGAGAAAGCGGCAGTACCGCGGGACAGCTGCTGGTCATGGCCTTCAGGCCGCTGATACTAAGCACCCTCAGCCGCTCAGGGATCCATGACGACCAGTTCGAGGACGCCTTTCAGGACGGCGTCATCGCCTTTATGGAGGGCCTGAAAAAGTTTGACCCCAGGCGTGGCGCCAGCTTTAACGCTTTTATCCAGGCGCACCTGCGCCAGTATTACAGAAAGTGGCAGCACGGCCAGTTTAACCATTCCGTCAAACCCGATACAACCCTTGACGATCAGGTGCCGGGGAGACAGGGCCTGACCTATGCCGAGGTGCTGCCCGATAAAGCGACAAACCTCGAGGCCGATTATATCCAGCGCGAGGAAAAAAGCGCGAGCCGGAAAAAGCTCGCCAGGGGGCTGAGCCGCTTAAGTCCCAGCTACCGCAGCGTGCTGGAAAAGCACTACTACGAGGGCATGACCCAGACCGAAATCGCCGAAACAGAAGGCATCAGTCCCCAGGCGGTAAACCAGCGCCGCGACCGCGCCTTAAAAAAAATAAAAAAAGTTTTGTGAAAAGCGTTGATATTTTCAAAAAAAAAAGTATGTATATAGTGTAGGGCAAAACGCCACACAAAATACAACCCCAAAAAGGAGAAATACACATGGCAGTCGAAGAAAACCTGAAGGACACAAAACTCAAAGTAAAGGTAAACTATGGCGAAAAAGAAGGAAAAATTGAACGCGGAAGCAAAACCTACGGCGACGTCAGGCATGACGCCACCAAGGAACAGCTGGACAGTGCCTACGGGCACATCATTTCCATGCAGGAGCCCATTGGCGAGGGCTGTGAGCGCATCACCGCCAGCGACATTACAAAAACCGAGTAAAAAAGAAAGCACACAGCAGCCGAAAACAGATAAAAGCAAGGATAAGAAAAGGAGATAAACCATGGCAATAACCACAAAAAAAGACCTGAACCTGATTTTTACCACCGAAAGCGGTAAAGAGTACCGAATGACCATCCCAGACTACCGAGAGGGCATCACCGATGCGGAGATAAAAACAGCGGCGGCCGGCATCGTAGCCGACAACATCTTCCAGCCCGAGGGCTTCGCCCTCACCAAGCTGTCCGGCGCCAAGCGCGTGGACACCACCACTACCGACGTAGCCGTTGAGTAAAAAGGGGGCGAAAGCCCCCTTTTTTTAGTGGATCGTTGAGGATCCGCCATCCACACATTCAAGAAGGGAGAACCCAAATGAAAAATTTTTATAAAACCATCAGCCGAAGATTAATCCTCTCAATTCTGATCCTGATTTCCTGCGTTTTTCTCACAGGGCTGGGCTTTGCGCTGGAGGAGGTACCGGATAAAGCGCCGCAGCCATCAGCTTCGGAAACAGAGCCGCAGGGGCCAGAAACAGCCGTACCAGCGCCGGAGCCACAGGAAACGCCTCAGGACGGGGCCGTCATCGACCACCCGCTGCCCGAGGACCCCATCCTCACCGACGGCCCCTGGGCCTCGGCCCACTTTCTCATGGACGAGTATGCCTGTGACTGCGCGGGCTACTGTGACGGCTGGCCCGCAGCCATGGACCAAGAACTTTTAGAGAAAATCGAGGCGCTGCGGTGTTATTTTGACCAGCCCATCATCATCACCTCAGGCGTTCGCTGTGAAAGGCGCAATGCGGAGGTGGGCGGCATTGCGGCCTCCTGGCACCTGTCCGGTCATGCGGCCGACCTGTACTGTCCCGGCGTGCCCTATGACGAGGTGGCCGCCGCGGCCCGGGCGCTGGGGCTTGGGGTCATCGAGTACCCGGATCAGCAGTTTGACCACTGCGAAATCTGGCGTTGAGGAGAGGAGGGAATCAAAAACAGTAAAACGCTGAAAGACAAAATAGCATACGAAAAAAACTATTAGCCTGAAAAAACAAATAAGAATTGCATATTATTTCAATCTATTCTATAATAAAGGATATAGAAATAAAAATTGCGGCATCCGTACTGTGTCACTACCACAATACGGCAATGCGGTGTCTGGGCACCACACCTCCTGAGGAGTACCGCAAAGTTAATTATATGCTATTTTCTTTCTTTATTCAATAGCTGTTCTTAATTTTGTGTTATTGTTGAGTTTTTTCTTGAACTTTCTTAACTGTGTGTGGGTAGCTGCCATGCGCAGTTTTTATTTTCCGAAAGGACGGACGGATAATGGATAGCTTTTGCTCATTCGCTCCTGTCGCGTCTGCTATGCGGAAGAAATCCTGACATTGTTTCTTTTAAGCCACGATCCGGTGGAGTAGAGGGGAAGAGACAACGTGTAAGAGGCTGTGAAACCACAGCCTCCTTTTTTATGGCGCATATTTTATGACACATATAAATAGGTAGCCAGATGGAACCGCCGGCCCGGCCGGTTCATAAATAACTATGCAGTGCCCGTTTTCAAAAAAATCGTGGGCAAATGGTCTTCCGGCCATATTAAATGTTTTCAAAATTGTCTTAAGGCTCAGATTTTGAGAGGTTTTTAGAGACAAGGAAAAAATTATGTGGTATAATATGTGCGGTCTCAAAAGAGATGCATAAATTATGTATGAATATGCAAATGAATCGAATGATATAAGGAGCTGCTTCTTATATTGAGGAAGGAATGATACAATGTCAATTTCTGTATTAGTTGGAGCACAGTGGGGCGACGAAGGTAAGGGCAAGATGATTGACTACCTGTCAAGGGACTGTGATCTAATCGTCCGTTTCCAGGGCGGTGATAACGCCGGACATACGGTTATCAACGAGCACGGTGTGTTCAAGCTGCATTTGATTCCAAGCGGTATCTTTAATAAAGGTGGCGAGTGCTTGATCGGTACCGGTACCGTGGTGAATCCGGATGTTCTGGAAGATGAAATCAAACAGATTGAAGATGCCGGTGTCAGAATGAGCGGACTGAAAATTTCCGGTAAGGCGCATATTTTAATGCCGTATCATCAGAAACTGGATGAGCTGATGGAAGTAGCCGGTGGTATCGGCACCACCAAACGCGGGATTGGCCAGGCTTATTCCTATAAGGCTTTGCGCAAAAACCTGCGTTTTGAGGATTTACTCAATTTAAATTCTGCAAGAAAGAAGCTGGAGGCCATTCTTCCGGTGATTAACAATCAGATGAGGGCCTATGGCGCTGAGGATTATACGGTCGATTTTCTCTATGAAAAATGTGAGAAATGGGCAGAGCGCTTTGCATCCATGATTGTGGACCCGATCCGTTACCTGCACAGCTATATTGACGCTGATAAGAATATATTATTTGAAGGCCAGCTGGCTGCCATGAAAGATATTGATCTGGGGATTTATCCCTATGTGACATCGTCTAATCCAACAGCGGCTTATGCGGCTGTAAGCGGCGGTTTTTCGGCTAAAAAAATTGATCATGTCATCGGTGTGGCCAAGGCTTTTTCCAGCGCTGTAGGAGCAGGACCTTTCCCGACAGAGGAATTTGAAGGGGACATTGACCTGATCCGGGGAAAAGGCGACAAACCGGATGATGAGTTCGGGGCCAGAACCGGACGTTCCAGACGTTTGGGCTGGTTGGATATCCCGGTGCTTAAATATACAAATTTAATCAACGGATTTGATACGCTGGCATTGTGTAAAATTGATAAGCTGGATAACCTTCCAGAAATTAAGGTGTGTGTCGCCTATGAGCTGGATGGTGAGGTCATTGACTATTTCCCGAACACCGAAGAGCTGGAACGTGTAAAACCGGTTTATGAAACACTGCCGGGCTGGATGTGTTCCACCAAAGAAATCCGGAGGCTTGAAGACCTGCCGGAAAATGCGAAAAAATATATTAAGACAATTGAAGAGCTGGTCGGAACCACTGTTGGTTACGTCGGCGTTGGCCCAGATCGCGAAGAGTTAGCTGTTTAGGGAAACGAAATATTTTAAAGAGGATAATGCTGCCTGCATTATTCTCTTTTTGTAAGTATAAAAGTTGAAGGAAAAATAGAGGAGGAGAAAATGTCTTATTTTAAACGTGACAAGCGCGCCTGCATTTTGCTGTCGGACGGAACGGTTTTCGAAGGCTACAATTTCGGCTGCGAAGGCACCACCATTGGGGAAATTGTCTTTACAACCGGAATGACCGGATATCAGGAAGTCCTGACAGACCCGTCCTATTATGGACAGATCGTGCTTCAGACCTATCCGCTTATTGGAAATTATGGGGTCAATAACGACGACATGGAGTCTGAAAAGAGCTGGGTAAATGGCTACATTGTAAAGGAATGGTGCGAAGAGCCATCAAACTTCAGAACCACAGCCACTATCAATGACTTTCTTGTAAAGCAGGGGAAAATCGGTATCTGGGATATTGATACCCGCGCGCTGACACGCAAGATCCGCGAGTTTGGTACCATGAACGGCGCCATCACCACCGAGGATGTATACGAGAAAAGAGAGGAGCTGCTGGAACAGATCCGGAGTTACAAGGTTGTCAATCCAGTACAGGTTGTAACTCAGAAGAAAAAGGGATGGTTCTATACCCGTGAAAACCGCGCGAACCATGTCGCACTTATGGATTATGGCTACAAGCATAATATCCTCAGAATGCTTTTGCAGCAGGGCTGTAATGTGACGGTTATGCCGGCCAGCTCGACAGTCGATGACATCCGAAGACTGAATCCGGACGGTATCATGCTGAGTAACGGACCTGGCAACCCTGAAGACAATGTGGAAATCATTAAAAACATTCAGGACTTTATCGCATATGGAAAACCGATTTTTGGCATCTGTCTGGGACATCAGCTGCTGGCGCTGGCAATGGGTGGGACAACCCGCAAAATGAAATACGGACACCGCGGGCTGAACCAGCCGGTTAAGGATTTATCCAAGGACCGGGTCTTTATTACCAGCCAGAACCATGGCTATGCCGTTGAAAGTATTCCAGAGGATGTGGGAACGATCTCTCATGTCAATATGAATGACGGCAGCTGCGAGGGGATTGCCTATAAAAATATACCTGCCTTTACAGTGCAGTTTCATCCAGAGGCCAGCGCAGGCCCCAATGATACAGGATATTTATTTGAACGTTTTTCGGATTTAATGGAAAGGGGACAACAGGGATGCCTTTAAGAAATGATATTAAGCGTGTACTTGTCATCGGGTCTGGCCCGATCGTGATTGGCCAGGCGGCAGAATTTGACTATGCCGGTACTCAGGCCTGTAAAGCCTTGAAGGCAGTTGGCCTTGAGGTTATTCTCATCAACTCAAACCCGGCCACCATCATGACCGATAAGGCAATGGCCGATAAAATCTATATCGAGCCATTGACGCTGGACGTTGTTAAACGGGTTATTCTTCTGGAAAAACCAGACAGTATCCTCTCTACCCTTGGCGGACAGACCGGTCTGACCTTATCCATGCAGCTTGCAAGGGAAGGCTTTTTAGATGAACATAACGTTAAGTTGCTGGGAGCTAACGTCGAGACCATCGACAAGGCAGAGGACCGCCAGGAATTTAAAGATATGATGAAGGAGATCGGAGAACCGGTTATTCCTTCAAAAGTTGTTACAACAGTTGATGATGCCCTGGATTTTGCCTCTACCATGGGCTACCCTGTCATTGTCCGTCCGGCCTTTACATTAGGCGGAACCGGCGGCGGGATTGCCGATAATCCTGAACAGCTTCATGAAATTGCCACCCACGGCCTGCGCTTATCACCGATTACCCAGATTTTGGTTGAACGTGGTATTTCAGGCTGGAAGGAAATCGAATTTGAAGTCATGCGTGACAGCAAGGGGAATGTTATCACGGTCTGCTCCATGGAAAACTTTGATCCAGTCGGCATCCACACAGGCGACTCCATCGTTGTAGCGCCATGCCAGACATTGAGCGACAAGGAATACCAGATGCTCAGAACCTCTGCCCTTAAGATCATTTCTGCTCTGGGTGTAGAGGGCGGCTGTAACTGCCAGTTCGCACTGGACCCGGAAAACTTCAATTACGCAGTTATCGAGGTGAATCCGAGAGTATCCCGTTCTTCAGCGCTGGCTTCAAAGGCAACCGGTTACCCGATTGCCAAGATCGCATCGCTTATCGCTGTGGGCTTCTCACTGGATGAAATTATAAATGACATCACAGGTAAAACACCAGCCTGTTTTGAACCAGTCATCGACTATATTGTTGTTAAATTCCCGAGATGGCCCTTCGATAAATTTGTTTACGCTAAGCGTACCTTGGGTACACAGATGAAGGCAACCGGTGAAATCATGTCCATCGGTAACAGCTTTGAACAGGCGATGATGAAGGCCGTTCGTTCGGTTGAGCTGGGCTTTGATACCCTGAGCGTCGAAAAATACCGTGAGGCCCCGGATGATGAAATTATGGAAGCGGTTGGCCGCAAGGATGATGAACGCTGCTTCGTTGTCTATGAAGCCCTGTACCGCGGGCTGGATATGGAAAAAATCTGGGAAGCCACCCAGATTGATATGTGGTTCCTCGACAAGCTCCGCCACCTGGCAGTGATGGAACGCGACCTCCGCGAAAAGGGCCTGAGCGATGAACGTGGTATGGAACGTCTGGCGGTGGCCCGTGAGCTGGGCTTTATGGATTCCACCATTGAGCGCCTGACTGGTGAAAAGATCCCGACAGGCAGACAGTATGCTTCCTTTAAAATGGTTGACACCTGCGCTGGAGAATTTAAGGCTGAAACACCTTATTTCTATTCTACGATGGATAAGGAAAACGAAGCGGAAATTTTCCTGGATGAGCACAAAAATGATAAAAAGAAGATCCTTGTATTTGGCTCTGGTCCGATCCGTATCGGCCAGGGGATTGAGTTTGACTACTGCTCAGTCCATTGCGCCTGGGCGTTAAAAGAACTGGGCTATGAGGCGATTATCGTCAACAACAATCCAGAAACCGTATCGACAGATTTTGACACCTCAGACCGTCTGTATTTTGAGCCGTTGACAGCAGAGGATGTGCGCTCAATCGTAGAGACGGAAAAGCCTGACGGCGCCATCGTCCAGTTCGGTGGACAGACAGCCATTAAGCTGACAAAACATTTGGATGAAATTAACGTTGGCATCCTGGGGACAGACCCAAAATACATCGACGCCGCTGAAGACCGCGAACTCTTCGATGATCTGCTGGAACGCTGCGCTATCCCGAGACCAAAGGGAGAAACCGTCTATACAACCGAAGAAGCTGTAAAAGTGGCAGAACGGCTGGGCTTCCCTGTGCTCCTGCGTCCGTCCTATGTTCTCGGCGGTCAGAATATGATCATCGCCTATGAAGAAGCCGATGTTATGGAGTACATGAACATTATTACGGAACATGAGCTTGAAAATCCTGTGCTGATCGATAAGTACCTCATGGGCACAGAGGTAGAGGTCGATGCGATCTGTGACGGAACAGACTACCTGATCCCGGGGATCATGGAACACATTGAAAAAGCAGGTGTTCACTCCGGGGACTCCATCTCGGTTTATCCGCCGCAGACATTGTCTCAGGAAATTAAGGATACAATCATTGACTATACAGGCAAGCTCGCCAAAGAGCTTCATGTTATCGGCCTTGTAAATATCCAGTACGTTGTCTATGAGGGAGAAGTTTATGTCATCGAGGTAAATCCGCGCTCTTCAAGAACCGTACCATATATTTCCAAGGTGACCGATATTCCAATGGTTAACCTTGCAACCCGGATTATGATGGGGTCAACCTTAAAGGAAATGGGCTACACCTCCGGGCTTCATCCGGTTAAAGACTGCGTGGCGGTCAAGGTACCGGTATTCAGCTTTGCGAAGCTCCAGGATGTCGATACCCAGCTTGGACCAGAAATGAAATCAACCGGTGAGGTTCTGGGCGTTGGAAAGAAATTCGAGGATGCTGTCTACAAAGGGCTCGTAGCTGCCGGATATAAAATGGAGCGCACCGGCGGGGTGCTTCTGACCGTGCGTGACCGCGATAAAGACGAAATTGTGGATATCGGACGCCGTTTCCATGAAATGGGCTTTAAGATCTTCGCGACTGTCGGCACTGCGCTGGTACTCAATGAAAACAATGTGCCGGCAAAGGTTGTTAAGCGTATGGCAGAGAAAGCGCCTAACATTGGCGATCTTTTAGAAAGCGGTCAGGTAACCTATGTTATCTCCACCTCTACAAAAGGTCGTCAGCCAGAACAGGATGAGGTTAAGATGCGAAGAAAGGCTGTTGAAAGCTCCATCAGTCTGCTAACTTCTCTCGACACCGCCAGAGCGCTGCTCAATTGCCTGGAATCCAATAAAACAATGGCCGATATTGACCTGGTAGACATCAATACAATTTAGTGAAATATAAAATCAAACAGTCCGAAAGCCACCTGTTTCAGGTGGTTTTTCGATAATATCCGTAAAATTGTATACAAAAGACGTAAAATCAAATGGTTGACTTGACAGAATCGTCTAAAAAAATTATAATATCAAACATGATTTTAAGTAATACGTATGGAATTAAATACATTCTGTACAAAATAAAGGGGAAACAAAAATGACTGATCATTTGAATGAAGAATTAGTAATGACCCAGGAGGGTCTTGATAATTTAAAGAAACGTTTAGAGTACTTAAAAACCGTTAAACGTTACGAAGTTGCGGCGCGTATTAAAACAGCCAGAGAATATGGCGATTTGAGTGAAAATGCCGAATACGATGAAGCGAAATCCGAACAGGGCTTTGTGGAAGGCGAAATTTCTGAACTTGAAGCCAAAATTAAAAAGGTCAAGGTCATTGATGATAATGACATTCATACCGAGGATGTCGGTGTCGGCAGCATTGTAAAAGTGAAGGATCTTGAGTTTGGCGACACCGAAGAATATAAAATTGTCGGTTCAGCAGAATCCGATATTGCACAGAATAAATTATCGAACGAATCACCTGTCGGCAGAGGCTTGATTGGGGCCAAAGTCGGGCAGGTTGTGACCATCCCGATTCCGGACGGTGAAGTTCAGTATGAAATTTTAGATATCAGAAGATAGGAGAGCCCAGTGAGCGAAGAAAATTTAAGTGAAGTACTAGCTGTCAGACGTGAAAAGCTGAAGAAGCTTCAGGAGGAAGGAAAGAACCCCTTCGAGATGACACGTTATGACGTGACTGCATACGCAGATGATGTCAATGAAAACTTTGAGGCCTATGAAGAAAAGCCAGTTTCTATGGCGGGCCGTATCATGTCTAAAAGAGGTCAGGGAAAGGTCGGCTTCTATGACCTTCAGGACAGCACCGGAAAAATCCAGATGTTCTTAAAAAAGGATTTGCTGGAAAACTATGATGAAATCAAAACCTATGACATCGGCGATATTGTCGGTATAAAAGGCGAGGTGTTCAAAACACAGAAGGGACAAATTTCAGTTCGCGTAAAAGAGCTGACGCTGCTTAGCAAATCTCTTCAGATTTTACCCGAAAAATATCACGGGTTAAAGGATACTGAGCTGCGCTATCGCCAGCGCTATGTCGATTTGATTGTAAATCCTGAAGTTAAAAATGTTTTTATCCTGCGTTCTCAAATCATCCGCAAGATCCGTGAGTTTTTAGACAACCGCGGCTTTATCGAAGTGGAAACACCGGTTTTATACAATCTGGCAGGCGGTGCGAACGCCCGTCCCTTTGTGACCCATCATAACGCTCTGGATATTCCGCTCTATATGCGTATCGCTCTGGAATTACCCCTTAAGCGCCTGATTGTCGGCGGCTTTGATAAAGTATATGAACTGAGCCGTGTGTTCCGTAACGAAGGCATGGACGCGACCCATAATCCGGAGTTCACCCTGCTTGAAACATATGAAGCCTATGCGGATTATGATGATGTAATGAATATGGTAGAAGCGTTGTATGGATTTTTGGCAAAAGAAATCCTTGGCACGGATACCGTGGAATACGAAGGCCATGATATTTCATTGGCAGCGCCTTTCAAACGTGCAAGAATGGTAGATCTGGTGGAAGAACACACCGGAGTTAATTTTGATGTTATGACCGATCTGGCAGAAGCACAGGAAGCGGCGAAAAAGCTGCATGTAGACGTAGAAGATAAACACTCCATCGGCGAAATCATTGCCGAAGTTTTTGATGAATATGTGGAAGATAAGCTGATTCAGCCTACCTTTGTAACCATGCACCCGGTAGAAATTTCACCTTTATCTAAACGTGAACCCACCGATCCGAGATATACTCAGCGTTTCGAGCTGTTTATCAACGGTGCCGAATGTGCCAATGCGTTCTCTGAGCTCAATGACCCCATTGATCAGAAAGGCCGTTTTGAGGCGCAGGTGCAGAAAAAGGCTGATGGCGATGATGAAGCGCACCCGTATGATGCAGACTTTATCAATGCGCTGGAAGTGGGCCTTCCGCCCACAGGAGGCCTTGGAATCGGTATTGACCGTCTGGTTATGTTGTTTACAGGACAGCACAGCATCCGTGACGTCATCCTTTTCCCGACCATGAAGCCATTGGATGATTAATGAAAAGACCAAAGGACTGGCAGAATCGCCGGTCCTTTTTTAATAACAGAATCATGTAAAACGTCCAGGTTAAAATAAAATCAAAAAAGATTAAAATAAATGTTAAAAAGCGCTTGACAAAGGGTAAGGTCCGGGGTATACTAAGTAAGCTGTCTTGGAGAGTACAGCACCGCAGGGCTTTCAGTCCGGCGCTTGAGGAATTTAAAAAATAAATTTTAAAAAGTGCTTGACAGAACAAAGG
>NZ_FRBP01000022.1 GCF_900142645.1 Eubacterium callanderi
AGCGCCGTCGGCGCCTTTGGCTCCGGGTGCTCCGTCCTTCCCATTGGTGCCATTCTCTGGGACGGCTTTTTTATCGGTCTTTGTCCCATTTATCTCCCAGTAACCATCGGCGGATATGGAAATTTCGGGTGAAACACCATCAACGCCGTTGCGTCCGTCTTTCCCGTCTGTTCCGGGCGGCCCGGTCGGTCCCTGGGCCTTTTGTCCGGTATCCTCCCCGTCGATATAGAAATTTCCGTTTACTCCGATTGTAAGAATGCTGGTGTCGCCTTTGGCTCCCCGGCTGGGCTTTCCGGTATCCACGCCATTCACAAACCAGTTTTCATTGGCACCAATGGTGATGGTTGGCGTTGGTCCTTCTGGACCGATTACGTTGTAGCCTTCCGGCGGTGTTGGGTCATTATCCACAATAAAATTCAAAATCCCATTGGTGATCACGGGTTTCCAGGTCTTAACTTTGGCCGCTTCGGTGGTGGCGGTATTTGCTGCGGTCTCGGCTCGTTCGGCGCTGGTTTCGGCGGCGGTTTTACTTTTGTCCGCTGCGGCTGCACTGGCTGCCGCGTCGCTGGCTTTTTCTTCGGCGCTTCTGGCACTGGCTTCGGCGGCATCCTGTCCCTCTTTTGCCGCTTTCGCACTGTTCGTTGCTTCGGTCGCTTTTGCGGTTGCGGTTTCGGCGCTTCTTTGGGCTGCTGCGTCGGCTGACTCAGCGGCATTTTTAAATTGCTCAACCAGTTTTTTATCGCTTTCGACTTCTTTTTTTGCCTTGACTGCCGCGTTTTCAGCAGCTTCAGCAGCCTCGCGCGCCGTTTCGGCACCCATCTCAGAAGCTTCTGCTTTTTTAGCGGCGGTTTCAGCTCCCGTTTGGGCTATTACCGCGTCATTTTTAGCTTTCGTTGCCTGCGATTCAGCGATTTCAGCCGCAGCTTGTGCGGCTTCGGCTGCTTTTTGAGCCTTTTCTGCGTCCTCCACTTCCTGCCAAATATCTTCCTTCGACGCGAGCTCTTTCACATCTCCCGCAGCGAACGCCGCATATACTTTTCTTGTACCGTCTATGGTGACCGCCAGCTCACCGGGCTTCATCTTTTCTGGCCGAAAATCCGCACCGGCGCCACGGCGCATCTGTATTGCCATTTAGCTTCCCTCCTTTGCCGGGCTTGCTTGTGTTTTGCTCTGAGCAGTTTGAGCGGATTGTGCTTTGAACGCTTCCAGCAACTCTTCTTTTGTCCCGGTTTTTGTTTCGGTTAACGGTTTAGCCAATTCAAGCACGGCACTAGCGTAAAGCCTGTTTTTGGCGTCTTTGATATTTTGAGACAGTCGAGCCACAACCCCCTCAATGTCCGTGATATCCAGTCCGTATTGGCTGCTCATCTCGGTCAGGCGGCTGTCCATTTCGTGGTAAACAGCATCCATATTAGCCATTTTCGTGATATTAATGCCTTCCAAAGTAAATCACTCCCTCCTGTTTCTTTGGTTTTTCTCCAAACCACCCCTCATCTGGTGTGGCCACGATCGTCTCGTTTCCTTGGCTTTCCTCAAAAACGATGCGCCAGCCGTCTCTCAAAAACCGATCCGACTGTTTCTCTGGATCGGACAAATACATTTGCACATTATCTTTTACTGCCTTGTACATTTTTCTCCTCCCACTGGCTTATAGCGCTGAACAAAGCAGACCGTTTATAAAATAATATGTTGATTTTTCCCAGCGAAGCGCTCCCTGTAACTCCACAATATTTGTGATGACAGACATCGATCCACTGCCGCACATATTGCTTACACCGGACTGCCCGGCCATCGTCGCTAACCGCTCTGCTTTTATGTCAAGAAACTCTGTTTTTATCTGGAATCCCCTGTAATTGGTGCCTTGATAGGTGATGGATGCCGCACAATCAATCAGTCCACGCTGCTTTCCGGCAAAATAGCCGTAGATTGTGCCGCCTTCAATCATAATCTGTCCCATCGTGCTGTAGCCAGAAACCAATTTTCCAAGAAATTCGCAGCCTTCTTTGAATTTTCCTTTTGACGCGATGAGCCCATCCTTGTCAAGTGTGGCAACGACAGCTCCCGAGTCGTTATAAACCCAGATTTGACCCGCTTCGTTATTTTTATTTCCCGCTTGAAGCGTGCCTCCTTGGATCAAATCCGCGCTTAACATCCCAGTTTTAATATATGATGCATTGAAATATAAGTTGCCACTACTATCGGAGTACAGACCTTGCCATTCACCGTTATTGGTCAATTTATTAAAAACCTCTTCTTGGGTCAAAGCCGTCGCATCCTTAATCATCGAAACGATCGTTCTGGCGTAAAGTCCTTGCCTGGGGAAACCCCCTTGCCAAAATGAGGGTGCCGCCGTTACGCGGATGCCTGTCCACGTTTGGTCCTCTAATGTGTAGGTTTTCGTATATCCAGTGACTTCCTGGTCATAGTCAACGACCTCCCATGCGATGCCGTCCGTTGTTTTCTCCAATAACCATGCGGCAGCCTGAACCGTTTCATCCAAATTGGTGCGTTTTGCACAACGAAAAGTGACACTTCCGGGTGTTAGCCCTTCGTCGGTAACCGTGACGGTCTGGGCGCTTGGGGTTACAACATACACGACGCCGTCGGCGCCCGCCTTATTTTTTGAAACCTGAAAAACACCGGTTGCTTTTCGGTTTTGATAGGTTACCGTAAAGGTCACTTTTCCGGTTTCACCTGTTAAATTTGTCACTTTATATCTGTGGGCCGATGCGTCCCAAGTGCCCGTCACTGACGAATCGGCTAAAACCGAATACGCCGCTGCGTCGCTCACATCCTGGGAACCAAACATCGCCTTCACCGTTGTTTCACACTCCGTATAGTCGCCAGTTCCATCTGCTTTTGTCGGAATCCCAAAATAGTCATTCATTTGCAGGTAAAAGCTGGTGGCAATCTCTATTTGTTCAGGCATTGCCACCGGATTGCTTCCGATTGACAAGCGCTCGGCATTGATGCGCACAGCCCCGGTTTCCATGGACGCATAAAACATTTCTCGTCCCTGTTTATCCTTGACCACCAGCTCGCCTGCATTAATCCAGTCGGCATTGATCCCCACCGCAGCGAGCACATTAACCACCGCATTCGCGTTTTTATCAATGCCTGCTGAGTAGGTCTTGCCACCGTCTTGGGAGATAAAAAAACCATCGGCAGTGATTTTATAAACCACCATACTCTCAGCCAGTTTGGGTTTATCATGCATATAGGTTATCCGGCTGCCGTCCTCTAAGGTTTCAACCGTTTGATAATAGCCCATGGCGTTCATGGCCAGTTGATTCATCTGCGTGACGTATTGGTCGTATGCCGAAAGTTTCGCTTCCGTGTTACGGTCGGCCTCAACAAGGGCCTTCGTGATTTCGGAATAGCGCTTTGAGGTGTTGCGGCTGGGCGTTTCTGCGTCGGTTGAGATGCGCTCGTAACTGCCGATCGTATAGGTCAGATTGGTAATATAGCACGAATACGCATTTCCTTTACGGTCTGTCACATACGCAGCATCTCCGGCTTCAATGGATGGATCACCCAGACAAGAGGCGGACATCTTACGAAAGCGCATGCCGACCATTTTCTTGCCCAAATGCGCCGCGACGGTTTCCGCCTGACCATAGCAAATCAAGGGGTTGCCTGTAATCTCCAGAACATAGCCCACACGCCCATAAAGGACCGTTTCCCCTTTTAATGTTTCGGTGCCACGCTTTACCTCATCTGAAGCCGTTACCCGGATTCCGGTAATCACAACATCGTCGGTGGCAACCTTCAGTCCCGACAACGCATAGATATGATGGCAGTTCGTCCAGGCGCTTTGATCAAATTCCCCACCATCAACCGCACTGCCGCTGGCATAATCTGCAAAGTTTCCGCCGTCTGCACAGTCACCGCTTTGATAGTCCGGGGCACCGTTATCAAAACAACCACCGTCCAAACCATTGCTTTCAAAAACTGTCTGGTCATACCACTTCAGTTCCAGTTGCCCATCCGTGTTACACCGGGCATAGCACCCCGCAATCTGCGCACAGTGGGATAAAATTTCCCGCCACGTTACCTGCTCGTTACTTTTAAAGGGGTTTTTCTGGATAACATAGGTGTCAAAATCAAAGGTATTGGTCCCAAGAATCACGCCACATTGGTTACAAGCGTGCCGCACAATCGACTGCATCGTTGCAGGAAAGGTCAGGCTCCCATCATAGTTACGGTCAAATTTCTCCATGTTATCAAGGGCTTCAATGGATAAAATACTGGCGCTGGCTTGCGGGTCGTCTGCGTTATAGACGCCCTTCTTAAGCCATTCCATTGTATTTCCAAGGGACTTTCCAACCCACACAGTAATCACAGCATCAGTAAAATCAACATTTGAAAAGGTATCCTTGATGTTGTTTAGGGATAGCGTTAACTTCCCGATGACCGCTGCACCAACATCAAAAGTGCTGGTACTGCTCGTGCCATCATCAATCTTGACACCTTCCTGAAAAATATCGGTTTGATCGACTTGAAGGGTTTCACCGTTTTTTAAAAGGATCGTCGCTTTGGCCACACAATGGCTGTTTTCAAGCAGCGCGTCTTTAAAGGCATTACTTGTATGAATCATCGCTTATCACCTCTCGATAATGTCAAACGCCACTTGTGTATAGCGTTTGTACTGGGTTGCCCAGTTGCGCATGGGTGCGGAGCGGTCGCCGGCGTAAAATTCCCGGCGTTCACGCTGGCCACTCAAAGCGTCCGGATAGGTCACATAAAAATATTCTGCGTTAAAAGCCTGGAGGATCGCTGCGGTTTCTTCGGGTGTTGGATTATTCCAGGCGAGTTTAATTTTTCTTTTTTGAGCGATCCGGTTTTTGTGCATGAGGGTATCCTCCGTGCGCCCGGCATCAGAACTTGAAACATCCTGTAATCCCCATTCAAAAACAGCGGGGTCCTTGACTGGGACCCCATTCACTTCAATCATTGCCATTGCCTTCCTCCTAAATCTTAACCGTAGCGGAATAACGACGGTCTGCTTTTTCTTCCCCGCGACGCACTGTTCGATAAAGCGTCTCTGTATCCGCGATAATCGTGAGTTCAATGACAGGCTGCAGGTCGTTTTGCCCACTTCCTGTAAAAAACATGGCAGCCTCAACCACTGCTTCCTTAACGCCTTCTTTGATCCCTTCGACGATCTGGCTGTTATTCGCAACCACATTTCGGTTCCCCATTCGTCCCACCAGCTCCGGACCATTTTCACGGGCAATAAACATTTCTCCCATACCTGGGAATCCGCCTTTGGCATACCATCCTACGTGAAAATCCGGAATCGGAATGGACAGGTTCCCGAGTTTTACGTCACGCCAGTTCCAGTCAATGCGTGGCGTTGGAATGTGGAATGAAGAGAATCCATCCGCAAAAGAGCGAATGGCGCTTCTGCCAATATCCCATAAATTACCAATACCACTGGTAATCAAATCCGATACGCCTGACACGGCCCACCGTATCTCATCTTTATGATTTTCATATCCGGTCTTTATGGCGGTGACAATGTCAATCCCTTTTTCCTGGCAGGTATTCACAATATCGCCAATCGCGTTAAAGACTTCATTTTTGGCGTTCCGTAAACCCGATAAAAAGCGGCTTTCTTTGACGCTCTCGTAGCCGTTTTTCAAACCTTCAACAACGTCTTTACCTTTTTCAAACACCCACTCTTTTGCGTTCCCCAACACCTCCCGAACTTTGTTCGGCAGGTCAGCAAACCATGCGAGCACGGAGCCAATGCTGTCGAGGATTCCCTGAAAAAAGCCGGCAATAAGATTCCCGCCGATTTCCATCATTACGGTGGAAGGGCTGTGAATGCCAAAGGCGCTCATAATACCTGAAAGAAAAGGCCACGCTATATTGTCCCATATCCAAATAAGGATATTGCCAATTGCGTCCGTAATGCCTCTTAAAAAACCTAATCCGACACTACCACCGCATTCTGCAATTTTTTCTTCAAAGTAAGGACCAATCCCAGAAAAAGCATCACCGATCAGTCCGAATAGAAAGGCTGCTAATCCGCCTAATAATGAGCCTAACAACTCAAACAGTCCTCTCACAATTCCAGCCCAGTCAATGTTCATCAGAAAAGTTCGTACCGATTCACCAAGCTGCCACCAGTCAATCCGCTGGACAGCTGTAATTAACATCTCCAAAAGCCCTTTTGCGCCATTGGAAAGTGTTTGCCCAACATAAGCCCAGTCGACGGTTGATGCGATGCCGTTGATTCCGTCGGCGATCGCTTGTCCCAATGAAGCCCAATGAAAATTCTCGACAAACGTCCCCAAAAACATAAAGGCCGTGTTAAAGCCTTCTGCCAGGGTTGCCCCAACTAAACGCCAGTCGGTCGCTTCGATAAAGCCGTTCAAGAAGGTGGCGATGCTTTTGGCAATGCGCGCGGTCGTCTCTTTGATCTGGTTCCATGGAATGCTGGCGAGCGCTGCATTCAGCTTATTGCCAACAATGGCGCCGATTTCGGTAAAGTCCGCGGCGGCCCAGGCATCTTTAATCTTTTGCGCAAAATCCTGAATTTGCTGCGGGATTGAAACTTCTTCAAACATATCGCCTGGCGAAATCCCGCCGATGTCACTGGAACCCGGGGTGTCCGCGCTGCTGGCAGCGTCGCTGTGGTCATCCAGCTTATTAATCTCATCAAAACCTAAAAGGGTCCGTTGCAGCTTCCGATTTGCCGCATCGGCTTTATCGGCACTGCTGGTCTGTTTATCTAAACTCGCAGCGTAATCCTGTTGGACTTTTTTCGCCCGGATGAACGTGCTTTGACCCGTTAAGCGTGCAATCAGCATCCCGGCAGCCGTGACCGCCTGGGAAATTTTCTGAATCAGGACATTTAAGATGGGGGCTACCACATTTAAGATCGGTGCAAAGGCTGTTGCCAGACTGTTTTTGAGCTGCGTCAGGCTGGACATCAGCATAGAGAGGCTGGCGTTCGTCGCGCTGCTGTACTGTGCCAGGTTCTGCATCCCCTGTTTGGCCCCCTCAAGGGCACCGCGGATCAGGAAGCTGGCAAGCATAAACTTTGCGGTCATGCCGAGTGTTCCGAGGATGCCGCCTAAACGATGGCCGCTACTCCCCATCCCGTTCATGGCACTTGTCAGGCGCCGGACGCCTGGAATGCCTGTGATAAACCGCTGAATGAGCGCGGCAAAGGCTCCGCCAGCCCGCTTAATTGATGGCGTCACCCGGTCAAAAGCGGCTTTCATGCCGCCTATTTTTGCAACAATATTGGAAGCTGCGTTGCGAAGTCCGGCAAACTGGAGGCCCTCGCCACTCGCTTTCAAGCGCTGCATAGACCGTGTTGCGCTGTTGATCCGCTGCTCGGTCCGGCTGATCTCAGATTGAAGGTTATTCCAGGCATTACTGCCAACGTCCTTCCCAGAAGCCTGCATCCGCTTCATTTCTGTATTATACTGGCTTAGCTTTTCTCTGGCCTCCTGAATCCGGCTGCTGAGGTTCTGCATCTCCTTAGTCGTGTTAAACGCGCCACCCTCCTTTTGAAGGGCTTCCATCCGCGCCTGAAGGTGCCGGATCGCCTGCTCGGCTTCCCTTACTTCTTCCTGAAAGCTTTTCGGCACTGCACTGTCGGGCAATCCCATGGATTTCCAGTTGCTCTGGGTATCCTCCAGGCCACTCAGACGGCTTTTAGCGGCTTCCATCTGCTTCGCAAGGCTTGCGTATCCTTCTGTTGGCTTAGCGCCTTTCCCTGAGGCTTCCAGGACCTTTTGACGGGCCTGAAGCGCAGCCAGTGTCTTCTCCGCTTTTTCGGCCGCAGCGCTCAGCTTCTGATATTTCTCAGACAGCTGTCGGTCTGCGCCTTCTGCCTTTAAATCACGCTGCTTCTGGTTCAGGCGTTCCAGCGCCTTTTCTGCCCGGTCGACGTCGGCCTGAAGGGCCTTGTATTCATCGGTGTAGGTTTTGATACCTGAGTCTACTTGAAAGTCCTTGATTTTATCGCCGATGCTGGCTTTAATCTGCTTCAGCACGTTTTGTACCTGCTTCAGCTTACCAAGAGACGGGTCGCTTGTGATGCCCTTTAACGGGCTCTTGACCGCTTCTGTCGCCTGATTGATGGCTTTCGTGGTCTTCTCTGTTTCAGAGAGCGCCTCTTTAAGCGCTTTTTTATACTGGGCTGTGCTGCCCTCAATGACCACCTGCAGCTTTTCAAGCACTTCACTCATTCGGGTTCACCTCCTTTCTGCTTTTTTCTTCGACGGTTAAATTCCCGGACATAGTCCAGGCGCCGCGCTTTGTAATCTTCCATCGCATCTGCGGCCATTCGGGTCTCATACTGCGTTTTTTCGTCGGCGTACAGCTCAGGGTAATACTCCCATACTTTCGGAATCTCACCCTTTCCGTCCATGGCCATGGCCAGATAGCGGGCGTTGACCTCTGCCATAATGAAATCCTGGTTGATCCGCTGTTTGGCCTGCTGCCGTTCAATACGGCGATGGCTTTCCATCAAATCACAGATTTCCATGGGCGAGGCGTTCCAGAAATCAGCCGGTGAAATCCCGCAGTCCAGGGCCAGTGTGTACAATTTTGACAGCTGGTCAGACAGGGTCCTTACAGCAGCTCGTCCACATCTTTCAGGTTTTCCATCATGGACGCTGCCTGTTTTTCGGTAAAAAAACCGGAAACCGCCAGAGTCGGCATGAGTACCTCGGTAAAGAGTTCCATCTGATTGCCGCCCTCCTCCAGCCATCGATCATACAGCTTTTGGACATCCTGATAAGCAATCCCGTGTTCCCAGGGCGCAATGGCTGCCTGGATAATGGTCAACATGATGGAAAGTGGCGGGATACCGCCATCTGAAACCAGGGTCAGCATGTTGGTGCGGTATTTGCTTTCCAGCCTCCCGATCATGGCCGTGGTCAGCTTCAGCTTGTAGTCTTTGCCGCTTACCCGCCAATAATGAAAGGGCTTCCGCTTTGGCTTTTCCGGTTCCTGTTTAACTTCCTCAAAACCAGTATTTGATGCTTCAATGTTCATTTCGTTATCTAATCCGTATAAACCACTCATTGCTTACTCCTTTATTAACTTCCTGCCCCGCTTGTGGGGTCGGTAAATTTCAAATCGCTCTGCACCATCATGGTTAACTCAAATTCGATGACGCCGTTCACGCCGCCGCCTGTGCGTTTCACCGACACCTGGGCATCGTAGGCAGTGGCCGTGCCATCTTTCAGGGTTTCCTGAAAGCTCAGCACCTCCCCAGCGGCCTGCGCCTCACGCATGACTCGGTAAGGCGAATCGGCTTTTGTGTTATCATATTTGAATTTATAGGTCATTTCCGGAAGGTCGCCGATGCCCTGTTCATACATCTTATTGGCATCCGTCAGACAAGTGTTTTCCACCTTTTCAGGTTCAACGCCCATTTCCGGGATTTCTTTCAAGCCGGGCAGGTCGGTATAGGTAGCGCCGCCCTTTTTCTTGAAGCCTAGTTTTGCTCCGTTTGCTAACATGTTTTCACACTCCTTTTCATTTAATTCGGCCAGTAAACATCGTCACTCTCCATGTCGATGATGGCCTCATAGCGCATGACTTTATGCTTTAGCCCCGATGGGTCCGGGGTATCCTGGCACAAGGTCCGGACCAGTCCAAGGGCCGCCAGTGCTTTATCCACTTTGATCGCCTCCGGAGAGGTGGACCGGTTGTGCCAGATATCGACTTTATAGCGCACATACGCCTTATCTTCTTTGTCGGTTTTTTCATAAACCTTGTTGTCTTCCTCAATGTACTGGATCACTGGGAAGTCCGCCCAGTCCTTTGGGTACTGGTCGGACACATTGTCAAAAGCGGCATCCAGCGCCGCGTAAACCTGGTCTTTTACATTTTTCATAGCTGCTCCTTTGCAAATCGCGCGATGACCGCTAAAATGGCGTCTTCATTGTTCTTCAGCGCCGGGTACATAAAAGGCTGGGCCGCCTGGCCGTAGCACTTATAAAAGCGCCCGTTTTCCGTGTCGATATGGAAAAAGCGATAACGCTCAGCAACATCCCGCCCGATCTGGCTTTCGTGAATCCACCAGCCGGTTTGACTGTAGGACACTGCGACATCCGGGGAGATGCCGTCATGATCGGCCTGGCCTTTGGGGCCGGTGCCGAACTCGACATAGGGCGCATATTGTTTGTTGGTGTAGCAGGTCCCTCGAATCTTGCCGTCTTTGTTTTCTACCGCTGTAAAGATACTTTCTCTCAGTTCGCCGTCGTGCACCGGGCAATTGGCCTTTGCGTCCTCCTGGACAAGGGAAATCCCTTTTTCAATGCCTTGCCGCAGCTCCATTTCAGACAGTGTCCTCAGCTTCTTTTCAAGCTCTAACGCCCCCAGAATCATATCTTTTCCGCCTCCAACCGCAAAATTTTGTAGGGTTTCACGGCGATAATTTTGTAATCTGGCGGGCGGTCCGGGCCAACATCCAGGCAAAGGCCGTCCCCTTCCACAATATCCGGTCCGTCCTCAAAAACATAGTGCACCACATCTTTTGAATCCGCCGTGATGGTGTAAGGGCCTTCAAGCCGCAGGTTCCGGATATTGGACAGGCGCTCACCGTACAGCTCTGCCTGTAGCTTGCCGCTGCCCGGCCAGAGTTCGGCTGTAAAAGAAGTCGCCGCGCCATAATCGGTGTAGGTATTGCCCTCGCTGTCTTTTTTCAGGCTTTTACGCCGGTGATGGTATGTCTTCAGACGACTGCGTTTGATTTTCATAGACCTTTCCTCCCACCCGGACCAGACGGTATTGGTTTAAAATAACGTATATATGCTTTGGGGCAGTGTCAAAGCTGTAGCGCTCACCGCCCTCACTTCGGCCTGTTTCACCCTCTGTGCCCATCCGGTTCAGCGCGATCACCGCCAAGTCCCGCACGGGCTTTTTCAATGCTGGAATCAGTTTTGACCGGTTGGTGTAGCCGAGAACAAAAGATTCTGCGTCTTCCAGGACGACGGTAATTAAATTTTCATCACTCTCACCTGTCAGCAGCTTAATCTTTTCTGCCTCTGTCAACTAAACCACACCTTTCAGGACTGCCAGGAGTTCCTCTTTCGTCAGACTTGAGTAGCCTTCAATCTCTTTTTCTTTGGCAATGGCTTTTAATTCCGCCACTGTTTTTGTGTTGATGTCTACGTCTGCCTGGTCAGCCTCTGCGGCATCCCCGCCAATCGGCCGGAATCCCTGGGCTTTCAGTTTTTCAATCTGAGCTTCTGTAACGGCGACACGCTCAACGTTCTTTCGAATCAGTCTCATGGCTCATCCCCCCCATCACACGGACGGCTTAGCGTCTTTAATGCTCAGGTAGATGGAGTCCAGTTTATTATCCAGTACCCAGATATCATGGAAACGGCGGTAGTCCATCTGCCAGGCGTTGAGCTTCTGATTGATGGTCGGGTCGAAGATACGCATGATATCCTGTTTGGTAATGGCGATCGGAGTCGCTGTTGGCAGGATCACAAAGTTCAGATCCAGCGCTTTCGTTCCCTTTGCGTAGCCGCCCGCTTCCTGTCCAGAGGTGGTGCCGTCATTGATGGTGATTGCAGAGTACATCCGGTTGGCTGGTGTCGCGATAATCGGTACGCCGTCAATGGAGGGCACCTGGGTATTAATACCGCCCTTGGAAAAGGTGACGGCCATAATCTTTCCGGCCAGCTCAATCTCCAGTTCCAGGATGAAACCTGGTGTCGCATGAATCAC
Organism: Eubacterium callanderi; assembly: GCF_900142645.1. Taxonomy (GTDB): domain Bacteria; phylum Bacillota; class Clostridia; order Eubacteriales; family Eubacteriaceae; genus Eubacterium; species Eubacterium callanderi. The sequence goes on from NZ_FRBP01000022.1 coordinate 11,713, forward strand.
CAACGGGCCATTATAACCGGCTTCACGGACGGCCTTAATGCCTTCTTTTACCTTTCTCAGTGCGGAGGTGTTCGCTGCGCCGGGAGTGTATCCGTAGTCAATCATCCCCGCTTTGTCCGCCGTGATGGTTTCAGATGCGATTTTGGAAATACGGTAGGCGTCAATTTCCGGAACCACGTGCATCCGCTGGAATTCACCCATCACCGCTGCGGCTGTGGTGACAAAGTTGTTTTCGTTGATATCCATGGGGTCCAGCTGGAACTTGCGGCCACGGTCCTGTGTCATGGTCCTGGTTTCGTAGGTGAGGGTTACCCCGCCCTGCACATAACCGTTATCCCGGTCATAGTCCCCCATGCCCTGTACAGACATTTTTGGAATCTTGACTTCTGCGCCGCCATTGTAAATGACCTGGCCGGCGTTGGCGTCCATCCAGCCCGTCACGGCATCCTGGATGGCGACCTTATCCAGTGTGTTCTGGAAAAGTGTTGCGGTTGCTAATGTGTTAATTGCCATAATTTATCTTTCCTTTCAATTTATACTTTTCCCATCATCAAGTTTTCAACCTGTTTCGCCAGGTCTGTGTCGTCCTGTGACGGGGCTTTTTTCAGTGGTTTATCGCCTTTGAGCCGTTCTTCCACAGAGGCCTCGACAGCCTCTTTAAATGCTTTTTCAACGGCTTCAATGGATTGTTTGCAGGCATCGGCGTCCGAATAATTGAGCACCTCTGCCAGACTAACCGGCAGCTTTTTCTCAGCCAGGGTGTTCTTTGCCTCTGCTGCCAGCTCGCGTTTTGTGATCGCGGCTTCTCGGTCAGCCATCTCTTTTTCTTTTTTCTGCTGCAGGTACTGCGCCTTTTCCTTTTCAGTCATTTTTGCCAGTTTCTCGGCCTCGGTGGCCTTTTCATCAAAGAGCACCTCTAACTTAGAACGCTGCGTTTCCAGAGCTTTCTGTACCCTTCGGTCAAACTCAGCTTGATAATCCTTATTGCTCAAAATTTCCTCAAAGGTTTTTGGCGGCTTTTCCTGCGGTTTGTCTTCGGGAGCGCTTTCTGCGCCCGCTGCATTATCTATCCCTTCGCCTGCTCCGTCCCCTCCATTGTCGGCGGCGTCCTCAGCGAAAAGCTGCAGATTCATGGGAATCCGTTCATCGTTTGGGTATTTCATTCGTACTTCCTTTCTGCCCCGGCTCGTTCAAAGCCCAAGCCATTGCACTTAAATTTCATAGTTTACCCTCGTTTCGGAGCATGAAAAAAGGCGCGTTACTCTGCGCCTTACGGGAGATAAACGGATCACCTACCTTTCCACTTGCCTTGTTGAAAGTTCGCTTAGAATCCCTTATAATTATATTATCGGTCTACACATCGAAATACGTTTGAAAGGAGACTCTACAATGGACAAGATATTCTCTGGCTTTTGCCCAACCCAAAAGAAAGACTATCAAATTATTGTCAAGTATATTGATACGTCTACCTTTGATGCCCAAGAACATGAAAAAGGCACGTTCGATTGCGCTTACAATATGTATGGAAATAAGTGCAATATTCAATGCCCTATTTACAGTTCTGCTCCAGATTCGATTTGACAAATGCACCCAGGGCCGTTAATCGGCTCTTTTTTCATAAAAACCTTTATAAATCTCTGGCAATGTTGGGATAATATCCCCATCAATTTCTAAGTCGACTGCTTTTAAATCTACTTCCAAAATGGGTAAGCCTCCCGCTGTGTGCTTTAATTGGTATCCGCGAACTCCCTTAATTTCTACGCCATCAATAAAAATCTTGGCCTTTATGCCTGCTGTTTTAATTCTTATTTTTGGTCTTGCCATTTTTCATCACCTTTCCTGATTTTGGGTATAAAAAAACCACTGAAGTTTATTCAGCGGTTATAATTCCGGTATGGTTTCCTTAATGCCTTTTAAAATGTTGGCAGCTTTTTTCATCAACGTATTATCAGCCAGATATTCAAGTCCTTTTAGCGTGATGACCGGCTGTATGGGCTGTTCAATTTTTGGACTGTAATCTGAAGCACACTGATCATAAAAAACGCCCTCGATGTATCCGGACTTTGTTAACATAATTAAAATCTTTTCCCAGCGCTCATAGGAGATGCCAAGGCGCTCATGGGATATCTTAGAAACATCGAAAGCCTCAAAGTCCATGGCTGCTTCTAAAGCCTTTAGGATTTTGTAGATGATGGTGAAGTTATCCATTCGGGATCACCTCTTTAATATCGTCGATGGTGATGTCGATCGTTTCCCAATCCTTTGGAGAACTGCCGACGTCTGCAATAAAAACTTTATTGTCAAAGGCTTCCATAATGTCGGCTTTTCTTCCGTCTTTCAAAAGTACAGTATCAAATTCCTTGATTTCCATTTACTTTACCTCCTTGATGTATGCGCTTGACATTGAGACAGAGCCATCTGGTTTTAGTAACCACCCAACAACAACGTTAGCAGGTGTACCTTTATTCCCATAAAGCACTATTTTTTGCTCGTATCTATCGCCATACCCATTATTGTCCTTGTAGACCGCTGGATATTTCACCGCCCTTTCGGTGATTTCATTTTGAAGCTCTGACCAGTTGTTAATGTCGTAACCCAGTCTTGACGTAAACGCCGCTCCTTTCGCTAACCCCTTTTGATGATCGCCTCCAAACAAATAGTGTGAAAACTTTTTGTCTGGAACAATAACATTTTCAGCATTTGGCAATTTTAATTCTGGGTGCTTCGCAAGTTCATTCTGTCGCTGGTAATCCAGCTTTGTAAACTGCCAGCGCTCACTATTATTATACTTCATTTCCTGGAATTTATCCAGGTTTTCAGGCACTTCGTCTGCAAGGACCTTTCGGTATTTTTGGTGCTGTGAACGGTCAGCTGTCCGGTTCTTCAATTTCTTTTCTTCCCGTTCAACCGCTGGCTTACCCCTCACGTATTTGTCGTACCATTTTTCATAGTTCATGGAGCGTGGCACCTTGATGCGTTTGCCCGTGGCGGGGTCGATGGCGGAGCGCTGCATTTTGGCGATCAAAGATTCTTCCACCACTGAAATGGTTGTTGACCGGCACCAGGGGTGCATTGGCGGGCAGTTCACGCCAGCTTTGCGGTCCTTTACCAGAAACAGTTTACCGTCCAGACCTCGGCATATTTCAGAGGTGCGCAGGTCGAGGGTTGCCAGGTACTGGTATTTCTCGACGCCGCATTCCTCGTAGGCTTTAAAATTCAATTCCGTAGCCAGATAGTTGCTCTCGGTTCGGACGAGGCGCCTTGCTTTGCTGGCGCCTTTACCGAACTTGTTTTGTATGATCTCGGCCACTTCCCGGTTCGTGCGGCCAGTGACCAGGTTGATGAGCAGCTCCTGCTTCAGTTCCTGTGCTAACAGCCGGGTATTTTTCCAGATGCGTTCGGAATAGTTTTTTCCAGACCATTTCCGGTTAACGGCAGCCTCGATCTGCTTGGCGGAAATGTAGGAAAACCCAAAAGCTGCCTCTGCCTGCTGCTGGAGATCAAAGATGCCCCGGTAGTAGGCTTCATTCCCAAGGTCCACATAGTGACTGCGGTTTTTCTGTTTTACCTGATCGTATACCTCGGTCATGATCTGGTCAATCTGGTTTTGCAGCTGCTTCAGGCGTTCAAGGCGGGCCTGATAGGCTGGCGCTTCCAGTTTTGCAAGCAGTTCTTTCTGATGATCCTCGCCATTCCTGAGCTTTTGAAGCAGTTCATCCAGAGATGCCTTATCCTGCAGCTGATTAATCAGGCGGTAAGCTTCTGCTTCAGTCAGACGGTGCTTTGTCTGATATTTATCGAAAATTGCGTCTGCCTGATGGCTGATGTATCCGGAAGCCTTTTGGTACAGCTTCGCGATCTGATCGGCGGCGTCCTCAGCCTTTTCCATGTAATGGTACATATTCTGAACCTGCCGCTGCTCCCAGTAGGAAAGCCTATGCTTCGCCATCTTCCTCGTCCTTACCCTCTATCTCTGGCGATGTGTTTGGCGCATTACCGAAGATTTCCTTTTGCTTTTGGAGGTTCTCTTTTTCTTCCTGCTGCACAGCTTTAAGCTCTTCATCGGGATCATCGACAAAGGGCACCTGAGACAGCAGCGTCTTTTTACTGACCTTACCCCAGAGGTTCGCCACGTATTGGCTGATCTCCAGTAAATTTTTAGGCATCGCTCGTGTGAAAACCAGCGAAACACCTGAAACATCGATTGAAACGGCTTTTTTACCGAGGAAGTTGGCGAAAATACGAAGCCGCTTCCGGAGGCCTTTTTTGTAGCACCGGGTCTTGATCTTTGTGATGTTCTCCATGCCCAGTAACTTGAACTCCATGGCCACACCAGAAACGTTGCCGCCGAACGCCTCATCGGTCAGACACGGGATATGGCTGAATTTGTGGATGTCCTGCTCAATGGCTTTTTTCAGGATTTCAACGCCGGCCTCGTCAAAGGTGCGGGTGAGATATTCGGCTTTTGCATCGGCGGGCAATTCAAGCAGCTTTTCCTGATTCAGCCGCTTTCTGGCTGCCTCGGTCCCCTTTCCATCACCCTCTTTTTCGTCATCCTCATCTGAAAGCAGGGCGCCGTAAAGAGCAAGGATTGCGTCAATAAACTGTTCCTTGTCGGTGATACGGTCGCTCATGAGCGCGTTGTAGGCATCGATCAAGGGGATTTGCAGCTCATAGTCTCCAATGCCCAGCTTATTATTGCGGTATTCGATGATGGGGACTGCGTCCATAAAATGGGGCTTTGCGTCTTCTGTAGATGCCTGGGGCCCTTCGATGTCCTGAATATCCATGACATATTTAAAATTTCGGGTCACAACAGTCGCCACGTATACGGTGTTGGTTTTGTCGGTAGAATCGACTTTTGCATAATAATAAACAGCAAAGAGCTCATTCTGCTCAATGCTGTCATCGTAAACCATGAAAGTATTTTTAGGACTGAGGTTTTTGATCTGAAGCTCTGTCTCGCCTTCTTTGGCATAGATGTATTCATAGGCCCGGCCATAGATGGACAGGTCCAGGCCATTGTCCCCGTCGGCTTCATCCGATCCTGCGCTTTCCAGTGCTTCTGTCAGCTTCGTGATGTCCGCCTCGGCTTTGTAGGAGACCGGATTGCCAATAAAGTAGGCGCTGGCCGTGTCTGCAATATCTTTGGCATGATTGCATACCAGTTTATTCTCGCGGTCAATATCGTTCAGTATCTGATGCCTGCCCTCATAGTAGTTCTTCAGCTTCTGCAGGCGCTCAATGCCGGATCGGTGTTTGAGGATCAGATGCCGGATGGCCTGCTTATCAATGTTTTGTTCGTCAAATTTTTCTGCGGGCATGGTAAAGTCCTGCATAATATCACTTCCTTAACGCAGCCCGGCGCGGGCTTTATTTTTTATCTTCGCTTTTCTTCTGGTCATGGAATCTTCCATCCCATACCGCACAGCATCAATGGTATGGTTGTTCTTGTCTGGGTAGCTGCCCTTGAAATTTCCGTCTTTATCCTGCTCCAGCTCATAGCTGGTAAACTCCCGGGCAGCATTGGGGCAGCGTTTTGGATCAATGATGATTTCTTCCAGTTCATCGGACAGGAACTCCATCCCATAATCTACAGACCCCGGGCCTTTCTTCGCGCCAATGACACGAAGCCCCAGTTCATTGAGGGCTGCAATGGCGCGTGGCTCTTCTGAATCGGCTGTTATGTAATGATTGAGTGGGTTTAGCTTGCGGATCTCCCGGGCGGCTTTGGTATTCCCCAGTTTTACGGCGTAGATTTCACCAAATAAAAAAAGACGTTTTCGCGTCTTGTTGTAGTGCATTTTGATATAGGCGAGTGGGTCTGCGCCATAGCCAAAGTCCAGACCGTTTTTGATCCGGTCAAAACGGGACAGCTCTTCATCGGTAATGGCTCGAACGGTGACATTCTCAAAGACGGCTCCGCCGGTGCCGGTGGCTACGCCTAAATATTCGTGTTCATAGGCTTTTGGCTTTGTGTCCCGCAGATGCTCGGCCTCGATGAAAAATTGTTCACCAAGCCAATCCCTCGGGACGGTTCGGTAATCGGTATGGCTCACAATGGTGTCGGGCCGCTCCAGAAGGACGTCCTGATTCACCCAGCTATTGATGCTTTTGGGCGGGTTCCAGGAATAAAAGACATAGTAGTCGGTACCGCCGCGCATCAGGGACTGGAGGATGGTTCTTTCTTCCTCTGGTCCGTCAAACTCGGAGCGTTCTTCAAACCAGATGTATTTAAAATAGCCGTTTTTGATCTTTACGGATTTAATCTTTTGAGGATCATCGGCGCCACGAAAAATGATCTTATTCCCAAACGGGAGATAGGATAGCCCCAGCGGCGAGAACCGGACTTTCCATTTGTCGGAAACACCCAGCACCTCAATGGCCCAGCGCAGCTGCTCGAAGACGGACTCTTCCAGAAAGCGGCCAACTTTCCGCATCGCAATGGCGTTCGCCTCCGGGTCCTGCATCATTCC
>NZ_FRBP01000018.1 GCF_900142645.1 Eubacterium callanderi
ATCGTCGCCTTGGTGGGCTGTTATCTCACCAACTAGCTAATGGGACGCGGGTCCATCCTATGGCACCGGAGTTTTCATGATCTTGCCATGCGACAAAACCATAATATAAGGCTTTACTCCCAGTTTCCCGAGGCTATTCCTTTCCATAGGGCAGGTTACCCACGCGTTACTCACCCGTTCGCCACTTTCCAGTTCTAATTTCACCCGAAGGATCATTCAAAACCTTCTCGTTCGACTTGCATGTGTTAAGCATACCGCCAGCGTTCGTCCTGAGCCAGGATCAAACTCTCAATAAAAAGTTTATCGTTAGCCTTTCGGCTTCTTGATCTGGTTCATTCGATGATTTTTTGAAGTGTTCATCGCACTTGCGTTTTATCCTTTGCTGATTTTCATCAGCCGGAATTTCAGGTTTTATGGTACTATTCTCTTTTCTATGACCCTTACAACTCTACGCTGTAATCGTTGTTTCCTCTTTGCGAGAGAACTTCTATATTTTAGCATCTTGTTTTTTCTCTGTCAAGTTCTTTTTGAACTTTTTTTAAAAAAACTTTTTGCTAAGTGGTGATTTCTCACTCACTTGCCGCCTCACTTGCGACAGCTTCATTATTATACGACGATGCTTTAGGAATGTCAATACCCTTTCTGAAATTTTTTACGTTTTTTTATCATTGTTTTTAAAAGGCTTCTCTGCTATATTGTTCTTTAAGGAATACCTACATTATATAAGGGAGAAGGAGTATTGTTATGAAGGTTTTATCGGTTGTTGGTTCTCCTCGCAAGGACGGGAACACCGCCCAGGTCGTTGAGTGCCTCTCAAATAATCTGGAGGGTGTCGATCAGGATCTTATTTATCTGAGCGACTATGAACTGCGCCCCTGCCTTGGCTGTATGCGCTGTGTCCATACAAACCGCTGTGTACAGCAGGACGGCTGGGATCATATCCAGTCCTGTCTCATGGAGGCAGATGTTCTGATTCTTGGCTTTCCCACCTATTACGCGTTTTCTCTGGGTTTTAATGCCATGACCCATGTTTTTCTGGAGCGCTGGTTTGCTCTGCGCCACCTGGGCGTCAGGCTTAAGCTCAAAAAAATTATTTGTGTGGTCTCCTCCGGTACCAGTCCAGAGGTTGCCCAAAAGGGCCTGACCGACTTTTTCGTCAATTACCACCGTCTGCCAGCGCCGGAGTTTTTAAATGTTCAAACCCCCATCGCCTGTATGACCTGTGGTGTGGGTGATGTCTGCGAAATGAGCGGACTTGCGCTGATGGCGCAGGACGGCATAATCTACACGCCGGATATGAAGCCCGATTTATCCAAGCAGCCCGAGATTTTTGAAAAAGCCGCCCAGATCGCTGCGTCCATCTCTGCGTTAAGGGATTGATCCTTTAACCGCTGTTTTCTTCTGAGAGCAGCGGTTAATTTTATGTAATTGATTGAGTTTAAGACTTTACTCTGTTAGAATGAACCTATAAAGGTTATATATTATACAGAAAATGAGGCATTATGAAAACAAAAGACTTAAAAAAGATGGTGAAGTCCGTAATCGAAAGCTCCAGATATAGGCCAATGCGCTTTAAGGATCTGGCATACCTTTTGGATCTTCACAATAAAAAAGATAAACAGATGCTGAACAATCTGCTGACTGAGATGGTGCGGAAGGGCAAAATCGCCTGCGACCATCAGGAACGCTATGTCAACATCAAGGACGAAAAAAGAATTACCGGAATCCTCCAGGGACACTCCAGAGGCTTTGGCTTTGTGACCCCGGACGATGAGAGCATGGATCAGGACATTTTTATTGCCCCCAGCTCCTTAAATGGCGCTCTGGACATGGACCGCGTGGAGGTGCGCCTCCTCACAGCCGCAAAGGACCGCCGGGCGGAAGGCGAAATTGTCAAAGTACTGGAGCGCGGCCGCAGCAAGCTGGTCGGCCGTTTCGAGCAACACAAAAACTTTGGCTTTGTCATCCCAGATAACGATAAACTCAACAAAGATATTTTTATTCCCGAACGCTATATGTACGGTGCCCACACCAATGACAAGGTTGTCGTAAGCGTAACGGTCTGGCCCGAAGGCGGCCAAAATCCCGAGGGCCGTATCGTGGAGGTACTCGGAAGCGCCGACGACCCGAGGATTGACGTTCTGTCCATCTTCAGAGAATTTGACGTACCCATGGAATTTTCCGAGGAGACTCTCCGTGACGCCAATATGTTGAGTGACACAATCACACCCGAAATGTTAAAAGACCGCGTTGACCTGAGAGGCGAGACAATCTTTACCATTGACGGCGACGACGCCAAGGATTTTGACGATGCCGTCTCCCTGAGCATGAACGAAAATGGGCATTATGTGCTGGGCGTTCATATCGCAGATGTCAGCAACTATATCACTGAGCAGGGCGCCATTGACCTGGAGGCCTACGAGCGCGGCACCAGCATTTACGCCATCGACCAGGTAATCCCGATGCTCCCCTTTAATCTTTCTAACAATGTGTGCAGCCTCAAGCCAGACGTGGACCGTCTGACCATGAGCTGTATTATGGAGATTGACAGCAAGGGCAATATCCTGAGCTACGATATTTTTAAATCCGTAATTCACTCGGCTGCCCGCATGACCTATCGTCAGGTAAACCGGCTGCTGGACGGCACCCACGATGAAGGTACCGCAGCACTTGAGCCTTTTGAGCGCACGCTCTTTCAAATGGAGGCGCTGATGTCCATACTCTATAATGAACGCCGGATCCGCCGGGGCGCAGTCGATTTTGATTTTCCAGAGCCCAAAATCACGCTGGACAAAAAGGGTTACCCCTGTGAGATTGTCGCCCTGGAACGCGGAATCTCCGAACGGATCATCGAGGAGTTTATGCTGGCTGCCAATGAAACAGTCGCCGCCCATATCGAAAAGACCGGCCTGCCCTTTATCTTCCGCAACCACCCCGAGCCCGATCCCGAAAAGCTCACAGCCTTCCGCACCTTTATCGGACGCTTTGGCTTCAGCCTCGGTAAAGAGGACACGCCAGTGACGGGGAAGGATTTCCAGAGGCTTCAAAAGGATATTGAAGATTCCCCCGAGGAAAACATCATTACCCGTCTGATGCTGCGAACCATGCAACAGGCCGTCTACGAAGGCAACTGTAAGGGGCACTACGCCCTAGGCGCCGGCTATTACACCCATTTCACCTCGCCGATCCGCCGTTATCCCGACCTGTCTCTCCACCGAACCCTATCTAAGATCATGGAACACGCGGTCACCCCCAAGGAAGTAAAATACCTGAAGGGCCATATTGATGAAATAGCAAAGCACTGCTCTGAACGGGAACGCCGGGCAGACGATATTGAGCGTGAGGTGGACAAGATCAAAATGGTTGAGTATATGTCAAGGCATATCGGCGAAACCTTCTCAGGCCAGATCAGCGGTGTGACCTCCTTTGGCTTTTTTGTAGAGCTTCCCAATACCATCGAAGGCTTGGTTCGTCTCCAGAGTCTGAAGGACGACTACTATTATTACGACGAGGAAATGCACCAGCAGGTAGGTGAACGTTTTGGAAAAATCTACAAGCTGGGGCAGGATGTCACCGTCAAACTCATTCACGCCGACATCAACAACCGGCAGATAGATTTTGAAATTGCCCAGACACCAAAGCAGGGACGGCCATAAGCCGCCCCTGCCGCACAAATTTACCCCTTGATTAATCGCTTTGGTTCTGGTATAATAAAATACTATCTGAAAGAAAGGAAATGGGTGTTATGGCCGATTCAGTCAAAGTCATTGCCAAGAACAAAAAAGCCCGGCACGATTACTTCATCGAAGAAACTTATGAATGCGGAATCGTCCTTGCCGGAACCGAGGTTAAATCTCTCCGCCAGGGCAAGGCCAGCCTGAAAGAAAGCCATGCCGACATCAAAGACGGCGAAGTTTATGTTTATCAAATGAACATTACCCCTTACGAGCACGGGAACATCTATAACAAAGACCCCCTGCGTCCGAGAAAACTGCTCCTGCATAAGCAGCAGATCCGCAAGCTGATTGGGCTTAAGCAGCGTGAGGGCTATACCCTGGTGCCTCTGTCCCTGTATTTTAAAAACGGGCGGGTTAAGCTTGAGCTGGCACTGGCAAAGGGCAAAAAACTCTATGATAAACGGCACACCATCGCAGAGCGGGACGCTAACCGGCGTATCCAGAAAAATCTGCGGCACAGCGTTTAGCTTTCAGAAATACCCAAATGGGGACGTAAAGGTTTCGACGGGGATGTTGAAGCTTGAGTAGCGAGCCGATGCGCTGATCATCGTTAAAAGTGGCACTTAAATATAAACGCAAAAGAAAACAGAAGTTACGGTATGGCTTTAGCTGCTTAATTGCAGTCTAAACCCGTATTAAGACTTACCGCAGCATAATAATTGCTGCACGCTCCTCCATTTAACCTGCGATTTGGAGATCAGCGTTCATAACAGCAGGGAACCGTTTGAGGAAGGGCCTCGGTCCGCAAACGCATAAGAGGCTAGTTCTACAGGATCTTTGTCATTGGAGATCCCGCAGGGCGAATATTAATCAATGACTGTGCTCGGAGAAGCTCCTGTGAATGCATTTTCGGACGTGGGTTCGACTCCCACCGTCTCCACCATTCATGGAACCGCCAGTTTAAGCCATTTTCGGATGGTTTAAACTGTTTTTATTTTCCTGTAAGAAAACAAAGGCATGCTCCTGTTTATAATAGCAGTTTCCACAATATTTTTGGTTTTCTTCTTGCTCGACCTTTACTTCTTTTAAAATATGTATCGAATCCTCTGACAGCACAAAAGACCTTTGAATATATTTGTTTTTTAACGGTTATTGTAGGTTATGTTCGACTTGAACAGCACTAAAATTTATGTCCGTCCTACCATTTTCTAAATCGATTGATTGCCACTTTAATCCTAATAATTCTCCTGGTCTAAATCCATAGTTAATGGCGATATAAACTATCGGATATAAATATTATGATTTGACAGTCTCCAATACAGTGTTGATCTCTTCTCTTCAAAGATAATCAAAAAGATTTTCAGTCAGTGTTGTAGCTTCAATAAGATTATTGTTTTTGACAATTAAAAAAACAACATTCATCCATTGGATTAATTGGCGGCTTGTTTACATTGTTATGTTGAACGAGGCAGAATCATCTCTTTCATGTTTTAATGAGTCTACCAGAATAGAAAACAAATGATTATAAACAAATTATATTATTTTAACGATGTTTTGTTTATATTTAAGTAAATCAATACCGGCCTAAGCTATGTAAATAAAAACACTTTTGAGCTTCCTTTATTGTCTTTTGATTCTTCTTATTATGCCTTAGTAGTGAGTGAAAAAGCTTCTAAAAAAATAAACTTCACATAGCATTATAGTAATACTATGTGAAGCTATCTTATGAGGAGATTTGGCTTTTTCCCAGTCTAAGTATTTCTGAAAAATATATTTAAAGAGATGGAGTTTAGTACCATAGATCGTAGACTTTTGTATAAGATTTCTTATATATCTTCACATTCCCATTAATCTTTCTACTACATCTTTCAAGGTTTCATTAGTGCCAACGTTTCCTGGAAAGATAATGTAAGGGAGCCCTGGAAATTTACTTTCAGAGCCCGTCATCCACACAGGAACACCTGGCTTAATTTGACCCATAACATTGGCTTTTTTCACCGCTAAGGCTTTTGTACCCACGTCGCTAGAAGTAATGCCACCTTTAGCAACGATAAAATTAGGCCGTACTGTGAGATTTGTGACAATGCTAGTAACAGCGTCAGAAATCTTGACAGATACTTTTATTTGCTCATCCTTATCGTCTGTCTTCAGATCAAAGCGGTTTCTTCTAGTGTAAACAGCAGCAGTTTTCCCTTCCTGAATAAGGGTATCTACAATGCTGACAACACGCTTAACTTCTTCTTCAAGCCCCTTATCTTCTAGCACGCGGTGCTGATTAAATTCAACAAATTCAATTGGTGCTTTAGATTTTTTGAGTTCTTCCAGTTGTGCGGTGGTCTTGTTAACATGGGAGCCAACAATGATAATGCCCCCATTTTTATTTTCTTCCAGGATAAGCTCATCGTGAGCGAGCAGTGGTTTATCTGAAACACCGCCTAAAACCTTAGTAATTGCCGCTGCAGAGCGGAGTATAAAGTTCTTTCCCCGATTCATGGCATTAATCAAAGCTATAGTAAATACTTTTATATCAATATAATCAACAGCATTGACGACAATTTTATTAAAGTCCGTTACTTCACACATAGCTTCTGTAATTTTCTCGGTCTCACATTTTCTCAAATCTTCCAACGAAATGTAAGTAACATCTTTTTCTTTAAATCGACCGCCGGTTTTTTCTTCACACCATTTCCCAAGATGCGATGCCTTGTAACCAAAGGATTTATCTTTTGCAAACTCAGTCTGTGCTGCCGGGATGAGATTATCGCTTTCCATAACATAATGGACATTATTAATTGTAAATCTGCCGCCTTCTTTGAAAAACGGAAGCAGGATTTCGCCATCCAGTTTCATATTTAAGCCAGCTTCAAGGGTTTCCTTAAGAGTCTCTGTTTCAAGGGGGTAATGACCTCTTAAGGTAGAATCACTTCGGCTAATAACCAGAAATTCTTTACCAGTTTGTGCACTTACCTTCAAAATATTTTGGGCGATTTCTTTATGAACTGCTTCGGTTTCCTGTACTGTCATGCCTCTAGAATTTGTCAAGACAAAAAACATACTATTTTTTTCAGCAAAACCATCATAGATACTTTCCTCTGACCAATCCGTATAAACGGACACATCGTGTACGGTTTGAACCCCAGTAGGGTCATCATCAAGGACAACAATTTTTTTGTGGAAGCTTTGAAGGGCTTCCTTCAGCTTTTGGTCAATATTTTTTTCATCAACCTTGGAAAAGCTGTCAAGAATGGATACATTAAGTTTATCTTCCATTTTTCTGCCTTCTTTATGCGATATTTAAAAGCTGTTTCGAGCACACTACTGCGCCGGCACCGTCTTCTGCATAGCCGTCCGCTCCAATTTCATCGGCGTAGGCCTGATCTACAGGTGCTCCGCCAACTAGAATTTTTGAACGATAGCCCTTTTCTTTAAGTGCCTTAGTTGTTTCTTTAAGAGCGGGCATGGTTGTCGTCAGCAATGCCGATAACGCAACAATATCTGGATCGTGCTCTTCAATGGCCATTTCAAATCTTGGGGTAGACTGATTAATACCAATGTCGATAACCTCAAAGCCGGAGCTTTCCAACATCATGGCTACAAGATTTTTTCCAATATCGTGAAGGTCTCCTTCAACCGAACCAATGATGATTTTACCTAAAGAGGCATTATCACCTTCTGCAAGGATTGGGTTCAGTATTTCCAGACCTGCGCGCATAGCGTCTGCACACATGAGAACCTCCGGCACATACATGTCACCGGAAGCCATTCGCGGCCCCACAACATCCATTGCAGTAACTAAGCCTTCTCTTAAAATAACATTTGCATCAATGCCTGCATCGAGAGCTTTCTGTACCACCTTTGGCACTTCCTCATCTTCGCCTTCAACAACTAAATCTGTGATTTCTTTTAAAATTTCTTCCATTATTTTTCTCCCTGATTATAATTTGCCCTGCATAAAAGCAGTGCCGTATTCGTAAAACGAATCATAAAGCGCGACCATGTTTTCAATGGGCACTTCTCTTTGAATGTTGTGTACGGATGCAAGGACTAAGCCACTGCCTGGTGCCAGATCTTTAATTCTGCGCTTAACATCCTCTTTGACTTCTTCAACCGTCCCTCTTGAGAGCACGCCCTGTGCGTCACAGGTTCCACCCCAGAAAGCAATTTTATCGCCGTATTCCCGGTTAATAGCTGCGGTATCATCCATGCCATTTGCAGAAAATTGGACGGGGTTCCAGGCATCGTAACCAATATCGAGCATATCTGGCAAAAATTCTGAAATTGCACCATCGCAGTGGTAGACGATTTTAATATGATCGCATTTAGATTTAATAAAATTGACAATTTCCTTATGATAAGGCTTAATCACATCCCGGTAAATGGATGGGCGCATGATTGGTGCAATCTGTGAGCCTAAATCGTCAGATAAAACCGCAACGCTGGCATATTTGCCCACTTCATCCAAAAGCATATCCCAATGGGCTTTTTCGTAGGTCAAAATCTTATCCAAAAGATAACGAACCGTATCTGGTTTTTTCATCAGCATTTTAAAGAATTTTTCATAACCCAGCAGCTGTTCTATCGGTACAAAGGTGCCGCCGTTAAAAATACCGCCTACTACCAATGCATAATCAGTATTTTCGTATAAATCCTTTGCTTTATCGCCAAGGCCAACAATACCCTGACCATTAATATTGGTTTTGTCATAGGGATCTGGCCAGTCAAAGGCTTCCATTTCGTCAATGGTTTTCATCTCTGCCAGCGGATGTCCCACTGGATCGTAGAAAAAGCCATTTTTAGGGCAAGCCCACTTAACCTGAAAATCGTCATAATAAAAGGTTGAGCCGTCAACCGGGTCTGTCTGAAGTATCTTCATATATCCTTCGGGACCACTTGAATAAATGGGATAACAATCTGCCTTAAAGCGTTTCCTCACATATTCATCTGGCTTAGCAGACTGTGAAAGCATGGAAGAAATTTCAAAAGGTTCCCCTTCATGTCCCAAGTATTTCTGCATTTTACGGTATGCATCTTTATGCATGGTTGTAATGTTTGATAAGCCTCCAATGTCAATGGGTATTCTGTCTGTTTCCTGATGTTCGATGGCGCGGATAACGCGCTCTCTTGATTTCATTTCTGCCATTTTATCTCTCCTTGATTAAATGAAAACTTTATTACAAACGGTGAACTGCCTTTTATCGAAAACGGATAACTTGATAATATAATTATATCAGCCTCTACAAGATCTTCCTATTCATCAAATGGCCTTTCATTAGCATAAAAAAACATTTTTTAGAAGTTTTCGGAATGAAAATAGCATTTTTCGGACATTTATTCGTTTTTTTACTTATCTTACTAAAAAGTTTTCCTTTGCAATTACTGCCTAAGCGTATATAATTAATCTATGAGACAATACGAACTTATCAGTAAAAACGAAAAACGGAATATTTTCTTCAACTGTATTCCCTTTTGCATTGAAAAGCTCAAGCTGACTGAGTCGGATCATGCCCATATTCATGAGTTTTCCCAATTAACAATTGTGACAGGAGGCCGGGGGAAAATTATCGTAAATAATTACGAAAAAAATTTGACAGAGGGCTGTGTTTACGTGATCAACAGCTTTACTCCCCACCATCTTCATGAGGTTGAGGGGCTAGAAATTATTCATCTGCTTTTCCATGCCGACGATTTAATGAAATATGCGGGAACCCTTAAGCAAAACGAGGGCTTTCAATCCCTGTTCGTGTTGCAGGCTACCTTGAACGAAAGCATGGATTTAACGAATGTGCTGCATTTACTTTACGATGAGCTTTACTATATTTCGAATATATGTGACCACTTATTGGAGGAGGTCAGCTGTTCTGAAAATGGTTATGAGGTTATGGTTCATTCCTATTTTATGATTCTCATTACTTATCTTTCCAGAATTTATGAAAAAAACGATTCTCAAAACGGCCAGAAGCAAAAGTTTCAAAAAGTCATTTCCTATCTTGAAGACCACTATACTGAACCCCTGATTGTTGAGGATCTAGCAGCGCTTGCCTGCCTTTCAGAACGCCAGTTTCGGCGACTTTTTACCGAAAAATATGGCCTATCACCAAAAAAATACTGCTTAAACCTTCGTATGAAGGAGTCCTGTTACCTTTTAAAAAGCACCAACCTTTCTATCTCAGAAATTTCTGTAAAAACGGGTTTCGAAGACGCCAATTACTTTTCAAGACAATTTAAAAAGCACACGGGCCTTACACCAAAAGAATACCGCAAACTTGAAACTTTCTAAAAATAAACACCCCGCATTGAATATGCGGGGTGTTTTATCTTATTTAATTGGAATATTCATCATCTGCGGCAATGCTAAAGTGATTTCTGGGACAAAGGTAATAATCATCAATACAACGATCATTACAAGGATCCAAGGGATGATCCCCCTGCATATATTGTCAAATTTAACATTCCCTACCTGACTTGCCATAAAGAGATTCGCCCCGAGCGGCGGCGTAATGAATCCAATGGCTAAATTCAGTACCATAATGACCCCAAAATGAATTGGGTTTACACCAATTTGTGTTACAATTGGCAGAAGTATTGGTGTCAAAATAATAATGGCTGAGTTTGTTTCCATAAATGTTCCGACAATTAACAACAGCACATTAATTAAGATTAAAATCAAAACTTTGCTTGAAGTAAAGCTGAGAATGGCGTTTGCAATAGCAATCGGCGCCTGAGTAATTGTTAAAATACGTCCAAACCCTGCAGATATACCAATGATAATAAGAACCGTTGCACACATATAAACCGAATTGAACATGATGTGTGGCAAATCCTTGATTTTAACTTCTTTATAGATGAACACACTAACAATGACACCATAAATCGAAGCTACAGCAGCAGCTTCAGTCGGTGTAAAAATACCACCGTAAATTCCGCCGAGGATGATGACTGGTACCAGCAGTGCCGGAATGGCTTCGATAATTATTCGTACAATTTCTTTTCCAGTATAGGTACGCTTTTCACCAACGTATTTTTCTTTTTTAGAGCGAAAAATCGTATAAATGATTAAAGCAACACCAATGACAATACCGGGAAGAATGCCAGCTGTAAAGAGCCCCGTAACAGACACGCCGGCAGCTACTGCGTATACTACCATGCAAATACTTGGCGGAATAATAACCCCAGTTGTACCGGCAGTTGCGATAAGTGAAGATGAAAAAACCTTATCGTATTTCTTTTCAAACATGGATGGCAGCATGATGCAGCCAACGGCTGCTACTGTAGCAGAACCGGTTCCTGAAATCGCTGCGAAGAACAGGCAGGTTACAATAGAGACAATCCCAAGACCACCTGTAAAACGTCCAAAGACAATACCAATTAAATCCAGTAAGCGTTTGGACAATCCACCTTTACCCATAATATCGCCCGCAAAAGCAAAGAGCGGTACGGCGATAAGCGGAAAGGAGTTCAGACCCTGTACCATGGATTGTGAAAATGTCTCCATACTGATTGGATCCAGTAACAGAATGGTTGCCAATGAGGCCAGGCCAAGCGCAATCCCGATTGGTACTGAGATTAGCAGCAGTACAATAAAGGATATAAATAATACAGCGGTAACCATTTATTTCCCCTCCTCTTTTTCAATAACTTCTTCTAAATCCCGATCAACTTCTGCAGCAAATTCCCCTTCGGGCATGGTGTCAAAAAAGACTCTATTATCCGGCGTGAATTCACCGCCAAAATTTTCAAAAATTTCAGCACTATCACCCCAATGTTTAACCTTCCAAACGATTCCCTGAATAATTCGGACAACCATCAGAGCATATCCCACAACGCCTGCTGCATAAAGTACATTCATAGAAATATCCAGTGTAACTGCCATGTCGTTAAAACGGCTTGCAGTCATGCAGATGTTAAAGCATGCTACCAGAACAAAACCTGAAAAAATCAGAAATAGAATATCACAAATAAAGAGAATAACCTTTTGTGCACTTTCTGGTAATTTTTTCACAAAAAAGGATACACGAATGTGTCGGTTATTTCGTGTTGCATAGCTAAAGCTAAAATACATAAGCCATACAAACATAAAACGGGAAATTTCTTCTCCCCAGGAAAAGCCCGCTAAAGGTGAAAGACGCAGGATAACCTGTATAGTAATCAACAAAATTAACGCCGTAAATAGAACCGCGATCAGCAAAGGTTCAAAGTTAACGTCTAACCATTTTAATACTTTTTTCATTTTGCTTCCCCCAACTATTGTGCTGAATTCGTACGTTCGAGCTCAACTTGTTCCATGACATAGTCGTAAATATCCTGACCGCAGTTTTTTATAATATCATTTTTAATGCTGTCATTCATTTTCTGAGCCATTTCACGCTTTGTTTCCGTTGGTACTTCATTAATCTGAACGCCTGCTTCTTCAATATTTTTCAGTGAACTTTCTTCTGTTTCCGCTACCAGCTGACGTTCATAGTCAATACACTCCTTAGCTGCCTTTGTAATAATTGCACGATTTTCTTCAGAGAGACCGTCCATAAAGTCTTTATTGGCATACCATAGGAAATTGGTGTAAAGATGTTTGGTTAAAGACCAATACTTTTGTGTTTCATAAAATTTTTCAGTATAAAAGCTTGAGGTTGCACATTCCTGACCATCAATCAGGTTCTGTTGCAGGGAAGTATAGAGCTCATTAAAGCTAACTGCACTAAGGGTAACACCCAAAGCACTCCATGCTTTAATCTGCAGTGGATTGTAACCACGGATTTTCAGATTAAACAAATCATCAACCTGATTAATGGGTCGTTTACTGTTCGAGAAATTTCTGAAGCCAATTTCCATATAACCGATCCCCTCCAGGTTTTGGTCATTCAAAGGCTCCATTAACTTTTTACCTGCATCACCATCAAGTACTCTGGCAGCGTGCTCAGAATCATCAAACAAATAGTAACTTTCCCAAACCGAAAACTCTGGAATGGTACTTGTAAAATTGGAAGTTGTACTGGCGCTCATTTCAATGTCGCCGCGACGTGCCTGTTCAAAGGTGTCCGAAACGCTCCCCATCTGGGCGCTTGGGAAAATCATGACTTCAATGCTTCCATTGGAAGCTTTTTCCACATCTTCCTTGAATTTTAAAAATGCTTTGTGAACCGGAGTATTAACATTATTATCATGAGCCAATCGAATAACCGTTATGGGGTTTCCATTGGCATCGACTTTTTTTTCTTTACCGCAGCCTGCAAAAAGTCCCGTGAGCAAGCAACTCACTAGAACAACGCAGATCAATCGTTTTTTCATTATTATTCCCCCAGCATTTTATTTGGCAAGTTTTACTTTGCCATTAATAATGTTATTTATCAAGTTATCCGTTCACGTTCATCTTTATTTTTCAGAATTATGCTTTTAAATCTTTAATAATGAGCTTTGCCATGTCTGCCATCATGCCCTGATCTGAGCTAATGGGCACATATCGAACACCTTTTTCAATGAGCTCTTTGGCCATTTTAGCGTCTCCTGCAACCGTTCCTACTGACTTGCCTGCTGTGTTAACCTTTTCAATAATTGTATCAATAACCTTTAACAGCTCTGGATGATTTCGATTTCCCATAACCTCTGCTCCAAGAGATTGTGACAAATCCATGGGTCCAATAAAAATGACATCCAGCTCTGGAAGCGTTAGGATTTCATCTAAATTTAAAACAGCTTCCATGGTTTCGCAATGGAGAATGGTTAAAATTTCTTCATTTGCCATTTTAATATATTCCTGCTTATTCATCAATCCGTAACCTGCGGCCCTATGAGTTGGTGCAAAGCCACGGTTACCAAGAGGTGCATACCGTCCACTGTCCACAACGCATTTCGCATGGTCATAGGTATCGACATTCGGAGCATGGAAACCTAAAGCACCCTGATCAAGGGCCTGCATGACGTTAACTGGTGTACTTTCTTTAATTCTGACAATTGGTACTATACCCGAAATATCCGAAACCCGCACTAAATCTGTAATAGTTTCAGGGTTATAAGAAACATGCTCACTATCGATAACAAAAAAATCAAAACCGCACATTCCCATAATTTCTACAGCACTGGCATCTGTTGTCTTGACAAAGGTACCAATGGCTGAACCACCTTCTCTTAAGATTTGTTTTACTTTATTTTTACGTATCATTTTATAAATCCTTAATTTCCTTTTATTTTTGTTCTAAAACTATAAAGCTTATCTGTCGCCATAACATACAATGTC
The DNA here is from genome assembly GCF_900142645.1 of Eubacterium callanderi. Classification (GTDB taxonomy): domain Bacteria; phylum Bacillota; class Clostridia; order Eubacteriales; family Eubacteriaceae; genus Eubacterium; species Eubacterium callanderi. The sequence goes on from NZ_FRBP01000018.1 coordinate 13,906, forward strand.
TTCATGTCATCCCCTCCAAATGCACAGTTGCCTGATTGTTCCGGTATTTTCACTACACCAAGGCATATGCCTTTCTTGTTGAAAATATGAACTCCCCCTTGGGCACAGCAGTAAAGGTTACCTTCTACATCTGTCTTCATCCCATCGGGTTTTCCCTTTCCCTCACCCTTAGTTATTGCAAATACAGTTCCTTCCTCAAGGTTACCATCTAGCCTTACTTTAAAGCGACGAATATGACTTTTGGGTGGATCATTAATATACAAATACTGCTCATCTGGAGAAAAGCAAAGTCCATTTGGATTATCTAAATCTCTGCATAAAAGTCTTAGTCTTCCAGTCTTAGGATATAAGCTGAAAACGCCTTGAAAATCCAACTCTTGCTCTCTTTCCAATCCAACCCATGATGGATTTCTTCCAAAGCGCGGATCTGTAAAAAAGATAACGCCATTACTTTTGACAACAACATCATTCGGGCTGTTAAGCTCTTTCCCTTCATAATGTGATGCTAAAACTCGCACATCACCTGTTTGAACATCTAACTTTGAAATACAACTACGAACGTGTTCACAGACAACGATATTACCATCTAAATCATAGGCATTGCCGTTGGCTTTGTGCGTATTTTCCCGGATCAGCCTCGGCGGCTGCCCAGGGAAATATTCATAGGTTTTACTTTCTGGTATATCATTAAATATAAGACTTTTTTTCTGTTTATTCCATACTCCACCTTCAATAAAGGTAAATCCCTGTGCCTCAATCTGCAAAGTCTGTGAAGGATCAAGAATTTTGTCCAAGCCTGCATTATCTTTTCTTAACTTCAGAGTCATCTCACCCTCCTGTTTATAGGCTTTATGCCTCCATTACTTTTGCTTCAATACCAAGAATCCGGCACAACTGAACAAGTTCCGCTGCATGCTTTCCAGCAACTGCTGTAATATGGTTTGAATTGAACTGATCCATAAAAGATTCTATATCATAATCAGTATGAACAAAAGCTACCGGTAGTTGATGGATACCTCTGGCTTTTTTGAAACCATCAACAATTCCCTGATTCGGCATAACGAATTCAGCTTCCATGATAATCATTTCATATTTTCCTGTATTTCTACAAAGCCTTGCCAAAGTAATTTTACCGGGAGATGGGTTCATGTAGGTTACTGCACCGCCAGTTGGACGATTCGCCATCATCAACTCAACATTTTTGAGGTTTTCACAGCCATCACAGTGGCGTCCTGCGAACCAAGTGCACATCGAGCCACAATTTGGCAGAAAAATCAAATTATTTTCATAGTCCACATGTCCAACATCTGCAAACATAGTTTGCATTCCGTCCGTTAAAAGCTTCATCATTTCCATTGTCAATGCTGCGTCTGCATCCGCCTCACAGGCAATGGCAAAGGGTTCAAAATTTCCGTCTGCATCGTAGCCGCTGTTTAGGAAGGCTGTAGAAATACATTGTGGGATTCTGAAGTTAGTCATATCCGGCATACACTTAATGGCGGCAAAATCCAGGCTTCGGTCACTGATAATATCCTTTGTGGCAAAATAACAGGCAATCTGGTACTTTAATTTTTCCTTTGTAAATTTTTCATTGTAATTAACTGCTTTCACATTGGAGGTGAGCCAGTCAAACATTTTTTCAATTCTGACTTCGTCAATAACTTCTGCCCGACGGATGATTTCTTCGTGGTCGATGTGATCTGAATCAATTTTAAACATGCGCTTCCACTGCATTGGGTCAAAGGTTCCAGTATCAATACCCATAGAGCGTCCGCCAAACAAACCGAAAGTTTTGCCCTTCAAACGGCCGGCTGCGCTGGCAGCCTTAATATAAGGCATCATTTTTTTTTCAAATAATCCTTTTTTAGGTCCTTCAAAATCACTACTGATACGGACGTGGTCAATGCCTACCTGAGTCAGGGCACCTCCGCCCCCCAAAAGACCAACTGTCGCATGGGTTCCTGGATCGTCATTGGCGACTAAAACTGTTGGCATATCCATGGCCTGTGCGGCACGGACAACTAAATTAGGCCAAGTCCAGCAGGGAATGTGTCCTAAGAAAATTTCTGCGCCTTTTGCTTTTAATTCCTTTGCCTGTTCTTCAATGTCTTTAGCATTACAGGCGACACTGCCGCAGGTAAAGACTTCCATATCAAATTGTTTGAAAAATTCCAATGCCTGTTCGTGTCTTGGAATTGCTACTTTACTGAATACTGTACGCCATTCATGCTCTCTTGGATCACCGAAGGTAATCATCCCGACTTTTGGTAAATTCATAGTATTTTACTCCTTGATTTTTTTAAATTATTTTTTTATTGATTGAAGCTGTTCGAATTCTTCATCGGTTACTGTCTTGTAGCCTGGTACCGGGAATGCCTGGAAACCACGGCCACCATCGATAAAAATAGATTGTCCGAAAACAAAGTTTGAGTCGTCACAAGCCAGAAAAACAGCTAGACGGCCACATTCGTTCGGCGTTCCTACACGTCCAATGGGGGTTCTGGAAATAACGGTATTAAAGAGCTGTGGATCAGAGCCGACACGGCGCATCAATTCTGTATCAATGGGACCTGGGCAAATAGCGTTGACTTTAATATTGTAATCTGTCAGGGCTACAGCCTGCACTTTTGTCAGTTGACCTACACCGCCTTTACTGGTGGTATAAAGCATCTGGCTGTCTAAAGCAAGATAAGCGTTAACTGAGGATACGTTGACAATAGCTCCACCATCTCCCTGCTTAACCATTTGTCTCGCTGCTGCCTGCCCACCAAAAAATACACCTTTGAGGTTGACTCCCATGATTCGTTCATACTGCTCATCGGTAATATTCAAGTAATGTGTTTTGTCAGGATCATTAATTCCAGCATTGGCAACAAAAATATCCACACGGCCAAACTGTTTTACTGTCTCTGCTACCAGTGCCTCGTTGGATTGCTGTATCGATACATCACAAGGTACAAAGAAAACATCCCCAAATTGCTTTAGCTCTTCAACTGCTTTTACTCCTTCTTCTTTATTTCTGGCACAAATGACTACTTTCGCACCTTCTTTTAGGTACTCTTCTGCAATACCGTATCCAATTCCTTTGCTACCGCCTGTAACAATGGCGACCTTATTTTTTAGTTTCATTTTTACTCCTTTATTGCTTATTTCTGTACACTTCGCAATACAGCTTCAAATCTGTACTCCGAGGTGCGCAGAAATGAATTCTGCACACAGCCCAGCCTTGGCTGAAGCTGAACCATTAATACATTATAAGGGGGAGGGTTTTTTATCAGTAAATTTTTCTTATTTTACAGGAGGTTGAACGCCAGCCGGGAAACGTTCCATAACATCTTCAACAATGTCAGAAATCAGGCTGACTGCTTTTTCAACAATGGCTTCGCCTTTTTCAACGGTTGCCAGTGTTGGATGTCCAATAACACCGCTTTTCAGTTCAATATATTCTGGACGAGCAAAGGTTCCTTCAAAGTGGTACATCTGACCTGGCTTTGGAGTCATACCCGGTTTAATCATGAATTCATCATTAATGAGACATTCGCCGCCATCATCAACAGCCTTGCTCATGTCAATGTACTGTGGATAAAGGTAAAGAGCCATGGAAGTTTCAGCTTCATCGGCATGGGTCATTGGCGTTTCAAGGGCTGTCTGATTATCTCTCAGAAGATCATACCAGTGAGCAGAAAGGGTAAAGTAACCTTCAAGGCCAAGCTTATGAACTGCAACTAATGTTGTGGATACCTGACCATGAGCGGAAAGGATAAAGAATTTTTTGTAGCCAGCATTGGCAGCACCACGGATAATATCACAAAGTACGTTTGTGTGTGTTTCATATCCCAAAGGAATGGTCCCAGGCATATACCAGTGATGGTATGGATGAGAACCATAAGGAAGCAGTGGTAAAAGCATGGCGCCAGTTTTTTCAGCAACCTTTTCAGCTAAACCTTTTGCATTGTAAGCATCACATCCGCAAGGGCAATGAGGTCCGTGCTGTTCAGTAGCACCAATTGGCAGGATTGCCATATCACAATTTTTTACATCTTCCAGGATTTCTTCTTTTGAGAGCTCGTCCCACCATAAGTGTTTTCTTTTTAACATTTTAATTTCTCCTTATTATTAATCATATTATTTATTCTAAAACCGTTAACGGCTTATTGACATTGTATTTTTCAGCTAATTCTTTTAATTCTTCAATTGTAGTTTCCGGAACTGGCACACCATCTCTCAAACGCTCCCGCTCTTTGCGGTATTCAATTTCGCCTGGCAAAAACATTTCTGTACCTTCTTCAAGCATTGGCGTTGCTTTTAAAGTGTCATAGTATTCCTTCATCCGTTTTTTCATTTCTTCTTTTGGAATAATTTTTGAAATATCCAAAACAATCATGAAATGGCCTGTTAAACTTGGCTCTTCAGGATTTGCGTACATGCTCTTCATCTGATGCGAGAACACACCGCCTGAAATAACACCTGAAAGAATATCAACAACATAAGCAAGACCAAGGCCTTTATAATCGCCCATCGGCATCAAATATCCATCGAAAGCTTTTTGTGGATCATCCGTTGGTTTGCCTTCTTTATCCGTAGCCCAGTCCATTGGAATTTTTTCTTTTTTCTTAATGGCCAGTGTAAGCTTACCGCCAGCAACCTTTGAAAGAGACATATCAAGGATAAACGGAAAATCACCATAAGTTGGAATACCAAAAGCTATGGGGTTATTTCCAACAACAGGTTTTTTAGCACCCGGACCCACAATCAAAGGCTTTACGTTGGTCATTGCAATCCCCACCATACCTTCTTCGACTGCCATTCTGGCATAAAGACCGCCAGCACCAAAGTGATTGCTATTAACCGCACCAACGGCAGCAATGCCGCCAACCCGCGCTTTTTCAATGGCACGCTTCATGGCTTCTCTCGCAACAATAAAGCCTGCTGCGCCATCGCCATCAATGACTTCCATGTTGCCTTCACCACGGACCACTTTAATATCCGGCTTTGTATTAATGCCTCCGTTCAGCATTCGGTTGAAGTAAGCTGGCACACGAATGACACCATGTGAATCCACCCCCCAAAGGTTGCTTTTCACAAGAGCTTTCGCATGAAAGACCGCATCTTTTTTCGACATATTTGCTTTTTCAAAGAGCTCTGTAATAAAGGTTTCTAAAGTTTCAGCGCTGATTTTTTTTGTTTTTGCCTCTTCCATTTTTCTCCTTCTTTCTTGTTTGTTGAAAATTAATACGTATTCATTAATTGTTAAAAAAATATAAAATAATATTATTATTTCTTTTTAAAAGCCATATTTAGATTGAAAAAACTTATATTTTTTTATCTTTCACTTTATTGGAAACGTTCTGTGAATACGTATTCTTTATGTTTTTAATAATACACTCATTTTTATTACCTGTCAACTGAAATTTATAAAAAATATAAAAATATTTTTATTTTTTAAGATTTAACAAAAAAATAGATTGTCTTTTCTAACAAAATATGGCATACTACTCCATAGATGAATACGTATTAAAAAACGATAAAAGCAGCAAGGAAGTATTTTAAATGCAAACTATCAATAAAAAAAGAGTCACATCTATAGAAGTAGCCAAACGGGCAGGCGTTTCTCAGGCTACAGTTTCCCGTGCCTTTAATCCAAACTCAAAAATGCAAGATAAAACGCGAAAAAAAGTTTTTGATGCAGCCAAAGAGCTCAATTATACGCCTGACGCCATTGCAAGGAGTATGAGTTCTAATAAGACAGATATCATTGCCGTTATTATGAAAAACCCTACTAATCCTTTTTACGCAAAAATTTTGACATCCTTTTCCAACGCTTTTCAAAAATATAATAAACAAATCCTTTTTTTTAACCTTGAGGATGAAAAAAATAGCGATGCCGTTATGCAGCAGGTTCTACAATACCGAGTTGATGCCATCCTGTTAACGTCATCACCAATTTCTTTTGACTGGATTGATAATTGTGCCCAATTTGATATTCCTGTTTTACTCTTCAATCGTTATTCCAATAACCACAACGTTACCGCTGTGTGTTGCGATAATGTAGAGGCCGGTCGTCATTGCGCTGATTATCTTATAAAAAAGGGTTATACCCAGTTTGCCTATATCGGATCAATTGAAGATGTTTCTACTAGCATTGACCGACAGAAAGGATTTTTGGATCGGTTACAAGAACAGGGCTTCACAGTCTGCGACACTTATAAATGCACCTTTTCCTATGAGGCGGGTCAGCAGATTATGCGAGATATACTTTCTCACAAAACAAAAAAATACGATGCTATCTTTTGCGCCAATGATCTCATAGCTGCAGGATGTATGGATGTTGCGCGTTATGAATATAACCTCCATCTCCCTAAAGATTTAGCTATCATTGGATTTGACAATATTGATTTATCTGCCTATCCCTCTTACAATTTAACGACCTTTATTCAGCCTTTGGAAGATATGATCAAAAAAACCGTTCAACTCATCATAAATCCGAGTGATTCAGATCTTGAACGGCATTTATTTCTATATCCCTGTGAGATAATCGAGCGAAAGACAACATAAAAAGGCTTAAACCTGCTCTTTTTTTAAAGGACATTCGTTGCTGGAAACCTCATTTCCCATAGGCTAAAACGGACCGCTAATGTCCGTTTTAGCCAGCTTATAAATAAGCTTGTTCCTTAGTAAAAAAACATCGTCTGAAATATTCAGCTCTTTTTCAACCCATTTTATTGTCTTTCCAGATACAAATAATATCACAAAAACTGTATTACTCTGAAAACCAAGGTCGTAATCGGTGATGATCCGACTTGTTTCTATGAACAGCGACATCCGCTTACGTCTTTTCTTTCGGTTTGGTGCAGATTGATACAGGATAGATTAAAATTAGGCTATCTGTATACTGGTTCAGATAGCAGTTTTTGGATATGCTAAACCTGTTATCATCACTGTCATAACGGATCATTCAATTTCTTAAACCAAGACTGATCGAAAAATTATTCTCATTATCCGAAAACATCGGGGAACCATTCAACTCAACCCCCTAATAGCTCCACACTTCTCACAGCCCAATTGTTTGAATGATATTTGCTTACCGGACGTCTGATAAATAATTGACTTTTAAGTAAAGAAATAAGGTTTCCAACTGATAGTCATGACTCAGATATTCTCTCCACGAATTAAGGCTGAAAATCTGCAACTGCCCATTTATTGCTACTCATTATTTAAAGGTAATCTCCCCAAACATGACGATCGGCCATCTTTTCAAAGGACTTGCTTCCGATACATTGCTGTCGCTTTTCATCAGGACAGCGCTCGCAATTGAAGGAAATGCTTTTATATATCCGGTAATCTTCCCAGTCCTGATTAACTTCTTCAAACAACTGCTTCTCATAGATTTTGGCCGAACTATAAATAGCCTTCTTGATTTTCTTTTTCAGATTGATTCTTTTGTTGCCTTTATTTTTCCTGCTTTTCGGCCATTTGTCTCAGGTCATCGTTACAGTCTTCAAGGGTTGGAATATGCTTGTAAAAATGATCGCATTCCTGAAAACACTCTGCATAAGTATTGCGCCGAAAGGCGGAGACCGGCAGGTCTTCTTCATCGAGGCTTAGCAAAACGCAGTTGTTGTGCTCATCTATGTAAAGTTTTTTCTGTTCGATAAAATGCTAGACAACGGACTGACTGATCTTCCGGATTTTAATCAGATAGGCAAAAAGGTTCCGGTAGGGCTTCTTTTTTAGGCGGCGCAAAGGAAAACGGTATTTCTTTTTCCTTTGTAATCGGTTTATCCTCTAGCAGGCCTGTTGGTATCCTGATTTGTTCAGGCGTACTGTAACGTCAATAATCTGAGTTCTGCTGCATGGGGTCTTTCCATCTGATATCCTGGAGCCATGTGGCGAACTGGATAATTCTACCTCTGATACCCATATAGTGATAATACCATTCTCCATCATCGAGAGTAATTTCACGACTGTCAACACCTTTGACTAAAACATGCTTCAGCTTATAATCCAGTCCAAGACCGGCAGCTTGAGCATAGACAAGAATACTCATTTGATTGACGAAGATGATTTGATCATCGCTATACATTTCACTCTCCTTTCCAACAAAAAACAGATTAACTCTCTGGATAAAAAGTTAATCTGCCAACTCTATTTACGATTTAATTTTTAATAAAATATTTTTCAATCAATATTTTTTGTTTTTTATACAAAAACACAACAGGCGTGCAAAAAGCTTTCCCTACACGCCTGTTGTTAATTACCCGATCCACTGCTCCAAAATATCTGTAAGCCTTTCCATATCAATGGGCTTTGAGACATGATCATTCATGCCTACGCTCTGGGCTTTACCTATATCGCTCACAAAAGCATTAGCAGTGAGCGCAAAAATTGGTATATCCGAATCCGTCCGGTGCATCGCCCGTATTTTGCTTGTCGCCTCATAACCGTCCATAACCGGCATTTGAATATCCATCAGGATCGCCTGATAGTATCCAGGCTCTGACGTTTTAAACATCTCCATTGCCTGTTTTCCATTCTCCGCAGTCTCCACCAAAATTCCCTGCATTTTAAGAAGTTCAACGGCAATCTCACGATTGAGGTCATTATCCTCAGCCAATAAAAGACGTTTACCCAAAAGTCTGTCATGGGCCTCTTCTTCTCTGGTATTCTCAGTCTCTGTCTTGGCCGTACAGCAAAATAGCTGGAGCACGTGCAGCATCTTAGATTTAAATAGTGGCTTGGTGATAAAGGCATCTGCTCCTGCGCGTAGAAATTCGTCTTCGATATCCGAAAAATCATAGGCGGAAATTATGATAATAGGTACCTCTTCCCCCATTTGCTCCCGGATCACTCTGACTGTCTCAAGGCCGTCCATTTCAGGCATTTTCCAGTCCAGGATGACCGCAAAATAATCCTCACCGCGGTCATGGGCGGCCCGAACGCTCTGGACCGCCTTTGCCCCGGATAAAACCCAATATCCGCGCATCCCCAGTTCATTCAGCAGCAGCGCGGCATTTTCACACACGATCTGATCATCATCTACCACCAGCACCGGCAGTCCTGCCAGCGCGTCGTCGCTTTGCTCTTCCTCAATCTGCAGCTCCAGCGGTACCGTCACAATAAACTGGTTGCCCTTTCCTGGCTCGCTCTTTACATCAATAGTACCATTCATCATATGCACAATGTTTTCAGTAATGGCCATGCCAAGACCAGTTCCCTGAACTTTACTGATACGCGAATCCTCAGCTCGAGAGAAGGGTTCAAAAATTTGTGTAAGAAATTCCTGTTCCATTCCGATACCATTGTCCGTAAAAATAAATTCATACTGGCCTTTTTTAGGAATAATCGAAGGCTTCTCGTTAATCAGCAGAGTGATCTTCCCGCCCTCCGGCGTATACTTGATGGCGTTGGACAGCAGATTCAGAAAGACCTGCTGCAGACGGTCTCCATCGGTGATGACCTTTTCATGCTGCACCTGTCCGACAATCACTCTGAAATCATGCTTTTTCTCAGTTAACAGCGCTTTACACATATCCGACGCTTCCTGGATAAGCTCTGGCAGTTCAGCGGCTTCAAAGGACAGGTCAAGCTTCCCGCTCTCGATTTTCGACATGTCCAAAACTTCATTAATCAGGCTGAGAAGATGCCGGCTGGAGACATTAATTTTATTCAGACAATCCCCAACTTTTTCCGGACTTTCCAGGTTTACCCTGGCAATGGCTGTCATGCCCATGATTGCGTTCATAGGCGTCCGGATATCGTGGGACATGGACGACAGAAAATCAGTTTTGGCGGAGTTAGCTACACGCACTGCCTGATAGGCGTCCTCCAGAGCTATACGCTGCCTCTGCTGCTCTTGCCTTTCCTCTGTAATATCCAGTCCGACGCTGTAAAAGGAAGGAATACCATCCCAGCTGTCCAAACCATCCACATAGCACATGGTAATGGTCAGGATACGCTGTTCACCTGACCGCTTTTTGATCCGAACCTCAAACACGGTATTCTGCCCTGTAGCCTGATGCTCGGCAATAGTTTTTTTCACTCGGGCATGATCGTCAGGATATATGTAGGTACACTGGGAATGCAGCTCTTTTTCAAATTGCTCTTTGGTATAACCAATCATATCTAAAAAGTCCGCGCCATACCAAAGAACAGTCTTGAAATCCCGGGCGTCCAGACGTGCAAAGCCACCGGGAATGGTTCTGAGCAGAGCTTCACGCTCACGGTCTTTCTTCGCGAGCTTGTACTCTGCGCTATACATATCATGAGACAACTCAATCCGGGCTTTGTGTCCATACCAATTCACAATCTGGTTCTTAATCATAAAGGTCCTATCCAAAATCGGATTGAAAAATTCCCATTCATAAAAGGAATCCTCAGTTAAACGGTCATTAGTACAGAAAGGGCAGGGTGTCGACCGCCCCTGTATCACCTCATAGCATTTTCTCCCAATAATTTTCTCCATTGGCTGCTGCAGTGTTTCACAGGATACTTTGTTCACATACAAAAGCTCATAGGTAGACATATCGCTGATATAAATATTTCCGACATATTCATCCATCATTAATTTGAAATAATGCATTCGCTGCTCCTGCAGCGAAACAATATCTGTAACTTCAACAAATACGGCGTTAATCACTGGTTCATCCTCTTGCCCAGCTTCTGCCATTGTCGCAGTCACCTGAAACCATGCCTCTCCCTCTAAAACAGGCATCCTGCAGACTGCCTTCGCGCGGGTCTTCCCAGAATCAAAAGCCAGAAACAACGCGTTCTTAAGCATATAAAAATCTTCAGGATAGGCCTGATAGTAATGCCTGAGATTTGAAAATTGCGCCTGGTATGTTTCTTCTGTATAACCAATACTTCTGTAAAACTCTGTATTTGCCCAAAGCACTGGTAGTTCTTCACTCAAAAGGAGTCTGCATATCCCGACGCCCATACCATCCAGCATCATCCGCTCACCGGCTGATTCCGGCTTTATTTCATTTTTATCTTTCATTAATACCATTCACTCCTTCATGGTCGCTTTCAATCATAATATAACCACTTGTTCACATTATATCTTAACAGCTTTTTAAAATCAATTAATAATCCAGTATTGCCACTATTCTTTTGCGAATTTTTTTACTGTTATTTTTTTAAATGTTTTTTTACGTGGCGAATTTGAAAACTTTATTTTACATCTGCATGACGTTGTGGTATAATCAATACGGTAAATTATTGTATTATTGTATAAAATTTGCTGTAGTACGACTGAATTAGCACCAAACAGGCTTTGGATTTATCCCGCCTGTTTTTTATTGCCAGAAGTTTTATTTTTTATTACTTTACAGGTCTATTTTCACTTGTATTTACACTGTTTTATGCTATAATAATAACCGTTTATAATTTTGAAATTATTGTTAATCAAGGGAAGGTAACCATGGGAAAATATTACGAAAAAAAGACACTCATTGAGCAATTACAAAAGAGAGCCGTTGAATTAGGACGTGTACCCACTCCTGAAGATATGATTGATCCCCCGGCAAAAGCTTATCTTGGCTTTTTCAAGAAATGGGAAAAGGCAGTCAAAGCTTCCGGCATCAGTGCTTCTGCCCTTACTCCAACGTCAGTCAAGGAGAAAGCTCCTGCCGTCCCCGAAATTTCCGAATCTGCTGAAGCAGTCGCCAATGATCCTGAACCCGCCGAAGAAGCTGCTTCCCAGGGACGCCGCCGTTACTCTAAGAGCATTATCACACAGATGCTGCTGGATGAGTTTAAACGCCTCGGTAAAAAACCAACCCGTAAGGAAATAGACGCAAACAAAAATCTTCCAACAGTTTCGACCTGTCTTAATTATTTCGGCACAACCCGAATCGGTGATGTGTGGGATGAAATCTTAAAAGATCTCTAAAAAAGATGGTGCGCCCTTTTGGCACACCATCTTTTTTTAGATAAATTCAAAATCCTTCTGACCAAATTCCTGGATCTCGTATTTTGTGGATTTTACGTTTCTTTCCTGTTCAGCCTCCTCTTGGTTTTCCCAGGGAAGGACATCACCCGGCTCCTTCAGGTATTCTAAAAGTTGCCAGATTCCTTCTCCCGTATAAGAACTCACCGGAAAGATCGGGTCAGCGCCAGTCAGTTTAAGCCATTCGATGGCCTGTTCCGTATTGGCGCAGGGATGGTCGATCTGCGTAACAATCCCAATCACCGGCCTGTTTGCCACAGGTGCGACGTTGGGCGGATATAAGGAATAGGGCTCGGTCGCGTTAATCAAAAGAGCTACCACGTCCGCCTCATAGGAATAGAGGGCCAGTGCCCGCGCCAGTGTATTTGTTTCGGCGTATTCGCCCGGTGTATCAATAATTACATCGAAGTGATTGACATATTGCGTTTTTTCATATTGAATGGTATCGCCCTTCAGCGCCTGGCGCAGCGTGGTTTTTCCGCATTCACTCCTGCCAACCAAAATCATCTTTTTCATAAAGTCGCCTTCATTCTATGTTGTTGTAATTTCGCAGATGGTAAAGCCTAATGTTCCCTGAAGGTAGCTCAGAATTGCATTGACCGCTGATTTAACATCGGAAATACGGCCTGTAAAGATTAAGGTGCCGCTGAAACGGTCAATAAAACCCATGTCAATCGGGGCGGTCTTGATGGCCATATCCCCTGCGATAACAGCAATTTCCGCTGGTGTCATGCTTAAAATACCAATGGCTGCCTTATTATAATCCACACTTGGGTTTAAACCCAGCTTCTGGTAAACGATCGGGTCTGGACCCGCGATAATATGTGCCAGTGTAACCTGTTTTCCCGGTACGGTTTCCTGTATGATACGAAGTTTGCCTTCGTTTGATCCCAGTATATTGTTCACATCCATTGAAGTCCCTCCTAAAAATCCCCATAACTTTTCATTCTTTATTATTGTATTACTATGTATTGTAACATTTAATCTTTAAGCAAAACATGGAAATACTTGTTTGATAAAGCTATTTTTTGTATTTTAACCCAAAAAACACCCCTGATCAGGAGTGTTTTAAAGACTTATTCGCCACTGTTTAAGTGCTCGCCGCCAAATTTTTTTCTGAGGACAATGATGCCGCCAAACCCTACGATCACGAGCGCCAGACTAATCAGCTGGGCTACACGCATGTTCATAAACATCAGGCTGTCCGTCCGCAGGCCTTCAATAAAGAAGCGTCCTACAGAATACAGTGCGAGGTACAAAAACAGCAGCTCGCCGTTGACTTTTTTGAATTTCTTTTCATAAAAGAACAAGAATCCAAAAACGAGCAAATCCCAGATGGACTCATATAAAAAGGTGGGATGAACACGAATCATCCCCAGAATCGGGTCGTTCACCGTAATGGCCCAGGGCAGATCGGTGATGGTGCCATGAGCTTCCTGGTTAAGATAATTGCCCCAGCGCCCAATGGCCTGCCCCAGCGGCAATGCAGGGATCACCGTGTCCGCCAGAGAAAAGAAATTGATCTTCTTTACCCGGCACAGAATAATCCCGACGATCACTCCGGCGATAATACCGCCGTGTATGGCCAGTCCGCCGGAGCGCGTCATAATAATCTCATTAAGGTGTTTTGAATAGTAGCCCCATTCAAAAATAACATAATAAAGCCGCGCGCCCACGATAATGGATGGAACCAGGAACAGAAAAAAATCCATGATGTCATCGCTCTTGATGCCGTATTTTGAACTGCGCTTAACTGCAATTACCATCCCGATTACCAGGGCTGCGGCAATGAGGATTCCGTACCATTTCACCTCAATATTGAAAATCGTAAACGCTGTAGGGTTCGGTGTTGGCATGGCATTCCTCCAATAATTTTAATTTATTCTTTTTCTGGCAGATCGCCAACCATCGGAAGTGGACTTCCGTCATCACAGATGGTCAGATAATCAATTGTAGCGGTTTCCTTATCGACGATACAGGCCAGCTGTCCATTGCGCGCGCCGGCTGCGTTGCCTTCTTCGATATCAATGTGCATTTCCATTTTGTGTTTATCCCCAACACGAACCAGCACATTATTGAAAACAAGGCCGCGAGGACCCTTCAGACGAACCGAAACAATATCGCCGTCCTTCAGATTGTAGTTAGCACCTTCTTCGGTGGATAAGTGGATATGTCTTTCAGCGACGATCATCCCCTTTTCCTTAACTACTTTACCCTTTGGTCCGATAATGGTAAAGCCCGGTGTACCTTCCAGGTCCCCGGATAAGCGGATCGGAACCTGATGGATTCCTAATTTAACACCATCTGCGATGTTTAATTCCAGCTGTGTCTCTGGACGAACCGGACCTAAAACACGAACCCCTGCCAGTGTGTTCTTTGGTCCTACAATATCGACCTTTTCAACCGCTGCAAACTGTCCAGGCTGAACCAGAAATTTTTTCGGTGTCAGCTCATAGCCTTCACCGAATAAAGCTTCTAAATCCTCCTGGGACAAATGAATGTGTTTGTTTGATAATCCCAATGGTACTCTGCGTTCCATAAATACTAATCTCCTTTTCATTAACCATTAATTTTTAAGTTTCTCTACCTTGCTTTATTCTACCTAAAAATTATTCACTTGTTAATGCACTATTTTGTTCATTTTGCGCATTTCGCATTTTAAAGACTGCTACTATTTTGTCTTTTTTAGTTTTTTGGTCATTTCCAGCATTTCAGCGGCATGATCGAGCGTCGTTTGAGTCACCTCTGCGCCGCTGAGCATCCGGGCCAGTTCATTCTGGCGCTCCTGTTCTCCAAGTGGTCCAAAATTCACTTCAACGCCGTCATCGTCTGATTTTTTCTCAACCAAAAAATGCTTATCCGCCATCGAGGCAATCTGCGGCAGATGAGTAATGCAGATAATCTGGTGGGTCTTGCTGAGCTCAAAAACCTTCTCCGCCACTGCCTGGGCAGTCCTTCCGCTGATGCCTGTGTCAATCTCGTCAAAAATCATAGTCTGAATCCGGTCTCGGTCGCCAAAAATGCTTTTGATACCGAGCATTATACGGGATATCTCCCCTCCCGAGGCAATTTTGCGCAGCGGCTTGGGAGGCACTCCAGGATTAACTGAGATTAAAAATTCAACCTGGTCCTGTCCTTTAGGCGAGATCAGCTTCTTTTCCTGACTGATCTGTACCTGTACCACCGTTTTTTCCATAGCCAGATCCTTCAGCTCACGTTCAAGGGCTTCCTTAAATACCTGTCCGGCTTTTTTGCGCATTTCATGAAGCGCAGTGGTCCGGCTTTCATAGTCCCTCAGAATTTTTTTATACTGCTTCTGGAATTTTTCGATCTGCTCATCGCGGTTCATAAGGCCAGAAAGCCGTTCTTCCAAAATCGTACCATAATCCAGTATCTCTTTGATCGAGCTTCCATACTTTCGCTTGAGCCCGGTGATCACGCCAAGACGCTTTTCCACTTCATCCAGATTATTCATGTCAAAGTCAATACCGTCAATATAGCTGCGGATTTCAAAGGACAGATTCTCAAGCTCCTGGTAAGCCGATTCCACCACAGCCTCATAGGCCTTAAAGCCGCTGTCAATCTCCGAAATGTCCCGTATGCGGTCACCCAGCTCGGTCAACAATGCCAAGAGGGCGGTCTGGTAGGCGTTTTCGTCACCATTTAAAACCTGGTAGGCTTCATTGGCGCTTCTGAAAAGCTGTTCACTGTTGACAAGAATCTTTTTATCACTCTCCAGGCTTTCTTCTTCACCGTCGATCAGCTTTGCGGCCCGAATTTCCTTGAGCTCATACAAGAACATTTCCTTCTGGCGTTCCATTTCCCGCTCATCCTTTTCAAGACCGCGGATTTTCTGACTGAGCTCCTTAAGCCTCGCAGCATCTTCCGCCACAGTGCCCAGCAGCTCCCTGGCTGGATCACCGCCAAAATCATCCAAAAGATGACGGTGGTTCTCCCGTTGAAACAGTGACTGATGCTCATGCTGTCCGTGGATATCAATCAGGTTGTCACCGATGGCCCGGAGCTGTGTTACGGTGATGATCATCCCGTCTGCCCGGCACACATTCTTCCCCTTTGTGTCAATTTCACGGGTCAAAATGAGACGCCCATCCTCTGGCTCAATACCAAATTCGGCCAGCTTGGCGGCAACTGCCTGGTTTCCGTCAATATCAAACAGCCCCTGTACCACCATTTTATCCGCACCGTGTCGGATATTGGACTTATTGCCCCTCTGCCCCAGCAGTAGCGTAAGCGCGTCGATGACAATGGATTTACCGGCACCGGTTTCCCCAGTGATCACATTGAGCCCCGGATCCAGGTCGATATTCAAGGCCTCGATCAGAGCGTAATTTTTAATGACGATATTTAACAGCATAAAAACCTCTCCTGTGCTTTAATCTGTCGGCTATTTTACCCGATGCCGTCAGGGCTTCATCAATTTTTTAAAGCGGCTTACGATTTCATTGACATCATTTTGCTCCCGGACGGCGACAAAAATGGTATCGTCTCCGGCCACAGTGCCGACCACCTCACTCCACTCCATGGAATCAATGGCCAGAGCGGCCGCCTGGGCCATAGCAGGCAACGTATGAAGCACTACTAAAAAGGTTGCTGTATCAACCGTCAAAACGGATTCCCTGAAAACTGCCACGACCCGCTCATCGTATATGGTTCCCATATCTTTTAAGGAGGAATAGTACTGGCGTCCGTCCTGCCCCATGACCTTAATAAGCTTAAGCTCCTTAATATCCCTCGAAATCGTAGCCTGAGTCACCTTGTAGCCACTCTGTTTTAAGTGCTCGGCCAACTCTTCCTGGGTTTCAATCTGATTATTTTCAATGATTTCAATGATTTTAGTCTGTCTTGCTACTTTCACGGCGTCTACCTCCTGTCTTTATTGCTGATATTGCTAAGCACATCGTCAGAAAGCTTTTTCCTCAGACGATCGTAGAAATTCACATTGTTGAGCCGGACTAAATTGGCCGTATAGGGTGCTTTTTTCACTATAACCTCATCCCTCGCGCCAATGGGGATAATATTCTGCCCGTCAAAGCTTACAATAATATCCCGCTCACGCTCATCAAAACGAATGGTGATATCTTCCTCTGCGGCAATCACATAAGCACGGTCGTGAAGCCGGTGCGGACAGATAGGATTGACGATCATGACGTCTGTTCCAGGCGCCACCACCGGTCCGCCAGCCGCCAGCGAATAGGCGGTCGAACCGGTCGGGCTTGCAATGATCATCCCGTCTGCTCTGAAAAAGTCGATCATGTTCTCGCCCTCTTTCCCGGCGTATGCTTTAATATCCATCATTCTAAAGCCGGTATTTTTCACAAGAACGTCGTTGAGCGCCAGAAAGGTCTCGCACTTGCCGTTTGGCCGATGTATAGAAGAGGACAGCATCATCCGCTTTTCAAGGAAGAACTCGCCATCGCACAGAGCCTCTAACAGGTGCTCATAGTTGGAAGCCTCTCCTTCTGTCAAAAAGCCCAGCTTTCCAAGGTTAATGCCGAAAAGGGGCATGTCGTAAATGCAGGATGCCCTGGCAACAGACAGCAGTGTTCCGTCTCCGCCCAATACCACGATGCAGTCCGGCTTCTTGTAAAATTCATCCTTGGAATAGATGCTCACCCCAGGATCTCCATCCGGCTCCATCTGATGATTGAGCAGAGCGACCTGTATTCCACGCCTTCTTAGGTAGCGGATACACTTAGCAGCCATTTCCACACTATCGCTTTTATCACAATTGAGATAGATGCCAACTTCATTCATCATTGCTTTCCCCATCTTTCTTGCTATAGGCGCTGTGGGCTGTATTGACTACCTGCTCAATCAATTGTTCACGGTTTTCAAGCCCGGCAGTCTCAGATTCTGTCAATTTCTCGACAAAGCAGAGAAATTCAATATTCCCCTTAGGCCCCTGTATAGGTGAATAATCTAACCCCAAAACCTTAAAATGCTTTTCCATAATCTGTGTAAGTGTCCTGTCCAGTACCTCCTGATGGATCTTTTTATCCCGGACAACACCCTTCTTACCCACCTTATCGCGCCCTGCTTCAAACTGGGGCTTAATAAGCCAGATACCCTTTCCACCATCCTTTAAAAACAAGCGGATCGCGTCCAGAAGCTTTGTGATTGAAATAAAGGAGACATCCATAACCGTTCCGTCCACACTATCCGGGATCGCGCCTTTTTCCAGATTTCTAAAATTCGTGCGTTCCATGGACACTACGCGTTCATTTCCTCGGAGACGCCAGTCAAGCTGGCCATATCCTACATCCACCGAGTATACTTTTGCGGCGCCATTTTGCAGCAGACAGTCTGTAAAGCCCCCGGTCGATGCACCGATATCAAGGAAAATACCATCCTGTACCGGAAACGGAAAAACCGAAAGTCCTTTTTCCAGCTTGAGTCCTCCCCGGCTCACATAAGGGATGGGATTGCCCTTGATCTCGATAACGGATGGGTCTAAGTCCACCGCCAGCTGATCCCCTGCTTTATCCTTGACTTGGCCGCCCACCATAACCAGCCCGGCCATAATGGCTTTTTTAGCTTTTTCCCGAGAATCAAAAAAGCCGTGATCAACGAGATATTTATCAAATCGTTCTTTTTTCATACATTCTACTTTCTATTTATAAAATGATACCGGTCTGCCGGCATAATAAGTCCATCAAAACCGGGCTGTTATTCACAGCCCTTGAATAAAATCTTAACGGTTGCCACAGGCACTGAAAAGCCGTGGATAATCGAGGTACTGTTCTTCATTGCCAGGTCCTTGCCAAGAGCCTTGCCGCCAACCGTCAGGCAGGCAATGCACCCGCTCATTACCAGACTCAAAACAACCGCGTTAAAGAGCGGATAAAAGCGCAGAAGCTGTGTGGCAATGCTGACGCCCGTAGCGCCACTGACAATGCCGCAGATATCCCCGATAACATCATTACAGACATTTGACACCCGCGGAGCATTTCTGACCAAAGAGACCGCTGTCTTAGCACCCTTTAGCTTTTTGGCGGCCATGGCATTAAAAGGCTCAATATTAACCGCTGTCACGGCCACACCCACAATATCCGCCAGTATCCCAAAAGCAATAATGGCAAATAAAATAAGGAAAGAAATCAGAAGACCCGTATGGGCTAAAAGCGTATCTGAAATATAAGTGACCAGCATGGTCGAAAAGAAGGTTCCAATGGAAACTCCGATCACCCAATGGCGGTGCTTGCGCTCTTTTAATTCCTTTTTAGACAAATTTTTCTTGTTTGTTTTCATCAATTCTCCAGTTTTAAACTAAAAAGAAAGGAATTATGCGACGCATAATTCCTTCACATTCTTTCATGGGGTGGTAGCATAATGAGTAAACTTTGCGACATAGGTTCAGTAGGATTTCCCAAAACATGACTAAGACGTCGCCGTCAAAGCGGTTTCCCTTTACATGTAGTCTGCAGCGTCACCGGATGCAGGACTGAATTACCACTAAGTGTGCACTATAATCCCCACTATACCTCTTGCGAGCAGTCTAGGAGTTTTCCTCGACAACACCCATTGATCCTTAGCCTCTTTTGCAGATTAGGTTTCGAACGCAATATTTTATACTCTCCGGGCCCTGGAAATTATAAAACTGTCAGCCCATCCACCTAAGCCACTCAAGGCAGGCTACACTGTTTCAGTACTCCATTCCACTACAGAATGAAACACATTCACAGGTTTTCCCTATCATTAGACAGGTCTCCACGGAAGCAGGGTCAGAAGCCCACATGCCATTGCAGGTTGCCCCATCTTCCTTAACCCCCGGTGAACACCCCCAACTGGGCGTCAAAAGCATTCACAAGGGACTTCATCGATATGCCCTTCGACGGATTTTTAGGCCCGCCCTGGTGATCAACAGTGCCGACTAGAATACTGCACCACCTGTATAAGATTATATCACCTTCCTTTCTTTACGACAAGCGAAAAACTGTATAAATATGTAAAGATTAAACAATATTTAAGCTGCTTTTCCCAAAATGCGTGAATATTGGGTGTATATGCGCCAGAGCATCCTCTAAAATCATATTTCGCTCTCCCCATTTTTTATCGTCAAACTTTTGTAATACAGGTATTTCGTTTTTCTTAAAGCCCCTGTGGTAAAATGTAATAATCAAAGCACAAAAAGGTTGTTAAACAATGAAAAGACTTATCGACGGCGCCGGAACCATCGGTCTGGTATACAGCTGGCTTTTATCCAGCCTGCAACAAGTCGATGTCTTGTTCCGCTCTCAACGTATCAGAGAAGCTCAAAAAAGGCTATGATCTCATGCTTATCGATAAATGTGAAAAACTGGAAATACTGAAGCGTTTCCACTACATCCCCAAATCGTTACCGGGCTCAAAGACAATTATGACCTGATCTTTGTTACTGTCAACCGCTTCCAGCTACCAGCCATTATTCCAGAATTAAAAGATAAAAAAGGAGACGTTCTCTTAATTTTTATGCAGAACCACTGGGTCATTGAGTCAGAGCTCCAACCCTTTTTTGCACCAGCGGAATATCTGTTGGCTTTTCCATCACAGGTGAGCGGGGAGGAAGCTCCGATTCGTCGGTTGAGACTATTGTCTTTTCTGAAGACACCCTGTTGGGTGAAAGCAGCGGCCAGATAATCGACCGCTTAATTGTTTTAAAGGCAGCTTTTGGCTGCAGCTCCCTGCGCATCAGGCTTCAGGCGGATATAACTGACTGGATCCGGGTCCACTATCTCCAACATTATGTCAATGCAGGCGCTATCTTAGAGGTCGGCACCTATGACCGTTTTGCCCATTCACCAAAGAGGATAGCCCGGATGTTAAAGCTTACAGAAAAAGGGTTCAGATATGTGCTTCTCTTGGGCTGATCTTAAAAATATCTTTTCTGCGCCATTATTTAAACTTCCTCTTCCCATCATCTCCCTGGCCATGCAGAAAATGTTTAAAAATCCGAACACTCAAAACATGATTAAAAACCATATGCTTCAAGGCCTGTCTGAATGGATTGACGGTTATTACGAAGTTCTGAAAACAGGCACAGAGTGCGGTGTCCACATGCCACCTGGTCCTCATACGTGACAGCTGTCGGCCAATATCAACATCAAAAAGAGCAGCCGCATTAAAAGCGGCTGCTCTTTTTATGGCTTTGTTTTCCAAAGCAAAGGCGCTTCCTTCATAAGACACGAGGCTACAATGCCCAGAATACCTGCTGCCACACAGATCAGGAAAACATGATCTACCGACATCGCAATGACTTCTTTAGCCTGCCCCAGCAGCGTATTAAAACCATCGACAAGGATTGCCGGTATACCTGTGCGAATCTGGTCGACCGCATCTGCGTTAATAATAACCTGAGGATTTTTCAGGAGCGCCGTGACTGTATCCGGAAGGCTGCCCACATCCAGATTTGACATTCCCTTTGTCAGTCCTTCGTTCATGACTGCCCCGCACATCGAAGATCCCACTGTCCCGCCAATATTTCTAAAAAACAGCACTGACGAAGTCACCGTTCCTATCTGGGGCGGAGGGCAGGCATTTTGAGCGTTGACATTCGCGATGGGCATGCTCATGCCAATGCCAAAACCCAGGATCGACATATACGTAACTATCAACACGTAAGGCGTGCCTGCCCCAATGTGCGAAAGCAGAAACGCACCAAGCAAAAGAATGACAAAAGATACAACTGACAATCTTGGCGCTTTTCCGTATTTCGAAATCATTCTGCCAGTAAAATTACTGGCAATCAACAGAGCCAGCATCATGGGAATGGTCGTAATGCCCGATGCCGTTGCTGAAATTCCCATAACGCCCTGGGCATAATAGGGCAGATAAACGATGGCGGCAAGCATAACAAACTGAGCTAAAAAGGCGGTCGCAAAAGAAAAGCTGATGGCCCTGTTAGTCAAAAATGACAGCGGTATAATGGGGTTCATAGCCCTTTTCTCATGAAATCCAAATCCGATCAGTACCAGTACCGAGAACAAAAGTGCCAGATTCATGTGAAGAGAAAACCAGCCAATTTCCTTACCTGCCAGACTCAAAACCAACAGCAGAGGAATCACACCCATAGCTAACAGAAAAATTCCCAAAACATCCAAGCTTTTACGGTTGTTTTTAATTCCTGGAAGCGCTATGCCAATCAGTACAGCGGCTGCAATACCAATGGGCAAATTCATATAAAAAATCCACCGCCAGCCTAAATGATCTGAAAAGAACCCTCCAGCCAGAGGTCCTATGACGCTGGCCAGTCCATACATTGATGAAACGATCCCCATATATTTCCCTCTTTTTTGTGGTGGAAATACATCCGCAATCACAGTAAATACACTCGCTGCAATTAAACCTCCACCAATCCCCTGGAGACCTCTGAACGCAATGAGTTGAAAAATATTCTGAGATATTCCGCAAAGCATTGAAAACAGGCTAAAAGCAATGATTCCACTCATAAAAAGTGGCTTATGACCATAAATATCCGCAATACCGCCACAGATTAATGTCGCCATTGTTGAGCAAAGCATGTAGGCTGTAAAAGGCCATGCATAATAAGCCATACCGCCTAAATCCTCGATAATAGGCTTCATCGCAGTACTGACAACTGTCGAGTCAAGGGCTGCCAGCAAAAGGCTGACCATTACACCGATCAAAATCAATGTAGTTGATGTATTATCTGTTTTTTTCATTAAAATAAATCCTTCTTTCATCTACTTGATACTAGTATCAACGATACTATTAAACTTAAAATAAAACCGCATTAGAGGCGGAATAATCTCTTTTATACTACTATCGAATATACTATAAAGTTAAAAACAAACGGATAAACGGTAATGCCAGTCATCCGTAATAATTCTCTTTAAATTCTTTAATCCAATCACAAAACAGCAGGTACATTCTACGGTTCAAATCAATGACCGAAGTTCCCTGATATACCAAAGGTCCCTTTGCCACTGTTTCAAGCCGATGCGCTTTGTCAAAAAAAGTCTGATATAATTGATCAAGCATTGCTTTTCCAGTCGCATCATCAAGCTTTTCAATATTCGCAATAAATGCCGTAAAAGGCAGATAGACCGTTTCGGGCTTATCAATACATTTCTCCATCAAATCGAAAAAGCAGGCCTTTCCTTTTTCGTTTATGGTGTAGATGGTTTTTTGCGGCATTTCCCCTTCTTTAACCACCTCTCCATCAATATATCCCCGTTCGCAGAGTGTCACAAGATTTCGATAAATAGAGGGGGTGCTGATCTTAGTCCACCGTTTGATATAGCGGCTGTCCATAACTTTTTGCATTTCATAAGCGTTCATGGGCTGTTCCATTAAAACACCCAGAATTAAT
Organism: Eubacterium callanderi; assembly: GCF_900142645.1. Taxonomy (GTDB): domain Bacteria; phylum Bacillota; class Clostridia; order Eubacteriales; family Eubacteriaceae; genus Eubacterium; species Eubacterium callanderi. The sequence goes on from NZ_FRBP01000018.1 coordinate 37,182, forward strand.
AAATTTACTGTCGACATCACTTCTCCTTCGACAACTAGTATAATCGAGACTAGTATCAGTATAGACCATCTTTTAGAAAAAGTCAATCCCAAATTCAGAGCATAGTCTTTTACAAACATACTTAAATAGCTTCACCAATTTCATACAATGTGATATAATAAGACCATATAATATAATTGGAGGTGTAACAAATGCGAATTTGTCCACATTGTCAATATGAAATGAGCGAAAGCTTTGACATTAAAATTGACAGCTCAGGTAATGGCTTAAAAGTTACAAAAGAGGGTACATTTGGCGAAACGATCGGAATGCCAAAGGCTGCGGTCTGCCCAAAATGTGGCGAAGTCTCAATTTATTTAGATGAATCTGACCTGGCCGGCATTGCACCTCAGAAAATAGAATATTGACCTAAAATAAAAGCAAACAGAGGCCTTTGCCAAAGGGTCCCTGTTTGCTTTTATTATCATGCTGCTTAATTTATTGTTCGCGTTGGTGGCTCAAAAGGAAAAGCAGAATTATCTCTTCTGCGCAGTGGACTATCTCCTCAGGGCACTGAGCCATTGCATCCAGCAAACCCGTCGTTTTACCAGAATTTTCTGGTCCATATAAAATAGCATCTGCCGACATTTTGAGTACCTGAGAAAAACGGTTCAGACTCTTAAGTGAAAATCCTTTTGTTCCCAACTCTATATCTGTCAAAAATGTAGTGGAAACTCCTATTTTCTGCGCCAGCTCTTCACGGCTCATTTTTAGAAGTATCCGCTGTTTTCGGATTCTCAAACCAATGGCTTTGTGGTCAAGTTCCTTCATTGCCTGTGCTCCTTTCTTTCCTTAGAAGCTGTATCATCGGGATCCGAGGTCGCCTTTAGCTCTGTTACCACCGAAAGAATTTCCTTTTGAAATTCAGGTGTGGCCTGACTCAAATGCTCGAGAATTTCCTCAACAACCGCATTTTCTTTACTCACTGGAATCTCCTCCATTCATCAGGTCTAAGTATATGTATTTTATATTCTTTTTCGTCTATTAAATTCATTTTATATTAATTCACTCTGAATGTCAACTAAGTATTTAAAACACTGGTAACAGAGGAGTTTATATCCCTAATTCACTGATTGACAGCGGGTCTCAAGTATGGTAAATTAAAAAACAAATACTATAAAAGGGGGTTGACTATTGAGTATCGGAGAACGGTTGAAAGAAGCGCGCAAAGCAAAAGGATTTTCTCAGGATAAACTGGCTGAAGCAATAGGCACCTCACGTACGGTTATTACAGATATCGAACGCGACAAAACAGAGCATCCGCGAGTCTCTTATGTCGATACAATCTGTAAAACACTGGAAATCAGCAAAGAGTGGTTGCTCCGCGAGGAGGGCCCGATGGCCTATCCGCTCCCCGAGTGGAATGCCAATGAGATTTTAACACAGATTCATGAAATTCTGGTTGATCTCCGCCCAGAGGAACAAATCTATGTGCTGGATATGATAAAAACCTATGAAAAGCACCGGATTGCCCTTGATAAAGAATCTTAAATGCTGACCTCTCCCCAAAAGGGGAGTTTTTTATTTTCTCACTGCTGAATAAAGTAAATGGGGCATATCCATTTCATAATAGTGCTTGAGTATTTCTCCCTTCAACGTCATTCCGTTACGTTTTGCTACGGCCTGTGAGGCGGTGTTCGTATCCCGTATAATGGAAAAGACCTCCTCAGCTTCTAAAACCTCAAAGGCATACTGTTTACAGGCAGTGGCTGCTTCGGTTGCATAACCTTCATGCCAGAAATCCTTTTTAAGCAGATAGCCAATCTCTAAAACACAGTTTTCGCCCACACACTGCCGGGTCAGGCCACACTGCCCGATCATTTCTCCGGTTTCTTTGAGCAGCACGGCCCATAAACCAAAACCATCTTCACGGTAGCGTCTTTTTTGATTCTCCAGCCACTGTCTTGTTTCTTCATCCTCAAAAGCATGTTCATAGGCCGTCATAACAACAGGGTCCTGAAGCATCTCACAGAGGTCTGCAAAGTCATCGTCATTCATTTCTCTGAGTGATAATCGTTCTGTTTCTAAAATCATGTTCATTCCATCTCCTCGTTCAATAAAACCATGTGAATGTGGTCCTCCCATACACCGTTAATTTTTAAATATTTTGAGGATAAGCCTTCATTCCTGAAATGAAGTTTTTCGGCTACCCGCAGAGACGCTCTGTTTCTGGGAATAATATTGGCTTCAATTCGGTGAAGTCCCAGCGGTCCAAAGGCTGTTTCAATCCCTTTCCTCAGGGCTTCTGTCATAAGCCCTCTTCCCTGCCTTTTTTCATCCAACCGGTAACCGAGAAAGCATGAGCAAAATGGTCCCATAACGATATTGTTAAAAGAAATGTTACCAATAACCACGTTTTCATTTTCAGGCATCAGCCAATACCTTAAACTCTGCCCCTGAAAAAAATTTTTTTCATCCTGTTCCAAAACTTTTTTCTGGTAAGCTTCTGTATAAAACTCTGAGTCATGCGCCGCATCCCAGGCTTTCAGAAAATCGGCGTTTCGTATAAAATACTCGGCTACCATTCCAGAGAGTACTGTCTCTGAACGTCTCAGGACCAGCCGATCCGTAAAAAGTATTTTCTCAATCATTCACCGTCCTCCAATCTCGTAATCAGGGTCTTTAATATTAACACCTTTTTCGGAAAAAGAAAAGCCTTTTTACGTTTTACACTTCGGTTAAATTTTATATCCTGTGGTATAATCATTAAAAGACTTAAGGAGGAAACAGAATGCCAAACGCAAATAAAATGTATCCCCGAAAGGGTGATATAAACAGTATTTATCTCAAAAACGCCATAACAGACCCCGCAATTAAAGTCGGGGACTTTACCGTTTATAACGACTTTGTCAATGATCCCCGCAATTTTGAAAAGAATAATGTTCTCTACCACTATCCCATCAATCATGACCGCTTAATTATCGGAAAATACGGATCCATCGCCTGTGGCGCAAAATTTATTATGAACGGCGCCAATCACGCGATGGACTCGTTATCCACCTTTGTTTTCCCTCTCTTTTCCGATGATTGGGACATGCCACTTCAAATTCAGGATAGCTGGGAAAACAAAGGCGACACCATTGTCGGAAGTGATGTATGGATCGGCTATGAGGCCATCATTCTTCCCGGCGTCCATATCGGACATGGCGCCATCGTAGGTTCCAGAGCCGTTGTCGCAAAGGATGTAGAGCCCTTCACCATTGTCGGCGGTGTTGCAGCTAAACCGTTAAAAAAACGCTTTGATGAAAAGACAATTGATAAACTGCTTAAAATAAGCTGGTGGGACTGGCCTGCCGAGAAAGTTCAGAGATACCTGACAGACATTACATCTGGAAATATTGACGCCCTTATGAAGAATGCTTAAATTATAACGATTAGCTTGACAATAAAAAAATGTGATGGTATCATCTTTACATACCAACCGAATGTATCTAAAAAGGAAGTAGCTATGGCTAGAAACAAACATCCCGAGGTAACAATTAACCGTATTCTGGACACCTCCTGGGAATTATTTATGGAAAAAGGCTATGAAGCCACAACGATTCAAGATATCGTCAATGCGCTCGGCGACCTGAGCAAGGGCGCAATTTACCACCATTTTAAAAGCAAGGAAGAAATTCTCGATGCTGTGACTGACCGTTTTTACAAGGAGCAGGGTCTTTCGGATGTAATGACGCAGAACCCGACAAATAAAACTGGTTTGGAACGCCTGCAGCAGTGTATGATTATATCGCTGGAAAGCCCCTTTAACCACGCGGTTTATCACATGGTTCCCGACCTGTTAAAAAACGCGCGGATGCTGGTCATGCAGGTTAAAACCTCAATGGAGGACACCGCCCCCGCCATTCAAGTCCTAATTGAGCAGGGGGTCGCAGACGGCTCGATTCATACCCAATATCCGAAAGAGCTGGCAGAAACCCTAATTCTGCTGTCGAATCTCTGGATTACGCCTGCGCTGTTTACCAAAACGCGGGAAGAGTTTTATGAAAAAATTAAGTTTCTTGATACCCTTCTTTCTTCTCAGGGATTAAACCTTATCAATGAGGCTGTTAAAAAAGCCATCGACGTCTTTGCCGACGCCGTTTACTCTGAAGAGTAAATTCAAGCATCACCACATACCCAGTGCTTAGTTAATACATTGGGGATGTGGTATTAATACTGCTCCTTAAAGGAGCAGCATTTTTTAGCTTTTTACATACCATCGGTCGGTATTAAATTTTTTTTGGAGGTTTTTACCATGAATACCAACTCAAAACTTTTCAACCGGGATTTTACCCTGGTCGTTCTCGGGCAGATTATCTCACTGTTCGGGAATGCGCTTTTACGTTTTGCCCTGCCGCTTTATTTGCTTAATCTTACAGGCTCTTCGGCTGTTTTTGGCTCGATCATGGCCATATCAATGATTCCGATGGCCCTGCTGTCCCCTATCGGCGGTATTATTGCAGACCGTGTGAATCGCCGGAACATCATGGTCATTTTGGATTTTATCACCTCAGGAATTGTCATTATTTTCGGCCTTATTTTTGTCCCTGATCATGCAGTGGTTTTGATTGGCGTTATGATGGTATTGCTTTCCATTATTCAGTCCTTTTACAGCCCTTCGGTCCAGTCCAGCATTCCCATGCTTTCTTCACCCGAAAACCTGATGAAATCCAACGCTGTTGTCAACCAGGTACAGTCTCTCTCCTCGCTTTTAGGACCTGTTTTCGGTGGTATGCTCTATGGTTTTTTTGGTCTTACCCCCATTATCTTTATTGGCGGCATCAGCTTCTTCCTTTCTGCAGTCATGGAAATTTTTATTCACATGCCCTATAAAAAGCGGCCAGCCGAGAGCTCTGTTTTTTCCATTGTCAAAGGCGATATGCGGGACAGCCTTAGCTTTATTCTGCATCAACAGCCCGTTATTTTTAAAGCCCTGCTTGTCGTCTGTGCCTTTAACCTTTTTATCACCTCTATGTTCATTATCGGGATGCCTACAGTCATCACCATCAATCTTGGCCTTTCCAGCCAGCTTTACGGTATCGCTCAAGGGATCATGATGGCCGGAGCGCTTCTCGGCGGCGTTCTTGTCAGCCTGCTTTCAAACAAGCTCACCCAGGATAAAGCACACCTCATTCTGGCTGGTTCTGCTCTCTGTGTTCTTCCAATGGGCCTCGTGCTTCTGCTCGGATTGCCGTCAATGATCAGCTACGCGGTCATCACCTTCTTTGGAATGTCGCTCATGGCACTGGCCTCTATTTTTACCGTTATGATGATGTCTTATGTGCAGATCATTACACCGGAAAGCCTAATTGGAAAGGTGATGTCTTTTATCATGGCAATTTCAGTATGTTCACAGCCCATCGGGCAGGCACTGTATGGTTTTCTATTTAAAATATCCGACAGTGCTCCCTGGACAGTCATTTTTGGCACTGGTCTTATTGCCATTGTCATCACTCTGGCTTCACGCAAAATTTTTCAAAGCATTGAACTCCTTCCAGCAGAGGAAAATTAAAAAAAAGAGATGGTGTGGCAAAAACGGCACATCATCTCTTTTACTCTATGTTAATCTAAACAAGCGCTCCCTTAAGCACAATGACTGCTGTGCCGCCAACCCGGATGCGCGGCTTTTCCTCTTTCTCATCAAAAATTGTTTTAATCATTGAAGGCTTTCCCATAGCCTCCCCCTGAATAAAACAATTGATCTCACCGGGCTTTATAAGGCCATGCCGCCTGAGATACCAAGTCAGCGCGCCATTGGAGGTGCCTGTGGCGGATTCCTCATCAATCCCGCAGGCTGGCGCAAAATTACGGCAGCGGGCCGTGACTTCCAGCGCCTCCTCCAGACAAAAAAGATGTATCCCTGTCACATCATAAGCAGCAGACAATCGAGAAGCCTCCTGAGCATTTAATACCGCTTTTTCCAAAGCCATTTGGCTTTTTACCGGCAGCATAATATCGCTGAGGCCTGTGTTTATAATCTGAGGCACCAACGTTTCGGGTACGTCAGATTTGTCAAGCGACAGGGAAGCGTAAAGGGCCGCGCTTTCTTTCCGCTCAAAAATTTTAATCGTTCTTGGCGCGGCCATTTCCATCCAGATATCTTTACCGGACACTTCGATCTCAAGGGAACCGGCCATTGTCTCAGCCCTGTAGCTTCCAACTTTTATGACGCTTTCCTCACGCAAAACCGTAAAGGCCGCAATGGTCGCGTGCCCGCAGAGCTCAACCTCCTGCGCTGGTGTGAAATACCTCAATTTAAAGGCTTCTCTCTCCAGTTTCTTTACAAAAGCGGTTTCAGAATAGCGCAGCTCTGCGGCCAGCAAACGCATAAAATCAGGATTGGGGAAATCCTCTCCATTTTCGAGAAGAACAACGCCTGCCTGATTCCCGCAAAACCGCTTTTCTGTGAATGAATCAACTATATATATTTTCATTTTTCAACTCCTTACCATCCCCCATAAAGCATTATCAGAAACTCCCGGAAAGGCGCCCACATTCCTATAAATTCCTGCCTGATGGCTAATATCATCATCTCACTGTCAATGACAGTGCCGCTACCACTGATATGCCGCTCAATAATTCGCACGCCTCTGGCGATGTCGCCACAGGCAATATGCCCTCTTGCATAACCGCCCACTGCTATATGGGAAGCGATGGCACATCCGCCGCTGGCAAACATCCCTACCGCCAGTCCACCGAGCGCAAAGACTCCTAAAGCAACGCCGCCGATTGCGATTCCCCCTGCAGCCATGCCGCCACAGGCGAGCATAAGCCCCAGAGCTAACCCTCCGAGCGCCAGCAGACCAAAACTCAACGCCCCAAAAGAAAAAAGTCCCACTGAAATCAAGCCAATGGAGATAAGTCCTGTCGCAATGTTTCCAACTGCGATAATGCCCTTTGCCTTGAAATGCGTCTTGAAACGTCCGCCGCGCCATCCAACATTTATGTGAACCAGAGGAATACCGCCAATATGATGCCGGCTTTTATATTCATAATGCCGGCTGCAGGGAACTTCCACAATTTTTATCGTCTCCTCTTTCTCAGAAGCCTGCGGCGCCTCGCCTTTTATGAGCTCATCTAAAGAAACCTCAAAAATTTCACTCAGAAAAACAAGATTATTGATATCCGGATTGGATAGTCCCGATTCCCATTTAGAAACGGCCTGTCTGGAAACGCCCATACGCTCTGCGAGCGTTTCCTGTGAAAACCCTTTTTGTTTTCTAAGCTGAAACAGTCTTTCTTGAAATGTCATTCTTTCCACCTCCGTTTCCTATTTTAGCAAAGGCATGGTTTATCAGGCTACCAACCCTTTTTTACATTTTGTCAACCAACGGTTGCATTCTTTATTTTCAGCCTGTTTCCAGACATTTTATCATTTAACGCGCCCGGAAACAACCGCTGTGACCTCGATATAAAAAGAACCTGTGCGGGACGTTTCGTCTGCACAGGTTTCCAGTATGCTCAAAGCAGTTCGCCATAGCGGCGGACAAAAAATTTTTTCAGCATTGTCACCAGAACCATATACATCAGCACTGTGACTATGAGGAACGGAAAATACATTCCCGGAAGCGGCACCATATCGAGAGCTGCTCCAATAAAGGTAAAGGGCAGAAGCGTGCCGATGGCAATTCCCAGGGTGGTTAATCCTGTCAGCTGCCAGGAAGCATGACTCCCGATAAAGGGCAACTTTGGCGAACGGATCATATGAATGACCAGTGTTTGAGTCCAAAGGGACTCGACAAACCACCCGGCATGGAACAGCGCAATAAAACCGATCTGAGACGTTTGGTCAAGGGTATGGAAGGCGCCACCGAAAACCATAGGGCAAATGTAGAAGAACAGAAACAAATAGGTGGTAATATCAAACACAGAGCTGGCAGGCCCCATCCAGAGCATAAATTTAACAATGGAGGAGGCATCCCACTTTCTTGGAACCTTCAGATATTCCGGGTCGACATTGTCCCACGGAATAGCCGTGCAGGAGATGTCATAAATCAGGTTGAGCACCAAAAGCTGCATGGGCAGCATAGGTAGCATAGGCAGAAAAATGCTGGCCGCCAGAACAGAAAACATATTGCCAAAATTTGAGCTCGCGGTCATTTTAATATATTTAATGATGTTGGCATAGGTTTTACGGCCCTCTACCACACCTTCCTCCAGCACCATCAGGTCTTTTTCCAGCAGAATAATGTCCGCGGACTCGCGCGCGATATCCACAGCGGTATCGACCGAAATCCCTACGTCGGCCGTCTTCATGGCGCCAGCGTCATTGATCCCATCTCCCAGAAACCCAGTGGTGTGCCCATTACTCTTTAATGCCTCCACAATCCGCACCTTTTGCAGTGGAGAGAGCTTGGCAAAGATATCGGTCCTCTCAACAGCTTTTTCCAGGGTGTCATCGTCCATTTTTTCAATATCTGAGCCTAACAGTATCTCCCGGGCCGGCATACCGACCTGGCGGCAGATTGCTTTTGTCACTACTTCATTGTCACCTGTCAGCACTTTAACACCCACACCATACTCTTTAAGAACCTTCAGGGCCGCTTCGGTGCTTTCTTTTGGCGGATCGAGAAAAGCCAGGTAGCCGATCAGCACCATGTCGGATTCATCCGCGACCGAGAACAGCCCCACCGGTGCTGGGTTTGTCTTTTGCGCCACACCCAAAACCCGCATGCCGGCGTCATTATAACGCCGTACCTGCTCGAGGATTTCATTCCGAACCTCTTCGGTGATGGGCTCGACCTTACCCTTGTACTCTGCAAAGCTGCACACACTCAGCATTTCTTCAATGGCACCCTTTGTGATCATCTGGGTCTTGCCAGTGCCGTCTGCTACCACCACACTCATACGGCGGCGGTTGAAATCAAAGGGAATTTCGTCCACTTTCCGGTATTCTTCTTTTAATACAGCGGCAGTTCCCAGATCAACATGATTAATGACCGCCTGATCCATCAGGTTTTTAAGGCCTGTCTGGTGCCAGCTGTTCAGGAAAGCATGACGCATGACACGGTCGTCCTCATTGCCATGAATGTCTAAAGGGTACTCAAGAACCACCTTATCCTGCGTAAGGGTTCCTGTTTTATCGGTACACAAAACATCCATGGCGCCAAAATTCTGAATAGCACTCAGATTTTTGACAATGACTTTTTTCTTCGACATGGCCACTGCACTTTTCGCAAGATTTGCCGAGACGATCATCGGCAGCATTTCCGGTGTTAACCCAACTGCCACTGAAATCGCGAATAAAAAGGCTTCAGGCCAATCGCCTTTTGTCAGTCCATTGGCTAAAAATACCAGCGGAACCATGACCAGCATAAAGCGGATCAAAACCCATGAAACAGAATTAACCCCTTTATCAAAGCTTGTATCCTGACGCTTTGGGCTCAGCTGGCTGGCCAGAGAGCCAAAAATCGTATCATCGCCAACTGCCAGTACCAGCGCTTTGGCTGACCCGCTGACAACGTTCGTTCCCATAAAAGCCAGATTATTACAGGACAGCGGATCACCCTGCGTATTTTTTACCGGATTTCCATACTTTTCAACCGCTTCACTCTCTCCTGTCAAGGAGGACTGGCTGATAAAAAGATCGCGCGCGTTCAGTATTCTGACATCGGCTGGAACCATATCACCAGCCGCCAGATAGATAATATCCCCCACCACAATTTCATCCAGAGGGATCTCTGCTTTTCCGGCCGGACTCCTGTCGACCGCAGCGGTTGTCTCGACCATTTCGCCAAGCCGTTCGGCTGCCCGGTCTGATTTCTGTTCCTGAAAAAAACGCAGTGATCCGCTGATCAGCACCATGATTCCGACAATCATCACAAACACAGGATCTTTTTCTCCCGGGGCTGCCATCACGACATCCGTAATAAATGAAACCAATGCCAGCACAATCAAAATAACTGTAAAGGGATTGACAAAAGCCTCAAAAATTCGCTTCAGGACAGAATCATTCTGATGGCGGCTCAGTTTATTTTCACCAAAGGCCTCACGCATTTCAGCAACCTTTTCTTCTGTGTAGCTTCCGGCACTGTAAGTCTTTACAAGAGTGTTTTGCTCTGTAACGGCCGCTTCCAACAGTCTGTTTTTTACATTATTTAAAATCATTTTCATTGTCTTAACCTCCTGAATTTTTGTTTATCAGTTTTGTTAAGACACAAGCCTCAGTAAAGGCAGCTGCCAGAGGTGGAAAAACAAACCCATTTCTTTTGTTTGCACGGTTCCTCCACTGCTTCCTCTGCCCTTCCGGGACCTATGCCTTTCTCTCGTCCAACGTCCATTTTTCTCACCTGCCTTTTCGACCTTATATTTATTCTATTGCAATAAAAAAACCTCTGCCAAAGCCCAAGCAATGACAGAGGACAACCTATCAAAAAATCGTCTCTTAATCTATTCACCGTTCAAGCTTTAGCTTCACAGGGCGGTGAAATTACATTAGTCAATGCCTTGCGTTCGACATAAACTGTTGACCATCTTGTAGTGTCTCCACTAGTTTGCGGCAGTAATCCATATCCCTGTGGTAGCCTCACCTACCGAAATATTTATTTCTTTGCTATTTTACTTCTTTTGTTTCACTTTGTCAAGCTGCTTATTGATTTCTTAAGTTTGTCAACAGAAATATCTCATTAGCCTCTCAATTGTTTCATTTAAGCATGCTTTGTGTCGAATTGGGTATAATCAAATCATCGCATGTAAGGAGGTTTTATGATGAAACAACATACTCTAAAATCAGCTAAAGTACCAGATACATATAAAAAGCCTGACGACCAGTCCTTAAAAGAGACGCTATCGCCCGAAGCCTATGAGGTGACACAAAACAGCATGACTGAGCGCGCCTTTGCCGGCGAATACTGGGATCAATTTGAACCGGGAATTTATGTGGACATCACCACCGGCGAACCTCTTTTTTCTTCATCTGATAAATTTGACGCCGGATGTGGATGGCCTTCTTTTTCAAAGCCCATTGATCCGGACACGATCCGTAAGCATAAAGATACCAGCTACGGTATGGTCCGGACAGAAGTGCGCAGCCGGACGGGCGACGCACACCTAGGACATGTCTTTGAGGACGGACCCGCTGACCTTGGCGGTGAACGCTACTGCATCAACAGTGCTGCGCTCAGGTTTATTCCAAAGGATCAAATGGAGGCGGAGGGCTATGGCTGGCTTCTTTCTGTTTTAGCATAATTTCAGACTATAATTCTTCTCTCAGTTGTTTTATTTTTTACTCAAAAGGGTATTTATAAAGCAAGTTAAGGAGTTGATTAAATGTCTTCAGATAATTTAGAAATTTTAAACATAGATCCCTATTTAGAACGCTATAAATCTGCAATCGAATGGCGAAACAACCGGTTTAATATGAAAAAAAAGGCTCTTTTAAAGAATAAAAAGAGCCTTTCTGATTTTGCAGACGGTTACCTCTATTTCGGCTTTCACCAAAAGGCCGAGGGGTGGGTATACCGTGAGTGGGCTCCGAACGCCAAGTCTGTTTTTCTCATTGGTGATTTTAACGGATGGGACAGAGACGCTACCCCCCTAAAGCCTTTGGGCAGCGGCAGATGGGAAGTCTTTCTCCCCGGAAAAAAAGCGCTGCCACATGGCTCACGGGTTAAAGTACATATTAAAACCAAGGATCAGTCCTTTGACCGGGTACCGCTCTACTGTAAGCGTGTGATACAGGATAAAAACACCTTTGCTTTTGACGGGCAGATCTGGAATCCCGAACAGCCTTACAAATGGCATGATAAGGCCTTTCACCCCGATCAATCCGTGCCGCCGCTCATCTATGAAGCTCACATCGGCATCGCCGGAGAGTCTCCAGAGGTCTCGACCTTCAAAGAGTTTACACAAAACACGCTGCCTCATATTGCCGGACTTGGCTACAATGCTGTCCAGCTTATGGCGATCATGGAGCACCCTTATTACGCCTCCTTTGGCTATCAGGTTTCTAATTTCTTTGCGGTTTCCTCCCGCTTTGGTACTCCCGAGGACTTAAAGGCGCTCATTGACACAGCGCACCATCTCGGTATCGCGGTTATCCTCGATTTAGTGCACTCCCACGCCTCACGCAATGTTCTGGACGGTATCGGAGAATTTGACGGAACGGACTATCAGTTTTTTCACGCCGGCCCGGAGGGCGATCATCCTGCCTGGGGTTCAAAGGTTTTTAATTACGATAAGCCCGAGGTTCTCCATTTTCTCTTGTCCAATATAAAATTCTGGCTGGACGAATACCATTTTGACGGCTTCCGTTTTGACGGTGTTACCTCTATACTGTACCATAACCATGGCCTTGGCGTAAACTTTAATTCATACGATCAGTACTTTTCATCCAATACGGATATGTCCGGTCTTACCTATCTCCAGATGGCTTCTGCCCTTGCAAAGGAAATAAAGCCGGATTGTTTCCTCATCGCTGAGGATATGAGCGGGCTTCCCGGCATGGCACTTCCCGTCTCCCAGGGCGGCCTTGGCTTTGACTACCGGCTGGGCATGGGCCTCCCTGATTTCTGGATTCATACATTAAGGGATTTAAGAGACGAGGACTGGGATTTAAACGCACTCTGGCATGAGCTTACACAGCGGCGGCCGGGTGAAAAGGTCATTGGCTATGCTGAATCACACGATCAAGCCATTGTCGGTGATAAAACCATCATGTTCTGGCTGGCTGATCAGGATATGTACAGCGATATGAATGTTTTTAACCAGAACCCTGTTATTGAACGCGCCTTGGCTTTACATAAAATGATCCGGCTGATCACCTGTACCTGCGCTGGCGAAGGCTATATGAACTTTATGGGCAACGAGTTTGGGCATCCCGAATGGATCGATTTTCCCCGGGAGGAAAACGGCTGGAGCTACCAGTATGCCCGCCGGCAGTGGCATCTGGCAGAAGACACCAACCTTCGATACCGCTATCTCCAGGATTTTGACAGAGCCATGATTCATTTTGTCAAGGAGACAAAGCTGCTTGAATATCCGTCTGAGCTTCTGCTCATTGACACCTGGGCAAAACTGCTGCTCTATTCAAAGGGGCCTTACCTCTTCGCCTTTAATTTCCATCCCACAAAAGATTTCAATGGCTTCATCCCACTTCCTGACAGCAACGGCTATCAGCCCCTTCTCAACACAGAATCCCGCGATTTCGGCGGCTGGATGGACACAGAGCCTGACCTCATTGACGCTAAGGCAAACTGCCCCGGTCGGCTTACCACCCTATATATTCCAAAACGCTCAGCCGCCGTCTACGCCCCGGCACGCTAAGAAAAAACGGATATTACAATGCGCAATCCGCACTTTCTTGTATTTTGATCCCACACATGTTATAGTTGCAGGAGATGATGTGGCGTTACGCCGCATCATTTCCTTATTGTGAAAGGAGCGCTTTTATGAAAACTTTTAGTTTATCTTCCAATGAGAAAAACATGCTCAAGGAAAAAATCATCGCTGCGGTTGATCCTAAGCTTTCGATAAAGCAGGAAGGCGTAGACTTTATTCTGTACCCTGGCATGCAGAAAGAAGGTTATGCCCTGATGCTGGAAGAAGACGGTGGCTGTGACTCTCTCAGCGCTTTGCAAAAGGGCACTGAACAGCTTATCGTTGCTGGCGCCATCGTTCTTACTCCATATGGTATACTCGAATATCTATAAATAACCAAAGCTAGCGTTGATAAGGTGTCACTGCCCATTTAATGCAGTGATCCAGCTTCTTCTCAAATATACGGTAACCCTCTAAAATATCATTGAGAGGGGCCTCGTGCGTTATGAGGAATTCTGTATTGACCCGTCCGGCCTCAATAAGCTTCATAAGGCGCTCACAATGCACAGCGTCTACGCCGCCGGTTTTGAAAATCAGATTTTTTCCATACATCTTTTCAAGCGGAAGTGTCTGAGCCTTTTCGTACATGGCAATCAGGGCGACGACAGCGTTGGGCCGCGCCAGTTTCCAGGCCAGCTCAAATGTGTTCTCGCCGCCAGCTGCCTCGATCACACCGTCTGCCCCGCGGCCATCCGCTAAGGCTGCAACCGCCTTCTCAGCGTCCTCTGAAAACGGGTTGACGGTCTCATCTGCCAATCCCTGCTTTACCGCCAATTTCAGACGTTCATCCTGGATATCCAATGCGATAATCCGGGCGGCGCCAAACAGCCGCGCGCAGCCCATGGCACAGAGCCCCACCGGTCCGGCTCCGATAACCGCAATGGTATCACCAGGTTTTATCTCACAGAGCTCCGCCCCGAAGTAGCCGCTTGACAAAATATCTCCCAGCAGCAACGCCTCTTTGTCGGTGACGGTATCTGGTATTTCAGTCAGCCCCATATCTGCAAAGGGGACTCTTACATATTCGGCCTGGCAGCCATCAATCCGGCATCCCAGCTCCCAGCCTCCTTTTTCACAGTTGTTGATAAAGCCCTGCCGGCAGTACGCACACTCTCCGCAGAAAGTGATACAGTTGGCCGCAACGCGCGCTCCTGGTTTTAACTTTTTAACATTTCTCCCCACCTCAACAACTTCACCCACAAACTCGTGGCCAAGCACCTTTTCTGGAACAGCCCTTGGAACTGCTCCATGCATGATGTGAAGATCGCTGGTGCAAATGGTTGAGAGTGTCACACGGACAATGGCATCAGTGTCTTCCTCAAGCTTTGGAAACGGCATATCCAAAAGCTCGATGGCGCCGTCCTTATGACAGACAAGCCCTTTCATCATTTTTTCTGACTTCATTTTATTCCTCCCTCATATAGCTTCTGGCAGGCCATGTAAGATCATATCAAGAGCATCCTCATTTGTTTCGAGAGCCTTTATGATAGCAGGCGCCGGGCTGACATAGATTTCTGGATAGTCTTTCTCACCACACTCTGGTCGGACAGGAAAAGCTAACTGCTCCCTTTCTGGATGCGCTTTATTAAACTGAGCATTCTTTCCAAAGGTATTTCCCCGAGCGTCAATACGTATCCACAGCTTTTCTCCCTCCAGGTACACACCATTAAGGCAGTGTATACAATGGCCGGTATCCGGTGTGTCACCAATGGTCAGACGCTGATAACAAAAGCCGGACGGTATCCCTTTTACTCTTAGCAAAGCCGCCAGCAGCATCGATTTAGCATAGCAGATACCTTCACCAGCCTCCAACACCTCAGAGGCCGTCCGTGTTACCCTGTGCCCCTGAATATCCCAGGAATGATCAATGGTATCCCGAACAAAACGAAAAACCTTTTCAATATACTCCAGTTTATTTTCAGAAAGCCTGTACAGGCTTTCTGACTTATCCACAATGGTACTGTCACTGTAATTAACATAAAAACTTTCTTCTAAATAATCTTTCAAATTTCCGCTTTTCGGTATGAGTTTCATTTCGCCTCCCGAAGTTTAGTCTTCCCTATCTATTGAAAATATTATAGCATAAAAAGACCGGAACAACCGGTCTTTTACTTCTTTTGCTTTAACAGTTTTTATTGGGCTGGCAGTTTGGACAGTAATAAACGCTGCCGCCCAGATAGGCTTCCTTGACAATGGCACCGCCGCAGACCGGACAGGGCGCTTTATAAGTATTTTTGGATAAAATGCTTTTATAGCCGCCCTTCATGCCAAAAATATCCTTCTCGGTATCCCGCCCTCCTTTTACAGTCATCTGATGCAGAGTGGCTTTAACAGAGTCAAACAGACGGCTGAGTTCCTCTTCCGTCAGATATTCCAGCTTTGTTCTGGGGTTCACTCGAGCGTTAAAAAGAATATCCTGCAGGCAGCCATTGCCCAGACCGGGAATCCGCTGTTCCGTTGCCAGAAGAGCCTTTGCGCTGGTATTCTTCTTAGCCGCAGCCACAATGCCTTCAAACCATTCCCAGTTAAATTCTCCGCTTAAGGGCGATGGCTTTTCTCTGGCAACCTGATGGTAATAATTGTCATTTTCTCCTTCTGTATATGCCCAGATTGCCCCGTACATCGCCACCGAAAAGACCAGAGCGCTCTCATCCTCAAAGGTCAGCAGCAGCTGATGCTTTTTGGGCTTTTTTTCCTTTGCCTCCAGATAGCGTATATTGACACCGTCCCCCAGCAAAAGCCGCTTATCCCCAAATTCAATTTCAACATAGCCGCCGTACGACGTGGCCCTGTCTACTTTCATCCCCAGAAGCTGCCCACGGCAGGCTTCCGGCTCGCCATTAAAAAAGGCGAATTTATGTGGTGATGCTCCCGCAACCACCTGCTCAATCTGTTTTCCTTTAACGATCTCGTCTAATTGTCCAGCTATGGTATAGCTTTCTGGTAATTCCAGCATACTGCACCTCCTCTTTTCCTGTATTATACCCTATAAATACTGACAGGTTTTGTCATATTTCACTGAAATTTGCTCTTTTGCAGTAAATAAATGCCCAAAGCCGCTGAAATTAACGGTGGCAGAGCATCTCATCCCCGGACTCTGTTTTAAACCATTGAAAAAGGCCGCGGACAGACAATGTCCACGGCCTTACATCACTTTTATTTTTTCTGCTTTTATCATAGAAAGGCCAGGCTTCCCTGTCAATGCCCCCAAAAATCTGAACATTCTGCCATAATCTCAGCGGCTGGTTTCAGGGTTGCTTCCGCAATAGGGACGCCCGTTTTTTTGAGATAATGGCGGATCATATGATAACCGCAGGCATACCCCGCGCAATAGGGCATCCCCACCGGGAAGAAATGCTGTATCTCTGCTATCTCGTCACCGTAAAGCCAGGGTGTAATACCGTCAAAGCCGGTTACATCAAAGGCTTCAACAATCTTTGGTTTTATCACCTCTTCCAAAACTGACGCATCTGTTTTAGTTACCCACGGACCAACGGCTTTTTCGCCGTAGAGAGCCGCGGCAAAATTTTCGGCCAGTCCCTCACTTACCATCATTTCGGCCAGCGTAATATCCGGCCGCCATTTCTGGAATTGAAACCGCACATTGTGGTTGCACTCATGGGCCAGGGCCGCAGGCATCCTGGCGACCGTCGTTTCACTCGGCACCAATGAGCCCAAAATATAGCCTGGAATGCCGCCGTCCCCGCAGTACCCCTCACTCATCTGTGTATATGGATTATCCGGATTGGCCAGAAGAAGGGTAAAAAAGTATTCCTGAACCGGCAGTTCGATACCCGCCTTTACAAAACAATCCAGGGATTTCTTTATCGCTTCCTCACTGGCAGACCAAAGACTTTCTTCTTTAAGCCACTCCACCGCTTCTTTCTGTGAATGATCCACCCTTTCTGGTGGGAAAAGCCCCATCATTTCAGAGGCCATCACCACATCGTAGCCGCCTTTCCGGGCAGCCTTAATCGGCACATTGATACATGCCCACTTGTACTCAAAAGGCTTCATCATCTCATAACGGTAAAGGTCATCTCTTTTTCCGTCAGAAGCGTTCATCATCTTTTCATAAATTTTTCCAGAATAAATGGCATTGATTTTCATAAAACGTCATCTCCTTTCGTGTCTTAATCTCAGTTTAAGGGATAACGCCGCGTAAGGGTCAAGCTTTATTTAAAAGCCTGAGGACATTTCTTCATTAAAAAACTTTTGAAATCAGCAGCACTGCCGGCCGTAAAGCCATCCTTGTCAAGAATATGCATTTTTCCGCCAGCCACAAGCACGAAGGTATGCCCTGTCTCATAGATTTTTTCAATCTGTTTGTAAAAAACAGGCCGTTCTGCCTCAGCTGTTTTCCAAACCATCTTATCCTTGGTGATGGTCCATTTGAAGCCACTGGCCGGAAAAATATCTTTTTGCTCATTGTAGGCTCTCTCTGCCGAAAAGCGGTATCCCTGAAAATAGACAAGCACCAGCAGTATTCCCATCACTATAAATATCACGCCTGCCGGCCAGGACGCTCGCGACAGATAATAATAGGCGCAAACAAAACAAAAAGCAGCCATAAGTAAATAGAACCAGCGTTTTTTCAGAGCGTTTTTCTGATACCATTTTCCCTGCGCCTCAAGATAAATTTTTTTGCTGTAAATGGTTGTGTTTTCAAATAAAATTTTCATTTTTTATCCTTCTATTTTTTCGATAATGGCTTTATTATACACCAACTTTTCCCCAAATGGTAAATTTAATTTTTATCTGGGCATTCCGTCCTAAATTCGTTATAATGGGTATAAGTTTTACATCATCAATTTCAGAAAGGAAAGATCATGGATAACAACAATACCATCAATTTGAACTCTGAATACTCCGCAGGCTTTCAGATTGAACTCCTGGATTTAGATATGGATAAGCTGGAAGACCCCATTTTAGTGGTGGGTTCCGGCGCTACAGGGAACCTCGTCTTCTTTTTAAACGCACAGGGCCACCGCGCCTGCGGCATTGACCCCAGCGCAGAGGATACCGATGTTACGCGCGCATCCGATTTTTTACATGTCGATTATGGTAAGGACTACTGGGGCAGTATTCTCTCCCCCCTGGCCTTTATTAAAGAAATGTCTGCCGCCATGGCCGCACAGGACGGCAGTGACCTGGAATGGGTAAAATGCTATAAATCTATTCTGACAGCGCTTAAAAAGGGCGGCTCCTTTATTTACGCCCCTTCCCTCCCCTATATTGAGGATATTCTGCCAAAAGAGCAGTTTGAAATAACCCGCAGCACCATTCGTGAAAATCTGTCCCGCACAAAGATCACCAGAAAATAATAAAAGAGATGATGCGGCGAAACGCCGCATCATCTCTTTTTGCTTTTTGAACCAACTGCCGCAGCCGCCGCCCTCTGCCGATGACTGTTTTTCTGCACATGCTTACCGGTTCTCAGCATCAGCACAATGGATAGAACCAGTGTCAGCGCCAGCACCGTACAGCACAGGGGCAGGTTATAGGCAAAGCCTTCTGAAAAGGCGCCTGGATCAATTCTGTAATTAATAAGGGCAAAGCCCGCTGTGAGCGGATACACATTTCCGAGTCCGTGGCCTGCCACCAGACCGCCGCAGACCCCGTAAAAGAAGGCAAAGCCCACGCCCGCGACAAAGCCGCCCGGCTTTTTACTGGTAAAAACAATGATGGGCAGTACCGCGATATACACGCACAGGTTCATGACCACCATCTGCACAAGCGACTGCACTGCCAGATTTGCCGTAAAGCCTTCCAGCTCGGATATTCCGGCAAACAGTACGGTTACCAGGAAGCTGCCGACTCCCGACAGCGCCACCAGAGCCGCGATAACCAAAAGCTTAGCGGTCAGCAGCTTACTGAAGGGGACGGGTATGGTCAGCAGGTTTTTAAGGGTATCATCTGTCCACTCTCTGGAGATAATATAACCTGCCAACAGCGTAAAAACCAGAGGATTGACCGCGTCAAAATTTGTCCAGATAACATTGTCTGAGAAATCCGGAAAGGCATAGGTTCCGCTGGTATCCATGGAGATGGTAAACCAGGAAAGCAGCGGGCCGCAGAGCATGGCGGCTGCCGCCACCCAGACAATGGGGTAGCGCTTGAGCTTCAGTAATTCTGTCTTAATCAATTTCAGCATTTTTCTTCTCCCTCCCGCCGGTCAAATAAATAAAAATAAAAACCGCCGCAACACACAAAATCCACTTTAGTTTTCTCACAGCGCACCTCAACTTTCACGTTTTCCGTAGATAAACAGAATACCCACGATGGACAGCACCGCGATCAGACCGACAACTCCGGCCGCCAAAGGCAGGGAAACCGCCGTTTCTTTGACCGCCGCCGCGGCCGCGCCGCCCTGGATGGCCAGCACCTGCCAGCGCCAGATGAGCGGGACAGGCAGAATGGTGAGCAGCGGATTGGTGAAGTTTCCGCTTGTAAAGCTGGTACTCGCGACACCAAAGCCCCCCACCGCATAAACCAGGGACAGAAGAATCGAAAAAATATAGCTCCGATTGAAAAAGACAATGGCAATGACCACCGGCAGGGTTCCGGCAGTCAGGAGAATACCTGTCATAATGCTGATCCACAGCTTATAGCCCACCCCATTGATACCGCCGCCGATCAGTCCGCCCACCATGGATGAGGCCATGAGCGCAACGGAATAAAAAATGCCTAATATGAACAATGTAATGATCTTGGCCGCGATAATCTGATTACTGCTTAAGGGAATGGTTCGCAGATTTTTTAGCGTGTCGTTATCCCTTTCCATGTAAAACAGCATGGCTGCCACGATCCCGATAATGCAGGGCATGGAGATAAAATTTCCAAAGCCCACAATCATACCAAACAGGCCGTCATACATTTCCGCGGGCGGCATCACATTGTCCGCGCTCTGCCCGATGCCGGTTTTCAGGACAATGGCCGTAAGCGGAATAGGCATGATACAGGCCGCCAAAACGATAAAAATCACAAATTTTTTGCGTTTCAGCTTTAAGAACTCACAGCGCACAAGCTTAAGCAATGCCGACACCCCCCGTAACTTTTTTGAAATAATCCTCCAGGGTATCCTCACAGGTGTGGGCGTCGTCTACCACCAGCTCATTCTCCACAAAACATTTTGTCAGCGTACCAACCCGCAGGCTGGTGTCAAAGAGCCGCAGCGTGTGTCTGTCGTCAATACTGAAATCATTGGTTTTAAAGACCTTTTCCAGAATCCGCGCTGCTTTAGCCGTATCGGATAAAACAAAACGGATATACATCTGGTTTTTATCCCTGAGCACAGACATACGTTCCTCCTCCAAAAGCACACCGTTATCAATAATGCCCACATCATCGGCCAAAAGCTCAATTTCTGAAAGAATGTGGCTGGATACCAGAATGGTTTTTCCCTTTTTCGCAAAGGCTTTGAGCAGATCACGGATCTCTGCGATGCCGATGGGGTCCAGGCCATTGATGGGCTCATCCAGAATTAAAAGCTCGGGGTCGTGCATGACAGCCAGGGCAATAGCCAGGCGCTGTTTCATACCCAGCGAATACTTGGAAAAAAGCTTTTTATCCTTGTATGGAAGCCCCACAAGCTCAAGGGATTCTTTAACTGCCTCCTTCCTCGGAATGCCACGAAGCGTGGCGAAAATACTCAAATTTTCTGTTCCCGTCAGGTTGGGATAAAAGCCCGGCGACTCGATCAGGCTTCCAATTCTCGGGTACAGGGCCTTACCGTCCTTAAGCGGGTCTTTCCCAAAAATACGGATAGCGCCCTGAGTGGGCTCAGTTAATCCCAGGAGCATTCGCATGGTGGTGGTTTTTCCTGCGCCGTTGCGGCCCAGCAGGCCATATATCTTTCCCCTGCGCACATGCAGATCAAGAGACGAAACGCTGACCTGATCGCCATAAACCTTTGTCAGATTTTTTGTAGCGATAACATATTTTTCCTTCATCGTTCAGTTCCTCCTCTGTTGATACTGCTATGATACCACCTGTGTCCTGCCCCAACCTTGCCTCAACCTTGCTTTAACCTTGTCTTTCATCAAACCAGCTTAAAATCCAGGAGAAAACGCGTCCCCTTTCCCACTTCGCTCATTACACGGATATCGCCGTTCTGCAGCCGGACCAGCTGCTCCACAATGGAGAGCCCAAGGCCGCTGCCCTTGCCCATTCTGGCAGGGTCACATTTATAAAGACGATCAAAAATATGGTCCAGCTCCTCCGCTGGTATCCCCCTTCCATTATCCTTTACCCATATCTCCACACTGTCTTTCTTTTCCTCTACACCAACAGAAATCGCAGAAGCGCCGCTGTGGCTCACCACGTTTTGTATCAGATTATTTAAAATCCTTCTGTAAGCCGCTGTGTCCAGAGAGACAGTCATGCGTTTTTCCGGGATAAAAAAAGCATAATTCATTTCATTTTGCTCAAAAACCGGAAGCCAGTCACTCAGAACGGTCTGGGTCATTTCCGTCACATTCACCGGAGCGATTTCCAGCACCCGCTCGTTGGAGTTCAGCTTAAACCATTCAAAAAGATCATCCACATACATCTGGAGGCTGTGGGCCTTTTCCCGGGCTGTTTCGATGTATTCTTCCCGCTCCGCTCCCTCAACCAGGTGGCTGTGGACAGCGTCCAGATAGCCGATCAGGGTGGTGAGCGGCGTCCGGACGTCGTGGGAAAGGCTGGTCATCATCTGCCGGTTGGCCTGATCGCGCTCATTGAGCTCCGCGATTGTATCCCGATACCCCTCCGTAATAGCGTTGATTTTATAAAAAAAGGGCGCCACAATATTATCCGGCGCTGCCAGCATACGGCGGTTCAGATTGCCGTTTCGGATATCTTCAAGTGCCTCATTCATATCCCGGACGCTTTTGCGTGCCTGATAGAGTTTCCCTGCCAAAATAAGAGCCGCGCTGCCGGCAAGGAACAAAAGCGCTGTCAGCAGCATTTCCAATCCTTCCATGATCACACCTCCGCGTTAAAACGGTAGCCTACGCCCTTGATGGTCTGAATATAGGTCGGTTTTTTGGAATCCGGCTCAATAAGTCTGCGTATTTTGCTGATATGCGCCATGATATTGCTGTCATCATACAGGTATTCTTCCTGCCAGACCTCCTCATAGATCTGCTTCTTTGTCAGGGCGCGCCCTTTGTTTTTGGCCAGATAATACAAAATATCAAACTCCTTTGCCTGAAGCTCAATCCCTCTGCCGCAAACTGTAACCAGCCGCCTGTCCGGATCGATTTCAAGATTTTTAAAGCTCAGCCTGCCAAGGATTTCCTCCCCGCTTCCGTTGAGAATGGTGTAGCGCCTCACCAGCGAATGAACCCTGGCGCTGAACTCATTAATATCAAAGGGCTTTGTGAGATAATCATCCGCCCCGAGCCGGAGCCCGTATACCTTGTCGATATTATCGTCCCGGGCTGTCAGCATCAATACTGGTACCGCACTGGTTTCACGGATTTTCCTGAGCACCTCGAAGCCGTCCAGACCGGGCATCATTACATCCAACACCACGAGCACCGGGCTGCCCTCCTCCAACTTTTCAAGCCCTTCGCGGCCGTCACTGGCGCAGGCCGCTTCAAAGCCATCGCAGGTGACACATTTTTCGAGTAGGGCGCACAGCTTAGGATCATCGTCAATGATTATAATTCTATTTTTCATTTTGTTCTCCTTTTGTCCATGATTGTCTTTTCATTCTAACATCTTCCGCTGAAAAAAAGAACAAAAATAAAAAAGGGAAGGCGGCGAAACGCCGTGTCATCTCAGAAATGACAGCTGTTCACATTGATACTGGCCTTTGTAGTCTTTGATAATATCTTTCATCCTGAAATTGAGGCCCGCCTGACCGCAGACATTTTCTAAAAACGTGTAAAGTTCATGTGCTCTGGAAGCTCCGCAGCTATAATCATTGCCGTATCGCCGCATATACTTTTGCCGGAGTCCGGGAAAATGCTGGTCCAGCTGATTAAAATAATAATCTCTCTGGACATCTCTAAGGGTAACACCAAAACCGGGATAAATGAAACGTGCGCCGCACTTTGCCCCCTGCTCCACAATCGACTGGATATTGTCTGTGTTGTCCTCAATAAAGGGAAGAATCGGCATCAGCAAAATGCCGATATAGATGCCCGCGTCTGAGAGGGCTTTTACTGCCTCAAACCGTTTGCTACTTGGCGGGGCCCCAGGCTCGACAATACCGCTCAATGCATCGTCCGCCGCTGTGATCGTGACCTTACAGATAACCGGGGAGTGGCTCTGTATACGCGACAGCAGATCAATATCCCGTGTGACCAGGCTCCCCTTGGTCGCGATGGCCACGCCAAAGCCATAATGGTCAATGAGCTTGAGCGCTTCCCTGGTCAGGCGCTCCTTTCTCTCAAAGGGATTGTAGGGATCGCTCATGGCGCCAGTTCCTACCACACCTTTTTTCTTTTTACTTTTAAGGTCACGGGCGATGAGCCTGAGGGCGTCCTGCTTTTTCTTTACCGTGTCAAAATCTGTATTCTGGTAGCATTCGCTGCGGCTGTCACAATAAATGCAGCCGTGGCAGCAGCCCCTGTAAATATTCATGCTGTATTCTGTTCCAAACCACGCGGTATTTTTATTCTTGGTGACCAGTGTTTTGGCCGGTATTGTTTCCATTGATTTCTCCTTTTTCTTTCTCTCTATATTATACCAGACAGAATCTGACAGGTCGTGTCATATTTGAACTGCAGCGCTTCTTCTTGCATTTTGCTGCTTTTCTGGTTATACTGAACTGCGTACAAGGAGGTACCTATGACGGACAAACCATCAAAAATACTCATCGTTGAGGATGATCGCGCCCTGAACCAGGGACTTGTGCTGTCCTTAAAAAACGATTCTTATACCACACTTTCCGCCTTTTCCATTAAGGAGGCCAGAGAAAAACTGACAGACAATACCTTTGACCTGATCGTTCTGGATGTAAATCTGCCTGACGGCAATGGGCTGGAGCTGTGCCAGGAGATACGGCGCCGTTCTGCTGTTCCCATTATTTTTCTGACCGCCAACGATATGGAAATGGACGTGGTCATCGGCCTTGAAAACGGCGGAGATGACTATATCACGAAGCCCTTCAGCCTGGCGATTCTGCGTGCCCGCATCGCCGCGCTGCTGCGCCGAAGCCAGAAGGAACGGCAAAACCGCATAAAAATCGACGCCTTTACTTTTGATTTTGACCAAATGGTTTTTTTAAAAGGAGAAGATGAGCTGACGCTCAGCAAAACGGAGCAGAAGCTGTTAAAGCTGCTGCTGGCAAACCGCGGCACCACAGTCACCAGAGATCTGCTGCTGGAAAAGGTCTGGGGAGACAGCATGGACTTTGTGGATGAAAACGCCCTCTCTGTGACCATACGCCGTCTGCGCAGCAAGCTCGAGGACAATTCCTCAAAGCCTGTGTATATCCAGACAGTTTATGGCCTGGGGTATACCTGGGCGGTGACGTAAAATGAACGCAGCCGTTATCCTTATTTCAATATCGGCCATTCTCCTCGGCGGGTTCTTTATCCTTTGCCTATTCCGCTTAAGCCGGACCCTTACCTGTCTGGACCAAATGCTTGACAGCGCTCTTGAGAACACCTTTGAAGAAAATGCTTTTGACGAAAGCCGCCTCTCAGCCCTTGAAACCAAGCTTCATCATTTTCTGAGCGCCAGCCGTGCCCGCAGCAGCCGCACTGTATCTGAGCGGGATCAGGTCCAGACCCTTATCGGCGATATTTCCCACCAGACTAAAACGCCCATTGCCAACCTGAGGCTTTATTCTGACTTGCTGGCAGAACAGTCAGGCCTGCCAGAATCTGCTCAGATGCTGGCAGATGAGATTGGCCGGCAAAGCGCAAAGCTTGATTTTCTGATCCAGTCACTGATCAAGGCCTCCCGGCTTGAAAACGGCATTGTTCAGGTTTCACCCGAGACTTCCGCCATGGATGTGCTTTTAGAAAGCGCCGCGC
Organism: Eubacterium callanderi; assembly: GCF_900142645.1. GTDB lineage: Bacteria > Bacillota > Clostridia > Eubacteriales > Eubacteriaceae > Eubacterium > Eubacterium callanderi. The sequence continues at coordinate 62,495 of NZ_FRBP01000018.1, forward strand.
TGGGGGTATTAAAAAAAGCTCAAAACCGTTCTGTCACGCTTATTATGGATGTTCCGCAGAACCTGTCCGCCTGCTTTGATCTCAAATGGACAGCGGAGGCTCTTTATAATATTCTGGACAACGCACTCAAATACACCCCGCCGGGCGGAGAAATTCGCGTCACCGCGCAGGCCTATGAATTATTCTGCCGAATCGATGTCTCAGACACTGGAATTGGTATTTCCGAAGACGAAATACCCAAGATTTTCAGCCGCTTCTACCGTTCCTCCGCAGTCAGCCAGGAAGAAGGCGTTGGCATTGGCCTTTACCTCTCCCGGGAGATTATCACCTTGCAGGGCGGCTATATCAAGGTTTCCTCCGAACCCGGTAAAGGCTCCTGCTTCTCTGTTTTTCTGCCACGCTCTTTTCAAAAAAAGGAAGAAACTTCTGCCTTTTAAATGAAATCTGTCAAAACTGTAAGATTCCGGAAAGAACATGGAAAGAAGTTTTTGTTATAGTTTGTTTATGGAGTTCTTACTCCGTACAGACTATCAATTATGGAGGTCATTATGATCATTCTACAGACAAAACAGCTAAAAAAATATTACGGTACAGGTGAAACCACTGTAAAGGCTCTTGACAATGTGTCCCTTGAGATAGAAGAAGGCTCATTTTCAGCCATTGTCGGCACCTCAGGCAGTGGAAAATCCACGCTTTTACATATGCTCGGCGGACTGGACCGCCCTACATCAGGCTCCGTAATGGTGGATGGCAAAAACATCTTCGATTTGAAGGATGACGCCCTGACCATTTTCAGACGCCGCAAAATTGGATTTGTGTTTCAAAACTACAACCTGGTGCCAGTCCTCAATGTTTATGAAAATATCGTCCTGCCCATCGAGCTGGACGGCCATGCCGTTGATAAAAAATACGTAAGCAAAATCATTGATATCCTCGGGCTTAAAAGCAAGCTTTACAACCTTCCAAGCCAGCTTTCCGGCGGCCAGCAGCAGCGCGTCGCCATTGCCCGGGCCCTTGCCTCTAAGCCGGCCATTATCCTGGCCGACGAACCCACCGGTAATCTGGATTCCAAAACCAGTCTGGATGTTCTGGGTCTTTTAAAAATCACCAGCGAGCACTTTCATCAGACCATTGTGATGATCACCCACAATGAGGAAATCGCTCAGATGGCAGACCGGATCATCCACATCGAGGATGGTCAGATCACAGGTGGTGGCTGCTATGCTTAAGGTCAAAAATAAAAAAGCCGTGGACAGGATTGCCCTCAAGAGCTTTAAAGCCAATAAGCTCCGCAACCTCATCGCCATTGTGGCTATTGCCCTGACCACCATTCTGTTCACCACGCTTTTCACCATGGGCACCGGTGTCGTGGAAACCTTCCAGCAGCAGACCATCCGCCAGGCCGGCGGGGACGGGCACGCGGTTTTAAAGTACCTGAACGATGAAGAATTTGACAAAATCAAAAACCATCCTCTGATTAAGGAGATCAGCTACGACCGCCTGATGGCAGACTCAGTAGACAACCCAGAACTGCTGAAACGCCGGTCTGAGATGTGGTATAAAGACGATACAGGCTTAAAATTCGCAGGTATCCGCCTGACAGAAGGACAGAAGCCCCAGTCTGCCAATGAGATCATCACGGATACTAAAACCCTCGACATGCTGGGCCTGCCTCACGAGGTTGGCGCCACTGTTCCCCTGACTTACACCATCCAGGACCAGGTTTTTACCCGTAACTTTATTCTTTCTGGCTACTGGGAAAGCGACCCGGTTTTTAATGTCGGACAGATTTATGTCTCTCAGGCTTTTGTCTCTGAAAATGCTGATATTCTCAGCCAGGCTGACCCGGGAGACGGCCAGATGGCCGGAGTGGTAAATGCCTATATTCTGTTTAGAAACAGCTTTAATCTCGATGCCAAGCTTCATCAGGTGATCACCGAGAGTGGCTTCAACGCTTCGGATTCCGAAGCGCCTGACTACATTGCCTCCAATGTCAACTGGGCTTACCTGTCCTCAAACTTCTCATTAAGCCCTGCCACTGTTCTGGCAGCTTCATCTGCCATTATCCTTATTGTGTTCACAGGCTATCTGATTATTTACAATATTTTTCAGATATCCGTTATCCGGGATATTCGTTTTTATGGCCTGTTAAAAACCATTGGAACGACTGGGCGGCAGATTCGGCATATCCTTAACCGGCAGGCTGTTCTGCTTTCAGCCATCGGCATTCCTATTGGTCTGATTATTGGCTTTTTCACCGGGAAAGCCCTGATTCCCATTCTTTTATCGGCCAGTAACTACAGCGCGGACAACGGCGTTTATGTCTCACTGAACCCGCTGATTTTTATCGGCTCTGCCCTGTTTGCCATTGTGACAGTTTTCATCAGCACACGCAAGCCCGGGCGCATTGCCTCAAGAGTATCTCCCATTGAGGCGGTTCGTTATACCGAAGGTGGAAAAGAACGAAAAAAACAGAAAAAATCAACAGACGGCGGCAGGCTTTACCGCATGGCGCTTTCTAATCTCGGCCGCAGCCGGGGTAGAACGATCCTTGTAATCATTTCACTGTCTCTGAGCCTCGTGCTCCTGAACACGGTGTTCACGCTGTCCAGAGGGCTGGACATGGAAAAATACGTAAGCCGATGGGCCAACACAGACTTTGTTATTGCCCACGCTGATTATTTTAATTATGACTATACGGGCCCTGAGAACACTCTGTCTGATAGCTTTATCCAATTGGTCGAATCTCAGCCAGGCTTTGAAGCGGGCGGGCGGGTCTTTGGCGGAAAAAGTCAGAACATCAAAATGGACAATCCTCCCGGAGAAACCGAATACAGCAAAAATGGTGAGCAGGTCTTCGCCTCTGTATACGGTGTGGACCCTTTCGTGCTGGATAAACTCACGGTCTTAGAGGGAACTGCAGACGCTGAAAAGCTTGCTAGCGGAAACTACATCATTGCCGCTTATGAGTGTGACGATTACGGCAATCCCTATCCTTACAGTGCTCCTTTCAGCCTTGGCCAGCCCGTTACCCTGTATGACAAGAATGGTACGCCGCATACTTACGAGGTGCTGGCAAAATCCAAAGTAAACCTGAACGTGGCATCGGACCGAAGCAGCTGGGGCTACAACTTCTATCTCCCATCCGAGGTGTACAGCAGTCTTGACCCCGACCAGCCTCTGATGGAGTACACCTTTGACGTATCTGACAGCCTGGAGGGTGAAATGGAAGCCTTCCTGAAAAATTATACTGAAAAGAGCGAGCCCACAATGGACTACGAATCCCGCGAGCTCATTATCAACGAATTTGAGAGCATGCGGCAGATGATTCTGGTCATCGGCGGTATTCTGACTTTTATCATTGGTCTCATTGGTATCCTGAACTTTGTCAATTCCATTCTGACCAGTATTATTACCAGACGGCGGGAGTTCGCCATGCTTCAGAGCATTGGTATGACTGGAAGCCAGCTGACGAAAATGCTCTGTCTGGAGGGGCTTTACTATGCCCTTGGAACCATGCTGTTCTCTCTGGTTCTTGGCATTTTCTTCTCTGCCATTATCCTTCGTGGCGTTACTGCGTCCCTGTGGTTTTTCTCCTACCACTTTATCATTACACCGCTGCTCATCACCTACCCCATCCTTTTAGCCTTATCTGTGCTGATTCCGGTTATTTCTTACCGGAGCACCATCAAACAGAGTATTGTGGAACGTCTACGCGAAGCAGAATAAGAAAAAACAGAGGCTGATTTCAGTCTCTGTTTTTTTCTTGCTCTACTCTTGAATCCCCGGGATTTTCGGCAGGCTGTCAAAGCCTTTCTGCAGATCCTCATCGCTTGGGATATAGTCGTTCATTCTGCCTTCAAGGTAGGCTGAGTAGGCGGTCATATCAAAATAGCCGGTGCCGGTCAGGCCAAAGAGGATGGTCTTGGCTTCGCCGGTTTCCTTGCAGCGCAGGGCTTCATCCATGGCGGCGCGGATGGCGTGGGCAGATTCAGGCGCTGGCAGAATGGTTTCTTTTTTTGCAAAATAAACCGCTGCTTCAAACACGCGGGTCTGCTCTACAGAGGTGGCTTCCATATAGCCGTCGTGGTACAGCTTGGATAAAATCGGAGACATCCCGTGGTAGCGCAGGCCGCCGGCATGGTTGGCCGATGGAATAAAACCGCTGCCCAGGGTATACATCTTCGCCATCGGGGTGATCTTGCCTGTATCGCAGAAATCATAGGCGTAGCGGCCGCGGGTCAGCGACGGACAGGACGCGGGCTCGACGGCAATGATTCTGGGATCGGCTTTTCCGGTGAGCTTATCCTGCATAAACGGCGCTATAAGACCGCCAAGGTTCGAACCGCCGCCAGCGCAGCCAATGACAACATCGGGGTATTCTCCCAGAATCTCCATTGCCTTTTTGCTCTCGAGGCCGATGATGGACTGATGCAGCAGCACCTGATTGAGAACAGAGCCAAGCACATAGCGGCAGCCTTCGGTTTTGACTGCGGTTTCCACGGCCTCGGAGATGGCGCAGCCGAGGCTTCCGGTTGTTCCCGGGTTTTCCGCTAAAATTTTTCGGCCGATGTCGGTGGTTTCACTGGGGCTCGGCACTACTTTTCCGTCAAAGACCTGCATCACGGCTTTCCTGAAGGGCTTTTGTTCATAGGAAACCTTTACCATATACACGGTCAGGGGGATATCGAAATAAGAGCTTGCCTCTGAGAGGGCTGTTCCCCACTGGCCGGCTCCGGTCTCTGTTGTCAGGCTGGTCAGTCCCTGCTCCTTGGCGTAATACACCTGGGCGATGGCTGAGTTGAGCTTATGGCTGCCGGAGGTATTGTTGCCTTCAAATTTGTAGTAGATTTTGGCCGGGGTATCCAGCGCTTTTTCCAGGTTGTAGGCCCGGATCAGCGGGGATGGACGATAGATTCGATACATTTCCTGAACGGGTTCTGGAATATCGAAATACCGGGTTTCACCATCCATTTCCTGGTGCGCCAGCTTTTCACAGAATACAGGATACAGGTCGGACTCCACCGCGGGCTGCATGGTGCCTGGGTTGATCAGAGGGTCTGGCTGCTCCTTCATATCTGCCCGCAGGTTATACCACTGCTTTGGCAGATCCTCTTCACTTAAATAGAAACGGTAAGGTATTTTTGCCATTGTTCTTTCTCCTTCTGTATGTTAATTTTGCCCAAATAATCAAAAAAAGACTTTTGTCCCATGCTAAGGGACAAAAGTCTGTAACTTCTGCGATACCACCCAAATTGATGCACTGCCTTACAGCACACCCACTCATTTTACATACCATCATATGCACCCCGCTGATAACGGATGGGGCTCCCGTCGGCGCCTACTCCCTCATGGTTTCAGACCGCACTCCCAAGTCCATTCAGTAATTTCTGTGCTGCCGCATTTCCACCTGCCGCGGCTCTCTGGATACACCCGTCATTACCTACTTCTCTCGTTCGTCGTTTTGATTATTCTGGATTGGTGCTATTCTATAATAAATCCAAGCTTCTGTCAAGCTAAATTTAGGCTTATTTGCCGTTTCTATTTTTATGGTTTATAATAAAACCACTCCACCGGAAAGGAAAATTGATTATGTTCACACTTCACGAAGACGAAAAAGCGTACCGTCACGGCGATCACGGGCCAAAATACCTGATGATGGGTCCGACCTCAAATTTTGGTATTGTCAAGCTGCTGCCTGGCAATGTGGTGTCCCCCCATTACCATAAGATTATGGAAGAAAACTTTTATATACTGAAAGGGACTGTCTCCATGACCGTAAATGATGTTGAAAGCACCTACTCGGCTGGTGATTTTATTCATCTGGAGCCGGGAGAAATCCACCGTCTTGAAAATAAGGGCACTGAAACGGTTCGTTTTGTGGTTACCACCAGCCCCTGGATGGACCATGCCGATAAAATTGAAGTATAGAGAGCCCAGAAGAACGTTCAGAGGGAAGATGCGGCGAAACACCGCATCTTCTCTTTTTGCTTACTGCAGCTTTTGTACTGGAAATAAAATCCCTGTTTCCAGCTCCTCCTCATCTTTAACCATATCCACATCCTTCAGGTAGCGTTCGACCGAGGGGCCGGTTACCTTATATTCAGGGTGCTCGGCCAGCCACGAGCAGATCGCGTCATAAGCGTTGTGCAGGCCCTCAAAGGGGCCGATATGTGTAGTGGCAACACACAGGCGCGCCGGTATGACTTTAACGTCCGGGTGTTCACCGCTTACTTCTACCTGAGCCTCGATATCCATACTTTCATAGCTGAATTCCTCACCCAGATAAACCTGCTGCGCTGCGCCGCAGCGCGTAAGCCCCAGCTCATCGACTTTTTTATACAGCTCCTCAAACAGGTCTCCGGTTTCGCTGATGTTAATTTTCCGGCGGATACCGTAAACCCGCTGTGCTGGTGTTTCCATTACAATAACGTGATACTGGTCCTTTAACAAATTGCATTTTTCCATTTTCATCATGGCGTCCTCCATCTGACGGAGCTTTTTTCTGAGGGTATATATTTCATCATAGGCCGCCAACCGCCTGCGGTGGAGTCTTACAGCCAGCTCCTGCCCGGACAGAGTGAGCAGCTCGCCGATTTCAGACAGGGCGAAGCCGTAGTCCTTCAGTGTCTCAATCTCCGCCAGGGTTTCCAGCTGCGCGGCTTCGTAATAACGGTAGCCATTTTCACCAATACGGGTGGGCCGAAGCAACCCCATGGCGTCATAATACCGGAGCATACGCGGTGAAATACGCCCCAGCTTTGAAAATTCTCCAATGGTGAACATCCTTACCTCCTGTGTCATTCATTTTCTGAACCGGTTCATCTGTAGTTTATACCTTGACATGATGACAAGGTCAAGCCATTTTTTATTTTATCATCGAACACTTAAGTTATTTCAGGTATAATGGACTCACTACAACAGGAGGAACACCATGCAGCAGCCTGAAAAACGGCCGGAATTATCCATTCTGGCCCACACCCCCACACATCTCTACATCGCGCCTCATCCACTACTAAGGCCTTATATCGCGCATTACACCTTTTGCGCCCAGGGAGCACAGCCCAAAAGCCACCTTCCTGAAAAGCTGACGCTGATTCCCGATGCCAGCGGCTGTGTTGTCTTTTCTTATGACGGCAGAGCCCTGTCCGGCTGTTTCTGGGGCCCTACCACCAAAACGGTGGTGGTTTTCGGCGATGCTGAAAACATCCCCCTGCGTTTTTTTATCGAGTTCCTTCCCGGCGGCGCGAACCGGCTTCTGGGGCTGAACCTCAAGGATTTTACAGACCGCAGGGAACCGCTTGATCTCGTGTGTCCTTCCCTGAGCATTGGGATAAAGAATGCCTTTGAGCAAAGCCAAAGGGTGGCTTACCTCAGCAATGCGATTGACACACTGCTTCTGACCGCCTTAGCGGAAATGCCCGGCAATCCCCGGCCCCTTTCGCCCATTCTGAAGCATGTCAGCTGCCAGTCCACGGTCAGCACTGCGGCTGAAAAAATCGGATATTCCGAACGCCACCTCCAGCGTCTCATAACAGAAGCTCTGGGAATGCGCTATAAAACTTTTACCCGGCTGACCCGCATCAACCTCGCCATGCAGCGCATGGAAAAAGATCCAGTCGCTTTCACAAAGCTCGCGCACGCGCTGGGCTACTATGACCAATCGCATTTCAACCATGATTTTAAGGCAGTCTGCGGTATATCACCGACAAAATACTATGCTCACATGTCGGATTTTTACAATGAATCCTACAAGTTTTAGTTTATAGTAACAGAACAAAGAGGTGATGCTCGTGAAAAGTGATTTACAAACCATTCCCGGCGTTGGACCAAATATGGAGAGGCATCTTCTGGAGCTTGGCTACAGCACGGTCAATTCGCTGAAGGGGGCGGACCCTGAGGCGATGTATCGCAGAGAATGCCGGCAGAGGGGTGAGCAGCTGGACCGATGTGTTCTCTATGTTTACCGGCTGGCGGTTTACTTCGCTGAGAATACCGAGCATGAGCCTGAAAAACTAAAATGGTGGAACTGGAAAGATTGACACCACCGGTAAAGGAGATTATATGAAATATAATGCATTCATGCTTGTCGTATCCGATATGGAAAAATCCCGCGCTTTTTATGAAAAGCTTCTGGGGCTCAAGGTTGCCATGGATCTGGGCGTCAATGTCAGCTATGACTGCGGCGTGGCTCTCCAGACAAAGGAAACCTGGCTGGAATTCATCGACAAACCGGAAAATGCTGTCTGCTTTGGCGGCAATGATAAGGAGCTGTACTTTGAAGAGGATGATCTGGACGGATTTCTCAAGGTTCTGGAAAGCTGGGGCGCCGCGCTGGTACGGCCAATGTTTACCCAGGCGTGGGGACAGCGGGTGATCCGCTTTTATGACCCTGATCACCACATTATCGAGGTTGGAGAGCCTCTCTCATTGGTGATCAAGCGGTTTTTATCCCAGGGGTTAAGCATTGAGGCGACCGCCGAGCGCACCATGTGCCCGCTTCCCTATGTCCAATTCCTGGCCAAAGAGCTGGCGGAGGAAATAAATGAATAACGCTTCATGGATCGACGCCTATTGTCTGGATAAAAAGGGTGTCGAGAAGGTCTGGCAGGCCGAATGGAAGGCGATGAAATATCTGCTTCATGGAAAAATGTTCGCCTATATGGGGGAGCATAAAACCGGTGATCCCATCGTCACCATGAAACTGCCGCCTGAGGAGGGACTGACTCTCCGGGCCGCTTATCCCGGCACGGTTATTCCCGGCTATTATATGAATAAAGTTCACTGGAACACGCTCTACCTCGAAGGCGGCGTGCCAGAGGACACGGTTCAAAAAATGCTCGACAGCGCCTACGAGACAGTCCTCAAAAGCCTTCCCAAAAAAGCACAGCGCGAAATTATCGAAGCTTAAAGAAAAAGGAGAGGCTGCGGCGTTTTGCCGCAGCCTCTCCTTTTAATCTCTAAAGCAATCCCTTTAACCTACCGGGTATCCTCCACTGGCTTAAACAGGTGGATGGTGCCCGTTTCGTTCAGATGGCACAGCAGTGAGAGCACGATCGGAAAACCGAAAAGCCCTACAACGCCAAAAAGCTGCAGACCCACAAACATGCTGGCCAACGTAATCACCGGATGAAGGCCGATCTGGCTTCCCACAATTTTCGGTTCAATAATGTTTCGTACCACTGTGATCACCAGATAGACCAGCAGCAGCCCCAATGCCAGCGGATAGTTCCCCTGCAGGGCTGTAATCACAGTCCAGGGGATCATGATACCACCTGTGCCCAGTACCGGAAGAATATCGAACACCGCAATGACAAAGGCGATGATCAGAGCATTGTCGACACCGATGAGGGTCAGGCCAATAACGAGCTCAACAAAGGTAATGCTCATGATGAGCGCATAGGAGCGGATACACACAAAGAGTGTTCCCACCACGTATTCCTTGATCTGAACAAAAACTGTCCTGGTCTTTCCATTTAACTGGTGCATGACAAAGCCTGTCAGACGGTCATAGTCGATGGCGATAAAAAAGGTGGAAATAATGAGTAACAGCAGCTTGATAAAAAGCCCGGGCAGCGAAGACGCAATATCCGATACGGTGCCCATAGCCCCCATGGACAAGCTGGAAACCATCTGCCCCAGAGACTGCACCAGACGGTTAAACATCTCCTCAAGGGCTGCTACCAGGGCGGGATCCATCCTGAGCACTGACTGCTCTACCCCGTCAAAAATCCCCATGAGCACTGGCTCCACATGGAGGGCATAAATCTGGGGCAAATTAAAAATCAGCTCTCTGGAAGCCGCAAATGCCTTAACCCCGAGGAGTGAAATGAGCGTGCCGATGGTACCGTAAAAGACAAGCACCACCACAATCGCCGATATTTTCCCGTTCAGGCGCAGTTTTCCGGACAACAGGCGGATTGGCCCTTTCAGCAGATAGGCCAGAGCGAAGCCGATGATAAAAGGAGCCAGCAACGGCATGGCATATTTGAGTACCGCAAAGCACAGAAGCGCAAGAATGGCAAAATACATAAAATCAATGATAAAAGCCCGCCGTTTTTCAGTTTCCATATTAATCCTTACCTCGCATAAGCTTCCTGTTCCATATCGACCGTTGTTTTGGAGGCGCTGGCCTGCACCAGCACCTTGCCGATGCTCAGGATATGATCGCCGATGCTCTCAATATCCATAAGTATTTCGGAATAAATCACACAGGCTTCGTCCGAACAGAGGCCTTTTCGCATCCGGGCAATCTGGTTTCTCTGGTAATCAAGCGTCAAATCATCCATTCTCTGTTCATAATCGGCAATTTCAGTCAGCCTCTTTTCAGTAATGGCCTCCAGCCGGCTGAGTGAGTCCAGCACGCCAATGCTGACCTGCTGAAGCGACCGCATTTCTTCCTGGGCCTCCTCTGTAAATCCGATATGTTTTTCCTCCAGAAGCCTGGCCTGTTCACTGATATTGACCGCATGGTCCCCCACGCGCTCAAGGCTGCCGCAGATTTTGAAAAACGCGGAAACCAGAACCCCATCTTCTTCATTGAGCTCATAGGTTATGACATGCGAAATGTACCTGGAAATCTCGGTATTCAGATAATTGACATACTCTTCTGATTTTGCCACATCCTCTGTATAGCGGCTGCTTTTTTCCAAAACCCCTTGAAATGCCTGTTCCAGGTTCTCTGTGACCATTTTCGCCATGCGCCGCAGTTCACGCCACACACCGTTCACGATAATGGCAGAGGTACCCATCTGGTATTCCAGCGAAGCCTCAACAGGCTTGATGTATAAAAGCTGGTGCTCGCCGCTTTTTTCTGAAGGGCGCTCGGGCAGAATTCTGACCGCCGCCTTTGCCAGGAGCGTGCCAAAGGGCAGCAGCATCAGCGTTGTCGCAATATTGAACAGTGTGTGCATATTGGCGATCTGGGCTGCTGGATTTGCCGGAGACAGGGACTCGACAAAGGCCGTAAGCGGCGTCAGCATGCAAATGACTGTAAAAACAACCGTTCCAATGATGTTAAACAGTAAATGGATGACTGTGGTGCGCTTGGCGTTGCGGCTGGTGCCAATGGACGCCAGCACCGCGGTAATACAGGTCCCGATATTCTGTCCAAACAGCACATACACCGCACTTGGCAGGCCGATTACGCCGCTGACGGCCAGCGCCTGCAAAATTCCGACTGAAGCGGATGAAGACTGAATCGCAGCGGTAAAAACAGCCCCTGCCAGAATCCCGAGGGCCGGGTTCGAAAACCGGGTCATCAGATTGACAAAGGCCGGTGAGTCACGAAGCGGCATCATCGCTGTACTCATCATATCCATACCGATGAACAAAATCCCCAGTCCGGCGACAATCAGGCCCCAGTGGTGCAGCTTAACCTTTTTGGTAAAAACCACCAATGCCACGCCGCAAAAAGCGAACAGCGGCGCCAGCGCCCCCACATCGAGCGCGATGAGCTGGCCCGTAATCGTCGTACCAATATTGGCGCCCATAATGATCCAGACCGCCTGAATCAGAGTCATCATCCCTGAGTTCACAAAGCCAACAACCATGACGGTTGTGGCGGATGAAGACTGAATGACCGCCGTGATGGCCGCCCCAACGGCCACTCCCAGAAACCGGTTGGCGGTCAGCCGCTCCAGTATCTGCTTCATACGATTGCCCGCAGCCGCTTCAAGACCCGAGCTCATCATCTGCATTCCGTACAGAAACAGGGCTAACCCTCCGAGTAAACCCAAAACATCAGTAACACCCATAACTTTTCACTTTCCTCCTACCAGATGAACCACCGTCACGCAAAAAGACACACCCCGTATCCCTGAGGGTACAGGCTGCGTCTCACCTATTCTCAATGCGGATATTGTCTATAAAGACAAGGGCAACAACGGCATTGTTCATCATCATTTCTCCAAACAATCTGTTGATGTCATTATAAAAGAGTGACTGCCAAAACACAATAGACTGCCGAAGATTTAACAAACATTTAACAATTCACGCTTGACATTCATATAAGAGGACCGCGGCATTCTGGTTTTGCTTTTTGTCCTTTAACTGGTACAATAAAGACAACCGATACATCGAGGAGGTATCCAATGTTCAGCACCCTTTATCTCAGTGGCTTTTCCATTGACCGGAATGATCCGGCCTACACTCAGAGCTATCTTTCCAACCTGCCAGTCATTCAGCAGCTTGAGCCCTTTTTCTTTGAAAAGAACGTCACTTTTTTCTGCGGCGAAAACGGTACCGGCAAATCTACCCTGCTGGAGGCACTGGCGGTGAAGTATGGCTTTAACCCAGAGGGCGGGTCAAAGAATTTTGATTTTCATTCCCACGATACCCACTCCGTCCTGTATCAGTTCATCAATCTGACCAAGGGCCTCGCCCTTCCCAAAGACAATTTCTTTCTAAGAGCTGAGAGCTTTTACAATGTTGCGGCAGAAATTGACCGGATGGAGAATGAACCCGAAGGGACTGGCCTGTACAAAAGCTACGGCGGTCGCTCTCTTCATGCCCAGTCCCACGGCGAAAGCTTTCTGGCACTGGTCCAGAGCCGCTTCCGAGGCAAGGGACTTTATATTCTAGACGAGCCCGAGGCCGCCCTGTCCGCCTCACGCCAGATGACACTGTTATCCCTGATCCACAACCTGGCACGGGACGGCTCCCAGTTTATTGTCGCGACCCACTCTCCCATTCTGCTGGCCTGCCCCAAGGCAGATATTTATGTTTTATCCCCCGATGGCCGTCTGTCCCTGACCTCCTACAGAGATACCGAGCCCTATTGCCTGACCAAAATGTTCCTCGATGACCCTGAACGGTTGCTGCACTATTTACTGGACTGAAAAACTTTATTTTCTTCCTTGACTCTGCCATTATGTGAGGGATTATACTAAGGATGAGCTCAAGAAAACCAACTTTGAAAGGAGATGGGAATATGCTGAAAATTGGAAAATTTTCTAAACTTTGCCACGTCAGCGTCCGAATGCTGCGCCATTTTGAGGAGATGGGGCTTCTGCTTCCAGAACGGGTTGACCCCTTTACCGGCTACCGTTACTACACAGCTTCTCAGCTGACGACTGTCAGCACCATTGTCTCTCTGCAGCGCATGGGCCTGAGCCTGACAGCCATCGGTGAAATTCTTGAAAGCAGCAGCACTTCCCAGGCTCTTGAAACGCACATTGAAGCCTGCTACCAGAAGAAGCTGAAGGAAGCTGAAAAACTGCAGGTTCAGCTCTGGCAGCTGAAAGCCGCTGGTGAAAGGCTTCGCAGAAAGGAAGAAATCATGAAAAATTATATCGTTGTTGCAAAAGAATTACCCTCCTGTCAGGTTGCAAGCCTGCGTGATACCCTGAGTACCTACACTGAAGAAGGCCGCCTCTGGGAAAAGCTGCACGCTGAAATCGCACCCCAGCATCCCAAGTTCGCCACCCCGCCCTTCAGCACCGCGACCTACCACGATGCAGAATACAATGAAGCCAACCCGGATGTAGAAGTTCAGGTGTCTGTCATTGGCAGCTACCAGGATACCGGGCACGTCTATTTTAAAAAACTGCCCGCCCGCCTGGTGGCAAGCGTCACTTTCACTGGCGCCTATGACCAGATCACCGATGTCAACATCACAGCCATGAGGTGGATTGAGGAAAACGGCTACCGAACCAACGGCACCATGTTCAATGTCTACCATGTGGGGCCTGGCGATACCAGCGAGCCTGAAAAATGGGTAACAGAATGCTGCTTCCCCATTGCCGCCAAATAAGCGAAACGCCATCTAACGGAGAAATTCGTCAGATGGCATTTTAAATTTAGATAATAATTTGCTTTTGAAGATAGAGCAAATCCAAATGATAGACATCCTCTGAGACAATATGCTGCTGGCTGCACCATTTTTCGAGATCCTCTGCGCTTAAAAGTAACAAATTAGGCAGCTGCGGATCAAACTCTATTTTTAACTGGGTGCCGAGCGTGACGGCAAAATGAAATTTCTTAAAGCGCTCCGGCTTTTTCTTCCGCGTCATACGGGCTGTCTGAAGTTCTGCGTAAATCCACGGTGTTTCTTCAACGGTTCCCTCCTTCTTCAGCGAATGATATGGGTTCAGGAAAATCACACACTCACACTGGGCGATCATCTTGCCCAAGGCCATGTGCAGGACAGGGTAGACATGGCCGGGCGCAAATCCCCCGGCTACCAGCTCGTCTGCTGCCTTCCAGATCCACGAATCCACAAAGACTGAAACTCCCAGCTCTTTCTGAAGCCAGCGCTCAAGCCTGGACGCCAAAGGCCCATCTGCCAGAGCGTGGGATAAAAACACCTGGAATTTGAGCTCTGGAAACCACTCGGAAAGCAGAGCCTCGCCGTCAAAAGCGGCCCCCATTCCGAGGTATTTTTTCAGTTCCTCCACAACTTTCGCCTGATTCACACTTTCATCCGCATCTGAGCATGGCGCTCCCTTTTCCAGCCGGGCCATCTCTTTTTCATCCATTGTTAAGTTAAACGCTGTAAACATCTCGTACCTCATTTCAAAATAAAATCGCTTGAATTTTTGTTAAAACAAAATATCCGGTGCCGTTGCAATGGTTTACGTTTCTTGTAAATCAATTATATCGGATTCATTTCCTTTTGTAAAATAGATTTGCAGATATATTTTGACAAAAAAATCCCGGTTTTGTTGCCCCATTCGCATACAAAACCGGGTAAATCATATCGAATTATTCCTCTTCTTGTTCTTCATTAAGAACATCCAGTACAATTTTATCCTCTTCCTCTGCTTCTGGATGGCGCGGAGGCTGCGGATGCTCTGGATCATGGGGGCCGGGGCCGTGATGAGGACCGTGCGGGCCGCCAAAGTGCTCATGATGAGGGCCATGATGCGGGCCATGGGGACCTCCGTGCGGTAAATGAGGATGCGGCGGGGCAAGCGGTGGCATTTCTTCATCCATATCCGCTACTTTATCTTCCAGTGAGGTGATCAGCTTATCGAAAAGCACCGTGAGGGTTTCTTTTTCTTCTTCCGATAAAACATCAAAAAGAAAATCTGCGGATTCATCCTTTCGGCTTTTGATGGTTTCTGCCAGCGCTCTTCCTTCCTCTGTCAGATAAACGTTCCTGTTTCGCTTGTCCTCTTCATTTCTTTGGCGTTCCACCAGCCCGTTCCGTTCAAGCTTGATGATCAGCTCGCTCAGAGACGCCGGGCGTATGCCGGACTGCTCAGTCAGCAGCTTCTGGCTGACGCCGTCATTTTCAGCCAGCATCACAAGCACTTTTCCCTGTCCGTGGTGTGGGTCTTCCTTTGGCCCTCTCGGCGCAAAGCGGCGCATTCCCTGGTGCATTAAAACCTGGTATTTTCTGAACTGTTCCATTAATTTTTCATTGAGTTCGTTCATTTTTTATCTCCTTTTCGATTCGTGAAGCGAGGGCGTTCCGCCGCCGCTTCTTTTATTCAGGTACCTTATGATTGAATTTTACACCCTTTCCACACATTTGTCAAGGTACCTTATTAATTTTTTTAAAGTTTTGTTGCATGGCACCGTTCCAAAGTGTAAAATAAGGGTATTCCATTAAGAAAAGTAAGAAAAGGAGCAAATGATGTTACAGCAAGGTACCAAGGCCCCGGATTTCACACTGCCTGATAAAGACAAACATCCGGTCAGCCTTTCTGATTTTAAAGGAAAAAAGGTTATTCTTTATTTTTATCCCAAGGACAATACAAAGGGCTGCACCACCCAGGCCTGCACTTTCCGGGACGCGTATTCTGAATTTGAGGCTCTGGGCGCGGTTGTCATTGGCGTCAGCAAGGACAGCACCCGCTCGCACACCAATTTTGCCTCGAAGTATGAGCTGCCCTTTCTGCTGCTCTCCGACCCGGAAACCGAGGTTATCCAGGCCTATGATGTATGGAAGGAAAAGAAAATGTACGGCAAAACCTATATGGGCATTGTGCGCACCACCTACATCATTGACGAAGCTGGTATGATCGAAAAGGTTTATGAAAAAGTAAAGCCCGCCGAAAACGCCGACCAGATTCTGGAGCATTTAAAGGGCGAGGCATAATCAAATAAAGGCAGCCTTGAGGATTATTGATAGTCCAGGCTGCCTTTATCTGGTTTTTAAGCAGGATGGGACAGTGTTCAGCCTGTATCCGGACAAGGGTGCCGCCATCAAAAAAACAAGAGACAGCTCCGCTGCTGCGATGCTGTCTCAACACTCAGACTGCCATATTTTCCCGCTCTCTAGCAGTTTCCTGACATCCCGGCTGTTCTGGCAGAAAAAAACCTTTTCGGGATAAGCTTCCTGAAGACTGCGGTACCAGTCCCTGTGGCGTTTACTGCGCCCGTCCTTTAAAATCCACTTGGCGAAGGCATAGTCAAATTTTTCCTCACAGCCCTCCGCCATGCTCTCCCGGACCTGGTTCCTGGATTTGAGGTAGCGCAGACAGGCTCTCGGAAAGCAGACCCGCCTCGGCAGGCAGAGCATCATGATCTTATCCGCCGCAGCCATGCGAAGCCCGCAGTGGAGATCGCCGTAGTTGCCGTCGATGATCCAGTCGTCCTGAGCCATAAAGGCTGTGACCACCGCCCTCGCTTCTGCGCGGTCCCGCTCCTGCCAGCCTGGAAGGAAGTTGACCTTATCCAGATGGAGCACCGGATACCCGGTCTCCTCCCCCAGATGTTTAGCAAGCGTCGACTTGCCTGATCCGCTGTAACCAATCACTGCGATTTTCATCGTGCTTTATTCTTAAACAGCACCATGGAGGACAGCGCCATGGACAGCATCAGCAGCATGGGCATCGTAGCTGTCAGGGCATCTTCCACTATCCCAGTTTCCGGTGTTTCCCCGGCCGCTTCGCTGGGCTTGGCAGGCGCCGCCAGAGTGCGGAACTCAATTTCGAGGCCATAGTGCACGCCCGATTCGGTCTTGACATAGGCCATGGCGGTGTAAGCCGTATCCGGAATCAGCGTATCCAGCGTATAGCCGAACTTGGTGACGCTGTTGTCGCCATGCATTACCACTTTTTTATAGTCTTCATCGCCAGTTTCGGCTGGCTTATAGGCAAAGCCGCGTTCGGTAATGTCTGCACCATCGGTATAATATACCCCTCTCAAAATAGCGGAGGTATCGGTAATGGTATCGGCCGGGCTCGTCGTCACGGTGATGGTCTCCTCGGCAAAAACTGATACGCAAAAGCAGGCCATCAAAACCAGCAGTGTGCATAAAAATGAAACGCTCTTTTCTCGCATCCTCGACTCTCCTCTTTAAAATTTTATATCTTCATTATAGCATAAAACAAGGCTTCTGTCCTTAGCCGATGTGCATGGCTGCGATCAGTGTTACCATAATCACAATGCTGACCAAAATAGACACCGAGCCCGCAAAGCTGGAAAGGCCCGCGTCACCCCCGCATTTTTCTGTAAATACCGGCGACAGTACTGTGATCGGCGAAAAGAGCAAAATGACCAGTACTTGCCGCAGCGGCAGGTAGAAATAGGACATTATACCCCGGCATATTCAGGGTATACAGCGCCTTTTTTTCCCTGCCTTTGCGTATACTGATCACAAAGCCCACAAGATACATCCCCACATTGCAGAAAAACCTAAACAGCACCAGGGTAAAGAGTGTGCCGCTTTTCTCAGAAACGCAGAATCCTGTCACAATGGCTGACGTCAGGGTAATATTCAGCATAATCTTGGTGACAGTATCCATTGCGCTCTCCCTAGAATAAATGCGGCTGCTTTTAGTAATATGGATGTCATTAACGCTGCCGCCTTTTCCGCCGCCCATTTCGCACAGTGCTCACATTGATCGTATGGCTCAGAGACTCGTAAAAAATCTGAGTCTCACGGGTAAAGACAGAGATGAGCAGCTGAACGATGAAAACAGCAAAGACCAAACCAAAGGCCAGGGCGATCACCATGAGGATGGTATGGGCGGTCCCGGTGTACAGGGGCAGGAGCTCATAGACCTTCATGGCGATAAAGGGGGCTGGTATGACCAAGAGATACTGAAGGCCGTAGCGCAGGATGTACTGGAAAAGCTTTGGCGGGCGTTTATTTTCGGACATGAGCCGGATACCAACCAAAAATTTTCCAATGGTCCTTCCCCGGGTCAGCCACGGTAACAGAATGAAATACAGGACAATAACAATGATGTAAAGCACCACCGAGCGTTTGCCGTCCATTGCCAGCATATCGCTTAAGGTCGGGCTGCCAAACACCCGCCCGGCAAGGTGCAGAACCCCGGTGAGAATGGCCCAGTCAAAGAGAAAGGCAAAGCCCCGCCGCATATAGGTAACGGTGCGTCCCCGCTTGTAGGATACCTCGTCCAGCCGGTCCCGCGAGGGCAGAAAAAAGCTGAAAACCGGTGTGATCCAGAAACCCACCAGAGCGCCGAAGGTGTTGTTGATCAGGTCATCCACCTGAAACAGGCGGTAGGGCCTTGGATATATCCCAAACAGGGCGCTCAGCTGGATCAGCTCAAAGGACAGGCTCACCAGAAAACCGATGAGGATGGCCTGCCACCAGCTTCGCCTGAAATAATACCGCAGGTAGACGCCCAGGGGCACCAACAGCAGGATATTAAAAAAAGGCTCGTAAAAGCACTGCTCTTTCATCGCTCCAAGATAGGTGCTGGGGTCTGAGAGGACCAGGCTGGTGTTTTCCCAGAAGTTTGTCCAGGCATGGAAGGGCACCAGATCCATGGTTGGGCTGGTATAGCGGGCGACCTCCGCGATGGGCGGCAGCGGCAGCATGGTCAGAAAATAGGCGCAGGTCATATATAGAATGAACGAATAGACGATCACGACTCTGAGCACCAGCAACGAACCGTATTTCCGATATTGATAAACAGCGTAGGGAATGGTAAAAAACGCTGCCAGGACCGGAAACACCAGACAGGCAAATTTTATGGGAAGTGTGTATGCACTCAGCAATTAAATCACCCCTTTTTTACTTTTTAGCATTTTTTTCAATTTTATCGGTTATCCTGCTTAGTATAGCATAGTTTCTTAAAAAATTGCATAGAATCTTATTTTTATACCCTGTGAAAACGCCTGCGAATCTTTTTATTGACAAATTTAACTTTAAACTATAATATATGTACTGTAAACATATTTTAGACTACAACAAATGAAAGGCGGCCTTTGCCATGTATATTGATCAGGTTCTAAAATTCGCAGATATTTTAATCGACTATGTGCGGCATGTGACCACTGAAATTGATGCCCTGTTCGCCGACGTGCTGAGCGATAACGGGCTGACAATTCTGCAAAGCCGTGTCCTGACAGAGGTCAAGCACGCGAATACCATCACCATTGGTGCCCTGGCCGATACCTTGAAGCTTAACAAGGCCAATGTTTCCAACATGTGTAAAAAACTGGCTCAGGCCGGCTTTTTGAACCGTTTCAGGGATAAAAATGATGAACGGGTCGTCCTTGTCTCGCTGACGGAGAAGGGACAGGAAACGCTGAAGGAAATCGACCAGGTGATCCAGAGCCGCTATGCTCAGGTAATGGAAAATACCCCTCCGGAGGATTTTGAGGCCCTGCAAACCGGAATGGACACCATCGAGGCCCTGCTTGCGCGCATGCACGAGGCCAATCAGAATAGTAAAAAAGAGGAGCATGCAGATGAATAAAGAAAAAATTGCCGTGCTGACGGATTCCTGCGCGGATATCCCAGAGACATTGATTAAAAAGCACGACTTGCACATTCTGCCGCTGAAAATCATCTTCAGCGGCAAAGCCTATACTGACGGGGTGGACATCACAGCCGCCCAGGTTTATGACAAACTCCCATCGGAGATCCCAAAGACTTCCCTCCCGTCTCCAGATGAGGTTCGCACACTTTTTCAGAAAATTTACGACAAGGGATACCGCAAGGTTTTCGCCATTATTTTTTCCAGCGGTCTGAGCGGTACTTTTAACCTTGTGCGGCTGATTGGCGGTGAGTTTGAGGGCCTGAACGTGCACGCGGTGGATACCCTGAGCGGAAGCCTGGGCACTGGCGCCATCGCTGTGCACACTGCGGAGCTCATTGAGGCGGGCCGGAGCTTTGAGGAAATCAAGACCATCCTGCCCCGCCTCATCGCCAACACCAAAGTCTTTTTCAGCATTGACACTCTGGAGTACCTGCAGAAGGGCGGCCGCATCGGCCTGATTACAGCCATGACCGGCACGCTGCTCAATGTGAAGCCCATCATCACCTTCAGTGATGATGGCCAGCTGATGAGCGTGGCCAAGGTGCGCGGGCGCCGGAAATCCATCCAAAAGATGATCGACCTGGCGAAATCCCACGCTCCGGAGGGGGCGCGTTATATCCTCATGGTCGCAAACGGCGGCTGTCCGGATGAGATGGACGCCGTCAAGGCCCACTACACCAGAGTGCTGCCGAACTTTGAAAACCTGTATGAGGGCGAGGTCGACTGTACCCTGGGCACCCATGTGGGCCCAAACCTGCTGGGCGCCGGGATATTGGTGCTGGGAGAAAATGATTAAAAAGAAGATGCGGCAAAACGCCGCATCTTCTTTTTTCGTTCTTTTTATTTTCGGTGGTAAATTTCGTGCAGCCTGCTGTAGAGCCCTGACAGGCAGCCGTAAATGTTTTTAAACACCTCGTGATAGAGCTCTTTATAGATTTTATACTGCTCCATATCTGGGGTAAAAACGTCCTTTTTGTGCACCATGGCGGCCACAGCCTCATGGTAGTCCTTAAAGGCGCCGAGGCCCACAAAGGCGGCTTCGGCGCAGCCGATGCCTGCCACCTCGTGGGTCTGGGTGCGGACTGCGGAAATGCCGAACATATCGGCTGTGATCTGGCAGATCTCATCACTCTGGGAACCGCCGCCGCCCAGGTAGATTTCCTCAAAGCAGTGACCTGCCCGTTTTTCCATGAGGCGCATGCCGTCCATAAGTGCGAAGTTGATGCCCTCGATGATGGCTCTGTAAATATGAATACGGGTATGGCAGTCTGAAAAGCCAATGACCGCGCCCCGGGCGGTGGGCATGGTGACATTGGGGGTAAAATAGGGCTGGAACAGCAAGCCCTCGCAGCCGGGCGGTATCTCTTTAAGGCGCCGGTTCAGCAGTTCCTCGGCCGGGACGCCCAGCTCTCTGGCCTGGCGCACCTCTTTTTCGGCAAACTCCTGCTTAAACCAGGAGATGAGCCAGTAGCCCCGGAATATCTCGATCTCTGGGGTGAAATTCCCCGGGATAATGGAGGGATAAGGCGGGATGAAGCGCTCTGGCTCCAGATAACGGTCGATGGTAAAAGTGATCATGGCGGTGGTGCCCAGGCCGATGGCGGCCTTTTCCTTCGTGGTGCAGCCCAGGCCCAGCACCTCGCAGGCCTTGTCGGAGCCGGAGGCGATAAGGGGCAGCCCCTCGGCAAGGCCAGTGTCCCCGGCGGCCTTTGGGGTGATTTTCCCCAGCACCTCGCCCGATTCCACGATGGGGCAGAGCTTTTCGGCTTCGACGTCAAAGATGGGGCGGGTCAGAGCGCCCTTTTTCTGCCACCCCCGCTGCTGGGTGTCAAAGGGGATGTGCCCCACCTGGCTGGCAGCCGTGTCAGCCATATTGCCGGTGAGGCGGTAGATCAGGTAGCCGCTGAGCAGCAGATACTGGTGGGTCTTTTCCCAGATTTCCGGCTCGTTCTCGGCTATCCAGTTGCAGTGGGATTTCTGGTATTGGAGTTTGGCGGTGGCATCCATCCCAACGGCCTTAAAAAGCACCTTTGAGAGCTGCGGCAATTTGGGCGCGCCGCTCGCCAGGCGTTTGTCCAGCCACAGGATTGCCGGCCGCAGGGGCTTTCCATCGCTGTCCACGCACACCACAGTATCCCGGATGGTGGTGATGGAAACGCCCTCGATCCGGTCCCAAAGGGATGGGCAGCTCCCCCTCAGCTGCCTTGCCACCTCACAGATATTCTGGTAATACAGCTCCGGGTCCCGCTCGGCAAAGTCGGGCTCCTTTGAGACATAGGGCGGCTCGTGCCGGATCTGGCTTTTCCCCAGGATTTCGCCCCGGTCATTTACAAGCTCCGCCCTGGAGCTCTGGGTGCCAACGTCAAACACAAGTACAATTCGGTCATTCATGCTTGCCTCCCCCTTTTTACAATGGAGAATGAAGAATTGAGAATGGAAAATTATAGGGCCAAACCGGCTGTGCCGATTTGATTATCATCAAAATCGCTCCGCGATTTTGCTCTTTTAATTCTCCATTCTCCATTTTCAATTCTCAATTTCCTTTAAGAACCGTTTCTCCCCTTCTTCCAAATCCAGCCCCAGTGTGCCGCCGGGGTTCATGTTGTAGCCGGGGTCAAAATAATTTTTCAGAGCCCGGTAGACGCCGTATTCCCTGCGCCCGATCTGGCCTTCCAGCCAGGGGGCGAACATTTTGCCGATGCCGTGGTGGTGGCTCATGGCTGCGCCGGATTTCTGGATCGCGTCCAGAATGGTGGCGTGGTAGGCCTTAAAGGCCTCGGCGTCGGACATTTTGGTGATGAAGATAAAGTACAGGTTGGCACCCTGTGGATAACAGTGGGACATATGGGTGGTGACAATGGTGTTTGGCAGGGCGTGGCACACAGCGCGCACCTCTTTATGAACTTTGCCCATATTGGACCAGTTGACCGAGCATTCCAGGGTGTCGGTCATCACGCCGAAGTCCAGCATGGTGTCCCGCAGATAAGGGTCGTTAAAGCGTCCCTTTTCCCAACTTTTGGTCACGTAGGCGGTCAGGCTCATACCTCCGTAGCGGTGGGCGATGCGCCGGATATTTTTCGCCACATTTTTAGAAAAGCCTTTCTCGCCGTCGGTAAAGCCCAGGAACAGGCACCGCCGCATGTCTTCGTAACCCCGGAGGTCCAGGAGCTTCCACAGCGGGGTTTCGTCCACATTGTAGAGACGCAGCATGAGGTTTGTTTCCTCGGCGTCGGACAGACGAAAGACGGAGGAATAACCAGCTTCGCACTGCATCATCTCACGGGCCGCCTTTCTGGCAGTTTCCCAGTCCTTAAAAATATAGGAGAAGCGTTTTCTGTTTTCCGGCATGTAGCGGAATACCTTGAGCGTGACCTCGGTGAGCACGCCAAAAGCGCCCTCACCGCCCATCATGATCTGGTTGAGATCGGGCCCGGTGGCCTCTCTGGGGTAGTGGCTGGTCTGGATGACGCCAATGGGCGTGGCGTATTTCTGGGACAGCACAATATCGGTGATACAGCCGTAATAGGTGCTGTTCTGGCCCGCGCCGCGGGTGACAACCCAGCCGCCGACACTGCTGTACTCAAAGGACTGCGGGAAGTGGCCGCAGGTGTAGGCCCGCCGGGCCCCAAAGCGCGCCGGGGCGTTTTCAAGGGCGTCCTCCAGCTGCGGGCCGGAGATTCCGCTCTGCACGGTGATGGTCTGGTCGGTCTCGTTGAAGGACAGCACTCTGTTGAAATTTTTGCGCATATCCAGCGAAACGCCGCCCTTGATGGGCTCCACGCCCCGGGTCACGCTGCTGCCCCCGCCGTATACGTACAGGGGAATGCTGTGCTCGGTGCAGTAGGCCACGATTTTTTCAATTTCTTCGGTCTCGCTGGGGTAGAGCACCACATCGGGCAGGCTGTCAATCCGCTTCTCACGCAGGCGGGCTGCGTCGTAGCCGGTTTTACCGTAGGCCACGGCCAGCCTTGGGTAGTCCTCAGTGGTCACGTTTTCGGACCCCACAATGGCCCTGAAGGCCTCCAGATGGGCCTTCTGCAGCTGACAGGGCCTGTCAAGCTTCACGCTGTCCATGCCAATGTCGCCCGCGTAGGTTTTGAAATCCTCATCCGTCATCTGGAATTTTTCCTTCATCATCTTAAACAGGGATTCCTTGGGATATTTGACAAACTCAGGATCGCCCCATCTGAAGATTGAGCGGTAGCTGTCCGCCGGGGCCGGGGTTTTGACCCACTTGGGCTCAAAGCCTCTATAGGGTTTATGACGCATTTTTTTCTCCTTTCATGCCTGTGATCAGCACATCGCTGGTCACGATCACATCCACGCCCAGGCCCAGCACATCGGCAGCCAGGACGGCGCCGCGGCCGACTGGCGCGGTAACAGTAAGGCGGTTGATTGCCTCCATCACATCGAAAATCCGGTCCTTTGGAATCTCGCCAGATACCCTCACCGGGACGACGGGCACTGCCGGGTCCCTGGTGCTGACGGTGGTGCTGATGGTCCGCATGGGGTTTGTCAGCTCGCTTTTGGCAAAGGCTTCCCCCTTGGGGCACTGGTTGCCCGTCACCACAATGCGGCCGTCCTTTTCCTCAACCGACAGGATACAGCCGTTGGGACAGGTGATACAGGTCATTTCTCGCATTTACGCTTCCCCCTTTTCGATGGCGGCGGTCAGCCGGATGCCCTCATCCAGGCTGAGGTCGCCAAAATCAACGACCAGGCGCTCCATTTCCGGGGGGTTCAGGTTTCTGAGCTTTTTCTCAAACACTGGCTGGCCGTCTGCCCTCAGGGTAAAGGTGCCGCGCTTCAGGATCTCACGGCTCCTGAAATAAAAGACGGCAGGTTCAAGCCCTCCGGTCCGGCGGACGCGCTGGGGCACCAGATAGCCGATGGAATCATCCGGTGTAATTTCGAGACTTTGCTCACGCTGGCCCGGACGGTAAGCCGCAGCGGCCCTGCCGGCCAGCTCGCCGCTCTCGGACACATAGTCCACCAGGTCGTTGACGTGAAGGGCGTTCCCGCAGGAGAATACCCCGTCCACGCTTGTCATCAGCCGGTCATCGCAGACCGGGCCTCTGGTCCGCGGATCAAGGGCGGCTCCGAGACGCTCGGCCATCTCATTTTCGGGTATGAGGCCCACGGACAGGATCAGCGCGTCGCAGGCAATGGTTTCCTCTGTGCCGGGGATGGGATTCAGCTTTTCATCTACCCGGGCGACGGCCACGCCCTCCAGCCGCTCCTGCCCAAAGACGCGAGTGACGGTGTGCGAGAGGTGCAGAGGAATTTCATAATCCTCCAGACACTGGACGATATTGCGGGTAAGGCCCGACGGTGTGGGCTTGACCTCGTACACGCCCAGCACCTCGGCGCCCTCCAGCGTCAGCCGCCTGGCCATGATGAGGCCAATATCGCCGCTGCCCAGAATCACGCATCGCCTGGTGGGCATCTGGCCCATAAGGTTGACAAAATGCTGGGCGGTGCCGGCGGTAAAGACGCCAGCCGGCCTGGTGCCGTGGATAAAGACCTGGCGGGCGGTGCGCTCCCGGCAGCCGGTGGCCAGAACCATGGCGCGGGCCGTGATCTCGGCCATGCCCTCTCGGGTGACCGCGGTCACGCCAAAGCCATCCTCCTTCTCACAGACCGAGGTGACAAAGGTCTGAAGCAAGGCTGGGATGCCCAGAGCGTAAAATTCATCCATAAAGCGCTCCACGTACTCTGGCCCTGACAGCTTTTCGTCAAAGCGGATCAGGCCAAAGCCATCGTGGATACACTGCTTCATAATGCCGCCCAGACGGGCTTCACGCTCAATGAGCAGTACCGAAGCACCTTCCTTTTTCGCGGCGATGGCGGCCGCCAGACCGGCTGGCCCGCCGCCGATAACTAAAACATCAACGCTTTTCACTGGCTTCCCTCCTTTGTCTTTCCATAGCTGATGACCGCGCCGTCACCGGCCTTACGCACCGCCTCGATGGGCATACCCGTGGCCTCGCTGATGATCTGTGTAACCAGCGGCATACAGAATCCGCCCTGGCAGCGGCCCATGCCGGGCCGCACGCGCTTTTTTACGCCGTCCACTGTGGGTACCGAAAGCGGTGACCTCAGCGCGTCCAGAATCTCACCCTTGCTGATCTCCTCACACCGGCACACAATCACACCATAATCTGGGTTTTCCCGGATCATACGGTCCCGCTCCTTTTCAGGCAGCTCCCTCAGAACAGGAATGCCCTTCCGCCTGGGGTTAAAACGGTCGTTGGGCAGAACGGCGCGCGTCTGGCCCAGAAGGCCTGCCGCCATTTCAGCCACATCCACTGCCACAGCCGGCGCGGTCGTGAGGCCCGGGGACTGGATGCCCGCGCAGTGGATCAGGTTCTTTGTCCGCCGGCCCTGCTCGATGACAAAATCCTCCTCAAAGGTCGCCGGGCGCACACCGGTAAAATAGGTGATGATATCCCGTTCCCGGAGGTCGGGGGCGGTCAGCTTCTGCTTTTCAAACACCGCGTCAATGGCGGACTGCTCGGTGGCGAAGTTTTCCTTCTCCCAGGTTTCTACCGCGTTGGGGCCTACCAGCAGGTTGCCGTGAACCGTGTGCAGAATGCCGCCGCCCTTGGTGTGAGCAACGTTCTTTTCCAGTGTCTTGATAGAGGCGATGCCAGAGAGCAGGCCCCCGGCCTTTTTATCCAGAATCGAGTTGGTCCCCCTGCGGGGATGAATGGAATAAAAACAATCCTCGGCCATCCGGGCGATGTCCTCGGCAAAGGCCCCGGCCGCGTTGATGACAAGCCCCGGGTACAGCGTCCCCCGGTTCGTCTCCACCGCGGTGATGGCTTCGTTTTCAACCTTCATGCCAAGCACGGCGGTGTTCAGGCTGATCCGCGCGCCGTTCTGCACTGCGTTCTCGCCGTAGGCGATGGTGAGGCCATAGGGGCACACACACCCGGCGCTTGGATTAAACAGCGCAAATTTAAAATCCCGGTTGAGGCGCGGCTCCCGCTCTCGCAGCTCCTGGCGCCCCATGAGTCGGGTATCCGCCACACCACACACATGGCGGCGCTGCCAGGCATAGGCTCGGATAAAAGGGTACAGGGCCTTGCTTGTAAAGCCCACATACTGCCCGCACCGCTCAAAGGGCACGTCCAGCTCGTCGCAGACCGTATCAAACATCTGGTTGCCCAGAAGCACATAGTGCTGCTTCAGCGACCCTTTGTTTAAATCGACCCCGGGGTGCACCTCGCCGTCATTTCTGCCTGAGGCGTGCATGGCCAGGTCAGCCTCCTTGTCCACCAACAATACATCAAGCTGCCATCTGGTCAGCTCCCTGGCGATGCTGGCCCCTGAGATGCCGCCCCCGATGATGAGCACATCCGGCCGGGCCCCATCAAGGGCCTTGTCTTTCAGCGCGGGCACACGCATTTCGGGCATATGGGCTCCCGTAAAAATAATATCGTTGACCACGTGCACGCCTGGCTTTTTACTGACGCACATGCTGCAGGCCGAGACGATGTCCTCCCAGTTTGAAAGCTGCCCGGTTACACGGATAACGCGGTCCTCAAGCCGTATAGAAAGCGTCTCTCCAAAGCGGGCGCGCAGTCTGCGGGTCATTTTTTCTGCATTCACTTAATCACCCCTTTATCTAGTGAATAATGGATAATGGATAATGGATAGTTGATAGTTGATAGTTAATAGTTAATCATCAACTATCAAGTCGGTTATATGACCGACTTTTCTTAAGCTAATAGTATCAAATTCTCTCAGCCTCTGTCAAGGTTTACTTTCCTTCTCTTAAAAACGGCTCGACAAAAAAGAAATTACAGGCTATACTGTAAAAAAATGAAGGGAGCGATGAACATGGCAGCACCGAGAAAGGACGACGTCCGGGAACTGATCATAAAGGCGACCGAGGACCTCCTGCAAACCAAGAAAATATCTGACATCTCCCTGGCCGAAATCGCCGATTGCGCGGGGATCTCCAAGGGAACACTTTACTACCACTACAAGAGCAAAAATGACATTCTGTTCGACATCACAGACCGTTATCTGGACGAACAGTACGAAAACCTGGTGGCCTGGGTCGAAAATCCTGAAAAGGACACCTCCCTGCACCGGCTCATAAAATTTGTTCTGGAGGGCGATGTGGGCACCGCTGGGATGCGGCTCCACTTTTTCTACGACGCCATGCTGGGCAACGCGCGCATCCGGGAAAAGCTCCTGTCACGCTACCGCGAATTTGCCGAATACATCGCAGCGCGCATCAGCGAGCGCACCAGCGAGGTGCCCGCCGATTATCTGGCCTGGCTGCTTCTGTTCCTGTCTGACGGGCTTTTTATCCACCAGACCCTGGGCAACGAGCACCTCGATACCCGTCTTTTCATTGAGCAGACCGGGGAAATTTTCAAAAGAATCGAGTGAGGACGGGCATAAAAAACCCCCGGCCGACATGAGACCGGGGTACACGGGATACAGCTGCCTTTAAAAAAGGCGGAAATTGTTAAATCCGGGGGGCATTTATTTTACATTTCGTCCAGATGCTCTTCTTGCCCGGGCAGTGCGGCCTCGCCTGCGATCCGATATTTTTCCTCCGGAACCCGCCGTCTGCTCAGGCGCTTGCCGGTGGCCTCACGCAGAAGCGTGTAGCAGACCGAGCACAGCGGAATGGTGATGATCATTCCTGTGATGCCCATGGCGCCGCCGCCGATGGTGACCGCCACCAGCACCCAGATGGACGGCAGCCCCACGGAGCCGCCCACCACATGGGGGTAGATCAGGTTTCCCTCGATCTGCTGGATGATCAGGAAAATGACGATAAACCAGAACGCCTGCATGGGGTTTACCATGAGGATCAAAAACGCCCCCACGAAGCAGCCGATAAAGGCCCCAAAAATTGGAATCAGAGACAGGAAGCCAATGAGCACGCCGATCATCAGCGCGTAGGGCAGCCTGAAGATCAGCATGACCACCACAAACATGGCGCCCAGGATCACCGCTTCGGTACACTGGCCGGTCACAAAGCTGCTGAAGGTGCTGTTGGACAGGCGGAAGACCTCTAAAAGCTTATCCGTCACCCTTTCCGGCAGGTAGGCGTAGAAAAGCTTTCTGAACTGGGAGCCCAGCTTTTCCTTCTGCAAAAGCACATACAGGGCAAAGATGAAGCCCAGCGAAAAGTTGACCACACCGCTCGCGATGCTGCTGGCCACGTTAAAGGTGGAGCCCACAAAGCTCATGAGACCCTTTTGCAGGAAATCGACAATTTCTGAGCCAAAATTCGTCCAGTCGATGGTTATCTCGCTGATCTGCTTCGCAATGTCCGGATAGCTGCCTGCCAGACCTGTGGCCCATTCCTCCACCTGCTTCACAAAGTCCGGCACACTGTTCGCCAGAACGCCGACCGTATTGGCGATCTCAGGTACAATGATAAAGATCACAATCACAATAATCAAAAGCACCAGCAAAAGTGCCAGCACCAGGCTTAAAGGCCGTACCAGTCTGCGTATTTTAGGCCCCTTCACGCGCTTTTCGCTAAAGAGATGGCGCTCGATGACGCTCATGGGAATATTTAAGAGAAAGGCCATGCACGCGCCCAGAATAAAGGGAAAGATCAAACCGATCACAAAGTTAAAGGCCTCCCACACCGATCCAAAATTTCGCAGCCCCGCTGCGAGCAGCAGAGTGAGCACAATGAGGCCGATGATTGTACGGACTGTTTTCTTGCTTAGCTCCATAGATTCCTCCAGTCTAAAATCTGTCATGTTTTATGCATACTTTACCACACTTAGTCTTTAAAATCAACGCTTCTGAATCAGCATGTCCTCCAACCGCACGAACAGCCCTTTTCACCGCTTTAGCGCCAGATCTCCACATGGTCGAACTGCTGGTAAGGGTACTCGATGACCCCAAGCCCCAGGGTGCGGGCAACAGCGGCCACCTCGTCACAGGGAACCCCCGGGCAGTACAAATCCGCCGCGTGGCCACTCAGGTGCCAGGAATTCTCAATGCCGCCCACCTCGGCATTGCGCCTTTCACAGCGAACACCCGAGGTGATGATGATGGGCCGGTCAAACGCACACCGCAGCGCCTCGATTTTCTCCAGCAGCTCCGGGTCCATCTCCGCGGGCCAGCCGTCACAGTCGCCGGCGCAGTCGCAGGCATACTCGTCCATAAGGAAATGCGCCGAGGCCCAGGGGCCGTCGGTGACGTCCCCGTCGGGCGGGGGTTCCGTCTCCGGCGCTGATACGGTTGGTTCGGACGCCTGTGTCGCTGTTTCCGATACTGTGGGCGGTGGCGCTTTATCCGCTGCCTCCTCCGGTCCAAAACTCATACCGATGAAAAAGACGCAGGACACGAGGAGCATGATTGAGAGGATTAATCTTCGACTGATGGTTTTGTAGATGTTTTTCATTGGGTTCTCCCTTCTTGATCAGGTGGAAGGTTGCAGATTTGTACCAACACTTTCCACCTTCCACCTTCCACCTTCCACTTAAAAAAGGGGGCTTTCGCCCCTTTTTTAAGCTGTTTCCTCAATGGCCACGTCGGTCTTGGTGGTGTCCACCCG
>NZ_FRBP01000011.1 GCF_900142645.1 Eubacterium callanderi
GCTTTATCAAAAAGGCATTGACCCCACCAAAGAGGTAGGGGATGAAGCCATTAAAAGCTGTACCGTGGATTTTACAAACGACGAGACAAAACTTCGAGAAGCCAGGTTTCACATTGTGGCCGTTCCAACCCCGGTGAGCGAGGATAAAACACCAGATCTGACCCCCGTGGAAGGCGCCAGCCACACCCTGGGGAGAAACCTGACCAAAGGTTCCATCGTGGTCTATGAAAGCACTGTTTATCCCGGCGTTACCGAAGAAGTCTGCATCCCCATCTTAGAAAAAGCATCCGGCTTAAAATGCGGTAAAGATTTCAAAGTCGGCTATTCCCCAGAGCGCATTAACCCCGGCGACAAAGTCCACCGCCTCGAGACCATTGTCAAGATTGTCTCTGGCATGGACGCAGAAACCCTAGACACCATTGCCAAAGTTTACGAGCTCGTCGTCGACGCCGGCGTCCACCGGGCCGAGAGCATCAAAGTCGCCGAAGCCGCCAAAGTCATTGAAAACAGCCAGCGGGACATCAACATCGCCTTTATGAACGAGCTGTCCATTATCTTCAACAAGATGGGCATCGACACCCAGGCTGTTCTAAAAGCTGCCGGCACCAAGTGGAACTTCCTGAACTTTTTCCCAGGCCTCGTCGGCGGTCACTGCATCGGGGTGGATCCCTACTACCTGACCTACAAAGCCGAACAGTTAGGCTACCACTCCCAGATCATTCTGTCCGGACGGCGCATCAACGACGACATGGGCAAATATGTGGCCGAAAACATCGTCAAGCAGCTGTTGAGAAAAGACATCTCCGTCAAAAACGCCAGAGTCGCCATTTTGGGCTTTACCTTCAAAGAAGACTGCCCCGATACCCGAAACACAAAAGTCATCGACATCGTCAAAGAGCTCAGAGACTACGGCATTGAGCCCATCCTCTGCGACCCCGAAGCCGACGCCGAAGAAGCCAAAAGAGAATACGGCGTCACATTTACGGATTATAAAGACCTGAAAGATATCGACTTAATCGTCATCGCCGTTGCCCACCAAAGCTTTAAAGACAAAACCCTCAAGGACTTCGACAAACTCTATCAAAATCCAGAAGCCAAAATCCTCATGGACCTGAAAGGCATCCTGGATAAACAAACCTGTGAAAAGCAAAACTATACCTACTGGAGGTTATAAAAAATGGGATATGAAAACATCACCTTCCCCCAAGAGACCAAATTTCTGATCACCGGCGGCGCAGGCTTTATCGGCTCCAACCTCTGCGAAGCCCTGCTAAAACGCGGACACTTTGTCCGATGCCTGGACGACCTCTCCACCGGAAAAGCAGAAAACATCCAGCCCTTTTTAGAAAACTCAAACTTCGAATTCATCAAAGGCGACATTCGAGACCTCGACACCTGCATGAACGCCTGCAAGAACATCGACTACGTCTCCCACCAGGCCGCCTGGGGAAGCGTGCCCCGAAGCATCGAGATGCCCCTGGTCTACGAAGAAATCAATATCAAAGGCACCCTCAACATGCTCGAAGCCGCCAGACAGAACAACGTGAAAAAGTTCGTCTACGCCTCCTCCTCATCCGTGTACGGCGATGAGCCCACCCTGCCCAAGAAAGAAGGCAGAGAAGGCAATCTGCTCTCTCCTTACGCCCTGACCAAAAGAACCAATGAAGAATACGCCAGGCTCTACACCGAGCTTTATGGCCTGGAAACCATCGGTTTTCGCTACTTCAACGTCTTTGGCAGAAGACAGGACCCCGATGGCGCTTACGCTGCCGTCATCCCAAAGTTTGTGAGTTCACTGCTTTATAACATCGCACCAAAGATCAATGGAGACGGCACCCAGTCCAGGGACTTCACTTATATTGAAAATGTCATTGAAGCCAATTTGAAAGGCATGCAGGCTCCCAGGGAAGCCGCCGGAGAAGCCTTCAACATCGCCTACGGCGGGCAGGTTAACCTCAATGAGCTATACCAGAAGCTCAGCGAATTGCTGGGTAAAAAGATCGAGCCGGTCTATGGCCCGGAACGGGCAGGGGATATCAAACACTCCAATGCAGATATTGACAAGGCGAGAAAATTTCTAAAATATGCGCCGGAGTATAGCTTTGAGCGGGGGATTGAGTTGACGATTGCGTGGTATCGGGAGATGTTGTAAATGAG
Organism: Eubacterium callanderi; assembly: GCF_900142645.1. Classification (GTDB taxonomy): domain Bacteria; phylum Bacillota; class Clostridia; order Eubacteriales; family Eubacteriaceae; genus Eubacterium; species Eubacterium callanderi. The sequence continues at coordinate 2,158 of NZ_FRBP01000011.1, forward strand.
AGGAAGAGAAGAATTTAGTAAATATAAGAGATTGATCTATTTTATGACGAAAATAATATCAATTCTTCCATTTATATTAAGAAAAAAGCTCTTTGAAAGCTCAAGAAACATTAAAGGAAAAAAAGGTTTAGCAATACGTTATATTTTCATGAAAAGTCTTGCGAAAAAATGTGGTGATAATGTGAGCATTCATCCTAATGTCTTTATATTCAGCCCGGAGAAAATGTGTATAGGTGACAATGTAAGTATTCATCCTATGTGTTATTTGGAAGCTGCAGGAGAAATTGAAATTGGTGATAATGTATCTTTGGCACATGCTACTTCGATTATAAGTACTACTCACAATTATATAGATTTAAAAACAATAATAAAAGATCAGAAAATAAGTTATAATAAAGTTATTATTGAAGAAAATGTTTGGATAGGAACAAAGGCAACAATTCTTAATGGCGTTATAGTTGGAAACGGAAGTATAATAGGTGCTCATTCATTAGTTAATAGAAATATTGAACCTGGATTAATTGTTGGAGGTATACCAGTTAAAGTCCTAAAAAAAAGGGAGCAGGAGTAATAAAATATGGAGATTTCAGTAGTCACACCAACCTATAATAGAGCCGGTTTAATAGTTAGATTGTATAATAGTTTATTAAAACAAACTAACTATAATTTCAACTGGGTTGTTATAGATGATGGAAGCTTTGATAATACTGAGGAAACAATTAAAAACCTCAAAAACAACAATTTTGAAATTATATATTATAAACAGAAAAATGGGGGAAAAGCCAGAGCCCTTAACCGTGCTTTTTCGTTAGTAAGTAATAGTAACTTATATGTAATAGTTGATAGCGATGATTATCTGTTGCCTGATGCAATAGAATTAATAGAAACAAAATATTTAAAATATAAAGATTTTTTGGATGTTGGCGCAATTTATTTTAGATACATGGATAAAACAAGTACAACAATTCATTCAGGAAAGAATTTTTTGCGTGAAGAAAAGATATTAAGTAGAAATGATCACGATGATCAGTATTCAAAAGATGATGGAGTCATTTGTTATTTTCAACGTGCAGTTAAAAAATATAGATATCCTGAATATCCAGATGAAAATTATGTAGGGCCAACTGTATTACAGATGGATATGGCTGAAGAGTTTAAAATAGCTTTTACAAACGAAATAATAGGGATAGCAGAATATCAAGAAAATGGATTAACAAAATTTGGAAGAAAATTGCGGTTAAAAAATCCTTTAGGTATGACAAGGTATTCGCAATTACAATTTTTAGGAACAAAACGTATGAAAAAAAAAATAATTTCTAGTACTATTGGAATGGCATATTTTTATATTAGCGGTCTATCAATAGAGAAAGTTGAAAAATTTGGAATTGACGTTTTGTGTTTTCCATTATATTCAAAAGCATTTGGATATTTGCTATATAAATTTTGGCAATTTAAATATTTAAAACTAAATCACTAAAAGAAAAAAGTGGGAATTGAATGAACATAATCTATATTTTTTTAGTTTTGATACTTCTTTTAATTATTTTTTTTAGAAAAATCGACTTATTAAGCATAGGTGCAATAGGATTGATTATTTATACAATTAATTGTGCATTAGGAGAAGTTTGGATAGAAAGAGGAACAAATAGTTATTATTATTATAGTAACATTAATGAGAAGTTATATACAATAGTTTGTTTTCAGTTGATTTTTATTATGATCTTTATTACTCTTTGTGATTTTTTAAAGAAAAAATACAAATTTTTAAAGAAAATCAAGTTAAAAACATTACATCATAATATTGTTTTATCAGAAAAAAGCTATCAAATATTATTAGCAATTTCCTATGCATTTATTGGAACGAATATTGTACAAAACGGTATATCGGTTTTCACTTTAAGTAAGGGCGATATGAGTTTGAATTTTTTCTTTTCTCTCGCAGTTGTTGGTTCCTTAGTAGTATTTATTTATGCTTTGTTAAATAATAAAAAAAAATTATTTTTTTTCTCGATAATACCATTATTTTTAACTTTGTTTATAGGATCTCGTGCATATGTAACAACGGCGATTGTGGTTGTGCTGGTCTACAATTGGGAGAAAATTAAATTTAGTATAAAAACAAATTTAAAGTTATTTGTAATTGGTGGGCTATTATTATTTGCTATTTTAGTATATAAAGAGATATACATTTATGTTAAGGATTTTGACTTTAATAAAGTCGCAAGTATATTACTAAATTCTCAAACGTATATTGATACACTATCAGATAACGCTGAATCAAGAGTTGTATTTTCAATTTATAATTATGTTATTACTAATAATTTCCAACTAAGCAATGTGGATACTTTTGCAAGAGTTATGTCAATTTTTCCGATAGCTAATGATTTTATTGATACTACGTTAAGCGTACGATTTTCGACAATTATGATGAATAATGTTTTTAATACAACTTATGGTTTAGCAAGTAACTTTTGGGCTGAAAGTTATGCGATGTGGGGAATTAAAGGGATTTTTTTAGCTCAATTTATTTGGATGCTAGTTTTGTTTAAATGTAATAAGTATTTCTATATGTTGAAAAATAAATCCTGTTTTATTCTAACAATAGCTTCTTATTGCTCTTTTTATATAAATCGTTTAGATTATGTACAAGTTTTTGGAATGATTAAGTCAGTTTTATTTGTATATTTTATATGGATCTTTTCGTATTATATATTGGATCTCCTTTATAAAAATAAAGAAAACGGAAAATTAGGAAATGGATATTATTGATAAATTTTTAAATTTTGAAGAGAAATATAAACTGATAGAAAAAGAAATTAACGGTTTTTGTATTTGGGGTTATATTCGTTTTAATATATACAAAATTTTAGCTGGACAGCAAAGTTATAATAGTGGAGCCGGTAAAAAGAAGAAGATTTGGATGTTAGTTAAAGCGATTTATAGATATCCAATAAAAATAAAAGAAAAAAAGATTTTAGTTTTTAATCATCCTCGTAAAATGAAAATAAATGGTTGTTATGAATGTATTTATACTGATGAGATATCAAAATTATACAAAAATGATACGAATGTTTTTGAATTTTTATATAAAGGAAAACACTTTATACCGTCGAAAATTGATAACATAACCTTCCTTGATTATGTTGACATTTTTCCGGTAATTGAAAGGTTACTATTTGGGAGATTTCATAAAAAAACAGTAAATCAGTTAAGAAGCTCTGCTTCGTATTTGTATGATTTATTGAAAAGAGAATTTCAAACAGATATTAAAAAAGACTATCTTGAGAAAATGATCATCAAAAGATATTATTGGCATTACTACAAGAAAAAACATTTAAAAAGAATAGTAGAAAGAGCAAATCCTAAAGTCATATTAGAGGTAGTTGGATATGAAACAAATAAAATGATCGTAAATGAAATTGCCAAAGAGTTAAAAATTCCGACTATAGAATTACAGCATGGTGTAATCGGAAGAGGACACATTGCATATAATTATTTAGAAAAGCAGAAATTACCATATTTCCCAGACAAAATTTTTTTATATTCACAATATTGGAAATCATGTACATTATTTCCGATTAATGCAGACAATCAGGTGATAACTGGATTTAATTATATAGAAAGGGAACTTAAAAAGGTTACAGAAAAAGTAGAAGGCGCCTATAACATTCTTTTTATTTCTCAAAATGATGATCAGGCTAAAAGATTAAGTAGGTTAGCTGTAGAACTATACAAACTATTTAAAAACAAAAAAATAGAATGCAAATTATTTTATAAACTACATCCTCTAGAAACTGATACATGGAAAAATAATTATCCAGAACTCGCAAAATATACAAAATATAATGATGAAATTTCAGTGATAGATAACAGTACAATCCCTATTTATGAATATTTTTCAAAATGTAACATTCAAATTGGGATTACATCTACAGCTATTTATGAAGGGCTAGCATTTGGATTAAGGACGTATATTTATAAAACAGAAATGTCAAAAATATATATGTCTTATCTAATTGATACTAAATATGCTGTTTTTTTCACAAATAGTGTAGATTTATTTAGAAAAATAAGAACGATAAATAAAAATAAGTCTGTTAATTTAGACTTTATTTGGGAAAAGAATTCTTTAAAAAATATTTCTCGCGAAATTGATAAATATCTCTAAATACAAGAAAAATAATAAAAAAATAATAAAGATATTAAAAACAAAATTTTTTACTTATTTAGCTAGACAAAACTTGATAGAAATTATGAATGTGTGACAGTAAATGATTACACGCGGTTAACTAAAAATACAAAGCTGGGTACTAACTGTAATTTTAACGGATTAAAAATACCAGGAAATGGACTGGTAATAATCGGAAATAATTTTTATTCAGAAAATCAAATTTTATTTTTTACATCAAATCATCATTATGATTATGGTGATAAGCTACCTTATGATGAAACTTATATTACAAAAAATATCATTATTGAAGATAATGTGTGGATAGGGAGTAGAATTATAATTCTTGGAGGTGTAACTCTGGGAGAAGGTTGTGTAATACAAGAGGGAAGTGTCATGGTTAACAGTATTCCTAAATATGCAATTGCAGGTGGTCATCCCGCAAAAGTTTTTAAATACAGAAATAAGGAGCATTATCAATTGTTAAAAGAAAATGTTCCATTAAAACAAAAGGAGAAAAAATGAATAAAATGCTTGAAGATAAATCAATCTTAATCACTGGAGGAACCGGTTCGTTTGGAAATTACTTTACACAATATATTCTAGAACACTACAATCCCAAAAAGATTGTAATCTATTCAAGAGATGAGTACAAACAATTCATCATGGCTAATAAATTCAAAGACTACCAGGATAAACTACGTTTTTTTATCGGAGATGTCCGTGATGAGCCGCGCCTGAAACGAGCACTCAATGGTATTGACTATGTCGTTCATGCAGCCGCCATGAAACAGGTGCCTGCCTGTGAATACAATCCAATTGAAGCCATTAAAACGAATATTGATGGCGCAACAAGCGTCATAAACGCTTCTTTAGACAGCAATGTCACAAGAGTTGTCGCCCTGTCAACAGATAAAGCAGTCAATCCGATTAACCTTTATGGTGGTACCAAGCTGGTATCAGATAAGCTTTTTATTGCAGCCAATGCTTATTCTGGTACAAAGGATATTCGTTTTTCAATCGTACGCTATGGAAATGTGGCCGGAAGCCGTGGTTCAGTCATTCCATTTTTTCAGAATATTATTGACAATGGCGGAAATGAACTGCCCATTACCGATTACCGGATGACACGTTTCTGGATCGATCTGGAACAAGGCGTCGAGTTGGTTATCAAGGCTTTAGCTGAATCACAAGGAGGAGAAACCTTTATCTCCAAAATCCCTTCCTTTAAGATTACCGATCTTGCAAAAGCAATGAAACCTGACTGTGACATGCCTGAAGTCGGCATCCGCGAAGGTGAAAAGCTTCATGAAGTCATGGTTACAAAAGAAGACTCACATCATACTTACGAATATGATAAGCACTTTATCATTTACCCTCATATGGACTGGTGGAATGAAAGCAAAATGATCCCTGGTGGTATAAAAGTAAATCAGGGGTTTGAATACAATTCTGGCAATAACACAGAATGGTTAAATGTTGAGGATTTAAAAGAATTATTGGCTAAGACCAATTATATCCATTAGTATAATGAAAAAAACAATATTAGTGATTGGCGCCTCTGGAATGGTTGGGCACGTCATTTCTTTATATTTTAAAGAAAAAGGATACGAGGTAGCTACATTAACACGCTCCCAGAAGATTTTCAAAGATACAATCTTATTGGATTTAAAAGATGAATTGACATTAAAAACATTTTTAGAACAAAATGATTTTGATATTATCGTGAATTGTTCAGCCATTTTGGTGCATCAGAGTGAAGAAAGTAAAAATAATGCTGTTTTTATTAACAGTTATATTCCACATTTTTTAGAAGCATTCTACAAAGATAGTGCAACAAAAATAATACAGCTTAGTTCTGATGGTGTTTTTAATGGTGATAAAAGCCCATATGAAGAAGACAGGAAACCAGATACAACTACTTTTTATGGGAAAACGAAAATATTGGGAGAACTGGATAATCCAAAAGATTTAACGATAAGAGCTACTTTTTTTGGACCTAATTTTCACAATGGGAATAATAGTTTATTTCATTGGTTTATGACACAAAAAGGCTTGGTAAAAGGCTTTGAAGCGGTTATTTTAAATGGGGTTACTTCTTTAGAAGCGGCAGAATTTATTGAGTATGCAATTGAAAATGAACTTACAGGAATAAAACATCTAGGGACGAGTAATGCATATTCTAAATATGAGCTTCTTCAAAATATTAAAAAGGTTTTTAATAAAACAGAAATCCAGATAATAAAAGATACAGAAATTCAATCGGATCATACATTGGTTTTATCCGATTATTCTGGATATTCAATAAAAACTTTAGAGGAACAGCTTTTGAGGCTCCATGATTGGATGGAAAACCATCCCCAAATTTATACTCAATATTTTGAAGATTAGGAGTTAATTATGAAAGAGATACAAATTGGTTCAAAAACAGTTGGACTTAATCATCAGCCGTATTTTATTGCAGATGTTGCAGCAAATCATGATGGAGATATTCACCGAGCTTTTAAACTAATTGAGTTGGCAAAAGAATCGGGAGCTGACGCGGCAAAATTTCAAAATTTCAAGGCAAAAACTATTGTCAGCAAAAGCGGGTTTGAAAAAATGGGTGGACAGCTGTCGCATCAGGCTGCATGGAAAAAGTCTGTATTTGAAGTTTATCAGGATGCGAGCATACCAGATGACTGGACAGCCTTACTGAAAGAAAAATGTGATGAAGTTGGCATTGAGTATATGACAAGTCCTTATGATTATGCCAGTGTAGATCATGCAGCCCCGTACTTAAATGTTTATAAAATTGGTTCAGGGGATATCACGTGGACACAGATTATTGAATACATTGCGTGTAAAGGCAAGCCTGTTATATTAGCAACGGGCGCGTCATCAATGGAGGATGTAGAAAGGGCTGTTGAAAGCATTCAAAAATACAATAGTGAGCTTATCTTAATGCAATGCAATACTAATTATACGGCCGATCCGGAAAATTTTAAGTATATCAATTTAGCGGTTCTTAAAGAGTACGGAAAAATATTTCCAGATGCTGTATTGGGATTATCCGACCACACGATCGGTTATGCGACGGTCTTGGGAGCTATTGCTTATGGCGCCAGAGTAATCGAGAAACATTTTACAGATGACAAAACACGAAATGGTCCTGACCATAAATTTTCAACCTTGCCAGATGAATGGAAAGAGATGGTAAAAGCCTCGAACGAATTATTTTATGCTTTAGGCGATGGTATTAAAAAAATTGAAAACAACGAAAAAGAAACGGCTGTCGTGCAGCGCCGTGCGCTCTATTACTGCACAGATTTGCAAAAAGGACACAAAATTATCGAACAGGATTTAATCGCATTAAGACCTATTAAGCCTGATGAGTTGCCGCCATATAAAGAAAAACAGCTATTAGGAAGAATACTTGCCAAAAATGTACAGGCGGACGCACCGGTTCAGGAGGAGGATTTTGAATGCTAAAAGGTAAGAAAGTATATCTTGATACTATTGAAGAAAATGACTTAGAACAGCTACGCTATTGGCGCAATCTGCCGTATTATAAAAAGCATTTTAGAGAATATAGAGAAATCAATCAAAGTATGCAAAAGCGATGGTTTGAAAACCAGGTTTGTAATGATAATCGCACCATTATGTTTGCCATTCGGGATATTAAGACCCAAGAGCTCTTGGGCTGTTGTGGATTATGCTACATAAACTGGGTACAGCGGAACGCAGATCTATCGTTGTATATTGGACGAAGAGAAGCATATATTGATGATGATGGTTTTGCGGAGGAAAGCTGTCGCTTATTATTTGATTATGGTTTTAATGAGTTGAACTTACATAAAATTTGGACAGAAATATATGTCTTTGATGAAAAGAAAAAGAAATTATACGATAAATTAGGAATGAAAACTGACGGCTTGTTTAGAGATAATTGTTATTATAACGGAAAATGGTGGGACGCTTATTTGATGTCAATTTTACAGGAAGAGTATCAAAGTAAAGAAGGTAATTAAATGGAACTATGCTTAGGAACAGTCCAGTTTGGAATGGATTATGGAATAAGAAATCAAAAAAAACCAACATTAGACGAGTCTATAGAAATCCTTGAATATGCAGTTAGAAATGGTATTGACACCATCGATACAGCCTATAATTATGGCGATGCAGAAAAAGTTGTCGGCGCTTTTTTGAAACAAACAAAAGTCAAGAGAGAGAATTTGCAAATATTTTCAAAATTAAAACCTAATATTTTAGATGATGAACCATTTGTGAATTGGGAGGCTCTTATAATTCAAAATTTAGAGGAGTCTTTAGAGCGTTTGGGAACAGATTATCTTGATGGCTATTTACTTCATAGTTCACGCTATATATTTGATGAGCGTATTGTGGAACAATTAGAGCGCTTAAAAGAAAAGAAACTTGTACATAAAATAGGCGTTTCGATTTACGAACCAGAGGAAGCGAAAAAAGCGGCTGAACTTCCAATGATAGATGCTATACAGATACCGTTTAGTATTTTTGATCAACGATTGTTAAAAGAAAACTTTTTCAAAAGAAAAGAAGTATCTGAAAAAGAAATTTTTTCAAGAAGTGCTTTTTTGCAGGGGCTTATACTTATGGATGAGGAAGAGGTTCCTGAACATTTAAGTAAAGCCAAACCGATTATTCAAAAAATCAAAGAAATTTGTTGTAAAGAAAATATTAATCGTGTTGAATTAGCAATACAGTTTGTAAAACAGCAGACTCAAATCGATTATCTGGTTTTTGGTGTCGATAATTTAGATCAGCTTAAACAGAATATTTGCTTTTTTAACAGAGATACAATCGATCAAAGTCTTTTATCCGAAATTGCTAAAGACTTTGATGCGTTAGATGCGGATTTAGTAATGCCGAGTTTGTGGGCAAAATAAGAAAGGCGCAAAATGATCGCGGCAATTATACAGGCTAGAATGGGGTCTACGCGCCTTCCAGGAAAAGTTCTGAAAAAAATTGAAGATAAAACAGTGTTAGAACATATTTATGACCGCGTAAAAGCGTCAGAAAATATTGATCGCATTATTATTGCGACAACAACAAACCCGGAAGATGATAAAATTGAAGATTTGTGTAAAGAACATTGCTTTTCTTGTTTCAGAGGAGACCAGGACAATGTTTTAAAAAGATACTATGAAACAGCAAAAAAATTTAGGGTAGACACAATTGTAAGAATTACGGCAGATGATCCTTTAAAAGAACCTAGAGTTATCGACAAGGCAATTTTAAAACTATTAAGTGGAAATTACAGTTACGTCAGTAATACCATAAAACCAACTTATCCAGAAGGGATTGATGTTGAGGTTTTTACTTTTGAGAGTTTAGAAAAGGCATTTAATCAAGCCAAACTACAATCTGAAAAAGAACATGTAACGCCGTATATATGGAAGCATCCAGAACTTTTTAATATTTATAATATTGAGAATGATAGAGATTTGTCTAGCCTAAGGTGGACATTAGATAGCGAAGATGATTTGATTTTTATTAAAGAGATTTACAGATATCTTTATAAAAAAGACACAATCTTTCATATAGAAGAGGTATTGAAGCTATTAAAAGAAAAACCCTCTTTAATAGAAATTAACCAAAACCATATCCGAAATGAAGGTTATCTTAAATCAGTTAATGAGGAGAACAAAATTGGAAAGAAATAAACGAATTTACGGAAATGAATTGAAGTATCTTGAAGAAGTGCTGAAAAGCGAGTTTAGAAGTTCCGAAGGCTCAACAATGATGACACGTTTTGAAAAAGCTTTTGCAGAGAAATTAAAGCACAAATACGCCATTTCCTTTATTAATGGGACACAGACAATGCATGCGGTATTGGAGGCAATAGGGGTTGGCCCGGGAGATGAAGTAATTGTTCCACCATTAACAATGGCAAGTACGACTTTCCCAGTGTTGCAGGCAGGAGCGACGCCTGTTTTTGCTGATGTTGATATGAATACTTTTTTAATTGATCCTCATTCTATTGAAAAGAATATAACTGAAAGAACAAAAGCCATCATACCGGTTTCGCTCTATGGATTAGCTCCAGATTACGATGCAATTATGAAAATTGCGGATAAAAATAATCTTTTTGTCTTAGAAGACAACGCGGAATGTATGCTTGGCAAATATAAAGGAAGAATGGTTGGCTCTTTTGGTCAGGCATCAAGCTACAGTTTTCAAAGCTCAAAGCATATTACATCTGGAGAAGGTGGAATGATCGTTACAGATGATTTGGAGTTAGCCGAAAAAATCAGACGCGTAAGTTCGCTAGGATATGCTGGTGTGGGTGCTAACAAAGGTAAAATCAGCAAAAGAGATATCCAAAGTCCTGATTATTGTAGACATGTTTCTTTAGGTTGGAATTATCGGATGCCAGAATTGTGTGCGGCAGTTGCGCTTGCTCAATTAGAAAAAGTTGAGGAACTAGTGCAAAAAAGGATAGAAGCAGCAAACCTTTTGCTCGAAAGTATAAAGGCTTGTGATTGGTTGACACCGCAATATGTACCAGAGAGGATTGAGCATACCTATTGGACACTTGTTGCTAGAATTGATCGTCAAGATATCACTTGGTATGATTTTAGAGATAAATTTATGGAATATGGGGGAGATGGAATTTATTCTGCCTGGCAACTGACTTATTTAGAACCAATGTTTCAAGAGTTAGCATTTTTAGGAAGAGAAAAGTATCTAACCCAAAAAGAATATACAAAAGGACTATGTCCAAATGCTGAAAGATTACAGTCAAGATTATTACAATTTAAAACAAATTATTGGGATATTGAGGGTGTAAAAATGCAGGCTGACTATTTAGAAAAAACAATAAAATTCTTTTCTAAATAAATATAATGAAGAAAACATCTTTTTTAAAATCTTCTGCTATTTATATATTAGGCAGTTTTTTAACCAGCGGTTTAGCATTTATCACTACACCAATCTTTACTCGGCTATTGATCCCAGAAGACTATGGTATTACCTCGGTTTTTGCCACCTGGGTGAGTGTGTTTACCATATTTATCGGTGTTCAGTCGGCCAGTACCATTGCAACGGCACATATCCACTTCAAAAAGGAAGAATTTAATCAATATCTATCATCAATATTATTTTTGTCGACGATGAGCTTTCTAATTATTGGGAGCATCTGTTTTATTTTTAAATATCAAATAGCAAGTCTTCTAAATTTATCCATAGGATTATTGATTATATTGGTTTTACAATCTTTTTTAGGCTATGTTCAACAATTTTATAATAGTTATTTAATACAGACCAAAAAGCCACTACAATCCTTGATTTTATCGGTCAGTTATTCTTTTCTAACCATTGGATTATCGCTGTTCCTCATTTCCCATATGGATACTGACAGGTACTATGGAAAGATTTTAGGCAACGCCATTATCGCCTGTTTATTTGGATTATGCTTATATTTTGTCATCATGGCAAAAGGGAAGAAATTGATTTCTTTAAAGTATTGGAAATACTGCCTGCCATTAGCATTACCGATTATTTTACACATGTTATCAGGCTTGGTGCTTGGCCAGTCGGATCGTGTCATGCTGCAAAGCATGTCTGGAAATTATGAAGCAGGGATATATTCATTTGCCTACACAATCGCATCGGTATTGTCGCTTTTGTGGAGCGCGACCAATAACGCATGGGTACCATGGTATTACGAAAATACAAAAGCAAAAAACACAAAAAGCATCAATCAACTCGCAAAAAAGTACATCCTTCTCTTTAGCTTAGGAACCTGTGCCATTATGCTCATGACCCCGGAAGTCATGAAAATACTGGGCCCGCAGGAGTACTGGTCTGCGGGGCGTGTGATCGCGATGGTGGTGTTCGGCATCTATTTTAATTTTCTCTATACTTTTGCGGTAAACTATGAATTTTACAGCAAAAACACACGTTGGATCGCGGTTGGCAGCATTTGCGCCGCGGCTGTTAACGTAGGGCTTAACCTGCTGTTAATCCCCCAATTTGGCGGCATGGGGGCCGCTGTTGCGACGTTGATATCTTATTTTGCGCTGTTCGTATTTCACAATATTATCGCGACAAGGCTGGGTGGATTTAATATCTCAAAACACCTGTATTTATACGGTATTGGCATTGTCAGCGTTGGCTTTGTTGTCATCAATCTGACCTATAATTTTCCGGTTCTGCGGTGGATCATTATTTTATTGCTGGGATTCGGATTAGTTTATTTTAACCGTAAAATGATCAAGGAACAGGTTAATCAGTATTTGAAAAAAGATAAAAGTGATTAGATGGTTTCCGGGACACATCCCCAATCAACCGGCATGCGGGCGCATTCGCACTCAACATGCCGGTTTTATCTTTTTGTCAAAAGCATTCAGAAAGGCGGTGATTCCCTTGGTGCCTGCACCAGGATGATGGGGTTGGAAATGTATGGACGGTCATGTTGGAATGAAATAATAATAAAAAGGAGTATTTAAAACAAAAAATGAAATCGATAACAGAATTAAAATACGAATCCCTTCCCATGGGCTTCGACAACGGACAGGTCAGGCTGACGGATGAGAACATCGGCAGAATTTTACGGTTTTCGGGCGCGCCGCTGGGGCTTTTGCGGTGCTGTGAGGCAAAGGGCAGCGGCACGGTGGTGCTGTATGGGGATGGACAGGCCTTTATCATCCCGGTGGAGACCCGCTATTTTCTGGACTGTATCGGGGAGTATCTGGATATGAACATGGCAAGACGGCGAAGGACCACCACGGGACTGGTGGGCAAAAAAAACAACAACGTCATTTTTCTGGGGGCAGGGCTTGTGTATGTCCCTGTCAAGGTGGATGTGCCCTGGGTGAGCGCAAAACAGTTCAGCTATCGGTATACAGAGGGCATGACCGCAGGGCTAGAGCGCTGGTCACCGCCCCGGGCCTTGTGATCCCTTACCGGCAGCGGCCTGGCAGGGTGCAGGAAAAGCTGGACGAGGGCTGGCGTGTCCGGGAAATGTTTATCGAGCGGCACTGGCCCGTTTACGGGGAATGGCTGCACTGTAAAACATGCGGGATTCAAAGCGTATGCCTTGAGTGGCATCATCAAACAGCGTCGCCCAACGAAGCTTTTTCGGTTTTACCGGAAGCGCATAAAATAAAAAATTGTTCCACGGAGATGCAGAGGTTTACAAGAATTTAAAAAACGGTAATTTTTAAACTTTAAAGAAAAAAATATTGCCATAAAAAGGCATAAAACGCGGCGCTTTATGTTTTTTTACTGCTTATCATCCCCTGGGGCCGAGATGCCCTTTCTCAAAAAGACGCTATAATTAAACCTAACGTCAGCGCTGGCGAAAGTAACCGAAAGGAAATGGTATGAACGAAGATTTAAAAAGAAATGCGTTTTATGAAGAGCCCTGGTATGATTTAAAGCAGATGTCTGAGGGCTGCAAAGAATGCGCTTACCGGGCAGATGAAACACACTGTAGGTTGTACTGCCGCTTTTTAGACGTGCAGGGGCAGTGCCGGTGTTTTCACAGGGAGGGAGAGCCCTTTGTGAGCCGCAAAATCGAGCGGGAAATGAGCGATATTGAAAAGCGTCTGCTCAGGGCAGAGACGCCAGATTTCAGGGAGGTACGAATGATCTGGCTGAACAATATTTGGCTCATTGAGGATCCGCTGCTCTACAATGTACACGACATGGGGAATGTTTTTGGCTTTGAGTTCCATGAAACAGAAATTTTTCTGCTTAAACATATCAAAAAGCAGGATTTTCTCCAGATGCTGGTGCCTCGGCAGGATAATGGCCCCCGAGACTTTTACATGACGGCTGACGGCGTGCGGCGGATGGCCCTTGCGGGCTTTGAAAAGGCTGAAGCCGAGGACCGGATGCGTTTCTTTAGCAATGATTGGAAGTGGATCAGCCGGACTTATTTTAAATGGATGCCGCAGATAGCAAAACGTTTTTTCGGCGGCCTGTCTTTATTGAATGTATAATAACCGGAGGTAGAACAAGATGAACAAACCCGTTTTAGCGACTTTGAAACAGTGTTTTGGAAGTGATTATCATAAACTGCGAGTATATACCGATCTTTACGAGGAGGGCAGTCAGAGCCATTTTGTCCTGAAAGAGATCGGCAGTTACATGGGCTGTAAAAGCTATCACAGGCTTTTGAAAAAACTGCCGGCGTCAGCGGTCCAGAAACGATTGATTAAGAACAGTGGTGGGCGGATGCACAGAATGCTGCTGGTCAGCGAGGAGGGGGTTCTGGCCCTGTTAAAACACTGCAGCCATAAGGCAGCCACAGGGTTTAAGCGGTACCTTGAAACCTGTGTGATCCCCGTGATCCGGCGTGAGATCGACACAGCCCGGATCATGCTGCCTGAAAGCGAAAAAACACACAAGGATCAGGAGGAAAAAGAGAATATGGAGGAGGCCATCCGGATGCTCTCAAGCGCTCTGGCCTTCCAGGTCATTAAAAATCAGGAGCTTGAAACGCGGCTCGAAATAGTGGAAGAGCGCCTTTTGCAAACAGCAGCTGCCTGAGAGGCCGCATGAACTTTTTTTCGGAGCTGGAATCTTTCATCGAGTGGCAATCCGATCTGCCTGCAGACTGCAAGCTTTCGGAGGGCGCTGTGGCGCTTTGGATTTACCTGCTTTACCGGTGCAACTGCTGCGCGCTGCCGTCCATTGATGGACGGTGGCTGTGGCGGGTGGAGTTCTTTGTGCGGCCAGAGGGCATCGAGCACTTCTTTGGGCGGAGCGAACGCAATATCCGCCGCTACCGCAAGGAGCTGGTAGACGCCGGACGGCTGAAATATCAGAAGGCGGTTAAAAACCGGCGCAAGGGACTTTATACCCTGGTTCCTTTTGCCGATAATGTGGCGCCCACACGCCTGAAGAATCTGGCGGATGAAACAGTGTCGGTTTTCGGCCTTGTGGATAAGTACGCCGGATAGGGTAAAGCGGCCAGATATGACCGCAATGTGGACAAAAAGAGCCATATTGCGGCAACATCGCGGACACAGGTGTCCGCCATTAGTAATATTATAAATAATATTATATATTAATCTTTATTAATTCAGGAGGTGCGTTTGTACACAAACCGATACGGAGCAGGAAGACCCTGTACAGGGCGGATAAGACCCTACACAGTGGAAGCGGCATGCCGGGTGCGCAAGGTGCTGCCGGCCAGAAGCCGCGAGGAGGCTGAGGATTTCTTTTACGAGGAGGCTGGCGCGGTGGAGGATCATTTCCCCGAGGCCGTTTTGGAGATTATATCCATTTGCGAAGGTGAGTAAAGGAGGGTGTGCTTGAGTAAAAAATATGCAGAGATCGGTGCATTGGTCACAAGGGCTCAGGCGGGAAGCAAGGCGGCAGCGGAAACGCTGCTGCGGACCTTTAAACCGTTGATTTTAGCCACCATTAGCGAGTATGTTTACGATAAAACCCAGATGGAGGATGCCTATCAGGAGGCCTGCGTCCTTTTTATGGAACGTTTAAAGGATTTTAAATCAGAGCAGCCCGGTTATTTTCCAGCCTATATCAAAAAACAGCTCTTTTACGCCTTTGTCCAGAACGCTAAAAAACGGCCGGGAACCTCGGTTCAGGCGGCGTTTTCGCTGGACGTGGAGACAGCGGAGGGCGTGAGCCTGGCAGAGGCGCTGCCGGCTGAGGAGAGCGCAGAGACCGATGAAAGACGGTGCGCGAGGGAAAAAAGAGAAGACCGCCACCGGGCTTTTTTAAAGCTGCGGGTGGCCCAGCTGCCAAAGGCTCAGAGGGAGTGCATTGAAGCCCATTATTACAGGAGGCAGACCTACCGGGCCATCGCAAAAGACCGCGGCGTCAGCGAGCAGTGTGTGGCGAAGACCCTGAATAAAGCCATGAAGGGTCTGCGCAAAGCCTATGGTGTTGAGGAAACTTAAATAAAACTTAAAGCCGGGTTGGGTGTTTTGGGAATTTGCCATATTGTAAGGTGTAAGGCAGCGCTGCCGGAATCGAACACAGGAGGAAAACAATATGGCAACCATTCAGAAAAGCGTAGAATCGGTGGGAATGAAGATCACCGTCAATCATGGCGAAGTGGACGGAAAAATTGTAAAGACTTCAAAAACCTACGGTGACATCAAGGAGGGCGTGACAGACGAAGCCTTTTTGGCAACCGCCGCCGCCATCACCAGTATGCAGGAGCCCATCAGGGAAAAGCAGGTAAAGGTGACAGCAGAGGATTTGGTGGAAGTGGCGTAGTGGACTTCCACAATTAAAAATTAATGGGCGAGGAACCATACCCGCTTCGGCTTGACCATAAGGCGTCAAGCCTCGGGGGCAGATCCCGTGGGCGTGGTTCCCTACAGCCTAAAGGTAGGGCACGACGTCCTCGTCGTGCCGCAAACAGGCATCAAAATTTAAAATTAAAGGAGATCAAAACATGGCAGTAACAACCAGCAAAGATTTAACCATTACCTTTCAGCGGACCGATGGAAATCCTCATAAGATTACCATTCCAGATTATAAAGAAGGCATCACTAATACCGAGATCCAGACTGGAGCACAGGCCATCGTCGACCAGGGCGCCTTTGAGCCCGATGGCTTCGCCCTGGCAAAAGTAACCGGAGCCGTCAAAACCGATACCACCAAAACCGATGTGGTCATTGAGGATGCGGCATAAAAAGGGGGCGAAAGCCCCTTTTTTAGATGGGATTAGAGATTACAGACAGAAGTGTGGAAGGGGAATATATGAAAAAATTTTATAAACGTATTTTTATCACACTGGCCGCTGCGCTGGTCGTTGTTACCAGCGCGGTGTTTTTCGCAAATTTTCAGGACATGCCAAAGTCGGCGCCAGAGGTATCAGCGCCGGAGCCGGAAACTACGGCACCCCGGCCTGCGGAGGAGATGGGCGCGGAGACACCATCTGCGCCGGAAGCTCCAGCGCCGCCTGAAGACCTGGAGCCTCGCGCGTCCACACATTTTCTGATGTCGGAATATGCCTGCGATTGTGCGGGCTACTGCGATGGCTGGCCTGTGGACATGAATCCAGAGCTGCTTGAAAAAATAGAGGCGCTGCGGTGCACTTTCGATTGTCCGGTCATCATTACCTCGGGTGTGCGCTGTGTGGCGCGGAACGAGGAGGTAGGCGGTGTAAGCTGGTCCTTTCATAAACGTGGCTGCGCGGCAGACCTGTACTGCCCAGGCGTGGCGGTGGGCGATCTGGCGCTGGCGGCCAAAGAGCTGGGCATGAATGTGCTGCCTTACTACAGCCAGGGCTACCTGCACGTCGAGGTCAACGGCTAGGCAGCTTTACTTTTCCGGTGCGGCGCAGTCGGCTGAGCCTGAGCTCAGCAGCATTTCAAGCCCATGATCCAGCGCGGGCAGGATAGCGGCCAGGTTTTCGCGGACAGCCTTTGGGCTGCCGGGCAGGTTGATGATGAGGGTGCGCCCGCGGATGCCGGCGGCGCTCCGGCTCAGCATGGCCTTTGGCGTGATCTTCAGGCTTTCATAGCGCATGGCTTCCGGAATGCCCGGCGTCAGCCGGTCACAGACCGAGATGGTGGCCTCGGGGGTAACATCACGGGGTGAAAAGCCTGTGCCGCCTGTGGTCAGAATGAGATTGACCGGGTCGATGGCGTCGCACAGAGATCTTAAATTACTTTCAATGATGTGTTTTTCGTCGGGCAGGATGGCGGTGTGCACCACCTCGTACAGGTCTTTGTCCAGCATTCCGGCAATGACCGGGCCGCTTTTATCCTCACGTTCTCCGCGTGAGCCTTTATCGCTGAGGGTTAGAATGGCTACAGTAAACATGGTGTCCTCCTTAAAGTTCAAAGGTTGTGAATTCGTTGTCGAGCAGATCGATATACAGCAGTTTTTTGCGCAGGATTTCCCCTTTTCCGGTCAGGACCTTCAGGGCCTCACTGACCTCCACCGCGGCGGCCAAAGCGGGCGTAAACGCCGGATTCCCGCCGCTCTGGGGCTTGTAGGCCTCGTCGCCCTCCTTTACCTTATAGAGCAGTGAAAGGGTATCGTCTCCAGGGAAAATGGTGGTAACCTGGGCGTTGAAGCCGCCGATGGCACCGTGTACCAGAGGCTTTTCCAGCTTTTTACAGGCTTTTTGGAGCGCGAAGCGCGCCGGGATGTTGTCCAGAGCGTCGATGACAACGTCGCTGTCGGCAATAAATTCCTCAGCGTTGCTCTCATTTAGAAAGACATCATATACGGTGACGGTAACGCCGCTGTTAATGGCGTGAACTCTGGCGGCAGCAGCCTCAGCCTTTGGGCAGCCGATGTTTTCCTCGGTGCACAGGAGCTGGCGGTTCAGGTTGGAGACATCGAAAATATCGCCGTCAACCAGAATGAGCCCATCGATGCCAATGCGGGCCAGCGCCTCGATAATATAGCCTCCCAGGCCGCCGCAGCCCACCACGCTGACGGTGCTGCGCTGGATAATGGCAAAATCATCCGGCGAAAAGGCCGGAAAGTTGCGGTCGTATCTTTTGGTAAAAAGGTTCATCAGAAGGCCTCCTCAATGCTTGATATGCCCATTATAGCACGGTTTATAACGAAAAACCAAGATTTCCTGCATAAAATTACTTTTGATGGATTGACAGACACACTTTAACATGATAGAATTTAAAAATCGAAACTGCAATGTTAAAGGCTGTGACCAGAAAGAAGTAGGAATGCTTAAGTCTCCCAGAGAGCTGCCGGTTGGTGTGAGGCGGTGAGAACGGCGTTTTGAATACATTTTGTGAGCTGTGTACCGAAAGGGTTTTCCGAGTAGGCTGCAACGGGAGCGCCCGTTAGAGCGCAAGGGTATAAGCGTGTGTGCGCCGTACCCTGTGAGCGTGTCCGCTGTGAAGCGGCGCGAAATTGAGGTGGTACCGCGGGTATATTAGCTCCCGTCCTCTGTCTGGAGGACGGGATTTTTTTATTTGGCATTTTCCTGTCCGACGGATGTTTCTGTGGCGTTTTGGTAAAGCGGGTTATCCGCAAATTAAAAGGAGAGGATTATGGTTTAAAATGACAGAAAAGATTGTTTTACTCGTGGCGTTTTTTGCCAGTATGGTGATCGTTGGCTTCTACTGCCGGAAGCATTCCACCGATGTCAATGGGTTTGTGTTGGGAGGCCGATCCGTGGGTCCGTGGTTAACGGCTTTTTCTTACGGGACTTCTTATTTTTCCGCCGTTATCTTTGTGGGCTATGCCGGACAGTTCGGCTGGAAATTTGGGATTGCGTCCACCTGGATTGGCCTGGGGAACGCGGTTTTGGGCTCGCTGCTGGCCTGGGTCGTGCTCGGGCGGCGCACCCGTATCATGACCCAGTATCTGGATACCGCCACCATGCCGGAATTTTTCGGCAAGCGCTTTGAATCAAATAAGCTGAAAATCGGGGCGTCTATCATTACCTTCGTGTTTTTAATCCCCTATACTGCCTCGCTTTATAATGGGCTCTCCCGTCTTTTCGGCATGGCCTTCAATATTGACTATACCGTCTGTATTGTCGTCATGGCGGTGCTGACAGGGATTTATGTAATAGCTGGGGGATATATGGCCACAGCCATCAATGATTTTATCCAGGGGATTATTATGATCTTTGGGATCATTGCCGTGGTGGCCGTGGTTTTGGGGAACAACGGCGGCTTTATGGAGGCGCTCAATACCCTGTCCCATGTCAATGACCCGGCGGTCTCCAGCCAGGCAGGGGCCTTCACGTCCTTCTTTGGCCCAGACCCTTTGTCGCTGCTGGGGGTTATTATCCTGACCTCCCTGGGAACCTGGGGCCTGCCGCAGATGGTCGGTAAGTTCTACGCGATCAAGGATGAGCACTCCATCAATAAGGGCATGGTTATTTCCACCTTTTTCGCCATTATTGTCGCTGGCGGCTCCTACTTTTTAGGCGGTTTTGGCCGCCTGTTCTCTGACCGGATCGACATTGCGACAGGAGGCTATGACGCCATTATCCCAACCATGCTGGAGGATCTGCCGTCCCTGCTCATTGGGATTGTGGTGATCCTGGTTCTGTCGGCGTCCATGTCCACACTGTCTTCGCTCGTCATGGCGTCCAGCTCGACCCTGGCCCTTGACCTGATCAAGGACAACCTGATTAAGAACATGGATGAAAAAAAGCAGGTCTTTACGATTCGGTGCCTGATTGTGGTCTTTATTTTGATTTCAGTGATTATTGCCATTGTGCAGTACAAGAGCTCGGTCACCTTTATTGCCCAGCTCATGGGCATATCCTGGGGTGCTTTAGCCGGTGCGTTTCTGGCACCGTTCCTTTACGGCCTGTACTGGAAGCGGACAACCAAAGCAGCAGTCTGGGTTTCCTTTATTTTCAGCACGGTGCTCATGATCTGCAATATGCTCTTCCGCACGGCTTTCCCGCCGATTTTGCAGTCACCCATCAACGCGGGCGCCTTTGCCATGATTATGGGCCTGATCTTTGTGCCGGTCATCAGTCTTCTGACCAAAGCGCCCAGCAAGCGCCTGGTGGACGACGCCTTTGCATCCTACGATACCAAGGTCATTGTATCGGTTAAGGAAGATCTGGGAGAATAAAACAATATTTAAGACACCCTCTGCCTTTTGGCAGAGGGTGTTTTTTATGTCTGAGGCGGTTCCTTATGCGTTTTTTAAAAAACTGAAAAGGTTTGACAAGCGGGCTTTTTGTCACTATACTGAGTACAGGTAAATGATTACAGGAGGAAAAACAATGGCAGATAACGCTAAAGACAGGACCTTTGAGACGGCTGAGCTGCCGGAATACCGGGTGGAGGCCTACGTGGCTGAGGTACCCGTTCCCGAATATATGGAAAGCTGCGTGGATATTCCCACCTTTTTGGGTTATTGCGAGGCCTGTCCAAGCTATGAAAAAACCTGGGCCTGCCCGCCCTTTGATTTTTCAGTTCAGGATTTCTGGCTGGGCTACCGGAGCTTTTACATGAGCGGCAAGAAAATTGTCTTTGATACCCGGGAGCTTGGGCGGAAATATGCGGTGGAGGATTTTAAAGAGATTTCCAGGCAGATCCTTAAAAAAGAGAGCCACGCTCTCGAGGATGAGCTCATAAAGCTTGAAGCCCAGTATCCGGGCAGTGTGGCGCTGTCGATGGGCAGCTGCGATGTCTGTGGAGAAGCAGGCTGCAGCAGACCTCTGGGAGAGCCCTGCAGGAGACCGGAAAGAATGCGCCATTCGGTAGAATCTGTAGGCGGCAATGTGGGGCTGTCGGTTAAGAAATACCTGAAACAGGAAATACAGTGGATGTCTGAGGAGAGGCTGCCCGATTATTTTATACTGATGGGCGGGCTTTTGAAGAAATAAAAAAAGGGCTGCAAAGCCCTTTTTAGCATGTAGACAAATGTTGTCATGAAGAGGTGAAGCGTTAAAGAGAGGACGGTTCAGTTGAAAGTGGCTAGTGGAAAGTTCAGGTGCAAATCTGCCGCTGGCAGATTTGATGTGATGCGGCCTATGGCCGCATTTTTAATCACTTTGGCGTCAGCCAAAGGGGTCATGAACCTTCCATCTTCCAATTTCCACCTGAAACAGTTTTCTGCTTTAACTTTGAATCAAGCTTTCGGTTTTTTGACAGCCTGAAAAGGGCTGAGAAGCCGTTTTAGCTTGTGACGCTGATGTTTAACGTGCGTGTGTAGGTGGTTTCGTAGGTTTTTACCTGGCTGCCCTGCTGATAGTTGACAGAGACCTTCTGGGATACAGTGACCTGGGTAACGCCGGGGCTGACCGCGGTAATTTGAATCTGATTGCCGTTCTGGGAAACCGAGGCGGAGGAGCCGCTTGCGGAAACCACTGTGGCCGGGTTGTTGGGGCCATTGGCAGTAACGGTGATGGATTTTCCAGACTGCATGTTGAGGGTGCCCCCAACAGCGCCGCCGTTTACCAGGAATGTGATCTCAACCCCGGGAGCGGTGGTGTGGACCGGGCAGGTCTGGGATTCGGGCGGGACCATGACGGACGCCTCGGAGGAGGCAATATAGTCCGAATCTACTGGCGTGATCCCCTGGGGGAAATTCCGGTTGACCTTTTGCAGGCGCACCACACTCTGCACCGAGCTGGCCGGGCAGTAGGGAGTCGCGTAGCTGTTTGTGGTGACATCCAGCGTAACCAGTGTATGGCAGTCATCCTTTTCGGTAGGGGCGGTGCCGTCGATAAACATTTCATTAAACACCATGGATCCTCTTGGATCTCTGGCCGATAAATCGGTGGCCAGCTTGCCGGAGACGCGGTCAATGGCCGCGGTGACAATGCCGCCAGGGTTATCCGGGAAAGCAGCCGGCTCAAGGCTTTCGTGAATATCGTTCATCACGGCCTCAAACATGGACGCGGGACCGGGCTTGCTGCCGCCAAAGATACCGATATTTAGATAATAGGTGCCTTCGTTGGTTTCCACGACATTTTCATCATAGCCATACCATACCGCCATGGAATAATAGGGGGTGTAGCCGCAGAACCACGCATGGCGGTTTTCATCGGTGGTACCGGTCTTTCCTGCCACAGGCTGGCCGTCCACATAAATATTGGTGGTTCCGCCGTTTACAACCCCTTTCAGGGCGTCGGTCATCAGATAGGCGGTCTGGGGCTTAAAGACCTGTTCAGAGCTGTCTGATTTTTCAAGCAGGGTTTTTCCGCTTCGGTCTACGACCTTTGTGTAGAAAGATGGTTTTTTGTGAACGCCCATATTTGGGAAGGTAGAATAAGCGCTGGCCATAGCCAGTGAGGACTGCCCGTGGGTATAGCCCCCGAGAGCCAGAGCTGCTGGCGTCATGTCATTGGCGTCGCCGTCCTGTACAATGTCCAGGCCAAGACGGGTGCCGTAGAGAGCAGACTGGGTGAGCCCGGTCGCCACATTGGCCTGGACGGCAATGGTGTTCACCGAGCTGGTGATCCCCTCGCGCACAGTTGTCAGGCCCTCAAAGGTGCCGCTGGAGTTGTTTGGGCGCCAGCCCTGATAGGCGATTGGCACATCGGCAAAAACAGTGCCGAGGGTGATGGCTCCGGTGTCAATCCCGGGGCCATAGGCAGTCAGGGGCTTGGTTGAGGAGCCAGGCTGGAATTTCCGGGTGGCCCGGTTCAGAGACAGGTTGGTCTTTTCTTCCCGGCCGCCAACAATACCGGCCACATTGCCGGTGTTGTTGTCAATGACGGTCATGCCGACCTCAGGAATATAGTTTGTTTCCACGCCTGTATCAGCCGTTTTAGCCTCAGAGGCCGCCGCTGCCGAGCCAGACTGGGAAGGGTAGAGATCTTCGTTCAGAGATTCTGCTTCCATGGCGCTCTGGACCTTTGGGTCGACGGTGGCGTAAATGGTGAGCCCGCCGCCAAGCAGCATATCCGTCGCCTCGTTTTCGGTATAGCGGTATTTTGTCTGAAGATCATTTACGACTTGTTCATAGACGGCGTCGGTAAAATAGGAATAGGTGTTGTCTGGTTCATTATAGACAAGCCCTACCTGATTGCCAGAAAGCTCCGCACTGGCCTCGTTGTACTGAGCCTGGTCAATATAACCCAGCTCCAGCATCTTATCGATGACCAGCAGTGAGCGTTCCATGTTGTTGGGGTTCAGGGTATAGCGGCCGTCTGGCTCAGTAGCAAAAACATCATTGCCCTGCTCATCGGTCGTATAGACATAAGGGTCATAATAGGACGGCGAGTTCGCAATGGAGGCCAGTATGGCCCCCTGGGCCACATTCAGGTCGGAGACGCTTTTGCCGAAATAAATTTCGGAAGCGGCCTGAACACCCCATGCGTGGGAGAGGTTAATCTTGTTCAGGTAGGCCTCCAAAATCTGGTCTTTGGTATAGACCCGTTCCAACTTAGTGGCCAGCACCATTTCCTGAAATTTGCGGGTGACGGTTTTTTCTGAGGTCAGGTGCGTGAGCTTTATGAGCTGCTGAGTAATGGTACTTCCGCCCGGCCCGTCCAGGCTTCCGCCCGAAAAAAGCACACCGGCCAGAGCCCGGCCAAAGCGTTTGTAATCCACACCGTGGTGGCTGCGGAAACGCTGGTCCTCAATGGCGATAAAGGCATTCTGCACATGGTCTGGAATGGTGTCGATGGAGACGATCTCCCGCCGCTCAGCACCCTGGAGGTCCTGGTAGAAATTGCCATTGACATCCATGATACGGGCGTTTTCGATGTAATTAAAATTGTCGGTGTCAAGGGGCGGCGTCTGGGCATAAAGCACGCTAAAGGCAGCGCCGCCGCCTGCGAGCGCTAAAACAAAAAGAATGATAAAAATCAACCCGACCTTTTGGGGAATGGTCCGGTCATCCCAGCCCTTTTTCTTTTTTTTAGGGTTTTTGGAAACTGGTTTCTCCGTTTTTCTGCCGTTTGGGGCGGCGTCTTTTCGGAGCGGTGTTTTCGGTTTTGAACTTTGTTTTTTCCGGGGTTCATTTTCAGGGGGTGTTTTATCTTCTAACATTATAAAACCTCCTACTTACTTAAGTTTCTGACCGTACTATTATATCTGTAAACGAAAAAAATAGCAATAAAATCGACAATGGAGAATTCCAGGGTAGAATAGATGAAGTAAATTACCGACCTTTTTTTAAGGCATTCGTGTTATAATAAACTCGCTGTCTGTGCAGACTGTCTGCGGCAGCAGCGGCGATTACTATATATTAAGGAAGTATTTATGACTGAAGTAAAGGCAGAAGGGGTGCGCCGGAGCATCCTGGAAGAACTGAATAAACTGATTGGCTATACCATGGAGAACCAGGTACTCCTGGATGAGGATGTGCTTGCAGTGCTGGTCCGGCTCACGAAGACCCTGGGACGGGAAATTCTGGTGATGACCAATGACAAAAGCAAAATTGAATATGTGGGGATCGGCGACGCATCCAAGGTACCTTTGGACCACTCCAGGGTTCAGGAAAACCGGAAAGGCCTGAACCGCATCCGGGTTATCCATACCCATCCCGGCGGAAACCCGCATCTGTCAGAGGAGGATTTTTCAGCGTCGGATCATTTGTCAGTGGAATGTATGGTGGCCGTGGGCGTGGGGGAAGATAAGCCCGTACTGTTCGGTATTGGCGCGCCGGTGGTCAAAGATGGGCAGGTGGTCTATGGCATGGGCATCTGCGAGTCTCTGGGCCAGCTGAACCGCTTTCCGCTGGAAAATTATGTGCTGGCCGCTAACCGCGCTCTGCGGCGGGACCCGGGTGCGGGCTTCGACCTTGAGGGTGAGAGGGAGCGTGCGCTTCTCATCGGAGTAGAGGTGAACGGCAGCCGCGGCGGTATCGACCTTGAGGAATCCATGGAAGAGCTGGCCCGGCTGGTCGAAACGGCTGAAGGCGATGTGGCTGAGGTGGTAACCCAGCACCGGCCACAGGTTGATCCGGTCTTTTATGTTGGTCGGGGAAAGCTTCTGGAAATTCTGAAAATAATCCAGAATAAGGATATTAACCTGATTGTGGCCAACGATGAGCTCAGCGCCAACCAGATCGGCAATATTGAGGGCATCACCGGCGTCAAAACCATTGACCGCACCACCATCATTCTCGATATTTTCGCCCGCCAGGCAAAAACCCGGGAGGGTAAGCTCCAGGTGGAGCTGGCCCAGCAGAAGTACCGCCTCAGCCATTTGAAGGGCCTGGGGATTGTGCTGTCCCGTACCGGAGGGGGCATCGGCACCCGCGGTCCGGGTGAAAAGAAGCTGGAAACGGACAGGCGCCATATCCGCAGGCAGATTGACGAGCTGGAGCGCAAAAACGCCAAAATCAACCAGACCAATGAGCTGAATGCCAAGGGACGCAAGAAAAACAATATCCGTACCGTTTCCCTTATTGGCTATACCAACTCGGGCAAGAGCACACTGTTTAATGTGCTCACAGAAAGCGACGCGGTCATCAAGGATGGGCTGTTCATCACCCTGGACTCCACCATCCGAAAGGTACGCCCCGAGGCCGGGGACTACCTGGTATCCGATACGGTAGGCTTTATCGAGAAGCTTCCCCATGAGCTGATCAAGGCCTTTAAAACGACCTTGAAAGAGGTGGAAACCGCCGACCTGCTTCTGCATGTGGTGGACGCCTCCAACCCTAATTATAAAAGCCAGATCGAGGTGGTCAATCAGGTGCTGCGGGATATCGGGTCAGGCCATAAGAAGGTGTTGATGGTCTATAACAAGATGGACAGGCTGCCGCCTGAAGAGCGGGAGCGCTTTGAGAACAGAGCCGCCCGGGCTGGCGACGCCATCTGCATTTCTGCAAGGGAGAAATGGCATATCGGGGCACTGACAGAAATAATTGACGGTGATCTCAGGGGCATGTCGCTTGAAAAGACCTATTGTATTCCTTATGAGGACAGCCGCGCCATGGCCGTGCTCCATGAAAAGAGTACGGTTCTGGATACCCGGTACGATGAGGGCGGCACACGGGTCCGGGTTTCCATAAACGCAGACTTTCCAGCGCATCAATATGAAAAGTATGAAGTAGAAGCTGAGTAACAGGAGGATAGAATGGAACAGCAGGATTATCTGACAGTGCTCACCCCCTTTGAGACAGAGCTTGAGATTAAAAAATCCCGTTTTATCGGGCGGGTTTACCCCATTCAGGATGAAACCGAGGCGGATACGATTCTCGCCGCGGTAAAAAAAGAGCATTACAAGGCCACCCATGTTTGCTCTGCCTGGGTTCTGAACACGGTTCCGGCCCGCCAGAAGGCAAGCGACGACGGCGAGCCCTCGGGAACGGCTGGGAAGCCGATTCTGGAGGTCATTAACAAGCGCGCGGTTAAAAATGTACTGGTGCTGGTCATCCGCTATTTTGGCGGGATCAAGCTGGGCGCTGGCGGTCTTATCCGGGCCTACAGCGGGACAGCGGCCGAAGTTCTGAACCAGTGCGAGGTGGTCAAGAAGCAGTTTTCTGACATTATTAAAGTTGAGATCGACTATACGAGCTACGGCGGACTGATGAATGTACTGGCCGCCGCAGGCTATAAGCCAGCCGCCGAAAGCTTTGGCGAAAAGGTGGGTCTGGACTTTGAAATCGAGGTAAAGAAAACCGAGGGTTTCCTGGCGCTGATCCGGGAAACCACCAACGGGCGTTTTGATTACGCGGTTGTGGAACAGCGCTACGTGGACATACCTTTTTTAAATTAAGCGTTGATGAACCGAAACGTGTATGATACAATTAATAGTCGGAACAAGAATTTATATAAAGCATTGCAGTAAAGGCGTATAACGCGCTTTGTTGCAGTGATGATTGAACTTTAAACGGAGGAATAATATGTCAGGACATTCAAAATGGGCCAATATTAAAAACAGAAAAGGGAAACAGGATGCTGCCAAGGGTAAGGTTTTTACTAAAATGGCAAAATACATCGCTGTCGCTGCGCGTGAAGGCGGATCAGACCCTGAAATGAACGCGAAACTGCGCGACGCCGTGGCAAAGGCAAAGGCTGCCAACATGCCGAATGATAACATTGACCGCGCCATTAAAAAGGGTGCCGGTGAGCTTCAGGGCGCTGTGTATGAAGAAATTACCTATGAAGGCTACGGCCCATCAGGTGTTGCGGTTATTGTGCAGTGTCTGACTGACAATAAAAACAGAACCGCGGGCGATGTGCGCCACGCTTTTGATAAAAACGGCGGAAACCTTGGAACCAGCGGCTGTGTAAGCTTTATGTTTACCAAAAAAGGCCGTATCATGATCGAAAAGAGCGACGTCATCGACGAGGATGAACTGATGATGGTTGCCCTGGACGCAGGTGCGGAGGATATGGAAACTTCAGATGAAGGTTACGAAATCTCCACCACCCCAGAGGATTTCGCGGCGGTTATGGACGCCTTGAGAGATAACGGCATCGAGGTGTTATCCGGCGAGGTTGCCATGATCCCATCTACCGAAACCTCATTAAGCGAAGAGGACGCTAAAAAAATGGAAAAAATGCTGGATATGTTTGACGATAACGATGATATCCAGGAAGTATGGCACAACTGGAACGAAGAATAAATACCCGCGGGCCGATTTGGAGGTACCCAGATGAGTAAAAAGAAAAAAAAGCCGGTAAAAGAGCCAAAGGTTAAGAAACAGGGAAAGGGTAAGGACTTTCTGGTCTTTATCATCATTGCTTTCGTCATGGTCTTTTTAACCTCATCCTTTATTGTGGAGGATGTTTATAATTATGCAGACCGTATTGTCATGACACCGGAAGGTGTGAAGGAAGTATATGCGGCCAGTATAGGCCAGTCAACCTTTGTGGAAGAAGTGAAGGAAAAAAACAATTCGAGCACGACCACACAGAAAGCACAGCCGACAGCAGAGCCGACGGTAACGCCGGAGCCGACTACAGCAGCGACGCCGGAGGCCACCCCAGAGGAAAATCCGACGCCGACCCCGGCAGAGAACGAGTAAAAATAAAGGTTGTTTAAGAGAAGTAAGGACTTTCACCGGTTCTTACTTTTTTATGCTTTACAAGACGTTAAAGTCTGATATAATCTAATCATCTTAAGATATAAAGACGCCCGGCCCTTATGAAAAAAACGCGTTTGCGCGTACTTCGTTTACAGCTTACAGGCCGGAGGATCGATAAAGAAAAGAGGACTAAAATGAAGGTGGTAACGCCACAGGAAATGGCACAAATGGACCAGAAAACAATTGCTTCCGGTATCAGTGGAATTGATTTGATGGAAAAAGCCGGTACCGAGTGTACCCAGGTGATTGAAAGCACGCTGAAGGAGGATATGCTGATCTGTGTAATCTGCGGTCCAGGCAATAACGGCGGCGATGGTCAGGTCATTGCCAGACAGCTCAGCGAAAAGGGCTTTTCGGTTCAGGTGTTCTTCACCGAACCCGCGGATAAGATGTCTCCGGACAGCCAGACCAACTACAGCCGTCTTCAGGAGACCAGTGCAGTCGTCCAGTTTTTGTCGCATGAGGCTGGCCTTGAAGGCTTTGAGGCCTCTCTGGCCGGAGCAGATCTGGTGGTGGACGCTGTTTTTGGAACAGGGCTTAAGGACCGCCCGCTGGGAGAATGGTACGAAAAGCTGCTGAACGCCATTAACGCGTGTGGAAAACGCATTGTCGCCATTGACATTCCTTCTGGCCTGCGGGGGGATAACGGGCTGACACTGGAGGCCGCCGTGGAGGCAGATCAGACCATTATTATCCAGAACTATAAGGTGGGCTGTCTGCTGAACGACGGTCCGGACTGTGTGGGCGAGCCGGTGCTTGTGGACATCGGAATTGACGAAAACTGCATCGAAAACAACAAATATTTTGTGCAGAAGCAAAACCTGCGCTGTCCGGTAAAGCGTAAAAAGAATTCCCATAAATACGATTATGGCTCAGTGGTGATTATTGCAGGCTCAAAGGGGATGATTGGCGCAGGACTTTTGGCCACCGAAGGCGCCCTGAAGAGCGGCGCAGGCCTGGTTACCAGCTATGTCCCGTTGGAGGTTTATCTGCCAGTGGCGGCACGCTCCCCGGTTGAGGTCATGATCAAAACCTACGACTGCAATATTACCGGGGAGGATATCGAGCATGACCGCAAGCGCGTGGTGCTCATCGGGCCAGGGATTGGCCGCAAAAAGAATTACAGTATTATTTTAAACGACCTGCTGTACAATACCACAGTCCCGGTAGTCATCGACGCTGACGGGCTTTTCCACCTGTCCAGAAACCTGGACGTACTCAAAGAGTCTAAAACACCGGTGATCCTGACGCCCCATTTTGGAGAATTTTCGACGCTTACCGGCGTAGACCGGGAAGACATTCTGGAAGACCCCATTAGCTATGGCCGTCGTTTTGCAGAGGAATACCAGGTAGTGCTGGTGCTTAAGGGCTACAGAACCATGATATGCAGTCCGGAGGGCGAGGTCTTTTTTAATTCAACCAGCAACCCGGGAATGGCGACCGCCGGTTCCGGCGATGTGCTGGCCGGGATGATCGCAGGCTTTGCGGGACAGAGCGTGGACCTGCTTGAGGCGGCGAAGGCCGGCGTTTTTTACCACGGCGCCGCTGGCGATTACTACGCTAAACGTTATGGTGAAAGCACCCTGACAGCGAGAAATATCATTGATTCGTTTAAATATGTACTCAATTAGGAGGGTTAATGAATAAGACATATAAAATAATGACTTTTGGCTGCCAGATGAACGAAAATGATTCTGAAAAGATTTCGGGTTTGCTGAAAAATATGGGTTACACGCCCGAGGAGGATGTCAATAAGGCAGGAGTCGTTATCCTGAATACCTGCAGCGTGCGTGAAAACGCGGATGTGCGTGTGTTTGGAAATCTGGGCACCTTTAAATCCGTCAAAAAAGTAAATCCTGATCTTGTGCTGGCAGTATGCGGCTGTATGATGCAGCAGCCGGAGATCGTCAAAAAAATAAAAGAAAAATATCCCCAGGTTGATCTGGTTTTCGGAACGCACAATATTCACCAGTTTCCTCAGATGCTGGGAAATTATCTGCAAAGAGGCGAACGGATTTTTGAAATCTGGGACGACAGCCATGAGATTATTGAGGATCTGCCAGTGGATCGGAAATACCCTTTTAAAAGCTTTGTGACCATTATGAACGGGTGCAATAATTTCTGCACCTACTGCATCGTCCCTTATACCAGAGGCCGTGAGGTCAGCCGCCAGCCGGAAAAGATCATCGAAGAGGTGACCCGCCTGGCCGATGAGGGCTGTCTTGAGGTCACGCTTTTAGGGCAGAATGTAAACTCCTACGGTAACGATCTGAAAACAGGGTACCATTTTGCCGACCTGCTCAGGGATCTGAACCAAATCGAAAAAATTAAGCGCATCCGTTTTATGACCTCCCATCCGAAGGATCTGACTGACGAGGTCATTGAGGCCATCGCCCAGTGTGACAAAGTCTGCCCGGCCATCCACCTGGCCATCCAGTCCGGGAGCACCCGGGTATTAAAGGCCATGAACCGCCGCTATACCAAGGAGCAGATCATTGATCTGGTGGACAAGGTACGGAGCAGAATACCAGATGTGGCCATCACAACCGATATTATCGTGGGCTTTCCGGGGGAAACCGAGGAGGATTTTCAGGATACGCTGGAAGTGATGCGGGCCTGTAAATTTGACTCCGCCTTTTCTTTCATTTATTCCATAAGAACCGGCACCCCGGCCGCCACCATGGAGAACCAGATTCCGGATGAAATCAAGCATGACCGGCTAAACCGCCTGCTGGACGTCCTGCGCGATATCAGCTTTGGCCTCAACAGTAAATATGAGGGCAGAGTGCTCCCGGTACTGGTGGAAGAACCCAGCAAAAACAACAGCGACCGCCTCAGCGGCCGCACCGAAACGGGTAAGCTGGTCAATTTTGAGGGGAGCTTTGAAAACATCGGGAAGATCGTAAACGTAAAAATTACCAAGGCCGGCAGCTTTAGCCTGACCGGAGTGGAAATTTAATACAATGGAGAATTAAGAATTGAGAATGGAGAATTATAGGAACAAAATGCTCTCGCATTTTGAATAAAATAGCGGCCTGCCGGCCGCTGTCTAATCGCTTTTTCGATAGAAAAAGGGGTCTTAAATTTTCCATTTTCCATTCTCCATTTTCAATTAATCAAGAAAGGGGTGATCATTTGGGCCTGACACCAATGATGCAGCAGTATTTGGAAACCCACGAGAAGGTAAAGGACGCGATTTTATTTTTTCGGCTCGGGGATTTTTATGAAATGTTTTTTGACGATGCCTTAAAGGCCTCGAAGGAGCTTGAGATCGCCTTAACCGGCAGAGATTGTGGACTGGACGAGCGCGCGCCCATGTGCGGGGTGCCTTACCACGCGGCCGAAAGCTATATTACCAAACTGGTGGAAAAAGGCTATAAGGTAGCCATCTGCGAACAGATGGAGGACCCCTCGGTGGCAAAGGGGATCGTCAAGCGCGAGATTATCCGGGTGATCTCCCCGGGCACCATCGCTGAGGGGAAGCTGCTGGAATCAAAAAAGAATAATTATCTGATGTCTCTGTACCAGGAAAAAAACACCATCGGCCTGGCCTATCTGGATATTTCCACCGGAGACTTTTTTGTCACGGAAATTTCAGGGAAAAATACGCTGGCGCTGCTGATGGATGAGGTGGGAAAAATTGGCCCCTCGGAAATTTTAGTCAATCCCACGCTTTTTAAGGACACCGGAACCATTAAAACGCTGGAAGAAAAATTTGGGATTATGACCAATTTATATCCGGCCAGATATTTTGAGTTCAAGGCTTCAGAGTCAAGGCTCAAGGAGCAGTTTGACGTTTATTCTTTGACAGCTCTGGATCTGGAGCGGCGGGAGCACAGTGTTCGGGCTGCTGGCGCGCTCCTGCGCTATATTGACGAGACCCAGAAGCGGGTGCTCACGCATATTAACCATGTATCCTACTATAAGAATGATGAATATATGATTCTGGACCTGTCCACAAGACGCAACCTGGAGCTGACCGAAACCATACGCTCCGGGGAAAAGAAGGGAAGCCTGCTCTGGGTTTTGGATAAGACGGTCACCGCCATGGGCGGGCGAATGCTGCGAAGATGGCTGGAAGCGCCGCTGCTCGAAAAAAAGGCCATTGAAGCCCGGCAGGATATGGTGGAGGAGCTTTACCGCCATCCGGGAGCTCTGAAGGATTTAAAGGGCGTTTTGGGAAAAGTATACGACCTTGAGCGTATCTGCGGGAAAATATCCTTTGGAACCTGTAACCCCAAGGATATGCTGTCGCTTAAGCAGTCTGTTTCTGCCCTGCCGCTGCTGCAGGCGTTTTTTGCCGGCATTGACGCTCCGGTGTTCAGAAAGCGCTACGGAGAAGCAGATTTGTTAACCGATATTTACGAGCTCATTGATGCCAGCATTGATGATAACGCGCCCTTTGCCCTGAAGGATGGCAAGGTCATCAAGCGCGGCTACAATGAGGAGATTGACGGCTACCGCGAGGCCAGCGAAAAAGGGAAGGACTGGATTCGTGACCTGGAGCTTAAGGAACGGGAGCGCACAGGCATCAAATCACTGAAGGTCAAGTACAACCGTGTGTTTGGCTATTTCATTGAGATTACCAAGACTAATCTGGACCAGACCCCCGAGGATTATATCCGTAAACAGACCCTGGCCAACGCAGAGCGCTTTTTCACTCCGGAGCTCAAGGAAATGGAAACCAGGATTCTCGGCTCAGAGGAGCGGCTGGCGCAGCTGGAATATGAGCTTTTCCAGGATGTCCGGGAAAAAATCATCGCGCAGATCGCCAGAATCCAAAAACGGGCCAGAGATGTGGCCGAAATCGATGCCCTGTATTCTCTGGCGCAGGTTGCCATAGCGGGCAACTATGTAAAACCTGAGATCACAAACGGACCGGAGCTGGAAATCGAAAATGGCCGTCACCCAGTGGTAGAGGAGATCATCGGTATCAATCATTTTGTGACCAACGGCTGCCACTTTGACGGCAAGGACCTCCGGATGATGCTGATCACCGGACCCAATATGGCCGGAAAATCCACCTATATCCGCCAGGTAGCAGTCATTGCTCTTATGGCCCAGATTGGTTCCTTTATCCCGGCAGACAGCGGGAGAATCGGTATTGTCGACCGTATTTTCACCCGTGTCGGAGCTTCCGATGATCTGGCGACCGGGCAGAGCACCTTTATGGTTGAGATGACCGAGGTATCCAATATTCTCAAAAACGCCACCCAGGACAGCCTGGTCATTCTGGATGAAATCGGCCGGGGGACCAGCACCTTTGACGGTATCAGCATTGCCTGGGCGGTGGTGGAATACCTCTGGGACGAGCAGATTATCGGGGCTAAAACGCTTTTTGCCACCCACTATCATGAGCTCACAGAACTCGAGCATCTGAAGCCTGGCATCAAAAATTTCAGCATTGGCGTCAGGGAAACCCCGGAGGGGGTGGTCTTTTTAAGAAAGATCAAGCCCGGCAGCGCAGACCAGAGCTATGGGATCGAGGTCGCCAGGCTCGCAGGGTTCCCGCCGGCGGTTACCAACCGCGCCAGGGAAATTTTGAATATCCTGGATCAGGGCGAGGACACCTACCGTGAGGGAATGATCGCGGCTGAAAAACCGTCCTTTGAGAGCGCTCAGATAAATTTCTTCGACAGGATTCCTGCTATGTCAGAAGAAGAAAAAGCAGTGCTCAACAGTATAAAAGACCTGTCCATAAATGAGATGACCCCAATGGAGGCCATGAATCAGCTTTACGGCCTGCAGAGCAAGCTGAAGGATAATTAAGGGCGCGCAGCCAAGAGGTGAAACATGAAAATAAAAATGCTCAATAATGAGACCATTAACAAGATCGCGGCCGGGGAAGTGATCGTCAGGCCCGTATCGGTTATTAAGGAGCTGGTGGAAAACGCCATCGACGCTGATTCCACCCGCGTTTCCGTAGCGGTGGAGAAGGGCGGAAAAACCAGTATCTGCGTGACGGACAACGGTGTTGGTATTGCCTATAATGAGGTGCCTCTGGCCTTTAAACGTCACGCGACCAGCAAAATATTAAAGATTGAGGACCTCGAAAGCATTGATACCCTTGGCTTCAGGGGCGAGGCGCTCTCCAGTATTTCGGCCATTTCGCGGGTTCGGATCACCACGAAAACCGCGGAGGAGGAAATCGGCAGCCAAAGCTTTTTTGAGGGCGGAGCTTTCATTAACCAGCGTGTCTGCACCTATGACCGCGGAACTGAGATTATGGTGACAGACCTCTTTTATAACACGCCTGCCCGCCAGAAGCATCTGCAAAAGGATAAAAACGAGGAAAAGCTGATCAGGGATATTTTGGAAAAGCTTTCGCTTTCACACCCAGAGATAAGCTTTACCTATATCAGCGACGGACGCGAGGTATTTAAAACGCTGGGCACTGGAAATCTGAAGGATGTGATCGAGAGCCTGTATGGACGGGACTTTTTTAAAGGGCTCCGGGAGCTGAATGTGGAAAATTCGCCCATGCGCCTGAGGGGCTATATCAGCGACCTTACCCTGACACGTTCTACCAGAGAAGAACAGATTTTCTTTATCAATAACCGTTTTGTGAAAAACAAGAGTCTTTCGCGGGCCTTTGAGGACGCTTATGAGGGTTATATGATGGTGCACAAGCACCCGGTCGGCATTGTGTTTATGGATCTGCCCGGCCGCATGCTGGATGTCAATATTCATCCGGCAAAAACAGAAATCCAGATTCTCAATGAAAGTCTGGTCTCCATTCTGTTTAAGCAGGGGATACGGGATTGTCTGAAAGCGCAGAATCTGGTGGTGGATGTGAGCGATGTGACCGCAGCGACGGAACTGCCTGAGGAGACCGCCCGGACAAAGCTTGTGGAGGAGCCAGTCAGCTTTCTGTCAGGAGAGAGCAAAAACTTTACCCCGGTCGATGAAACAAGTAAGGCACAGGAACATCGCCCGCCCGTGCCTCAGCTGCCAAAAACCAAAGCGGTCCGGCAGGGAGCTGTAAGGGAGGAAGCAGAGAGACAGACGCAGAAAGTGCCGGCGGTTGAAAAAATGGAGGCGCGTACCCCTGAGCCGGACGTCCCAGAGCCGCTCCCGGTGTTTACCGAGACCCAGTCCACAGCGGATGAGACGCCAAGGGTTGCCGAGCCTGCCCCAGAATACCCGCGTCGAAAAGGGCCGGATTTCAAAAACGCAAAAATTATCGGTCAGCTTTTCTCGACCTATATTCTGCTTGAAAAGGGCGATGAGATTATTATGCTTGATCAGCACGCAGCCCATGAGGCCTTTTTATACCAGGAGCTGAAGGAGCGCTTTGACCAGAAGTCCGATTTTCCGGCCCAGAGCCTCATGGTCCCCCAGCCTGTGGAGATCTCCGTGCGGGAGGCGGACCATTTTGATGAGCTGCAGCCTGAGCTCATGCGCTATGGATTTGACTGTGACCTTTTTGGCGAAAATACACTTATGGTCCGCAGTGTGCCTATTATTTTGGGAGAACCCCAGGATGTATCGCTTTTAAAAGCGTTCATTGAGGGCCGCGTCTATGAGGACGTTTCGGACCCAAGAAATCTTATTGAGCGCATTATTACCATGTCCTGCAAAGGGGCTGTAAAAGGGCATCAGGAGCTTTCGCGGGAAGAAATCGAGACGCTGCTTGACGGAATGAGCCGTCTGGACAATCCCTATACCTGCCCCCATGGCCGGCCGATTATCCTGAAGCTGCGTGAGTATGAGCTTAAAAAATTATTTAAACGGGTGGTATAAATGACAAAACCAAAGATTGCCGTGCTGGTGGGACCCACCGCCTGCGGAAAAACAGACACAGCGGTCGAGCTGGCTAAAAAGCTTGACGGCGAAATCATCTCTGCGGATTCGATGCAGATTTATCGTCAGATGACCATTGGCACCGCCAAACCTACTCAGGGAGAAATGCAGGGTATTCCACACCATCTCATCGACTGTGTGGACCCGGATGAAGAGTACAGTGTCGCGCGGTTTAAGGAGGAAGCCCTCAGGAGAATCGAAGATATTTTATTCCGAGGCAGACAGCCAATCGTGGCAGGAGGAACGGGATTATACATCAATGGGCTTACGATGCCCTGGGGTTTTCGCGAAAAAGATACAGATGAAAAGGTACGGGAGCGTCTGGCGCGGGAGGTGGAGGAGATGGGCAGGGAGGCGTTTTATGAACGCCTGAAAGCTGTCGACCCCGTCACAGCAGCGGCCCTGCACCCCAACAATGTCAAGCGTATGATCCGCGCCTATGAAATTTACGAGGTAACCGGAAAGCCTAAATCCTGTCTGGACATGGAAGCTGCCAAAGAGGAGCTGCCCTACGATTATGTATTGATGGGAATATCCATGGAACGCCCGTTGCTCTACGAGCGTATCAACCGGCGGATTGATCTCATGGTGAGGGATGGGCTGATAGACGAGGTGAAGTCCCTTTTAGACCAGGGCTATACCGAGGAGCTCCTTTCCATGAAAGCCATTGGCTATAAAGAGATTTTCCCTTATCTTAAGGGAGAAATGTCCCTTGAGGAGGCTTTGCATATCCTGAAACGGGATACCCGCCACTTTGCCAAACGCCAACTGACGTGGTTTAGAAAGGACCAGCGTATCCGCTGGTTTGAGGTGGAAAACTACGACACAAGGGTGGATATGGCAGAGGACATGAGCGTTTATTTCTCAGTACACTGAAACACGCTTCACTTATCTTTAAGGAATGTTTGGTATCCTTAACTCAGGGTATATGAGATGATACAATGATGAAAGGAGTGAACAGTGATGAAAAAACTGAGAACAATATATCTGGCCGGCGGATGCTTCTGGGGCCTGGAAAAATTCATGGAAAATATTACCGGCGTGGTGGAAACCCGTGTGGGCTATGCCAACGGCAACAAGGAAAAACCTACTTATAAAGAGGTCTGCACTGGCCGTACCGGCTTTGCGGAGACCGTAAAGGTCGTCTATGACCCTGGCGTTATCAGCCTGGAGGCTTTGCTGATTGCTTTTTACAATGTCATAGATCCCACCAGTGTTAACCGACAGGGTCCTGATGTGGGCTCACAATACCGCAGCGGCATCTATTATACCAATTCAGATGATTTACCTGTTATTGAGCATGTGACAACCATGACCTTCCGCAGGCTCGGAGGCCGTAAGCCACTCGCGACAGAAATCAAACCTCTGAGAAACTTTTATGACGCCGAGGAATACCACCAGAAATATTTGGATAAAAATCCCGGTGGCTACTGCCATATCCCAGAATGGAAAATGGGATATTCACAGGATCGGGAGCTTCGGGCTTCTTAAAAAATACAGAAAGACAGTGAGAACATGGTTTTCACTGTCTTTTTTAGTGGCAGGCTTTTTTCGGATCATCATTAAAAAAGTAGTAGCTGTCAATACCTTGTTTATTTTTTGTTTTGTGTTAAGATAGTATAAAGAAAATTGAAAATCATATAAAGATTGCATAAAAATAACGTAAAAATGACGGAGGAATGGAATGAAAATTGTCGTTGTGGGAAATGGTAAAGTCGGCACCACACTGACGGTTCAGCTAGCAAGAGAAGGACACGATATTATTATCGTCGACAACGATGAACGGGTTATTGAGAATGTTGTCAATGCCTATGATGTGATGGGAATTTGTGGCAACGGTGGTTCTTACGATGTATTGCAGCAGGCGGGGGTGGCAACGGCCGATCTTTTTATAGCCGTAACCTCCGGCGATGAGATGAATATTTTAAGCTGCATGCTGGCCAAAAAAATGGGCGCGAAGCACACCATCGCGAGAGTCCGTAATCCACAGTACACAAAGCTGCTGGTTTACATGAGGGACGAGCTGGGCCTCAGTATGTCCATTAATCCGGAATTTGAGGCGGCCAATGAAATTTTTCGTGTCTTAAGGCTGCCGCAGGCTCTGGAGGTTGACTCCTTTTCAAAGGGCAGAGTAGATTTGGTCGCAGTGAGGATTCAGCCAAACTCAAAGCTGAACGGAAAGGCCATTGCTGAGCTTTCGAACTTTTTTAAGGCCAATATCCTGATCTGCGCGGTTGAGCGCAAGGGTGAGGTGATCATACCGGACGGCGATTTTGTCATGCAGTGCGGTGATAAAATTTTTATTTCTGCAACCTCTAAAGAGCTGGATCGCTTTTTTAGAGAAACGGGCATTATCAGCCATAAAATCCGCAAGGTGATGATCATCGGCGGTGGAAAAATTGCCTATTATCTGGCCAGACAGCTCATAAGCCTGAAGGTCAATGTCAAGATTATCGAGCTGAATAAGCAGAGGAGCCGGGAGCTCAGTGAGCTCTTGCCAAAGGCGACCGTGGTCTATGGAGACGGGACAGACCAGGCGGTTTTAACCGAGGAGGGGATCCGCAATGTGGACGCCTGTGTGGCGCTGACCGATAACGACGAGGAAAACATTATTCTTTCCATGTACGCAGGCACCCAGAAGGTTGAAAAGATTATTACCAAGGTCAACCGGATTCCGCTGCTCAAGATTATGCAGGATGTGGGGATCGAGAGTGTTATCTCGCCTAAAATGCTGACGGCCAACCATATTGTCCGCTATGTAAGGGCCATGGAGACCACAGAGGATAACAGTATCCGTACCCTGTATAAAATTGTCGACGGGCAGGCCGAGGCCATCGAATTTCCGGTAACACGGGATTCGGGCTTTGTGGGCCACCCTCTTCGCGAGCTCAATATCCGTAAAAACAACCTGATTGCCTGTATTATCCGAAAGGGGCGCATTATTTTTCCGAACGGTGATGCTGTCATGGAAACGGGGGATAATGTGGTGGTGGTCACCACGACACAGAGCCTGAAGCATCTTAAGGACATACTGGACAGCAGGGAATAGGACGGCAATATGAATTATCGAATGGTTTTTTACGTCATTGGGAATATGATGAAGAGCGAGGCGGCGCTGATGCTGCTGGCAATCATTGTGGCGCTTGTCTACGGAGAGGCCGACACCATTGTCTGGTTTGTTATTCCCATGTTCATACTGGTATCCCTTGGCTTTATACTCAGCAATAAAATGCCGGAATACCGGAATTTTTATGCCCGAGAGGGGTTTGTGGTGGTGGCGCTTTCATGGCTTGTCATGTCCTTTTTTGGTGGGCTGCCATTCTTTTTAAGCGGCCAGATCCCCTCGCTGGTCGACAGCTTTTTTGAAGCAGTTTCGGGTTTTACCACAACCGGCTCCACCATTTTGACGAACATAGAGGCCCTGCCCAACAGCATGCTGTTCTGGCGCAGCTTTACCCACTGGATCGGCGGCATGGGGATACTGGTTTTTGTCCTGACCATCATGCCGAAAACAGAAGGGAATTCCATCTATCTCATGCGGGCGGAAATGCCCGGCACCTCTGTGGAAAAGCTGGTTTCCAAGGTGCGTCCGACAGTGCGGATTCTGTATGGGATTTATCTGGGAATGACAATCCTGCTGATCATTTTGCTGGTTATCGGGGGTATGCCACTGTTCGACAGCATTATCAACGCTATGGGGACAGCCGGTACAGGCGGATATTCTTTAAAGAATGACAGCATTGCCTATTACAACAGCGCTTATATTGATGTGGTCCTGACAATTTTTATGCTCATGTTCGCTGTGAATTTTAATCTTTACCATCTGGTGTTCATTAAAAAGGGAAAAGACTTTTTCAAAAGCGAGGAGCTTCGCTGGTTTATTGGCATTGTGGCAGTGGCCATTGCGCTGATTACCATTGATCTTCTGCCGCAGTATGGAAACCGTGTTTTGGAGACGCTGAGGTATTCATCCTTTCAGGTTGCCTCTATTATCACAACGACGGGCTTCGCCACGACCAATTTTGACTTGTGGCCGAGCTTTTCAAAATATATTCTGCTTTTCCTGATGTTTGTCGGCGCCTGCGCCGGTTCCACCGGCGGTGGGATCAAGGTTTCGCGCTGGCTGATTATTGTTAAGACAGCGGCCAATGAGCTTAAAAAAATGATCCGTCCCCGCCAGGTCACAACAGTCAAATTTGAGGACAAGCCTCTGGGAGCGCAGGTGGTTGCCAGTGTTTACACCTATCTGGCTGTTTATATTCTGATCTTTGCGGCTTCGTTGCTGGTGCTTTCCCTTGACCAGTATGATTTTCTGACAAACTTTTCAGCG
Organism: Eubacterium callanderi; assembly: GCF_900142645.1. Classification (GTDB taxonomy): domain Bacteria; phylum Bacillota; class Clostridia; order Eubacteriales; family Eubacteriaceae; genus Eubacterium; species Eubacterium callanderi. The sequence goes on from NZ_FRBP01000011.1 coordinate 42,858, forward strand.
GTAGCGACCTGTATTAATAATGTCGGCCCGGGCTTTAACGCCATTGGGCCCATTGAGAATTTTTCGGATTTTTCAGTGGTATCCAAGCTGGTGCTCTGTTTTAACATGCTGGCTGGACGCCTTGAAATCTTTCCGATTTTAATGCTGTTTGCACCACACACATGGAAAAACTAAAAACAAATAAAAAGCATGGACTTGGGGGAGTCCATGCTTTTTTAATCTTTAAGGGAAAGTAGTATGCTAAATTTAAGTTATTCGAAAACGACAATGGCTTCTCCGTTTTTAACACGGAGCGCAACAGTTTCGAGAATTCTGAAATGATGATTCAAGTCAACCAGCTCGAGATAGGATGCGGCCATATCCTGACCAACGGCCAGATCCATGTACTGTGCTTCGGAGCAGACCAGAAGGGCCTTGCCTGCCAGTGTGTTGCTCTTGAATACACGTCCTCCTAACAGCTCGCGGATACGGTCAATTTCCATCATTCCGGTACCTGGCTGGATACGCTGCAGCTGGTAATACAGGTCTGGACCCATAGCCAGAGAATAACGGCCGATGATGCCTTTTTCATCTAAAAGGGCAGCAGCGGCAGCAATGTTTGAAAAGGCATTTTCGCCGGTTCCCCAGTCTTCACGCTTCATGGTGGTAATGCCCTGAGCGTTTAAAAGACCTTCCAGGCCTAAGGCTTTGTTGCCAAAGAAAATCATTTTGTCTTCAGCTTTGGCTAAAGCCTGTGCGGCTCTGGAGACAGCGGACAGATCAATGGGAGTACCCATTCTCTGGCTGGCTTCCAGATCGCGCCATAAAATCATAAAATCGGCGTAGAGCTGCGGCAGCTCAACAAATTTTCTGCCAGTAGTACGCACAAAGTCATCTTCAAATTCTTCTTCTTTTGTTTGGGCATCAACATTAACACCCTGTATTCCGGCGCCTAAAGGGCCGTAAAGCGGTAAAAAGCGGCGGCCGACAATACATTTCTTGGCGGCTTCCACTACAGTGCTGTCAATCTGTTCCCAAAGGTCATCTCCGAAGGGAGCAGTTGTTCTTGCTAAATAATCCATGTAAAACGCCTCCTACTCAATGAGACTGCCGATGGTAGCACCTTCAGGGGACTGAGCGTCGCTGCTTCCGGTTGCGATGCCTAATTCTTCCATCATTTCATGTACTTCTTCGGCACCATCTTCAAAAAGTTTTGCTTCTTCAGGGTCTAAGTAACGCATCAGAGTGGTTAATTCTCCAATGTGGGCTTTTTCTTCATCACGAATATCGGCCAGTACTTTCTTGGCAACGACATTGTCAGTTGCCTGTACATGGGCGTCATATAAATAAATGGCTTCCAGTTCTCCTGCGAGATCAAGACGGATAGCCTGCGCTAATTCCTTCTTGGTCATTTTTCTTTCTACGTTTCCTGCAAACGGATCTCCAAATGCTGGCATAATCTGTTCACTCCTTTCAATTTATCTGCAATGATATATACCCTCTCTTATTTAAGAATAACCATTTATCAAAAAAGTTTTTTGTGTTATAATCAGGTTGTTGTTAATTTGAAAATTCCAACGGCTCTGACAGCCTTTGGAATTTTTTAATGCTGGAGTGGAGGGAGAATCTATGGAAGAGACAAGACAAATAAGCACAGGATACCTGATCAAAAGGTTTGCGCCTTATTTTAAGAAGTACCGCTGGGTGCTGGTGCTGGACCTTTTCTGCGCAGCGCTGACGACGATCTGTGAGCTGGTGCTGCCGCTGATCGTGCGTTTTATTACCGACAAGGGCATGAACGATATGGCCAGCCTGTCCGTCAAGCTCATTCTATATGTGGGGCTTTTTTATCTGATTTTGAGGCTGATTGACGCGGCTGCCAACTATTTTATGGCGAACATTGGACATGTGATGGGCGCGAGGATCGAGACGGATATGCGGCGGGATTTGTTTGAGCACCTTCAGAAGCTCTCCTTTTCCTATTACAGCAATACAAAGGTGGGTCAGATTATGGCCAGGATTACCAGCGATTTGTTTGACGTGACAGAGTTTGCCCATCACTGTCCCGAGGAATTTTTTATCGCCGCCCTGAAAATTACCGTATCTTTCGTGATTTTAGCCAATGTGAATGTCACACTCACCCTGATTATTTTTGCGGTCATTCCCATTATGCTGCTGTGCTCCATCTGGTTTAATAAACGGATGCGCCGGGCCTTTAAAATGGGCCGTGTGGTCACTGGCGATATCAACGCGCAGGTAGAGGACAGCCTGCTGGGAGTGAGGGTCGTTAAATCCTTTGCCAATGAAGCCATTGAAGAAGAAAAATTTAATGAGGGCAACGCGGGATTTCTGAACATTAAAAAAATGATGTACCGCTATATGGCCGGGTTCCAGACCATGACCCGTCTGTTTGACGGGGTGATGTATATTGTGGTCGTTGTAGCTGGTTCATTGTTTATGATCGGCGGAAAGATTACGCCGGGTGACCTGATGGCTTATCTGCTCTACGTCACGACACTGCTCACCTCAATCCGCCGGGTTGTTGAATTTACCGAGCAGTTTCAGCGGGGCATGACGGGTATCGAGCGCTTTATCGAGATTATGGACGAGCCTTTGGAAATTGTGGACACACCGGGCGCCAAAAAGCTGAAAAATGTAAAAGGCGATATCCGGTTTGACCATGTCGGTTTTATGTATTCCGACGATCATACCGAGGTGCTGTCCAACATTGACCTGCATGTGGAGCCGGGAAAAAACATTGCCCTGATCGGCCCCTCTGGCAGCGGAAAGAGTACGCTTTGTAACCTGATCCCACGTTTTTATGATGTGACCTCTGGTCGGATTCTCATTGACGGGCAGGACATTAAAGATTTAACCCTGCATTCGCTGCGTTCTGAAATCGGTATGGTACAGCAGGAGGTCTACCTCTTTGCGGGCTCGGTCTTTGAGAATATTGCGTACGGTCTGCCCGGGGCGGACAAAGACGCGGTGGAGACAGCAGCAAAACAGGCGGGCGCCCACGATTTTATCATGGGCCTGCCTGAGGGCTACGATACCTATGTTGGCGAGCGCGGCGTTAAGCTTTCCGGTGGTCAGAAGCAGCGTATCAGCATCGCGCGGGTCTTTTTGAAAAATCCGCCGATCCTGATTCTTGATGAGGCCACCTCGGCGCTGGATAATGAAAGCGAGCGGATTGTGCAGCAATCCCTTGAAAAACTGACCGTCGGCCGTACCACCTTTACCATCGCCCACCGCCTGACCACCATTCGAAATGCCGATATTATTCTGGTGCTCACAGAGGATGGCATTGTAGAGCAGGGAACCCACAGGGAGCTGATGGCAAGGGGCGGTATTTATCACGACCTTTATCAGCTTTATACAGAAGACAGCGATCTCAATGAAGAATTCTAAAAGGGACTACACAAAAAACTAAAAATATGTTAGACTGAACTGAGAATTTGGTTCAGAGTACAAGAATGAAGGAAAATATGGAGAACACGAAAAACGCTTATTTAAAAGAAGAATTTAATATTTCAAAGGATGTTATCTGTTTTGTCGATCAGGTGGAGGCAGAGATAGAACCGCGCCTTGCAGAGCTCGACGAAAAGGCAGAGTACCACCAGTATAAGGTGATCAGGGCAATGCAGCGCGCAAACCTGAGCGACCGCCACTTCCATCCGGCCACAGGCTATGGTTATGACGATGTGGGCCGCGAGGTGGTGGAAACCATTTACGCTGATATCTTTGGCGCGGAGGACGCGCTGGTGAGGCCCCATATTTCATCGGGCACCCATGCCATTTCGCTGTGCCTTTACGGTGTCCTGCGGCCAGGGGATGAGCTTTTATCCATTACAGGAAGCCCCTATGATACCCTGCGCACCGTTATCGGCATTGAGGAAGCGGACGCCGGAAATGGTACCCTTAAGGATTTTGGGGTAAACTACAAGCAGATTGAGCTGACAGAGGATGGAAAAATCGACGAGGAAAAAGTTCTGTCCAGTATCCATGAAAACACAAAAATGATCTACATGCAGCGCTCAACCGGATACAGCTGGCGCAAGGCCCTTAAGATTTCGGATATGGCGGAAATTATCGCGAAGATAAAGGCCGTTAAACCGGATGTGGTGGTGTTTGTGGATAACTGCTACGGCGAATTTCTCGATTATAAAGAGCCTGTGGCCGTGGGCGCAGATCTCATGGCCGGATCGCTCATCAAAAACCCGGGCGGCGGACTGGCTCCGACTGGCGGCTATGTTGCGGGGAAAGAAAAGTATGTCTATATGGCGGCCTGCCGTCTGGCGGCGCCGGGTGTCGCCAAGGAAACAGGCGCTACGCTGGATATTAACCGCACTCTGCTCCAGGGACTTTTTCTGGCGCCGACAGTAGTCGCGCAGGCCATAAAAACCGCTGTGCTCATGGCGGCGGTCTATGATAAGCTTGGCTTTGGGGTCTGCCCAGGGGTAGGAGATTACCGCAGCGATATCATCCAGAGCATCAAGCTTTGTGACCCCGGGGCTGTTAAGGTATTCTGCCGCGCGGTCCAGGAGGCTGCGCCGGTGGATTCCTTTGTGACGCCAGAGCCCTGGGATATGCCGGGCTATAACTGCCCGATTATCATGGCAGCCGGCGCTTTTATTCAGGGCTCGTCCATTGAGCTCAGCGCTGACGCCCCCATGCGCGAACCATACATCGCTTATTTTCAGGGCGGGCTCACCCATTATCATGGAAAGCTCGGTCTGCTGCTTACTCTGCAGCGCTTGATGGAAGCAGGAATTATTAAAAATTTACAGGAGGTCGGATATGATCAATAAAGATAAAATAGAACGCATTAATTTTTTAGCCAGAAAGAAAAAGGCCGAAGGCCTGACTGCAGAAGAGCTGGAAGAACAACAGAGCCTGCGCGCCGAATATCTGGAAGCGGTCCGGGCAAATTTGAAAAGCCAACTGGACAGCATTGAAATCATGAGTCCGGATTATGAAGAAAGCTATACCGAGGAAGATAAGACACATATCGCGGAGATGAATGAAAAGCTGGCGGTTGAATATGAGGACGCTAAACGTAAAGAGAGAATGTCCGTTACCGAAGCGGGCAACCCAAGAAAACCCCAGGGCGAGGCGGGTAAAATGATGATTGAGCGTATGAATGAAAGCCATGCTGAAATGACGGCCTGGGCGCTCGATAAACTGAACTTAAAGCCCACCGATAAGGTGCTTGACGTTGGCTGCGGCGGCGGAGCGGCACTGAAACGTCTCTCAGGACGTATTGACGGCGGTAAGCTCTATGGTATTGACTATTCAGAAGTATCGGTTGAGGCCTCAAAGGAACTGAATAAGGCGGATATTGAAAGCGGAAAAATGGAAATCCATCAGGGCTCTGTCTCTAAAATGCCCTTTGAAGATAATCTGTTTGACGCTATCATCACAGTAGAAAGCTACTACTTCTGGCCAGACCTTGAGGAAGATATGCGTGAGGTTTTCCGTGTCCTTAAAGAGGGTGGCACCTTTATGCTGATTGCAGAAATGTATTTAAATGACGATCTGGATGAACATCACATTGAAATGGCCAGGAAATTTGAGCTGCGGAACCTGACAGTTGACGAGTTTAAGGCACTTTTTGAAAAGACAGGCTATAAAGAAACAAAGATCCATTTAAAGGATGGAAAATACTGGATTTGTGTAGAAGGCAAAAAATAAGAAGAGCGGCGTCTGCCGCTTTTCTTATTTTAATTTAATAATGTCAAGATCCTCCGGAACATAGATTTTCCCTTTGAAATATTGCTTTCCCTCGGCCTTATAGCGTTTCTTTCGGTTTAGCAGGTTTTTTTCCTCGGTATGCCAGAGAACCAGATTGGCAATTTTCATCTCCTCGGCCAGCTCACAGGCCTCCCGGACCGTGCTGTGGTGCTTTTCATAGGGGTCAAAAATATCCCGTTCACTGTAAAGGCAGAAAGCCTCACTGAGCAGCCAGTCTGTATCCAGAACGTATTTTTTGCAGAGCGGATTGAAGGGTTCATCGCCAAGGCAGGTCAGCTTTTGCCCGTTTCTCAGCATGATGGTAAAGCCGAACTGCTTAAGCTTGGTGGAGTGGATGTCAAAAAAGGTGACATAATAATCAAGGATTTTTTCGGTCTGCCCGTCTTGAACCGGGACCAGAAGGATACGGCTGCCAAAAAGGGCTGTGAGCTTTTTCTGAAGGGTCAGGTCGCAGATGGTCACTACGGTTTTAATGAGCGCATCGTGACAGTAAATTTTAAAGGTGCCCTTATATTTTTGATCCAGCATCATCGAGGCGATTTGCCGTATGAGCCAAACCACGCCAAGCACATGGTCGGTATGACCATGAGTGATAAAGAGATGGTGAATATGCGCGGGGTTGACCGATGCTTTTTTCAATTGCCTGAGAATACCGTTTCCGCCTCCGGCGTCCACCATAAAATATTCTTTTCCATTTTTAATCGCGAAGCAGGTATTATAATACTCGGTCACCATGGCATTTCCAGTGCCGAGGACAATCAGTTTTTCTGTTTTCATATCGTCACTTCCTTTTAAATTTTCCTTAACCAGTTTATCATAGAAGTTTTTTTTCATCAATTGGGACTTTACCTTACTCTCAACAAAAGGTAAAATAGGGTTAGACAAAACTTGTAAAAGGAGGTTCATTTATGAGCAAAGATAAAGAAAGTAAAGCAAAAGAACTCCAGAAATCTCTGACTAAAAAGTTTGAGCTTGCATGGCATGCGCTGGAAAACGATGAAAAAACAATGGTCGATGATTTTTGTGAAAGCTATAAAGAGTATCTGACCGTTTCAAAAACTGAGCGTTTGTGCGCGGCCTATACCGTGCTTCTGGCAGAAGAAAGGGGTTTTAAACCTCTGGAGTATTATCAGGCCAAGGGCAAGGTCGTACCCGGCGACAAAATTTATGTTATTTTCAGAAAGAAAACCGTTCTACTGTTTGTTGTGGGCGAGGAGGCGCTGGAAAATGGCATGTCGATTATTGGCGCGCATATCGACGCGCCAAGGCTTGATTTAAAGCCGGCGCCTCTTTATGAAGAATCTGATATGGCTTATTTTAAAACGCACTACTATGGCGGAATTAAGAAATATCAGTGGGTAACCATGCCGTTGGCGCTTCATGGCACGGTCGTTAAAAAAGATGGCGAGATCCTCAACATTTCTTTGGGTGAAAAAGATGAAGAGCCTGTTTTCTGCATCACCGATTTGCTGCCTCATCTTTCACAGGAGCAGAATCAGAAAAAAATGGCTGAGGGGATCAAGGGCGAGGGACTCAACCTCATCATTGGCAGTATTCCGTATGAGGACAAGGATATCGGGGATGCGGTAAAGCTGAATATCCTCAGACAGCTCAATGATGCCTATGGCATTATCGAGGAAGACTTTGCCAGCGCAGAGCTGGAGGTTGTACCAGCCGGCGCCGCGAGAGATGTGGGCTTTGACCGCAGCTTTGTGGGAAGCTATGGACAAGACGACCGTGTGTGCGCCTTTACAGCGACCATGGCAATTTTAAACCAGGATGAAAAGAAACCGCCTAAGCGTACCCTGTGCACGATTCTGGCCGACAAGGAAGAGATTGGCAGCTATGGCAGTACAGGGATGCAGTCGAAATTCTTTGAAAATGAAATGGCAGAGCTTATCGATCTGACTGAGGACCATAAACCGGAGTTGACCTTAAGACGCTGCCTTAAAAACTCGGAATTTTTATCTGCAGACGTTACAGCAGCCTATGATCCGAACTTCTCCGGAACACATGATCTGTACAACGCGCCTTTTGCGGGCAAGGGGCTGGTCATCTCAAAATATGGCGGCTCCAGAGGAAAGTCTGGCTCCAACGATGCGCACGCTGAGTTTTTAGGAAAGCTGCGCGAATGCTTTAACGCGGCGGACGTCACCTGGCAGATGGGCGAGCTTGGCCGTGTCGATCTTGGCGGCGGCGGTACCATTGCCTATATGCTGGCAGAATACGGTATGGACGTGGTAGACTGCGGTCCGGCGCTTTTGAGCATGCACTCTCCTTTTGAGCTCTGTTCAAAAGCGGATGTTTATATGACCTATAAGGGTTATAAAGCATTCTTCGACCATTGCTGAGACACGTAAATCTTGAAAGTCAAAGTTTCCGCTGGTAAGTGGAAATTTTGGCTTTTATTATTTCCTTAAAACAAGAAATCTTTATTACACTACTGATAAAATTTCTTCTTGTCTTTAGTATGGTAAAGATGTTAAAATAGATTACATGTAACGTAAAGTTAAAAAAAGAAGCAAGAGGTGTGTGAATTGGAATTAAAGGAAAAACAAAAAACGTTCCGGGGCGGAATCCATCCGCCTTACAGGAAAAAGAGAACGGCATCCGTCTCGGTTAAAGTTGCAGCCGAACCTAAGGTTGTAACAATTCCAATGTCCCTTCATATCGGTGCGCCCTGTACACCGGTTGTGAAAAAGGGAGATATGGTTTACCTCGGCCAGAAAGTTGGAGAAGCAAACGGTTTTGTTTCAGCACCTGTGCACTCAAGCGTATCCGGTACGGTTATCGCGGTAGAGGAGCGGGCGCATCCCAACGGGGAGATGATCATGTCTGTGGTCATTGAGTCCGACGGTAAAAACACGGTTGACCCTTCGATCAAGCCTTATGGCAACTTCAGAAAGTATGAGCCTAAGCAGATTATCGACATTATCCGCGATGCAGGAATTGTCGGTATGGGGGGCGCTACCTTCCCAACGCATGTTAAGCTGAGCATTCCGCCCGACAAAACGGTGGACAGTGTGATTCTTAATGGCGCGGAATGTGAACCCTACCTGACCGCAGATCATCATCTGATGCTGGCCCGGCCAAAGCGTATTGTCCAGGGGTTAAGAATCGCCATGCGGGCAGTCGGGGTCGACAAGGGCTATATCGGCGTGGAAAGCAACAAGCCAAACGCCATCGAAAAGCTCAGAAAAGCCATCACTGAGAAGGATAATATCGAGGTAGTGGTTTTGGAAACAAAGTATCCGCAGGGGGCTGAAAAGCAGCTGATTAAGGCGGTTACAGACCGTGAGGTACCATCCGGCGGCTTACCGGCCGACGCGGGGGTTGTGGTGTTGAATGTGGGCACAGCCTGCCAGATTGCCATTACCTTTGAAACCGGTTTACCTCTGCACAAACGACTGCTGACCTGTACGGGAAATGCGGTGAAAAATGCCCGGACAATGGAGGTTAAGGTGGGGACACCCTATCAGGAGGTTGTTGACCAGTGTGGCGGGTTTGCCAAAAAGCCTTACAAAGTCATATCCGGCGGCCCAATGATGGGCGTGACCCTGTTCAGCACAGATGTCCCAGTGATGAAGGGAACATCAGGAATTCTGTGCCTGACAAAGGGCGCGGCGTATATCCCTGAGCCTTCTAACTGTATCCGCTGTGGAAAATGTGCGGAGGCATGCCCGATTCATTTGCAGCCCCTTTACCTGGCGGCTTACTCAGAAAAAGAACGCTGGGAAAAGTGCGAGGAATACCATGCTCTCGACTGCATCGAATGCGGCAGCTGCTCATTTATCTGTCCCGCCAAGCGGACACTGGTTTCGTCCATCCGTGTGGCCAAACGTCAGGTAACAGCATTAAAAAAGAAAGAAAAGAAATAGGAGGAGGAGCAATTGAGTAAATTAGATTTAACACTGACTGTATCCTCATCACCACATATTCGCGCAAAGCATAATACCTCTAGTATTATGCAGAGTGTTATCGTCGCGCTTTTACCGGCCCTCGCAGTTGCCGGATATGTATTTGGCATGAGAACCTTTCTGATTGTGGCGATCTGTGTCGCCAGCTGTGTTGTGACGGAAGCGGTTATCCAAAAGCTGATGAAAAAACCCATTACTGTCAGTGACTGGAGCGCTGTTGTTACAGGCCTGCTGCTGGCCTTTAACCTGCCCATCACAGCACCATGGTGGATGTGTATTGTCGGGTCTGTTTTTGCCATCGCCCTTGTTAAGCAGTGCTTTGGCGGCCTTGGACATAACTTTATGAACCCGGCTTTGGCAGCCAGGGCTTTTCTGGTTGCGTCATGGCCAACGCATATGACTGGCACAGCCTACATCCCGGCAGCCGACACCTTTACGACGGCCACACCGCTGGGAATTTTAAAAGAAGGTATGGATTTGACCGCGCTGCCGAGTAATCTGGATATGTTTCTTGGCATCAATGGCGTTTATGGCTCCATTGGGGAAATATCCGCTTTGGCGCTGCTGATCGGCGGCATCTATCTGATTGTCCGCGGTGTTATCAGCTGGCGTATTCCGGCGGTTTATCTTGCGACCGTCGCCATTTTATCCCTTGTATTCGGTCAGGATCCGATCTTCCAGCTCTGCTCTGGCGGTTTGATGCTGGGCGCCTTTTTCATGGCGACCGACTATGTCTCATCCCCGAGCACGCCGGTGGGGCAGATAATCTTTGCCTTTGGATGCGGCTTGATAACCATGATTATACGAATGTTCGGCGGCTATCCAGAGGGGGTATCTTATTCCATCCTTCTGATGAATGTGGCGGCGCCGCTCATCGAACGGTTTACCCGTCCGCGTATTTACGGCGCGCCGAAAAAGGAAAAAAAGAATAAAGAGGTGGAAGTGAATGGCTAATAAAGAAAAAATATCCATCGACTGGAAAAACGTCATCAAGCTGGCCGTTATTCTCTTTGTGATCACGGCGATCGCATCTCTTTGCCTCGCAATGACGAACTATGTCACATCCGATGTGATCGACCAGCGCAATGAGCAGGCCAACACAGAGGCAAGACAGGCTGTTTTGCCGGATGCCGATAAATTTGAAACAGTAGAAAATATCGAGGCGGTCGCGGCCGCTGCGGCGCCAAATGAAGCCAGTATTATTAAGGAAGCTTACATTGGTTATAAAGGCAGCGAGCTGGCCGGCTATACCATAAAAACAGCTCCGAGCGGCTATGGCGGAGAGGTGGAAGTACTGACCGGTATTGATGCAAAGGGCAAAATTACAGGCATCACGATTTTAAGTCAGAATGAAACTCCGGGTCTGGGTGCGAAATCTACCGAGCCGGCTTTTCAGGAGCAGTTTAAAGGGAAAGATGCTAAAAAAGAAATCGCGGTTATCAAATCCGGCGAAGCTTCCGACAGCCAGATAACTGCTATCACTGGTGCAACAATTACTTCAAAGGCCGTCACAACAGGTGTCAATGCATCTGAAAAAGTTTATGAAGCGCTTGCGAGGGAAGGAGGCGCACAATAATGGGTAGTTTTAAACATTTTACAAACGGGCTGATCAAGGAAAACCCAACCTTTCGCCTGCTGCTGGGGATGTGTCCGACTTTGGCGGTTACGACCTCGGCGATAAACGGTCTGGGTATGGGGCTTGCGACCACCGTTGTTCTGATCGGTTCAAATGTTGTTATTTCAGCTTTAAGGAAAATCATTCCAGACAAAATCCGTATCCCGGCTTTTGTCGTCATCATCGCATCCTTCGTAACCATTGTCGGCATGCTGATGAAGGCCTATGTGCCGGCTCTGGATGCCGCGCTAGGGATTTATATTCCTCTGATTGTTGTTAACTGTATTATTCTTGGACGTGCGGAAGCTTTTGCGTTTTCTAACCCTGTTTTGGCGTCCTTTGCAGATGGTGCGGGAATGGGCCTCGGCTTTACGCTCTCCCTGACCGTGCTGGGGTCAATCCGTGAGATTATCGGCGCAGGTGCAATTTTTGGCCTGAGCATTTTCGGCGCAGGCTATGAACCGGTTCTTATATTTATCCTGCCGCCGGGAGCGTTCCTGACCTTGGGTGTTGGCATCGCCGCCATCAATAAGATTACAGAAAAACTAGAAGCGAAAAAATCAAATAAGGAGGATAGCCTGTCATGACCAATATACTCCTGATTTTAGTCAGCGGCATTTTTGTCCAGAACTTTATTTTGTCAAAATTCCTCGGTATTTGCCCTTTCCTCGGCGTTTCCAAACAAATCGAAACAGCAGTGGGGATGGGGATTGCCGTTACCTTTGTAATGGCCATGGCTTCGGCGATCACCTATGTGGTACAGTATGCTATTCTGGATCCGTTGGGTCTTGGATACCTACAGACCATTGCCTTTATTCTGGTTATTGCGGCCCTGGTGCAGCTGGTTGAAATGATTATCCAAAAGACCAGCCCGTCTCTTTATCAGGCGTTGGGGGTATACCTTCCTCTGATCACAACCAACTGTGCGGTGCTGGGGGTTGCGTTGTTAAATATCCAGTATGGCTACAATTTTATCGAAACAGTTTTCAATGGAATTGCCGGAGCCCTTGGTTTTACGCTGGCGATCGTGCTGTTTGCCGGTATCCGTGAGCGTCTGGAGCTGTCTGATATTCCAAAACCCTTTGAGGGATTCCCGATTGCGCTTGTTACAGCGGGCCTGATGGCCATAGCATTCCTGGGATTCTCCGGAATGCTGTAAGGAGGTGCCGGAAATGATAATGGAATTACTGATTCCCGTTGGTATCTTAGGTGCCATGGGATTGATTTTTGGAGCGGGTCTCGCCATCGCCTCAAAGGTTTTTGAGGTTAAAACCGACGAACGGGTCCCATTGGTAAGAGATGCCCTTCCGGGGGCAAACTGCGGCGGCTGCGGGTTTCCAGGCTGTGATGCTCTTGCGGCGGCCATCGTAAACGGCGAGGCGGCGGTTAATGCCTGTCCGGTAGGCGGCGCAGCCACAGCCATGGCCATCGGCGAAATTATGGGAGAAAGCGTTGGCAGCAGCGAGCCGATGGTGGCCTGTATTCACTGCAACGGAGACTGTACCCATTCGCCCAACCGTGCAGATTATTATGGCATTCAGGACTGCCGTCAGGCGATGATCGCGAGCGGCGGTGTGAAGACGTGCCGGCATGGATGCATGGGGCTCGGTACCTGTGTCAGCGCCTGTATGTTTGGTGCGTTATCCATTGGTGATAACGGACTGCCGGAGGTAGATGTTGATAAATGTACGGCCTGTGGTAAATGCCGGGATGCTTGTCCAAAGGGAATTATCGATTTGATTCCGGGAGACCAGCTGGTACATGTGGACTGCCGCAATACCGACAAAGGCAAGCTGGTACGGGCGGTCTGCGATATTGGATGTATTGCCTGTAAAGCCTGTGTGAAGGTTTGCCCGGCGGAAGCCATTACGGTTGAAAATAATCTGGCCTCCATCAATTATGACAAGTGTACCCAGTGCCAGGCTTGTTTTGAAAAATGCCCGACAGGCGCCATCACACTGGAACAGCGCATTGTCATTGGCGATGAAACTACTGTCATTGAGCTGGAACCGGAAAAAGATCTGAATGAGGAAATGGAAGCGATCATGCAGGTTGATGCTGAGCCAGAAGAAGAATTTGTGGAGGTCAGCGAAGAAATCGAGGTTCTGGAAACAACGGAAAGTGTGGAGCAATCTGAAAAAACAGCTGATCCCGCGGAAGAACAGACAGAAGATGAAAAAGATAAGGTCGAGTTTAAAATCAGCGATCTGAAATAGAATCGAGGAGTGCCGTAAAAATTCCGGCGCTCCTTTTTTGAATTGACGATAATTTCCAGCAGAAAGAACTGGAAAAAGCATTGGGTTTAGGCTATAATAGAAACTCATGGGCCAAAGCGCCACATTTTTCAAACCAGAGGAGTATAGAGATCACAGAATGATTACAGTATCTGATTTAAGTTTAAATTTTGATGGAAGCAATTTGTTTTCAAATGTTAATATAAAATTCACACCGGGAAACTGTTACGGAATTATTGGTGCCAACGGAGCGGGGAAATCCACCTTTTTAAGAATTTTGTCCGGCGATCTTGAGCCATCCAGCGGCGATGTCATTATGCCTAAAGAGCTGCGTATGTCCGTATTAAAGCAGGATCATTACGCTTTTGATGATTTTTCGGTGTTAGATACCATTATTATGGGAAATCAGCATCTTTATGGCATCATGAAGGAAAAGGACGCCATTTACGCAAAAGAGGACTTCTCCGACGAAGATGGAATCCGGGCTGGAGAGCTGGAGGGAGAATTTGCGGATCTGGGTGGCTGGGAAGCCGAATCAGACGCTTCTCGTCTGGTACAAGGGCTTGGGATGGACGCATCCATCATTGACGCGCAGATGGGCGGTCTGACTGGGAATGAAAAGGTCAAGGTTCTTTTGGCCCAGGCCCTTTTTGGCAAGCCGGATATTATCCTGCTTGACGAACCCACCAATAACCTGGACATCCAGGCAGTGGTCTGGCTGGAAGAGTTTTTGATGGATTATCCCGGAACCGTCATTGTGGTGTCTCATGACCGTTATTTCCTGAATAACGTATGTACCCACATTGTGGATATTGATTTTGGGAAAATTAAACTGTATGTCGGGAACTATGATTTCTGGTATGAATCCAGCCAGCTTGTTCAGAGAATGCTGAAGGATCAGAACAAGAAAAAAGAGGATAAAATCAAAGAACTGCAAAACTTTATAGCTCGGTTCTCGGCGAATAAGTCAAAATCCAAGCAGGCAACCTCCAGAAGAAAGCTGCTTGATAAACTGGCCGTTGAAGAAATGCCGGCTTCGTCCAGAAAATATCCCTATGTCGGCTTTAATATGGACCGTGAACCTGGAAAAGAAATTTTAGAGGTAGAAAACCTTTCTAAAACAATTGATGGCGTGAAGGTTTTAAACAATGTGAGCTTCAGAATTAACAAAGAGGATAAGGTTGGTTTTGTCGCTGAAAATGAGATTGCCATGACGACCCTGTTTAAAATCCTGATGGGGGAAATGGAACCAGACGAGGGCAGCTTTAAGTGGGGGCAAACAGTTTCGACCTCCTATTTTCCACAGGATAATACCTCGTATTTTGATGGCTGCACCCTTAATATAGCAGAGTGGCTGAAGCAGTTCACCACTGAGGAAACAGAGACTTATCTGAGAAGCTTTTTAGGGCGTATGCTTTTTTCAGGGGATGATATCTATAAAGAGGTGCGCGTGCTCTCCGGTGGGGAAAAGGTACGCTGTATGCTGTCCAGAATGATGATGTTTGGTTCTAACGTATTGGTCGTAGACCAGCCGACCAACCATCTGGACCTCGAGTCCATTACAGCCGTCAACAACGGATTGATGGATTTTAAAGGGGTTATTCTTTTTGCCAGCCATGACCACCAGTTTATGCAGACACTGGCTAATCGGATCATAGAACTGACAGATGACGGTATTATTGACCGATTATCAAGCTATGATGAATTCCTGGAATATAAAAAACAGATGAACGCCTAATTAAATAAGAAAAGACACGGATCACCGAGCAGGTTTTCGTGTCTTTTTTATTTTATTCAAAGGTTATCCGCAATGAGCCGACACCGCCGCTTATATCCAAACTGTTGGGAGCGCCACTATTTCTGAAACGGTCCTCCGTATAGCGTGAGCCGTCTACTGTAAGCTCGCCAATTCCAGGCTCGCCTTTTATGTCAAAGTCAGAGGCTTTGCCATTGATGGCCAGGGTTGTCTCGCCGACGCCGCCTTCAATTTTGTTTTTTCCTGTGAGGGAACCCTCAAAGGATACCTTGCCGACGCCGCATTCCATATCCATGTCATTGATCTTCATGTCTGAGAGAACAACTTCCCCTGCACCATTATTAAATTTGGCATTATCAGCGGTGATGCTTTTCATCTCAACGCGTCCAACGCCCATATCCACCTTCAGGCGTCCGGTTTTAAGGGTATCGACACGGGTGTCTGACGCACCAAAATCCAAATCTACCTCTTTAAAAGCAGTACCCTCAGGGATGGTCACGGTGAGATGCGGCTTCTGAGAATCCGACAGGGTGTTTAAAAAGTTTATCGGGTCTTTAATGCTGTCTTTAATTTTCAGCGTGTCATTTTTTTGCTCGACGGTAAAATTATTCGGAAGATTATAACCTTCGATCCTAAAAACATCCCCCTTTTGAATTTCTAAATATCCGGCGGAATAATCGAGGTCAAGGGATGTGACGCCATTAAATTCCTGAGAAAACTCTTTGTTCGTTACGGAACTGCTGGCGGCATTTTTACCAAAATGCCCAAAAGCGCCGAAGATACCCAGAGTGGTTTTAACAATGACAGATATGATAAAGATTGCCAGGATCAGCCCAAGGGCGAGAGCAACGTATTTTACGACTTTATTGGTACTTCTCATAAAATATCAACTCCTCCAAAAATACAGACGCTATTAAGATAGACGGTGGGCGGGTTTATATCAGTGGGGCGGGGAGTTTTATCAGAAACGCCTCCAAAGATCGGGGTACTGGAGACATCTACCCGGACATTAGGCGGCACATTGATATCAATACCGCCGAAGATGCTGGTGGTGGTGATGGTGATGTCCTCTGTGATGAGGGCGTCCCTCAAGTCAAGCTCAATGCCGCCAAATACAGCGGTCAGTGTTGCCCCTCTAAAAGACTCTCCCGGAAAACGCAGCTCCTGAGAGCCGAAGATAGCGGTATAATCCTGCGTTTCTCCCTGGGTGAGAAGCTTAACCTCACGGGCACGGCGGCTGCCTTTACCCCGGAAGATAATGCTGACGCCAATAACCACCAGAATCAAAGGAAAAATGAGCTCGCCAATTAAATGTCCGCTGATAAAATCCTGTTCGCCGAGCAGTAATAAAACGCCGATGGCAAGTACAATGCAATTGCCTGTTCTAAAGCCGTTTTGAACAATGCTGATAATGCTGGGAACAATAATGACTAAAGTCCACCAGCCGTTAAAAAATAATGAAAAATGCCAGTATCCCATGACCTGTCCGCCAAAGCCGACGCCAAGGGCTATAAAGAAAATCCCCCAAAGGGCATTGCCGAGTGAATGTCTCATTTTTATTCTCCTTGCTTTGTAGTGATTTCATTATAACGGATTCTAAAAGCTTTTAACAGCAAAATATAAAAGTGGTGACAGATGTAATATGGATATGATAAAAATCATGATGGAGAGCTTAATAAAAACAGAGGTCTGGTTTGAAGTCCTAATTTATAAAGAAAAAGAGAAACTTTGCTTGATGATTTAAAGGTTTTGGGTATATTATAATAGATAGTTAAGACCATATGATTTAATAAGGAGATGAGACCATGGCATTACAGGAAGTTAAAAAGTTTATTACTTACATTAAAGACAATCGCGAGGCTCTGGAAAAATATAATGAAAAGCTTCTGGAAACAGGCAGTTACATGTTTATGGACCCGGCATTGATGACCGAGAGTTATACACCGTTGACAACCATTCCGGATAATCCGGAGGATGATATTTTGGAAGAAATCATTCATATTGATGACAAACAGCAGGAGGAGGCCGAAAAAGAGGCGAATCCAGCGCCTAAAAAGGAAGGTCTTGGTGAAAAGATAGCGAGCAAATGGGACGAGTTTGTTGAAGGTGTCGTATTTGACGGCAAATCAAAAGAAGAACGTCTGGAAGAAAGACGCCATCGTCTTTTTGGGAAGCTCGCGGAGATTGCGAGGGATGAAGATTTCAACGTTACCCAGGATGATCTGGAATATTATATCGGACAGAGTGTCGAGAAACTGATCGAAGAAAACCCAGATAATGATGCCGTGCAGATCTTAGAGAAGCTTTTAGACAGCTTTGCAGAAAAAGGCAACAAAGAAAATTAATAAAAAACCGGCTTAAGCCGGTTTTTTAGTCCTCAGTGATATAGAAGATTTCGGGTTTTTTGTAAATCCCTGCGAAATTGCCTTCAAGGAATTGGACAGTCGCCAAAAATGGCGGCGCTGTAAACTTCCGGGCTTCGACCGGGCAGATTCTTACGCAAGCGCAGCAGCGGATGCAGAGATCCGGGTCGGTTTCAGTCGGGTCATCTGGATTAATGGCGGCGACCGGACAGACAGAGACACACTCACCGCATTGGGTACAGTCCTCTGAAACTTCCGGCGCCAGAGGGGTGTAGTTCATACCGTCTTTATATGGGTAGTTCCCCTTTACGATAAGTGTTCCCTTATAATCGTTTTTTCGCAGGTAATTTCCGCGGATGGTACGGCCAAAATCCCCCATGATTTTAAGGTCGTTTTCATCCGGGCGCCCGCCGGCCAGCTTGTCGCTGTAGGAATGAACTGCCAGAAAAGCGGCGGCAGCTACTGGGATAAAGCCATTTTCGATGGCAAGGTTCTTCAGTTCCAGTAAAGCGTCGTCATACTCGCGGTTTCCATAAGTCACAACCAGGACAACGGGTGTGTCGTCCCCTTCAATGCCTTCAAAAATATTTTCCGGCTTTTGCGGGATACGTCCAGCGTAGACAGGACATCCAAGAATCACAAAGCTGTCTTTTGTGAAGTGAAGCTTCTCTCTGCGGCCCTGCGGATAGGTTCTGTCATGCTCGATTACCTGGGTTTGGGCTCCGGCGGCGATGGTCTGGAGCGTTTTACGGGTATTTCCTGTGGGACTGAAATAAACGAGATCAATATCTTTCATAAATACCTCCCTGATTTTAGGTTTTATTATTAAGCATACGCCTTAAAACGCCTCCTGTCAAGAAAGGGGCGGGCATTAAAAAATCCTTCTGGTTTGATCAAACCAGAAGGATTTACAGCTAAATTAAAGACTGCGTCTTACCTGACGGACAACGCCGAGAATACGGGCTTTTTCTTTGCTGGTATTTGCATAAAAATCGCCGCGTTTAGAAGGTACTAAAGGCTGTACCAGAACGCCGTTCGGCTGCATGAAAACATATTTGATTTCTGCATCATAACCGCTTACCTGTACCAGCGCAATTTCGCCATCTTCGCAGTTATCACGGACTTCGATGATCAGAACGTCATCTTTTAAGAAAACCGGCGCCATTTCATCATCAGAAACTTTGAAACCAACATAAGTTTTGCCGTTTTCCAGCATTTTAACGCCCAATTCTTCATAACCAGCGCGTTCTTCAATATTTGCCCATTCTACACCTGCAGGTACACGGGTGTAAACAACGATTTCATTATCCTTTTTCAGACGACTTGAGTCTACGCCAAGCAGGTAATCCGTTGTGACAGAATAAATATCTGCCAACTGTTTAATCGTGTTAATATCCGGATAATTTTTATCCGTTTCCCACTGGCTGACAGCAGTCTGTGAAACACCCAATCTTTCGGCAAGATTTGCCTGGGACAAGTTGCGTTCTTTTCTGAGTTGTCTGTACTTGTTCATTCTTCCAATCTCTCTCTCTTAACATTTTTTTATTGCTTTGATTAGTGCTCCAGTTAATCAAAGATAATATTATCTTATAAGTAAATGAAAGAAAAGTAAATAATAAATTCAAAACATTTTAAATTCAATTAAAAATGTTTAGTATAAAAACGTTAAATTGTATTTATTTTTTAATTATATGAAAACAGTTCCACAATTCTTAATGGTTATAAAGAAGTGGTTGACCTGTTCAGTTGAAAAAATGCGGAGAATGGTTCATAATAAGAAATAGTTTATAGAAAAAGAGGGAAAAACATTGAAGGCAATCAGTATACATCAACCCTGGGCAAACTATGTTGTTTTGGGGATAAAGCAGTATGAAACCCGTTCCTGGCCTACCAAAATACGCGGCAGGGTTGCGATCCATGCGGCTAAAATTAAAAATTCAGAATATGAGGAAGGAATGGCGTTAGGTGCAATTATTGGAACTGTTGAAATAACCGATTGCTGCCCGGTGGAGATTTTGAGAAATTCTCTCTCAAAAGATGAAATAAAGCGGGGCGATTTTTCTGATGGGCGCTATGCATGGAAGCTGAAACATCCCGTTTGCTTTGAAAAGCCAATTTTACTGCGAGGGTATCAAGGCTTTTGGAATTTAGACGATAATTTAGTGAAACAGATTGAAAAGCAGAGCGGGGCATGTTAAAATAATCAAAAATACGTTAGGTGGTACCAATGATTTTATCAGATAAAAGCATTTATAAATATTTAGACAGCGGTGAGCTGATTATTGATCCTCTGGAGAAGGGACAGGTGCAGCCAGCCTCGGTAGATATTCGTCTTGGCCGCAACTTTTTGAAACTGGATGAAAATAAGTTTGAGGCAATGTCCATGACGGACGAGATCCAGTATGTCCAGTTTGAGAGTGACTCCATTATTATCCCTTCGAATTCCTTTCTGCTGGCCACGACCATGGAGTACATCAAGCTCCCCTGTGATTTGACGGCTTTTGTGGAGGGAAGAAGCTCTATCGGCCGCATGGGCCTGTTTATCCAGAACGCAGGGTGGGTTGACCCTGGCTTTGAAGGTGAAATCACCCTGGAGCTTTACAATGCCAATCGTCTTCCCATTAAGCTTACGGCAGGACGCCGTATCTGCCAGCTGGTATTTGCCCAGATGGATGAGGAAGCGCTTAATCCTTATGCCGGAAAGTACCAGGGCCAGCGCAATGCCGTGGGCAGCCGTATTTTTTTAGATAAAGAGCTGAAGGCACAGTAATAACGCAAAAATTGTTATGGAAATTTAAATCGGACAATTCGTCCGGTTTTTTTATGGTATTTCTTGAGCGGCGGCTGCCGGTAGGGTATAATAGAGAGCAGACTTGGGAAATTGAAATTGAGATCAGGTGATGAGAGTGAACGAAATATATTTGGACAATTCCGCAACCACGCGTCCCCATCCGGAAGTTGCGAAAGAAATGATGCGCTACCTTACAGAGGAGTATGGAAATCCATCCTCTTTATATGACCGGGGAATTGTGGTCGAAAGAGCGATTAAGGATGTGCGTGGCCGCATTGCCTGCGCCATCCACTGTAAGCCAGAGGAGATTTATTTTACGTCTGGGGGAACAGAGGGCAATAATACGATCATTAAAGGTATCGTTGAGAACCAGCGTGTTGAGAACATAAGGATTATAGCAACTCAAATTGAGCACCCTTCTGTTCTGGAAGTCTTTAAATTCTATGAGGACCACGGCATGGATGTGGTATATCTGAGTGTGAATCATGATGGCTTTATCGATATGAACGAGCTGGAAAAAAGTATTAATGACCACACTGTGCTTGTCAGTATTATGGGGGTTAACAATGAAACCGGGACAGCGCAGGATCTGGCGGCCATTGGGGAACTTATTAAAAAATGCAATCCGAGCTGTCTTTTCCATACCGATTATGTCCAGGGTTTTATGAAACTGCCTGTCGATGTAAAAGCCTGTAAGATTGACGCATTGACCCTATGCGGGCACAAAATATGCGGGCCTAAGGGAATTGGGGCGATCTATATCAGAAAAGGCGTAAGGATCAAACCGCTGATTATCGGAGGCGGCCAGGAGAATAACCTCCGCTCCGGTACAGAGAATGTTCCAGGAATCATGGGGCTTGGCAAGGCAGTTGAAGTACAGCAGGCTTGCGGTTCCGGCCAGCTGGAGAAAATGCGTGCTATACGGAGTGAGATGATAAACTGCCTCAAGAAAAATATTGAGGACATGCGGGTGAATGGGCCTGAAAATGGCTGCCCTTATGTTTTGAGTCTGTCCTTTAAAGGCGTCAGGGGCGAAGTGCTGCTCCACAGCCTGGAGGCACAGCATATTTATGTTTCGACCGGCTCGGCCTGTTCGTCACATAAAAAGGAAAAGCAGTATGTTTTAAAGGCCATTGGCCTTCCCGAGGAATACAAGGAAGGAACCATCCGTGTCAGCTTTTCCATGATGACGACCGAAGAGGAAGTGCTGGAGGCCGCAGAGGCCATCGAAAAGGCAGTGCGCCAGCTGCGTAAGCTTCTGCGCCGAAAAAGATAAAAGAGAGGAATGAATTGATGAAACATGTCATCTTAGTAAGATACGGTGAGATCAGCCTGAAGGGCCTGAACCGAAATTACTTTATAGATTTATTGGTAAAAAATATCCGCAATACTCTGAAGCGGTTTGAGAGTGTAAAAGTTCAGAAAATACAGGGGCGCATTATTGTGGATCTTTCCGAGGAAGATCTGGAAGGTGCACTGGAAGCCGTGACAAAGGTCTTTGGGATTGTATCGGTCAGTCCGGCCATTGTGGTGGAAAGCGATATTGATGTCATCGAGAAGGCCACGCTGGAGCAGGCCAAAGCGACGGATTTTAAAACCTTCCGTATTACCGCCAAGCGTGGGGATAAGCGTTTCCCCATTCAGTCACCGGAGCTGGGGCGGCGCCTGGGTGCAGTCGTGCTCCGCAATATTCCGGACATTAAGGTCGATATGCACACTCCAGACATGAACTTATGGGTTGAGGTCCGGGAAGAGACCTATATTTATCATAAATTTATTCAATGCAATGGCGGCCTCCCTGTAGGTTGCAGCGGCAAGACGGCTTTGCTGCTCTCCGGCGGAATTGACAGCCCTGTTGCGGGCTATATGATGGCGAAAAGGGGCGTGGAGCTGATCGGAGTTTATTTCCACAGCTTTCCTTTCACCAGTGACCGCGCCAAGGATAAAGTCATTGATCTGGCAAAGATTGTGTCGGGTTACTGTGGTAAGGTCACTTTGTATGTTGTTCCTTTTACAGAGATCCAGACAAAAATTGTTGAGGTGTGCCCAGAACGTCAGACAACCATTATTATCCGCCGGTACATGATGCGGATCGCCCAGGAGATTGCCAGACGTAACGGGGCCATGTCTCTGACCACAGGAGAAAGCCTCGGGCAGGTAGCCAGCCAGACGCAGGAAGGTCTGGGAGCTACCAACGCAGTTGTAGACCTTCCAGTATTCAGGCCTCTGATTGGAATGGATAAGCAGGAAATTGTGGCTATTGCGGAAAGAATCGGCACCTTTGAAACCTCTATTTTACCCTATGAGGACTGCTGTACGATTTTTGTTCCCAAGCATCCAGAAACGAAACCCAAGCTGGAAGCCGTTGTTAAATCAGAAAGGCCAATGGAAGAAATTGCAGGTCCTATGATTGAAAAAGCAATTGAGGATGCGGAAATTATAAGAGTTTAATAAAAACATTTAAAAGGCAGGAAAGCCAAATCGGTTTTCCCGCCTTTTTTAGAGTGGGAAAGGTGCTTATAACGTGATTTTATCAATCAAAAGATAGAGTTTACTCTATTGTTTTCGTTTAAAAAAATAGAATTTTCTTCATAAAAGAAAGAAGCTTAAGAAAATCTTAAATATAAAAAAGAACGATTCTCATATAATTGTATACAAAAAACGGAAAAAGCTTGATGTTGAAACATTGAGAACCAGCCGTTGTAAACGAAACAATTGATTTTCAACAAAATGTAATTTACATTTTGTTGAAAATCAATGTAAAATTAAACATAGAAAAGCTTGACCTAGAGTATGCTCTAGGATTTAAAATATAATCAAGTTAAGGGAACAGCCCAAGACAGGAAAGAAGGAATAAAAATGTATTACTATAATCCGTTAAAAGAATTAAGAGAAAAAGCATTAAAAAGTGTTAAGTAATTAAAACTGGGTAAATGTATTTAAAGATCAGAAAATGATAATTTTCCCCTAAGATTATCATCTGAAATATAACTAAGCTTGAAAGAGGTGAAAAGAAATGATGTACTATAACCCATTAAAAGAAATGATGGAAAAGGCTTTAAAAGCTTCTAAATAATCTTACAATCTCCCTCCAATATTTGATAAATAAAGATATAGAACGAATTACATATTAAACTAAATAATCCTCCCCTTAGATTATAAATTAGTTTGATCTCCTCAAACCCCCTTATTAAATAATCTTTCAAAAAAAGCAGGAAACTTTCCCCTAAAGTTTCCTGCTTTTTTTACGGGCGGTCTCCGGTATAGGGCATTAGAAACCAGTAGGTTTCAAGGATATCATGACTGCTGATCAACCCGAGCTCCCTGAGAATGACATTGAGGGTCTCAAGAGAAGGCGTCAGCTCTGTTTCATTGCTGACAGCATAATCATAGCCGTCCTCATTTAAAAGCTTTTTAACCATCTCATAATCTCCGGTTTCTGGTTTAATATCGTCTTCGTCAAGGTGTTTTTTAAAAATCCCTGTAAAGTAAACGGAATCACCATATTGGATAATCGTCTCGTCTGTCGCTAGACCACTGGCCTGCAGCAGTCTGAGGAAAGAGTCTTCCTCTGGTGGAAATGAAGTTTTGTTTTCCTTTAAAAAAATATCACGAACCTTTGGATACTGCGCCTCTATTTCAGAAATTTTTATCCGGTTCAGGTCCTCTGAGCTGATAAAGTAACCGGTGCCATTGTATACGCCCATTGTCTATACCTCCAGGTTATAACAAATATATTATTGTAGTATTATAACACAGAAGAACGGAACAGAAGAACTATTTTTTGATGTCTAAAAAGAGCGTGATTGTATTATTGTACAATGGAAGAAAGGTTTTTCTGTGCTTGAACCCTCTTGTATTGCGCATGAAAAAGGTTTACAATAACAATAACTAATATGGAAAGTTAACAGGAGGTATGCAAATGGCAACATTTAAAACAAATGATAATGTTGAGCTTTATTATGAGGTTAAGGGTGAAGGAAAACCGGTTCTGATGATTCCGGGCTGGACCTGTACCACGCAATTCTTTAAAAAGAACAGCGATGTGCTGGCAGAAAAATGTCAGGTGATTCTTCTCGACTATAGAGGACACGGAGAATCTGAAAAAGTCATGCATAGCCACCGTATTTCACGCTATGCAATGGACGTAAAAAATCTTCTGGATCATCTGGACGTTGAGGACGTAACGGTTTTGGGATGGTCCATGGGGGCGGCTATCCTGTGGAGCTATATTGAGCTCTTTGGAAAACATCGTATCAGCAAGCTGGTATGTGTCGACCAGGCGCCGCTTCAGTATACCGGTCCGGACTGGGTTTGGGGACAGAACGGCTGCTATGATGTGGAAATGTTTATTCGTACCTGTTATGATATCAAATATGCCCCGAGAGAAAGCGCGGAGGGGCTGGCAACCGCCTGCCTGCACCATACGCCGTCAGACGAAGAGGTAAAGTTTATTGCGGATGAAATCTCAAAATGTCCGCCATATGTAAGAATCGAAGTGATGCGTGACCATACCAATCTGGACTGGCGCGACTTCCTTCCTTTTATCGATATGCCTACGCTGGTGTGCGTGGCGCGTCACAGCAATGTTTTTGACTGGCAGGGAAGCGCCTATGTCGGCGAAGTGATTCCAAATGCGAAGACCGTATTTTTTGAAGAGTCCGGCCATATGCTTTTCTGGGAAGAACCGGATAAATTTAATCAGACTTTGCTGGAATTTGTGGAAGCATAAAAATTTTGATAAAATAACATGGAAGAAAATTTCCATGTTATTTTTCTTTTAAAGAAAAATTCTCAGGAGGATAAAATGAAAATTGTCATAGCGCCAGATTCATTTAAAGGATCACTGTCCGCCGAAGCGTTTTGCAGCGTGGTGGGCAGGGAAGCCGCAGAAATTTTTAAATCAGTGGAGATTGTAAAACTTCCGGTATCCGACGGTGGAGAAGGAATGGTTGACAGTCTGCTGGCTGTAACGGGAGGTGAAAAAATCACCGCAGAGGTAAAGGGGCCTTTATTCGAGAAAACAGAAGCCCAATATGGTATATTAGAAGGCGGCACCGCAGTGATTGAGATGGCTGCGGCATCAGGTCTTCCCTTGGTTCCAGAGGGAAAAAGAAATCCGCTGGAAACGACAACCTATGGGACTGGCGAATTGATGCGGGATGCACTGAAAAGAGGGTGCAGGGAAATTATTCTGGGGATTGGCGGCAGTGCTACAACCGACGGGGGCATCGGCGCAGCCGCGGCCCTGGGAGCACGGTTTCTGGATAAAGAGGGGTATGCTGTGCCCTTATCCGGAAAAGGTCTGGAGAAAATAGCCACCATTGATTTTTCAGCGGTCGACAGGCACTGGCAGGAAACAAAGATAACCATTGCCTGCGATGTGGTTAATCCCCTATGCGGGCCGTTGGGCTCTGCTGCAATCTATGGTCCTCAAAAAGGTGCGGATGCTGAAATGATCCGCCTGTTAGACATGGGGCTAAACCATTTTGAAGGGCTTATAGCCAGACAGAAGGGACAGGAATACCGTGAATTGCCCGGGATTGGCGCGGCTGGAGGATTGGCCCTGCCCTTTGTGGCGTTTATGGGGGCAGAACTGAGACCAGGGCTTGAAATTGTGCTGGATGTCCTGAAATTTGACCGCCATCTGCAGGGGGCAGATTTTGTTGTAACCGGGGAAGGGAGAACGGATGAGCAGAGTGCAATGGGAAAGGTGTTGTGCGGCGTCTCTGGACGTGCCGCGGCTCAGGGAATACCGGTTGTGGCCCTGTCCGGAGCATTGGAGAAGGGTTACGAACCGTTGTACGGAAAAGGACTGACCGCTGCTTTCTCGACCTGGAAGAGCGGCGAAGGGCTTGAATGGCAAATGGACCATGCAGAGGAGAATTTGTCAAACGCAGCCCGAAATCTGTTCAGGCTGGTTGAGGCGTTCAGTCAAAGGGGATAAAAGCAATGCTGGATTCAAAAACAGCTCAGAAGATTGCAGATGAGGTAATGAACAGCCTGGGCTATAACATCAATGTCATGAACAAAAACGCCATTATTATTGGCAGCGGGATCGTTGAGCGTATTGGTACCTTCCACGAAACAGCCATGCAGACAATCCGTGACTGCGCCATTTATGAGGTGACCGAGGAGGATGCCGCCAAGCTGCAGGGAGTAAAGGCGGGGATTAATATGCCCATTGTCAGCAAAGACGGCAAAGTGCTGGGCGCTGTGGGAATTACGGGAAAGCCTGATGAAGTCCGCAACATTGGAAAGCTGGTAAAAATGACGGCAGAGCTGATCATCGAACAGGAAGAATCCATGAACCAGTTTTACCGTCATCGAAACGATAAGGAGCTTTTTGTGACAATGCTGCTCAGCGACAGTCCGGGTATGTCGTCTGAGGAGATGAAGCGCTGGGGGCATCGGATGGGCTATGATATGGAGCTGCCAAGGGCAGCCTGTATTATTTCCATCAAAGGCAGGCCAAACACAGGCGGTTATGAAAGGCTTCTGGACCGCATTAAGCGTTCAAAAAGCCACTCGAAGCAGGATCTTTCTGTGGTAATGTCCGCCGGATATATTTTGGTTTTTAAAAAGCTGGATCAAACTGAGCCCTGGCGGATAGAACAGACACTGAGGGATTATCAGGAGCATGTTTTAGAGCATCTGGATAAGGATGACCAGCAGGCCATTCGGTTTTTTGTCGGAGACTACCACGCAGGGATCAACGGGTATCGGAAATCCTATGAGGATGCAGCGGCAATGTACCACAGTATTTCACTGCCGCAGGATACAGCATTGTTTTTCAGCCACCGGCGCTTAACGGAGGGCTTTTATAATCAAATGGAGACTGAGGCCCGGGAAAGGGTTTTAGACCCTTATATCAGATTGCTGGAAGATTCTTTTGGAAAGGGAGTAATGGACGCGGTATTGACCATGAAACATCTTCTGGAAAACGGCTTTCGGTATGAGCAGACAGCCAATGAAATGTTTTTGCACAAAAATACGGTTATTTTCAGAAAAAAGAAGGTAGACCAGTGCCTGGAGATAGACCCGAAAGGAAATATGAATGATTTGCTGCTAATGTGGCTGATTATCTGCCGGTATCTGGACCAGATAAAAGAATAAACAACAAAAATCCTCCTAAAATATAAAGAAAATGTAAAGCTTTTAAAAGAAGCTGTTAATTCAGCTTAAATTAGGTTATAATGGTTTCAACATAAGGGAAAGGAGGCGTTAATATGGAGGGTATCAGCATGGTCACAGTGTGGATCGTACTGCTCGCGGTTTTTTTGATAGCAGAGATTTTAACAGTGGGCGCTCTGGTTTCCATTTGGTTTTGCTTTGGCTCGGGCGCGGCATTGATCTGCGCGCTGGCTGGCGGCGGAGTTGGCCTGCAGACAGGTCTCTTTATCGGTGTCTCCCTTATTCTGCTTTTGTTGACCCGGCCTTTTATCAAACGATTTATCAGGCCAAAGGAATCAAAAACCAATGCGGACCGGATCGTTGGTTTCAGAGCCATTGTTCTGGAGGAGATTGATAATCTGCATGGCACCGGAAGCATTGAGGTAGATGGCAAGATATGGACTGCCCGCAGCGTAATGGATAACGATATTCTGCCGGCCGGTTCCGAAGTACTGGTAGAGCGGATTGAGGGCGTTAAAGCCATGGTTCGTAAATATAAACTTTAAAGGAGGACAAAATGGGTTTTATTTTTCTATTGATCCTGATTATTGTGGTAGTGGTGCTGGTGGTACTCAATACCCGGATTGTGCCACAGGCACACGCTTATGTCATTGAGCGTTTAGGCGCTTATCACGCCACATGGGAAACTGGCTTTCATATGGCGATTCCGATCATTGATAAAATTTCAAAGCGGATCAGCCTTAAGGAAAGCGTGGCAGATTTTCCACCGCAGCCGGTTATCACCAAGGATAATGTTACCATGCAGATCGATACAGTAATCTACATGCAGGTGACAGATCCCAAGTTTTATATGTATGGTGTCGATCACCCGATGCGGGCCATTGAAAATCTTACGGCTACAACGCTTCGTAATATTATTGGGGATCTCGAGCTGGACCAGACCCTGACCTCCAGGGATACCATCAATTCGCAGATGCGGATCATTTTGGACGAGGCAACCGACCCGTGGGGGATTAAAATTAACCGCGTCGAGCTGAAAAATATTATGCCGCCGACCGAGATTCAAAACGCTATGGAACGCCAGATGAAAGCAGAGCGTGAGCGGCGTGAAAAAATTCTTCAGGCAGAGGGCGAAAAGAAAAGCGCGGTACTTGTAGCAGAAGGTGAAAAGGAAGCGCTCATTCTACAGGCTCAGGCTCAAAAGGAAGCAGCGATTCTGGAAGCCGAGGCAGATAAGGAAGCTCAGATACGCCGTGCCGAAGGGGAAGCGGAAGCGATCCTTAAGGTGCAGAAGGCAACGGCTGAAGGGGTTAAGATGATGAACGAGGCTGAGCCGATTAAAGAGGTAATCGCCATCAAAAGCCTGGAGGCTTTTGAAAAGGCAGCTGATGGGAAAGCGACGAAGATCATTATTCCATCAGAGATACAGGGCCTTGCGGGGTTAGCCGCCTCTCTGAAAACACTGGTAGAGGATGACAGTAAGACTAAAATTGCGCCTCGTCAAAAATAATAAAGAGGCAAAAAACAGTTAATAAAGAGAAAAGCCGGCAGAAATGCCGGCTTTTTAAATACGAAAATAATAGTATAAATAAATATTTAAGAGCTTAAAGAAAGGGATTCCGGATCCAGAAGCGTAATTTCTCCTCGGGAGAGGCGAACGAGCCCTTCGGATTGAAACTGGTTGAGCAGACGAGTTACAACCTCACGGGCCGTCCCTAAATCCCGTGCCAAGGCATCATGCGTTAAATGGAGCGTCCTGCTTTTTTCCAGACGGTAGTGCTCTAAAAGAGCGTTGGATAAGCGGTTTCGCATGCTGGAGAAGGCAAACTGATTAAAGCGATCCATAATGATGGAAAAGTTGTTGGCGACCATACCGAGGGTAAAATCCTTCACACTCGGGTTTGTATCGCTGACGGCTTTAAAGACATCCTTTGGGATGATACAGCTTTCAGTGTCTTCCTCATAGGCGATATCAATATCAAAATTTAGATTATGGATCATGCAGGCAGCGCTGAGGATGCAGACCTCGCCTTCGAGCAGGCGGCATAAAGTAATTTCATCCCCTTCGGGCGAGGTAATGAAAATGCGCGCGCGTCCCTTTTGAAGAATATTGAGACCGATACAATTGCCGCTGTATTGATGGATTACAGTTCCTTTTTCATATTTCTGGATAAAAACGCTATGATTGATGGCGGCCTTTTCTGAATCGGTCAGGGCATCCCAAAACGGGAGAAAGGAAATAGATTCAGACATGATGAACCTCCGATTGTTAATTTTATTAAATTCATTATAACAGTTTATTCTAAATTTAGCCATAAAGCGCTTCAGTGACTTTGTCACCGACACGCAGCCTTTAGTAGGATATAATAGAAAAAAATGAGGAGGTTTGCAATGAATACAATATTTAAGGCAACAGCAAAAAAGTTACCAGAAGGTTTGCAGGTTGAGACAACCGCACGGAATTTCAAAATTTTATTGGACGAACCAGAAGATCTGGGTGGGACCAACAAAGGATTAAATCCTGTGGAAGCAGTATTGAGCGCTCTGGGAGCCTGCCAGACCATCTGCGCATATGCTTTTGCGGGAGCCATGCACATTGATTTAAAGGACTTTTACGTCGAGCTGGAGGGTGACCTCGATCCAGATGGTTTTATGGGGCTGAACAAAGAGGTGCGAAATGGGTTTTCTGAAGTTCGTTTTACCATGCATATGACAACCGACGCATCACAGAAAAAAGCGGAAAAACTGGCGGATTTCATTGAATCGCGCTGCCCGGTAGGCGATTGTCTGGAAAATCCGGTAAAATTAATAAGGACTGGTGTGGTAATACATCAGGAATAATGGAAGGCCAGTGAAAGCTGGCTTTTTTATTTTGGTAAAAAAACGTTTGATTTGGTAAAAAGATCGATAATGACAATGGTTTGTTTTATAATAAGAATTGCGTGTTTTCTATTTGCCAAGAGTTTTTTTGAAAAATGTATTTGCATTTTAATTTCTTTATAGTATAATAGACCAGTAGCAAATGCGCCCGTAGCTCAGGTGGATAGAGCAATGGTCTCCGAAGCCATGTGCCGTTGGTTCGAATCCAATCGGGCGCACCATATAATATGTGTTTTTCAAAGTCTGGTCTCTCACAAAAAGAAACCAGGCTTTTTTTATTATACTATGAATTTTATTAATAGCTTAACTTTATTTTAAGCTGGCTAATTTGTCTGTTATGGTATATAATCATTATAATATACTTAAATGAAAAGGGGGAAGAGTATGAAAAAGAAAATTGGCATTTTATCATTTGCCGTTCTGCTTGTTTTATCGGTTACATTGACGGGGTGCAGTTCCTCGCCGGCGACTAAGGTTAAGCTGAGTCCTGATGATCCGGTATCGCTAGAAGTATGGCATTATTACAACGGTCCACAGAAAGAGTCCTTTGACGAAATGGTAGCAGAGTTTAATGATACCGTCGGTATGGAAAAGGGTATTACTGTCGAAGCTTTTAATAAAGGAAACGTTAACGAGCTGACCGACGCGGTGCTGGCTTCAGCCAACAAAAAGGTTGGTGCGGATGAGGTGCCGGATATTTTTGCCGGTTATGCCGATACGGCCTATCAGGTTGACAAGCTTGGAATGGTTGCTTCTCTGGACAACTATCTGACTAAAAAGGAAATTGAGGAGTACATTCCGAGCTATATCGAAGAGGGCCGTTTTGACAGTGAAGAAAATTTAAAAATTTTCCCATTTGCCAAGTCAATGGAAGTCATGATGATCAACAAGACTGACTGGGATAAATTTGCTTCTGCCACTGGAGCATCACTGGACAGCTTAAATACCATTGAGGGATTGACAGAAACAGCCAAAAAGTATTATGACTGGTCTGGTGGTAAAGCATTCTTTAACCGTGACGCCATGGCAAATTATATGATCATCGGTTCTAAGCAGCTGGGTGTTGAAATTTTTGAGGTTAAAAACGGAGAGGTAACCTTTAACCTGGATAAGAATGTTATGCGTAAGCTTTGGGACAACTATTATGTACCTTTTATTAACGGGTATTTTGCCTCTTACGGACGTTTTGCTTCTGATGATGCCAAGACCGGCGATATTGTTGCGCTGGTTGGCTCATCCTCAGGCGCAACCTATTATCCTTCCAAGGTAACAGTCAGCGATACGGATAGCTACCCGATCGAAACAGTAGTAATGCAGGCGCCGGAATTTAAAGACGGCGAAAAGGTAGCGGTACAGCAAGGAGCCGGTATGGTCGTCGTTAAATCGGATGAACGCAAAGAATATGCATCGACTGTTTTCCTGAAATGGCTGACCGAGGCGAAAAGAAACATTGACTTTTCAATTACTTCTGGCTATCTGCCTGTAAAGAAAGAGGCGAATACCCGTGAAATGCTGGAGACCGCAATGAAAGAAGCAGGCGGCAATGCCATTTCTGATAATCTTGCTAAAACCCTTCCGGTGGCTGTGGACATCACTAACAATAATGAGCTTTACACCAATAAGGCCTTTGAAGGCGGCACGAATGCCCGTAATATTCTCGAGGCTTCAATGAAAAAGAAAGCCATAGCTGATGCAGAAGCTGTAAAAGCCGCCGTTGCTTCCGGTACTGCTAAGGAAGCCGCTGTTGCAGCCTATAATACCGATGAAAACTTCAATCAATGGTATGAAAAACTGAAAAAAGAACTGGAAGAAACTCAAAAATAATGCTCAACGAGGTGTTCAATGGCAAAGCATAAATTTTTGGATTGGGGTAACCGGTCCATTATCCGAAAAATTTTCACTCCAATGATTATTGTCATGGTGATACAGGCAATCCTGTTTTCCTTTGTCATCCTGTGGGGTGGAACAATTGAACAATTAAATAACAACGCTTTGGACATCCTCAACGAAAGAGTCATTAACCGGAAAAATTACCTTGAGAACGAAATGATTCAACGCTGGTCCAATGTGGATGAGTCGGTTAAGAGCATCAACAGCACTGTCGAAAGTGTGCTGAAGGAAAAAAATGCTTCGGTGCAGGATATCGCTACAAACCCGGCACTGCCCGAAGCCATCATTTCTTCAAATACCCGAAATCTGATTTATCTGCTCCGAAAAAATTTTGTGACAGGTGCTTTTATTGTTTTGACAGGCAATGACACAAATTATGAGCTGGAGCCGGGGCAGTCTGTACAGAAGACCTCCCTGTACATCCGGGATTCAGACCCGGGGAATGACGTTGTGGACAATTCAGACCTTTCACTGGAGCGGGCACCAGTCGATGTCACAAAGGCCACGAATGTGACCATGGCAACTGGCTGGGCGCCGCTGCTGAACTTCTCGGGAGATGACCCTGACGCGTCGGCTTTTTATTACAAGCCGCTTAAGGCCGCTGCGGAGAACCCTGATCTCGCCTATTCGGACCTTGCCTACTGGAGCCGTCCTTTTAAACTGAATTCAGACGAAAGCGATGTGATTACCTATTCGGTGCCGCTGAGAACAGATAACGGGACGATCTACGGTGTGCTGGGTGTTGAAGTCTCAACAGACTATCTCCAGAAGATCCTCCCAAACACCGAGCTGGATTCCAATAAGAACGCCTCCTACCTGCTGGCGGTGGATGCTAATCAGGATGGAAGCTTCCAAAATGTGGTAACTACGGGGACAGCCTATAAACGCCTTGCCGGAAATGCCGACCACACAACCTTTGAAGATGATCCCTATTATAAAAATATCTATGGGATAAAAAAGAATGAGCGAATCACAGAGGACGCGCTCGGCGCGGTTCAATACCTGAACCTGTACAACAGCAATACGCCTTTTTCGGGAGATAAGTGGGCCCTTGTCGGTGTGACCACCAATAAAAACCTGTTTGCCTTTTCGGATATGGTTATGCGGATGGTTATGATCGCATTGGTTATTTCATTTGCCATTGGGCTGATTGGCATTCTGCTCGCTGGTATCCATTTTACCAAGCCCATTACAACTTTGGTGCAGCAGGTTAAAAAGAGTAATCCCAGAATGCCGGTAAATCTCGATAAAACAAACATTACTGAGATAGATGAGCTGGCCGGAGCTATCGAGACACTGAGTCAGGATGTGGCCAGTTCTGCTTCCAAGCTCTCGCGTATCATCGCCATTGCGGGGATACCGATCGCCGCTTTTGAGATTAATAAGGTAACAGAAGAGGTCTACTGCACAGACAGCTTTTTCAAGATGCTGAATTTGAGCCATGTGAAAGAAACGGCTGATGGTCTGAACAAAGAAAACTTTGAATCCATTATGCTTGGCCTTAAAATTCTGAATCAGGATTTTGACCCTCAGACAAATGTGACGGTTATTGAAATTATGGATCAGAACAAGCAGAGCAAATGGATCGAAATCAAGCTGGTAGAGGATGATGTGAACATTCTTGGCGTTATCCGGGATGTGACCATTGAAACACTGGAACGGCTGAAAATAGAGCATGAACGCGACTATGATATTCTGACTAACCTGTTAAACCGGAGGGCCTTCTACGCTGCGCTGAACGAGCGTTTTGGGACACCTGAAAGACTGAAAACGGCGGCGGTTCTTATGCTTGACCTGGATAACCTGAAATACATCAACGATACCTACGGCCATGATTTTGGGGATGAATACATACGCAGTACAGCGAATATACTTAAGCAGTTTGCTTCTCCCAACGCGATTTTTGCGAGAATATCCGGCGATGAATTTTATGCTCTGATTTATGGCTATGACAGCAAGGATCAGATACGCCCGATTATATCGGAGATACGGCAGAGGCTTTTGAACACAGCTTTCCCGCTGTTGAATGACCCTGACCTTAAAATACGGGCTTCCGGTGGCGTAGCCTGGTATCCGGATGATTCATGCTCCTATGAGGCGCTTTTAAAATACGCTGATTTTGCCATGTACCAGATAAAAAATTCTGTAAAGGGTGAGTTCTGCGAGTTTGATTCCAAGAGCTACAGCGAAAACGCCTATCTTCTTGAAAACAAAGAAGAACTGAATAAATTTATTGATGGAAATCTGGTCGATTACCACTTCCAGCCCATCGTTGATATACGTGACGGGCAGATCATCGGCTATGAGGCGCTTATGCGCTCCAGACTCTCAACCTTGAAGACCCCAATGGAAATTCTGGCGCTTGCCAAGTCACAGTCCAAGCTTCACCAGATTGAGTGGCTGACCTGGTTTAACAGCCTGAAAGCACTCAAAGAAAATCAGGAAGCCTTTGGCGGTGCGCGGATGTTCATTAACTCCATTTCAAACCAACTGCTCTCCAGCGATGAGATGGAAGAGCTGGAACAGCTTTACCAGCCCATTCTGGGGCAGGTTGTTGTCGAGCTGACAGAGGAAGAGCGGACAAACGAAAGCTTCACACGCAAAAAACAGCGTTATATCCGAAACTGGGGAGCAGGCTTGGCCCTGGATGATTTTGGAACAGGCTATAACAGCGACGCAAATCTGCTTTTTATGACGCCCGATTATGTAAAGATTGATATGTCGATTGTTCAGAATATTGATGAAGATATTAACCGGCAAAAGCTGTTGCAAAACCTGGTAACCTATTTCAAGGAAAGAAAAATCAAGATTATTGCTGAAGGGGTGGAAACCGTCAATGAACTGCATGCGCTGATCCGTTTTGGCGTGGATTATGTCCAGGGCTTTTATCTGGGCAGGCCAGATATACAGCCACAGAAGCTGACGGATGAACAGGTGGCAGAAATTTTGCGGCTAAACGCAGAAGTTAGAAACGAAGTATAAAAAGAAAACCCGGAATGAATATCCGGGTTTTTTTAATGGTTGCAGTAATTATAGACTGAACCGACACTCAGACCAAAGTTTTCCGCAATTTCTGCGTAGGTACAGCCCTTTGCGCGGTAGCTCTTAATCAATTCAATATCCTTACTGTTCAGCTTGCGCTTTCTTCCGGCACCACGGCTGTTCTGCGCCTCAAGCTGAGCCTCGAGCTTGGAGATATAATCTTTTTTTGTCTGGAGCTGATCCTCCAGCAGCCGAATCTGTTCATATGGGTCCATGAGAATGACTCCTTTCAAAAATTAATTTATGAATATATTATAACGGATATTTCTTAAAAATTCAATAATTAATTTATGAAAAATACAGATATTTGTGAAAAGCGTTTCTTTTCGCTTTTAAAAATGTCTGGAATAGTATAGAATAGAGGAAATAGGAATGAAAGAGAGAAAATGTTGTGAAAAAACTTCTGAGCGGCGGCATCGAAAAATTATTCAGCAAACTTGAGGAAAACCGCATACTGACCGCTGTACGTGACGGAATGATCCTGGCAATACCGTGGATTATGGCCGGGTCCTTTGCGTTGCTGCTTAAAAGCCTGCCGATACCGGCTTACAAGGCTTTTTTAGAGACCTTTTTGAATGGCTTTTTCTTGAATATGCTGCTGCTGATTAACGACGCGACCCTTGGTATTATCTCACTCATCCTGCTGCTGACAATCAGCCTGAGCTTTGAAAAGCAGACAAGTACGGAAAATCTGGGGCTTCTTCCGCTCATCAGCCTCTGCGCTTATATAGCCTTTGCCTACAATATTGAGAGTGGATTTACCTTTGAGATATTTCAGAGCACCTGGCTTTTTAATGCGGTGGTAGTCTCGATTGTGACCTGCCTGCTTTATGACAAATTATCCATACTTTTTTTAAACACCTTTAAATCTTATTCGGAAGGGGCGGACAATCATTTTAACCAGGCTCTGGCAGCACTGGTGCCGGGTGGGATGATTATTTTTCTGTTTGCCCTTTTAAATAATCTGATGGTCATGGTTTTTGGCATCCCCAATTTTCAGATGCTGGTATCCAATTATCTTTTTGGGCTTTTTCAGCATTTGGGAAGGGGACTGGGCAGTGCACTTTTCTTTGTGTTTATTATGCACTTTTTGTGGTTCTTTGGCGTGCACGGGGCCAATATGCTGGATGACGTCGCAAAAACCTTTTTTAGCCAAGGCCCATGGATTGCGACCAAGACCTTTTTTGACACGTTTATCTTTTTTGGCGGCTGTGGCGCGCTGCTGTGCCTGGTAGTTGCCATCTTTATCGGAGAACGGCGTAAAAGCGTGCGGGAGCTTTCGGCCATCGCGACCTTTCCGGTTTTGTTTAATATGAATGAGCTGATCCTTTTTGGCGTCCCTGTGGTCTTTAATCCTGTTTATTTTATTCCCTTTATCCTGACGCCGCTGGTGCTGACGCTTATCAGCTATGGTGCTTTTTATTTTGGCCTGGTGCCAATGATCACGAGCACGGTGGAGTGGACAAGCCCGATTTTTCTGAGCGGTTACGCGGCCACTGGCTCCATTGCCGGGAGTCTGCTCCAGCTTCTGAATCTGGCGGTGGGGACTTTGATATACCTGCCCTTTGTGCAGCTGTCCCAGAAGCAGCAGCTCAAAACCCTGACGCGTCGGATTGAGGAGCTCAGCGATGTGGTCAGAAGAGCAGAGGAAAGCGGAGAAAAGCCGGTTTTATTGAGACGCACAGGCAGACTGTCGACAGTGGCCAAGGGCCTTGTCAGTGAGCTGCGGCGGGATATCCGAAATCGCAGTATCAACCTTTATTATCAGCCCCAGGTTAACGCGGAGGGCAGGGTGATCGGCGCAGAGGCACTGCTCAGATGGAAGCACCCTGTGGCAGGATTTCTTTACCCGCCGCTGGTTATCGCCCTGGCTGAGGAAGCAGGCTTGCTTGAAGAGCTTGGCCGGATCATTACAGAGACGGCCTGCGACGATTTGGAAGGGCTCCGGCCCCTGGTTGATGACCAGTTTATGATTTCCGTCAATCTGACCGCGAGCCAGCTTGATAATCCCAAAATTTATGAGCAGATGAAAGCCCTGCTGGATCGCCATAGCTTTGGGCCTTGGCAGCTGGGCCTTGAACTGACGGAGCAGATGGCACTGTCCAGTTCGCAGACAATGACGGACCGGCTGATGGCGCTTCATGAGATGGGGATGCCATTGATTATGGATGACTTCGGAATGGGGCACAGCTCGCTGATGTATCTGCAGAATAACCAGTTTGATATCGTTAAGCTCGATGGCTCGCTCGTCAAGCAGCTGATGAGCAATAAGCGCAGCAGTGATATTATTTCCTCGATCATCTACCTGTCGCATTCTCTTAAATTTGAGGTGCTGGCTGAGTTCGTGGAGACCGCCGAGCAGCGAGACGCGCTGCTGGCGCTGGGGTGCAGAAATTATCAGGGCTACCTGTACAGCCCGGCCATCCCCATTGACGCGCTGAGGCTTTTTGTGCAGAAAACCGATTGAAATGCCGCCGGTAGCTGAGCGGTTACCGGCCTTTTAAAATGGGTACAATTGTTGTGACAGCAAGGAGAAAGAATCAATGAAACTGAGCAGTATTAAAGCACCAGATTACAGACAATTGAAAAACTGGGCGGCTTCTCCCCATAAGCCCTCTCCCAGTGACCTTGTCCCCTCGTTTCTATCCGAGGAAGACTTTAATAAAACAGCGGATGTTTTTTTTATCCATCCGACCACTTATCTATGCCAGCGGCATGGG
Source organism: Eubacterium callanderi (assembly GCF_900142645.1). Lineage (GTDB taxonomy): Bacteria > Bacillota > Clostridia > Eubacteriales > Eubacteriaceae > Eubacterium > Eubacterium callanderi. The sequence goes on from NZ_FRBP01000011.1 coordinate 80,933, forward strand.
CGCTGTAGCATTATGCTGGACAGGACCGAGATGAACCGGATGAGGGCCCAGGCCAATGATGAGCCCTGGAACAGTGACACTGACGATACAGCCCTTAACGCTTTTACCGACCGGGGGACGATCCGGATGCAGGCCAGTGTGTTTAACCGCTGCGCCAGAGTTTTTGCGCCGAGGTACCGACAGGCCCATGTCAAGACCTTTTTTCTAAAGCCCTCAGACGCGGTTCAGGCCGCCTTTGATATGGCCTATTCCGATATTCGCAATGCCTTCAGCTATTATCTTGAGCATGAAAACAACGGCCGGCCAATGATCATCGCAGGACACAGTCAGGGAAGCTTTCACGGGCTTCGGCTGCTGAGAGAATTTTTTGACGGTACCAGTCTCCAGAGACAACTGGTGTGCGCCTATCTGCCGGGCTTTCAGATCCCTCATAACCATTTCAGGCAGCTTCCCTTTGCCAATACGCCGGAGATGACCGGCGGTTATCTTGGCTGGAGAAGCTATCAGCGGGGCACTGTGCCGGAGGACCTGCCAGCCGAAAGGGGAGACTCCCTGTGTGTTAATCCCTTTATCTGGAACGATACCATCTTTAAAATATCACTGGGGAAAAAGGAATATGGGATTGAAGACTGTACCCATGTGATGCCTCAGGGCATGGCAGCCACCATTGAGCCCAGAACCGGGGTACTGCTGGTGGATTTGCCGGATACAGCGCCGGAGAAAATGAAAAGGCATCAAAACCTGCATTTATATGATTATAGTCTTTTTTGGCTCTGTATTCGGGAGAATGCCGTGCTTAGAGTTCAGAGGTTTATTGAAAAACAATAAGAAGGTCTTGCTGCGCAATAAAAAATATGGTATCTTATGGATAAAGAGGAGGTTCTGCTATGTGGAATGAAACAAAAAGCCTGGCTTTATCCAAGCTGTGCGTAAAGCTTTTTATGGCTTTGCTCATAGGCTTTGGCGTCAGCGCGCCCTTTTGGTTAAGAAGCCTTTTGGCCTTTTACTCAGAGCTGGGGCTGGAAACTTTTTATGCCTGTTTTTTAATGACAATTTACGCCTGCTGCGTACCGGCGGCACTGCTTTTGTACCATTTGTACCGGCTTTTGAACAACATTGGGCTGGATCAGATTTTTAACGCTGAAAATGTCCGGCACCTCAGGGTGATCTCCTGGTGCTGTATTGCGGCTGGACTGGTCTGTCTGATTTCCGGGCTTTACTATCTTCCCTGGCTTTTACTCGCTGTGGCGGCAGCCTTTATCGGGTTAATCCTGCGGGTGGTAAAAAACGTGGTTCAGCTGGCTGTGGTCTTAAAAGATGAGAATGACTACACGATTTAGGGGGGACCGGGATGCCCATTGTTGTTAATATTGATGTCATGATGGCAAAGCGTAAAATGTCAGCTGGTACACTGGCAGAAAAAATTGGAATAACCCCTGCTAATCTGTCGATTCTTAAAAACAATAAAGCCAAGGCAGTACGCTTTACAACGCTTTATGCCCTGTGCAGGGCGCTGGATTGCCAACCGGGTGATATTCTGGAATATATACCCGATGAAGCCCCGGATAGCAGTGATTAAAAAGGACGACCGTCCGAAACAGACGGTCGTCCTTTTTTTTGTGTTTATCAATTGATAATTATCGAAAAACAATAAAAATCACTTGAAAAACAGAAAATAACGTGTTATACTGTCCTCAATGTAAGAAGTGTTTTGAGAAATTAAGAGCTCAAAGCGTGCATGCAGCTTCTGCACAGGAGGATTTACAGTGAAAGAGAATACAATTTATCTGAAAAGTCAGGAAACGCAGCAGGCGTCTGTTGACGAAAAACTTTTGGCGGTAATGTCGCTGTTCACGGCTTATGTTTTTGTACGCTGCTTTATTCCAGGCCACTATGGATTTCTGGGAATGACCGTAACGCTGTTTACAGGGGTGTTTGCTTTGGCAGGCGGCTTTTATTTTCATAAAAAGGGTCTCGCCCTTACAGGGGAAAGCCTTTATTGGCTTGTGATGGCACTGGCTCTGGGAGGGAGCTATACGCTTTTTGTGAACCAGCGCCTGAACGTGTTGATGCTCCCTGTCCTTTTCGCCGCGCTGGCCTATTGGGTGCTGTGTGCCGCGGGTGCAAGAATTGGTAGGGGGAGCTTTTTCCTTTCGGATCTTTTTAATGGGTTTCTGGCATTGCCGCTCTTTAACTATACAAGGGAATGGCATACCTTTAAAAAAATGGGCAGCGGAAGCAGTACAGGCCATGCCCTGAAGGCTGTTTTGCTGGGGCTTGTCCTTGGCATACCGGTTTTCCTGGTGGTGCTTTATCTGTTGGTTGAGGCCGACGCGGCCTTCCAGGCAATGATCGGGCGTTTGTTTTTTAATGTGCCTCAAATGCTGCTGGAGGTTTTGAGGATTGCATTGGCGTTTGTTCTTTCAGCTTATTTCTTTGGTCTGTTTTATGGCGCGTGCAAAAAAGAAAAGACGGTGTTTGACGCTGTGAGCCTGGAAGCACAGAAGCAAAAGCTGAAAAAGCTGCCAGCGGTTACAGGTTGTACGGTTCTGGGCCTTTTATGCCTGGTCTATTTTATGTTCTTTGCCGCCCAGGGAGGTTACTATTTCTCGGCCTTTTGGGGGAGCCTGCCGGGCGGGGGCATAACCGCAGCCGAGTATGCCAGACGCGGTTTCTTTGAGCTGTGCCAGGTTTCAGTCATCAACCTCTTTGTAATGGGGGCAGGACAGCTCTTTTTAAGAGAGGCTCAAAAAACGGTCCGAATACTGCTCAAGTGCCTGAATGTGACGCTTTCAATCCTCACCCTGCTGCTCATCACGACTGCGCTCAGCAAGATGTTTTTGTACATTGGACGGTTTGGCATGACACAGCTCCGGGTTTTTACCAGCTGGTTTATGCTCCTGCTGGCTCTGTTCTTTATCCTGCTGATCATACGCCAGTTTAAGGCCTTTGCGGTTATGAAGACCTGCGCGGCGGTGGCGGCGGCCATGGTGGTGGTGCTCAGCTATGCGAATATGGACCGGATGATCGCTGTCTACAATCTTTCGGCTTACGGTAAGGGCCAGCTTGAGGAGCTGGACATGGATACTCTGGCGGCCTGCGGCCCCGCGGCGATTGAGCCGATGAAGGCCTTTTATGAGCAGACAGAGAATGCTGGGGCCAGAGAGCGCATCGAGGACTATCATCACGCTGAGTACGCCTCCTATCTGGCAGAAGCGCGTTTTTATGGCTATAACCTGGAATACGAGAGGGCGTCTGCGCTTTGGAAAATGGATTGGAAGGCCGCGGAATAAAGGGCTGATTTAAAAGATTATTGACATATGCCCATAATAACGGTATAATAAAGACAGATGAACCACTGAGGGAGGAATAGATATGCCAAGGCCAACGAAACGCAGGCGGATATGCGGACTGCCTGAGGGAAAAATATTTGTCTGCGCAGACGCGTGCAAAAAGCAGGCTGAGCCAGTGGTGATGACGCTGGAGGAATACGAGACCGTCCGGCTCATTGACCATGTTGGCCTTAACCAGGAAGAGTGTGCAGAACAGATGGCAGTGGCTCGCACGACGGCCCAGCGCATTTATAACAGCGCCCGGTCAAAACTGGCGGAGCACCTGATTACAGGCGCGACGCTTAAAATAGAGGGCGGAAGCTATGATATCTGTACCGACCGGGAATGCGGCTGCAGAATGCGGCAATGCGGCAAAAGACAATGTGGCTGTCATCAGGAAAAGGGACGCTGTCCTAAAAAACCGAAAAAGAGGAATGAGGTATAACAATTGAGAATTGCAGTTACTTATGAAGATGGACATGTATTTCAGCATTTTGGGCATACCAGCCAGTTTAAGATTTATGATGTCAACGCAGACCAGATTCTGGCCTCGCAGGTCGTGGACACCAACGGTGTTGGACACGGGAGCCTGGCAGGCTTTTTAAAGGATGAGTCCGTTGACCTGTTAATCTGCGGCGGTATCGGCGGCGGAGCCCAGAATGCCCTGATGGATGCCGGCATCCTGTTTAAAGGCGGCGTAGCCGGCAGCGCAGATCAGGCTGTTCTGGCCTATATGAACGGCACGCTGGACTACAACCCCAATGTCCACTGTGATCACCATGACCACGCCCACGGCGAAAGCTGCGGGCACCATCATGAAAACGGCGGCTGCGGCCAGCATGGACATAGCTGCGGACATCATCACTAATTAAACAAATGTTATCACAAACAGGCAGAGCGTTAAAGAGAGGACGATTCAGTTGAAAGTTGAAAGTGGATAGTTCAGGTGCAAATCTGCCGCAGGCAGAATTGATCGGATATGGCCTGCGACCAGCTTTTTATTCGCTTTTTCGAAGAAAAGGGTTCAATAACTATCAACCATCAACTACAAAATCGCATTTTGCTTTAACTTTGTCTTGACATTTTGACTTTGTCTACAGCCTGAGACGATGGGCATTAATCCATCGTCTTTTTATTTTGGCCGAAGGCCAGGATGCCGCCCTCGATAAACTGGTTCAGAGCCTGATTGACAGTTTCCGGCGAATAGAGTTCCCGGTGCTGCATGCAGTTTTGGAGGACGCCGGCGCAGCCATAGGTGATAAAAGTGGTGCAGATATCCTGGGACAGGGGATCGCCCTCAAATATTTTTGTATAGCCTTCATTGGATAAAAGCTTTTCCTTAAAGACTTTGTGAAGCTTTTTAAAAAACATCTCAGATTCTCTGGAGTTGAGAAGCCTCTGGCTGAGCTTGATATCCTTGTTCAGATAACAGTCGATGGGGTGCATCATGTCACCGATATTTTCAACCGAATTATTTAGATTGTCGAGGAAATGGCTGAGGTTCTCGATGGCCTCGTCCTCAATCTGCTCGAGGACATCGTAAACGTCACGGTAATGGGCGTAAAAAGTACCCCGGTTGATGTCTGCTCTGTCTGCAATATCCTTTACCGTGATTTTTGAAATTTCTTTTTCAGCAGCCAGCTCCATAAAAGCTGTTTTTATGAGCTTGCGCGAACGAATGGCGCTGCGGTATTCCGCTTTACTTCCCATGGATTAAGCTCCTTTTAAGTTGAATTTTATAAAATCAAACAAATTTATGCTAAATGTTCAATTTTGTACAAAAGTCGATGTATTGTTTATTGAAAGAAGTGGTTTCCTTTATTATAATACAACCAACGTACAAAAATCAACATTTGTTTAATTTTAGTGGAGTGTTCAAAAAAAATCGAAGGAGAAAAAATGGAACAGAAAAACCCCCACAGGAAACCCCTTATATTTTATTATCTGATCGGACTGGTGATCATCATGCTTCTTAACGCGCTGGTATTCCCATCGCTGATGAAGGAACAGGTAACCGAGGTTGATTACGGAACCTTTTTATCAGCCATCGACAGTGGAACCATCGATGCGGTTGAAATAAATAACGATGAAATTGTGTATAAGACAAAGGACGGCAGCGGTAAGGAGACGATTTACAGCACCGGTAAAATGGATGATCCGGACCTGGTCAACCGTTTGTCTGCCGCCAAGGGCAGCAATGACCAGGGCAAAATTTCCTTTACCCAGATTGCACAGCAGAGGACATCCCCCATTATCAGCTTCCTGCTCACCTGGATTCTTCCCTTCCTGCTGATCTTTGGAATCGGGCAGCTCATGGGCAACAGGCTTCAGAAGAAAATGGGCGGCAATGCCATGACCTTTGGCAAGAGCAACGCTAAAATATACGTCGAGGCGGAAACGGGCAAAACCTTTAAGGATGTGGCCGGCCAGGATGAGGCCAAGGAGGCCCTGACAGAGATTGTCGATTTTCTGCACAATCCTAAAAAATATGCCGACATCGGCGCAAACCTGCCAAAGGGCGCTCTGCTTGTGGGCCCTCCGGGAACCGGTAAAACCCTTCTGGCAAGGGCCGTCGCGGGTGAGGCTAAGGTCCCGTTTTTCTCGATCTCGGGCTCTGAATTTGTGGAAATGTTTGTTGGTATGGGCGCGGCCAAGGTTCGTGACCTGTTTAAGCAGGCCACCGATAAGGCGCCGTGTATTGTCTTTATTGACGAGATTGACACCATTGGCAAGAAGCGTGACAGCAAGGGCTTTACCGGGAACGACGAGCGTGAGCAGACCCTTAACCAGCTGCTGTCGGAGATGGATGGCTTTGACGGAAAAAAAGGGGTTGTTATCCTGGCAGCGACCAACCGTCCGGAAACCCTTGACCAGGCGCTGCTGCGCCCGGGCCGTTTCGACCGGCGTATCCCGGTTGAGCTGCCCGATCTCAATGGCCGTGAAGCGATTCTGAAGGTTCATTCTCAGGATGTCAAGATGGATGGGAACATTGACTATAATGCCATTGCCCGGGCCACTGCCGGAGCCTCCGGCGCGGATCTGGCCAATATCATCAACGAGGCGGCATTACGTGCAGTGCGCTGCGGCCGCAATAAGGTTAAGCAGAACGACCTTGAGGAAAGTGTTGAGGTCGTTATTGCAGGCTACCAGCGCAAGAATGCGGCCATATCCCCCAAGGAAAAGGAAATCGTGGCTTACCATGAGGTGGGGCACGCCCTGGTGGCGGCAAAGCAGACCGATTCGGCGCCGGTACACAAGATTACCATTATTCCGCGTACCTCCGGAGCCCTGGGCTACACCATGCAGGTGGATGAGGGTGAGCACAACCTGATGAGCCGGGATGAGATCTACAATAAGATTACGACCTTTACAGGCGGCAGGGCCGCTGAGGAAATTATCTTTAATTCGGTGACTTCTGGCGCGTCCAATGACATTGAGCAGGCTACGCGTCTGGCGAGGGCTATGGTTACCCGCTTTGGTATGAGTAAGGATTTTGGAATGGTGGCCCTGGAAACAGTGGACAATCCATATCTCGGCGGCGACACCTCGCTGGCCTGCTCTGCCGAGACTGCGGCCCGGGTAGACCGGGAGGTCATGGATATTATCGGCAGCGCCCATGAGAAGGCCATTGGTATCCTAAAGGATAATCAGGAAAAGCTCCACGAGCTGGCCCGTTATCTGCTCGAAAAAGAAACCATCACAGGAGAGGAATTTATGGAGATTCTGAACCGTTAAGGCAAAAAAAGGATGACCGTCCGAAACGGGCGGTCGTCCTTTTGTCATTTTTTGAAATAGTAAAAGGGCTTCTGTCGATGCTTGTGAGATTTTACCGAAAAGACCTCTTTAATACGGTTATTGTAATCGAAGATTATGCGGTATTGTGATATAGTAGAATAAAGAAGAATAATTAAATTTTCAGGAGGAATCAGATGAGTATTCAGGAAAAATTCAGCGATGCGATGGAACGTATTAAGTCAGACCCGGATCTGGCCAATGAGTTTAAGGAAGATCCCGTTAAAACAGCCGAATCCGTTTTGGGCGTGGATCTGCCGGATGAACAGATTGCAGGCTTTATCAATCATATCAAGGATAATGTGGATCTGGGTGAAATCAAAAGCCCGTCAGACCTTTTTAACTCTATTAAGCATTTATTCTAAACTAAAAAACCAACGGCGTACAGCACCGTTGGTTTTGTTTTTTATCAGCGTTTAAGGACGTCGAAGAGCCCGCGTACCAGGCTTTTTCCAACCTCGCGTCCAATGGTGGACAGCGCGCTGTCTGCAGCCTTTTCAAAAGAGGACTTCTGGTGTCTGGGCGCGGCTTCTTTGGCCGGCTTCTTTTCTGCCTCGGCCGGAGCGGCTTCCTGGGCTGCGGCTTCGGCCTGCTGCTGGAGATCCTCATAGGCGGATTCGCGGTCGATGGTGTCCCTGTATTTGGCGTTAAAGGGGCTCTGCTCGATCAGGGCGTTCCGGCTATCTGGGGCGGCGGGACCCATGTGGCTCTGCGGCGGAAGGATAAAGCAGCGCTCAACCACCGTAGGGCGGCCCTCCTCATCCAGGCAGGATATCAGGGCTTCGCCGGTGCCCAGGTCGGTGATGGCCTCATCGGTTTTAAAAGCCGGGTTGGGGCGGAAGGTTTCGGCCGCGGTTTTGATGGCTTTTTGTTCGGAGGGGGAGTAGGCCCGGAGCGCGTGCTGGATGCGGTTGCCAAGCTGTGAGAGGATGCTGTCCGGCATGTCTGTGGGGCTTTGTGAGATGAAGTAGATGCCAACACCCTTTGAGCGGATCAGCCGCACGACCTGTTCGATTTTTTCGAGGAGTACCTTGGGCGCGCCGTTGAAAAGCAGATGGGCTTCGTCAAAGAAAAAGACCATCTTGGGTGCATCCAGGTCGCCTGCTTCGGGTAGCACCTCAAAGAGGTCGGACATGAGCCAGAGCAGGAAGGTGGAGTAGAGGGCAGGGGTCTGGATGAGCTCGACGCAGTCCAGAATATTGATGGTACCCAGGCCGTTTTCGTCGGTTTGAATCCAGTCCATGATGTCTAAAGCGGGCTCGCCGAAAAACTGGTCGGCGCCCTGGTCTTCCAGGGACAGGATGGCGCGCAGAATGGCGCCGACGCTCTGGGAGGAGATGTTGCCGTATTCCATTTTCAGGTCTTTGGCGTTGTTGCCCACATACTGGAGCATGGCCTTGAGGTCCTTAATGTCAATGAGCAGCAGGTTTTTCGCGTCGGCTACCCTGAACACAATGTTCAGGATGCCAGACTGGGTATCGTTGAGGTTGAGGAGACGCGAGAGCAGCAGAGGCCCCATCTGAGAAATGGTGGTGCGGATGGGGTGCCCCTGCTTGCCGAGCAGGTCCCAGAAACGAACCGGGTACGGCTTATAACCGAATTGATCCCCCAGACCGAATTTTTCAATGCGCTTTTGCATATCCTCACTGTCGGTTCCGGGCTCGCAGGTGCCGGAGAGGTCTCCCTTTACGTCTGCCAGAAAGACCGGGACACCAAGATCGCTGAATGATTCGGCTAACACCTTCAGGGTAATGGTTTTGCCAGTACCGGTGGCTCCGGCCACCAGGCCGTGCCGGTTGGCCATTTTGGGCAGGAGATAAACAGGCTGTTCACCTTTTGCAATCCAGATTTTATTGTCAGTATACATGTGCTTTCCTCCATAAATAATCTATCTTAATTATACTAGAGGCAGAAAGTACAGCGGTGTTGAAAATGGTAAAAACAGGACGAATTTGGAAAAAATAAAAAACAGCCCCCGTGGGACTGTTAAAAGGCCAGAAGCATATCATACCAGACAGCGCCGCCGTGAGTCGAGGCCGAAACGCCAAGATTCTGATACCCGAAGCTTTCGTAAAACGAGATCAGCCTTTCCTTACAGGTCAGGATCAGGCCCTCTCTTCCGGAATCCATGGCTTTATGAATTAAATAGGTCATTAAGATGGTCGCAATGCCCTTGTGCTGCCAGTCGGGCAGGACGTCCAGGCCAAAAATGCTCTGGTAACGGCCATCAGGGTGGTGGCGGGAGCTGTCCTCGAAAAGGATGTCTGAAATGGTTTCGTCATCGGTGACGCAGCCGTTAATCATGCCGACGATCTGTCCCTCGACCTCCGCAACAAAAAAGCTTTCGGGAAAGGTTTTGATGCGTTGTTCAAAGGCGGCGGAATCCGCTGCTTCGGCAGCCGGAAAACAGGCCGCTTCCAGGGCAGCGATTGAGGGCAGATCCTCAGGCCTGGCTTGCCGGATACGTATGTTCATACAAAATTTACCTCACTTAATCAATGCTGAGATAAGTATACACCTTTGTCATTCAGAGAGCAAGGGGCTAGGCCAAAGTAGATTTATTTGTTATAATTTATCATAACAAATAAAGATATGGTGAGGAAATGATGACCGAAAAAGAAAAAATGCTGGCCGGGCAGCTCTACTGTGCCGAGACACCGGAGCTGACTGCGGAGCGGATGAAAGCCCATGAGCTCTGCCGCCTTTTTAATTTAACCACAGAATACGAGCCGCTGCACCGCCAGATGCTCATCGGGCAGCTCTTTGGACAACTTGGCAAAAACCCCATGGTTCAGCCGAGCTTTAAGTGTGATTACGGTTATAACATCACCGCCGGAGATAACCTGTACGTCAATTTTGACGCTGTTTTCCTGGATGTCTGCCCGATTACCATTGGGGATAACTGCTTTATGGCGCCCCGCGTCTGTATTTTTACGGCCTGGCATCCAGTGGTCAGTGAAGAACGCAATACGCTTCAGGAGGGCGGCAGCCCTGTGACCATCGGGGACAACGTGTGGATCGGCGGCAATACCACCATCAACCCGGGAGTAACCATTGGCAGCAATGTCGTGATTGGTTCTGGCTCTGTGGTGACAAGGGATATACCGGATAATGTGGTGGCAGCCGGCAACCCGGCGAGGGTGCTCCGTGAGATAACAGATGCGGACAGAATGATGGCAGAACGCTAAAAAAAGCGCGCTCCTGTATGGAACGCGCTTTTTTAATGCCTGCATTACGACGCTTTTGGCGACAGCTTTTGTATTTTTTTGACCAGGGGCAGTAAAAACCGTTTGCCCGGCAGCAGCTCCAGCTCATCCTCGCTGAGGATACCGAAGAAAATGATCAAAAAGAAGTAGATGACCGCAGCCACAACAATGGCGGCAAGGACCGAAATCGTATTGCCGGTACGGGGCAGCAGAAAATTGTAGCAGCCAAGAGCCGACATGCCCATGATGGCCGAGGCGATAAAAGGTTTGATCATGGTGTTTATATAGCTCAGGCGAACGTGGGTGTAGCGGCGGATAAACAGAAAATTGACGATCATTAAAAAGATAAAGGTCAGCATTGTGCTCAGGACAACCCCGTAGATATTGAGCGCGGGGATAGCCATGAACACATAGCTGCAGCCAATGCGCACCACAGAGGCTCCTAACAGCGCAATGAGCGGGATGATAAAGCGGTCAATGGACTGCAAAATACTCTGGAAGGTATTGGACAGCATGATAAAAATGGTCGCGAAGGCATAGACCTCCATGATGGCTGCGCCGTGCTCGGAGCCGGGGAAGATCAGCGTGAAGATACCGTCTGAGAGCACAGACAGGCCGATACAGCAGGGCAGGGCCACCAGCACAACCAGCCGGATAGCGGTATTGATGCGCTCGTTGATCCCGGCCTGATCTTTGAGGGCAAAGGATTCCGAGATGGCGGGGATCATGGCCGCAGCGAAGGTGGCGCTGATGCTCAAAGGGATGTTGACAAAGGTATCGGCATAGGAGAAGTCCCCCATGAGGGCTGTGGCTGTGTAGGAATCGAACCCGGCAAGCGCCAGCCGGTCAACATACATCATGGCGTCGACAAAGGAGAAAAAGGTAATCATGGCAGAGGTCAGGGTAACCGGAACAGCGATGAGCACCAGGCGTTTCAAAATCCTTTTGCGGGACAGGGGAGTCTTGCGGCTGGTTTTGAGCAGCAGTGTTTTGTGCTTTCGGGTAAAATAAAAATGCCAGACGATTAAAAGCAGGCAGGCCGCCAGACTGCTGATGGTGGTTCCCAAATAAGCACCGCCAACGCCAAGGCTGACGTTTTGCAGCATGACCACACAGTACCAGCATAAAAAGACGCCCAGCACAATGCGGACAACCTGCTCGATTACCTGGGAGATGGCCGTGGGCAGCATATTCTGAAAACCCTGAAAGTAGCCCCGGTAGACAGAACAGACCGCCACGATCAGCGGGGAGAAGGCAATGCCCTGAATGGCATAGATACTTTCAGACGGCCAGTTGGTCACCCCGATGAGCCAGCTGGCCCCAAAAAACAGGAAAAGGCTGGAAAGCCCGCCCAGGACAAAGAGGGTGAGCAGGGAGACCTTGAAAACATTGGTGACAGCCCTGAAGTCTCCGATGGCCACATTTTCTGAAATCATTTTGGATACAGCCACCGGAAAGCCGACGGTGGATACCATCAGCAGGAGGCTGTAAATACTGAAGACATTTGAGAAAATGCCATTGCCGTAGCTGCCCACCAGGTTGCTGATGGGAATACGGAAAAGGATGCCGATCAGTCTTACAAAGATACCGGCAGCGGCGAGAATGGCCGCGCCCTTAACCCAGCTTTTTTCTGTTTTACGCATATATTATATTCTCCTTGGTTAGTGTGTGTCACGACCGTACGAAACGGACGGTCGTCTAAAGTGAGAGAAGCATTCTGTAGAGCATTTCCAGTGCCGGGCCGAAGATGCCCTCGTTAAAGTCAAACTTGGGGTGGTGGATAGGATAATTGGGCGCAGTGTCCTGGGCGGCAAAGAAGACAATGCGCAGGCCTGGGATATCCTTAAAATACCAGCCTGCATTGTCGCCGACCAGAAAAGGTGAACCGGAGAGGACACAGCGGCCGCCAAAGACCGCTCTGCCCGCGTCACAGCCCTTTTGGATAAGGCGGGGATCGTTGATGACAGCAGGCGTCCTGTGGGACAGGCTGACGCGGATCTGGGTGCCGGTGCGCTTTTCGGTGTTTTCAGCCATACGCCGGATGGATGAGAACAGGAGATCGAAGTCTGATTCTGTAAAAGCGCGCAGGGTCCCCTCCATGGCGCAGGTGTCAGGAATAACGTTGGATTTGACGCCGCCGCTGATGGTTCCAAAGCCGATAATGAAAGGTTTCTGAGTGACGGCTGTGGCGTTGAGCCCCTCAATAGCGCATAACAATGAGGCAGCCGCGCTGACCGCGCTGTTGCCCAGAGAGGACTCGGCCCAGTGGCCTGAGGAGCCAGTAACCTCGATTTTGAGACCCGCGACCGTGGCCGTGGAGGCCTCCCGCTGTATTTCCATGCCAAAGGGCTCAGAATTGGCGAAATGAAAGATGATGAGCTGATCAGGCTTTGGCGATTCCAGCGCCCCGCCGTCAATCAGCAGTCTGGCGCCGCGGCCGGTTTCCTCGGCTGGCTCAAAAAGAAAACGGATATTGGTGGACAGCGCGTCCCTGTGCGCGCTTAAAAGCCGGGCCAGCCCCAGGGTAAGGGCAGTGATCCCGTCATGGCCGCAGGCGTGGGATACGCCCGGCGTCCGGGAGGCGTAAGGCACTGCTTTTTCATCGGCAATGGGCAGCGCGTCGATTTCGGCCCGGATGGCAGTGGTGGGGTAATCTGGATTGACGATGAGGTCAGCGACCACACCGGTGGGCGCGACACGGCGGTGAGGGATGGACAGGGCGTCCAGGTGGGCCTCGATGCAGTCCGCGGTCTGGTATTCCTCAAGGCTCAGCTCAGGATTCTGGTGGAGCTGCCGCCTCAGCAGGATGATTTCCGGCAGCAGCGCGTGGATTTCAGTTTTAATTTGAGTCATTAAAATCCTCCGATGATGGGTTAAAAAGATGTTTTTTCAATTATACCATAAAATTTTCAAAATCCTTATAAAATCCTGAAAATTGCCTTATATACTAGAGCCATCAAAAGAAGTAAGGAGCGATAACATGACTGAATATTTGTTGGAAACACGGGCTCTGAGCAAGAGCTTTAAGAAAACAGAGGCTGTCAAAAAACTAAACCTCAGGGTAAGAAAAAATACGATTTACGGCCTTCTGGGCCCCAATGGGGCGGGCAAGTCCACCACGCTTAAGATGATGACCGGTATGCTGCGCCCCACCGCTGGAGAGATCATTTTTAACGGGCACAGCTGGTCCAGAAAGGATCTTGAAAACATGGGTGTCCTGATCGAATGGCCGCCCCTTTACGACAATCTGACGGCTGAGGAGAACCTGAAGGTCCGCACAACCCTGCTGGGGCTTCCTGAGAAGCGGATCGGGCAGGTGCTGAAACTTGTTGACCTCAAGAACACAGGCAGCAAGCGCGCCGGGCAGTTTTCCATGGGGATGAAACAGCGGCTGGGGATTGCCCTGGCGCTGCTGGGAAACCCGAAGCTGTTGATTCTGGATGAGCCGACCAATGGTCTGGACCCCATCGGAATCCAGGAGCTGCGTGAGCTGATCCGTTCCTTTCCAAAGCATGGGATCACGGTGATACTGTCGAGCCATATCCTTTCAGAGGTTGAGCTCATGGCTGATGATATCGGCATTATCAGCGACGGCGTGCTGGGCTACCAGTCAAAAATTCATAAAGGTGAGAACCTGGAGGCTCTGTTTATGCAGGTCGTTAAAAACAGCCGCGCGCAGGAGGGGGGAGACATATCATGCTAAATCTGATGAAGGCAGAAAATTTGAAATTCAAACGCACTTTCAGCCGCAAGCTGATTTTTCTGGGGCCCCTGGGGCTCATACTTCTGAGTTTTACCTTTGGTTTTGGCTACTATCAGATCAATGCCTTTAACTGGTGGTATACGCTGATCTACCCGGGTTGTATCGCACTGTTCGCGGCGCTCTCCAACCAGAAGGACGGGAATAAAAAGCTTAAATACCAGAACCTGTACACCGTACCTGTCGATCTCAGGGCTTCCTGGCTGGCTAAAATGGGCGTCGCCGCTTTTTATGCTCTGATGTCCTGCGGCGTGGTGCTTCTGGGGATTATTCTGGGCACAGGCATCAAAGGTTTTGTCTGGCAGGGGACAACCCTGCCGCTTTCAGACACTATTTTACCCATGATATTGGGGATGGCGGTGGTCTTTCTGACCAGTGTGTGGGAAATTCCCCTTTGCTTTATACTCGCTAAAAAGCTTGGCTTTTTGGGGGCAGTGCTGCTCAATGTCGGTGTGGGGACCGTCGGCGGTGTCCTGCTGGCGGAGCAGGGCTTTTGGTTTATGATGCCATACTCCTGGACCTCCAGGGCGATGTGTCCGGTACTGGGCATCAGGCCGAATAACCTGCTGGTGGAGCCCGGAAGTCCTCTGCTTGACATGAGCGTGGTCCCAGTGGCGGTCGTGCTGTCTCTGGCGCTGTGCGCAGCCCTGACACTTCTCTGCGTGCGCTGGTTCAGCAAAAAGGAGGCTGCATAAATGAAAAGCTTTTTCAGGTCTCTAAAGGCCGAAACCCTTAAAATAAAACACACGCCCCTGTTGTGGCTGCACCTGATCATCCCCCTTGTGGGGGTAGGCCTGTTTCTTTTTTACAGCGCCCTGTCGGCATGGAGCACTGAGGTTTTGGTGACCTTCTATTTCGAGGCGCTGGCCCTGGCTTTTCCGATGCTTATCGGGATTGTCTGCGGCATGGCCGCCTCCCAGGAGGAGCAGGCCGGTGGTTTCCAGAACATGCTCGGCGTGCTGCCGTGCAGGCTGGTGCCGTTTTTGAGCAAGTTTGCCTTCCTCGCTGTTCTGGGACTTGGCGCGCTGGTGGCGTCTGTCGGCCTTTACGGAGCAGGCTTTGCCCTGCTGCCGGGCCAGCAGGCTGTGCTGGCACTGCTCTATCTGAAGCTGGCAGGCGCTCTGTTTGCTTCCAATTTATTTTTATATTTACTCCACCTCTGGATCAGCCTTCGCTTTGGCAAAGGCGCGTCGATTTCTGTGGGGGTTGCCGGTTCGCTGGTAGCGGCACTGATGCTGACAGGTCTCGGGGAAGGAATCTGGTATTTTATTCCCTGGGGCTGGGGCGTGCGCTTCTGCGACATGGCGGTTATAAAAGCCCTGACAGCCCCGGCGGTGGAAGGAATCGCGTTTATCCAGAACGAAACCACCTTGGGCTGGCGGGCTGCCGGCTGCGCCACATTGTTTCTTTTTGTGCTCTGCCTGCTCTGGTTTAAGCGTTGGGAGGGGAGAAGCGCCAGCGAATAATTAATCCTTGTGCGCCGGGGCACAAAAGGCTATACTGGTGGTAGAAATATGGAAAAAACAGGAGGGATACCATGGCAAGAATATTGGCAGTCGATGATGAAAAAGGCATTTTAAATCTGGTGAAGCGTGTGCTGGAAAAGGATGGTCATCAGGTGAGAACCCTGTCGGACCCGGCGGCGCTTTCCATGAACGGACTGGAAGCCTTTGATCTCATCCTTTTGGATGTGATGATGCCTGGAACCGATGGCTTTACCCTCTGCCGGAAGATTCGGGAAAATGTGGACTGCCCCATCCTTTTTCTGACAGCCAAAACCATGGAAAAGGATATTATGTACGGTCTGGGGATCGGCGGTGATGATTACATCACAAAGCCCTTTGGCAACGGCGAGCTGAGGGCCAGGGTGGCAGCCCATCTGCGGCGTGAAAAGCGTGAGAAGCGAAGCGTACTGAGCCTGGACGGCATAAGGTTTAACCTCGGCGCCCATGAGATGATAATCGGAGAGCAGAAGGTATCTCTGACCAAAAGCGAGTATGCCATCTGTGAATTTCTGGCCAGAAGCCATGGCCAGGTCTTTTCCAAGGAGCAGATTTACGAGGCGGTGTACGGCTATGAGGGCGAGGGAGACAGCTCTGCCATCGCGGAGCATGTCAAAAATATCCGGGCAAAGCTGAGTGTTTATGGCTGTGCCCCCATCGAGACCGTCTGGGGGATTGGGTATAAATGGCAATGAGAGAGCACCCTAAAAAGATCAGCCGGATTATTCTGACCTATGCCTGTCTGCTCGTCTTATCCTTTGTGGTGTTTTTTGTGCTGGCGGCCGGCGCTTTTGCCGAGATTATCACATCGGATCAGTTCGTCCCGGCCAATACTGTGGAGAACGCGATCAGGGATCAGAAGGAGGCCATCCAGGCCGCAGAGCCTTTTGATGCGTCACTTGTCCCGGAGGGGAGCCGATATGCGCTAATTGGCCACGATGGTCAGGTGCTTGATACCGATATGGATCAGAAAATGCTGGCAGAGGCCCGGGAGTATGCCCAGAGAGGCCAGAACCTCTTTGGCGATCGGTTTTATTACCAGATTCCCCGAAATGATGGGGTTTGTGTCCTTCAGTACTATATCAAGGCCTCCTATAAGGACGAGGCCCTAAACCAGAAGCTTCCCTCCCCGGAGTGGCTGATGAATGCGGTTATCATCACAGCGGCGGCGCTCTATATTCTGGTGGTTTTTTTAGGTACCAGAGCATTCAGCAAACGCCTGAAGAACGAGCTGGCCCCGCTTATGGAGGCCACAAATGCCATTCGGAATCAGGATCTGGAATACAGGGCCGGCCCATCTGGTATATGGGAGTTTAACCAGGTGCTTAGCTCCATGGATGATATGCGCCTTGCCCTGAAGGAATCCCTTCAG
This sequence comes from Eubacterium callanderi, assembly GCF_900142645.1. Taxonomy (GTDB): domain Bacteria; phylum Bacillota; class Clostridia; order Eubacteriales; family Eubacteriaceae; genus Eubacterium; species Eubacterium callanderi. The sequence goes on from NZ_FRBP01000011.1 coordinate 97,897, forward strand.
AAACAGTGGCGTGAGGAGCAGGAAAAGCAAGAGCAGATCAGTGCCCTGGCCCATGATATCAAGACGCCGCTGACCATTATAAAAGGAAACAGCGAGCTGCTCACAGAGGACAACCTGAATGGGGAGCAGGCCGAGTGTGTCCGCTATATCCACGATAACGCAGAGGTCATTGAGGAGTACACACGCCTTTTGATGGAGGTGTCACAGGACAGGGCAGCCTGGAACCTGAACCCAGAGGCCATTCCGGCCATGGCCTTTATGGAGCAGATAAAAAAACAGGCCGAGGGCTACACTGCCGGGAGGCAGATTCGCCTGTGCTTTGACACTGAGCGCCTGCCGGAAGCCTTTACCGGCGACAGCGGACTGCTGAACCGGGCGGTGATGAACATCATCGCCAACGGCGCCGACTATACACCAGAGGGCGGCACTCTCAGCCTCAAGGCCGAGGGAAACGGCAGTGTGATCTCCATAACCATCACAGACGGCGGGCCAGGGTTCAGCGCAGACGCGCTCAAAAACGCAGCCCGTAAATTTTACATGGGCGACAAAAGCAGGAGCGCCCAAAAACACTATGGTATGGGGCTTTACATTACAGACAGCATTATCAGGCAGCATGGCGGCAGCCTGTGCCTGGAAAATGATCCCCGGACAGGGCATGGCCGGGTGGTGATCGAATTGGAAGGTACAGGCGAAGTCGAGTGAGAGGCAGTTTTAATGGAGAATGCAGAATGGAGAATGGAGAATTACAGGAACAAAATGCTTTCGCATTTTGAGTTGAACAGCGGCCACAGGCCGCTGCCCTAATCGCTTTTTCGCAGAAAAAGGGTTCCTGAATTTTCCATTTTCCATTCTCAATTTTCAATTTAACACGCCTCTCTTTAACGCTTTATTGCTTTATGTCAATATTCATCAAACCTCTTTTAATTTCGTCATCCTTTTGTCATACTTCTGGGGTATAATAGGCGTAAGGAAATTTATGCGAGGTAAAAAATATGGAAAAAATGCTGATCGCGGATGATAACAGGCAGATCACAGCAGTGCTCACTGCCTACGCGCGCAAGGAGGGCTTTGAGCCTGTTGTCGCCTATGACGGTGAGGAAGCCCTCGCCGCCTACAGGCGGGAAGCTCCGGCGGTTATTCTGCTGGATGTGATGATGCCAAAGCTTGACGGCTTTGAGGTTTGCAGACAAATACGCGAGGAATCAGCCGTTCCGATCATCATGATAACAGCCCGGGGCGAGGACTTTGAGAAGATCATGGGGCTGGACATCGGGGCGGATGACTATATTGTCAAGCCCTTTTCCGGCGGAGAGGTTATGGCGCGGGTGCGGGCCATTTTACGGCGACTGTCCCGGGACGGCGGGGCCAGACTCCAGTTTTTCAGCTACAGGGGCCTGACCATTGACCTGGACACCTATACGACGACTGTGGACGGTGAAGCGATACCACTGACTAAAAAGGAGACAGAGCTGCTCTGGACCCTTGCCGCCAACCGGCAGAAGGTCTTTTCCCGGGATAACCTGCTGGACGCTGTCTGGGGTTATGACTATTACGGTGATAACCGCACCGTCGATTCCCATATCCGGCGACTGCGGGCCAAGCTGGACAAGCGGGACCACCCCGGGTGGAGCATCGCGACGATCTGGGGTGTGGGTTACCGTTTCGAGGTGAATGATGAGGAAGTGTAGCATTGCTTTTAAGCTGGGGCTCTATTTCTCACTGGCCCTTCTGGCCTTTGCGCTGGTGGCAGGCTCGGTGTTTTTTCTGCTGTTTAAAAAGCAGAATATCACTCTGACCCAGAAGCAGCTGGAGGACCGGGCCGCGGCCATAGCGAATACCTTTGGCACCTTTATATCCGCCGAGGGCAGCGGAGGTGGGAAGCATGGCGAGGGAAACCGCGGCAGCGGGACAGGAAGCGGGGGCGGTAATGGGCTGGGCTACGCAGCCTACATCCGTTTTCTGGATGATATTGCCATGGCAGATGTGTGGGTCGTGGACTCCGACCACAACCTGGTAACCCCCACCACCCACGAAGGCCATCAGGCCCCGGCATCTACCTATAACTACGCCGATCTGCCGGCCGACGCCGAAACCGTGGTGGATCAGGCCTTTGGCGGGCAGGTCACTGCGAGCGAGGGTTTCTCGGGCCTGTTAAATACCCCAACGCTGACAGTGGGTGCGCCGGTCCGGGACAGCTCGGGCAATATACAGGCCGTGGTGCTGCTCCACTCGCCGGTGGAGGGCATTGAAAGCGCGGCCAACGAGGGCTTTAGAACCCTGGCCATCAGCCTGTGTGTGGCGCTGGTGATCGGGATTGGATTTGCGGTGCTGCTGGCCCGCAGCTTTACAAAGCCTATGAAAGAAATGCAGGTAATGGCCGGGCGGCTGGCCGGGGGCGACTATACCGCCGCCAGCCATATTGAGCGCCAGGATGAGATCGGGCAGCTGGCCGGTTCGCTGGATACCCTGAGCCATCAGCTCAAGCTTTCCAGCGAGGAGCATGAGCGGTTCCAGAAAATGCAGCAGACCTTTTTCTCAAATATCTCCCATGAGCTTAAGACCCCGGTGACCGTGCTCTGCGGCTCCTTAGAGGCTCTGGCCGGCGGCGTGGTGACAGACCCGGATCAGGTGGCCGCCTATCATCAGGAAATGTACGCGGAAAGTCTGGCCCTTAAACGGCTGGTCAATGACCTGCTGGACCTGTCCAGACTTCAGAATGCCGAGTTTCGGCTGAACCTGGAGCGGGTGAATCTCTGTGATATCATCAGTGAGGTGCGGCGCAGTGCCCAGAATATGGCAAAGGAAAAGGAACTGACTGTCACCACAGAGATGGATACAGGCCTTTACTTTATGCAGGGTGATTACCTGCGGCTGAGACAGCTGCTGATGATCGCCATGAGCAACGCCATCAAATTTTCACCAGGGGGCGGGCAGATTGAAATGCGCCTGTCTGAGAATATCCTCACCATCTCAGACCACGGCTGCGGCATCAGCGCGGAGGAGCAGAAGCATATTTTTGAGCGCTTTTATAAAACCCTGTCCGAGGAAAATGCCGAGGGAACCGGTCTGGGGCTGCCCATCGCCAAAGAGATTGCCGAGCGCCACGGCATTGGCCTGACGGTCACAAGCGAGGAAGGCCAGGGCACAACCGTGACCCTGGAGCTGCCCGGCAGAGAGACTGCGACCGTATGAAACGGACGGTCGTGAAAAAGTGCAGCTAAAACCCGTCGAAGGATATTCCAGTGATGCGACGCAATCAGGGTACTCTTACCTCACAGTTTCGGCGGTCTGCGAAAAATGTACAACCTTCTTTCTCAATGAGACCGCAGGCTCAGTTCGGTAAAGTACCCTGCTCGCGCCACGGGGGAGAATATCCTTCGGCTCCTCTGCAAATGGTGGTTTTGTGGTGCAGCGCCTAAGAGCTGGAGAGCAATATAAATTTTATCAAGTTTAACAGAGCTGTATATCAGCTTGTCAATTCTTTGAGGAAGTAATGGATTTTCTACCTGTCCCGCCGCAGAGCGCGGCACTTTACTGAACTGAGCCTATGGTCCCATGACCAAACAATTTGGTACAGAGTTGCGCAGACCATCGAAGCTGTGAGGTAAGAGTACCGCGATTTGGGGCATCCAGAAAATCCATTGCTGGTTCTTCGCTGCGCCGCAGCCTCTACTTCGTCACGGCCGTCCGTTTCGTACGTTCGTGAATGAAATACAGGTCGGGAGGGGTGGAAAGGATTAGCCTGCCAGGATAAATTTCTTTAGAGAATAAGAGAAATGACTGCGGCGTGGCCCAAATAGCAGAAACGGTGAGGGATGAACTGAAAATTCTTAAGAAAAGCTTTGATGTATTCTAAAAAAGTGCTGGCTGGAGGCTTCCAACCGGCACTTTTTATATTTATTATTAGGCGGAAGCGAGTAAATGGTGTGGAGCAGTTTTGGATACCAAGAGAGAAGTGCTTCCGCCTGATTTCACTGTGGGCAGAGAAAGGAACTGCCTCATAGATAGTGAACTTTATTGTTCATCAATTGACATTAACTAATTTTCTTCATAATACCTTTAATGATGATACTAATAATAACACTCATCGGGTAAAAAGTCAACTCAGGGTATATTAGTTTATTATTAGAATACAAGCAAATGGTATTGTTATTAAAAACGCGATGGAGAAAAGCAAATGGTATATTTCGGATCAAAGCTCAGACAACTCAGACAGGAAAAAGGATATACGCAGCAGCAGCTGGCAGATAAGCTGGGGATTACCAAGGGGAGTGTTTCGGCCTATGAGACCTCTGCAAAGTATCCGTCGGTCGATGTGCTGCGAAAAATAGCCGTGACTTTAAATACTTCGACCGATTTTCTTTTGGGCTTGTCCGATGAGCGCGTTTTTAATCTTGACTTTTTAACAGATGATCAGATTCATATCATTAACAGCCTGATCGCAGAATTCAATCATTTAAACAATAAAAACAATTAGGGGTAAGGCGATGGCTTTGCCTCTTTTAAATTGAAAAGGGCTTTACGGGCAATAGTAATTTTATGCAAAAAAGGATATAATGTTAAAAAGGAGGCGCACTATGTTTCAGATTACCGATTCACGTTTAAAGGATGCTTTGGACTTTGCTTCAGATAAACACGCGGGCCAGCTGCGCTGGGGCGGTATCCCGTTTATCACCCACCCTGTGGCGGTGGCAGCTTATCTACAGGAGCGGGGCTACAATGATAATACGTTACTCACGGCTCTTTTTCATGACCTGCTGGAGGATACGGACACCACCCAGGAAGAGATTTTAAAGCGCAGTGACAGGGAGGTGCTGGACGCTGTGATCCTGCTGACCAAGCCCAAGCCTTATGACATGGCAGACTACCTTGGCGGGATTGACCGCAACGCCATGGCAAAGGATGTAAAGTGTGCGGACAGGATTCATAACCTGAGAACAACCGCGGATTCGAGCCAGGCCTTTCGCAAAAAGTACTACGACGAGAGTGTGCGCTGGTATGTTCCTTTTTTTAAAGATACTTGCTTTGAGGCTGACTTTCTGGAAGCGCTGGGACATCTGGAAAGAATGCTTAAATAGCGTCCATTTTTTTAAAGTAAAAATCTAAAAATCCATTGACAACGACCGTCAAATATGAGAAAATATTCACAAGTTAATACCTGTATATACAAAGTCATGAAGGCTTATTTTGCGGTTTGCAGACCGCTTTGGTTCTTCGTGGCTTTATTTTTTGTAATGAACAAGCAGTGTGATAATAATTAAAAGGGGACGTTAAAAATGGAGAATATTTTAGAGAGAGTCGAGAATTATTGGGAAGGCCGGGCAGACGGCTATTCTGAGGTAAACGAGGCTGAGCTGAACAGCTATAAAATGGATGTATGGAGAGACCTGATCAACAGCTATAAGCCAGACGTGATTGGCAGAAAACTGAAGGTGCTGGACATCGGCACCGGCCCGGGATTTTTTGCGATCACCATGGCCTCCTGCGGCTATGATGTTACCGCTGTGGATTACACCGACGCCATGCTGTATAAAGCTAAAAAGAACGCCGGCATTTATAAGAGCGCCATTGATTTCAGACGCATGGACGCCCACACGCTGGATTTTGAAGATAACACCTTTGATCTGATCGTAACCCGAAACCTGACCTGGAACCTGGAAAGACCAGATGAAGCCTATGGAGAGTGGCACCGCGTGCTGGCGCCAGGCGGCAGAATGTTAAATTTTGACGCGAACTGGTATCTGCATCTCTATGATGAGGACAAGCGCCGGGAATACTTTGAGGACCGCAATAACTCTCAGGCCCAGGGCTACAACGACCACTATGTATGCACAGACACCACTGCCATGGAAGAGATTGCCAGAAATTTACCGCTGAGCCGTACCATGCGCCCACAGTGGGACGCTGCGGTTCTGTTGAACATCGGCTTTAAAAAAGTTATGATCGAACAGGATATGGGAGACCGTGTCTGGGATGATGAGGAACAGGTAAACTATGCCTCTACCCCCATGTTCATGATCGCAGCGACCAAGTAAGGCCGCGCATAATATCAAATTGTTATGGATACGCCTTTACCATTTTACAGAGTCTGTGAAGTGGCAGAGGCGTGTTTGTTTAAAACACTGAAACCCATAAGGAGAAGAAAATGAAGCTTAAAAAAATCGCGGCGCTGTTCGTGGCAGCAGTCATGTGCACCGGCCTTCTGGCTGGCTGCGGCAGCACAGGCGGCACAGATGTGTCCGGGAAGGATGAGATCAACTACGCCTGCACCAAGGATATAAGGGACATCAACCCACACCTGTACTCAGGGGAGATGTCTGCCCAGAACATGGTGTTTGAAGGGCTGACAAAGAATGAAGGCGGCGAGGTAAAGCCTGCCCTGGCAGAAAGCTGGGATATCTCGGATGACGGGCTTACGTATACCTTTCATTTAAGAAAGGGCGTGACCTTTACGGACGGCGAGCCCTTTAACGCCCAGGCGGTCAAACAGAATTTTGATGCCATTATCAGCAACAAGGAGCGCCATGCCTGGCTGGATATGGTCAACGAAATCGCAGATACCGTGGTTGTGGACGACAACACCTTCAAGCTGGTGCTGGCTCATCCCTATTACCCGACACTGGTCGAGCTGGGCCTGACACGGCCCTTCCGTTTCATCTCTCCCAAATGCTTTGTGGATGGGAATACCAAGGACGGCGTCAGCGGTTATGCCGGAACTGGTCCGTGGGTTCTCGCAGAGCATGAGGATAACCAGTACGCCACCTTTACCCGCAACGATCACTACTGGGGTGACAAGGCCAAGGTATCCAAGATTAACTGGAAGGTAATGCCCGATCCTCAGACCATTCTGCTGGCCCTGCAAAACGGCGAGGTCGACCTGCTTTTCGGTGCCGACGGCGACCAGATTGATCTGGATTCCTTTAAAAAGCTGGAATCAGAGGGCGCATATGTGACCTACCTCAGTGAACCGGTAGCCTCGAGAGCGATTCTGATGAACAGCAAGGCGCCGGTCACCAGTGATCTGAAGGTGCGTGAGGCTTTTGAGATGGCCATTAACAAGCAGAACATCATCGAGGGCATCTTAAATGGCTCTGAGGACCAGGCCGATACACTGATGGCGAAGACCGTCCCTTACTGTGACATTGATCTAAAAACCTATTCCTACGACCCGGACAAAGCCGGAAAGCTTCTGGACGAGGCGGGATGGGCCATGGACTCAGACGGGGTGCGTGAGAAGGACGGCAAAAAATGCGAGGTGACCTTTTCCTACAATTCTCAGAATGCCCAGGAGGGAACCATCGCAGAATCCATCCAGGCTGATCTGGCAGCTGTCGGGATTAAGATGAATATTCTGGCAGAGGAAAAGCAGGCCTTTTTAGACCGCCAGAAGTCCGGCGATTTTGATCTCCAGTACTCCCTGTCCTGGGGAACACCATACGATCCCCAGTCCTATGTCTCCTCCTGGAGAATTCCGGCACACGGCGATTACCAGGCGCAGACGGGTCTTGAGAGGAAGCAGTGGCTTGACGATACCATCACTAAGATTATGATCGAGGCAGATGACAATGCCCGGGCGGGTATGTACAAAGAAATACTGACCTACATCAATGACCAGTGTGTCTATGTGCCCATCTCCTACTCCAAGACTAAGGCTGTTGGGATTAAGGGCCTGCAGGGGGTAACGTTCAACGATTCTCAGTACGAGATTCCCTTTGAGAAGATGTACTTTGAAGCTGAGTCCAATTCCTGAAGAGGAATTGGCAGCGAACAGGGAGCGTTAGCGGGTGAGCGGTAACGAAGCAAACGCAGATGATGAAGAAATATCCTGAAAGGATAAGAAATTTCTGAAGAATCTGTGCTCCTTTGGAAAATTGAAAAATTTCCCCTTCGGATCAAGATTACAATTCTAAAAAAGGTTTCCAATGAAAAACTACATTATCAAAAGAATCCTCTGGATGATCCCGATTCTTATCGGGATCTCCTTCTTTGCATTTATCCTCATTAACTTAAGCCCCAGTGACCCTGCCGAGGTGGCGCTTCGGGTCAATGAGGTGGTGCCAACGGAACAGAATATCGCGGATATGCGGGAAAAACTTGGCCTGGATGAGCCTTTTTTGACCCGCTATTTCCATTGGGTGGGGAATGCCCTTCAGGGTGACTTTGGCAACAGCTATGCGAATAACAAGCCTGTGGGCGCTGAGATCGCAAAGGCACTGCCGCCAACACTGTACCTGGCCTTTGTCTCCCTGGTCATCATACTGGTGGTCTCGGTAGGGGCCGGGGTGCTCTGCGCCCTTTACAGAGACAGTATCGGTGACCGGATGATCCGGGGGGTGATCTTTATCGGTACAGCCATGCCGGCCTTTTGGGCAGGTATCCTGCTCATGTGGCTCTTTGCCGTTAAGCTCAGACTGCTGCCTACCAGCGGTATGACCGCGCCGGGCTCGGTCATCCTGCCGGCAGTGACCCTGTCGCTTGGGTATATTGCCACCTATGCGAGGCTGCTGCGCAATAATATGATTAAAAACCAGGGTGGGAATTATGTGCTCTACCTGCGGGCCCGGGGCCTCAGCCAGGGCACCATCACCCGCCATGTGCTCAGGAACTCCCTGCACACTGCGCTCACGGCGCTGGGCATGTCCATCCCCAAGCTGATCGCGGGCACAGTGGTCATTGAGAACATTTTTGCCTGGCCGGGCATGGGCAGGCTCTGCGTGACCGCCATTTTCAACCGGGACTTCCCGGTGATTCAGGCCTATGTGCTGATCATGGCAGTGCTTTTTGTCCTCAGCAATTTTGCTGTGGATATGATTACCACGCTCATGGACCCGCGAATGCGGCAGGAGGTATAATATGACCGGATTTTTCAAACGCTTTAAGGCCGACCGGCTGGCTGTTGCCAGCGCCCTGTTCCTGCTGCTGGTTATTCTGGCCGCAGCCTTGGCCCCGGTCATTGCGCCTTATGACCCGACAGCTCAGAATATCATCATGAAATTTCAGGGGCCGTCCCTGGCACACTGGTTCGGAACCGACCAGCTGGGCCGGGATACCCTCTCGCGTATCTTGTACGGCGGCCGGATTACCGTGCTTTTATCCATTGTCACCATGCTGTGCACCATTGGCATTGGGCTGGTGCTGGGTGTGATCGCAGGCTATTTCAGAGGGCTTGTGGACGAGGTGGTCATGCGTGTCTGCGACGTGATGCTGTCCTTTCCCAGCGAGGTGATGATCCTGGCCATTGTGGGGGTTCTGGGCACAGGTATCTTTAACATTGTCATTGCCACCATCATTGCCAAGTGGGCCTGGTATGTGCGCATGATCCGGGGCATTGTGATCCGCTTTATGGATAAAAATGACATCCGGTTTGCCCGGGTGGCAGGGTGCAGCACGGGTTATATTATCAGAAAGCATCTGATTAAGGGTGCCTTCGGCGAGATCGTCGTGCTGGCAACGCTGGATACCGGGGCCATTATCTTAAACATATCCGCCCTGTCCTTTCTGGGCCTTGGGGTTCAGCCGCCCACCGCGGAATGGGGCATGATGCTGAACGAGGCCAAAAATGTCATGACCACCAATCCCGGCCAGATGCTGGCGCCAGGGATCGCCATTTTTCTGGTGGTGGCAGCCTTTAACTTTTTAGGCGACGGCATTGAGGAGGCCATGAATCCAAAGCTGGATAAAGGCTTTAAGCGTAAGCGCAGATCCATTTTCGCGCGCAAAAAGGCGGTGGTGTCATGAGTGATCTGCTGCGGGTAAAGGATCTGAGTGTCACCGATGTGCGTAACGGAGAGGTCATTGTGAACAAGCTGAGCTTTGCGCTGAGAGAGAACAGCTGCCTTGGCATTGTGGGCGAGAGCGGCAGTGGCAAATCCATGACTGCGAAGGCAGTGCTGAACCTTTTAAACCCCTGGCTTAAAACCACCGGATCCGCCCTGTTTACGCAAAACGGCTGTGAGACAGAGCTCATCGGGCTGGAGGAGAGCCGGCTGAGACACATCCGGGGACAGGCGGTCTGTATGATCCTCCAGGACGCCATGACTGCCTTTGATCCCCTGGCGCGTGTGGGCAGCCAGATGGCCGAGACCTTTGTGCAGAATCTGGAAATGGATAAAAAGGCCGCGAAGGCCATGGCGCCTGAGGTGCTGGCCGCGTTAAATATCCGGGAACCGGAGCAGGTGGTCAGGAAGTACCCGCACCAGTTATCCGGCGGTATGCTTCAGCGCTGTATGATCGCCATCGCCCTGGCCATGAAGCCAGCCATCATTATTGCCGATGAGCCGACCACAGCCCTGGATGCTGTGAACCAGCGGCAGGTGGTGGAGGCCTTTGAGCTGCTGCGGCAGGAGACCGGCACAGCCCTCATCTTTATCTCCCACGATTTGGGCGTGGTCCAGCGCCTGTGTGACGATCTGTTTGTCATGGAAAAGGGCTGCGGCGTGGAGGCTGGAAGGGCAGAGGAAGTGTTCAGGAACCCTCGGAACGCCTACACCCGGTATCTGATCGACACCCGGCTCATGATCACGGATTCCTTTAAAAAAGCCATGAAAAAGGAGGCGCGCTATGAAGAACCTGGTAGAAATTAAAGAGGTGCACAAGAGCTATCTGAAGGTGGGCGAGGGCTTTAGCGGCGGCCGCCTCAAGGTGCTGGAGGGTGTGAGCTTTAACATCGAGGAGGGCCTGTGCGTGGGCCTGATCGGGGAGAGCGGCAGCGGCAAGAGCACGCTCTCCCGCCTGATACTGGGGCTCGAAAAGGCCGATAAAGGCAGCGGCGGCATTTTTATCGAGGGTAAGCCCGTTAAGACATGGCTTGCGCAGAACCGGGGCAAAATGAGCGTTGTCTTCCAGGACTATACCTCCTCGGTCAATGCGCAGTTTACTGTGCGAGAGGCCATTGCGGAGCCGCTGCTGGCCCTTGGTATCCGGCCGGAGGGGCATCAGATTGACACTTTACTTAAAAAAGTAGGCCTGCCCGCGGCCTTTAAAGACCGCTATCCTCACGAGCTGTCCGGCGGCCAGCTCCAGCGGGTGTGCATCGCCCGGGCCATTGCCACGAACCCGCGCTTCATCGTTCTGGACGAGGCCATCAGCTCACTGGACGTGTCGGTTCAGGCCCAGATCATGACCCTGCTGCACGCGCTGCGTGTTGAGATGAACATGACCTATCTGTTTGTGGCCCATGATCTGCAGGCAGTTGCCCACCTTTGTAATAAAATTGTCTTCCTATATAAAGGGCGCATTGTGGAGGAACGCATGAGCGGCGAGCTGGCCCAGGTACAGAACCCCTATGCCAGAAAACTGCTGGAATCCGTAATCCCCTTTGAAGTATAGGGAAATAGAAGGGGATTTTAACCGGCCAGCCATTGACGTTTTCATACAAAAGCGGTACAATATTAATCACATATTTAATTGATAGAACAAGTATGAAATCAGGAAAGCAGGAAGAACCAGTGAGCAGAGAATTTAATCAATGTATTACGCCGCTGACACAGGAAATGGTGGAGAGCTATCATGAGGATGACGCCTACACCACCTATACCTCCACAGCGCTGCCAAACAGAAACGAAATCATTGGCATTTTATGTGATATAAGAGAGCTGTTTTACCCAAGGCATTACGGCAGCCGGGAGCTCTTTAACTGTACCATCCAATACTATATCGGGGATATCTTAATGCGGATTGAGGAAAAACTGCACAAGCAGATCCGCCTCTGTCTCATGCGCAAGTATGAAAATTCTGAAAAATACCAGGTGCAGGCCGTGGCCGACGAGGCCGCGCAGATCAGCTGCGCCTTTATGAAGACCCTGCCAAAGATAAGAATCCACATGGCCCAGGACGTGCAGGCCGCCTATGACGGCGACCCCGCGGCAGCGGATAAGGATCAGATTATCTTCTCCTATCCCGGCGTGTTTGCCATGATGGTCTTCCGTGTCGCCCATGAGCTCTATCAGCTGGGCGTGCCGATTATACCGAGAATGATGACCGAATACGCCCACAGCCGCACCGGCATTGACATCAACCCGGGCGCCACCATCGGAAAATACTTTTTTATGGACCACGGCACCGGTATTGTCATCGGCGAGACCACCATTATCGGTGATTATGTCAAGCTGTACCAGGGCGTTACCCTGGGGGCTCTCTCAACCCGCGGCGGCCAGAATCTGCGCGGGCATAAGCGCCACCCAACCATTGAGGACAATGTGACCATCTATTCCAATGTGTCTATCCTGGGCGGCGAGACCGTCATCGGGCATGATTCCATCATCGGCGGGAACTGCTTTATCACTCAGTCTGTCCCGGCAGGCTCAAAGGTCAGCGTGAAAAACCCAGAGCTCCAGGTGGAGGGCGGCGAGCCCCAGGAGGTTGAGGAAAACTTTGACTGGGCAAATTAAGAGAAATTCAATGGAAAATTGAAAATGATAGCATTTGTTTACACTCTGAAACGGTGGATCGCTGATCCATCGTTTTTTTGTGGTAGAAGAACAAAGAATAAAAGGGTATAATGAAGCTATAGGATCAACCATCAGAAAAGAGGCGGAACCATGAGCGACATTAAAGTAAAAAATTTTGATTTTCAGAGAGAGCTGGAAAAGGTGGCGGCCGGCATCCGCAAGCCCAATATCCTGATCTGCGGGGCCACCGGAGCGGGTAAAAGCTCGGTGGTCAACTGGGTTTTTGGCAAAAATGTGGCCACCACCGGCACAGGAAGACCGCTGACCAGAGGTATTACCGAATACAGCAGTAAGGACATCAGCGTCAATCTTTTTGACACCGAGGGCTACGAGATCGGCGAGGAAAAAATCTCCGCCTATCGGGACAATGTGGAAAAATGGATTGGGGAACGCCGGGAGGGCGCCCTGGCCGGGCAGATCCACGAGGCCTGGTACTGTATCTCCGCTGCCAATAAACGGGTGACCGATATGGATCTCTCTGTGGTGCAGACCCTGCAGGAAAAAAATATCCCTACCGCCGTAGTGCTGACCCAGCTGGACTGCGTTGATTATGACGAATACCAGGAGCTGCTGAGGGCTGTCTCCGAAGGCTGCGGCGCCCCCTGCTTTGCCACCAGCGCACACGCGGACAGAGCCGTACAGGAGGCGCTGGCGCCCTATGTGCAGTGGGACGCCCTGGTCGACTGGGCCGAGGCTGTGCTGGACGACTCTTTAAAGGAAGGCTTCATCGGCTCACTGGCCGGCTATGTGCAGAAAAAGCAGGCACTGGTCACAAAAAAGATCATCCCCATTTATACCACCGCGGCGGCAGGTGTGGCCGCGACCCCCATTCCGTTTTCAGACGCGGTGCTTTTAGAACCCATACAGGTATCCATGGCCATGCATATTTTAAGAACCTATGGGCTGGATAAAATCTCCGAGGATCTCATCTCCTTTGTGGGCAGCCTGGTGGTGACCCAGGCAGGGCGCATGCTGGCCCAGAGCCTGACCGCTGGGGTGCTCAAGATGATCCCCGGCGTGGGTACCGCGGCTGGCATTGCCGTGAACACCGTTGTTGCCTCCACCTTTACCGCCGCCATCGGCGCGGGTTTGTCCCAGAGCTGCGCCAACTACTCAAAAGCCGTGTTTGAGGGCAGCAAGCCTCAGTCCTATTCGGAATTCTTTGACAGCGCCATCCTTTCCGGCTTTGTGGAAAGCTGGCTGAAGGAGCATAAAAATGGAAAAGACACTTGACGCCAATGTGCTCATCCTCGGTAAAACAGGGTCCGGGAAGACCTCCCTGTTCAACTATATTTTTGGCAGAAACGTCTACGCTACCGGAGCGGGGCGGCCCGTTACTGGCATGGGCATCTACGAGGAGGCTGTGACCCTGTCCCCGGACTTTACCCTGCACCTGTACGATTCCTGGGGTCTGGAGGCTGATAAGGCCAGAGACTGGAAGCAGCTCATAAACGATACCCTTAAAGCCCATGATGTGGCAGAGATCACCGAGTGGTTTCATACCATCATTTACTGCATTTCGGCCAAAGCCGCCCGGGTAGAGGACTTCGACCTCGAGATCATCGATAGCCTCCGCCAGGGCGGCAACCAGGTCATCGTAGCCCTGACCCACGCCGATGTGGCCGGAGATCCGGATAACCTCATGACCATGCTCCAGACCATCGCCCAGAGCGGCCATGTGCCCGAGGAGGATATCCTCCCAGTCAACAGCCAGTCCAAAACCCTGCTCACTGGGAAAAAGACCCAGGCCTATGGCCGGGAAGCCATCATCAGCCGGATCAAGGCCGGCCTGCTGAGCGCCATCAGCCAGAAGATCCCCCATATTTTTGAGGAAGAGGGCAGAGAGATCATCGAGACCTGGTATACCCGCTGCTGCTACCGTATTGATACCGACCTCAGAAAGCCCGGCGGTATCAGCGCCCGCAAGGAGAAGGAACGAAACCGCCTCTTTACCGCCTACGCCGAGGAAGCGCAGAGCGATATCGAACAGTCCTACGATACCCTGATCTCCGAAGCCTACCGCTATTACTGGAAGTTTTGCGGCCACCTCGAGCAAAATCCTGTTGGCTTTGTTAAAAGACCCAGAAAACCTCTGGAAGCCCTGAGAATGAGGCTGCACCTCACCGATGCCCTCCAGGCCGCAGGGGAAAATATCGGCCAGTTTTTTGAAGGCCTCTTTAAAAAAGAAAAAAGAACCGCAAAACATGATGCCTTCGCCCAGTTCTACAGAAAAGGCCTGGCCAAATACAGGGAACAGCTGTACCAGATGCTAAAGGAAAATACGAGTAAAATGAAAACCGAACTGCGCGAGTATCATCAAATTGTGCAGAGCCCAGAATAGAGAGTCTGAATGACGACCGTACGTTTCGTACGGTCGTCAGAGATGGGTGACATACCCAAATTATTAGAAAATAACCATTATAAATCGAATTTAAATAAATTTTTTTAATTATTTCAAAATTTTACGTGCAATTCATAGGAGCAAATGTTATAATAGGTTTCGATATTGAAAAAGCCGATGTTTTGTAAGAAAAAGAAGAGCGAGAGGGCTCTGATTTTTTTAGATGTTGGATTTAGATGAGTTTTAATATAAAACGTAAAAGGAAAGAAAAATGGATAAGCCCGAAAAGATATACCTTGCCTCCCCCCACATGGGCGGCGAGGAAATGAAATACATACAGGAAGCCTTTGACACCAACTGGATCGCCCCCCTGGGTAAAAATGTCAACCAGTTTGAAAAAGAAATGGCAGCCTATGTAGGTGTTAAGACAGGCGCCGCCCTGTCTGCTGGGACAGCCGCCCTGCATCTCGGCTTAAAAGCACTGGGGGTAGGAGAAGGCGACGTGGTCTTCTGCTCCAGCCTGACCTTTTCAGCCAGCGCCAACCCCATTATCTACCTGGGCGCAAAGCCTGTTTTTATCGACAGCGAACCCGAAACCTGGAATATGAGCCCAGCAGCTTTAGAAAAAGCTTATGAACAATATCCTAATCCCAAAGCTGTGATCATTGTGGATTTATACGGCCAGGCTGCCGATTATGAAAAGCTGTCAGCCCTCTGTAAAGCACACCACACCCCAATACTGGAAGATGCCGCCGAAGCCTTAGGCGCGACTTACCAAGGCCAGAAATGCGGCACTCTTGGCGATCTGTCTGTTTTGTCCTTTAACGGCAACAAAATCATCACCACCTCCGGCGGCGGCATGCTCCTCGGTAATGACGAAGCGCTCATTCAGAAAACCCGTTTCTGGTCCACCCAGTCCAGAGAAAATGAACGCCACTACGAGCACAAAGAACTGGGCTACAACTACCGCATGAGCAACATCGTTGCCGGTATCGGAAGGGGACAGTTAAAAGTGCTGGAAGAAAGAGTCGCGAAGAAAAAGCAAATCTTTGAGGCCTATCAAGAAGCATTTAAAGAAATAAAGGATATTGAAATGATGCCCGTTTCCGACAAAGGCAAGCCCAATTGCTGGTTAAGCTGTATGACCTTAAAAGAAAACAGTGTAGTCAAGCCACTCAATATTATGCAGGCTTTGGAAAAAGAAAACATCGAATCCCGGCCAGTCTGGAAGCCCATGCACCTGCAGCCTTACTTCAAAGCCTTTGATTTCTTCAGCCATTGCGACCCAGAGAATGAACAGAGCATTGCGGAAGATATCTTTAACAGAGGCGTCTGCCTGCCGAGCGATACCAAAATGACCGAGGCAGACCAACAGCGCATTATCAATATTATCAATTCATTTTTTTAGCAACAATGGCTATGTAAGGAACGACGCCTTCGGGGTCTGCCCCCGAGGCTTGTCTACTTATGGACAAGTCGAAGTGGGTATTGTTCCGATGAAATACAGAGGTTCAAAATGATCTATCAGAAATACGTCAAACGCATACTTGACATCACCCTGTCCGGCGCAGCGATTATCGTGCTGTCACCTGTGATGGGCGTCACCGCCATTTTGGTTAAAAAGAAGCTGGGAAGCCCAGTTATCTTTAAGCAAAAGAGGCCCGGCAAAGATGAAAAGATTTTTACCATGTATAAGTTTAGAACGATGCTGGATGCAAAAGATAGCAAAGGAAATAATTTGACAGATGAGGAGCGTTTAAAAAGAATTGCATCTCAAAAGAAAGAACAGGTGAATATCTCAAAAGATGAAAACCGTATAACACCATTCGGAAAGAAAATGCGAGCAATGAGTTTAGATGAATTACCAGAGCTGTTTAATATCTTTAAAGGCGATATGAGTTTTGTTGGGCCGCGGCCTTTAGTCACAATTTATTTGCCTTATTATAATGAAAATGAAAAGAAAAGGCATAACGTACGGCCTGGGTTAACAGGTTTAGCGCAAGTTAACGGAAGAAATGGATTATCATGGAAAGAAAAATTTTATTATGACACACAGTATGTGGAAAATGTAACCTTTATTAAAGATTTAAAAATACTTTTAAAAACAGTTCGCGTTGTCTTTTCCCACAGTGATATCGGGCAAGGAGAAGAGAAACCGGAAGCATTTCATATCGTTAGACAAAGAGAGCTTAATGATAAATTACAGTAATCGAGAAAAGAGGAATTTTTATGAAAAAAATAATTATTTTTGGTGCTTCAGGCAATGTAGGATCTTATTTTACCAAATATGCAGCTGAATTTTTTAAGGATTCAGATTTTGAAATTATTGCTTCTGGGAGAAGAAAGACAAATGTTTTTGAGCAGTTTGGCGTGAAATATTTTGATGTGGATGTTACAAAATCAAGTGATTTTGACAAACTTCCAAAGGATGATATTTATGCAGTTATTATGCTGGCAGCCGTGATTCCTTCATATATGAATACTTATAATGCTAAAGCTTATTTAGATACAAATATTATGGGCACGTACAATGTTTTAGAATATTGTCGTAAAAACAATGTGGATAGAATTTTATTTAGTACGACTGTTTTTGATATTTCATTATACGCTGAAGAAGGCATGATATTAAAACCGGATATGCCCAAAAATTTTAGCTACAAAGGAGATCATGCTGTTTATGTCATTTCGAAAAATACAGCCATTGAGTTAATTGAACATTATCATCAGGAGTACGGTATTAAAAAGTTTATTTTTAGATTTCCGACAATTTATGGATACAGCCCTTATCAGTACTATTTCCCAAATGGTGTAAAAACAATGCGTCCCCTATATAAAACCATAAATAACGCAATGGAAAGTAAACCAATAGAAATATGGGGAGATCCAAATTATGCAAAAGATATGGTCCATGTTTATGATTGCGCGCAGATGATGTGTAAAGCGATAAACATCGATCGGGATGAAGGACTCTATAATGTAGGGACAGGCATTCCAGTTACATTACAGGAGCAATGTGAAACGATTATTGACGTGTTCTCTCCTAAAGATAAACCATCTGAAATTATTTATCATCCAGAAGTATCCAATGGCGGTGGCTTTTTGATGGATATCGAGAACGCAAAAGAGGAGTTAGGTTACGCGCCCGAGTATGACTGTAAAAAACTGTTTGAAGATTACAAAAAAGAAATGAAACTTAATCGCTTTATGGAACTAAGAAAACAAGATTAAAAATATGAAAAAGGAAATTGGCAGTGAATTTTGGACCGTCGAACAGACAGCAGAGAAACAGCATTTATTCAATGCTTTTAAAAGAAACCAACGCTTCTTTTTATCCGGTCGAACAGCTTTGGATTTTCTAATAAAAAATATAAAAGCAAAGAAGCCCATAAGAAAAGCATACCTTCCGTCCTATTGCTGTCACAGCATGATCCAGCCTTTTTTAGATAATGATATCGAAGTAATCTTCTATGAGGTTCTTATCAAAGAAAACAAATTGATGATAAAAGTGGATCCCAACGTAGAATGTGATCTTTTTTATACCATTCAATACTTTGGATTCGTTGATGAACAGCTGGATGATTTTATAAGAAAAATAAAACAACAGGGAAAACTAATCGTTGAGGATGCCACGCACTCCTTATTCACAGCTAAAGCATTTCATACAGAAGCCGATTATGTTTTTGCAAGTCTGCGCAAATGGACAGGGCTGCCCGGCGGTGCGCTGGTATGGTCAAATGAGACACTTTATGCTCCAGCATCAAAGACAGATTCCAACAAAGCATATATTGAAAAGCGGGAAGCCGCCTATCGATTAAAACGTCGATACATTGAAGGCGAACCCATCGAAAAAAAAGCCTTTTTAACTTTATTCGATGAAGCCGAGCAAATGTTAGACAAAGATTATCGCGGCTACGGCTGTGGTCAGGAAATACAAGAACAAATCGAGCATTTAGATATTGCAAAAATTAAAAAGAATCGGCAAGAAAATGCAGCTTTTCTCTGTGAAAAATTGAGATTTTGTAAAGATATTGAATTGCTTTACAAAGCAGTAAAACAGGATACTTGCCCCGTGTTCGTCCCGATTATTGTAAAAAAACATCAGAGAGATCCACTGAGAGCATTTTTAATCCAGCAGAATATTTATTGCCCGATCCACTGGCCAATCTCACCAATGCACAAGCTAAATGTGGGAACAGAAGCACTTTATAAAAATACACTCAGCTTAGTGTGCGACCAACGATATGAGATAGAAGATATGACATCAATTGTCAATGCGATCATACAATTTTTTGAAAGGAAATAAAATGAGTCAATTAGAAATCATCACAAGCGATCAAGCAGAAGAATGGAATAAAATTGTCAAATCATTTAAAAATCATGACGTTTATTATCTCATTGATTATGTAAAAGCCTTTCAAATCCATGGAGATGGGGAACCTATTCTTATCTTTTATCATGATCATGACTTTAAAGCAATGAATGTGACCATGAAACGAGATATTGGCCGCTCGCCTAACTTGGTCAATCAAATTCCCGTTGACACATATTATGATTTCACAACCCCTTATGGTTATGGTGGCTTTCAAGTTGAAGGGACACAGACAAAAGAAAACATAGAAACACTAAATCGTATCTATTATGAATATTGTCTTAAACATAGTATTGTTTGTGAGTTTGTCCGTTTTCATCCAGTCTTAGAAAATGCCAAGTTGCTGACGGAAATGTATGAAGTTATTGAACTCGGAAAAACAATACTAATGGACTTAAGCGATCAGGAATTAATATGGAAAAACATTACTAGTAAAAATCGAAATGTCATTCGGAAAGCACAAAAATCAGGTGTGAAAATATATTGGGGTCGTAATCGGGAACTGTTTAAAGATTTTATCCAGATATACAACCAGACAATGGATAAAGATCAGGCGGAGGATTACTATTATTTTAAAGTCGATTTTTATGAAAGTATTCTTAATGATTTAAAAGACAACAGCTTAATATTTTATGCACAACTTGAAGACGAGATTATTGCCATGTCGATTGTTATGTTTTGTAATCAGCAAATGCATTACCATTTGTCTGCTTCAAAACAAGCCTATTTAAAGTATGCTCCGACAAATTTGTTGCTTTATGAAGTAGCCTGTTGGGGGGCAGAAAATGGGTTTAAAACGTTGCATTTAGGCGGTGGCCTTGGGTGTAAAGAGGATAATTTGTATAAATTTAAAAGTGCTTTTAACCGACATTCAGAGGCGGAATTTTCGATTGGTAAGAAAGTTTTTGATAAAGAAGCATATATGGAATTTGTTGAGATGTCACAAAAATCAGAAGATAAAGAAGATGACTATTTTCCTAAATACAGGGGTTAAATATAAATGAAAAACATTTGGATTTTTAATCATTACGCAGGGCCACCCTCCATTTGTACAGGTTTGAGGCATTTTAATTTCGCAAAATATTTAAAACAAGCCGGATATAAAGTGACAATTTTTGCATCTAGCGCCCAGCATAATTCGAGCATTAATCTTATAAAGGATGATAAAAAATATATCAAATACATAGAGGAAGACATACCGTTTGTGTATATAAAAACAAGGCAATATAAAGGCAATGGAAAAGAACGAATCAAGAATATGGTTGATTACTATAAAGGGGTTTCAAAAATTGCCGATAACTTTGAAAAACCAGACGTTATTATTGGATCCTCTGTGCATCCTTTGGCCTGTTTGGCGGCGATTAAACTGTCAAAAAAATATCAATGTAAAAACATTGTAGAAATAAGAGATCTATGGCCTAAAACTTTTGTTTCATTGGGGATGCTGAGTAAAGATTCCTTTCTTGTTAAATTGATGTATACAGGTGAAAAATGGTTATATAAAAAAGCTCAAAATATTGTCTTTACTATGGAAGGTGGAAAAGACTATGTTATTGATCAAGGATGGAGCAACAGTATTAATTTAGATAAAATTTATTACATAAATAATGGAGTGGATCTTGAAGAATTTAAAACTAATATTCGAGAATGCAAAATAGACGATGAAGATCTTGACAATAAAAAAATATTCAAAGTAATTTATGCAGGTTCAATACGACAAGCAAATGGATTGGATAGATTGATCAAAGTAGCAGAAATTCTTAAAGATGAAGAGCATCTTTTATTTTTAATATATGGCGATGGGCCTGATAAGCGTTATCTAGAGGAGTACTGCTATAAAAATAATATCAATAATGTAAAGTTCAAGGGAAAAATTGAGAAAAAATATATACCTTATGTGTTATCTCAAAGTAATCTAAATATTCTAAATTATATTAAAACAGATATTTTTCGATATGGTACAAGTCAAAATAAATTTTTTGAATATTTGGCAAGTGGAAAGCCGATTTGTGCGAGTTTAACACATAAATATTGTGTTATTACAAAATATAAATGTGGGATTGCTAAAGACTTTAATACTATAAATGAATATGCTGAAGCGATCCTTGAAATAAAGAATTTAAGCAGTCAGGAGTATCAAAAATTATGTAGAAATGCACAACGAGCAGCAGAAGAATATGATTTTAAAAATTTGACTAATAAGTTAATTCGGGTAATTGAAGGAGAGGAATAATGAAGATAATGTTTCTTGCCGCAGCTTCAAGTGTGCATACAATTCGTTGGGTTAATTCATTAGCACAAAGAGGACTCGAAATTCACTTAGTATATCTAAAAGGGCATGATCCCAAAGAAAAAATAGACGATTGTGTGAAATTATATCCGTTACCATTTAGCGGGAATAAAGGTTATTATCTAAATGCTTTTTCATTGAAAAAAATATACAAAAAGATTGTACCTGATGTAATAAATGCACACTACGCTAGCGGATATGGAACGTTAGCAAGAGTATCAAAGTTGAAACCTCTTTTACTAAATGTATGGGGCAGTGATGTTTATGAGTTTCCATACCAAAGCAAAACAAAAATGCAGTTGGTATGTAGAAACTTAGAATATGCTGATAAGTTAGCATCAACAAGTAATTGTATGGCGAATCAAGTTCGTCGGATTTTAGATAATCCCCAAAAGGAAATCTTTATTACACCATTTGGCATTGATTTAGAAATTTTTAGCCCTAAACGATTTAATAAAAAAAGAAAAAATAAAATTATTGTAGGAAATATAAAAACATTGTCCCAAAAGTATGGCATTGATGATTTAATAAAAGCAACACGTCTCTTGCTAGATAAACTGAAAAAAGAAAAACGAAACGAATTGGCCGATAAAATAGAGGTGCATATTTATGGTGAAGGTGAACAGAGAAGTGAGATTGAAAAACTTATTAGAAAGTCAGATTTAAAAAACAGAGTTTTTCTGAAAGGTAAAATACCACATGTTTTAGTGCCTGAGACTTTAAGTTGTTTTGATATTTTTTGCTGTACTAGTATTTTTGACAGCGAGAGCTTTGGTGTTTCAGTTGTAGAGGCGATGGCGATGGAATTACCTGTTGTCGCAACGGATGTGGATGGTTTCAAGGAAGTAATGGTGCATAGTCAAACTGGGCTAATTGTTAAACGAGAAAGCCCGGCAGATATATGTAATGGTCTTTATCATGTGATAACTTTACCAGATATGGGAAAAGGATATGGTTTGGCTGGTAGAAAAAGGGTTGAAGAAAGATATAATTGGGAAAATAACGTCATACATATGATAGAGATTTATAACAGGGTAAATGATGGATAGAGAACTTTTGTATACAAAAAACGAAAAAGCAACTTTTATAAATGGTAGCATATTGGCGTTTATTATGCTTTTGAATTGGCTGTACCTTTTTAATAATACTTTGCTAAAAATGATCGGCATGGGAGCGATGATATTTTGTTTCCTTTTTGCTATTTATGAAGTTATTATCCGATCAACAAAGATCAAAATAACAAAAATTTGGATTAACTATTTTCTTTTTATGGCTTATACTTTATTTACAGTTATTATAACACCAACGTCTAAAGCTATTTATATGTGGTGCCTTCAAAGTATTTTGTTATTGTTGGTCAGTCTGTATTCTCAATTTGAGATTAATAGTGAAAATATAAAAAAGATTGTGTTCTTTAATAAAATACTTTTTTGTGTATTGCTGATACCAGTAATGACAATAATTGTGACTAAGGGTGATGTGGCAATCAATCCTTATAAAGATATTTTTAACTTCACTTTTTACAAAGCTCTTTTTTGTGTGCCGTATTTTTTTATGATTTTATGTAAAAAAGAATCTTTTAAAATTTTTGTTGGAATCGCGTTTACGATGATATTGTTTTTTATTGGGGAGCGCGGATCAGCACTGGCTTTGATAATGATTGTGGTTTTGGAAATTTTGCTTTTTAAAGTGAAGATAAATAAGAGAACATACTCATTTTTATTTTATAGTATTGCATTTTTTTTAATTATAATGCCGTTTATTTACGTAGTGATACAATATTCTGAATTAGGAATTAAAATAAATCAGATTTCATATCAATATACGCATGCAAACTTCTTTTCTGGAAGAAATATTGTATGGGAAATTGGTATAAACGGTTTTTATAAATCGCCTATAATAGGTCATGGAATGGACAATAATATTTTGCTGGAAGGAAGATGGACTGCATCTGCACATAATATATATATATATATATTGTTACAGGGCGGTATCATTGCATTGATATTATTTATTTTGTATTTACATAGTGTTTGGATGGAATTTTATGAATGCCTAAATAATAATATCGTACGTTTATCAGCTTGCTACCTTATAGGTAGTATGATAATAGCTTCTTTTGAACTAACTTTGATTGGAAACGCAGTTAATTTAGCTATATGTTTATGGTTGATTATATCGATAGGACTGATGAAAAAAAATAGTATAAAAAATCGATTAGCCAATAGATATGCTAAAAATAATTTTACGTAAATAAGGGAATAATATGGGAACAATAACGGCAGAAAGCTTTATTAAAAAGTTAGCTGGATTTTCAATGTCTACTTGGATAAATTGTGCCATTGGTTTTATAGCAATACCTTTAATTACACGGGTTTATTCAACAGAAGCTGTAGGTAAAATTAATTTATTTACGGTTTCGCTATCTTTATGTTATATGATTGTATATATGGGAATGGATCAAGCCTTTGTCAGATACTACTATGAGCCGCCAGATCATTGTAATAAACAGCAGCTATTTCAAGTGTGTTTGGCTTTTAGTATGGGGTTAGCGGTGCTTGCGGCTTTCCTTATACTATTTTTTTATAAAAATGTGAGTGCTTTAATTGTAGGAGAAGCATCATTTGTTATTTCAGTATGTTTTTCAATATCATTAATCAGTAATGTATTTTTGAGATTTTCCGGTTTAGTATATAGAATGGAGCAAAACACAGTTCTATACACGGTACAATCTGTTTTAGTTGTTTTTGTGAGTAAATTACTTTACGGATTCATGGGTCTTATAAATGCAGACTATCAATTCGCAATAATCACAATGTCAACAGGATTTTTAGTATTGATGGTAGTGTTTTGTTTCTTTCAAAGAAAGACTGTTTTTTATACCCCATTTAAAATAAATCGAACCATATCAAAAAAAATGCTGGTGTTTGGTCTTCCATTGATACCGGTATCCCTTTTGTCGTGGCTAAATAATTCACTGCCACAACTTTTACTCAAAAACTTTATAAGCTATTCAGCTATCGGGGTATACTCAAATACTGCAAATTTGGCAAGTATTGTACAGTTAATTCAAAGTGGTTTTAATACTTATTGGGCAGCTTTTGCATATGAAAATTATAAAACAGAGAAAAGCAAGATACAAAAAGTGCATAATATTATAACAGGATTAATTGTCTTATTTGGTTTATGTGTTATTTTATTTGATGATATTATTTTTTTCTTTGTTGGAAATGATTTTAAAGCGGGAAAAGCTTTTTTTCCATTTTTATTAATAACACCAATTTGTTACACAATTGCAGAGACAACGGGTTTAGGCATTAACATTGCGCAAAAGACTTATCTAAATATGATTACTTTCTTTGTAAACACACTCACTAATTTTGTGATTAGTATTTTGTTGATGCCTAAACTTGGAATTAACGGTGCGGCGATGGGTGCAGCTTCATCAGCAATTATTATGCTTGTATTAAAATCAGTTCTGGGTGAAAAGTACTATAAATGTATTACAAATTACAGAAAAACAGTTTCGGCTATTATAATTATTTCATTTGCAGCAATATGTAATTTTGTGTTCATTGATTTATTTTGGCTACGATATATTAGTGTGTTTATGCTAATTATTATTCATATTCTAATATATAAAAGTGAAATTCAGAATATAATACATGTTCTGTTGAAGATTAAAAAGGAGAAGTAATATGAATATAAAATCATTTTTAGGTAAAATTTGCGCAAAAATTGAAGTATCTTTAATAGTCTTAAAGACATCTTATTATCAAGAAAAAATAGTACAGGGAAAAAATACTAATATAGCAGGTTCAAATAGAATAGGAAATCCAGAAAATATTTTTATTGGGAATAATTCTTATATAAACGGAAATGGCTTTGTTTTTGCTTCAAAAAATTCAAAAATAGTTATAGGTGATAATTGTTTGATTTCCTATAATGTTCATTTACGGACAGATATGCACAACTACTTAAATAAAAATAAACTAATTAAATTCCAAGGTCATACGGAAAGAGATATTATCATTGGTGATGATGTCTGGATAGGATATGGAGCGCAAATAATGTCAGGTGTGACAATCGGCAGAGGAGCTGTTGTAGCTGCTGGAGCAGTTGTTACGAAAGATATACCACCCTACGAAGTATGGGGTGGTGTTCCAGCTAAAAAAATAAAAGAAAGAGTTTGAAAATGGAAAGTAATGTATTAGATAAAATTAAAAAAAGAAAAGTCAATGTCGCAGTCATTGGCCTAGGCTACGTAGGCCTCCCTTTAGCCGTAGAGAAAGCCAAAGCCGGCTTTAAAACCATCGGTTTCGACGTTCAGGAAGAAAAAGTTAAAATGGTCAATGAAGGCCACAACTACATCGGTGATGTCATCGACGATGACTTAAAAGAATTAGTCAATACTGGAATGCTCTCTGCAACAACAGACTTTTCTTTCATCAAAGATGCGGACTTTATCGCGATCTGTGTGCCAACGCCGTTGGATGCATACCAGCAGCCCGATATCAGCTATGTCAAATCATCAACCGAAGAGGTTGCTAAATACATGAAAAAGGGAACCATGGTGGTGCTTGAATCCACAACCTATCCGGGAACCACAGAAGAATTAATCAAACCAATCCTCGAACAGGGTTCAGGCTTAAAATGCGGCGAGGACTTTTATTTAGGCTTTTCACCGGAACGGGTGGACCCCGGCAATGCTATTTATAAAACAAAAAACACGCCTAAGGTGGTTGGAGGTATTGGCAAGGACGCCACCGAGGTCATTGCGGCCATGTACCGGACAGTACTGGACGGCGATGTCTATGAGGTATCCTCACCAGCCATTGCTGAGATGGAAAAAATATTGGAAAATACTTACCGGAATGTCAATATTGGTTTAATCAATGAACTGGCCATTTTATGTGACCGCATGAAGATTAATATCTGGGAAGTGGTTGACGCGGCCAAGACAAAGCCTTATGGCTTCCAGGCCTTTTATCCTGGCCCCGGCTTAGGCGGCCATTGCATCCCGCTTAATCCCTATTATTTGTCGTGGAAGGCTCGGGAGTACGGTTTCCACACCTCCATGATTGAAAGCTCCATGATGATCAATGACCGGATGCCAGAATACTGCATTGACCGCGCTTCGCGCATTTTAAACAGAGATAAAAAAGCCCTAAACGGCGCGAAGGTCCTCGCGCTCGGTGTGGCCTATAAACAGGACATTGACGACTACCGGGAGAGCCCGGCGTTAAAAGTCATTGAAAACTTTGAAAAAGTGGGGGCGCAGATTGATTTTTACGATCCTTTTATCCCAGAATATAATTATAAAGGGAGAATTCACAAGGGAATTGAAAAGATCAACCCTGAAATTATCAAAGGATACGACTTAATTGTCGTGACAGCGTCGCACACAAAGGTTGATTATGATATGATTCAGCAGAATGCCAAAGCCATTTTTGACACAAAAAATGCGATGAAAAATGTGGTAGTGCGCAATAATATTGAGTTGTTATAGTAGATGAGTTTTAATATAAAAGGATAAAATATGAAAATTGTAACAGTAGTTGGCGCAAGACCTCAGTTCATTAAAGCGGCGGCGGTATCACGCAAACTTAGAGAGAATCATAAAGAAATTTTGGTACATACAGGACAGCATTATGATGCGAATATGTCTGAAGTCTTTTTTAAAGAGCTTTCGATTCCGCAGCCTGATTATAATTTAGGGGTTGGTTCAGGCTCTCATGCGAAACAGACCGCAGAAATGATGGTCGGAGTCGAAGAAATACTGCTAAAAGAAAGACCAGATTATTTAATGGTCTATGGCGATACGAATTCTACCTTGGCAGGAGCCATTGCAGCGTCTAAAATATTAATTCCAATTATCCATGTCGAGGCGGGGCTGCGCTCTTTTAATATGGCGATGCCTGAGGAACAAAATCGCATTCTTACAGACCGGGTTTCCAAGCTTTTATTTTGCCCAACCGATACAGCAGTACGGCATTTGAAAGATGAAGGGATTGTCAATGGCGTCTGTAATGTGGGCGATGTCATGTGTGATGCGGTTTTATACTATTCTAAAAATCTTGAAAACTACAGTGATGATTACTTTTGGAATCGGCAGATAGGAATCTTTGGCGGTGTCGATCCGGCGTCAAAGTGGTATCTGGCAACCATTCACCGGGCAGAGAATACAAACACTGCCCAAAAGGTGGAAGCGATTTTAAATGCTTTTGAAAATTTGGATGCGCCAGTTTTATTCCCTGTTCATCCCAGAACAAAGGGACTCGTCAAAGAATTAATTGGTAAAAATAAGTACACCAATATTTTATTTGTCGAACCAATGGGCTATCTGGACATGTTATTTTTTACCAAAAATGCCATTAAAGTGGTGACGGATTCCGGCGGGTTGCAAAAAGAGGCTTACATATTAGATACCCCCTGTATTACGGTGAGAGACCAAACCGAATGGGTTGAGACTTTAAAGGGAAACCACAATATTTTAGCAAAGCCAGATTCTGATGATATTTTTCAGAAAGTAAATTACACAGAGATTGATTTTAAAAATAAAGCGAATCATTATGGTATTGGCGATGCTGCGGATAAGATTTGTAAAATTTTGGAGGATGTAAAAAAATGAACTACGCACTCATCGGCTGTGGCCGCATCGCGACCAACCATATCACAGCCGTAATGAATAACAACCTGACCCTTGTGGCTGTCTGTGATGTCATCCCGGACCACATGGAAAGCCTGCTGGCAAAGCACAGCCTTGAAAAAGACACCAGTATCCGGCGTTACACGGATTATAAAAAAATGATCGAAGAGAACGCCCTTGACTTAATCGGCATTGCCACTGAAAGCGGCCTGCACGAGGAGATCGCCCTGTACTGCATCCGCCACGGCATTCACGTGATCATCGAAAAGCCCATGGCCATGAGCATTGCCGGGGCTGACGCTATCATTAAAGCGGCCGAAGAAAACAACGTAAAAGTATCCGCCTGCCATCAGAACCGGTTTAACATCGCTGTCCAGAAAATGCGGGGCGCGGTAGAGGCAGGGCGCTTTGGCCGGATCTCCCACGGGTCCATCCATGTGCGCTGGAACCGAAATGAGGACTACTACACTCAGGCGCCCTGGCGCGGCACCTGGGCCCAGGACGGAGGCTGCCTGATGAACCAGTGCATTCACGGCATCGACCTGCTGCGCTGGATGATGGGGGACGCCATCGACACGGTTTACGGCGTGACCAGGCAGCAGCTTCATGATTATCTGGAGGCAGAGGACATGGGCATGGCCGTGGTCCAGTTTAAAAATGGTGCCGTGGCAACCGTCGAAGGCACCACCAACGTTTACCCCCAGAATCTGGAAGAGACCCTGTACCTCTTTGGAGAAAAGGGCACCGTGAAGCTTGGCGGCAAGTCCACCAACGCCATTGACGTCTGGGATCTGGCCGACGCTGATGATCATGAAAGCACTGAAAACAACGGCTTTCATGAAGCGACCAGCAATGTCTACGGCAACGGGCACACCAGCCTGTACCGGGATGTGATGGAAGCCATCGAGCAGGACCGGGCCCCCTATGTGGATGCCCAGGCCGGCAAAAACGCCCTGGAGCTGGTGCTGGCCATCTACCAGTCCGCGGCAGAGGGCAAGCCTGTGAAGCTGCCTCTGGATGCCTGTGCCAGCACCGATTTTACAGGAAGGTTTGAACGCTGATGGCCGATTACTTTGTACATGAGAGCAGTTATATTGATGATGAGGTCACCATTGGCAAGAGGACAAAAATCTGGCATTTCTGCCACATCCAAAGTGGCGCCATCATTGGGGAAAACTGCTCCTTTGGCCAGAACGTCAATGTTTCAAACCGGGTCAAAATTGGCAATGGCGTCAAGGTGCAGAACAATGTCTCCATCTACGGGGGTGTGGAGTTGGAAGACGCCGTATTCTGCGGCCCCTCCATGGTGTTTACCAACGACCAGACGCCCCGGGCCGAGTACCCCAAGGGAAGCGCCGGATATAAAAGAACACTTGTCCGAAAAGGCGCCACCATCGGCGCCAACGCCACCATTGTCTGCGGCCACACCATTGGCCGTTATGCCCTCATCGCCGCAGGGGCAGTCGTCACCCGTGATGTGCCCGATCACGCCCTGATGGCAGGCGTTCCGGCCCGGCAGGTCGGCTGGGTCTGCGAATGTGGTGCGGTTTTAGACAAAAATTTTATCTGTCCAAAATGCGGACGTAGCTATATAGAGAACGAAAACGGATTAAGTGAGAAACAGAGGTAACCCATGCAATTCAGAGACCTGAAAACCCAATACCACCACCTGAAAAAAGACATCGACGCCGCCATCCAAACGGTGCTTGACAACACGAATTTCATCTCCGGCGCCCCCGTCACCGAGCTGGAGGAGCAGCTGGCCAGTTACGTGGGCGTGAAACACTGCGAAACCTGCGGCAACGGCACCGACGCGTTATCCTTGGTGCTCATGGCCTGGGGCATCGGCCCGGGTGACGCGGTGTTCGTGCCGGATTTCACCTTTTTTGCCTCCGGCGAGGTCGTTGCCCACCAGGGCGCGGTGCCCGTGTTTGTGGACGTGGACGCGGACACCTTCAACCTGGACCCCGAAAGGCTGGAGGAGGCCATTAAGGCTGTGCTCAAGGAAGGCAGGCTTAAGCCAAAAGTGATCATCGCAGTGGATCTTTTTGGCCTGCCGGCCGATTATCCCAGGATACAGGCCATCGCGGATGAATATGGCCTCAAGGTGCTGGAGGACGGCGCCCAGGGCTTTGGTGGGGCCATTAACGGCAGACGGACCTGCAGCTTTGGCGACGCGGCCACCACCTCCTTTTTCCCGGCCAAGCCTTTAGGCTGCTACGGCGACGGCGGCGCTGTCTTTACTGACGACGCAGAGTTGGCGGCCCTCATCCAGTCCTACAAGATTCATGGCAAGGGCAGCTTTAAGTACGACAACGTGCGCATCGGGGTCAACTCCCGGCTGGACACCCTCCAGGCCGCCATCCTTCAGGTCAAGCTCAGAGCCTTTGCCGATACGGAGCTGGAGGCGGTGAACGCTGTGGCGGCACAGTACACCGAGGCCTTGGGCGGCAGGGTCAAAACTCCGGCTGTTCCAGAAGGTTTTTCATCCAGCTGGGCCCAGTACACCATCACACTGCCAGAGGTGGACCAGCGGGACGCCTTACAGGCAGCGCTAAAAGCCCAGGGGATTCCGACCATGGTCTATTATCCCAAGCCCATGCATGAGCAGACTGCTTTTGAGGACGTGCCCTTTACAAAAGGCAGCTGTCCAGTGACTGAATCGCTCTGTAAGCGGGTGCTGGCCCTGCCCATGCATCCTTACCTGACAGAAGAAAGTGCAGGCACAGTTGTTTCCCAAATAAAAAAATCATTGTAATCCCCACAACTTAACATGGTTTCCGGGACACATCCCAATCAACCGGTACGCGAAGCGTAAAAGCTTCGCGTGCCGGTTTTTTTATTACTTTAAATCAGCGGCAAGGAGGATTTTATGTCGAAGTGCGCAGAGCCTGGCACGTTTGAGCTGGAGGTTTTGATTGAGGAGAATGAGGATTTTGGCACAGCTTTTGAGAAAACGAGGAGCAGGGTTTTGAAGGCGCTGCTCGCAGAGATTAAGGAACGGTTTGGATACTCGCCGGAGGTCTGCAAGACCAGGCTCTTGGAGGAATTTTTTTGTGAGAACACCATTGACTGGGCATCGGATGTGCTGGGAGCAAAAAAGTCTGGGCTGGATTGGAAACGTCCTCATACGTCTGGAGAGACTGATGAGCCCGAAAAATGCGGGAAGCGGCTGAATAAAAACGGGTTTGCCATCCGGATGCTCATCGACCTCATGGATCACATCCGTATCTTTCTGGTGCCGGTGCTGCTGTGCCCGGACTGTCAGGAGCGGCGGGCCCTGGACGAGGCCTTTAACGCCCAGTACTGCCACCGGATTCTGCCGGAGGAGATGGTCAAGGGGTGTCAGTATGCGTCAGAGGTCTATGAAGCCCTGATCTGCGAGGGTTTTGAGCAGCGGTATCGGGAGGTGGAGGTCTATTTCAGCGAGGAGCGGGCAGTGGCCGTCAAACGGGATTTCAGGAAAATGGCCGGCCAAGCCGAGGCCAGGCTGTCCGGGCCTCTATCGGAGCGGGTGATCCCATTGGATATCCGTCTTCGGCTGCGCAGAGGTGAGAAGCCCAGCCGGAAGGACCGTTTGTTAACAAGGCTTGCGCGGATGGTGGTTTGGGTAAGGGAGCTGGTGCGGCACCCAGACGAGGCAGAGCCGGTCAAAAACTGGTACAGCCGGCTGCGCCGGTTATGCTCGGATGAAAACGGAGACCCCTGTTGGTAAAAAATGATCCCAACAAAAGCAAATCCAACGCGAAGTAGATGGTTTCAGGGTTAAAACGGGAATATAATAATCCCAACGTCAGTGTTAACAACCGCGGCGTTAATAATCAATGAGGAGGTACTGATTTGATGAAAGAACAATCGGTACAAAAGGGTTTTTCCAAAAAATCGACATGGGAGGCTCTGGTTTCCTGCGGCCAAAATCAGAAAACGGTGCAAAAGGTAAGCCGGGAGCAGTGCATGTGCCCGAAATGCTTTTACAGAGACATGGGTGAGGACGGGGGCTGTCTGTTCACCGCCACCCTCGAGAACCATGAGGGCCTGTGCATGAACTACCGGGGCGATACGGGCTGCTTTTCCTGGGCGCTGCACTACAGCGATGTGGATGAAGACAACGTGAAGGAACGGCTTTTTATCTGGCGCCACAAAGAGATCGGTGAGCTTGAGTGTATCCTGAAAGGTAAGAACCAGGCGCTTT
The DNA here is from genome assembly GCF_900142645.1 of Eubacterium callanderi. Taxonomy (GTDB): domain Bacteria; phylum Bacillota; class Clostridia; order Eubacteriales; family Eubacteriaceae; genus Eubacterium; species Eubacterium callanderi. The sequence continues at coordinate 130,187 of NZ_FRBP01000011.1, forward strand.
TCAGCTGTGAAGGGCTGGCGGCGCTGATGGGGATTAAGTTCTTCGGCTTCCTGAAACGCTATTTTAAGCTGCTGAAGCCTGTGCGGCTCCAGATACCCGATGACACCTGCGTCGAGGGCTGCCGCGATGTTTTTTTTCTGGACTATCTGGGGCTGGAGCGCGCCCTGCTGCTGGAGACAGCCGTGGACCCGCGGCTGCGCTGGAAGCTCAGTGAGGAGCTGATGTTCGTCGGCGTCAATATCAAAAGGCTGCTCGAGGGAAATCAGGCCCTGCGGGTCGGCGTCGATGTGAAACTGGATTATGAATGGTAGGCCCTGTGATGAAAAAAGATTATTTACTCAAGCGCGTCTTTAAATTTGACGGCGTTACCAATCTGCGCACACTGGTGATTGAATGGCCGGTTTATGACAAGCTGGGCGAGGCCATCCACGATGCCTTCGGAAACCCCGTCACCCGGCGGGATGTGGGCTTTGTGGGCAAGGACGCGGCGGATATTCTGGAGTACCGCAACGCCTCCCACGCCATCATGCGCCACGTGGCTCCCGGCGACCGTACGAAACGGACGGTCGTCGATGGCGCTGGGCGCAGCCAGAAAATGTGGGTCATCAATGAGCCGGGCCTTTACGGGCTCATCTTCGGCAGCAAAATGGAGGATGCCAGACGTCTGGGCGATTTTGTGAAGCGGGTGGTGCTGCCCTCCATCCAGCGCTACGGGGCCTATATGGAGCCCGAAGTGCTGGCGCAGGCCGAGACCGACGACGCGGCCAGAGACGCGCTGTTTGAGGCGCTGAGAAAGGAGAAAGCCCACAGCTGCGCCCTGCTGGACGAGCTGACCGAGGCCCAGCCCAAAATCGAATTTTACGACACCATCGGCGGCGCTGAGAATGCCTGCTCCATGGGCGACACGGCCAAAATGCTGGCCAATGCGGGCTTTTTAAACGAGGATAATGACTGTCCCCTTGGCCGGAACAACCTGTACCGCCTGCTGCGCCGATGGGGTTACCTCTGCTCCCAGCCCAGCAGCTTTAACACGCCCTATGCCTGGTGCATGGCCAGAGGCTGGTTTAAGGTAAAGGAGAAGCGCCGCATCCTGGGCGGTGTTTCAGTGCTCGAGACCATGGTGCTGGTGACCGGCAGCGGCCAGGCCGAGCTTTTAAGGCTTTTCCACGAAAAGGCCCGTCTGGGAGAGGTGGCTGTCCATCCCTGCAGGTACCAGGCGCCGGCCCAGACCGGGCAGGTGTGATTGAATTACCTGACCGAGCTTCTGGCCTTTTACCACTGGCTTTCGACCCATCCCATGCCCGGGCTGCTTCAGGCCTACTGGCATCTGCTCATGTATTTTAACAACAAAAGCGCCCTGCCCGATGTGTCCGGCGTCTGGCACTGGCCTGTAGCCTTCAAGGCGCCCAACTCTGTCGTCATGGCCCGTCTTGGCCTTGATGACCGGCGCAAGGTCATGCGACAGAGAAGCAAGCTCATTGAGGCCGGACGGGTGACCTATGAAAAGGACACCGGCAACCGGGCAGGCTGGTACCGCATGATCCCCTTTGACAAGAGCCTTGCGCCAGGGTGGGCACAGCTCGAGAAACAAAAGCAGCCGACACAGGTGTGGACACAAACCAGTACCCAGAACGGACACACAGGCGGACTGTTTATAAACAATGCTTTAAACAATAAGCATGCGTCTCTATACAATCGTATTCCTGACGGCGGTGTAGCCCCCAGTCCGGAGGCAGCCATGGAAGCCATGAAGCGCAATGTGAACAGCGTGTTTGGAACCGATATTTTTAAGCTTTACGAGGAATGAGGTGAAAGAATGAACCGATATGGCAGGGGCAGGCCAGTGGTAAAAACGCGCCGCCCCTATTACGCCCGCGCAGACTGCCGGGCAGGGCTGACGCTCTGGGCCCGAGACCCGGAGGATGCCGAGACCCAGTTTCAGGAATTTGCGGCCCAGGTGGAGGACCGCTTTCCGGAAATTGTTCTGGAGCTGCGAGAGCTCCGGGAGGAGGATGTTTTATTTTGAGAGGGGGCTTTATTTGCAGAAAAATAAAAAGACAGTGGATTACACCGCTTTGGACGCTTTGGTTAAACGCGGCCAGCAGGGAGACAAGACAGCCGTGGAAGCGCTGCTGATGGCTTTTAAACCCATGCTCTGGTCAGTGGTCAGCCACTATGTCTACAACCGGGAGGAGCTCGAGGACGCGTACCAGGAGGCCTGCGCGGTGTTTATCGAGGGGGTACGGGATTTTGCCCTGGACGCCAGGATCTACTTCCAGACCTTTATGCAAGGGCGGCTGGTCCACTATTTTTTAAAAAGGCGGGAGGGGCGCTTCAGCGCGTCGCTTGCCGGGACCCTGTCCCTGGATAGGCCGGTGGAGGGCGCCGATGGCGCCGTGGCCCTGGCTGAGCTGATCCTGGATGAAAAGGCCGATGTCGAGGGAGCCTGCGTGGCGGCAGAGCAGCAAAAGGCACTCCTGCGCGCCTACAGGAAGCTTTCACCCGGGCAGCGGGAGGTGCTGCGTTATCAGTATCTTGAAAAAGGAACCCTCTCAGAGCTGGCAGCCCAGAAGGGGGTGAGCCCAGCCGCCATCACCCAGACCCATAAACGGGCTCTGGCAGCTCTGAAACGGCATTTATGACCGGTGTTAAAAAATTTTTATAAAGAGGGGGGTTAAAATTCGAGCCAAAACCGGATTGTATTAGTGTAAGGCAGCGATGCCAAAACGCAAATACAGGAGGTAAGAAAAATGGCAACCATTCAGAAAAACACCGAGTCCATCGGGATGAAGATCACCGTCAACCACGGCGAAAGAGAGGGGAAGATCGTCAAATCCTCAAAAACCTACGGCGACATCAAGGAGAGCGTGACCGACGACGCCTTTGTAGCCACCGCCAAAGCCATCGCCGGCATGCAGGAGCCCATCCGGGAGAAACAGGTGAAGGTGACGGCCGAGGAGTTAATTGAAGTAGCGTAATGGGAAAAAGGGGCGGAAGCCCCCTTTTCATGAGTTGATAGTGGATAGTGAATAGTGGATAGTTGTGGTGCAAACCAGCTTTGCCGGTTTGATTCTAAATCAAATTGCCTTTGGCAATTTGTTCATAAACTATCCACTATCAATTATCAACTATCCACTAAAAAGAATACAGGTAAACCAGAACCACAAAATTAAAAATAAGAAGGAGACTACAAAAATGCCAACAACCAGCAAAGATTTAACCATCACGTTCCAGCGGACAGACGGAAACCCGCACAAAATCACCATCCCGGATTACAGAGAGGGGATCACCGATGCCGAGATCAAGACAGGGGCCCAGGCCATTGTGGACCAGGGCGCCTTTGAACCCGACGGGTTTGCGCTGGCCAAGGTGGTAAGCGCGGTGAAGGTCGACACCACCAAAACCGAGGTGGTCATTGAGGAAACAGCTTAAAAAAGGGGGCGAAAGGCCCCTTTTTTATGTGGAAGGTTGAAAGTGGAAGGTGGAAGGTTAAAGAACTTTTTGGCGTTCGCCAAAATGATGATGAACTCGGTCGCAGGCCGCTTTAGACAAATGTGAAAAGCACATTTGTACCAGAAACTTCCACTTTCCACCTGATTAAGAAGGGAGAAACCATGAAAAACATTTATAAAACCATCAGTCAAAGATTAATCCTCTCAGTCCTCCTCCTCGTTTCCTGCGTCTTTCTCATAGGTCTGAGCCTTAGGGCGGAGGAGCCTGTGCCGACGGCGGAGCAGGCAGTGGGGGAGCCAGAGCAGGAGCTGCCCGCTGAGCCGGAAGCACCAGCCGGGGTGCCGGAGGACGCGCCGCTGCCCGCGGAGGAAGTGCCAGAGGCTGAAACACCAGTACTCATGGCCACTGCCCATTTTGCCATGGAGGAGTACCGCTGTGACATCGACATAGAAATCATCAAGTATCAAACAAGATGATACAATGTTACCTAAACCCGTATAAATAAAGGCTTTGAGAAGGGTTTGAAGACAAAATACTGCTAACATGCGAAATACGTATATTAGGTGTTCTTTATCCATTTGTTAGAAAAATGTTAGAAAAGTCCCATGCTACTTGATGGATAATGAACCAGTTTATGATAAGATATTTCACAAATAAAAACAGATGGACGTTTAAAAAGATGTTGTACATTAAAAATTAAATCATGAAATAAAGTTGGCAGATTAGCTTTTTATTCAGAGAGTTAATCTGCTTTTTTTATTGGAAAGGAGCAAAAAATGTATCGTAATGATCATATCACATTCGCCAATCAAATCAGTATCCTCGATTATGCCCAAGCGGTAGGCCTTGAACTGGATTACCGGCCAAAGCATGTTTTGGTCAAAGGGATCGATAGTCTTGAACTGAGTCTCAATGGCAGAGAATGGTACTACCATTACAGCAGTGTCGGTGGCGGGATTGTTCAGTTTGTCACCTGGCTTCATGATATCAGCTGGAAGGACGCCGTGCAGCGGCTTCTGGATTATGGCCGTTATGGCACATCTGAACAATTCAGGAAACCAGCGGGCCCAATAGCGGCTATGCCGGTTACAAAAGAAAAAGAAGCACCCGTTTCGTTTGTGATTCCTGAAAAAAAGAAGCCCTATCGGAACCTCTTTGCCTACCTGATTAAAACTCGAAAGATCAGCCAGCCTATCGTTCAGTATTTTATTGAGCAGAAGAAGCTCTATATGGATGGGCACAATAACTGCGTCTTTTTAAGCCTCAATGAACAAGGGAAACCCGTTTCTGCCTTTCTGCGCGGCACTTATGACCGCAAAGGAAAGGATCCCTTTAAGTTCATTGTGCCGGGAAGCGATGAGCGGTATGGCTTTACCAAAGAAGGCAGCAATCACCGCCTTTTGATCTTTGAAGCCTGCATTGACCTCATGTCCTACATGACCATTAAAAATCTTCAAAATCCTTTGTATCTCTACAATATCCAGGATCATTTTATCGCGACGAATGGCCACAAGTACGAACCACTTCTGACCTATCTGCGGGCACATCCTGAGATCGATCAGATCGTATTCTGCGTGGACAATGATGCGCGCAACGCCATGGGTATCATCCCATCTGAGAAGTATATGGAAAGAGCAAAAGCCATAATCAGGGAAGCTTTCCCAGAGCGTTTTCAGGAAGGCGATCATTTTTACAAGCACCTTCCAGACCTCAAAGACTGGAATGATGACCTGAAACAAATGGCCGAAAGGCAGGGAAAAGACAAGCTAAAAAAGAATCGAAAGGCCTTGTGCCGTTGACCAGCAGCTTTCAATCAAAAGCATTGAGGGCTGCTTTTTATATCCTGAGGCAAAAAACTCGCCTGTGAAAATCAGGCATCCCGGCTCCATTTTTGCCTTTTCAGTGTTGAGGCCAGCCGATCCCAATAGTGCAACAACAAACGCCTTAGGCGGTTTACATAGATAATACACATTCAGGAGGTTAAAAAGTGAAACACAAATTTAAGAAGGGGGAAGAAATTCAATGCGCCTAAAACTTAAAAAAGTGACCGTTGTTTTGATGACCCTGATGCTGCTGTTCTACTGCGCAGGTTTCACATCGGAAAATGCGGTAAAAACCGAAGAACAAAGTGAGCGTCCGGTACATAACGAAGCTGTCGTGGAAAAAGCAGAAGGTCAAAAAGAGCCCGAGGGGACACCAATACCCTTGACGCCGGAGGAAGCGGAGGTGCTTGAAGCGAATGGCATTCCGCCCACCGAGGATACCGGAAAGAGGGATGCTTCCGGCAACTACATTTTAGGCGAGACAAGCACAGGCGGAACGGTAAGCTGTTCCACCAGTCTCAGGACATTGGCAAGCCGAAGCTTTGGGGATGAACCCTACAACAAAAAATTTCAGCGTGCCGCGGGCTGGGATGATGGGGTCATCTACAGTTCAGACTTTGCCAGCCCCGATGGAACGGACATTATTACCACCACGACACCCATTATCCGAATATCCGATAACGGCGTGGATCAGATCGCCTACTGTGCCGATCCGTCACTCAACATTCCCTCAGAAGTTGTCGGCCCCAATGGTCTGGTCACCTACAACCGGGAAAGCTGGAACGTGCAGAGCTGGCGTATCCGGAACGTCATGTGGCACGGCTATCACGATGGAAACAGCGGGGAATACTATGTTCAGACCTGGGCAGCCATCCGTGTCATTGCAGGCATCGGCGCATATACCGATTACTATATGACCGACCCCACCGTTGCCAACCTTGTGAATACCCTCAGTTACCAAAATCCCAATAACTGGGATGCCAGCTGGAGCATTGTTCCAGAACGGGAGGAAGCGGTCTGGAACGCGAGTACCAAGCGGCAGGAAACCGGATGGTTTCAGACGTACTGCAGCGATATTGCTGATCATGGAAACTATACCGTCACTTTGCCTAGTGGTGTACACGCCATAGCCCGCAACACATCCGGTCAGACCTATGGGGATTATACCGGCTCCATGACCATCTATGACGATGATGACTTTATGCTGTATGCAGACGGCAGCTATCAGGGCGAGGTCTCCGCAACCATTACGCCAGCAACCGTTAAACGCCACAGCAGTGATGCCGGAAATCCGGATGCCTGCGTCATTTACGCCCCGGACGTGCCCGATACCCAGAGACTTTTTGTTTCCCTTGCTGTCGGTCAAAGCCCATTAAGCGGCAGCTTCCGTGCAAACTTCACCGGTGCCACCGGGGATGCCCAGCTGCAAAAGACCGACAACCGTACCAAAGAAAAGCTCGCCGGAGCCATCTTTGGTCTGTATGACACCAAGGACAACCTTCTGAAACAGGGCGTGACCGATGAAAACGGTCAGTGGAACGTGACGGATTTAGTCTTTGGAGACTACTACTTTAAAGAAATTGCCGCGCCAAAGGGCTATGAGCTGAATCCGTCAAAATTGCCCTTCACGGTTGACGGCATCCGGGGTGTGGTGACCGTCTCCATGGCAAACGAGCCGAAGAAAGTCCCCTTCCAGTTTATTAAGCGGGATGCCGAAACCAAAAATCCCCTTAAGGGCGTGACCTTTGTGCTGTATGGCTGTGATGAAAAGCATACGCATAACAACCTACAGGATGACAAGATCAAATCCTGCTGGCAGACCGTTATCGGCACCCGGATCAGCGGTACAGACGGGAAAATCGACTTTGGCAATCTCTATGCTGGAGAATACCAGCTGGTGGAAACCAAGACCGTTCCCGGATACGCCAAGCCCATGGGGCAGTGGCGTGTGACCATTGATCCCGAAGGAGATGAAATCGTGAAGATCGCCGTCAAAGGAACGGCCCCGGCATTTGTTAAAGACAGCGGTGTTCTGAAAGTTGATAATCAGAAAAATGACAAGTTGCCCTTTACAGGCGGAAACGGTGATCACCGCGCTGTACTGATGCTGGCCGGGATTGTTTTATTCCTTGCGGCGGGTATTTTAGCCCTTGTTCTGAAAAAGAGAAACCACAGAAATCCAAAAGAAAGCAGCGGAAAAATAGAAAGGAAAGAAGAAAATGAATCTGAAAAATAACCCATTGTTCAAGAAAATCAGCGGCCTTGCCTTAAGCATTGCCGTTTTATGCACAAGCTGCGGCCCCGCTTTTGCCGCTACCGGATCACCGGATACCAGTGCAGCACGGAGCCTGACCATTCACAAATACCGGATGGAGGACATCACGAAAGCCACCATCGAGGGGAGCGGGCAGCAGACCGATCAAGGTCCTGCCGATGCGATCCCTTTGCCGGGTATCCAATTCAAAGTTACGAAAATGCAGGATACCGACAACACAAAGGTGGATACCACCTGGAACATCCAGACCATCACCACCGGAGCCGATGGATCAGTCACAATTCAAGGCAACGACAATCTCCCCATGGGCGTGTACCGCATTGAAGAACAGACCAACCCGGCAGTGGCCGAAAAGGCCGACCCGTGTCTGGTGTCCGTCCCCCTCACCAACCCAACGGGGGATGGCTGGATTTACAACGTCCACGTATTCCCCAAAAATCAGATCAAACCCGGCCCGGGCATCGACAAGTTTGTCACTGAACTGGAAAACAAACATGATACAGCGGATATCTCTGAGAGCGTGAAATGGATTATTGAGACAACGCTTCCGGACGACGTGGCAACGTGCAAGAACTATACGGTTACGGATACCATTGATACCCGGCTTGACTATGTGCTGGGAAGCGTTAAAGTTTATCGCGTCGATACCAGCAAAAATCGAGTCCTCATGACACCGGATTGCTACACGGTCACCGAGCCAAGCACCGCCAACAGCCGGATACTGACCGTTTCTTTGACAGATACCGGCAAAAAAACAGCGGCTAAATCTTTGCCAAACAAGGAAGATATATCCGCGACACTGAATATTGAGTTCAATACACTGGTCAACAAAAATGCTGAGGGCAGTCTGGGCAAGCCCATCCCAAACGGCGCAACCATCCACTATACCAACAACCTGGACATCATTTTTGAACCGCAGTCTGTCGAGGAAAAGCCCGAGGTCCACACCGGCGGCGTCAATCTGCTGAAGGTCGATTCTGAGGATCATACCCTTAAGCTTCAAGGCGCAAAATTTAAAATTTACCGAACCGAAGCCGATGCGAAAAAGAACATCAACGCCGTCAAAGACCCTGCCAATAACGCGATTGACTGGGAAGTGACCACGGACGCAAGCGGCATTGCCCATTTCTGGGGCCTTGCCTATGGGCAGAAAGGGCAGGATGCTTATTACGGGGACAGCACCAACTACTGGATCGTTGAGACACAGGCCCCAATTGACAATGAAGGGAAGCCCTACAATCTACTGAAATACCCTGAAAAGGTGACCGTCAATTCAAACAGCCATGCCGAAGCCAACAAGATCGTTGTGGAAAACATCAAGCATTATGACCTCCCCTACACAGGCGGCACAGGCAGTTTAACACCTCTTTATATGGGCGCGGCATTGATTCTCATGGCAGCCGGGATGAGCATTCTTTTCATCCGGAGCAAGCGAAACACAAAGGATAAATAGGCGAAAGGGGAAGCTGGAAATGAGAAACAAAGCAATGCTGCTGCTGATCGTTGTTCTGATCAGTGCGGGGGCTGGCTGCATCCTTTATCCGGATATGGTTTATCTTCTGGCTTCCCAAAAACAGGGACAGGTGATTCAGGATTATCAAATGAGTACAGAGGTGATGAACCAACAGCGGATGGATGAAGAATATCAAAAAGCCATTAACTACAATGAAAAGCTTATTAATCCGATCATCGGAGATCCTTTTTCTGAGGATGCACAAGATAACGCCATGGATTATGCAGAGATTCTAAATGTTGATGGGGTTATGGGGACACTCGAGATACCAAAAATAAAAATGAATCTCCCCATCTATCACGGCACATCTGAATCCGTACTCTCAAAAGGCGCAGGGCATCTGAAAAACACGTCTCTGCCTGTTGGCGGCACCGGGACACACGCCGTGCTGACCGGACACCGGGGCTACGCGGGAGCGAAACTGTTCACCGATTTAGATCAGCTGGTCATGGGGGATTGCTTTTATCTGCACGTCCTCGATAAGACTTTAACCTATGAGGTGGATCAGATTTTAGTGGTCACACCCGATCAGACCGAAGCACTGAAACCCGTTGAAGGACAAGATTTTGTAACCCTGCTGACCTGCACGCCGTACCAGATCAACAGCCACCGGCTGCTGGTCAGAGGAAAACGGATTATAGACGCTCCAGCAACGCCGCAGACAGAAGATGCAAAACCATTCCCGATAAGAGGATTGATCCTTTCTTTTATAACCCTGGAAGCAGTGGCTGTGTTGATCTGGTATGTAAAAATAAAGAGGAGGAGAAAGTAAAATGGAAGCATGGTTTCAAGTGCTGTTTCAACATTTGATTGAAGTTACTGCATTGGTTTTGATGATCTGTATGGGAACGTGTCTTTTGATTGTTCGTATCTATCTACAATGGAAAAGGACCAAAAGGTGCTACCCACCAGCCTTAGCGATGCAGCTGATCACGCTCTTTACAGGATTTATCGCCCTGCCGGTAGGGCTAGCCATCAAAAACCATCTGCCCCTGCTGTTGATTCTAATCTTATCTTGTCTTGTGCTGATGTTGCTTTTTTCCTTGCATGGTGTGGGTGTTTTGGTTTACCAGCATTATTATCATTGGGTTGGGAGAGAGCATGCGCGGGAGAGGGCATATGATCTTAAGCGTGAATAAATCAGTTGTTGTCCTCAAGGGAAAACGGTATAATTTAGGTATAGCAAAAATAGAAGTTATAGGTGAGAATGAAATGACGTCGAATTATGAAAAAATGAAGCGGCAAATGCAGGGAGAATTTTTGAAATATGACCAAGATGAAATGATAAAGCGCTTTAAAATAGATGCCAATGAAAGGTATTTGATGATCGACTTTATGGGTGGAATTTGTCGAATTGCCCGAAAAACCGGCTTTGTAGAATGTAGCCATATGGATATTGATGGGTTCAGAGAAGCAGATTACAATGAAGCAATGACGATCTATGATCTTCTGTGCTGGTCGAAGCCAGGTGCCGTGCCGTCTGGACAGTTTGAGAATATGCAAAGTATTTCGAAAATACACAGCACAGTCCCCGTTGCTAATTCAGGCTTTTTCTACCAGGAAATTAAAATGTTTGACCATCAGGAGACTTTGCTGCGTGATGCACTGCAGAAACTGGGAGGAGTGATTGTTGACAGCGGTGATTTGGCGGCACAAATTCCCGTGTTTTGTGGATTGAAGCTTTTATTTTGTTTCTGGAACTCAGATGATGAATTTGCTCCAGAAATTCAATTTTTCTGGGATGCAAATGTCCTGTCTTTTATGCACTATGAAACCGTGTGGTTTGCGAATCATGTTCTCATTCGCCGCATTCGTGAAATGATGGAAAAACAGATGTCTAAACAGTAGGTAAATACCATTTGAAAAGGAGAATGGCAATGGACAGGAAGTGGTTAATACAGTTCATAACAGAACAATACAACGCGCATGAAGAAAATCCATGGAAGAAGTATCCCAATTATGCTGTGTTCAGACATAAGAACAATCAAAAATGGTTTGCCCTTATTATGGACATTCCCAAAAGCAAGCTCGGTTTGCCCAGTCATGAGATGATTGATGTGCTAAACGTCAAGTGCGATCCACTACTTATCAGTACGCTCAGAAATGAAAAGGGAGTCTATCCCGCATATCATATGAACAAGGAAAACTGGGTGACATTGGCTTTGGATGGCAGTATCAAGGACGATCAATTAAAATGGTTACTCGATCAAAGCTTTGAATTAACCGCATCAAAAAATAAAAAGAAATAGAATTATGGACTCACAAAGGGAGAATACTCATTTTATCAGATTTAGCGCATTGCAGATATGGCTACAAGAGTAATTCATCTCCATGGGAGAAGCGCGTATGACCAAAAAGTTAAAAAATGAATAAGATAGCAAAATCTTTGAGATTGAATGTTTTTAGTTTTTATTTAGCAGTTTGTTTTACGTGGAGAATTATTAATCAATCAGCATTCACCATTACAAATTTATACAACCAAAGAGGGTAGTATAAAAGTTGATGATACCTTCGATAAGGATACGGTGTGGTTGTCAAAAGCACAGATGGCAGAGCTTTTCCAATGCGACCAAAGTGTCATTTCAAGGCATATCAAAAATGTTTTTTTAGAAGGTGAATTTCCAGAAGCGGGCAATGTGCAAAATATGCACATTGCAAATTCAGATAAACCCATAGATTTTTACAGTTTTGATGTCATTATTTCTGTAGGATACTGAATAAAGTCACAACGTGGTGTACACGATTGATAAGAAGAAATAAAGCGCACACGATATTCGATGACGAGCAAATATTATTTGTAAAATCTTCGTCCGGAAATAAAATTTAAAGGGGGAAACATGGAAAACATACAGCTATTTGAGCACAGTACAATCCGCACTGCATGGGATGAAGAAAAAGAAGAGTGGTACTTCTCAATTATTGATGTCATCGCTGTTTTAACAGAGGTCGAAAATCCCAGACGTTATTGGAGTGATTTAAAAAGAAAGCTGAAATCAGAAGGGGCGATTCAACTGTACGAAAATATCGTACAGTTGAAAATGAAAGCCAACGATGGAAAAATGCGACAGACCGATGTTGCGGATACCGGGCAGCTACTGCGCATCATTCAGTCCATTCCATCCCCAAAAGCAGAACCCTTTAAAGCCTGGCTGGCGCGTGTAGGAAGCGAGCGGATTGAAGAGACCATCGATCCCGAGCTGACCATTGACCGAGCCCTTGAAACCTACCTTAAAAAAGGCTATAGCCGGGAATGGATCAATTAGCGGTTGCAGGCCATACAAGTCCGAAAAGAGTTAACGGATGAGTGGGATAACCGCGGTGTAAAGAAAGGCATGGAGTACGCTATTTTGACCGATGAGATTACAAAAGCCTGGTCCGGGATGCGTACCAGACAGTATAAAAACTTCAAAGGCTTGAAAAAAGAAAACCTCAGAGACAACATGAGTACCCTTGAACTGGTTTTAAACATGTTGGCCGAAGCCACAACCACAGAGTTATCCAAAGCTAAAGCACCCGAAGATTTTGAAAAAAACCGTCAAGTCGCCAAAGAAGGCGGCGCCATTGCCGGGGATGCCCGAAAGGCCATTGAAGCCAGCAGTGGAAGACCGGTGATCACTTCTAAAAATGCTGTTGATTTTACACAAGTACTCAGTGAAGTAGTGAACGCTTTACCAGACGTGGAAGAAACCGACCAGGAGGAAGCCGGTGTCAAGAAATAACCATCAGAAGATTGATGGTCAGTTGCTCCGAACCGATAAGCGCATCGGCCATTTAAAACAAAAACAGATTGAAAAGATCAATGCCTGGCTTTATGAAGCCTACCGGGTGCAGTATCAAACCCTGAATCGGCCACCGGACAAACGGGAGATTGTCAATGCGGCTTATGATAAAATTGAAGCTGCGGATATCTGGATACCTTATGGAGAAGTCCAGAAGTATTACCTGAAACAGAAAAGTAAATTTGAAAAGCGCATGGAAAATGAACAAAACAGAATATTGAAAGAAACAGATTAGGAATACACCAAATGTATTCCTTTTTTATTTCAACGGCAAACCGCTCATCATTGATTGAGCGGTTTTTCTAGTATTAAGAAAGGATAGACAAATGAAAGAAGCAAAGACGATTGCAATCTGCAATCAAAAAGGAGGCGTCGGTAAGTCGAACGTGACGGTCAACCTTGGCATTGGCCTTGCCAATCAGGGAAAAAAGGTGCTTACCCTGGATACAGACCCACAAGGGGATTTAACCACCTCACTTGGTTGGCGCGATACGGAGAAGCTCGATATTACAATGGCGACACTGATGAAAGAAGCGATTCTGGATGAACCCATCCATACCCGGGAAGGCATTTTACACCATCCAGAAGGCATTGATCTCATTCCAGCCGACTTAGAGCTTTCAGCCATGGAAATGACACTGGTTACCGCCATGAGCCGAGAGTACATTTTAAAACGCATCGTTCAGAATTATAAAAAAGATTATGATTATATTCTGATTGACACCATGCCCAGCCTGGGAATGATTACCATCAACGCCCTGGCTGTTGCTGACAGCGTCATTATTCCCGTTCAGGCCCACTACTTACCGGCAAAGGGCATGACCCAGCTCATCAAGACCATCGGAAAAGTCCAGCGCCAGATCAATCCAGCCTTGGCTATTGAAGGCGTTATTTTAACTATGGCCGATGTCCGCACCAACATGACCAAAACCGTGGCTGAAACGATCCGGGAACAGTACGGCAGTGCCCTGAAAATTTACCGAAACGTCATCCCCTTTGCCATCGCCGCCGCTGAAACCAGCGCGGAGGGAAAGAGTATTTATACCCACGCCAAAGGCAGCAAGGTGGCAAAAGCCTACGAAGCATTCACAAAGGAGGTGCTAGTCAATGCCGAAAAACAAAGAACTCAAGCTCGAGCTGCCCAGTGTCGATGAGCTGTTTACCACCGAAGAAGAACGGCTGGACGCGAACCGGGAAAAGGTACAGGAGATCCCACTTGATCAGATTGAGGATTTTCCAAACCATCCATTCAAAATTAAGGAGGATGAAGCCATGATGGAAATGGCCGAGAGCATCAGGGAGTACGGCGTATTGGTGCCTGCGCTGGTTCGGCAGAAAGCAAATGGCAGCTATGAGATGGTGGCCGGGCACCGGAGAAAATGCGCAAGCCGGTTAGCCGGGATGAAAGAAATCCCGTGTATTGTCCGCAATCTTACAGATGATGAAGCCACAATCATTATGGTGGATAGTAATCTACAACGGGAAAAGATACTTCCATCAGAGAGAGCATTCGCTTATAAAATGAAACTTGATGCAATGAAACATCAAGGTAAGAAAACTTCTCGCCCAATGGGCGAGAAGTCGATAAGTGTCAATGAATTAAGTATAGAGATGCCTGATAGTGCCAGACAAATACATCGTTACATTCGCCTAACCGAACTCATCGAGCCACTTTTAGACCTCGTTGATGAAAATAAAATCGCGTTCCGTCCAGCTGTTGAACTCTCATATTTAGGCAAAGATGAACAGGAACAGCTTTTGGACGCTATGCAGTATGAGGACTGCACGCCATCATTGGCCCAGGCAACGAAAATTAAGCAGTTTTCCCAGGAGAATAAGCTGAGCGAAGCGGTCATTCTCTCCATTTTACAGGAAGAAAAGCCCAATCAAGTGGAGAAAATCAAAATCCCCAAAGAGCGGATCAGCAAATTTTTTCCAAAAGGCACGCCTGAGAAAAAAATCGAAGAAACCATTGTGAAAGCCTTGGAGTTGTACCAAAAGCGCGAACGGCAGAAGCAATCGGCAAGGTAGTTCTAAAGCGGCAGAAATGCCGCTTTTCCCGTTACAAAAGAAAAGGAGCTAGCTATGATAGGAGAAGATAAACGAACCGTTCACGGTTACCGCATCATCCATTCAATGACCATCGGCAGCCAGGAGATGATTCTCGGAGAGAAGCAAGCCGAGTGCCCGGATAAACGCTATCTGTGTGCCCAGGATGATCTCGATCATCTGGACAAAGGCTATGAAGATATCGAGACCGGTGACTATCTGGAAATGCTGGAGTACTATACCAAACGGATTCAAAGAGAAATCAAGACACTCCGGGAAGCGGAGAAGAAGATTGGTGAACCCAACGCGCCCATTCCGGCAGAGTGTTGTCGTCTGGATGATCACACAAAAAGTATCCTCGGGAAGTTTGTGGTCATTAAAGCGGAGGTATTCAGGCCCGAATACCAGCGCGCCAATGAACAAATCTGCTATGTCACCGGTGGTTCTGGAGCAAAAGCCAATCCCAAAGAAAAGGCCATTATTGTAAAGAACGTGTACGACGGCAGAGAGGCCCAGTTTGAAAGAAGTGAGATCCAAGGGCTTGTCAACATGAAGTACCTGCCAGAATGGGCTCAGAAAGCGATTAAGAAATTCCGGAAAAAAGAAAGCATCAGGAAAGGAGCAGCGCGCTGATGAATGCGGAAAACAATGAAAGCATGAAGTGTGGGGATTATGCGATCACCCAAGAACTGTGTATCGGAAATAAGACCGTCGTTTTTGGTGAAAAGTCCGGCGATTATGGGCCGCATCGGTACCTGTGCGCTTTTCGTCAGATCATCCTCTTTTACGCAAGCTATTCAGAAATTGAAACCGGCTCCTATCTGGACATGATGGACGTGTTTACCACGCGGGTAAAAGGACAAATCGAAAAAGCCCGGGAAACGTTAAAACAGATCAAAGTCCCTTTGGAGGTCATCACCCCGGAGATGTGCTACCCGCATGACTTTTCCCAGGATCTGAACGGAAAGGTCATCGCCATCAAGCCGGAAGTATTGCGGCCAGAGTGCCAGTACGCGGTGTACCAGCTGGGCTATGTGACCGGCGGTTTTGGAGCCCATGGCAATGCCCGGGGGAATGCCGTCTTCGTCAAAAAGCTCTACAGCCAGGAGAATACCCGCTTTGAACGTTCTGACATCCAGGGTATCGTGAAACCTGAATGCCTGCCAGAATGGGCAAAGCAAGACCTCGAGCACATCAAACAAAGACAAAAGAAAGAAAAAAACCGAAAAGGAGAAGCCCGCTGATGAAAGAAAAAATAGAACTGCCCGATTTTTGCTATACCACACTGTTTTCAACGGGTGAGATTGTTCGGATCAAGAGAGGCGCGCTGACCTATGAAAGAACCGATCGCTCCACCCCCGACCGAGCGATGAACCGACTGCTCGCAGAGCGATGTAATACGGTGATGGGCATCACCAAGGCGCAGAAAGAAGCCATGCTCGGCGGAATGCTTTTAGGCTGGGAGCGGCCAGCCGCGGACCCTAACCGGTATGACCTGAGCGGCAACTTTATTCTGATCGAAGATATGGAAAAATAACGTGTTACAAAAGAAAAAAGGAGAATTTAACAGTGAAAGACGAAATCAATCAAGGCTATATGATCACAGACCGCATACAGGTCGATCCGGATAATGCCTTTGTTTTGGGCTTCAATCCAAAGGCCCCGCAGCCCTTTGTCACCTGGAAATGCGGCCAGGATGATTACTATTATTGTGGACACTATTTTAATGATCAGGACAAAGCCATCAGCGATTTGTGCACACGGGTGATGGAGGCGCTTGACTACAAGAAAGAGTCTGCGAAAATGGCAGAGGATGAAAGTGAGTTGCCTGAAAAGTGCTACAGTACACTTTTGGAAACAGGTGAGCTCGTGATGATCAAACGATTTGAGCCAGGGTACTCTGAATGCGGCAATTCGACATCTGATCCAGAAAAGAATAAAAACTTAGCAAAACAATTGAACGAAGCGGCTGGTATCACAAAGGCCCAGATTGCAGCAATGAATGCGGGATCAATCTGTGGCTGGGACGCACCCAATGCCCGGCCAGATTACTACGATGAAAACGGCCGAATTAAAAAGAACAAACACAAAGAATTCTCGAGGTGAAACTATGGCAAAGAACACAAGAGGACTCCGGATTTTAACACGCCTGATTGACGCCGGATATGACACCGAAAAAGCCATTGCCGGGATGACCCTCGACGATATCATTGCGCTTGAAATTGTGAACAAAAACGATATGGCTGTGCTGAATGGACTCATTAAAAGCGTAAAGGCGAATCGCGTGGTGACCTTTTTAGCATCCGGACCAGATCCTGAACGAAAGGACGTATCATCGCAGGATACTGCGTTAGAAGGAGATGAAAACAATGAAGAAACCCAAACCAATCCCCCAAATGATCTCGTTTGTTGATATCCACGCCTTGGATCTGTTTGAAATCCCAGACGGTGAGCGTATTATCATTGTCCCAATGACCGGCTGCCCGGTGACTTATCCCTGTTACTTCGTTGACCTCAGACATTTTAAGCTACAGGATACCATCTGGCACCCCATTGAGTTTGCCAAAAAAATGGCCCGCTTGGGGAACCGCTATCGGCCCGAAAACCCTGGGCCTTCCGATGTGCTGGACTATTACGAAGTCTACCAGATTCCAGACCGGCAGAACACCGATTATGGCTTTGGACCCCTTAATCAATTCCTTACCCGGTTTAAACGGGAAGATTATGTTTTGTGCTACCAAGGGATGTTAGCGCCGGTGACCGAACTGCTCGACCTGTACAAATTTCACAATCGGAACGACCGGCCATTCCAGGATAAGATGCACCCTTTGTGCATGGACGATATTCTTGTCACCCATCGGGAAGAAAAAGTTCAGGCTTTTTACGTGGATGCCGAAGGTTTCCCAGAAGTGCCGCAGTTCCTTAAGCGGCCTGTAAAGTAAGTCCATGGCCATAAAATACCAAAGCGTTGTCACGCTTTATAACGCCACGCTCCAGGAGGTCACTGTCCGCCCAGAAAACTGGATGGCTTTTTTAAAAACCGCCAGCACCAACTTTCGCCTGCCCTTCGATGAGCAGCTCCTGGTCCATGCCCAGCGCCCCGATGTGACCGCGGTACTCACCACGGAGCGCTGGAATCGGCGCTTTGGACGCTGGGTGAAGCCGGGCAGCAAAGGGATCGCCGTCTTTGACAAGCAAAGCGATCACCTCCACCTGAAACACTATTTTGACCTTTCCGATACCAAAGAGGGCTGGAATAAAAGCCGCGTCCGGCCCGTTCCTCTCTGGCAGGTCCAGGAGATCCATCACACGGCCATCATTGAAACCCTTGAGGACACCTTTGGAAAGCTCGAAGCCCGAGAAAACCTGATGCAAGCCATCAACAGCGTCAGTGTCAACGCCGGTGAAGACAATCTGACCGACTATCTGGAGGATCTCAAACAGAGTACCGCAGGCAGCTACCTCGATGGTCTGGACGATCAGAACCTGAGCAAACGCCTGCGGGATCTGATGGTCAACAGCATGACCTACATGCTCATGCTGCGCTGCGGACTGGAGACAAAGGCACTCTTTGAAGCCGATGACTTCAGGGAGATCACCGCCTTTAACACACCCCAGACCATTAACATCATCGGCAGTGCCACCTGTGAAATCACGGCCACAGCCCTCGGAGCCATTGCCAAAACCGTCCGCAGACTGCAACGGGAGGAACAAAATGATCCAGGTATGTTTGCAAAACTTGAAAAATCAGCCTACAATGAGAAACAAGAGAAACAACCATTCAATGAAAGGAGTGCTGAAAATGAACATCACTTACAGCCAACAGGGCGATTACCTGCTGCCGGACCTGACCGTGCCAAAGGAAATACCAATGCCCCAGGGCAGGTACGCGAGCCTGAGAAAGACCTATCTGATGAAACACCATTACGGCCTGTACCTGAACCTGCTCACCCAGGGGAAACTCAACGCCCACTTAACCGAGATACAGGAAACCGCGGACAGACGGATGGCCCAGATCACCCGCCAGATGATGGAAACCGAGGGCGTGAGCGAAACCCTGAAAGCCAACAATCCGATGAAATGGACCGGACTAGTGAACAACATCCAGAGGAGCGTGGAAGAACAGATTCTCCGGGAACTGATTTACAATTAAATCAAGAAACACCTGTACCGATACCGTCCCAGGAGATCCTTGAAGAAATCCTGATCACAACCCCGCATCTGCGGGACCCGAAAAAAACGATTCAGGCGGTTTTTGAAAAGCAGACCGAACCTGAGCGCCGTGCCCGCTACCTGCATCGCATTTTCAACAAAGAAGTGACAAAGGTGACCTTAAAAAATGGCACGTCCGTCTTTTATGAAGCCACGGAAGACGCCCTGCATTTTTGGAGCGGTACGTCTGAAACCCGAACAGCCGAAAGCCGTGTGAGCTGGCAATCTGTTGCCGACAGCCTTGACCGGATGATCCGCCAGGGCCGTTTCACAGACGATTACCGCCCCATCCCAAGTGCCTTGGAGCAGCAGCGTCTTTTAGATGGAAAAGCAGAGGAGAAAACCCCCTCTGCTTTTTTGTTGGCGCAGGAATCTGAGCTCAAGGCGGGCGATGCCATCACCTTAGAGACAACCGCATACCGCATCCTCCACATGGACGATCAACAGGTGGAACTGCAAAAAAGTGCCTATCCGCTTTTAACAGAAACTTTCGACCGGGAGGTTTTTGAGCAATGGCGTAAGGAAACACCATCCCATATTCTGCAACCCACACCGTTAAAACAGGCCCCGGACAAAGAAACGGAAGACACTCTGACCGGAAAAAGGGCTGAAGATATGCCTGAGTCGGATACAAAAGAAAAAAGCCCCCAGCCACTATTACCCGAGATGCCCGAGGACACACCCGGCTACAAGCTTGGTTATGGCCTGCTTGGAAATGGGGTAACCGTCTGGAATAGCCTGGTGGAAGAACACGGGGATTACCAGACCATCGCACATATTTCTCCAGAAGGACAGATTACATTCTATCGGGATGATCTGCCGGAGGCAATGATTAAACGCATCGAAAACCAAGCGGCGAGTGAAAAACGGGCATATCTGGAGAGAACCAAAGCTGAAAAGCCAGCCGAGGCCGTTACGGTTGGGATGGAACTCGAGATTGATGACCGGAAGTATCGTGTTGATGCCGTTGATCAGGAACTTAATGAAGTATCTTTACAGGATATTACGTTTAATCAGAGCACTGGTTTCCCGATTTTCCGCAGGGAACCGCTTTCCTTTGTTAACCGCTACCTTGATAAACAGCCCACACGGCCTGAAGCGCATCGGACTGATGAAAAAAGTTCAGCACAGGAAAGCGCCAATTATGAAGACTCCAGCGAGCCAGCCCCGGATGAAGCCATCCTTACCGGCTCTCTGGAACAACATCAATACCGTATCACCGAGGATACCCTTGGAACCGGCGGCCCAAAAGAGAAATTCAAAGCCAACATCGCTGCCATCAAGACCCTGAAGCAGTGCGAAGCTGAAGGGCGTCTGGCCATCCCGGAAGAACAGTCTGTTCTTGCAGGATATGTTGGCTGGGGTAGCCTTCCCGATGCGTTCGACTCTGCCAAAGACAGCTGGCACACGGAATACCAACAACTGAAAGCTCTTCTCACCGAAGCAGAATACAAAGCCGCCAGAGCCTCCACCCTGACGGCTTTTTACACACCGCCGGTGGTCATCAAGGCCATGTACCAGGCCCTTGAGCGCATGGGCTTTCGTCAGGGGAATCTCCTGGACCCGGCCTGCGGGACTGGCCATTTCTTCGGCCTTCTCCCTGAAAGCATGGCAGGTACTCAGCTCTATGGTGTTGAACTGGACCCCCTTACCGCCGGCATTGCGAAGCAGCTTTATCCGGGCAGCAGCATTGTGAACAGCGGTTTTGAGGATTTCAAGCCCCCTGACGGCTTCTTTGACGTCGCCGTCGGCAACGTCCCCTATGGACAGTTCAAAGTGAACGACGCCCAATACTATCGGGAAAACTTTTTAATCCATGATTACTTTTTTGCCAAGGCATTGGATACGGTAAGGCCCGGCGGCATCGTGGCCTTTATCACCTCCAAGGGCACCCTGGACAAGCAAAATTCGTCCGTGCGGGAATACCTCGCAAGACGCGCAGAGCTCGTGGGCGCGATCCGCCTGCCGGACAACACCTTTACCGCCAATGCCGGTACCCGTGTGACCGCGGATATTCTTTTTCTGAAACGCCGCGATTTTTTAACCCCGGAGAAAGAAGAACTGCCAGCCTGGACAGTTTTGAATATGGACGATGCGGGCATTGAGATGAACGACTACTTCGTAGACTATCCTGAAATGATTTTAGGGAAAATGGTGGTTGAAAGCGGCCCCTTTGGTCCTGAAACAAGGTGTAAAGCCCTGGAAGGTGAACGTCTGGCCGACCAGCTCAGCGAAGCCATCCGCCGCCTGCCACCCGATATTTTCGAATACGATTTTGGCCCCGAGGAGGACATGGAGGGGGAAGAAACCGAGACCATTCCGGCAGACTTTTCCGTCCGAAACTTCTCTTTTACCCTTAAAAACAACAAAATCTACTACCGTGAAAACAGCCAGATGCGCCGGATCACCATCAACAAGACCGCGGAAAACCGTATCCGGGGCATGATCGACCTGCGAGAAATCACCCGAAAGCTCATTGACCTGCAGATGGAGGACTACCCGGATCAGGACATCACACTTGAGCAAATGCGCCTGAATCAGGTTTATGACGCCTATGTGAAGCATTATGGCAGCCTCAATGCCCAGGCCAACCGGCTTGTCTTCCGGGATGACCACAGCTATCCGCTGCTCTGTTCACTGGAAATATTAGATCCTATGGGAGCGTTCATCCGCAAGGCGGATATGTTCACCAAGCGCACCATTCTGCCACGCGTTGAGATCACTCACGTCGATACCGCAGCGGAAGCCCTGGCCGTGTCCTTATCTGAGCGCGCGAAGGTCGATTTGCTCTACATGGCCGGATTGCTCTACACACCGGAGCAGGAGCCTGGGCTGCTTGACCCCCAAATCGAAACGGAAGGCCCTTTGATCCCACTCGATGAGACACCCTTTCGCGAGATGGTTGAAAGCCTGAGAAACGTTATTTTCAAAACCCCGGAGAGCGGGCCCTTTGACTTTTCCGGGAATTGGACGGAAGGCTGGCAGACCGCCGACGAATACCTGAGCGGTAATGTCCGCCAAAAGCTCTCGGTCGCAAAGCTTGCCGCTGCCACCTATCCAGAGTTCAGTGTCAATGTTGAAGCCCTTGAAAAAGTTCAGCCCCAGGACCTGGACGCGTCCGAAATTGCGGTGCGCTTAGGCACCACCTGGATTCCCCAGGAGGATATCCAGGACTTTGCTTTTGAGACCTTTGAGACCTCCGACTACTACCAGCGTAAAATAAAAATCCGACAGTTTCCCCACAACCTGGAATGGCGCATTGAGGGAAAGAAGCTGGACCGGGAGAGTGTGCTGGTCCATGAAACCTTTGGGACAACCCGGAAAAACGCCTATGAGATTCTGGAAACCACCCTCAACTTAAAGGACGCCAAGGTTTATGACTACGTGCTGGATGACAACGGCAACCAAAAACCCGTGCTCAATCAGAAGGAAACCACCCTGGCCCTTGAAAAGCAGGAGCAGATGAAGCAGGCCTTTCAGGACTGGATCTGGTCCGATGCCGGGCGGAGGGACCGCTTAACCAAATATTATAACGAAAACTTCAACGCCACAAGGCTGAGAACCTATGACGGCTCACACCTGAAATTCTACGGCATGAATCCCGAGTACACCCTGAGACCCCATCAGGTCAATGGTGTTGCCCGGACCATTTACGGCGGCAATACCCTGCTGGCCCACGTGGTGGGCAGCGGCAAAACCTTCACCATGATTGCGGCCGCCATGGAGCAAAAACGCCTGGGCCTCTGCCGGAAAAGCATGTTTGTGGTGCCCAACCATATCGTCGGGCAGTTTGCCTCTGAATGGCTGCAGCTTTATCCGTCTGCGAATCTCTTAGTCACAACCAAAAGAGATTTTGAACGCCAGAACCGGCGGCATTTTTGCGCCAAAATCGCCACCGGGGATTGGGACGGGGTTTTGATTGCCCACTCCCAGTTCGAGAAAATTCCTCTGAGCAATGCGCGGCAGATCGCCTATTACCAGGCCCAGGTCGATGAGATCCTCGGCTATCTTGAGGAACTCAAGTATCAGCAGGGAGAGCGCATGACCGTTAAACAGCTTGAGAGCAGCCGGAAAAACATTGAAAAAAAGATTCAGACCCTGATGCGGCAAAAGGACAAAGACGATGTCATTACCTTTGAGGAGCTGGGCGTAGACCGGCTCTTTGTGGATGAAGCCGACGAATTTAAAAACCTTTTTGCCTACAGCAAAATGCGCAACGTCGGCGGCATCAGCCAGACCGAAGCCCAGAAGTCCACGGACATGTTCTTAAAAACCCGCTACATGGACGAGCTGACCGGCGGAAAAGGCGTCATCTTTGCCACCGGCACCCCCATTTCCAACAGCATGGTTGAGATGTTTACCCTCATGCGTTACCTGGAGTACAGTACCCTCACAAGACTGAAACTGACCATGTTCGACGCCTGGGCGAGCACCTTCGGAGAGACCATTACCGCCCTGGAGCTGGCACCCGAAGGCAGCACTTACCGCATGAAAACCCGCTTCGCGCGCTTCCATAACCTGCCGGAGCTCATGACCCTTTTCAGAGAGGTGGCCGACATCCAGACCGCGGACATGCTGGCGCTTCCAGTACCTAAGGCCGAGTACCGTGTCATTGAAACCGAGCCCAGCGAATTTCAGAAAGAAATGCTTGAAAGCCTGGTGGAACGGGCCCAAAAGGTGCGTAACCGGCAGGTAGACCCCAGCGAGGATAACATGCTGTGCATCACAAACGACGGCCGAAAGCTGGCCCTGGACCAGCGGCTCTTAAACCCCATGCTGCCCGACGATCCCGGCAGCAAGGTCAACGCACTGGTTCAGGAAACCTACAACCTGTGGAAGGAAAATGAAGAAAAACGGTTAACCCAGCTCATTTTTTGCGACCTTTCGACCCCGAAAAAGGACAGTGAATTCAACGTTTATGACGACATCAAGACAAAACTCATCAAAAAAGGCGTGCCCGATGTGGAAGTGGCCTACATCCACGAAGCCGATACCGAAGCCAAAAAGAAGGCCATGTTTGCCAAGGTGCGGACTGGCGCCATCCGCATTGAGCTGGGCAGCACGGCCAAAATGGGGGCCGGAACCAATGTGCAGGATTTGATTATTGCCTCCCACGATCTGGATATTCCCTGGCGGCCCCGGGACCTGGAGCAGCGCGGCGGGCGTTCCATTAGACAGGGGAACCAAAACCCCACCGTACAGATTGTCCGCTACATTACCAAGGGGACCTTTGACGCCTACATGTTTCAGCTCCTCGAGAATAAACAGCGCTACATCTCCCAGATAATGACTGGTAAATCCCCAGCCAGGACCATGGAGGATGTGGATGACGTTGCCCTGTCCTTTGCTGAAATCAAAGCCCTGGCAACGGGCAACCCGCTGATCAAGGAGAAGATGGATCTGGACATTGAAGTCTCTAAGCTCCAGACCCTGAAGCAGAGCTACCTCGGTCAGAAATACCGCTTGGAGGATCGGATCAGTAAGGAATATCCAAAAGAGATTGCGCAGCTTGAGGAAACCATTGAGCAGCTGGAAAAGGATGCTGCCCATGTAAATGCTCAGGGGCCCCTTGACAAAGAGACCTTCACCATGCGTGTCGGTCAGGCAATCTATACGGATAAAGTAAAGGCCGGTGAAGCCCTGATCCAGATTTGCCGGGGGATCAAAGACACCGCCCCCGTGCCCATTGGCACCTATTTAGAATGGCCCATGACCCTGCACTACAATGCCTTTTCTCAGGAATTTAAGGTAAAAATAGGCGATAAAATAAAGCATTCCGCTACCCTGGGCGCCAACCCCGAGGGAAATATCGCAAGGATCAACAACGCCATTAAAGGGATTGAGACAACACTTCTCATGAAAAAAGAAACCCTGGAAAACACAAAGACACAGCTCGCAAAGGCGAAAATCGAGGTGGCGAAGCCCTTTACACGGGAGCAGGAGCTCAAGGAAAAATCCGCCCGATTGTTTGAACTCAATGCGCTGCTGTCCGCGGATAGTAAGGATATTGCGCTCGTTGACTCCGAGCCTGAAGAAGGTGAAATACAGACAGTGAAAACCAAGGAAAGAACGCGTTAAGTCCAGAAATCATTTTGTTAATGCTGGATTTTATAAAATTGTAGCGAATATAAAAAATTAGGATGTTATGGCAAGCGGTGTTTCAAGGTGAAATGCTGCTTTTTTATTTCCCGGAAAGGAGGTGATGCCCTTGGATTTTTATGAATGAAATCGCAAAATTGACTGGTTATCACGCAGAATTAACAGGATAACGACGGAAAAACGCATGTAAAATTAAAATTTTATTACCCAATCAAAGTAGAAAAGGAGACCCCAAAATGGAAAATATTTTAAAACAACTCATAGAAGGACTGAGCAATTGTGATATTGTGATGGACTTTACCATTATGCCAAACCCCACAGAAAATCCAGAGGAGACACTGAAAACCAGCGAAGCCGAGCTTGAAAAGCTTCAGGATCCCTACGAAGAATCGAGTCTTTACAGCGCCGAAACGGCCTCGGATTTTGAGACATCGAATGAAGATGATCTAGAAGAAGATGACGCATTCGATGCAGATTTCTTTCCGGGACAATCGCCGTTAACGGCCATTTACCTCGATACCATTCGCAAATTGGCAAAAAATAGCAGCGAATACCAGAACATAAAAGAAGAACATGACACGATGATGGACGACCGTGCACTCGCAAAATTATTTTCAGATGAAGACACCGTTACCCTGACGAGTGACGAACTTCATCAGATTCAGCACTATTTATTTTTGGAAGATCGGATAGATGAGATGGTACAGGAGGCACTTTATTTCCGAGGCCATGTCGACTGCCTGAAGTACATGACACGCATGGAGAAAACCTCTTAGAAGATAAATACTGCCAGCAGCGCTTTTGCCTGTTGGCTTTTTTAGTAAAAAAGGAGGCAGAAACATGCCAAAATATGATGTCACCGTCACCGAGCTCGCTTGCGCCGTTGTGACGGTTGAGGAAGAGGACAAAGAAGCCGCTGAGGAGATGGCAGAAGCAATGTTTAACCGCGGGG
Source organism: Eubacterium callanderi (assembly GCF_900142645.1). GTDB lineage: Bacteria > Bacillota > Clostridia > Eubacteriales > Eubacteriaceae > Eubacterium > Eubacterium callanderi. The sequence goes on from NZ_FRBP01000011.1 coordinate 156,342, forward strand.
AGTGTTCTTTTACCGATTATAAAGACTTAGACTTTGAAGCCGAATTAAACCCCGACGCGTTTTATGAAATTCAGGAACCCAAAGAAATCACCGTTTTGATGGTGCCGAACGGGAAGCCGCCAAAGCCCCAAACCGTTGAAAACAGCATGCGCGCTATCAACCGAATGATGGGTGGATTTGTGGAAATTTATCCCTTGGAAATCCCCACGGTCATCATCTGGATCAGAAGAAAACAGTTTGATAAAACAGAGATGAATCGGATGATCTATGATGAAAAAGGCCATTACCGACAGACAGCCTATGGCGATTTTTTTCTTTGTAACCTATCAGAGAACGGCCAGTATTTTGAAAGCCTGACCCCGGAACAGGTCAGGAAATACACCCAAAGATTTGAAAGGCCCAGTGAAATGCGAACGTCACCCAAGGATCAAAAAAGCCCGAAAAAGAAACGGGATAACGTGCGTTAATCCCAAATGAAGGAGGAGAATTCATGAAAAAATATGTTGTCACGATCTGTGAAACACGTCAGCGGGAAATCGAAGTGGAGGCGGAAAGCGCCGAGCTGGCCCGTGAAGCGATCAAAGAAAGATGGTGCCAACGGGGGCACTTGCATCTGGATGAAATGGACTTTGACCATGTCACCATCGAAGCCGAGCCAAGCCCAAAACAGCGCGAGAAAATCACCTATCTCTATGTGCCGGTAGGAAAACCGCCCGAGGTCCGAACTGTGATCAAGGATTCCGAAACGATGCGAAGGCTGCTAAGAGAGTACCGGAGGGCACGTCCGCTTGAGGAAAACGTGGCAATGATGAGCCGGGGAACCAACCAACCTTTAAACCGCGCGCTCTATGGCGAAGACCATGATTTACAGACGGTTATCACCGGCGATTTTCTGATTTTTCATGCACCCTGGGATAAGGGGTACTATGAAAGTTTGACGCCGGAACAGATCAAAAAATACCAGGAGCGCTTCCAATATCCTGAAAAATTTGTCAAAAACGGTGATGAATTTTCAGTCATCACCATTAAAACCAAGCCAAAAGCACATGTGCGATGAAGTGTTTTATGAAAAATACAATCTTTTTTTAAAAAAAGAACCATTGAAAAAGCGTGTTTATCAAGGGAATCAGGGGCCCCGTGAGTCGGTCTTAGCAAGCATAGGGAGTGTAGCCACACTCCCGGCAAAATACCTGACCCGGCGCACTTGCCGGGCCGGGGATTTTCTCTTTGGGGAATCCCCAAACCCCTTGTATCAGATCACCACCATAGAAAGGATGTGAACCCCAAATGTCTTACAGCTCCTACGACCATGACGATTTAGAACCGGCCAGCACTATGCGGATCGAGCGCCGGATTTACTTTGAAAGCGGCAAGGCCGATCTTTCCTAAATGGTAAAGCTACCCCTTGTGGAGCTTCTTTCCCTGCGGGCGGAAAGCGCCGCCGCAGAACAGGAAGTGTTTGACCGCCTGAAAGAACAGGCCGCCGCATGGGAGGAACAGGCCGGAAGAACCCTGTTTCTGGACAAAGCCCTTGAATATGCCCGGACGCTTCCCGTTACCCATACCGCAAACCAGTGGGAGGCCCCGGACGAATACCGCCATATCCGCAGCAACATGGTCTACCAGATGGATTACTCCATTTCCGAGAACACCCGGTATGACAGCGCCGCCCAAAAATCCGTCCCCTACTCGTGGACACTCCGCTGGAGCCTCCGCACTAACGCGCCGGGCAGCTACCGGCAGGCCAAGATCGCCGGACAGGATCGGAAAGTCTTTGCCAGCCGGGAAGAACTGGACAAGTACCTGAATGGCCGGATCAAAGCCCATGAACATTACTTTACCGAAATTTCCCCGGTCATCCCCAAGGAATACGCCGACTATTTCAAGGTCAACGGCTGCCTGCTCCCCGGCTACACCATCGAGGGAGAGGAACCGGCAAAAGCCGCAGAGCTTCCCGCGCAGGAAGAAACCGCGCAGCCGCAGCAGACCGCAGCCACCCCGGAAAGGAGGGAACCCGTGAACGAAGTATTTTCCATTTTTCTTGATAACCGCGCCGAAGCGCAGACCGGCGGGCCGCATGGGTACTGGCTTTCCCTGCCGACTACCGCCGAACAGGTACAGGAAGCCCTAAAGGAAATCCACATTACCGCCGACAACCAGCAGGACTTGTTCATTGGCGGCTTTTCTGCCCCGGAGGGAAAACTGCTGGAACTGCCGGAGGATTTAATCAAGGCCGCCAGCGTGGACGAACTGAACTTCCTTGCTACCCAGCTTCAAAGGCTGGACGCCGTGGAGCTTACGGAGCTGAACGCCGCCATGCAGTCCCCGGCAAAAATGCAGACCATCGGGCAGCTTTTGGACTACGCCGAAAACACCGATTGTTTTGTCTTAATCAACGCCAAGGACAACCGCAGTCTGGGGGAATATTACCTGAATGATTCCGGGCTGTTTGTCGTTCCCGACCCGTGGAAACCGGCCATTGACACCGACCGGCTGGGAAGTTTTATCGCCAGCGAGGAACAGGGAACCTTTACCGATTACGGCTATATCCTGCGAACCAGCGACGAATGGCAGCGCGTCCATGAGGGCCAGCCAGTGCCGGAGGAATACCGGGTGATGGCCTATCCCGCGCCGGAAATTCTGCGGGAGGAAAGCAAGGTGCAGCCGGAGGCGGCAGCGCCTACAAAGGCCCCGCAGCCTGTCACCCCCATTCTCTTAAACGGCCAGAACAGCGCCGAGCGCATGAAAGAGATCACCGACCGGCTGGAAACCGGCATACAGGAGCTTTTCGAGAGTGAACGCTACAAAGCCTATCTCACCACCATGTCCAAGTTCCACAGTTACAGCTTCAACAACACCCTCCTGATCGCCATGCAGGGCGGACAGCTTGTGGCGGGCTACAACAAGTGGAGGGACGATTTTCACCGCAATGTAAAGAAAGGCGAAAAGGCCATCAAGATACTGGCCCCGGCCCCGTTCAAGGCGAAAAAGGAAGTGCAAAAGCTGGACGCACAGGGCAGGCCGGTGATGGGTAAGGACGGAAAGCCTGTTACCGAAGTACAGGAAATACAGGTTCCGGCCTTTAAAATCGTTTCCGTCTTTGATGTGAGCCAGACCGAGGGGGAACCGCTGCCCTCTATCGGCGTGGAAGAACTGACCGGCAGCGTGGAACGCTACGGGGAATTTTTCAAGGCGCTGGAACAGACCTCCCCGGTTCCCATTGGTTTTGAGGACATTCCGGGCGGTTCCCACGGCTACTACCACCTGACGGAAAAGCGGATCGCCATTCAGGAGGGCATGAGCGAATTACAGACCCTAAAGACGGCCATCCATGAGATCGCCCATTCCAAGCTCCACGCCATCGACCCGGAAGCCACGGCCATAGAGCAGGCCGACCGCCCCGACAGCCGCACCCGCGAGGTGCAGGCCGAAAGCGTGGCCTATGCCGTCTGCCAGCACTACGGGCTGGACACCTCCGACTATTCCTTTGGCTATGTGGCCGGTTGGAGTTCAGGCAAGGACTTGAAAGAGCTGAAAGCCTCCCTTGAAACCATCCGGGCCACCGCCCATGAGTTGATTACCACCATTGACGGCCACCTTGCCCAGCTTCAGCAACAGCGGCAGGCCCAGCAGGAACAGCCGCAGGCCGCACCGCTGGAACAGGCCGCCGAGCAACCAGACCCGGACAGCGTATTTTCCAAGCTGTCCCCCAAGCAACAGCAGGAAATGACCGCCAGCGTAAAGGCCATGCTGCAAACCCTCATTGACGCGGATTTGAAATCCACCGGCGAAGTGTCGCAGGGAACCAAGGAGGCGGCGCAGGCGCAGGGCTTTACCATTGCCGGGGATGGAACGCTGGAACAGGCAGAAGCCCCGCAGGAGGCCGCCTACCGTCTGGAAAGCGGCGAATATCTGTATATCCAGACATCGGAAACCGGATACGATTACACACTGTACGGCCCCGACTACAAAGAACTGGACGGAGGCCAGCTTGACAATCTCGACCTATCCCTTGCGGAAGCCGGAAAAGAAATCCTTGCCATCCATGAGTTACCGGCTGGGACAATGGAACCCCTGACCGGCGACAGGCTGGATGATTTTCTGGAAGCTGCTGAACAGACCAACGCCATTCCCCAGCCGCAGGCGTGGAACGGGATCGACGGCCTTTTGAATGGAAAGCCGTTCATGCCGGAGGCGTCCCCGGCTGACCGGGCAGCCGCCCTGATTGAGCTGGCGGAGAAAAACGCCCCGCGTCTGGGCAGCGAGGAACGGCAGTTGATCGTGGCCTATGCCGAGGCCGTGGGCGATAACGACAAGGTGATCGGGCTTATCAACCGCCTGTGTGAACAGGGCTATGAACTACAAAAGGGCCAGATGGATTCCTTTGTGAAAAGCGAGATCGAAAGTGAGATTGCCGTTGCTAACGCCCAGCGGCAGATCGCGCAGAATCCGGCAGCGGAGCCGGTTGTCACGATCCTTTGGAGTGAAAGCCCCCATCTGAAAGACGGCCAGCAAATGCCGCTGCATGAAGCCGAGGCCGTTTTCAAGGAGCTGGACAGCGCCAGACGCCATGAACGGGAGCAACCGGGCTATACGGGCCATTGGTACGACAAGACCAAGTTCCGCATTGACTTTACCATGCAGGGCCAGCCGGACAACTACGAGGGGCGGCAGGACTTTGGCGACGGGGACGGTTCCCTGATCCAGCATATCCGGGGCTACCATGAATACTACGCGCAGGATGAAAGCTGGAAAAACCATGTGCTGCACCATGAGGGGCCGGAGGCATGGGAGGCGGACAAGGCCCAGCGGGATATGCTTCTGCATGAGTTCGTCCCGTATATGGAGCTGCATTGCAATCTGGCCGCTATGGAGCAGGAGGCCCGGCGTCCGCTGCGATCCGTGGAAACCCTGACGCCGGAACAGACCGCTTATTTCAACGCGGTTTTGGACTATGTAAAAGAGTGCCGCCCGCTTCTCAATCAGGGCCAGTACCATTTGCCGGAGCCGCCGCAGCTTGCCGACTTCGACCAGAGCTTGCAGGACTACAAAAAACAGATCGAGGCAGAGCTGGAACAGGAGGCCGCCGCTGCCGGGCTGACGATGGAGGAATATATTGCCTCCGACTATGAGGCCCCGGCGCAGCCCAACTTTTCCATCTACCAAGTGCCGCCCGGCCCAGAGGGGCGCGACTTCCGCTACCGTTCCTATGAGGACTTGCAGGCGGATGGGCTTTCGGTGGACAGGAAGAATTACCAGCTTGTCTACACCGCGCCGCTGGACAAAGACACCACACTGGACGAGATTTACCGCCGCTTCAACATAGAACATCCCTCCGATTACAAGGGACATTCCCTCTCTACGGGAGATATTGTGGTGTTCCGGCAGGATGGGAAACAGACCGCCTACTATGTGGACGAGGGGGCCGATTACCGGCAGGTGCCGGAGTTCTTCGCCCAGCCGGAAAAGCAGCTCACGCCGGACGAGTGCATGACCGGCGAACAAATCCAGACGCCGAGGGGCCGTTTCTATCTGACCGACAGGAGCCGGGAACAGATGGAGGCCGCCGGGTATGGATTCCACCACCAGTCGGAGGACGGCAGGTATCTTATTATGGCAAACGGCACAAAGGCCTTTGCCATCCCCACCCAGCCAGAAAGCCATATCAAGACGGCGGAAATGTCCACCGAGCAGAACTACAACATGATTGACGGCATGATGAACAACGCCCCGTCCATGGAGGAACTGGAAGCAAGGGCGAAAGCCGGGGAACAGATTTCCCTTTTGGATGTGGCCGAGGCAGCCAAGGCGGAGGCCAAAAAGCCCAAGCAGACCCGAAAGACGACGCAGAAACAAAAGAAACCGTCCATCCGGGCGCAGCTTGCCGCCGCCAAGGAGGAACAGAAAAAGAAGCCCCCGGCGCGGGAAAAATCAAAAGAAATGGAGGTATGAGGAATGTATTTCACCGTGGAAGAAGAAAACCTGATCTGTCTGTACCACAACGCCGACCGCCGCAGGACGGCGGCAAATCTCCGGGCAGCTTTGCCGGACATGGACAAGGAAATGGCGGCGCTGGCCTGCCAGACCGCCGATAAGCTGGACGCCATGAGCGACGCCGCCTTTGAGGCGCAGCGGTTCTATTTCACAGGCGAATAACCCAAGCAGGCAAAAGCGCCGGGCGCGGGGGCTATATAGCCCTTGCGTCCGGCGCTTTTTTTCGCGTGTCATACCAATCCATCCCGTTTTGATACATCAAACGTGACCGTTTGCAGCAGTGCAGGGATTATTCGCTTTGGCTGCTCTTTCGTTTCAACCTTCCCGATATACAGGCTGCGGCAGAATCAGGCAAACAAGGAGAAAGAAGCTACGCTGCCATTTGTAGAAAAAGTAACCTCTGATTCCGGGGGGAATGATAATAACACGCAGATATACTCCCGACTAAGAAAAAATCCCCCATATTTCAGGGCTTTTCCCCGTTGCTTTTTCTACGTATTCCCTGACATTTTAGAACTCAACCAGAAATCCAACTCAATTTGTGAGCAATCGGTAAATGGTAAGAGGAATATACCATACAGCAACCACCAGACGCCAGGTCAGGATGACCCCGCCGATCAGGCCGCCTATTATAAAGTTCACCGCAATAATACCAACCGAACCGCCTAAGTCATATCCATGGGGAACCAGCCAGACAAACATCCTCCGAATCCCAAAGGGAATCCCGCAACAGAGCCAGACATAAAAATATTCCGTTTCGCCGTTTTTGGTAAAAACAGACTTGAAGATCAAAAACAGAAACAGTGCGATTACCAAGGTCAAAACAGTATGTTTCAAAAAATCTTTCCAAATCTCTCCGCGTGTCATTCTATCCCTCCATCCTATGTTGTAAGTAAGAAATCTCTATAAATCCGAATTTTGAATCGGCGATTCCTCTTACCGTGCTTTCTCCGCCAGGAGACAAATCCAGTGTTGTTTCCGATTTACATGTGCGGCTATCTGGGAAAAGCCTGCATCTTTTAAGTATTGTGTCAACCGCTCCTGCGTAAAAATACGCATTCCATCGATGATACCAGCCCATTTTTCGTCTTTTGTGTTCCTACCATCCGATTCATTCACAATCATAAATGTGCCACCCGGTTTCAGTACCCGCCAGACTTCTTGAAAGCTCTCCACTGGCCCCGGCCAGAAATAGACCGTTTCAAAGGCAGTGATCACATCAAATGTCGCCGCTTCAAAGGGAAGGCGGGACACATCCCCCTGCACAACGTTACATCTCCCAGCCTGCACCTCATTCCGATTGAATTGCTTTGTTTTGTCGCAAGCGACCTTGGAATAATCCAGGGCTGTCACTCTTGCCTCCGGAAACCGTTTTAAAAGTTCTGCGGTATTGCGTCCTCCACCACATCCGAAATCCGCCAGCATAGAATGAGCTGCCCCCGGTACATCTGGAAAATAGGAAAGGCCCCAATCGGAAACAGCGGCATGCCCTTGATTCATACCGTTGACCATCAATTTCCCCATCCAACCGTTCGGCTTTCGGGTGTTGTTAAAAAACTGTTTGAGAATCCCCATGGAATAACCTCCTTGCTCTTACTAAGTTCGCATTAACTAACTGATTTTATTATATAGAAACTCCATCGAAAAATCTACTGATTTTTCAAGGATATATGATTGTGGGGAAAGCCATAGGAAAAAGAAACAGAATGGCAACGCAGAAATGAGAGCGGGATATCGGTATCACCTTGTAGAAAAAGTAAATGCCGCTTCCAGGAGAAAAGGTAGTAACATAGTACCCACCCCTCTGACCAAAGGAAAAAGCCCTGATATTTCAGGGCCTTTTCCCATTACTTTTTCTACGCATGCTCCCGGTGTTTCCTTGCCCACAGCTTCTTGCTCTGGCGCTTGCGTTTCTTGGCACAGTCTGGACAGTAGAGGCAGTTTGGACGTCTGGGAGAAAACAGTGCCCCGCATTCCCGGCAACGCCGCGCTTGGCTTCGCTCCATCAGTTCGGCATAAAGTGTCGCGTCCAGCGGGAGGACGGCAGCCTGAAACCATCGGCACAGCACGGAATAGGAAATGCTCTGCACACAGACACATTCCTCGCCATCGTCCAGCAGGAGGCAGTTTCCGTCACAGTAATTACAACACTCATGCGTGAGCCGCCGGGCCTTGAGGTACTGGCGGTAATTCATTCTCGGTATGTTCATAGCTCCTGTATCTGCTCCTTTCCCGGCGTCACCCGCAAAATGCTGTCCACATTCTGCTTGATAATGCCGTATTCTTTCAGCTCTTTCTTTACCTCGTTATACTGTTCTGACAGCCGTTCCCGTTCTCCGTCCAGCTTTTTATACTCGGCTTTGAGCGCATACAGATTGGGGAGCTTCTTCATCCCGGCCTCTTTGAGCGCCCTCGCCGCAGCTTCATACAAAATAAGCTGGCTCTCATGCTCTCGCCGGAACGCGGCCTTGTCTTTGGCCCTGTGGTATTCCAGCGCCACGGGCCTGGTCTGCTTGTAGGTGGAAATCTGCTTTATCAGCAGAGCCATTTCTCCAAGGCGGCGCTCCACTGCTTTCAGGGCAGCGGCGGCTTCGTCGTTGGCTGTGCTGATCTCGTCCAGCCTGCTTTCCAAGCCCTCGTAGCTCTCAATCTGGTGTTCCGTCAGGAAGTTTAAGGCTTTGGCGGCCTGCTTCAAGTTGTAGAGCTTCGCCCACCGCGCATAGCCCGCCGATTGCTGCGCCTTGATATTGTTTTCAATCTCAATACGCAAGGAAATTCCCTGTTCCACTTTACGCTTCGGCCCTCTGTCCACAGCCAGCCCCTTGATACGCCGGGTAATGGCTTCTTCGGTGTAGTCCACCCCCAAGGTTTTGCAGCGGGTAAAGCGTTCCTGTCCGGGGGAGCGGAATGAAATGAATTTCCCGCGTTTCATCTCGTAGCCCTGCGCCTCCATGAGCCGCAGGAAACTGTCAAAATCTCTGGCCTGCGGGATGGCCGCGTCAATGGCGGTTTTCAGCTTTGCTTTCCAGCTCTTGCCCTTGCGCTGGGCGTCCCATTCGGCATAGCTCTTTCCCTTGTCCTTGCCCGGCATCACCACGGACAGGCCGTGTTCCCTGCACAGCCGGTCATTGGTGCGCCGGATATAGGCATAGCTCTGGCGGTTGGAAATATACTTGCGCTGGTTTGCCATATCCACCGCGCAGAAAATGATGTGGTTATGCAGATGGCCCTTGTCTATGTGGGTGGTTATCACATAGGGATATTTCCCGCCAAGCACTTCATCGGCAAGCTGCCGCCCGATCTCGTGGGCCTGCTCCGGCGTGGTTTCGCCCGGCTCAAAAGCTTGTATCAGGTGGTGAGCCAGATTGTTGCCTTTCTTGAGCGCCTGATCTAACAGCATTTGAAACTCAATATCCGCCGTTTCATAGGAACAGCCATAGGAAGAAACGAACAGCTTTTCATCGGTCTTGTCCGGGTTCTCGATGTAGTCCAGCGCTTTTCTCAGCGTTGACTTGATAGGATGTATCTTTGTAACTGCCATATCTGTGCCAGCGCCCCCTTGATGTCCTCCACGTCCTGCTCGTACACAGCCCCGGTACTGTTGATACGCCTTGCAATCTGGTTGACGTTGACGCCGATTTTTTGCAGCTCTGCGGTCTGCGCCCGGATGTCGCTGGTGTCCATGTGGACGATATAGCCGTCGATCAGCACTTTCCGGGCGTAGGCAGAAAAGTTCCTTGTGCCAAGCTGGGCCATCTTCGCTTGAATGAGCGCCCTTTCCTCCGGCGTCACGGGGACGCGCAGCACAAACTTCCGTTTTCGGTTTGCCATTTTCTTACCTTCCTTCATTCAGGGGTTTGGGGACTTCCCCAAGATACAAACGGGAAGCCGTTTGCCGGGAGTGTAGCCACACTCCCTATGCTTGCTGTTTTTCTTTTCCTCCACTCCTAATACTCTGAAAAGCTTTCAAACTACCCGCAAAATAGCGCTTTGGAAAGAAAAATTTGCAAAAAAATAAGAGGCCTTTTTGTGGCCTCCACAACACACAGAATAGAGAATATTATTTTGTGTACTGGTCAATAATTGTGCTGATAAACTGTGAAAAATGATATTCACTTTGTGTGCCTTCCTCTATCTGTTGGTTAAGAGAAAAATTTTCAGTTCCTAGGCTCTTTCGGTTTGTTCTATATTGTGTTGACATTACTCTTATATCTGATCAGGCTTCATGGTCTGCATATAGCGTTGTTTTCAGAGTTTATTAGCACAGAGGCTTTTGAACGGCTCCAGGCTGCCTGCCCTCATCAAGAAACAATAACATAATTTGCCCGTGCAGCAACGGACAAAGCGTCTTCGCTTCCTCTACCAATACTGTTATCTGCAAGTCTTACTTTGGCTTTATCTTGACTGCTTCCTTCAAATGGCATATTATAGTTAGAAGCAGCTAACCAAAAGGAGGGCTATTCTGATGATCCAACATCATGGCTTAGAATGGTATGGTGAAGGTGCGACATTCGCTGAGGTGTGCAATGATTACACGAAAGTTGAATACAAGTGCAATGGAATAGGGGTTCTATATGATTATGCGCTGTTCCTTGGTATTGATTTGATCTTTATGGACTTTAATTGTACAGACACCTTCCGTGAACCCATTCCAAATAAAAATATCATTGAAATTCGTCATTACCAAAAGGGGCGCGTTGAATTTGAACTAAGGAATAATAAGGTTTTTCATATGAAAGAAGGAGAATTATGTATCAATGCTCTTGCTAATATTCCTGCGGCCTATTCTTTTCCCTTTGGATATAGCGTAGGACTAAGCTGTGTGATTGATAAGGATTCTGTCGATGCGGAAACGCAACAGATTTTTTCGTACTACAACATTGATGTTCTAAATCTGGGACGAGAACTGGAATTAGAAAAAAAGTGGTTTTTATGTCGAACGCCTCAGCGTCTGTTACATATCTTCGATGAATTGTACGCGGCAAAAGGTATTGAAGGGAGAAATTACTTCCGGATCAAATTATTGGAACTATTTTACCATATCAAACAGCTGCGGATTGAAGATCAGTATGAGGCAACGTATTATGCCAAAGAACAAATTGAAATCATCAAACGCATCCGCCAACAGCTCATAGAAAACCTCGACAAAAAAATATCCATAGAAGAACTTTTGCGAAAGGAGCCAATGAGCAAGGTCACATTTCAAGCTATTTTCAAACAGATTTATGGCGATACGCCCTATGCACATATCAAAAAGTATAAAATGAATCTTGCGGCTGTTTATTTGCAGGAAACAGATCAATCAATCACGCAAATAGCCGGTGAACTTGGATATTCAAATATTAGTAAATTTGCGCGAGCCTTTCAAGAAGTGTTTGGAATGCTTCCAAAGGATTACCGTAAAGCAAAAAAGTGATTTAACTTTTGGGCTGTTTTCTTGATTTACTTTTCCCTTTGGAGTAGTTAGAGACTGCAAACCGGTGTAGAATGACAGCGTAGTTAGTTATTGCTAACTACGCTGTCATTTTATTTTAAGGAGGTTTCAAAGATGGAACAAACGGTGAAGAAAAAGTTTGGCATTCGCGATATTATGACGATTGCCGCAATGATGGTCATCAATTTTGCTATTGCAATGATAATTGGTATGGTTACATTGCCTTTTCCGGTAGTATATTTGTACGGCTCTGCCGGAATTGATGCATTTATCGGCGCAATCTTTTATCTGGTTGCAGCAAACCGCGTCAACAAACACGGACTGTTGTTTGCATGGGCTGCGGTTTATGGGGTGATTCAAGGAGTTATGGGTTATATGTTCTTGATTCCCTATTTTTTGATTGTAGCTCTCGTTGCCGAACTGTGCATGGTTGGCAAGAATACATACCAAAGTGCGGTTCGTAACCGAATTGGCTGGATGGTCAACTCAATCGGTAATTTTGTAGGTTGTGCCGTACCGTTGTGGTGGTCCTGGGACAGTTATCAGGAAATGGCTGCAAACAGTGGTTTTGATGCCAACACTTTAAATATGCAGCTCTCTATGGTAACGTCTCCTGCGCTGATGCTTTTGGGCGTTGTTATTACTGCGGTTCTTGCAATCCTCGGCACGTTGTTTGGCCAGCGTCTGCTCAGAAAGCATTTCCAAAAGGCAGGCATTGTAGGATGATGGCCGTATCAAAAAGCAGACGGATTGATCGAATTGACGGGCGCACAGTTCTTTTCCTGACGCTGTGCGCTTGTCTTGTTACTTTCCTTACAACAAGTTTTTTAGGACATGGAATTTTTACCCTTTGGATTTGTTTGATCCTGTGCTGGTTTAGTTTGTTTCGTCAGGCGATTGGGTGCTTTTCAATTTATATGGTTGCACTTGTATGGCTACTGATTGAAATGAAATATAAAATCAGTGTCCCATCTCCACTGTTGCTCAGCATGGTTTACAAACTTTTGCTTCCGGCTATGCCTGCCTATCTTCTGGCTAAAATCCCCTCTGGCAAATTAACGGCCAGCTTGAGAAGAATGCCGATTTCTACCCATATCATGCTTGTATTGATCGTCATGCTCCGCTTTGCGCCGACTGTGCTGCATGAATTTGGAGAAGTCAGGGAAGCCATGAAAATTCGTGGCTTCTTAAAATCGGTCGGCAATGTTTTGAGGCATCCAATGGACACGTTGGAATACGCCATTGTTCCGATGGTGTTCCGCTCCTTAAAGATCGCGGACGAGTTAGCAGCTTCTGCCATAGTCAGGGGAATTGAAAGCCCCTACAAGAAAGAAAGCTACTATGTCAGCCGGATCGCTGTGCTGGATTGCGTTTTGATTGTTGTCAGCGTGGGAGCTGCCGTGTGCTGCTGTCTTTTATAGGAGGAATGGAATGGGAAAAGAAATTATGATCCGTGACCTGACCTTTTCCTATGGCGGGAACGGAAATCAACTGGAACATATATCATTAGACATTGCCGCCGGGGAGGTCATTGTTATGACCGGCCCATCGGGAAGTGGGAAAAGCTCTTTGACAAGAGTAATTAACGGCCTGATCCCCTACTTTTACGAGGGAGAATTAAGCGGTGAGGTTTTTGTGGATGGAAAACTGCTGAAAGAGATTCCTTCCTGGGAACGCGGCAAAATCGCAGGAAATGTATTTCAAGACCCGAGGAGCCAGTTTTTTGCCAATGAGGTCGCAGGCGAGATTGCTTTTGGCTGTGAGAACTACGGTTATTCCCATGAGGAAATTCAGAACCATGTTCACCGGGCAGCGGCGAACATCAAGATTCAGGATATTTTGGATCACAGCCTGCACAGCCTGTCCTATGGAATGCGTCAGAAGGTTGCGATTGCATCCGCAGAGGCGATTGATCCTGAAATCTATGTCATGGATGAACCGTCTGCCAATCTGGATATTGCATCTACCTACCGCTTTGCAGATATTATTCACGATTTGAAGAAGAAGGGAAAAACCATCATTATAGCGGAACACCGGCTTTATTATCTGATGGATCTGACAGACCGTTTCCTGTGTGTCCAGAAAGGGAAAATTGTGCGGGAATTTACTGCACAGCAGATGAAAGCTCTGACTAATAAGGAAATCCAGGCGCTGGGGCTTCGCACTCCTAACCTGCATCAGATTGAGCAGACGGAAATCCCGTCTGCGGCAACCAGTGAGGTTGTTCTGGAAGTGAAAAAACTGAACCACTCTTTTGGTGAAACGATTGTATCTAAGGATATTGACTTTCAATGCCATAAGGGAGAAGCGATAGCCCTGATCGGCCCAAACGGGACGGGCAAAAGCACCATAGGGCGAATCTTGGCAGGGCTTTTGAAAGAGAAATCCGGCGAAGTCGTTTTATTCGGAAAGCATTGTAGACCGAAAGGCCGCTTGGGAAAGGTCTGGTATATTCCCCAGGATTTAGACAGTCAGCTATTCGGTGAGGATTTGCTTGACGAACTGACTACCGGTGCAGAAGTCAACCCGGAGCGGAAACAAGCGGCGGAAGAAATCCTGGAGGCCCTGGAACTGACGCCATTCATCAAACAGCATCCCTCTACGCTGTCAGGAGGGCAAAAGCAGCGGCTGGCTCTTGGCGTGGCTCTAATGCACGAAGCGCCGATTATCGTACTGGATGAACCGACAAGCGGGCTGGACGGTACGAATATGCGGAATGTCAGCCGGATGATCCGCAAGCTGGCGAAAATGGGGCGCACCATTATCGTCATTACCCATGACGCGGAGTGTGCGCTTGCCTGCTGTGAGCGGGCAATACGCCTGGAGAACGGCTGCATTACCGATGATTTTCAAATCAGAGGCGCAGAGCTTCTCTTAGACAAAATTGGATATGACAAAAAGGAGGGTTAGAAATGGCACAGCAAAACAAGAAGCAGCCGAAAGCGAAAACCGGACTGGCACGCTGCCTGGAACTGGCTTCCGGCCATAAAGGGCTGGTGTTCCTGGCAGGGTTTTTGGCGGCGCTGGCTGCGATCTGTTCTTTTGTTCCGTACTTATCAATCTACTACATCATTCGGGAAATCCTGTTTGTTTACCCGGATATGTCGCTCTTGAATGTTTCCGCAATCTCGACCTGGGGATGGCTGGCCCTGGCTGGAATTTTGGGGAACATCGTATTTTACTTTTTTGCCCTGTTGTGTTCCCACGTTGCGGCGTTTGGAACGCTTTATGAATTGAAGGTGGCCTTTGCCGACCACATCATGCAGATTCCCCTTGGGTATCATCTGACCCTGGGCAGCGGCAAAATGAGAAAGATCATGGATGAAAACATTGAAAGTGTTGAGAAATTCATCGCTCACCAGCTCCCGGACTTTGTGGCCTCTTTGGTCGCGCCGCTTGTTCTGGTTATCATTCTTCTTGGAATTGACTGGCGGTATGGCGTGGTTTGTCTGGTCGGTATTGTTCTGGCCTTTATCGTGCAGTTTGCGGGCTTCAACGGAGAAGCAAAGGAAAAAATGCACCGTTTTCAGACCGCCCAGGAGAACATGAACAGCGCTTCTGTGGAATATGTACGTGGTATGTCGGAGATCAAAGCATTTAATCAGACCGCCGATTCCTTTAAGCGGTTGGGCAAATCCATTACAGACTATACCTCTTTTGTGTTGGAGTACGCATTGGGCTGGCAGAACTGTATGCCTGCTTTTACCACGATCATCAACAATATTTATCTGCTTTTGATTCCGGTGGGCATTCTGATCGGGATGCACACTACGGATTTCAGGGAGTATTCGCTGACATTTATTTTCTACCTGATTATTGTCCATGCGATTTCCGGTGTCCTGAATAAAATCATGTATATCTCTGAGTCCTTTACGCAGATTGACGGCAGCGTGGAGCGTATGGATGAAATCCTGCGTATCCCGGCCCTGCCCGAAAAGAGTACGGCGCAAGCAATCGAAAACTATGGGATTGCTTTCCGGGATGTCAGCTTTTCCTACGAAGCCGATTCCCAGGTCAAGGCCCTGTCTCATGTTTCTTTCTTTGCGGATCAGGGCAAGGTGACAGCCATTGTCGGCCCCTCCGGTGGCGGTAAAAGTACCATCGCCAGCCTAATCTCCCGGTTTTATGATGTGACGGACGGAAGTATTCAGATCGGCGGCGTTGACATTCGGGATATTCCTCTGGATGCGCTGATGGATAAGGTCAGCTTCGTATTTCAGGATACGTTCCTGTTCAAACAGAGCATCCTGGATAACATCCGTATGGGAAATCCAGATGCAACGGAAGAACAGGTGATTGCGGCGGCAAAGGCTGCAAGATGCCATGATTTTATTGAGCAGCTTCCAAACGGTTATCAGACTGTGATCGGCAGTACCGGCGTCCATCTCTCCGGTGGTGAGCGTCAGCGGATTGCCATTGCAAGGGCTATCGTAAAAGACGCGCCCATCATCGTTCTGGACGAGGCTACTGCGTTCAGTGACCCGGAGAACGAGTACCTGATTCAAAAAGCCTTTGAAAAGCTGATCCAAAATAAAACAGTTGTAATGATCGCCCATCGCCTGTCCACGATTCGTAATGCTGACCAGATACTTGTCATGGAAAAGGGATGCCTGATTGAATCCGGCACCCATGACGAGCTGCTGAAGAAGGACGGAAAATACGCGCAGATGTGGAGCAGCTATACGGAGTCGATCAACTGGAAAATTGGCACAGGAAAGGCGGTGTGATCTATGAGTAAGCTGAAAGAAAAGCTAATGCTGTCGGAGAAAGGCTATTCCGACCTGAAAAAAGCAATTACGGCCTGCACAATAACCAATATCGCGTTATTGCTCCCATCAATGGTAGCCTGCCTGATCTTTTGGGAGCTGTTAAAGCCGTTTACGGGAGAAGCAATTTCGTGGGCCGCGTTGTGGAAGCTGCTGGGCCTAGGGCTGGTGGCGGCTATTCTGGTATTCCTGGCCGCGAAAAACGATTATAGGAAAACCTATATTGCTTCCTATAAGGAGGCCAGCACGACCAGACTTCGGATCGCGGAGCATCTTCGCAAGCTCCCCATGAGCTTCTTTAACACAAAAGATTTGTCCGATATTACCACCAACATGATGGCAGATTGCAGCAGCATGGAATCCATGCTTAGCAGTACCATCCCGCCGCTGATTGCAAATATCATCTCTGTTACCCTGACCTGCGTTTGTCTGGCATTTTTTGACTGGAGAATGGCCCTTGCGATTTTCTGCACAATGCCGGTTACATTCCTTATCATCTTGTGCGGGCGCAAGCTACAACTTCGTCTGTTTGACAAACAGGTGGATGTGAAACTGGAGGCATCTAGCCAGATTCAGGAATACCTGGAAGGTATCAAAATTATCAAATCCTGTGGTCTTGGCGGTTCCCGCTTCGATGCGTTGGATAAAGCACTCCAGGCTATGAGAAAAATCGCCATCAAGGTAGAACTGGCCTCCGGTATTCTGGTTCAGGGAGCCAGCCTGGTCCTGCAAGCAGGGCTTGGCATTACTATTTTCATTGGAACGGTGCTGATAACAAACGGTAAAATTGAACTGCTTTCTTTACTGGTTCTACTGATGTTCTCTACGCAAATTTACGGTCCGATCCTTGCCATTCTCTCGCAGTTGACCTCTCTGTTTCACTTGGGGACTGTTACCAACCGTATGCGTACCCTGCTGACCACGCCCACCATGGAGGGCGTGGACAAAGATGTATCCAAATATGACATTGAACTGAAAAATGTCACCTTCGGATATAACCAGGACGATGTTATCAAGGATGTGTCTTTCTCTATTCCCGCTGGCAGCGTAACGGCTCTGGTAGGGCCTTCCGGCAGCGGCAAAAGCACGATTTCCAAACTGATCGCCCGTTTTTGGGATGTAAGAAAAGGCCAGATCACCATTGGCGGCATAGATGTCAGCACCATTGAACCGGAACACCTGATGCGCTGTATGTCCTTTGTATTCCAGGATGTGACCCTGTTCAATGATACTGTTTTTAACAATATCCGTGTAGGCAACATGAACGCTACCGAGGAGCAGGTCATGGCGGCGGCAAAGGCGGCATACTGTGACGAATTTATTCAGCGATTGCCGGACGGTTATCAGACTGTCCTTGGAGAGAACGGCAGCACTCTTTCCGGTGGTGAGCGTCAGCGGATTTCCATTGCCCGCGCGCTTTTGAAGGACGCACCTATTATTCTGCTTGATGAGGCAACAGCGTCCCTTGACCCAGAGAACGAGGTTTTGATTCAGCGTGCTATTGCAAAACTGGTAGAGGGTAAGACGGTTATTATGATTGCTCATCGGCTCCGCACTGTGGTGGATACTGACCAGATCATTGTCCTGGATAATGGTAAGTTGGTTGAGCAAGGCACTCATGAGGAACTAATGAAGAAGAACGGTCTATACCATAAGTTATTTCATATTCAGCAGGAAAGCCTTGGTTGGGCCGTATAATTTTTGTACTAGGAGGCTGAGATGAAACTTCATGCATCCGGGGAGGACTACTTGGAAGCTATCCTCGTTCTGCATAAGAGAATAGACATGGTGCGTTCCGTAGATGTAGCCCGGCACATGGAGGTGTCAAAACCCAGCGTGTGCCATGCAGTAGGCATTTTGCGTGAGGGCGGCTTTCTGACAATGGATGAAGAACACTATCTGCATCTAACAGACATTGGTCGAGAAGTGGCCGTAAAAATCTATGAGCGCCATTGCTTTTTCATGGAACAGCTCATAGCCGCAGGCGTTGATCCTAAAATTGCAGAAGCCGATGCCTGTCGGTTGGAACACGTTATTAGTAGTGAATCTTTTGAACGGTTAAAAGAAACAGCCGACCAATAGGAAGTGAATCACACGAAACACGCTTCACCGCCCAATAGGCAAAAAAAAACGTTGCAGGGACAGAGGCTTTCCTGCGCGTAAAATAGATTCCTTAATCTTCGGCGGTTCAAGACCAAGTCTGCCGTTTCTTCGCCTTCTATTGGAAATGGCGTCCTGACACTGGCGTGATTGGCGGCTCTAGGAGGAAGCTGTCATGTGTAAAAAGGGAGATCGACCACCAGAAACGGGAGTAGCACCGTTAAAAAAAGCCATCCCCCGGCCAGTCAAAAATGCGGCCGGACCCATGCATTATCCCATGCAATAAAACACCATATTGTTGTTATGTTCGCCCGGAGGGTTTATGCCTTTCCGGGCGAATTTTGTTATTTCCTGCGTCCCGTACCACCGGCCACACATTTTTTCAAAAAATGTTTCAAAAAGTGGTGTTTAGCGGGTAGCTGGCAGCCTTTCAAAAGTAACTTTGGCGGAAAGGGAGAGAACCACCGAAATCACCCACAGAAAGGGGGGGAGAAGATGGATACGATCCCCCGCAATGACTTTATCCTGCGGCACCGCTATGACGCATTTTGCAAGGCGGTACTCCGCAATGAGGCCAAAGATTATCTGCGCGAGATGGGACAGCAGCGCGACCGTGAAAAGTCGCTGGACGCCCTGACACAGCAGGAATTGGACAAGCTCTCCACGGTAGATTATTACCCCAGCGACAGCTACGTTTTTTCGTCGCATGGATATGATTTGCCCATTGACAACGAGCTTGTAGCCGAGGCATTCGCCAGCCTGCCACAACAGGAACAAAGCATTTTGATTTTGCACTGTGTTTTGGATTTGACAGACGGAGAAATTGGCAGCCTCATGGGAATGTCCCGCAGCGCCGTACAGCGTCACAGGACAAGCACCCTGAAACAGTTGCGTTTGAAATTGATGGCGCTCATGCCAGAGGGAGGGAAACGCGGATGAAGGAACCCACATTCAACGGCAGAAAACTTCTGCCCCTTTCGGTGATGGAAGCTGCCCACGCTGGGGATGCAATAGCTATGGAACATGTGCTGCGCTACTATGCGGGCTACATAAACAAGCTCTGCACCCGCACCTTGTACGACAGCAACGGCATCCCTTATGTGTGCGTGGACGAGTATATGAAGCACCGTTTGGAACTCAAGCTCATCCATTCCATCATCGTTGCTTTGAAGTAACGGCCCGGCCACGGTAACGGAAATGTTTTCTAACTCCCTTTCCGCATTTCCGCCGACCTGGTGGCTGATGGATGCACCTTGACAAATACGCCCGCAGGACAATGGCGGTGCGTCATAGGGCATACGGACACATTCTGTCTGTACCGAGCCGGACGGCGGGTGCGCCATGATGCTGGTTTCTACGAAAACAGCGGAGCGACCACCACCCAGCCGCCACATAGGCGTGGCTGCTTATGGGCGACGACGTGCAGGCAGGACAATGATACTCCCTTACAGCCATAGTCCGAGCGTTAAAAGCGTCGCAGGCAATGGGTCGGGCCGTGTGAGAACCACGCGGGGGTGAAAGTCCCGTGGAGCTGGGCCGCCAGCCGTCCGTGTTTTGCCCATAGTTACAAGAATCCTTTTTTTGAACATAAGGAGGCAAGATTATGAGTAATAACGATGTGCCTATTTGGGAAAAATATACGCTTACCATTGAGGAAGCGTCGAAATATTTTCGCATTGGAGAAAACAAACTGCGGCGGCTGGCCGAGGAAAACCCATCCGCTGGCTGGGTGATTTTGAACGGCAACCGCATCCAGATCAAACGACAAAAGTTTGAAAAAATCATTGATTCTCTGGACACAATCTAGTGAAAAAGAGCCTTGACTATGCTATAATACCTTTAGAGTGTGTCAAGGCTCTTTCCGTCATGGAAAGGAGCATGACGAAATGTCAAAAAAAGAACGAGATGAAAAAAGACGGGACAGCAAAGGCCGCCTTTTGAAATCTGGAGAGAGCCAGCGAACAGACGGAAGATACACCTACAAATATACGGATGCCTTTGGAGAACCGAAGTTTGTGTACTCATGGAAGTTAGTCCCCACGGACAAAATCCCTGCTGGGAAACGCCCGGATATTTCCCTGCGTGAGAAAATCAAGCAGATACAAAAAGACCTTGACGATGGGATTGACACCATCGGCAAGAAAATGACCGTGTGCCAGCTCTATGAAAAGTACATCCGGCAGAGGGGCAATGTGAAGCGGGGAACCCATAAGAGCCGCCAGCAGTTAATGAAACTTCTGTCCGAGGATAAAATCGGAGGGGCCAGCATCGACAGCGTAAAGCTGTCTGACGCCAAAGAATGGGCTTTACGTATGCAGGAAAAGGGTGTGGCCTATCACACCATCTGCAACGGCAAGCGTTCCCTGAAAGCCATTTTTTACATGGCCGTACAGGACGATTGCCTCCGCAAGAACCCCTTTGACTTCCAGATCAATGAGGTTATCAACGACGATACCGTACCAAAGGTGCCGCTTACCCCTGCACAGGAAAAGGAGCTTTTGGACTTCATGCAGAGTGACCCCGTTTATGCCAAGTATTATGACGAGGTATTGATTCTGCTGGAAACCGGGCTTCGTGTTTCCGAACTCTGCGGCCTGACACCTGCCGACCTGAATTTTGAAAAGCGCTTTGTGAATGTAGACCACCAGCTTTTGAGAAGCACCGAGGACGGCTACTACATCGAAGCGCCAAAGACCGACAGCGGTTATCGCCAGGTGCCTATGAGCGCAGCAGCCTACAAAGCATTTCAGCGCGTGCTGCACAGGCGAAAGGATGGCAAAGGCGTTGTGGTGGACGGATATAAGGGCTTCCTGTTCTTAAACCGGGATGGACTGCCGAAAGTGGCTGTCCACTATGATGCCATGTTTCAGTGCCTTGCTAAGAAGTTCAACAAGTTCCATAAGGAACCGCTGCCGGAGGTCATGACGCCGCACACCATGCGGCATACATTCTGTACCAGAATGGCAAACGCAGGCATGAACCCAAAGGCATTACAGTACATCATGGGGCATGCCAATATCGTTATGACGTTGAACTATTACGCTCACGCCACGTTCCATTCCGCACAGGAGGAAATGGAACGGCTGCAAGCTCAGGCACAGACCAGCGCAACCGTCAACACGCAGCCAGCGTCAGAGAGCGCCCAGGAAGCCCAAGCCGCATAGAATGCGCAGAATGTACTACTGTTTGTACTACGTTTGAGAGCGAAAACATGAAGGGTAATAAGAACGTTTGTGAGGTTCTTCCGATAGGAAAAGTGCCGGAAAAGCCCGAAGTTACGGGCTATACCGGCATATAAGAAAACCTAAAGAGATAATTGGAAATCTATTAAATGATTAGGAAGAAATATTTGAACAATGGAGCTACATTGTAAGTAGCATTAGGGCAGATATAATTATAATCTATATGTACCTTTTAGATACTAGTGACAACCAAAACAGTTTGACAGGTAAGTTGTCTAAGGGGTACCCATCAAATATAAATAAGAATAGTATACGAAATAATTGAATTTATTAAAAGCCAGAGTCGATATGTGAACATTCCCCCAAAAGTTGGACTAACGATTGGGAGGTCGATTTTCTATGGCAAAATATAGCTATGAGTTCAAGAAAAAGGTAGTTGATGCATACTTAATTGGGAACGGAACGTAAATATGCCTTTTTATCTAAGCATATGATATTGCAGCATGGTCTAGTACCAAGAAATGGGTATTAGACTATTCAAAAACGGGTTATTATGTTAAAGACTAAATGCTAGAAAACTGGAGGTAGATAGGACAAAGAGAAGTTTTACAGCTTTTTATGCAGATGACAGGCAATGTTGTTGAAATGCAAGACTTAAGGAAAAATTTAATGGATATAGAAGATAAAGTTCCAGAAATTATTTATACTTTATGGACTATTGGAAAAGGATTTTATAATATTGAATATCACGATTTTTGTAGAGAATATCCTAAAATAAATATCAGGTTTTAAAAATCTGGAACAATATTTCATGCCGCTTTATTTTTTTTGAAATTTTTTATGATGTCAGTATAGTTGTTGCTTTGAAGGTTTTTATACAGAGATGAATTAGTATAATAAACACATTATAAAATATAATTTTGTAAATACTTAGCAAGAGTAATTTAAAGAATAAATTTACTTCGTTATTTAATTTTGTTTTTATCAAATATATTGTTACAAGATTGATATTCCTTAGGAGTTGTTCCTGTGAATTTTTTGAACATTTTATAAAAATGAGAATAGTCATAATAATCAAGAGCTTCAGAAACTTCAATTGGTGATAGACCAGATTTTAATAATAATTTTGATTCATTGATTTTTCGTTTGTTTATATACTCTATGACACTAAGTCCAGTTTCTTTTTTGAATTTTGAACGAATAGTTGATTCGGTAACAAAAAAGTTATCTGTAATATCTGATATTTTTATCGAATTATATATATTAAGACCAATAAATTGAATAATAGATTTTACCATAGGAGAATAATTACCTTCCAAAAGGTCATGCATTTTTTTTGTAAAGTGAATAATTGCGGTTTCCCTAACATAAAGAATATCCATTAAATTAGTCTTATTATCTAATTGTTTAATATAAAAATCACGGAGGCGATAAATATCGGTAATATCATGACCTAGTTGGACGGATTGGGATGAAATTTTTTCTAAAAGTATAATTGTGTAAATTTTTTCAGCACATACGGGATCTTCGCTCATATTTGGAATTATGATATTACTAATTTTGCTTAAACTCTTTTTTAATTCTTTTAAATCCCCTTTATTAACAAGATTCAACAACTCCATCTCAAAGTAATATAAATCTTTTTCAGCGTTAAAAGAATGTTTATTATAATTACTTAAAATATTTCTACTAAAATTTATTTTATTTAAATGAATTTGATGATTCAAACCCTCAGAATAGAGATGCGAAGCATTTCCATTAAATACAAAGTCCAATAAAACAAGAATATCACGGACATTATTTAAAGAGAAAATAGGCAGAAGATCTAAATATCGAGACAAATAAGTTTTCAAGTTTTCATCTTTAGTAACTATCTCGATTTTTTTTTCAATAGTTTGTTTAGAAAGTGAATTTGTTATAAATGGACCCAGTATTAAGATTGTTTTTTTATAAGTGAACCGTAAAAAAAATTCGTCTAACATTCCACTAAATAAATAAGGAACGTTCTTTTGCCTACATTTATCGAAATAGGATTTAAAGTCATAAGGCAACGTATATATATGATCTGAAACATATAGAGTTTTTAATACAAAATTTTCATTAAAAACATGTATTGGAAGTTTTGATATTGTATGTATTGATTTTATTATGTCATAAAAATTATCCATTGTTTCCTGAATTTCTCTCCTTATTATAATTTTTTACCATATATTTGTAATACTAGTATAGTCGAGTTACCCTGTTTTTCCAATAATTATACAAAATAAGATCGTATTTTACATATATTTAATGAAAAATGTAAGTTTAATGATTAACAACAGAAAAATACATTTAACAAAATGAAATATAATTAGTTTTTAATTATAATTTAAAAACGATATAAGCAGAAAAGTATTATTGAAAATTAGAATGTGGATTTAGGAAAATATTTGCATCTTTTGTTTTTTAAAAAAATGTTAACAGGTAAGGCAATCAACAGTGTAAACCAAATCTTCTTAACAATTTCTCTTAAAATAGCAGGCCGTTCTTTTTTAGAAATTAATATACTAATGACAATAAAACCGAATATTTTTAAAGGTATTATCTGAAAGATAATATGCTACATACGATAGTGTAAATTTGTTCCTTCTTATATTGTCAATAGTTTTCTTTTAAAAATTTTACGAATCTTTCCACTATTTTGAGAATTATAATTATTATGAAAAACCAAATAATAGTTTTAGGAAAAAATAATATTTGATTTTTGAAGTAGGAATGAGTTTAAAGGATAATTCATTTATTTCTGGATTTTTTATTCTCTTTTATTGCTTTTTTAAAAAATATGATAATAATTTTTTAAATTCATTAAATTCTTGCTTTGATTCTTAATTATATTTATTATTTTTATAAGTATTAAAAAATAGGTGATCGTTACAGATAAATTGAGTCGTATTTTACACACTATATCTCTAAAAATACAATGGTGGTTCATCTATATATTGTGTTATACTAAAAAACAGAAAAGTTAGATTCTATTTTTAGACTTTTCATAAAAAGACCAAGCAAAATGGTGTTAAACTAGCTTAGTGATAATATATCAAATTAAGTCAAAGAGTTATTAAATTAAAATATACTTTTCAAGAAGGAATATTTAAGGGGGATTTAGGATATTTTATTTAGTAGATGATAAGGGTAACAAATTTAAGAGACTATCAATATTAACTTAACACTCCATTTTTAAGAAGTTTTGCTATGGTATTATATGAGAATTGTTTGATTTTTTTTAATATTTTAAAGAATTGTTATGTAGATTTATTTGTTGAAAGATTAAAGAAATATGAAAGAAAGGAATAATGATGAAACAAGCAATGTTAATTGTGAATCCTAGTTCAGGAGAAGAAAAGTCGAAAGACTATGAAATAAGAGCCGAGAATAAATTAAAAAAATCTTTTGATAAAGTAAAAGTTTATCATACCCAAAGAGATGGTGATGCTATATTGTTATGCAAAAAAGCATGTAAAGAAAATTTTCATAGTGTTTTTGTTATGGGTGGAGATGGTACTGTAAACGAAGCGATTAATGGTCTTGCGGAGGAAAAATATATTCCCAAATTTGGTGTTTTTCCATTAGGAACGGTGAATGATTTAGCAAGAGCTCTTAATATATCCTTGGACCCCATAGAGGCAATAGAAAATTTTGATGCAGATAGTTTAATAGACTTAGATGTTGGAAAAATCAATGATGCTTATTTTATAAATGTTGCCGCAATTGGTATTCTACCAGAAAGTATAAATGATGTTGAAAGTGAGGATAAAACAAGATTAGGAAAATTTGCTTATTATATATCTGTATTAAAGAACTTAACTAATCTAGAAACCTTTAAATTTAAAATAATAATTGATGGAAAAGAGGAAGAAATAGAAACTAGTACTATATTGATCGGTCTTACAAATTCTGTGGGAGGCTTTGAAACTTTATTTCCAGAAGCGAAAGTTAATGACGGTGCACTGAATTTTTTAGCAATTAAAGGTAAAAATCTTTTAGATACAGTTAAGTCAGTGCCTGATTTATTAAGGGGAGTAGATTCTTCTACAGAAAATATAAGATATACAAAGTTTAAAAATGGCTCAATTGAACAATTAGATGGCCAAAGTATACTAGCAGTAAATATAGATGGAGATCAAGGGCCAGTGTTACCAGTAAAAGTTAAAGTATTGCCCTGTCATATACAGGCGTATTACTGTAAAATGTAAAACAAAGATAATAAAAAACATTTATTTTAAAAATCTTTGTTTTTTTGAGTGTTTTTAATTTACCGATATAAGTTAGATATAAGTAAGCTAGTTTTATAAATTATTTGTTGAAATAAAGTTTTATAGAAAAAATATTTTAGTATTAAATAAAGAGGATAATCCGCTCTTTTTATTTTTTATTATATTTATGTACTGTTTTCTATTTGCCCTTTTAAGATAAAAAAATTAGTGATGAATGGAGTGGTACAGTGACGGTGTAGGAATCCTTTTGGTAGTTTGTATTAATAAAGGGTCTATTTATGTAAGAGAAAAGTGGAGATAAAGTTTAACTATAAAAAAGATAAAAGAAGAAGCAGGTAAAATTCTAAAAAATATTATATCTTTTTCCTATCTTGATCTTGGTGTTTATTATGTCCAATAGACTTAATGAATGGATTTATTTCTGGTTTAATTGCATTATTTTTTAGATATATTTTCCTGCGATTTATTTGATTTATGGTCCTAATTTTATCTAATAAATTGTGCAACATCTCATTGCCTTCTAAAGCAAACAATTAAAACCCTCTTAACTTAAGAAGTTAAGAGGGGCAGATGATGAGGTGCAAGTTATTTAACGGTTTAATTATTTTCTATAGTTCCTAAATATGAAATTAAGTGAAATTAATTTGCCAACAGTGATATTGTTTGAATTATATTAGGAGGGCACCTCATGACTGGATTATTAATAATAGCATAATTTAAAGTATTATATACTATTATTATATTTATAATATATTAATTATAGAACAAAATCAAGTAAAAATTAGTAGAAGATATGTAAAAAACGATGTTTTAAATACAATAATTTATATCTTTTATATGTTTTTGAAAATTAAGTTTTTTATAATGCGGATTGTATCTATACTTCTATATCATTATTGTTTTTTTGGGAAGTGTTTGTATTCAAAAATTGTTTAGGAGTCATTCCTTCATATTTTTTAAATATTCGATAAAAATGTGACAAGTCAAAAAATTTTAGTTGTTGAGCGACTTTGGTCACAGGAATACCTCCTAAAAGAAGTATTTTTGACTCTGCTATTTTTCGTCTATTAATATATTCACTCATACTAATGCCCACTTCGGTTTTAAATATTTTTCTTAATCGACTTTCAGATAAATATAAGCGCTTTGCCAGCTCATTAATTCGAATAGTATCATAGACCATCAAATTAATAATTTGTATGGCCGAAAGTATTGTTGGGGAATGCGCGGACTGAACAATTTCATGCATTTCTTTAGTAAAATGAATTATTGCGCTGTCACGAACAACTAAAATTTCTGACAATGAAGTTTTAGCTTCCACTTTCTGTACGTAAAAATCACGTATATTAATCATTTTTAAAATATCTTTTCCAGAACCGATAGCGAATGATGTAAGCTTCTCCAGCATCATAATGGTATAATTTTTTTCTGCACGTATAGGCTCAGTATCTGTTTTGAGTCGGACACTTCCTCCAATATCAGCGAGACCTTTTTTTAATAGATTAAGATCTCCTTTTGCCACAAGATTCAGGATGCGACTTTCATAATTAAATGAATATCGCTCTGCCTCAAATATGACATTATTAGAATTAATTCTGTAACTATTATTTTGTATTTGAAGTTGATTTTGTGTGACGTTTTCATGAAGCATTTTAGAGTAAAGGCCTTCTAAATCCATATCAAAAAGAAATCCCAGTAAAATAAGGATATCACGTATATCCCCTAATGAATAAATAGGGAGAAGGTCAAAATAATTACGAAACTCATTTTGTGTTAAGTCAGATGTTTTTATTTTATTTATAACACACATCAATCTAACAATGTCTTGGTCTGTAACAGGATTAGTCAGCCAAGGCCCAATAATGATCCTTTTTTCTTTATAGAGTATAGAAAGAAAGATCTCTTTCAGAAAGCCGTAATCAAATTGAATCGGGAACTCCTTTCGCCTCCATTTTGGAAATTTGTATGGAATAACCATATGAATCCCTGAAAAATAAGCCTTTAATTTTTTTAAATTGCTGTCAAGTATTTGAATGGATAATTTTGTTGTAACATGAAAAGCCTTTATCTTTTTTAAATCATCTTCTGAAAAATGCATGGTATCACATCCTTTTCTTTTGGTTTGTATGAAATAATGAGAGATAAGAAACAGGGCATGATATTAACAAAATTTTATGGAATTAAACTTTATAAGATTATTATAACTGATTTTCTAAAGAACATAAAGATATTTTTACAATCCATAATTTATAGATTTGAGATAGATCATGAGAGAAATGTCATATTACCATAAGTTTCAAAGAAGAATAATGATCTTTAATAAATAATTATTAATGTTTAATGAAAAAAATTAACAACAAAAGCTGATAACATTAGTTTCTAAGTTATTAAAAAACAAGGGTGATTACCATACCATAAAATCGTAACGAATGTAAAAATCGATCAAAGCGTGTAAAAAACAATCAAGTTTAAAATATAATATAGAAGTATTATTAAAATTGATTTATTATAATTCAAAGAGATAAGAAGCACACGATATAATTAAATTCTCTTGTGTTACATCAATAAAACCGAATTGTTGCTGAAAAAAGAGTTTTTTTCAGCAACAGTAGGAGAAAGGTGTTTGACAATAATAATACCAAATAACATGTCATAATAATTTTAATAAACCTATCGTTATCTTGTTTATAAAATTTAGAGTTATGATGAAAAAATATGAGAAAAGGGGCTGATATAAAAGCTGATATAAAATAATTTTCATACCATTTATAAATTTTGATAAGAAATGTGTTAAGGAGGAAATTTAAGTGGAAAAAATTATCGAAAAAAAGACAAAAGGGAGTAGAAAAAAACCCCGTTACGGGATAAGAAAACTATCTGTAGGAGTGGTTGCTTGTATGCTTGGGTACTTTGTTTTTATGCCGACTACGATTATTAACGCAACTGAGTTGAAACAAAATGACTTTAATTCCAGGATAGAAGCGATGGATTTAGGAGATAAATCATCATCTGGAAATACCGATGCAGAAAACTCAGGCTATGCTCCAAATGGAAAATATTCTTTTCAAGATTTAAAATTTAATCCTGAAATTTTAGATAGAGAAAACAAGGCAAATGAAGTTAAGTTTGAAATATATGGAAAACATAACATCGCAGCTTCAACAGATAACTGGAAAATAAATCTTCAGATAGATGAAAGAATTGCCAAATATATTACAAAGATAGAAGTCGATCCTAAAACGGGAACAACTTCTGGTAGAAGAGTTTTGTCTAGAAAAAATGATACTTTAGGAAGAAGTACCAATATTTGGCAAGTAAACTATATTAGGAGCGCCAATGGTTTATTTGCGGGTGCAGAGACAACAGATACCCAGACAGCTCCCAATGGAATTATCAGTTTTGAAAAACCTTTAAATGAAATACTCGCCGAAATTAGTGATGAGAAACTAGCAAGTGATAAATTATTTTATAGAATTTATTTAACAAGTAAGCAAGATAACGGAGGTATAGTTCCAGGAATTGATTCGACAGGATTTTTCTTTGTAAATGGTATTGATCATTATCCCGAGGAGAGTGAGTCTTTAGAAAATAAAGACTGGTTTAAACATTCCTCTGTAGAAGCACGATATATTAAAAATGAAAAATTTAACAATAAAAATGGAGCTATAGTAGTAGACCACAAAATTTCAAAAAATCAAAATTTTGCTTATAATACAAGTGCTAAAAATACTCCATGGTATTTAAAATATGGGGTGGATTCTCGCCTTGTAAAATATATTGATGGTATTGAGCTACACATGATGAGCGCTTCGTCATCTACGACACCAGATTATTCTGTAAATAATGCGAAGAATCGTAAGGTTGCGGAGTTATCAATAGAAAGAAGGGAAGATAATAAAGATTATGGTTATGGTTTGATTATGGATAATGATTTATCAAAAAACTTAGTGAATTTCAATAATGCTTTACCGACACCTGTAACTATTCGATATGTTTATAAGCTTAATAAGCCAATGGAGGAAATTTTGGCTGATCTTAAAAAGGAGGCGGGCGTTGAAGATGGAAAAGCATTTGGTGATGATTTCCAATTTTTTGCATGGCTAACAGATAAATCTCAAACATCTTTAATTCCGAATACATATGGAGCAGGTTTTTATAGAGTTCAGGATATTGATGGTGATGGTCAAACAGATGACGAAGAAGGAAACATTGATCAAAGTCCATATATTGGAATTCCAATAATAAAACCTCCTTATCAGGGAGATAAAAAAGTCCATGCGAGCGTATTATTAAATGAAAATGCTGGAAATGGCAATAAAGCGGAACTAATCAACAAAAATGGAGAAACTATAGCAACTATATCTGATATAAATGCCGTTGATGAAGAAGGAAAACCTGCAACAATGACAGTGGAGCTTGAATTCCAAATTGGTGATCCAAGTAAACTTGGCGACGTTGGAGATGATGTAACAGTTCGTATTATTCCCTCTGATGAAAGGTACCCAAATGGAGAAGAAGCTACAGTTCAAGTAAAAGAAGCTCCAGTAGCTGTAAAAGCTCCTGTTGAAATTTCTAAAGATGCAGATTTGACAAATGACAATGCTTTTGCTAAAAAGGGAATAAAAAATGCCAATAGCATGCCAGAGGGAACAAAATATTCATGGAAAATTAAACCTGATACAAGTAAGATAGGAGAAAAAACAGGCGTTGTGCTTGTACAAGTTCCGGACCGAGACGAAGCGTTTGAAATTACTGTACCTGTAAAAATCATACAATCCTTTGAAGTTACAGTTACAAACCCACCAAAACAAACTGAAGGCAAAAAAATATTAGATGGCACAAAGGTAATTAGCGCTAATGAAGAAAACTTTACAGTTTCAGATGTACATGATGAAGGGCTAAACTCTGGAATTTCCATTGATAAAAATGGAAATTTAACGGGAACACCCAATAAACTTCAGTGGGGAGATGAAGAGTCTACCACTTATGAAGAACAAACAATTAAAGTACATGCTATAGTAACGAGTGAAGATGGAAAAACAGAAAAAGCTGTTGTTGTCAATGTAGTTGTTCAACGAGACACTGACGGAGATGGAACTCCGGATATAAAAGATAATGATGATGACAATGATGGAGTCACAGATCAGGAAGAGCTGGATAAGGGTTCCGATCCAAAGGATCCGAATTCCATTCCAATGATCGACATCACGCCAATCGGTAAAGTAGATATTGAAAATGAAGGGCAGACAGCAACAGATAAGACAGCCATTAAAGATATCGTTATAAAACCGTCGGACAAAGACGCGACAGTAGTAGTTGATGGTTCTAAGTTGCCGAATGGGGTAACCTATGACGATACGGATAAAACGATTAG
>NZ_FRBP01000019.1:0-41370 GCF_900142645.1 Eubacterium callanderi
CCTGCGCCTGGTGAAAAGAAACGGCAGAAACCATGTAGTCAACGGCCTGTCCAAGGAGGTGGAGGACGCCGACGGCAATTTGTACGTGCTGTGGGTGTGCAGCTGCGAGTGCAGGCACTGCGCCAGACGCCAGCGTGTGCTGCCCGTTTTCGCGGGGCGCTGGCTGCGCCATACCCTGTTTACCGTTGCCCATACCCTTTTACATGTGTTTGAAAACGATGAACTGGACGAAAAGCCCCTAAAGCCCCGCCGGGGCCGCCCGGTGCTCACCATGCCCTTTTACGGAGAGCTGAGCACCGTGTACCGCTGGCGGCAGAGAATAAAAATAATTTTTGATTTATGATGATAAAAAACACGTTTGTGCGTCTGTTAGAACCGCAAAGTCCTGTATTATAGAACCATCAGCAGGAGCAAGAAAAAAAGAGCACCGCTGAAATCAAACCAATCTATTTTACAGGAGGATTACACGATGAATGAAACCAAAAGAAACCTGCTTGGCCAACTGACCATGAGCAAACAGCTGGGGTGTGTTCAATGCGCCCTGGAGCTGGGGCGAGAGGTGCCTATGACCTTTTACCAGGCCTTTTGCGAGGGCTGCTGTAAAAACCAGGACGCCATCATCATGAACGACGGTCTGAGGGCTTTTCAGTCAATGGGCGTCTGTGAGCAGGCGGAAAATCTTGAGACCATGAAAAGACGTATCGCGGTGCTGCTGGAGCAATATGAGGCGTCTCTGCAGCTTTATGGCAAAAAGGTGCAGGAAAGCCTGAAAAGAAAGGAGGAGGCACAGGGTTATGAGCGCGTTGAAGTCCAGTGTCTGGACTGCCTGTCCGGTATTTTAAGCGGCGCTGTGGGCCGGGGAGACGCCGGGCTGCCGCCAAAGGGCAGGAAAGGCGGTGCGCGGTGAACTACCTGACTGAGCTGCTGGCCTTTTACCGATGGCTGGAGGTGGGCAGGCTGGGCCCGCTGCTCCAGTCCTTCTGGCACCTGCTCATGTTTTTTAACAATAAGGCGGCTGTCCGCAGTGAGGACGGGAGGTGGTGCTGGCCGGTGGTTTTTAAGGTGCCCAACAGTGAGGTATGCCGCTTTCTGGGGCTGACCAGCCGCTTTCAGGTCAATGCCCAGAGAAAGCACCTGATCCGTCACGGGCGAATCGACTATACACCTCACGTGAGCCAGCACGCCGGGGATTACCGGATGAAGCCCTTTGATACCGGGCTGTGCGAGACAGAGATTAGCGTGATGGATACCGGGCAGAAACGCCTAGTGTGGACGCAGGGCGTCACCCGGGATGCACACCCGGCCGCACCGTTCATAAATGGTGTAAACAGTAAACCCTGTTATCCGTATGGTTCTGTTCCTGAGGCGCTGCCTGCTTCCAACGGCTTCAATCTGCTGCCTCAACTCACTGAGGCCGAAAAGGCTGCCATTGTGTCGCTGTATCCCGAGGATGAGGTGGCGTGCTTTAACGCCATGTGGGCAGCGCGGGAGAGAAAACAGAAGGAAAAGAGGTGACAATATGAACCGATATGGAAAAGGCCCCGGTATTCTAAACCGCCGCCGGGCATACCTGGTAGAAGCGGAGTGCCGGGTGCGCGTGGGCTTCTGTGCCCGAAGCCCGGAGGAGGCCGAAGATTTGTTTTATGAGTACAGCGGCGCGGTGGAGGATCGTTTTCCGGAAATGGTCCTTGAGGTTACAGATGTGCATGAGGATAACTGAGGAGGTTAAAATGGATTATCAGGAGATCGACGCCCTGGCGTTAAAGGCGAAGCAGGGTGATGCGTCCGCGGCGGGGCTTTTGGAGCGCTGCTTTCGCCCGCTGATGCTGTCGGCGGCAGGCTTTGGAAAGACAGAAAATTACAGCTTTGAGGACAGCCTGCAGGACGCCCGGCTGGCCTTTCTTGAGGGAATACAGGCTTTTGACACGGCTGCCGGAACGGGCTTCGCGGCTTTTATCAAGCCCTATGTGTACCAGAAGGGGCAGAACCGCCGGCGCAAATGCCTGCGCCGCCTGGCGCGCGATGTACCGGCAGATGCCAAAGCAGGGAATGAGGACGGTGAAACGTTCATCAGTTTGTTGGAAGACCCCGGCGCTGATATTGAGAGCGGCTATATCCACAGGGAGGAGCTTGAGCGCCTGACAGCAGCGCTCAAGGAGCTGACGCCAGAGGAGCGGGCGCTTTTAAAAGCAGTCTATGGGAAAAACCAGTCCATCCGGGGGGCCTCCCAGAGCCTGGGGGTTGGCTACAGCACGCTTCAGTACCGCCACAGCCGTATTCTTAAAAGACTGAAAGGCCAGCTGTAAAAAAATAAAAAAGACTCTGGTCAAAGCAGTACCCAGAGACAATTTACAGGTATAAGGCAAAAACAGCGGCAGTCCTGCCGGAAAACAAAAGGAGGTGCGCTATGGCCGGCCACTAGCGAAACAGAAAAGGTTGATGAAAGACCACCGTTTATAAAAAAGGCAGCGCTGCCGCTGAAGCCTTAAAAAATAAATTGGAGGTTGAAAAATGGCATATGAGCGTGTAAAGCTAAAAAATATTTTGCAGCTTATTTTGAATTATGGGGAGGTTGACGGGAAAATTAAAAAGAAAACTCGCACCTACGCAGATCTCGGTCTGGATGAGAGTGTTGTCACTTCGGAAGCGGTAGTGCTCACCGGAAAGGCCATCGGCAAGCTGATAACACCCATTGTAACAGACAGCAACAACGTTATGACGTACCAGAATATTGAAACAGCATAAAGGAGGAAATGTAAATGGAGACAACGACTACCAAAGCGCTGGAGCTGGATTTTCTGATGAAGAACGGCGACAGCATGACCCTGAGCCTTCCGGATTATCTGGAGGATTTGACCCAGGAGCAGATTGAGGCCTCGGCCCAGACCATTATCACCCAGAATATTTTCCAGCCCTCGGGCGTGGGACTGGAAAAGCTGGCCGGGTACCAGTATGTGGACAAAACCGTGCGCAAGGTGGAATTATAAAAACACCGAAGCGCAGTGGGCCGGGGCGCTTTAAAAAGCCCCTGGCCTTTTGCCTGGCAGCGGCCTGGTCGGTTACCGGGCTGGTTTTTGCAGCCCGGATAAACGCGCCGGAAAAAGCCTTGGCTGAAACACAGAGCCCGGAAGCCGTGGAAACAGCAGAGACGGTGCCTGTGTCGGAGGCGGAAAGCCCGGCGAATACAGAGGCTGCCCCGGAGGAGCGGCTTGTCATTGAGCATCCCCTGCCGCCGGACCCCATTATAACAGACGGCCCCTGGGCCTCTGCCCACTTTTTGATGGAGGAGTATGCCTGTGATTGTGACGGCTACTGCGACGGCTGGCCTGCGGAGATGGCGCCAGAGCTTCTGGAAAAAATTGAGGCACTGCGCTACGCCTTTGACCGCCCGGTGATCATCACCTCTGGGGTGCGCTGCGACCAGCGTAATGCCGAGGTGGGCGGTATCCCCAATTCCTGGCACTGCTTCGGCCACGCCGCCGATCTGTACTGCCCTGGTATCCCCTACACCGAGGTTGCCCGCGTCGCCAGAACCCTGGGCCTCGGCGTCATCGAGTACCCGGGGCAGGCGTTTGACCATGTGGAGATATGGGATTAGATAAAGATATATACCCCTGCTGTTTAAGACAGCAGGGGCTTTTCAATGTAAAGGATGATTTGACCATTAATAAAAAATACAGTATGATTAAATCAAAAATAAGCGGAGGATGAGAACATGAAAATCAGAAAGAAAAGCAGCCTTAACCGGACAGCGGGTATTTTGGCGGCAGTGCTCATAATGGCCTCTGGCCTGATGTCTCCTGTGCATGCGGATGGGCAGGAGAGCGCGCAGCCAGGCCTTGACCAGTCATATTATAACCTCAAGCATTCGGAAAGCTACGATGAGCCTTTGTCCGCAGCTTACGATCTGCGCACCCTTGGCCGGAGCACCAGCGTGAAAAATCAAAATCCCTGGTCCTCCTGCTGGGCTTTCAGCGGGATATCTGCCATTGAGTCCAACGTGCTGACACAGCAGAAGAATAAAGGGGTACAGACAGCCGCTGAGCCGGATTATTCCGAACGGCATTTATCGTATTTCGCTTATCGCCTGGCAGATGCTGCCGGTGTAAATAACCGTGCCGAGGGAACCGCTTCTGTCAAAGGCCTTTTTATGGATCTTGGCGGCACCCGGGAGCTGCTGACTGGTACTCTGAGCACCTGGTGCGGCGTTGACACCGAGGCCGATGTGCCCTATGAAGGGACTCCCTACGAGTGGCATCCGACCGAAAATCCCAAGGAAATGAACTGGGAAGTCGCCGAGAATAAATTTTTTAACGCGGCCGTACACCTTCAGAACGCCGACTTTCTGCCTGGGACAGCCACCTTTACAGATGCTGAAAAACAAAGCTTTGTCTATGATAAAAACGCGGAGAAGGCCATTAAGGAAAGTTTGATGAAAAACGGAGAGGTCCAGGTATACTTTGCCGCAGGCCAGAGCACCCCTCAGGAAGCAGCAGACAGCACAGACGGCGCCGGAAAGAAGGATGCCGCCGAGTTTAATAAAACCTATGCGGCGCCCAACCACCTCGTGTCCATTGTGGGCTGGGATGATGGCTATTCAGCCGGTAATTTTGCCGAAGCCCCGGAGGGCGACGGCGCCTGGATCGTCAAGAACAGCTGGGGCAGCGGCTGGGGTAACGACGGGTACTTTTATCTGTCTTACTATGACCGGAGCGTACAGTCCTTTGCCTCTTATCAGGTGGATATCCCGGATGGGGAGGGGCAGTTTACCTATGACCATAATTATCAATATGATTTTCTGGGGTTAAAATCCTATGCGCCGCTGGGGCTTCAGGAGCAGTCTGCTGAGGCCGCCAATGTGTTTACAGCCGCTGGAAACGAAAGCCTGAAGGCTGTCTCCGCGGTTACCATTACCCCAGGATCAACGGTTCATACCCGTGTGTATCAGGATTTAAAGGATAAAAACGATCCAGAGAGCGGAACACTGGCAGCGGATCAGACAGAGACTGTAAAATACGGCGGCTACCATACTCTTTCTCTGGAGCAGGCCGTCCCATTGGAGACGGGCGAGACCTTTGCCGTTATCCAGGAAATTTCAGGCAGTGACGGGTATTACTGGCCCATCGAGACTGGAACCGGCGCATATGATTTCTATGGTATGGAGGGAACCTTTCGCTGTATTGCGCAGGCAGACGCCGGGCAGAGCTTTATCAAAAAAGCCGGTGAAGGCTGGCAGGATGTCAAGGCCCTGCCCGATGAGACCATTGAGCTGTATGGTGAAACGGCCACCCGAAACTACGGCAATGCCATGATCAAGGCATTTACCGGTGATTTGTCCGAAGAAACCGTAACACCAGAGGTTGATCCACAGCCCAATGAGGGTACGGGAGAACCGGATCAGAATATTCAGGAATCAGGAGCAGATACGGCCGGAGCGTCCGAAGCGGCTAAAAATACACAGACGGGAATTGAAGGGTCACACCAGACAACGACCTTTATCCTTGTGGGTGTGCTTGTGGTGGTGGCTGTCCTGATCGCGGCTTTGTATATCAGAAGACGTAAAAAATAGGCTGGTGGCATATGGCCATTGTGCTTGCGGGTATCTATTCTCCTATGATAAAATAAGAGCACGAACTATTTTGAAATTTTATTGAGGAGAGTGGAAGATGAAACAAGACATGATTGTCATTTTAGACTTGGGAAATACCGAAAACACAACCCTGGCCAGAGCGATTCGCAGCCTGGGCGTATACAGTGAAATTTATCCCCACGATAT
Organism: Eubacterium callanderi; assembly: GCF_900142645.1. Classification (GTDB taxonomy): domain Bacteria; phylum Bacillota; class Clostridia; order Eubacteriales; family Eubacteriaceae; genus Eubacterium; species Eubacterium callanderi. The sequence continues at coordinate 5,777 of NZ_FRBP01000019.1, forward strand.
TACAAAGGCAGAACTGGAAGCCCTGCCAAATGTCAAAGGGATTATCGTAAACGGCGGCCCGAATAACGTGGTAGACGGTGAAAAAATTGATGTTGGCCCGTGGGTTTACGAAGCAGGCTGCCCGGTGCTGGCAGTAGACCATGCCCCGGCCAAATGCGCAGACACACTGGAAAAATGGCCTGAGGATGAAGCAGAACTAAAGGGAATCCTGGAAGAATTTGTGCTGGTACAGTGCAAAGCAGAAAAGAACTGGAATATGAAAAATTTTATCGCCGACCAGGTTGAGCTTATTAAACGCCAGGTAGGTGACCGCAAGGTTCTGCTGGCCCTGTCCGGCGGTGTGGACAGCTCCGTTGTAGCCGCCCTTCTCATCAAAGCCATCGGAAAACAGCTTGTCTGTGTCCACGTCAATCACGGCCTCATGCGTAAAGGCGAATCTGAAAGCGTGGTCGAGGTTTTTAAAAACCAGCTGGACGCCAACCTCGTCTATGTGGACGCCACTGAACGCTTTTTAACCAAGCTGGCCGGTGTGGCTGACCCTGAAGAAAAACGCAAGATCATCGGCGCAGAATTTATCCGCGTCTTTGAAGAAGAAGCCCGTAAGCTGGAAGGCATTGACTTCCTGGGTCAGGGAACCATCTACCCGGATATCGTGGAAAGCGGCACAAAAACCGCCAAAATGGTTAAATCCCACCACAATGTCGGCGGCCTGCCCGAAGATTTACAGTTTGAGCTGGTCGAACCTGTCCGCCAGCTGTTCAAGGACGAAGTCCGCGCCTGCGGCACAGAGCTTGGTCTGCCAGACGATATGGTATACCGCCAGCCATTCCCAGGCCCAGGCCTTGGCGTACGCTGCCTTGGCGCCATTACCCGTGACCGCCTCGAAGCCGTCAGAGAATCCGACGCTATCCTGAGAGAAGAATTTGCAGCGGCCGGACTGGATAAAAAGGTATGGCAGTACTTTACCGTTGTCCCAGACTTCAAATCCGTCGGCGTCCGCGATAACGCCAGAAGCTTCGAATACCCTGTCATCCTCCGAGCCATCAACACCGTTGACGCCATGACCGCCACCATCGAAGAAATTGACTGGCCCGTCCTCCAGAAAATCACCCACCGGATCTTGAACGAAGTAAAGAACGTTAACCGCGTGTGCTACGATTTGAGTCCTAAGCCTTGTGCTACGATTGAGTGGGAATAGAAATTAACAAACTTTAAAGCAAAACAAATCTTCAAGAATTTACTGTTCTTGAAGATTTGTTTTTTAAGTTAATGGCAAAAACTAAAGTGACCTTTTCCGCTTTATCACACACTCTACCAATAATCCCTAAACCCCTCATCCCTCTGCTCCCGAACCCGCGGAAAATAAACCGGAATATCCTCTTCATTTTCAGCGGTTATGGCATTGGAAACATATTGAAACCCGCCGTCTTCCAGGGGACGGACGGTAAGCTTATGAGTGAAGAGCGCGTCGGTTTCTTTTTCCGGGCAGATGGCGTCTACGGTCAGGGTGAGGGTGCCGTCACTGTTTTTCTGGCTGGCGATGACGTTGGGGTACAAGGTGGGATTGGGGTAGGTATTGGTGCCTTTATATTCCTGCCAGGGATAGGCGTTGCGGTCTTCATCGCAGGAGGCCGCCTTTTTCAGCTGGGGGGCGGTCATGTTGAAAAAGGGCAGGATAACAGCTTCAAATTCGCTGCTGGGGATATAGAAGTTATCACTCTGCTCGTCAAAGGGATAATCCTTTGGGCTGAGATAGCTGCCGGTGCTAAGCTTTTTCAGATATTCCAGCAGGTCATTGAAATTGAGGCTGTCAAAATCCGGCTCACTCCAATCGCTGATCAACAGGTTGTTGCCCTTATAGCCCACTGGCGCGATATAGGCGAGGCTGTACTGAAGCAGTGCGCCGGGGACGGGCTTGATGCGTAGCAGCTGGCAGCGGCCCATTTTTTCAAATACATGGGGAGCGGCGCAGCCGGTGGTGCGGGTGTACATAAAATTGCCGTTTTCGGTATACAGCCAGCTGTCGATGCTTGTTTTCTGAAAATCCTTTACCTTTGGCCGGCCTGCAGTGTCCCACTCCAGATTGGCGTAAGCGAAATACCGTTTGCCGCTGTGATATGAGAACAGGTAGTAATAAAAGCCGCCGTATTCTGAGAGGGCAATGGCTTCGAGCTCTGCGTCCTGCTGGGCGGAGACATTGTTCCAGAAATCTGAGAAGGGCTCTGGATTGAGCAGGGTGGAGGTTTCATCGCCGTTTGCGTCAATGACGGAGATCCCTTTTTCCAGAAGTGTGGCTTTGATCTTTTCCAGATCGGTATCGCTCACGCTTGACTGCTCATAGCGGAGCTCAGGCTTTTCCTTTTTTGCGGTGTGGTACTGGCTTTGGTAGAGGTCTGCGATTTCAAGACAGCGTTTTTCAATTTTTCCGGAGGTTTCATCATCCAGCTTTTCCGCGCCCAAAAGTCTGAAATCCGGGCTTGAACGTGTTTCGGACGGATTGTACTGCGGCGTAATGTTCTGCGCTGAGCAGCCGGATAGCAGGAAAACAATGCAGAGGAATATGGAAAGAATCTTTAACTTTTTCAAAGGGTACCTCCTTAATCTTACATATGTAAGAATTTTACAGGCTAATTATTACATATGTAAGATTAAAAGTCAAGCGTTGCAAAAAAAGGAGCAGCCATTATTAAATGACCGCTCCTTTTTATTGGAGAATACCCATATCCTGCAGGATTGAAAGGGTCAGCTTGGCTGCTGCGGGGCCGGTGGCGTTGGCGCTGTCCTGGAGGTTGGTGGCAAAATAGCAGGTGTTATCTGGGGTTTCGACATAGCCGACAAACCAGCCGCTGACATTCTGGCCGTTTACCTTTCCAGAGCCTGTTTTGCCGTATAGACGGCAGTCTGGGCTGTCTGAGAGAAGCAGAGCGTTTTTTACGGCTTCGATATTTTGGGTTGAGAAGCCCCACGCATTCTCACGGAGCTTTCTCAGCAGGTCTATCTGCTCCAGTGGCGATATTTTGAGGGTGGACGCGTTCCAGTAGTCCTCAGTGGAGCGGCCGACCTCTGCGTTTCCATAGCCAATGGACTGATAAAATTGATTCAGCTCGCTGATGCCGGACTGCGCGTCAAGCCGCTTAAAATACCAGTTGACGGAATGGCGCATGGCGCTTGCCAGATCCTGATCCTGATTCCAAGCTTCAAAGGGGTATGGCTGCTGGTCCCATTTTAGCAAGCTGGAGTCTGGTGTGATAACGCCCTGCTCCAGGGCATTGAGGGCGCTGTAGATTTTAAAAGTGGAAAAAGGGGAGGAGCGTTCGGTTATTTTTTCGGGGTGCCATGCCTGATAACGGTCATGACTCTGGTCATAGAGGACAAAGCAGCCTGACGTACTGCCAAAATAGGCGTCTAAATTTTCAGCGGTCAGGGTGATGTCCCCGGGCGGCGTATAATGGTCGGAACCGGAGGCAAAGGCGGACATGAGCGGTACCTGGCTCAGCGCGATGAGGACTGTGAGCAGACACACCAGGATGCTTTGCCATCGCTTTTCTGGGGTTTCTTTTTTGTACCGGGAGATCGCCAGTATCCGTTCCTGGAGCTGCTTTTTTGGTCCTCCGGCGCTGCTCGCAGTGCTGAAAGCGCTAAGGGAGCTGCCTGCGAAATTGAGCAGGGTATAGCCATAATTCAGGCGTTCTTTTTCGCTTGGAAGTCTCGCCAGGACAGAATCGTCACAGAAAAGCTCCCGGTCACTGCGCAGCCGGGAAAAGGCGTACCAGACAAGGGGGTTAAACCAGTAGACGGCCCGCAGCGCGCACATCAGATGGTTTAGAAAAATGTCTTTGTTTTTGATATGGCACAGCTCGTGAAGCAGAATGTTTTTTATTTCTCCGAAAGACAGCTGCTGTGTGGTACTTTTGGGGAGGACAATATAATGGGTGAACAGCCCAAAGGTCAGCGGGCCTTTTATCCCGCGGGACTGGCGGAGCTTTACTCTGCCGTGGCAGGGAATGACAGGCTGACATTCCTTTAAGGCAAGAGAAAGCGCCTGATCTGGCTGAAGAAAGCGCTTTTTCAGCCAGTGCAGCCGAAGGGCGCCGGCCAGACAGACCATGGCGGAGAGTAGGGCGCCGCATCCCCAGATTGCTGTGATCCAGGCGGTAAGGCGGCCGGAATCAGCACGGCTGACAGACTGGGAAAAATCCTGCATCCATCCAGAGCCCCCGGACAGTGTGGCGGTACTGCCCGCCGCGGCGGCTGCGGCGCTCTGATCAGGCATTGGAAAGCTGGAAAAACCAACGGCTTTAAATAAAGCATCGGGCAGGAGCACAACGCAAAGGGAGATTAACAGGACGAACCAGATGTAATAATGGTACCTGCGGGTCAGCCTGTCACCGAGGAGCTTTTTGATACCGGAAATGACGCAGATGAGCAGCCCGCAGAAGATATTGCCGGCTAAAAAACGGATAAAAAACATGCTGCCGCCTCAGCCCTTTGCCTTTTGGTCTAAAATGGACCGGAGGCTGTCAATGTCCTCCTGGGATAAATCGTTCTGGGAAAGATAGCTGACAACCATCTGGTCCAGGGCGCCGTTAAAAAATTTGTTCAGAAAAGCGTGGCTCTCGTGGGAAATGTAGTCCTCCTTTGGGATGAGGGGGGAATAGACATATACCCGGCCCTCCTTTTCGTGAGTGACGGCGCCTTTTTTTTCGAGGCGGATGAGCATGGTCTGGATGGTTTTGGGGCTCCAGTCGCTTGCAGCACTGAGCAGACCGACGATCTCGTTGGTGTTGATGGGCGCTTTATCCCAGATGATCTGCATCACCTCGAATTCGGCTTCGGATATTTGGGGAAGTTTTTTGTTCATTCTAAGCCTCCTGATCTTACAAGTGTAATCAAGATGATTATAGCCTTTCTTCATTTTGGTGTCAACGCGGCGGTTTCAGACAGGCTGTCATTAATAGCTGTATGTATGATTATTTTACGCGGTAGAAACAATATGAAAATGGGTATAAATAAGAAAAAGTTGAAAATAAGGAGAAATACAATGCTTGTATATGCTGTTAATCTCATTTATCTTTTGTTTTTCCTGTTTATATATCTACAGGATCGAAGAAGACTGATCAATGGGTTTCTGTTTTTTATTTTATTGATGCTCAGCGGTCTTTCGCTTGTCATGCTGACGGATGAGACGGGAAATCCTTTTTTATTTTTCCTGTTGATTATTATCGCGATGGCCGCCGCTCTGCTTCTGTTTACAGGCGTGTTCATCATTTTGGCTATTTCCTTTTACAGCGCGGTGAACCTGCTGAGAAAGGAAGGGCGCAGCAAAGCCAATCTGCTCAGTCTGCTGGTAGGTATCGGTATTCTGCTGTGGCTGGTTTTGGGAATGCTCTCCTTTAAAAACGTCGAGATCAACGATGTACTCTCAGTTATTATGCTGGTGGTCAACACAATTTTATTATACCTGCTGCTCGTGTTTTCAAATTTTATTCTGTCATCTTTTATTTATGGGATTTACAGGCCTGTTCTCAGGCAGGATTACATCATCGTGCTGGGCTCTGGCCTGATGGGCGGTAATAAAGTCACGCCGCTGCTGGCTGGCCGGATTGACAGGGCCCTCAAGGTTTATAGAAGGCAGGCGGATAAAAAAAAGAGCCCGCCCATGCTCATCATGTCTGGCGGCCAGGGCGGCGATGAGCAGATTGCCGAGGGTGAAGCCATGAAGCAGTACGCCCTGGAGCAGGGGATTCCAGAGGATCATATTCTGGTTGAGGATCAATCTAAAAATACCTATGAAAACATGCTGTTTTCCAGACAGCTCATCGAAAGCCGGGAAGCGGATATGAAGCATCTGCGCATTTTGTTCTCAACCTCCAATTATCATGTTTTCCGGGCAGGCATCTATGCCAGAAAGGCAGGGCTTAAGGCTCAGGGCATTGGCGCGAAAACAAAATTCTACTTTTGGTATAACGCGCTGCTTAGGGAGTATGTGGCAATTCTGGCAATGCATAAAAAGACGCATATTGTCTGCATGCTTATTTTGCTGGTCATTGTGGGACTTGCGAGTCTTCTGATACACCATCCGGATCTTGTTACCCGGTTTATTTAAAAAATAGTGTTGCTTTTCTCCAAAGACTGTGCTAATATACCCATTAAAGAAATTACATCATTATGTAATTACATTAAAACATGAAACCTGTGCGCTGTTTTCAGTAGGGGAAATACAATGGGTGCAGGCATGATCCAGAGGAGGAGTTAATAATGAGAACATTTGTTGTTGGAAAAGACGGAAGCATGTCCCTTGAAGAGGTAAATAAGCCAAAATATGATGAGCACCAGGCATTGGTGAAAACAATTGCCTGCGGTATGTGCGGTACAGATGTCAAGCTGCTTCACCGCACCTTTAAGGGCTTTCCAGAGTCGGTATACCCGATTATGCTGGGCCATGAGGGCGTGGGAGAGGTCGTTGAAGTCGGCGCAAAGGTAAAGGGCTTAAAACCTGGCGATAAGGTGCTGCTGCCCTTTGTTGATCCAGACGAAGAAAATCTGCCTGGGCTTGGCTCAGGCTGGGGTGCGCTGAGCGAGTACGCTGTAGTATGCGATCCGCAGGCTTACCCGGAGGGAGAAGCGCCGGAATGTGCTTATGCCCAGACTGTGCTTGATGACGACCTGGACCCGGTAGACGCGGTCATGATCATCACCTTCCGCGAGGTTTTATCCTCCATCCGTTACTTCGGTATCCAGCCCACCGATTCTGTTGTGGTCTTTGGCTGCGGTCCGGTTGGGCTGACCTATATGAAGTTTATGAGCCTGCTTGGGGTTAAAAATCTGATTGCCTGCGACATTGTACCGGAAAAACTGGAACAGGCCAAAGCGCATGGCGCGACACATCTGATCAACAGCAAGGATCAGGATGTGCGTGAGGAAGTACGGAAGATTTTCCCGGAAGGCGTGGATTTTGTACTGGACGCTGCCGGTTCACCAGCCATTGTAAACCAGGGCATGGGGCTGATCAAGGACCGTGGGGCAGTGCTGTGCTACGGCGTGCCTGAAAAGGAAGAGATCACCATTGATTTCAGCCAGGCTGACTATAACTGGCGTGTTATTTACCAGCAGATGCCAAGAAAGAGCGAAGAAGGAAAAGCCCATGAACAGGTTCTGGAATGGATGCGCTCCGGCCAGCTGGAAATCAAAGACTTTATTTCGGACTACTTTAAGTTTGAGGACAGCATTGAAGCCTATGAAAAGCTGCTGGACCGCAGGGTGATGAAAAAAGGGATTATTACATTTTAGATAATGCGTAAAAGATATGAGTTGTTTCATTAATGAGAGCCTAATTTTTTTTCTTTTGATAAACAGACAAAGCAATTAAAAAGATAATAGCCCCAATAACATATGGTGTCCAGTTTATGACGGGATCGGGCTTGGGATTTTCTTCAATATAAGGTACTCTGATGCCTCGTACCAGCAAACGGTGTGAGTTTATACCATGGGGTGTGCAGGTGACAAGGGTGACATAATCTTGATTGCGGTCTATAGCGAGATCGTTCGTATTGGAGGGTTCCACGACTTTGATCTGGTCGATGCTGTAGGCAAGTTTTTCATCTAGAATGGTAAGATAGAATTGGTCGCTCTCTTTAAGGTCAATTAAATCGTTGAAAAGCGTTGCCTTTGGGTAAGCTGTGTGGGCGGAAAGGATTGCGTGGGTGGCGGTTCCCCCGATTGGCAGAGAGGTTTTTTCCAGATGTCCGACTCCTTTGTCAAGGATGTCTGGACTTGTTCCGTGATAGATGGGAAGCTTCACCTTGATTTTGGGAATTTCGATGTAGCCCATGATACTATTGTTATTTATATCCAGCCGTTTGAGATATTCTTCGCTAGCGGCTTTTTCGGCTTGTTTATCAAAGGGATCTGTCAACACAACATTCTGTAGGAGATTCTGATTATACTCCCGACATTTATTATATTCTGCATCTTTGTCTTCTGGAGTGAGTGCTTCACTGGAGATATTGTATTCAGTAATAAGACGATTCTGTAATATTTGATTATACCAATTGCTGAAAAATGGATAGCCCATAATGAGAACACCCAGTAAGAATACTAGGATAATCAACAGGCTGGTGGTATGTGTTTTTTTGAGTTTCATTTTAGTTTCTCCAGATATTTCGGTAAAAATAAAGAGGATAAGCGTTGTGCTTATCCTCTTTATTTCTTATTAAGCGTTTGTTTTTTTACGGTAATAGATTGTAAGGAAAGCTGCCAGACCAATGAGGGCTATGCCAGTGGCGATAAAGATATAGGTACCTTGTCCGCCTGTGCTTGGAAGAATACCGGGGTTTTTACTTTCCAAAAGGTTTTCAATGGTTTTACTGAAACCTACGCCTGCAACATAGTCGTAATTGCCTGTGGTGTCATTAAGTATAAAGGAATCATAGACTTTGTCCGTAGAAGCATCTGTCGCGATAATCTCAACGGGATTTGGCAGTATGATATAGCCAGTGGGAGCACTGGTTTCAAATAGATAATAGGTGTTGTCTTTGCTGAGATTCCGGAACTGCAGGATTGCTTCACTGTTAATATCAGTACCAGAGGTTTCTGTTTTAAACGGTGTTGCGTTATCAATGGATGAGGCATTTGTCCACAGACCGGTTGTACTATTATAAATTAAATAGGTATAATCGCCAGAGCTATTCTTTTCTGCCAGAACAAAGGTCGCATCGGCCAAGGGGGTGCCGCCATCTCCAAGTTTTTTTACACCGTAGCTGTAGATTTTGACCACTGGTGTTGGTTTGTCGGGATCTGGCTTGATCGGATCAACATCTTTGTCTTTGGTTTTTAAGTTAAGCGCAATATCATTTTTAAGGCCACCTTTTTCATTCATGGCACCTTCTAAGATTTTTGTGTCATAATTAACCTGGAGTGTATCACTGTTTCCCAGTTTATCAATACCGGTGTCTGTAAAAGACAATGTGAGAACATTACTCAGGTAATCTACTGTAAAGTCACCGTTGGCAACGGATAAAACATAATCGGCTCCACCAGCTGAGGGAGTGCCTTTAACTGTGATTGTGGCAGTATCAATCTGAAGATACTGACTGGAGGTATCCACAATGTTGAACTGCGTATAGAGTCCGTTATCGATGTCGGATGGAACGGCTACTTTAACTTGATAATTTAGTACATCGCCGATATTAGCGTAAAAAATATTATCGCCACTTCCATCTGCGCCTGAGACAATTGTTTTTTCAATGGATGCATTGGCAAAGGTATTTTTCGGATAGGCGTCAACGGAAAATTCCCAGGTGTTGTTGTCTTTATTGAACATTGGGATGGTAACAATAAAATCTGTTGCGCCATGAACACCCTCGGGTAAGCTCGTTTCTTTGATAAGATAAACGCTAAATTCATTTAAACTTCCAAAAACTAGTGGGCCAGAAGCAGTGGTGGTGCCTTGTGCCGCTACATTTAGTCCAGCTACATCAATATTTGATGGATCGGTTGAAGCGTTTAATTCTGTAATAGCGGCACCAGACTTATCGACTAAGCCGGAAACTGGTGTATATGTCACTTTAACCGGGTCAGCAGTCTGCTCAAAGGTCCCAATTTTATAGGCAGAGTACGCTGCGTTTTCAAGATACGCATGGTAAAGACCATTTACTTCTTTGTAGACTTTGCCAGCTTCTTTTTCGGATTCCGTAACACCTGTGCTGTCTAGTTTGTGGATGTTGAGGGTTCCATTGTTGGCTGCAAGTGTTGTAACGGGTAAGCTCATCATAACTGTGAAAAGTATGAGAACCACAGCCAAAATACTTTTGATTTTAACCAGTTTGCTTGTTTTTTTCATTTTAACTCCTTTAAGATTCGTTTTGATTGTGAATTCGGTTTTGTTAAAACCTTGTTTTACCGCTGCTGTGCAGGATGACTGCTTATGTCGTGTGTTTATGTTTGCTTAAGTATCTTAATGCACCTCCTCCAAACGATAATAAAATGATGAAAATTCCGATTAAAAGCATCATCTTAGACATAAAGTCTTCACGGCCTGATGCTGGCATTTGAATTGCCTGATTATCGTGAATTTCAAAGGTAATATCATATATGGGGTCACTGTTATTATCCAATGTTGGAATTGTACCTTCGAAAGGAAGAAGCAGTGTCTCATATCCTGTGGGTGATGTTACTTCTGTAAATCGGTAGCGACCGATTGCCAGTTCTTTAAAAATGGTAATGGCTGTATTGTTTTCTAAGATTGTTTCTTGTGTGTAATGATCACCGCTTATCCAATCCATCCACTGGTTTGTAGAATTATTATAGGATATGTATTTCCATGAGTTGCTGGATTCGTCGAAACGTTCGATGGTGAATTGTGCTCCAGGAAGCGGTTTGTTAGTTTCGTTAAATTTTTTTAGTGTGACAGATCCTGTAAGCTTTTGATTCGATAGATTTGCGGTATCAATGACCTCTTTACTGTCCACTATCTTGCTTGTTGTTTCAAAATCTTTGGCAGGAATAGCTTCGGTTTCGGATGACTGTATCGTCGTAATTTTATCAACATATGCGATTTCATTGACATGCAGAAGCCATTGCCCCGCAGGCGTTAGATAGCCTTCAGGTGCACTGGTTTCAATGATTTGGTAATAACCAGCATAGGCTGTTGGGTATTTTCCAAGACGCAGCTGTACAAATCCGTCTGGGGAAGATATGGATTCATCACATAGGTACCATTTGTTTTTCTCGGAAACATTGGTGGTAGTATTGGTTTTATCCACTTGTCCCGTTGGGACTCCGTCTCCTGTCCAGTAGTAGGTTGAGAAGCTTGCTCCCGCTAGTTTGAGATTTCTATCAGTATCATTTTTTGTAAAGTCAAACAGGCATGCATCATATACAGGATCTTTGTTACCATCTGTGAAATCATACTGATAATTGGATTCTTTGTTTGTGTTTCCCGTGAAAACGAGTTTTCCATCTAATAGGCCTGTATTCTCAATGTCACCAATATAAGTTGTTCGGTCAGAGAATTTGGAAGCGGCTTCTTTTTCTACGAACACCTGGAAAGAAATGGTATAGCTGGAAATTTCTCCGGTGTTGGCATCTAATTTTGGCATATCCTCGAGATAAACGGATAATTTTCTGGTAATTGCATCATAAGAATAGTAAGGCTTCGCTGCGTTATCTGTTGTCAGAAGCTGCGCTTCATCTTCCTTGTATTGAACGCCTGGATTCACTGTGATGGTATTTTCCAGTAAACGTACATTTTCATGGATGTTATCTGTTACTATAACATCCTTAAAATCGGCCTCGCTGCTGTAATTCAGGACTGTGATTGAGTATGTTACTGTATCACCGACATAGGTGTATGTAGCCTCATCATCGACATTCCAGGGAACACGGTCTGAGCGTTTTTCCGCGATAGGGGCGGATGAGAACGCAATGATATTTGTTTTAGAAACACCGCCTAAGGAGTGCAGGTTTGAATTATAAGCGGCTCCAGGTATTTCTACATAACTATTTGTATTAATGACATGCTGGCTTGTGCCGCTATATGGTATATAGGCTTTAGTTGCTCCCGCTGATAAAGCACGGAGGGGCAAACTGTTTTGTTTGACTGTAAAATCAGCGCGTTTCTGACCGATACTGTTGCCGTTTTGATAGATGGTGTTGGCAATGTGGTAGTTTGTGTCTTCCTTGCTGTGACCATCATACTGGTAGTACAGGTAAGGATAGGTTAAATCATCGTCGATATACCAAGGGGAGGAGAGGCTTCCTGTTCCGTTTGCTTTTCCCAGTAAATTCTCTTTAAGCCCCCAGCCGGATGGATAATTTTTTTTAAGAATCATCTGACTCGTGGTGTAAGATTGTACGCCGGAAATGGAGGTATTGCCTACAGGAATGGCTAAACGTGTTGTTGTTGTGTCGAAAAAACAATTGCTGACCAGACCATTCCCATAATAATATCCGATAAAACCACCGACGTACTGGTTTGCGTTTGGAGCACTTACAGTACCTGTACTGTAGCAATTTGTAATTGAGCCCATACCGTCTTTATAGCTGACAAAACCACCAACCTGGTATGTTTTCTGTGAACCACTGTTAGAAATAAAGACACTGCCAGTTGAATAACAATTCTTCGCGGAAGCATTTTCGCGAATATAAGCTGCGAAGCCTCCAGTACTGCAATTAGTATCTGTGGAACCGGCTTTATTGTTTTCAACATCGGTTTGTGTGTAAGAGTTTGTCACGGTCGCGTTTCCATATAAATCCGCAACAAATCCTCCAACGCCATAGGATCTGGCGAGCCTATTGCCCTGTGTTACCTTTCCGCCGGTCGTATAGCAGTTTGTTACAGAAGAATAGTCATATATTTTTGCCGCGAAGCCACCCTGATAATAGTCGATTCCCTTGACAACGGGTTCCGTTACATCACAATTATCAATTTGGGCACTATTGTAGATACCACCGGCAAAGCCGCCATTACAGGCAGTGGCATTAATTTTAGGATTGGTAGTATAACAGGCGCTGGCTTTACTGCTGCCATAAAAAACACCAGCAAACCCGCCGCTCCATGAATCTCCGGTTGAACGTCCAATGATATTTGGAGAAGTGACAGAGCAGTTTGTGAATTTAGAATTACCGTGGGCGGCGGCGACAAATCCTGCAGCATAAATAGTTGCGTTATTCTTGTTGGAGTCTGTATTTAATACTTCACAGTCGGTCACCTCAGCGTTATGCGCTACTCCAATGAAGCCGGCAGAATAGTTGCCGCTGCTATAAGTATTTATGTTTCTTACAGAACAGTTATTAAAATAAACCGTAGTGCCTGTACCAAGCTCCTCATTTGTCCAGCCCGCAAATCCTCCGGCCCGGCCACCACCGGTAACATTGATGGTGTATCCATTACCATCAACATGGCAGTTTGATATCTGAGTTCCGTTGTTTGCTTTTCCGATAAAAGCGCCGGTATCGTAGACGGCGCTGAGACTTCCACCAAGCTCTAAGTATACGTTTTTGATCGACGCCGACGTTGCACAGCCAAACAAACCGTATTGGCCGTAGCCGTCGGGGTCTGTGCCGCGAAGCCCTGTTATGGTAAAATTATTGCCATTCAAGTTACCGGAGAATGGTTTGGTTTGACGTCCGATTCCGGGCCAGTTAGCATAGGCAGAGAGATCAATGTTATTTCCCAGTTCAAAATAAATTCCCGCGTGTGTATTTCCGCTGTTCACCTGATTTGCCAGATTGTAGAGGTCACTGGCAAGTGTGAGCACATAAGGATTTTGAGCAGTTCCACTACCGCTGCGAAGTGCAGCAGCATTGATTTCAGAAGCATCGGTCTCTGGTGTTGGAGGCGTAGATGGTTGAATTTCCAAAGGTGTTTCGGCTTCCAACGATGTTTCTTCGCCCATACTGTTTTCTGTAAGGGGCATATCATTTTCGGTGGTTTCTAACAAAACGCTGTTTTCAGGTTTTGATTCAATTGCAAAGGTAATACTAGGCAAGAAACCAGTGATCATTATTAAAATGAGGAAGAAACTTATAAACCATCTGCAATGATAAAATTTTTTGTGCAATTTAGGACCATCCTTTCTTTACGGAAATTAAAATTTATATGATTAGAAATTTGGTAATATTTTATTTTGTAATTTGGAATCAATTCTTTTAAAGAGCTAATTTTTAAAAGAATTGATTCCTTCGAGAATTATAATAGACCTTTTGCTTGCTTTCAATGCATGAAAAAGGTTATTCACTCCTAATAGTTGACACATAATTGATCTTTATAAAAATAAAAAAAACCCAGTGTGGGCATATGCTCACGCTGGGTTCCATAAAAATAATATATTTAATGATAGTAATATTTTTTATAGAATAAATAGAATTTTTGGAATTAATGACGATGTTTATAAATTCTGGAATTGGAATCTGATAGATATCAAGTATATGCTTTTACTCTTTTGCAGGCATTTCCGGTGGCAAGACCTCCGGATGTTTTGTTTCTATTTCCGTTGTCAGTTTATCTTCAGAATTTTCGCCGGACAGCCGCCACCCGTTTTTCCTGATGTCCTTAAAAAAGGACAGTGCCATCAGTGCGATAATGGCGAGGGCGGGGACGCCGCAGATGACGGTGATGGTCTGGAAGGGACGGATGCCGCCGATCATCAGCAGGGCAATGCTGATAACGCCAATACACAATGACCAGAAAATTTTAATCCAGGAAGGCGGCTCCTGGCCGCTTTTTAATACCTTGGTCGTGGACATGGCCATGCTGTAGGCATTGGCGTTTAACAGGGTCTGCATGCAGATGTTGGCAAAGAGGAACAGCACTGGCATGAGGATACCGGCAAAGGGGAGGTATTTCCAGATTGCCGCAATGGCAGCACCCTGTCCGCCTTCGGCGAGAATGGTGCCTAAATCCAAGCCCTGCTCCAGGAAGGTATTGATGGAGAAGCCCTGGAACACGATAAAGAACATGTATGTGCCGATGACTGTGGCGCCCAGAAGCCCCAGAACCAGCTCACGCACAGTACGCCCTTTGGAGATACGGCCATAGAATACCCCGTTTTGGATGGACATGGTAATGTACCAGGCATAATAGAAAACGGTCCAGTTCTGGGGAATGCCGGATTTGGCATAGGGGTCTGTATTACAGACAAGATGGAGGGTGTTCTGCATGAGCATGCCCAGACCGTCTGTAAAGCTGTTAAGCATGAAGAAGGATGGCCCGAAGAGCAGGACAAAGACCAGAATCCCAAAGCCCACGTACACGCGGATATTGCTGAGGAGGCCAATGCCCTTTTTAAGCCCGGCGAACAGGAGAACCGCCATGATGATGCTCCAGGCCATGATGAGGACAACAGAGACGATAAAAGGCGGCTCATAGCCGATAATATTGGTAATGATGGCGACCAGAGTAGGGACGTTGACGCCAACGCAGGTCACGACAGAGGAGAGAAGAGCCACAATATAAATAATGTCAATGGTTTTGCCGAGGCCGCCCCGGGCGCGTTTTTTACCGAGCAGGGAAATGCAGGCTGTACTCGGCAGAGTATCATCTACTTTTTTACAGTAGAACTGGTAGGCAAAAAGTACCGCGATCAAGGCATAGCCCAGGTAGAACACAGGCCCCCAGTGGAACAGCGGCATCATGGCTGCCTGCTGGAGAGCTTCCACGGTGCCGGCTTCAACGCCCCACATGGGAGACTGGTAGGTGTACAGCCACTCCACGCTTGTCCAGGTGAGGACGCCGAGGCCGGCTGCGCCGGTAAAGATCATGCCCAGCCAGGAAAGGGTAGAATACTCAGGCTTTTCATTGCCGAAGCGTTTTTTGCCCAGTGGGCCAAAGGCCAGGATGAGCACAACGACGATGAGCGCCAGGTAGTACCAGTCAAACAGCCAGGCGAATTTATCCGTGATAAAGGAAAAGAGTGTTTCCAGCACGCTGCCGGCAACCGTTGGGTTGGCCATGACCACGGCTGTCAGAAGCACAGTAAAGATGAGCGGCGGAAAAAAAGTCCAGCCGTTGACCATGGAAAAAGGTGATTTTTTGTCAGGTTTCATTTTGTTTTCAGGCTGCTGCGGATTAGGCCTGCAGCAGCCATCCCCCTTCTTGTATTTTCTTACTTGCTATCTATAAATACGCAATAAACATGCCAAAGCAATAAAAAGAAAAAATGTGGAATTTCAGGGGTTTTGAGGCGATTTTCCGAAAAGAGATGAGTGAAAATCATTCAAATGAACGAATTTCGTTCGATTTAAAAAAGAAATATGGATGGTTCTTTGCTTGAAAAAAGCGTCTAAACGCCCTGCAACGGGCTTCTTTGATTTTGGCATAAATATTGCGTTACCTAAACAGCATCAAATACTGGAGGTATTAATATGTATAAACGGAATTTTACAAGAAGCTTTGTCACACAGGAATCCATTGAACTCATCCATGAAAAATCACTGTATTTATTAAAGAATAAGGGGATACGGTTTTGCTCGGAGGAGCTGCTTAAGATGTTTCGGGAAAAAGGGTTTAAGATTGACGGCGAGCTTGTCTATATAACAGAGGAACAGGTCGACGACGCCCTGGCCTCCTGCCCGAGAAATTTTGATTATGTGTCCAGAGGACACAGGCACCGTGTTGGAACAACCCAGAAAAAAACCATTGGACAGTCCTCTCTCGGGCCGGTCAATGTGCTTAAGGAGGGCGAACACCGCCCGGCTGCCGCGGAAGATTTTGTCAATTTTGTGAAGCTGTTTCAGACAAGCGACGTGATCGACGTGATTGACTGTGAGCTGCTGCACCCAAATGATGTGCCGGCCCAGTACAAAACGGATTTTATGACACTGACGCCCATGATCTACAGCGACAAGCCGCTGGCAGGACTGAACGGAAGCCGTGAAACCTGCCGCAGAGCTATCCAGCTGGCTAAAGAATTCAATGATATTCACGACCAGGTGCTTATGTCAACCTTAATCACCAGTGCGCCGCCATTCACCTGGGACCGCCTGATGTGTGAAACAATCATCGAATACGCAAAAAACGGACAGTGCAGCTGCATCGCAGGCGTTGGCCTTGCGGGACTGACGGCGCCGCCGTCTCTGTCAGGCGCTATTATCCAGAATAATACTGAGCGCCTTGCGGGCATTGTGGCCACACAGGTGGTAAACCCCGGCGCGCCGGTGATCTATCAGTTCTGCGCTCTGGAAACAGACCTTCGCTACTCGCTCTGTGTCTGCGGCGGAGCGGAAACCAGCGTGGAATGGTTTGTCGAAAATGAGCTTGCCAATTTTTATGGCCTTCCCAAGAGATCCCACGGCTGTCTGTCCGACGCCAAGGAGGACGACTACCAGTCCGGCAGGGAATCCACCATGGTGGGCCTTTCAGCCTTAATGTGCGAGCCGGAGCTGGTCTACATGCTGGCCGGAATCATGGATTCCTTTAATACGCTGGGCTATGAAAAATTTATGATGGATGAGGACACCTATAAAATCTGCGGTCGTTTCCTGAGAGGCGTCGAGTTTAAGGAAGAAAACCTCTATATGGATAAAATGGAAAAAATCGAGCACTCTGCCAATTATCTGGCCAGAACCTCCAAGATTTACCGCAACGATTTTGTCTTCCCTGAAATCGCCAATCGGAAGGCTTACTCAAACTGGAAAAAGGAAGACGATGCCATCAGCGTGCAGGAGCGCGCGACCCTGGCCTGGAAAAAACGGCTGGAAGAATATGTGCCACTGGAACTGGACAAAAAACAGCAGAAAATGGTCGAAGAGCTGCTGCCAAAGGAATGGATTTTATAGACAGCCCGGCTTTAAAGCTGCCACGCGATTCGCGGGCAGCTTTTTTGCTTTGTCAGAGAAACGGTGCTGAGATCGCCGGGTCTGTTCCCGCGCCGTTCCTTGAGGTATAATAGAGACAGCGAGCAGCGCCTGAGACGCGCTGTCTGAAAATTAAGTAAAGGATCAGTACAAGACCATGCTGGATATATCAAAACCATCCCATTCCCAAGAGTACATCGACTATTTAAACGCCATACCCCGTGAGACATTACTCACCATTCTGGAGAACGCCTTCTCGGAAATATATGTGCTGGACAAAAACGGCCGCATCATCTATATCAATCCCGCAGCCATGCGGCTGTACGGAGTTCCGCCTGAAGACCTCATCAATAAAAACAGCAAGGCCGCCAAAAAAGATCTCTGGGACCCCTACAGCTTTGATATTACCAGGCAGTCCCACCGGGCGATCGTGACAGAAAACATCTATTATAAAACCAACCGGAGCATGATCTGCATCAACGTTCCGGTCTATAACGACAACGATGAGTTTGAGCTGATGGTGTCCATCTCCCTGGATAACATCCGCGCTGTGGATTTGAGCTATCGTGACCTGAGAAACCCCATTGAGTCCATTAACCTGGACTTTTCAGATGAGATTATCGGAAAGAGCATCCTGTTTGAGCAGTGCCTGACAGACCTTGAGAAGGCGGCCAAGTTTGACTGCAATATCCTGATTTTGGGTGAGAGCGGTACAGGGAAAAGCTATCTGGCCCAGATGGTGCACGAGCGTAGCCCCAGAAACCACAAGCCCTTTGTGGCCATTAACTGCGGCGCCATACCGGACGGGCTGCTGGAGAGTGAGCTGTTTGGCTATATGCCGGGGGCCTTCACAGGTGCCAACGTTAAAGGGAAAATCGGCCTTCTTAAAAATGCGGACGGCGGCAGCATTTTCCTCGATGAAATTGGGGAGCTGTCTCCGGCCATGCAGGTTAAAATTCTGGATGTTCTGGAAAATAAGCGGTTTTTCCCGGTGGGGAGCAATAAGCCTGAGTATGTCAATATACGGATCATTGCCGCGACCAATCAAAATTTAATGAATGCCATCCGGGAGAAAAAGTTCAGGGAGGATCTTTATTGGCGGCTCAACACCGTAAAGGTTGTGCTGCCGCCCCTGCGCAAAAGAAAGGAAGATATTTTTTATCTGGCGACCGCTTTCCTGAATGACTTTAACAAGCGTTACAACACGAATAAGGTTTTCAATGAAAAAATACTTTCCTGCTTTAACAATTATGACTGGCCGGGCAATGTGCGTCAGCTCAGGAATGCTGTGGAGCGCATGATCATTTTATCTGACGGCATTATTATCAATGAGGAGCTGTTTTTCCGTTATCTGGACCAGGAGGAAGACCGGGAAGAAACCGACGGCGAAACTTACAATGTAGAGGAGTTTAAAAAGCAGACGGTCATCAAGCTTTACGCAAAGCACAAATCGAGCCGGGCAGTGGCCAGACGTATGGGCATCAGCCAGTCCACCGCCAATCTTTTGATTAACAAGTACATTAAGAATAAAGAGTGACGCAGTGAAAGCGGAATGCTTTCGGAAGAAGAAACCTCCAGGCGGTCTCTGGCCGTGAAGGAGGTTTCTCTGCTTTTGGAGGGCGCCCGGACAAAAAGCGCAAGCAAGAGCAAGAAATATTAAAACGTCTCCGATATAATGGGGTATAATGCTCTGAGAAAGGAGTGGCAGTAATGAACAACATCGAAAAAGTACAGGCCGCCATTGATTATATAGAGGGCCATTTAACCGAAAAGCTGGATCTTGACGCCATTGCCGGTGCAGTCCATTATTCAAAATACCATCTGCACCGCGTCTTTTCAAAAACTGTGGGGCTGACCCTGCATGAGTACCGGAACCGGCGGCAGCTCACAGAGGCTGCCAAGCTGCTGGTGTTTTCGGAGAGAACCATACTCGACATCGCCCTGCAGGCTGGGTATGAGAGCCAGCAGGCCTTTACAGCCGCCTTTTCTGCCATGTATAAGCAGTCCCCCAGCCAATACCGGGAAAATGAAAAGTTCTATCCTCTGCAGTTGAGGTTTCAATTTGAAGGGAGCCATAATATGCGAAACAGCAAAGAAAAAACACAGTGGAAGATCACCTATGCTGACGAGGGCGATATCCCATGCTGGATGGCACTGGTCCGCCTGGTCATCGACGGGTTTCCGCACCTGTATGAGGAGGAATATGTCGGTGAGCTTAAACGCCGGATCCGCAAACGGCAGGCATTGATCCTGAAGGATGGCGAGGTGGCTGCCGGCGCAATGCTTTTTTCCGGCGAAACCGGCAGCATTGATTTTATGGGGACACATCCGCTGTACCGCAGCCAGGGAATCCCCAGGGCTTTTCTGGATAAAATGATGGGCGAGCTGCTCAGAGGCAGGGATATCAGCATCACCACCTACCGGGAGGGTGACAAGGCCGACACCGGGCACCGGCAGGCCATTGTGGATCTGGGTTTTGCCGAGGCCGAGCTCCTGGTGGAATTTGGCTATCCTACCCAGCGCTTTGTTTTGCCAGGGGAGAGCAGCGATGAAGTATAAAAAAAGACGCCAGCCAGAGCGAGGAACAAGCGCCGTCCCCTTTCCAGAAGAGATCCGCCATCTGGCAGAGGTCGCCAGCCGTCTGGATACAGCGCTTAAAGCCGCGGAGGGCCGCGTTGGGCTGGCGGATGAGCACTATATGGATACCAAGCGTTACATGGTTGAAAACCGGGGGGAGATCGACCCTCACGAAATGTTCCAAAATGAGCTGGCCTTAAAACAGCTGGACCAGAAAGGGGCATTTGCAGTGAACGTCCGGGAAAAGCTGGCGCGGCTGAAGGCCTCCCCCTATTTTGCCCGAATTGATTTTCAGTATGAGGAGGGAGAAGATGCGGAAAAATATTATATTGGGCCAGCGTCCTTTAATGATAACAATGAGCTGCTGATCTGTGACTGGCGCGCGCCGGTGGCCAGTATGTTCTACGACTGCGAGGTGGGTCCGGCAGGCTATGAAGCCCCTTCGGGTAAAATCGAAGGACGTCTGACCCGAAAGCGGCAGTTTAAAATCAAAGATGGAAAAATGGAGTACGCGCTCGAAAGCTCGGTCAATATCCAGGATGATGTGCTGCAGCGTGAGCTGAGCCATACCTCCGATGAAAAGATGAAATCCATCATCGCCACCATCCAGAAAGAGCAGAATAAAATTATCCGGAATGAGAAGGCCGGAACGATGATCATCCAGGGGGTGGCGGGATCGGGTAAAACCTCCATTGCCCTGCACCGGATCGCCTTTCTGCTTTACCGCTTTAAGGATCACCTGTCAGCGTCGGACATCCGAATTTTATCTCCTAACAGGGTGTTTGGGGATTATATTTCAAATGTTTTGCCAGAGCTGGGAGAAGAGCCCATCTACGAAATAAGCTTTGAGGATATTGCCGAAGAACAGCTGGAAGGAAAATTTCGGTTTGAAAAGGAAAAAGATCCGCTGGAGACTGAGGATGAGCGCTGGGCAGAACGGGCCCGGCTGAAGTCGAGCCTCGCGTTTAAAGGGCAGATGGACGCCTATCTGAAAAGCCTGCCCGAAATGGCCTTTGCGCCTGAGGATTACGGCTTTGGCCGGTTTAAGGCAGAGGCGGCCTGGATAAAAAACATGTTTGAGTCAGACAGTGGACTTCCTTTTAAAAAGCGCCTGAAGTGCATGGCGGAGACGATCCATGAGCGGTTTGAGGCGGATAATATCCGGGGTGAGGAGCTTCCAAGGCCGGGGGCCATCCTGAAAAGCCTCAATGCCATGCTCAGGGTGAAGAACACTTTTTCCCTTTATAAGGACTTTTACCGACAGGCAGGGCTGTCACATATGCTTGTCCTGCCTGAAAAGAAGACCTTTGAATGGGCAGATGTCTACCCATATCTGTATTTTAAGAGAGCCTTTGAGGGCTTGAGGGAGAATAAATCAATAAGACATCTGGTGGTCGATGAGATGCAGGATTACACGCCGGTCCAGTACGCGGTGATCAACAGTATTTACAGCTGCCCCAAGACCATTCTGGGCGATTTTGGGCAATGCGTCAATCCCAATAATCAAAATACACTGGACGATATGAGAAGGCTTTACAGCGGCGCGGAATACGTGGCGCTCAACAAGAGCTACCGTTCCACCTGTGAGATCATACAATTTGCCGGGAAGATACAGCCCGTCAGCGCATTAGAGCCCGTGGAGCGCCACGGGGAACCGCCGGAGGTTATCCGCTGCAGCAGCCAAAGGGAAATGCTTGAAAAGCTTGTGGATGAAATCCGGGCTTTTGAAAAAAGCGGATGGGCCTCTCTGGGGATTATTCTGAAAACAAATCGCGAGACACGGGCATTTTATGATCTGCTTTCAGAAAAACACAGCGTCCATCTGATCACGCCAGAGAGCAGGAAGTTTAAAAACGGCGTTTCCGTTACCTCTATCCAGATGGCCAAGGGGCTGGAATTTGACGCGGTCCTTATCCCAGATGCAGACAGCAGGCATTACAGCAGCGCGTATGAGAGAAGCCTGCTGTACGTTGCCTGCACCCGGGCCATGCACAGCCTGACGCTTCTGTACAGCGGGGAGATAAGCCCTTTGTTAAATCTTCCTTAATTCCCTTGACGTTTACCGTTTTTTTATGTAGAATTTAGAAAACATTTATATTAAAAGTAAAGGAATCTTAATTGATGGACGATAGTGACGAGAGCGACACTGACCGAAAAATCAAAATCTTAAAAGCGAATAAGTCTCAGAATATACAAGGCATAGTCACGCCCATTTTGCACATGGGTGGTCTGACTGTGCCTTTTTTTATATTCTGGCTTAGATAAAATTTTTACAGGAAAGGGGTGGTTTATCCAATATGGATAATCACAGACAGGAGCCTTGGCACGCGCTGCCGGCAAAAGATGTTTTTGCCGGCCTGCAGACCTCGGAGGAGGGATTAAGCGATGCTGAGGCAGCCGAAAGGCTAAGAAAAAACGGACGCAATGTGCTGCGTTCAAAACCGCCGAGATCCATTGCGCAGATGCTCTGGTCTCAGATCACAGACCCCATGGTTCTTATTTTGATTGGCGCTGCCATTTTTTCAGCTGTGCTGAGGGAATGGACAGAGGCAGGGGTCATTTTTACCATCGTTGTGCTGAATGCCCTTATTGGCATTGTCCAGGAGAAAAAGGCCCAGTCCTCTCTGGAGGCGTTGAAAAATATGAGCGCACCTACCGCCCGCGTACTGCGGGAGGATGAGGAGAGTATTGTGCCTGCCAGTGAGCTGGTGACCGGGGATATTGTATTTCTGAGTGACGGGGACATGGTGCCCGCAGACCTGCGGCTCATTGATTCGGCCAATCTGAAGGTGCAGGAGGCGTCCCTGACCGGGGAGTCTGTCCCGTCGGAAAAGGACGCGGATGCGCTGTTTCCTGAGCGCTGCGCATTGGGGGACCGGGGCAACATGGCCTATACCTCCTCCATTGTCACCTATGGCCGTGCCACTGGTGTGGTGGTGGCAACGGGCATGAACACAGAGGTGGGGAACATTGCCGGTATGCTCGACAGTCAGGATGAGACCGATACGCCGCTTAAGCGCAAGCTGGGCGCGGTGGGTAAAACACTGACCATCATAGGGGTCATTGTCTGTGTGCTGATTTTTGCCATCGGCGCTGTTTACCACCGGCCGTTGATTCCGCAGTTCCTGGTGGCTATTTCTCTGGCCATTTCCATTATTCCGGAGGGGCTGCCCGCCACGGCTACCATTGTCATGGCTCTGGGGGTTCAGCGCATGGCTAAAAGAAACGCTTTGATCCGTAAGCTGCCTGCGGTGGAGACTCTTGGGAGTGCTACGGTCATCTGCAGCGATAAAACAGGGACGCTGACCCTTAACCAGATGACAGTTACCCAGGTAGCGGTAAACGGAGACTTTGAGGCAGGACAGGCCGTTTTGGCCGGCGCGGCAGCTGAGGCGCATCCTGAGGTATACCGTGAGCTGATGGTCGCGGCGGATTTATGCAATGACGCCAGTTTTGATCCGGATCAGGAGGGCGCCATAATCGGCGACCCCACCGAGGGTGCGCTCCTGTACATGACAAGAGCTTTTGGGCTGGACCACGATAACATGGAGGCGGCCTATCCCCGGGTTTTTGAGAATCCTTTTGACTCTGACCGGAAGCGCATGACGACGGTTCATCCAGTTGGGGGGCAGCTGACGGCTTACACGAAGGGCGCGGTAGACGAACTCCTTCCCCTTTGCAGCCGGATGCTCACTGAGCAGGGAGCCCGCCCCATGACAGAAACCGACCGGAAAAATATTCAGCGGCTTTGTCTTGAGTTGTCGGAAAAAGCGCTGCGTGTACTGGGCTTTGCAACACGGCAGCTTGAGGAAATTCCCGAGGATGATGAAAAAAATATAGAGCATGACCTGACCTTTATCGGTGTTGTGGGAATGATTGACCCGCCGAGAAAGGAAGTCGCGGAATCGGTAAGAACCTGCCGGAAGGCGGGAATCCGGACGGTGATGATCACTGGCGACCACAAGGTTACAGCCATTGCCATTGCCCGGGAGCTGGATATTTTCCAGGAAGGAAATACAGTGCTGACCGGCGATGAGCTGGAGTGCCTGTCAGAGCGTGAGCTCGAAGAGGCAGTGAAGACCACCACCGTCTATGCCCGGGTATCGCCGGCAGACAAGCTGCGGATTATCAAGGCGCTCAAGCGGGGCGGGGAGGTTGCGGCCATGACCGGGGACGGAGTCAATGACTCACCAGCCCTTAAGGCAGCAGACATTGGTGTTGCCATGGGTGTCACAGGAACGGATGTGGCCAAGGAGGCCGCCGACATGATTCTTTTGGATGACAGCTTTACCACCATTGCCTACGCGATTAAGGAGGGACGGCGTGTTTACCGGAACATTCAAAAGGTTATTCAGTTTTTGCTGGCAGGAAACATTGCTGAGATTTTAACCCTTTTTGTGGCAACCGTCTTTAACTGGGATGCGCCGCTGCTGGCGGTTCATATTCTATGGGTCAACCTGGCAACCGCAACACTGCCGGCGCTTGCCCTGGGGGTAGACCCGGCCAGCAAAAATATCATGAGCCATCCGCCGGTTAAATCGGGAACGCTGTTTGAGCGTGACCTTATTTTCAGGGTAATCCGACAGGGAGTTTTTGTCGCCGCCATGACGCTGGTGGCTTACTGGATCGGTTTTGAGACAGACAGCCACATCACTGGCCAGACCATGGCTTTCTGTGTGCTGGCGCTCTCCCAGATGCTCCGGGCTTTTAATCAGCGCTCTAATACTGAGCCGGTCTGGGTGCGGGCCGAAGGCGCAAACCCATGGCTGATCCTGTCCTTTGCGGTATCTGCCGCGCTGATGGCCTGTATTCTTTTTATTCCACCGCTACAGGCAGCCTTTAAGGTAACGCTGCTGAGCGGCAGCCAGTGGCTGACCGTCCTTGGGCTTTCACTGCTCTCTGTTGTCCAGGTAGAGGTTGTTAAATGGATTAAACGAATGCGGGGATCAAAGGCCAGCCGTTAGGATAAATAAAAAGGGTCCTGTGGTTTTTTGTCACAGGGCCCTTTTAGTATGCGCGTTTACAGCCGGTTTTCAATCCAACGGGTTACGTCTGTCATGACCTGGTTTTTGACGGCCTCATTAAAAATTTCATGCTGAGTGTTGCCGTAAATTTTCAGATGTTTATCCTCAGAGGCGATCTGCGCAAAAAAATCCGTGGAATCGCTTGGGTCAACCAGGGTGTCTTTTTCACCGTGGAGCAAAAGAACAGGGAGACGGAAAGTGGAATTTGCGGTTAACTGCCGGATACCGAGTGTCAGCTGCTGGCTCAGGCCAGCCGTAAAGTAGGAAGCGTTTAAGGGGTCTGCCTTGTAGGCCGCAGTAACTTCGGGATCTGAGGTCAGCCGTTTTGCCAGCTTGTTTGGAAAGCGGGTCAGAGGGTCAAGGGACTGGGAGACACGGCTGAAGCCGCCCAGGTTATCCCGGGTGGCCGCGTCAAACAAAATGGCGCCTTCTGCCTTATCGGGATATTTTGTACAAAAGTCAGCCACAGCAAAGCCGCCCATGCTGTAGCCCAGCAGGAAGCGCTTAAGGCCGGGATTTTCCTCTGAGGCGATATCCACAATACGGTGGAGATCCTCGGTGATTTCATCCGGTGCGCTGTAGAAGCCACGTTCGCCCTCGGACTTGCCGTGTCCCCGGAGGTCGTAGCGGTACACCTTAAACCCGCGGTCAAAAAGTTTCTGGGTGACTGCGGCGTAGCGTCCTGAATGCTCGCACATGCCGTGGCTGATGATCACCACAGCCCTCGGGGATTCGGGTGTATCGGTTGTCATATAAAGGTTCAGGCCATCATAGGCCTGTATCATTTGCATGATTTTTTCTTTTTTCATGGTTCACCTCGTTTGAAAGCGTTTCAAATATTATATCAGGCCTTTCTTAAAGCTGTATGTTTTTTAGAATGATTACAGCGAACAGCTTTCTGGCTCAAATTTAATGAATCCAATTTTTGCAGCATGTTGTTGATTTTGCCAAAATGGTCTATAATGGTCAATGAATATTGATTATTATAGCGTGCGACAATGAACAGGGATACATTTTGCGGACAGAAGGAAAGCACACTTTTTATAAAGGAGAAATTATGTTAAAAGCAGTATTTATTGATTATACGGGAACCATCATGAAAGAATCGGGAAAAGACGTTGAGGAAATGACCATGCGGCTTTATAAAAACAGCGATATTGAAAGCCCGCAGGCTATGCTGAACTACTGGTGGGGAAAATTGAAAAAGTATGAGAACGAAAGTTTCGGCGACGCCTTTTTAACGGAGGATGAGATTGTGGACAAGCTTCTGGCAGATTGTGTCGAGGAGCTGAATCTTCAGGAAAATCTGGAGGAAGCCCATGAGCTTTGCCGGCGTTTCTGGATGTACGCGCCGGCTTTTGAGGACGCCAAGCCATTTTTTGAAAATTGTCCGCTGCCCATATACGTTATCACTAATAACGGCGTCCGTTATGTGGGAGAAGGTATGAGGCACAAGGCGCTGGAGCCGGCGGGCATTATCTGCGGCGATATGGCAAGGGCCTATAAACCGCATCGGGAGCTTTTTGAAAAAGCACTGGAGATCAGCGGCTGCAGTGCCCATGAGGTCATTCATATCGGCGATTCTATGGCGTCGGACGTGGCAGGCGCACGCGCGGCAGGAATCCGTCCGATTCTCCTTGACAGAAAGGGAACACAGGAGACGGATGGTGTTATGGTGGTGCGTTCCCTGGATGAAGCGCTGGCATTTATCGTGAAGGAGCTTGAACAATAAGCGCTGTATAAAAATAGAAATAAAAAACTCCGGAAATCTATTTACAGATTTCCGGAGTTTTTTATGCGGTGATTTTGTCAATTTCAGCGTTAAAACAGCGGACCCAGTCCTGCCTTTCGGCTTCGGTGATATCGCCTTTTTCCAAAAGCTTTAAGGCGTTTTCAAAGCCATCCACCAGGAGATGGTTGATGGCCTGATAGCGCGCCACCGTCTCGGGATCGCCCGAGGCGCTTTTCTGCCAGGTATCATGCATATAGTCAAAAATATGGTTGGTAATATCCCGCATCATTTTTGCCATGGTAGCAATGCTGGGATTGACATAATCGGTGTTGGCCTCGTAGGTGGAATGCTCGGAAATGTTCAGCCGTCCCGCAGCCAGAAGGTCGTGGTAGGAGCTACTGCCCGCCAGGATAATCTGATGATGGTAGAGCACGTTGACAGATATTTCCAGGGTTTCCAAAAGGGCGTTGCGCTTTAAAAATTCCAGGTTGATCTTCAAGTCGTTGATAGTGGAGTCAGGCTCAAACATGATAAAACCCACACTGGGCTCGATACCGGCCTCGCGCAGCACCCGCAGAGCGTTTTCGTTGTCTGCTACTGTCGTATATTTATTGAGCCGCTTCAGGGATTCGTCCTTGCCGGATTCCAGGCCGACAAGGATATTCTGCAGTCCGGCGTCCACCAGTGCCCTGGTGGTTTCGGGCTCAATATCGTTGGCCCTTGCCTCAATGCCAAAGCGGATATTGCGTTCTTTTAAAAGGGCGGCCAGTTTGAGTACGCGTTCCTTTCCAGCCTTTCCCGGGCCATAAAAATTGGGGTCGGTGAAATAGAAATAGCGATAATCGGTCTGAGCGATGATCTGGTCTATTTCTGCGATGATGTTTTCAGGAGAGCGGCCGCGCCACTTGGGACAGTGCATTTCATCTGCGCCATAATAGGGGTTAATGTAGCAGAAGGTGCAGCCCCCGTAGCAGCCGCGGCTCCCGAAGATATTGACCTCGCCGCCAGGGTAGGAGGCTGCCTTGCGAAGCGGGAAGGGCAGACTGTCCAGGTCGCGGACCAGCTCACCCCGGCTGGCCTCATAGCCGTCCTTGCTCCGGTAAGCCAGGCCCTTTAAGCCACTGTAATCCGGGAGGTTTGCCATGAGGTTTATGATGGTTATTTCGTTTTCCCCAAGCATGCAGGTGTCGATGTCTGGACACCGGTCCAGGATTTCTTCATAGGCAAAAGTGGGGTAGTAGCCGTATACGGTCACATGGCTGATCTGATATTTTGCTTTTACTCTGGCAATAAAGTCGTAGAGGGTGTGGTTATCCTCCCAGTTATAAACCAGGTGGATTCCCAGCACCTCAGGCTTGTGGGCGGCGATGCGGGCTTCGATGGCTTCGTAGCTCAGGTTTTCCATATAGCCCTCTACAATGGCGGGCTGATAACCTTTTTCAAGCAGAACGGCGGCCAGATAGCCGCTGTTCAGGCAGGAGGACAGGGTGGTGTTGGCAATGTCATTCTGACGGTCCTCGCCGGGTGTTCTGGGATGTTCGAGTAGTAGGATTCGTTTCATTTAATCGCTCCAGTCTTTGTTATTAGGCGTCCTGCCACATAAAGATATTTCGTTTGTTATGGTAGATTTCAAGATCATAACGAACCGTTTTAAAGGGATCGGGATTATAGTAGGTGGGGAAAAGCAAATCCGTTTTGGGCGTGATAACGCCGTTCTCCAGCGCAAGCTTTTCAACCTTGGTATTTGGCATAATGCGGATCAGGTTGAGTACGATGGTACCGATGGTTTTTGAGGCAGCGTGGATGTCGTAGATCTGGTCGATGAGCGCTTTTCCCTCATCCACTGTTTTCCAGGTATCACCGGGCGTGTTGACCAGGAAATGATAAACAGTGGTGATGCCCACGTCTGACAAGACCTTGGCAGTGTGAAGAATCTCATCGACAGTCAGGTGCTTGTCCAGAATATCCAGAGCAGTCTGACTGAGCCCGTCTGGCGACAGGGAGAAGCACTCACAGCCGGAATCCCGGTATAGCGGGGCGTTTTCGGGAGTCAGCAGGTTTTCCCTGAAAAAGCCGCTCCAGTGGATATCCAGCCTGCGCCGGATCAGCTCTTTGCAGATGTCATCCAGATGGTTTACGGGGAAGTTGACAATGGAATCGGTGAGATGGATACGGCTGACACCGTATTCTTTGTGCAGAAACTCGATCTCATCGACCACAGACGCTGGCTCACGGCACCGCATGCCACAGCCGGAGAGAAGCGGATAGGAGCAATAGCCGCAGTTATAACAGCAGCCGCGCTTGGTTTCAACTCCTACGCTCTCCACATATTTATTGACCCTCAGATATTCCCGCGGGTCTAAAAGCTCGCGGTTGGGCATGGTATAGCTGCCCATATCAAATTTTCCCACAGGAGGCACCATTTTCACTTCGCCGTTTTCACGGTAAACCAGCCCGGGCAGTTTTGGCGGATGATCAATGCTGTCCAGAAGCGGCACAATAATTTCTTCGGCTTCACCGGCGACACCCAGGTCGATTTCGGGAAATTCCCGCATCAGGCGTTCTGGAAAAAGGGAAAAGGCGGTGCCTCCGGCCATCAGGGTAACGTCGGGCAGATAACGCCTGATAAAGGACAGGGTAATGGCAAAGGGAACGATCAGCGAGGTGGTCCTGTTGCCCAGCGGGTCCACATTTCTCAGAGAAATACCAATGATATCCGGCTGATAACTGAGCATTTTTTCGCGTAGCTCACCATAGGGGTCTGCAGCCATGTTCATATCAAAAATTTCCAGGCTGTATCGGCCAGCCTTTTCAATGCAGGAGGCCAGGGTGACAATACCGATGGGGTAGACACGCTCGATGTCCATGCCTTCCATGGATATGGCCTGAATTAGTAGGATTCGTTTCATTTTCAACTCCGTTTACTCCAAAAGCAGCAGCGCGTAATACTTAATGACTTCACCGCGCTCACTCAGGGTTTTCAAGGACTCTCTGGCCTTTTTTACAGTGGCGAAAACGTCAATACCCGAGCCTTCCATGGACGGGCGGGAGTGGGCGTGGTTGTTGCAGGGAGCAGTCAGGTCACAGTCTGGACAGATGCTGCAGGGGCCGGCCCAGAAAACAAAAGCTTTGTAGTAGCCAGCTTTAAAGGCAAGGGTTTCAGCCCTCAGTGCCTTGCGCTGGAAATCGCCAGTTGGCGGCTCGCTTTTTAGCAGGAGGGCTTTGCTGAAGCTGTTCACAAAGGCCTTCGTCTCATCTGCGCTCATTTCCTGATTGGTGCTGCAGTGCTTTTTATCCCAGGAGCGGCAACCGAATTTGCATTTGTTTTTGGCAAAGGGAGCGACGACCACGTCCTTGGGGTCATAGGGCATCACTTTGTCAAAGCCAATGGCTTTGATGGGCTGCAGAATTTTCTGGACTGGTGTAATGGTCAGGCTGTCAAGTGCGGCGGACTCTCTGGCAGCAAAGATAACAGCTGTATCGGTCTGCAAAGGGATGAGCCCTGTGGTGGACAGACCGCTGTTTTTAAGAGTCTGATCGACCCATTTTGAGTTAAAGACTTTGCCGTTATAAGTATTGATGAACATATTGATATCCGAAAAGGCCGCCTTGATGTCCCAGTGATCCAGAAAAAAGTCGTGAATCAGCAGGATGCCATCCTCTGAGAGAAGCTGGGACGCGGTTTTTAAAATACCGCTGATTTCTTCTTCAGCATAGGCGTGGACGATGTTGGATAATATGACAAGATCATAGTGGCCCTCAAGCTGCCAGTCAGGATCCAGAATATTCTGTTCATGGAACAGAACACGGTTTTTAGTATCAATAGGACTTTTTTCAACAAGCTTCCGGGTCTGTGGCAAGACCTGGCGAATATCCACCAGAGTGGCCTGGGAGTCCTGGAACTTTTCAAGAAATCCAAGGGCAAAAGCACCGCTGCCTGCGCCGACATCCAGAATACGGGCGCCAGTCTTCAGGCCGTTTCCGAAAAATTCAAGAATCTCTGGAACCTTGAGCCTGACAATATTGTCCATAGCCGTGATATATTCCTCACGCCGGGCGTCCATTTCGGCATCACTGATGTTTTCGGGGGGGAAATGGACACGTCCGCCGGCTTCAAGGGCCGGCTTCAAGGTGTCCCAGTCGGCTTTAATATCACGCCGCCACAAGATGGAATTGCCCTGATAAAGCGGCTTTCCTTTAATGAGATAGGTGCTTGAGAGCGTGGTGTTATACCAGCTGTTTTCATAACAGTCTACAAGATCCAGGGTTTTTAGCAGATGCAGATAGCGGGACAGGCTGGATTCGTTGCAGTTCAGAGCTTTTGCCAGTCGGGGAAGGGGTGTGCTGCCTTTCTCCAAAAGTTCAAAAAGGCCCATATCCAGGGCCGTAAAAAGTGATTCCGAATACCAGTAGGCAGTGGACAGATCTTCAAGATACTGTCCACCGGATGTGTTGGGGTCCCATTTAAGCGAGGCCATTGGTGACTCCTGCGTCTTCAAAGGTGAGCATGTCGTTCATGCACCGTGCGGCGCATTCTACGAGATGCATGGCCACCGCAGCACCGGTGCCCTCGCCAAGACGAAAATTAAGATTTAGAAGCGGATGCATTCCCAAAGTCTGCCACATCATCTGATGTCCTGGCTCCTCGGACTGGTGTGAAGCGATCATGTAGTCTGCGCAGGTGGGGCAGAGGCCTTTGGCAATTAGCGCGCCGGCAGTGGAAATAAAGCCGTCCACAACCACTGGCACCTTATTATAGGCTGCGCCAAGGATCATGCCGGCAATACCGGCGATATCATAGCCGCCGACCTTTGACAGCACGTCCAGAGCATCGTTTTTATCTGGATTGTTGAGCGCGATGGACTCGCGGATAATTTTGATTTTGTGCATAAGTCCGGCGTTGTTAAGCCCTGTGCCGCGCCCTGTAATGGAGGTCAGAGGATACTCACCCATAACCGCGAGAATGGCAGCGCTGGGGGTGGTGTTGCCAATGCCCAGGTCACCGGTACCTAGAAGCTCGACACCCTCCTCCTGAATCATTTTTGTAGCGACATTGATGCCGGCTTCCAGGGCAGCGATTGCCTGTTCCCTGCTCATGGCTGGCCCTTTATGAAAGTTTTCACTGCCGTGAGCGATCTTGGCGTCAATGATGGCACCCTTTTTTACCAGCTCGGGCATATCCTCCTTAACGCCCATATCCACCAGCCGCACCTCTGCACCGGAGGCTTTTCCCAAAACGTTGACGCCTGCGCCGCCGGCAACGATATTGGCGACCATCTGCATGGTTACCTCCTGAGGAAAGGCGGAAACGCCCTCCTCAGCAATTCCGTGGTCAGCCGCCATGGTCAGGATCATTTTTTTATCCACACAGGGGTGGATGGTCCGTTTAATTCCAGCCAGCTGGACGCCGAGTGTCAGGACCTGTCCCAGACTCCAGGGCGGAATGGCAAGTGATTCCACATGTGCGCAGGCTTTGGATTCCCAATCAGGGTCCTTTGGTTCAATATTTTCAATAACTTCCTTTAAAGTTAATGCACTCATGATAAATACCTCATTATTTGAATTTTGCAGATTTCAGGTGATCTTCAAGCTTAATTATAGCACTAATCTCAGCAGTAATGAGAAAGATTTGCCTGATTTTCAGACCATCGTCAACGGATCAGGCGATACCGAAAAATTCAGCCGCAATATCCGCCGGGCATTTGCTTTTGCCGCAGGCAGCACAGCCGTGGCTTTCGGGCTCAGCTTTCAGCTTGCTTTCCAGGTATTCCGGATCAAGGGCATTGGCAATCTGGGCTTTTTCATTCCGCGCCACCCGCGCCTTGGACATTGCCAGAGAGCGGTTCCACGCATTGCCGCCCCGTTTTAAAACATTGGCGGCATCCGCTGCGATTTTGGTCGTGCGGACACCCATACGTACATCATCTTCGTTTGGCAGGCCCAGATGTTCTGCCGGGGTCAGATAGCAGAGGAAGTCTGCGCCGTGCATGCCGGCAAAGGCACCGCCGATGGCGCCTGTGATGTTATCGTAGCCTGGGGCCACATCGGTGGCGAGGAAGCCGAGAATATAGTAGGGAACACCGTAGCAAAGCTGCTTCTGGAGCTGCATAGTGGTCGCAATCTGGTTAAGCGGCACATGCCCCGGTCCTTCAATCATGACCTGCACACCGGCCTCCAGGGCGCGTTTAGTCAGCTCACCGGCAACAACCAGGCCCTGTACCTGGGCAGAGTCCAGAGAGTCTGCGCCTGCGCCTGGGCGGATGGCGTCGCCGATGGATAATACAGTATCGGTAGCCTTGAGAATTTCGAGCAGACGGTCAAAGTGTTCATACAGCGGGTTTTCTTTTTCGTTGTGGAACATCCACGCCGTCAGAAAGGAACCGCCACGGCTGACAACATCGGTGACACGGCCGCTTTTTTTCAGAGCGTTTAAAACCGACCAGTTTAAAGCAGAGTGGATGGCCATGAAATCCATGCCCTCCTGGCATTGTTTTTCTACTGTAGCAAAAAGGTCATCCTCGGTCATGGCAACCATGCTGCCGTGCTTCTCAATGGCTTCGACACTGGCCTGGTAGACAGGTACGCAGCCTGCCGCAATACCCGAGATTGCGAGGCTCTGCTTGCGCATGGCGTCAATATCGTCACCAGTGGACAAATCCATAAAAGCGTTGGCGCCGCATTCTTCCAGAATCCGCAGCTTCTTTGCTTCCATTTCCATATCATTACGGTCAGAGGATGTGCCCATAAGGCCGTTGACCTTTACATCCAGACCGCCTCCGATACCGCAGATTTTTTCACGGCTGCGAAACTTGTTTTTGGGGATGACGATGTGGCCTTTGGCAACCCCTTCGCGTACAAATTCCGGGGTAACGCCTTCAATCAGGGCGACTTTTTCCATTTCTTCTGTAATACGGCCTTTGCGGGCTTCTAGCATCTGTGTCATTGTCTTGTCCTCCTTACTCTGCTCTCAAATATTTTTCAACAATCTTCATGGCGCAGTATTTACCGCACATAGTACATTCCGAAGTAAAGCTGGTGCTGCGTTCACGCCAGACGCGCTCAGCGGTTTCAGGGTCGATGGACAGCTTAAACTGTTCCTTCCAGTTCATGGCACGGCGGGCAACAGACATATCCAGATCCCACTTGACAGCCTGAGGATGTCCCTTGGCAACATCGCCGGCATGGGCGGCAATCCGAGAGGCCATGACGCCCTGATAGACATCATCGACGTTTGGCATACCAATATGCTCAGCCGGGGTGACATAGCAGAGAAAATCTGCGCCGGCATAAGCAGCAACAGCGCCGCCGATGGCAGAGGTAATATGGTCATAACCGGCAGCTGCATCGGTTGGCAGACAGCCGAATACAAAGTAAGGAGCACCGTAACAGAGCTTCTTTTCAAGTTGTACAGTTGTGGCGATTTCATCGAGCGGTACGTGGCCGGGCCCTTTAACCATAACCTGTACGCCGGCTTCTCTGGCGCGTCTGACCAGACCGCCGAGGATCACAAGTTCCTCAACCTGAGCATGATCGAGGGAGTCGGCAATACAGCCCGGGCGCATACCGTCCGCAAAACTCAGCACAACATCGTGTTTTTTACAGATTTCAATGAGACGGTCAAATTCAGTATATAAGGGATTCTCGGTATTGTGATAGAGCATCCAGCCGATAAGGTGAGAGCCGCCGTAGCTCACAAGAGGATCAATGCGGCCTTCATCCTTAGCGCGATGAATAACTGAAAGGGTGGTTCCGGGATGCAGCGCAATGAAGGCAACGCCTTGTGACGCCTGTTTTTCAATCATGTCGAATAGATCGTCCGGCGTCATATCCAGTGCGGTGCCATATTTGGCTTCTGCGACAGACAGGGTTTCGTACATGGGCAGTGTGCCGACAGGACGGTCAACAGTGGACAATACTTTTTCGCGCATTTCCTCGATTGGTCCACGAACTGAGAGATCCATAATGGTATCTGCATGGGCCTTGACTGCGGCGTCGATTTTTGCCATTTCACCGTCGATGGTATCAGCTGCTTCATACATGCCCACACTGGCGCTGACCTTGGTAAACAATCCTTTTCCCACAGCTACCGGATGAATATTTTTTCTTGAGCTGTGCAAGATTACAATTTCCCCTTTAGCGACACCTTCGCAGATAAATTCTGGGGTAACGCCTTCTTTTTCAGCAACGTACTGCATTTCCGCGGTAATCTCACCGCTTTTCGCTTTTTCCAACAAAGTCATGGTTTTTAAATCCTCCTAAAACAAAAAAATTTGGTGGAATGGCGTTTTTATTTTGCCGTTCTCAGCGTGCTGCTTCGGTGCTCTGTGAACACCTTTGTCACGGGCTGTGCCCTATGCTGAAGTAAAAATAAAAAATCGCCTTAAAGCAAGCTTTGGCGATTTTTTATTTTCACTTCAGCGCACGACCGTTTGCTGTCACGAAAAAAATGGTAAAATCCATAGCTGCTTTACCAGCTATGAACTTTACCATCGTTCATATGCGTTAAGAATCATAGGCAGGTCTCCTGACTTACGGATTAACATGAACCGACGCCTTCCCTTTCAGTGGCACTTGCCGGTCACTACCGCTTACAGTGATGGGTTCGTTCAGGACTTCCACCTGATTCCCTATTCTCCCCTTATGGGGCACCATATCATTCGTAAATATTAACTTGATCTTTATTATAACGGCATTTTTTTCTTTTTGCAAGCGTTATCTGCAATTTTTATGTATTATAAAAAAAACAATTTCAAGAAATGCCCACAGGGAGTTGCTCTCGGAGGGCTTTGCGCGTATAATTTTATTATGAAAAAGATTTAAGAATTTCCCAGGTATCTTTTGGTGCAGATGGATAAAAAGAACCATAAACAAATGCTTTGGAAAGAAAATGGGATAAAAATATCATAAGCCTTACCTGCCTGGTAAAAATAATAAAAAATGGCTAAGCCAAAAGGATTAAAAGGTAT
>NZ_FRBP01000019.1:44194-90017 GCF_900142645.1 Eubacterium callanderi
GCTTTGTTGAAGTTTAACATGAGATGTCTTCTTTATTGAACAATATTTTACTAAGCTTTTCAGATTAGACTTTGTGAATATTCAGCATAGTTTTACCAGTTGTTGTATTATCACTGTTCTATGGAAAGTTTACAAAGCAGAGGTGCAGCTTGGGCTGGTTTTAAGCATATTATCAGATAATGGATAAAAAGGTGAGGAGGGAAGTGCATGCTTTCGAGGGAAGCTTTTCTGGAGAAATTGAGAAGAGAAATTGATGCAGAGAATCATTTGATCGCAGTCGCATCTGGAACGGGGCTGACGGCAAAATACGCGATTCAGGGCGGCGCTGATTTTCTTCTGGCGCTGAACTCAGGCATTTTCCGCGGGATGGGACGCGGTTCTCTTGGCGGGCTTTTGCCCTATGCCAACAGTAATGATATGGTTTATGAGTTTGGTGTGCGGGAGCTTATTCCGCTGGTGGGTGATTTTCCAGTGGTATTTGGCCTGAACGCCACAGATCCCACAAGGGATATGGCTGCTTATCTCGATGAAATCAGACAGAGTGGTTTTATCGGCATCAATAATTACCCGACTATCGGCCTCATTGATGGTAAATTCAGAGAGGCGCTGGAGGAAAATGGCAGTGCTTTTGAGCATGAGGTAGAGGTTTTTCGCATGGCTCATGAGCGGGGAATGGTGACGGTGGCTTTTGTGTTTGATGAAAATCAGGCAGGGGCAATGCTGGACGCTGGGACAGACATACTCTGTGTACATCTCGGTCTTACTCAGGGCGGGATGCTGGGAGCGGCAAAGGCGCTGTCTCTGGTAGCCAGCAAGGACCGTATTGAGGCGATTTATGCACTTTGTGACCGACAGCGTCCTGAAGTTATTAAAATGCTGTATGGCGGCCCGGTAAAGACGCCGGTGGATGTGCAGTACATGTACCAGAATACCAGCGCACATGGCTATATCGGCGGATCAGCCTTTGACCGGATTCCCACAGAGAAATCGCTCATGAACATTACCAAGGCTTTTAAGACAACCGATGATATTGATGAGAGTGATCTGATGTCCAAAATGCTTAACGGCATTACCAAGTATTACGATTATACGGGGTTTATAAAGGAATATGTAAAGGAAAACTACATGAATGAGATATCTTTTCTGGATCTCGCAAAGGTCTGCCATGTGTCAAGAAGTCACCTGAGCGCCCAGTTTAAAAAAGAGGTGGGCTGTAGCTTTCCGGAGTATCTGGTTAATTTCAGGATTCATAAGGCAGCCAAGCTGTTGAAAGAAGAAAACTTAAGGGTTTCTGAAGTGGCGGAGCTGGTAGGTTATCAGGATGTGGCCCATTTCAGTAAAATATTCAAGAAATATATGGGTGTTTCACCGAAAACGGTTAAACATAAGACATAAACACAAATCGGAAAGACATAAGCACATGTACTTTGTAAAGGATTGGCAGTATCATATAAGTACACCGGATAATACAGATGCCCGTTATTGGGAGACAACGGCTGTCTGAAAATCATCTGGAATCTTTTACAGGGGGTAAATGCATTTGAAGACAATCGCAATTGCAGGAACATTTGATTCTAAAGGTCATGAGTATGCGTATGTCAAGGATCTGATCGAAAGCCTTGGACTGAATACGCTGACCATTAACACCGGGGTTTTTGAGCCGGTATTTGAAGCAGATGTTTCCAACGAGGAAGTCGCAAAAGCGGCAGGAGCAGACATAAAGGAAATCGCAGCTAAGGGTGACCGTGCTTATGCGACAGAAATTTTATCAAAGGGAATGGAAATTCTTGTTCCAAAGCTCTACCAGGAAGGTAAGTTTGACGGAATCATTTCCTTTGGCGGAAGCGGCGGAACCTCTCTGGTAACACCGGGGATGCGTAAACTGCCCATTGGCGTTCCCAAGGTAATGGTATCCACCATGGCCTCCGGCGACGTATCAAACTATGTCGGCACCAGCGATATTGTCATGATGCCGTCTGTTGTGGATGTAGCTGGATTAAACTCCATATCCACTAAAATCTTTGCCAATGCGGCCTTTGCCATAGCCGGTATGGTAAAATTTGAAGATACTCATGTGATCGAGAAAAAGCCACTGGTAGCAGCCACAATGTTCGGCGTTACCACACCCTGCCTCACAGCAGCGCAGGAATATCTGGAAGCCAGGGGCTATGAGGTGCTCATTTTCCACGCAACCGGTACGGGCGGACAGTCTATGGAGGCCTTGGTAGAAGGCGGTTTTATCGAGGGTGTTCTGGATATTACGACAACAGAATGGGCCGATGAGCTGGTCGGCGGTATTTTGGCGGCAGGCCCGCACCGTCTGGAAGCCGCCGGTAAAATGGGCATTCCACAGGTTGTCTCAGTTGGTGCAGTGGATATGGTTAACTTTGGCCCAATGGATTCTGTTCCTGAAAAGTTTAAGGAGCGCAATCTGTACAAACACAATCCAATGATTACCCTTATGCGGACAACCATTGAAGAAAATAAAGAAATCGGGCATGTCATCGCTGAAAAGCTGAGCGCAGCAAAAGGACCGGCAACCATCATGTTGCCGCTTAAGGGCGTATCTGGAATTGACGCTGAGGGCGAACCTTTTTATGGTCCAGAAGAGGATAAAATGCTCTTTGATACCATCCGCAGTGAAGTTAACCGCGATGTGGTAGATCTGGAAGAATTTGACCTGCACGTCAACGATAAGGAATTTGCAGAAGCGGCAGCTCAGAAATTAATTGACTTAATGCAGGCTGCCAAATAAATAAAATATTTAAAGGAGAACGATAATGAATCAACAGACAAGAGCGGAAATTGTTAAAATGTACAAGGAACAGAGAGCTAAAGGCGATATTTTAGTTGGTGTCGGCGCAGGTACCGGGATCACAGCCAAAAGCAGCGAACGCGGCGGCGCAGACATGCTGATCATCTACAACTCTGGCCGTTACAGAATGGCCGGACGCGGCTCTCTGGCAGGCTTACTGTCCTATGGTGACGCTAACCAGATTGTTGTTGAAATGGCATCCGAGGTACTGCCGGTTGTTAAGGATACCCCAGTACTTGCTGGTGTCTGCGGTACAGATCCTTTCCGCGTTATGGATGTTTTCTTAAAAGAATTAAAGGACATGGGCTTCAGCGGCGTTCAGAATTTCCCGACCGTCGGTCTGATCGATGGTGTTTTCAGACAGAATCTGGAAGAAACAGACATGGGTTATGACCTGGAAGTTGAAATGATCCGTAAAGCGCATGAGCTTGATCTTTTAACCACGCCTTATGTTTTTGATCCGGATCAGGCGCGTAAAATGGCAGAAGCCGGCGCAGATATTTTAGTCGCACACATGGGTCTCACCACTAAAGGAACCATTGGCGCGAAAACCGCTTTAACCCTGGATGACTGTGTTGTAAAAGTACGTGACATTATGGAAGCCGGACGCGAAGTTAATCCGGACATCATGGTTATCTGTCACGGTGGTCCGATTGCAGAGCCAGAAGACGCAAAATATGTTATTGACCGTATCGATGGCATTGACGGTTTCTTCGGCGCTTCCAGCATCGAACGTTTCGCAGCGGAAAAAGGTATTACCGCTCAGACAGAGGCCTTTAAAGAAATTAAAAAATAAGCATTGAACGGGATCTCTTTCGGGGACTATAAGAGATTTTTTACCCGGCAGCCGGTATTGGCTGCCGGGTTTCTTAATTTTACCAAAAGCGTTCTGTTATTACTGAAATAGACTGTGACTTTCACTCGTTTTGGGGTACAATAAAGTTAATTGAATTCTATAAAAGGGGGAATGCGATTTTGAAGAAAAAATCCATGGCAACTACGGTTGCTGTCATGTCTGTCATTGCTTTATTTGTCTTTGGCTGCGTGCAGTATGTTAGCGCCAATGATACCAATGAACCGGTCACCGCTGCCGACGGGTCTGTGACCCTGACCAGTAATGAAAGGATTCAGGGCGATATGACCATTAGGGAGGGAAGTGCGGAAGGTGATATTTATGTCCGCAATACCCAGGTGGATGGAGACATTTTCGTTATTCCCGATGCGGACAGCAAAACCGTCCATCTGGAAAATACCAGTTTTCAGGACCTTATCGTCAATAAAAGCGGAACGATCGTAAGGCTCGATAAAGCTTCTCATGGCAACAGCTTTTATGTCAGCAGTCCGGCAGCAGCCGAAATCGGAGGAAAAATCCCCGAGATTAAAATTTCTCAGGTGGCCGGCGGCAGTAATCTCACCATTACACCTGATGCCGGGGTTGACCAGATGGTCATTGATGGACAGCAAACAGAGGTTACCATTAACAGCAGTATGAAAAAGGTAGTGGTCAGTTCGAGTGCTGCAGGCTGCCGTCTGAATGTTAATGCTCCGGTAGAAACCCTTGATATCAACGCGAGAGTGGATGCTGTTGTGGGAACAAATATCCAGACCATGCTGCTGACTGACAGCGCGAAGGGAAGCAGCGTTACCCTGGCGAACGGCGCTGTAATTGATAATTTTGCCTCTGAGGCACAGATGACCCTTGGAGGAGACGGCAGCATTAATACCATGTATGTCAATTCACCTGCCAACATTACAGGTGGTGTGACAACCGGTAAAATCAATGTGCTGGGCCATCCCATTGAACGCAAAGCAGAAGGCAACGCCATCAATATGGATCCTAATGCCAGCCCGTTCCAGATGTCACAGCCTCCGCTGCCAATGATCACACAGTCTCTGGAGCAGCCTGAAAACCGCAAAACAGAACCGTCTTCAGCTTTTCAGAGCACGGAAAACGCAGCGCCAAGACAGGAAGTCAACGCTGCGCCTGAACAAATTGTAACGCCGTCAGCGCCGGAAACACCGGCAGCGACGCCAACGCCTGAGCCGGCACCAGCCCCCGCACCGACTCCGGAGCCAACACCCGAACCGGAGCCTGAACCGGCACCAGAACCTGAGCCGACACCCGAGCCTGCTCCAACTCCAGACCAGACGCCCGGTAATGATGAATCAGAAGCAGCTCCGCAGCCTACTGCAGTGGTTGTAGAAACAAATGACGCTACAGTTCGTTAATTCTCTTTATTAAAACAGACCAGTTTGGATCACGCAGATCCGAACTGGTTTTTATTTTGAAGATTTGCTTGACGAATGGTTCTGAAAAGCTTAGACTGAATAGTACTCACCCAAAACAAAAACGACTGTCCGGGAAATGGTGTATGATGAGAAACTCAAAGAGTATGATATACGGAAGCTTTATCATTTTGCAGTGCATGTTCTGGGGACTGGGGAATCCTGTTGCTAAAATAGGAATGGAAACCATCAGTCCCTTTTATTGTCTTGCCCTGCGTTTTTTGGTCGCCTTTATTATCTGCTATGGTTTGTTCCGCAAAAAAATTAAGACACAGGTTAATAAAAATAATTTTAAAGACGCAGTGGTCATCAGTATTTTTAATGCTGCGGCCTTTATTTTTTCAACGCTGGCGCTCATCTACAGCAGTGCGACCATAGCGGGTTTTTTGATGGCTCTGGCGGTTATTTTCACCCCGTTTATGGCCTATATTGTCCTGGGCAGGAAATTAAAAAAACGGACACTTATCTTTGTCGGTCTGGTAGTGCTGGGCCTTTATTTTTTATGCGGAAGCCAGGGAGGCTTCCGCTTTGGAATCGGTGAGCTGCTGGCCCTGCTCAGCTCGATTTCCTATGCAGCGACCATTACCTACAGTTCAAAGCATGTAACCAATATCGGGCCGGAAGTACTGTCAACCATTCAGTCTGGTGTGGCGGCAGTTATCTGCTTCGTCTTTGCGTTTTTTTTGGAAGATGGTCAGGTGCTCAGCCAGGTTGGTATTACGGGATGGTTCGCTGTGGTGTATCTGGCCCTTGGCTGTACAGTCATAGCCTATCTGCTTCAAAATGTTGCGCTTAAGCATTTGTCGGCTGTTTTTGTATCGCTGCCCCTATGCTCAGAGCCGATTTTTACAGCCATCTTTTCATTTTTTTTACTGGGGGAGCGCCTTACGCTTAGTGGTATTTTTGGTGCTGCTTTGATTATGGCAAGTATTGTGCTGGCCTCACTCTTTAACGGAGAGTAGGGCGCTTTATTCTTTGGACAGGCTGATCTGCGCTTTAAAGCTTTTAAGCTCACGTACAAGTTGGCTGATGGGCAGGCCGACCACATTGTAGTAATCACCATTGATCTTTTCCACAAGCAGAGCGCCTTTTCCCTGAATACCGTAAGCGCCGGCCTTGTCCATAGGCTCTCCGGTGGCAATATATGCCCGTATTTCGTCCTCAGACAGAGGAAAGAAGCTAACGTCTGTGCGCGTGCAGAAGGCATTTCGTTCACCGGATTTGGTGTAAATACAGACACCAGTAAAGACCTGATGCGTTTTTCCGGAGAGCGCCGACAGCGTCTCAAAGGCCTCTTCCTTGGTAGCAGGCTTGCCGTAAATATGTTTGCCGGCAGCAACGACTGTGTCTGCGCCGATGATGAGATCATCCGGAAATTGTTCGGCAGCCAGCTGGGCTTTTCTGGTGGCAAGCATCATGACCGCCCCCTCGGGTGGGGTGCAGCAGATAATGGTTTCGTCAGCGTCCACCGGGCGGGCTTCAAAGGGAATACCGGCTAGTGTCATGAGTTCTCTGCGCCGTGGTGACGCAGAGGCGAGAATGATTTTCATAAAAACTCCTTTTTATTGCGTGTTGGTTAGCCTTATTATATGCCCGGAAATCTAAAAAAACAAGCCTCCCATCCGAAGATGGAGAGACTTGCTGAAGGAGAGCGAGTTTTATAGTGGTGTTCTGACGGTTTGATGTTTTACTGGATTCTGCTTACAAAGTCTGCGTAGGCTTCGCAGCCATGCTCATGAACATCAAGTCCTTCAATTTCAACCACGCGCGGGACGCGGAGGCCGTGGAACTTCTTGATGATGAAGAACATCACTCCAGAGGTCACCAGGGCCCAGGCGGCTACGGCGATGATGCCCAGGAGCTGCACGCCCAGCAGGGAGGAGCCGCCGCCGTAGAGCAGGCCGGTGACAGCATCCTCGGTGCCTGGCGCGTAGTTGGCTAAAAGCCCGACCAGCAGCGTCCCCATGACGCCGCAGCCGCCGTGGACGCTGATAGCGCCAACGGGATCATCAATCTTGAGCCTGGCATCGATAAAAGGCACCAGAAGTGAGACTGTGATACCACAGATCAGACCCACGAGAAGTGCGCCCCACAGGGTGATGACCTGGCAGCCGGCAGTGATGCCGACCAGTCCGGCCAGCACACCGTTGAGTGTCATAGAGACGTCAGGCTTACCATAGCGCAGCCAGGTAAAGAACATGACGGTTAAGCCGCCGGCACAGGCAGCAAGATTCGTGGTCATGGCAATATGCCCGATGTCGCCGTTGACGGCCAGGGTAGAGCCACAGTTAAAGCCAAACCAGGCGAACCACAGAATAAACACACCCAGCGCCCCCAGTGTCAACGAGTGGCCGGGGATGGCATTGGCCGAGCCATCTTTATTGTATTTACCGATACGCGGCCCGACCATAACAGCGCCCATCAGGGCAACCCAGCCGCCGACAGAGTGGACAGCGGTGGAGCCGGCAAAGTCGATAAAGCCCATCTGCGAAAGCCACCCGCCGCCCCAGATCCAGTGGCCCGAAACCGGGTAGATGATTAAGCTGACAAAGGCAGAACAGATACAATAGGCCGTAAACTTTGTTCTGCCGGCAACAGCGCCGGATACGATAGTGGCTGCGGTTGCACAGAAAACTGTCTGGAAGAAAATGAACAGCTCAGGGGTAACCGCGTCAAACTGTTCCAGAGATAAAGAAGTGGAGTTAAAAAAACCGGAGGTGCCGATAAAAGCGCCGTCGCCGCCAAACATAACGGCAAAGCCCACACACAGGAACAAGACAGAGCCGACCATAAAGTCGACGAAATTTTTCATGATAATATTACCAGCGTTTTTGGCCCGGGTAAAGCCAGTTTCCACCATGGCAAAGCCAGGCTGCATGAACATAACAAGACATGCCGCAAGAAAAACCCATACAATATCTGCTAATTGTTGCATTTCCATAATAAGACCTCTTTCTGAATAAAAAATAAGGGATTGGTTTCGATTTTTACAGGATGCGTAAAAATCAAAATCTATCCCCGTTGATAAATAATGGTTTAAGTATTAAAGTGTTATCAGTGCGTTTTGAATAGTATTCATTGGTTTTGTA
Source organism: Eubacterium callanderi (assembly GCF_900142645.1). Taxonomy (GTDB): domain Bacteria; phylum Bacillota; class Clostridia; order Eubacteriales; family Eubacteriaceae; genus Eubacterium; species Eubacterium callanderi. The sequence continues at coordinate 52,385 of NZ_FRBP01000019.1, forward strand.
AATCAGGAAAGGGTTTGGGTGTAGAATTGTTGTTAAAGGGCATCTGAACCGGTTTCTCCGGTTCGGATGCGGATAACATCGGCAACGTCGTAAACAAAAATTTTACCGCCGCCGATGCCATCGGTGGTAAGGCGGTCGGTTACCAGCTTGATGATGATGCCGGCAGTCTCATCGTCTGTGATGGTTTCGACCTTGATTTTTGGCAAAAAGTTTACCGTGTAGGATGTACCCCGGTAGGATTTTTTAAAGCCTTTTTGGTTACCATAGCCCATGATGTTGGTAATCATCATGCCTTGGACATCGCAGGTATTTAAAAGGTCTTTCAAATCCTCCAGCATGTCGGGCTTGACGACAATTTCTAATTTTTTCATAAGAACCTCCTTGTAAATTTTATAATAAAAAAAGAGGAGCCCGTTTCTGGATCGTTTTCCAGAATCACGGGCTCCTCTTTGAGCCGATTGAGAAGGGATTATAGATTAAAAGGTGTTTTATACATAAAAGAGCAGATCTTCATAGATGGGGAATGGCCAGTATTTTTCACCGACCATGGTTTCCAGTTCGTCTGCGGTTGCACGCAGGCTTTCCATGGCTTCAATGACCTTGTTTTGATAGAAACGAGCCTGTTCCTGTACATCTTCGATGCCCTGAGCTTCAATGACAGTCTTATCGAGAATTTCGACTTTTTTAACCAGAGAGCCGGATAATTTAGATACGTTTTGAAGGACTGTTTCTTCGGCAGTTGCGTCGATGAAATCACCGAGGGCTTTTTTCTGGGTTAAAATATCTGCCAGATCCTTGGTGTAGTCCAGAACAGCTGGAAGAATTTCACGTTTTGCCATGGTCAGCATGGTTAAGGCTTCAATATTAAGGGTTTTGCTGTAATCCTCAAAATGAATTTCCTGACGGGCGTCCAGCTCACCGTGGGTGTAAATGCCGTGCTTGTCAAACAGCTCAACGTTTTTGGGTTCACAGTAAGTTGCGAAAGCGTCCGGTGTGGCCTTCAGGTTTGGTAAGCCTCGGCGTTCTGCCTCTTCAACCCACTCTTCAGAATAGTTATTACCGTTGAAGACAACCCGCTTATGTTCTTTAAGAGATTCTCTTAACAGGTCGATCAATGCGGTTTTGAAATCATCGGCGGCTTCCAGCTTATCGGCAAATTCGCCAAGCACCTCGGCAACCATGGTATTGAGCGCAATGTTCGGACCAGCGATCGACTGGTTTGAGCCGAGCATTCTGAATTCAAACTTATTGCCGGTAAAGGCAAAAGGTGAAGTACGGTTACGGTCGGTTGCGTCGACAATGAAGTTCGGAACTGCGTCAACGCCCAGGTCCATAACCAGATCCTTTGCTTCTTCGACTGGCTTGCCGGTTTCGAGCGATTTGAGGGCCGGTGTCAGCTGATCGCCAAGGAAGATGGACACAATGGCCGGCGGCGCTTCGTTTGCGCCGAGACGGTGGTCGTTGCCGGCACTGGCAACCGTACAGCGCAGTAACTCAGGATAGCGGTCAACCGCTTCGATAACAGCGACCAGGAAGGTTAAAAACTGTAAATTTTCGGAAGGTGTTTTACCAGGATTCAGCAGGTTTTCACCAGTGTCTGTGCTTAAAGCCCAGTTATTGTGTTTACCGGAGCCATTGACGCCGGCAAAGGGCTTTTCATGAAGCAGGCATTGCAGGTCGTGCCTGAAAGCGACCCTCTGCAGAGTTTCCATGATCAGCTGGTTGTTGTCAGTAGCCAGGTTGGAGGTTGAGAAAACAGGTGCCAGCTCATGCTGCGCAGGGGCAACCTCGTTGTGGCGGGTTTTTGAAGGAATGCCAAGCTCCCATAATTCACGGTCAACATCACGCATGAAGTGGCAGACACGTCCGCGGATACGGCCAAAGTAGTGGTCTTCCTTCTCCTGGCCCTTAGGGGCTTTTGAGCCGAACAGGGTTCTGCCGGTGAGGATCAAGTCCTTGCGTTTCTTGTACATATCTCTTTCAATCAGGAAATATTCCTGCTCAGCGCCGACCGTGGTTGTAACCTTTTTAACATCCGTTTTGCCAAAGAGCCTGAGAATACGGATGGCTTCGTCACTGATGACCTTCATGGATCTTAAAAGCGGCGTTTTCTTATCCAGAATTTCACCGGAGTAGGAGATAAAGGTGGTGGGGATATATAAGGTGGTCCCTTTCACAAAAGCAAAGGAGGTCGGGTCCCATGCCGTGTAGCCTCTTGCTTCAAAGGTTGCGCGGAGGCCGCCTGAAGGGAAGGAGGAGGCGTCCGGTTCACCCTTGATCAGCTCCTTGCCGGAGAATTCCATGATGACCTTGCCTTCCTCGGTCGGGCTGATGAAGGCGTCGTGCTTTTCAGCAGTGATGCCGGTCATGGGCTGGAACCAGTGTGTAAAGTGGGTGGCGCCCTGCTCTAAAGCCCAGTCCTTCATGGCGTTTGCCACCACCTCAGCCACATTTTCATCCAGCGGCGTGTCTTCCTTGATGGTACTCATCATGGATTTGTAAATGTGCTTTGGCAGGCGCTTACGCATTACCGTAATATTAAACACTTTTGAACCGAAAAGATCAATAACGTCATTCTTACAATCTTTTACTTCTAACTCTTCAGACATAACAGCCTCCTAAATATAGATAATATGATTTTATTTTTCCTGCGTATGATAATGATACATGGGGTCGATTATAATGTAAAGGGAAAGATTAACCGGACAGAGGAAAGGGAGATTCCTCTGCTGCGGTCATCGTTCCATGAGGGAAGCGGAGAAATTGAGGTGTTTCTCCGCCGATTAATTAAGGTATCCTGAGGAACTTATAAACAGTTCGTTTTAAGGAAGCATTTATCGTCGGTAAAATAGATGCAACTGCCTGTGGAAGAAAGATACCGTCATTAACTTTTGAACTCAAGCAGTGAAGATAATAAAAAAAGGCGCTATTAAAAGTGCGAAAACACTCTCAACAGCACCATTGCTATCTTCAATTGCGGAATGTTGTTTCCGCGTTTCTTTCAAGTTGTGATGTCATTATAGACTAATTTCAGGGGCTTGTAAAGGGGTTTTTAAAGAAAAATACACTGAAACGGTTATCAGGATTACAATAATTTTACAAAAGCATATTGTATACATTTTGCAATCCTTATCAATTCTTTTTTGATTGAACTTGTATACAATCTATGGTATAAATAATAAAAATAAATAAGTACTCGATTAAGAACAATGGCGTTCGAACCGTACAGGATCAAAACAGACTGCGTATGTAAAGATGGACAACACTGGCGTTATCCAAACTAACATATGTGAGTTCAAAATAAAATTTTTTGAAGTTTTGGTCAGGGGTTGGTTCGTCATGTTCTTTTTTTATTGTTTTAATTCAGAGACAATGCGGTATTCAATTTATGTAAAAGAAGGAGAGAGCTATGTTAAAAAAAGAAGGACAGATCAGAATCCCAAGCGGTTGTGCGATCTCGGGAATCATACATAAAAAGGGAAAGCCTGTGATTAACGGCAGCCAGATTGTGGATTCCATTGCGGTGATGCATGATCGCTCCAACGGTCTGGGCGGCGGCTTTGCAGGATATGGGATTTACCCGGAATACGCAGACTCTTATGCCTTTCATGTCTTTTATGACGACTTTAAGGCCAGACAGGAAACGGAGCGCTATCTGGATAAATACTTTGACGTGGTCAATCTGAGCCGGATACCCGTGCGTAAAAATAAAAATATCAAAGACGAGCCTCTGATATGGCGTTACTTTGTCGATCCGATCTTCACCAAAATACAGGAGGAGAAGGGAGAAATTGATGAAGAAAAATTCATTGTTGATACGGTATTCTATATCAATACTTACATCGACGGCGCCTATATCTTTTCAAGCGGAAAGAACATGGGCGTTTTTAAAGCGGTTGGGTTTCCTGAGGATGTCGGTGATTTTTACAAGCTTGAGGAATATGACGGCTACTGCTGGACCGCGCACGGGCGCTACCCGACCAATACGCCGGGCTGGTGGGGAGGCGCTCATCCCTTTGCCCTTCTGGATTACTCCATTGTCCATAACGGGGAAATTTCCTCCTACGATGCAAACCGGCGTTTTATTGAGATGTTCGATTATAAATGCACCCTCTTGACCGATACCGAGGTTATCACCTATATTATTGATTTTCTGAACCGAAAGCAGGGCTTTGATTTTGAGGACATCGCCAGCATTATTGCCGCGCCTTTCTGGGAAGAAATCGAAAAGATGCAGCCAGAAAGGGCCAGACGCTTTAAAACGCTGCGCAACGCCTTTGCCAGTTTGCTGATCACCGGCCCATTTTCAATCATGTGTGGCTTTACCGATGGATTAATGGCTTTGAACGACCGGCTGAAGCTGCGTTCGATGGTGGCAGGAGAAAAGGACGATGTGGTTTATATCGCCAGTGAGGAGAGCGCGATCCGCGCAGTATGTCCGGATGTAGGTAATATCTGGGCGCCAAAGGGCGGTGAACCCATCATTGTCCGAGTGAATCGTGAAGGAGAATAAACAATGGGAATCAATTATATTTATCCGCAATATGAAATTGTCAGAAATCCAAACCGCTGCATCAAATGCCGTGTCTGTGAAAGGCAGTGCTCCAACGATGTGCACAGCTACGACGCGGAGCTGGATGTCATGAAGGCAGACGAAACCGGCTGTGTGGACTGCCAGCGCTGTGTGAGTATGTGCCTGACACGCGCCCTTAAAATTGTCAAAACCGACAACCAGTTCAAAGAAAATTACAACTGGAAACAGAGTACCATCGAGGAGGTTTATCGTCAGGCTGACAGCGGCGGCGTTCTGCTGTCCTCCATGGGAAACCCAAACGAATATCCGGTATACTGGGATAAAATGCTCATCAATGCCAGCCAGGTAACCAATCCATCCATCGACCCGCTGCGTGAACCCATGGAAACCAAAGTATTCCTGGGTAAAAAGCCGGGTCATCTGGAGATGGATAAAAAGGGAAATATTATTTCTGAGATTCCGCCACAGATTGAGCTGGAGCTGCCCATCATGTTTTCGGCCATGTCCTATGGCTCTATCAGTGAAAATGCCCATAAATCCCTTGCCCGCGCGGCAGCGGAGCTTGGAACCTGTTACAATACTGGTGAGGGCGGCTTGAACAGGGGCCTGTATCCGTACGGCCGCAATACCATTGTTCAGGTAGCTTCAGGCCGCTTTGGCGTGCATGAGGATTACCTGATGGCCGGCGCGGCCATTGAAATTAAAATGGGACAAGGGGCAAAGCCCGGGATCGGCGGTCATCTGCCGGGTAAGAAAATTGGGGAAAAGGTGTCAAAAACACGCATGATTCCAGAAGGGGCCGATGCGATTTCGCCGGCGCCGCATCATGATATTTATTCCATTGAGGACCTGCGGCAGTTGATTTTTTCCTTAAAAGAAGCCACTGGCTATACCAAGCCGGTGATTGTCAAAATCGCCGCGGTCCACAATGTGGCGGCCATTGCCTCGGGGATCGCGCGCTCTGGCGCGGACATTATTGCCATTGATGGCTTTAGAGGCGGTACCGGCGCAGCGCCGACCCGTATCCGTGACAATGTCGGAATTCCCATCGAGCTTGCGCTGGCAGCTGTGGACCAGCGCCTCCGGGATGAGCAGATCCGCAATGATATCTCCATTGTTGTCGGCGGCAGCATCCGCAGCTCCGCCGACGTGGTCAAGGCCATTGCCCTTGGCGCAGACGCCTGCTATATTGGCACAGCCGCCCTTCTGGCGCTCGGCTGTCATTTATGCCGCCACTGCCAGAGCGGCCGCTGCAACTGGGGAATCGCCACTCAGCGCGAGGATCTTGTAAAACGGCTGAACCCGGAAATTGGCGCAGAACGTCTCACAAACCTCATGCGCGCCTGGAATCATGAAATTCAGGAAATGATGGGCGGCATGGGTATCAACTCCATTGAGTCCCTGAAAGGAAACCGTCTGATGCTGCGCGGCATCGGCCTTTCCGATAAGGAATTGGAAATATTAGGTATTAAACATGCAGGGGAGTAAAATGAAACGAGTATATGTAAATGAAGAATGGTGCCTGGGCTGTCACCTTTGCGAATATCAGTGCGCTTTTGCAAACTCCGGTGAGGAGGATATGTTCAAGGCCTTTAATAAAAAAGAAAAACCATTGCCGCGCATCCGTGTGGAGGATGGTGTGGAAAACGGAGAGGAAATCCATTTTGCGGTTTCCTGCCGCCACTGCAAGACACCCTACTGCGTCAAGGGCTGCATAACCGGCGCTTTATCGATCGGGGAAGATGGCGTGATCAAAATCGACGATACACGCTGTGTGGGCTGCCGTACCTGTATTGCCATGTGCCCATACGGGTGTCTGGTGGTCGGTCACACGAAAACCATGCTGAAATGTGAACTGTGCACGGAAAATGGCGGTGAGCCGGCCTGTGTTAAAAACTGTCCGAACCGTGCCATTGTTTTTGAAGAAAGAGGTGCTGTCAATGAATAAGACAAAATATTTGATCATTGGAAATTCCGCCGGAGCCATCGGTGGTGTCACGGGTATCCGCAGAGAAGACACGGACGGCAGCATTACGATTATCAGCGCGGAAAAACACCACACCTATTCAAGACCATTGATCTCCTACTGGCTGGAGGGTAAGGTTTCTCAGGAGAAAATGATTTACCGGGATGAGGATTTTTATGAAAAAAACGCGTGTGAGGTAATACTTGGCACAAAGGCAGAGCGTATTGATGTTCAAAAGAAGCAGGTATACCTGGCAGGCGGCGGGTCTGTTACCTATGAAAAGCTCTTAGTCGCAACGGGCTCTGTTCCCTTTGTGCCGCCGATCAAGGGCAGGGAAACAGCTAAAAATACCTTTACCTTTACAACCATGGATGACGCGGCTGGCGTGGGTGAGATTCTGGATAAAAATTCTAAAGTTGTCATTTTAGGCGCAGGGCTCATTGGCCTGAAGGCAGCTGAAGCAGTTGTGGGACAGTGTGCGGGTGTGACGGTAGTAGATCTGGCAGACCGGGTGCTGCCCAGTGTTCTGGATACAGAAAGCGCTGAGATTATCGAGGCGCATTTGACCAGCCAGGGAATGGTTTTAAAGCTGGAAACCAGTATTACTGAAATCGGCGATATGGAGGTCACTCTGAGTGACGGCGAGCTTCTCCCTTATGACATTCTCATTCTGGCGGTGGGAACAAGACCGGAGATGTCACTGGTTGAGCAGGCGGGCGGAAAGGTGGAACGCGGGATTGTGACCGATGATCACCAGCAGACCAGCCTGAAGGATATTTACGCGGCTGGAGACTGCACACAGAGCTATGATATTACCTCACAGACGGCTAAAAATATGGCGATTCTTCCAAACGCTTATCTGCAGGGTGAGGTGGCAGGACAAAATATGGCTGGTGGCAGCGCGGTGTACGAAAAGGCCTTTCCGGTAAATTCTATGGGGCTTCTGGGCCTGTATATGCTGACCGCAGGCAGCCGCATCGGTGAATCCATCACCGTCAAAACCGATGAAAGCTATAAAAAGTTTTATACAAAGGACGGCGTTTTAAAGGGCTATATCATCATTGGCAACTGTGATCGCGGCGGTATTTATACCGATATGATCCGCGAACAGACTCCGCTGGAGACAGTGGATATGGAAATGCTGATAAAAGAGCCGGGCCTGATGGCTTTTAGCCCAGGAGAACGTTATGCGAAGCTCAGCGCAGAGCATTAGGAGGAACAAGGATGATCATTGAAGCAGGAAAAAAATATTATACAGAGCTGAACCGTGAGATAAAGGCAGCAGAAGATCGTGAGATTACCATCAAGGGGGTTCTGGGCCAGCGCTATATCGGTACCGGCGTTAAGAATAAGGACATTACAGTTTACGGCACACCGGGAAACGCCATGGGCGCATATCTTAGCGGCACGAATATCACCGTTTACGGCAACGTGCAGGATGCAGTGGGAGACACCATGGATAACGGCGATATCGTGGTCTACGGAAACGGTGGCGATACCCTGGGCTATGGAATGCGCGGCGGCAGCATCTACATCCGCGATAACGGGGGCTACCGCGTAGGCATTCATATGAAAGCCTATATGGAGCACCAGCCTGTGGTGGTGATCGGCGGTAAGGTTGGCTCTTTTTTGGGCGAGTATCAGGCCGGCGGAACCATTGTGGTTCTGGGGCTGGGCGTGGACGGCGCTTTTCCGGCAGGCGGCTACTGCGGCACGGGTATGCACGGCGGAGCAATGTATATCCGCAGTGATGTGCCGCCGACAGAGCTGGCACCGCAGGTAGTGGCAGAGCTGTGTACGCCTGCAATGCTGGAGCCAGCCATGGCCTGTATTGAAAACTACTGTCATTATTTTGACGCTGGTATTAAGGAGATTTTAGCAAAACCCTTTTATAAATTGACACCAGGTGCCAACAATCCTTATAATGATTTATATACAGCGTATTAAGGAGAGAGAAAATGAATCTTGGCAAAAAAACACTCGATGCGGTCAGCTATATCGAGGAAAATGATATTAAATTTATCCGGATGCAGTTCTGTGATATTTATGGACAGAGCAAAAATATTGCCATATCCAACGAGCAGATCGAGCGTGCCATCCTCTATGGCGTGCCCTTTGACGCCAATTCTGTGGCGGGCTATCTGGACGCGGATCATTCTGACCTGATCCTGCATCCGGACCTGTCTACGCTTCAAATTCTGCCCTGGCGGCCGCAGCAGGGAAAGGTCGCCAGAATTCTCTGTGATGTGAAATATCCGGACGGTACGAATTTTGAGGGCGACAGCCGTTATATATTGAAGGAGCAGATGAAAAAAGCCGAGAAGCTGGGCTATCGCTTTAACGTGGGCGCAGAATGCGAATTTTTTCTGTTCCGCCTGGGTGAAAACGGAGAGCCGACCAGAGAGCCGGTTGACAGCGCCGGCTATTTTGACCTGGCCCCCTTTGACCGGGGCGAAAATACACGGCGGGAGATTATCCTGACACTGGAGGAAATGGGCTTTGAAATCGAAAGCTCCCATCATGAATCGGCCCGGGGACAGCACGAGATCGACTTTAAATACAGCGGCGCCCTGGAGTCGGCAGACAATATTATGACCTTTAAAACAGTGGTCAAAACCATTGCCCAGCGCAACGGCCTGCATGCTACCTTTATGCCAAAGCCCCTTAACGGGCAGCCAGGCAGCGGCATGCACATTAATATGTCTCTTATGAAAGAAAACGAAAATGTCTTTACCAGTGATTTCGGCGGGCTGACCGATGAAGCCAGATGGTTTGCCGCCGGTGTGCTCGCACATATCCGTGGAATCAGCGCTGTATCCAATCCGCTGGTCAATTCCTACAAGCGCCTGATGGATGGCTATGAGGCGCCTCAGACTGTCAGCTGGGGCTATGGCTCCCGTTCGCCGCTTATCCGTATTCCGGCCGCTGTGGGCGATTACTGCCGTATGGAGCTCAGAAGCCCGGACCCTGCCTGCAATCCCTATCTTACCTTTGCGCTGATTCTGGCTGCCGGCCTTGAGGGCATTGAAAAGAAACTGCCTCTGATGAACCCGCTGGGGGAAGCACCCGCAAAGCTTCAAAAGCTGCCCATGACATTAAGGGAGGCGCTGGGAGAAATGGAAAAGGACACCTTGGTAGCAGAAGTTCTCGGCGAGAAAACAGCACAGAAATATATTCAGCTCAAAAGCTGGGAATGGAGACAATACATCGGAATGGTCCACGAGTGGGAAATCGACCGTTATTTTTCAACCTTCTGATTTAGGAAAAACAAAAATCTGAAGGAAGGGGGGATGAAATAATGAGTAATGTGTTGTTGGTATGCAGGCAGAATGAGATAACAAAAGCACTGACAGAGATCATGCGGGGCATGGAGTTTAGCATGGTCGACGCAGTTCCCTCCGGCAGTGAAGGCCGAAGGCGCCTTCAGGAAATTGAGTATGATATGGTCATTATCAATACCCCCCTGGGCGATGAATTTGGCATAGAGCTGGCCCTTGATACCATCGAAAAGTATCTGATCGGCGTTGTGCTTATCGTGAAAAATGAGCTGGCAGACCAGGTGGAGGCCAAGCTGATGGACACAACGGCTTTCGTGGTGTCTAAGCCCATCAACCGCCAGCTTTTGACCCAGAACATCAAGTTTGTACTGAACTCAAAGGCAAAAATGCAGCGCCTTAAGGAACAGAACGAAAAACTGCAGAAAAAAATGGATGATATTAAGATCATTTACCGGGCTAAGCTGTGCCTGATGGGCTACCTGGACATGACCGAGGAACAGGCTCATCGTTATATCCAGAAGCAGGCCATGGACATGCGGATATCGCCCCGGCAGGTTGCCGAGAACCTCATACGGACCTATGAGCGTTAAAAAGATTTAAAGAACCTGTTTATTCCTCTGGAATAAGTGTATAAATACTAACAGAACGTCTTGTTTCAAGGAGGAATAAACAAAATGGGTAAATTAAAAGGAACGAAAACACTGGAAAATCTGATGAAGGCATTTGCAGGTGAAAGCCAGGCACGCAACCGCTATACTTTTTTTGCGTCAAAAGCTAAAAAGGAAGGCTATATTCAGATCCAGAACATTTTCCTGGAAACAGCAGCCAATGAAAAAGAACATGCAGAAATGTTCTACAAATACATCGTGGAAAATGAAGGTCTGGACGGCGAAGCCATGATGGTTGGTTTTACTGCGGAATATCCTGTCAGCCTGAGCGACGACACCCGCACCAACCTGATCAACGCCGCAGCCGGCGAACGTGAAGAATGGAGCGACCTGTACAATAACTTTGGAAAAACCGCTGAAGAAGAAGGCTTTAAAGACATTGCGGCTACCTTCAAATATATTGTAGAGGTTGAAAAGGCCCACGAAGCCCGCTATTTAAAATTAGCTGAAAACATTGAAAAGGAACGTGTATTCAAACGCTCAGAATCCGTTAAATGGAAATGCGGCAACTGCGGCTATATCAGTGAAGGCAAGGAAGCACCAAAGGTATGCCCGGCCTGCAAGCACGGCAGAGAATACTTTGAATTGTTTGTGGAAGCTTATTAAAAAATCATTTGGGACGAAAAAGGCTCCGGAGATCAGAAAAACTGACTCCGGAGCTTTTTTTGAAAAATTTTAAGACAGTTTTGTTATAATCGTTGGACAAAATAAAGGGAGGAATAAAAAATGTTTTTAGATACAGCTAATATTGAGGAAATCAGAAAGGCTATGAAAACCGGTGTTTTTAAAGGGGTTACCACCAATCCGACAATTCTTCTTAACGAGCGGACCCCCAGAGCGGAAAAGGTGCGCGAAATTCTGGAGGAAGGAGTGCCTTTTATCTATGTGCAGACCATCGGCGAAACAGTAGAGGAGCGTCTGGAGGACTGTGAGACCATTCTGGCTCTCGACGGCGAGGGGCGAACCGGCCTTAAAATACCAATGGACATCGCAGGACTGGAGGTGGTAAAGCAGATACGCGAAAAATATCCAGACTGTAAGATTCTGGGAACAGCCGTTTACTCTGCGGATCAGGGGATATTTGCTGCGCTGGCAGGCTGTAACAGTATTGCGCCTTATATTAACCGCATGTCCAACAATGACCTGGACCCTTACAAAGCCGTTTCCATCATCCGCGATTTTATTGATGAGCGCCAGCTGAACTGTGAGATTCTCGGCGCAAGCTTTAAGAATACCAATCAGGTTATACAGACCCTGGCCTCCGGCGCCCATTCAGTCACCATCCCTTATAATATCTTTGAAAAGATGATGAACAAAGAGCTGGCAGTTTCGGCCATCGAAACTTTTAACAGGCATGGCGAGATGCTGAAGGAAAAATACTAAATCAATGCTGCAGCACCGTAGAGGTGCTGTTTTTTTGTCATTCAGGCGGCCAAACATGTTATTTAAGCGGTGCAAGACTTTGGTGTTCTCTCCTGTGCTATAATGGAAAAAACATTTACAGGAGAGGGAAATGAAGATTAAGAAAATTTTAGCCGGATTAATGGCCATGACGCTTTTGATGACAGGCTCCATGGGAGGTACTGGAATCGGGCGCGTCTTTGCAGAAACAGCAGAAGCTGGCGGTCTTATCGAGAGCTATAAATGCGGGACGCCAGAAGCTTACCCTGTAGCCTTTTTAGTGTTGGATGAAAATGAAGCGCAGCTTGGAGACGGCATATCGCCAGCGGTTGATGAGGAAATTACCGGGACTGTTTTTGTACCAAAGTCAGTGACGGATTATGGCGATTTTGAGGAGGTCAGGGTTTACGCGGTGAAAGCCATTGGCGATTATGCCTTTAGCGGGTGCGGTAGTCTTGAAAAAGTACAGATTGAGGGCGAGGTTGCGCTTTCATCCCATGCTTTTGACGGCCTGCCTGAGACGACAGTCTTTGAAACCAGCAGCAGGGAGACTAAGAAGGCGCTGCTGCGTTATGGAATAGAACCCAGCCGCATACACTACACCGGAGTGCGGACAAATTATGTGGCCTTTGGCGACAGCATTGCCGCAGGGTACGCACTGCCGGGGTACAAACACGGTACGCCGAATGATGACCGTTTTCCAACGCCAGAGGGAGCCTTTGTCAGGAATCTGGGGGAAATGCTGAACGCCCAGGAGGGGCTGGCTCTTACCTCCAATCAGGCTGTATCCGGCTGGACCAGTGAACAGCTGCTGAAGGCTCTGCAAAGCGGAGAGTATGCTGGACTGCTGAAGGACGCCGATGTGGTAACCGTAACCATTGGGTCAAACGATCTTTTGGGCCCTTTCATTAAAATTGTAAAGGAAGCCATTGACGATAATTTCAGTAAAAAGGTCAGCGAGCTGGAGTTCCTGTCTGCCGAGGCGGCGGAAGGCCGGAGCAGTGACGCGTGGTTAAGGGAAAGGCAGAATAGTCTGGTCACTGAGATTGCCAATACCCTCAGCCAGCTCAATGAAACATTAAAGGATAACCCTGAGCTGTTGGCAGGCTGTGAGAATTTTAGAGAAAAGACTCAGCCGGCGATTTTGAACACGCTGCATGAGCAGGCTCCAGAGGCTGAAATTTACTGGAACACATTGTATAATCCTTTTTATGGAGAAAAAGTTGATCTGAGCCAGCTTTTTCCAGAGCTTGCGAAGCAGCTTCCCATGATCTTTAAGCAGTTTGAAGCCATTGACCTGAGCGCCGATGGCGCTTACTATATTGAAAAAATGAATCAGGCTTTTCTTCAAAATACAGAGGGCTACCATTCTGTTGACATCTATGAGGAATTTAACCATCCTGACCTGACCAATGTTGAAATAAAAAATATTGACGGAAAACTGTGCCTGAACTTTGATCCCCACCCAAATCTGGAAGGACACCAGTTAATCACAGACCTTTATACTCCTGTTATCCAGAAAACCTACACCTCTGATGACCCAGCGCCAGATCTTTCAGCGGAAAAGGCGATCACAGGGTTTAAGCTTGGCGAAAACGCAGGAACAATTGATAAGGATGTGTATAAGATTACTGTAAAGGTTCCATGGAATACGGACCTGAGCCGGCAGACTGCTGTGTTTGAGGCCAGTGAAGGCGCAGAGGTCCGAGTCGGTGAAGCCCTTCAGATAAGCGGCCATACCGTCAATGATTTTACCGAACCGGTGGACTACACAGTTATCGCAGAGGATTTAACAAGTCAGATATATGAAGTAACTGTAGAGATGGAGAATCTGGCAGCGGTCACTGAGGCTGGTGCCGGTACCTTAAACAGAGATGGGGGCGGCAGTGTGAAAACCGGGATGGCTGGAAGCCATAACGCCGCAGCCATTTTTACAGTGCTGTTCATCTTGTTGGCTGGAGGCATAGGGTATATGTGGTGCATAAAAGGATACGGTAAAAAATAGATATAACAAAAAGCAGGGGCGTCAGAAGAGGTGCCGGCAGCCTTTCAATCCGATGCTTCGGAAAGGGAAGGAAATCCCTGTTAAGTTTTTATAAAGGTACCGGCAGTAACAGAGACTGCCCAAAAACGGGAGAAAATCCTGAGAACTAAAATTGTCATTAAGATTATTTAAATTTTTCTTCAAAAGATCTTGATTTTTTTATCAGAATGATCTATAGTATTGTTAGCACTCTAAGATAACGAGTGCTAACAATAACGAAACGAAAGTGAGTGGAGATTATGGCTAAAAAGCAATTCCAGGCAGAATCCAAACGCCTGCTGGATTTAATGATTCATTCGATTTATACAAACAAAGAGATTTTTTTAAGAGAGATCGTCTCAAACGCAAGCGACGCGATTGACAAGCGTTACTTTAAAAATATGTCGGAGGGTGGCAGCGGCCTTTCAAGGGAAGACTACGCGATTCACATTATTCCGGATAAGGAAGCAAGAACGCTGACCATCACCGATAATGGTATCGGGATGACCCAGGAAGAGCTGGAAGAAAACCTTGGTATTATCGCCAACAGCGGCTCTCTGGAATTTAAGTCTGAACATGAAGCTCAGGAAGATATTGATATCATCGGCCAGTTTGGTGTCGGATTCTATTCTGCCTTTATGGTCAGCAAGGACATCAAGGTCCGGACAAAGGCAGACGGCAGCGATGTGGCTTATGAATGGGAATCCGAAGGCGCGGAAGGCTACACCATTGAAACATGTGATAAAGATGAGGTCGGGACTGAAATCATCCTGACACTTATGGACGATACAGAGGATGAAAAATACAGCCAGTACCTGGAAGAATACCGTCTCAGAGAACTGATCAAGCGCTATTCCGACTATATCCGCTACCCTATTAAAATGGAAGTGGAAAAGAGTACCCTGGTAGAAGCCTCAGAGGAAGAGAAAGCCAAAGAAGATTACGAACCACAGTATGATACCTACCTGGAAGAAGAAACCCTCAACAGCATGGTGCCGCTGTGGAAAAAGAATAAAAGTGAAGTCACTGATGAGGACTATAATAATTTCTACAAGGAAAAATACTATGACTATACCGATCCTGCCAAGGTTATCGCAACCCATGTAGAAGGGGTGTGTACCTATGATGCGCTGCTGTTCATCCCATCGAATGTTCCGTATAATTATTTTTCAAAGGAATTTAAAAAAGGCCTGCAGCTGTACTCCAGCGGCGTGCTGATTATGGACAAATGTGAGGATCTGCTGCCAGACTATTTTGGTTTTGTCAGAGGTTTGGTCGATTCACAGGATCTGTCCCTGAACATTTCCAGAGAAATGCTTCAACAGGATCGTCAGGTCATGGCCATTGCTCAGCGTATTGAAAAGAAAATCACCTCTGAGCTTATGGACATGCAGAAAAAAGATCGTGAAAAATATGATGAATTCTATAAAAACTTCGGCCTGCCACTCAAATTTGGTATGTACGAAAATTACGGCATGAACGCCGATAAGCTTAAAGATCTGGTTATGTTCTACAGCTCCAGCGAAAAGAAAGCAGTCACCTTTGCCGAGTACGTGGGCAGAATGAAGGAAGACCAGAAATATATCTACTATGCCTGCGGTGATTCCATTGAAAAGATTGGAAAAATGCCGCAGATCGAGATGCTCTTAGACCAGGGCTATGAAGTGCTCTACTGTACTGATGACGTGGACGAATTTGCGCTTAAGAGCCTCATGAAATATGATGAAAAAGAATTCCGTTCCGCTTCCGACGATGATCTGGGTATCGAACAGTCCGAAGAGGCTAAAAAAGAATCCGAAGCCAAAAATGAAGAAAATAAAGATTTAATGACCGCCATCAAGGATGCCCTGGACGGTAAGGTAAATGCTGTTAAACTGTCCACGAGACTGAAAAGTCATCCGGTATGCTTCTCGACAGAGGGAATATCATTAGAAATGGAAAAGGTCTTAAACGCACAGCCCATGGGCGGTGACGTCAAAGCCGACAAGGTTCTCGAAATTAATGGAAGCCATCCGGTGTTTGATGCCTTGAAAAAAGCTTATGAGGACAAAAACAACGATAAGCTGAAAAAATACGCCAACCTGCTTTATGACCAGGCTATGCTTATTGAGGGCATGACCATTGAGGATCCGGTAGAGTTTGCGAGATCTATTTGTGAGCTGATGGTGTAACGCTGATCAGGAAAAATAATAATTTAAAAGCCCCATTCTTGTAGAGAATGGGGCTTTTGTATTTTTTGAAAAAGGTTATGGCACTTCATCGAGAGAATGAAAGTCATCTTCAAAATGAATGTTGTCAAGATCGATATAGCGCATAAGCTTATTACAGTGCTTTATATTTTCATCAACAATCTCAGGAGTAACACCAGCCAACCGGACAGAAATAGTTGATAAAAAGTCGGTAAATTCTATGGAAATTTCTTTGTTGGGGGAATTGTAGATATCCTGATAAAGGGCTTTTCGGGCGCCGTATTCAGCAATGGTCAGTTTTCTGAACATTTTTGGCTGTATGTCGAGATCAAACTCCAGAATAATGGCAGACATGGAGCTGCGAATATAATCATGCGTAGCATCAAGATAAAGCTCTTTTTCACGGAGAAGACTGTACAGTTCTGAGGCCGCGGGGGCCTCAAAAATTTTAATGAAAAAAATACGATTGAATAATATGTGCATTTGAAACTGGTTCTCAATCATAAAGCCAAGCTTTTTGTTTAAAAAACGACGGATATAAAGAATGAAATCGTGAAATATCTGACCGACAATTTCTTCTTTTTTAAAATAATAATTCACCAGGCCAACTGAAACGCCAGCTTTTTCAGCGATTAACGCAATGGTTGTTTTACGGTAGCCTAGTTCCAGGAAAAGTGCCTTTGCCGTATATAAAATATTTTCTCTTTGTCCCTCATCTGTATTTTTGTATGTATCCATTGACCATCCTCTAAAATGCTTTGTGGTTATTCATTATACTATATTATTTTCAAAAGTACACGTGAAATTTGGCATTAATCAATATTTAAAATAGTAAAAAAATAAATTAAACAAAAAAACATTGACAAGAAAACGAGTTCATTGTATCATACTGAATATAGAATTGAATATTCAGTTTAAAATTCAGTCAGGAGGGGACATGATGAATAAAAACGTGGATCAGTTGTATGAAGAAAGGGAAAAGAGGTATATTCAGGCTGTTGATTTGGAGCAGCCGGACAGGGTTCCTCATGAAACAAGGTTTGGTGAGTACTGGGCCATTAATTACGCGGGCTATCCTATCAAGGGGAGCGCGGTAGATCCAAAGATAATGGGAGAGGCAATGGAGAAAATTGCTCAGGATTTTGCGACAGATACATGCCCATCTTTGTTTTCAAGAAATCCTTTGTTTTACAAATCATTAAAATCAATTAATTTTACTGAAAGTAAAACTGGGATAATGCAGCATCCGGAAGTCAGCTGTATGGATCGTTCAGAGTATGATGCTTTTATTAAAAACCCATTTGGGTTTATTGTGGACAAGGTTTTGCCGAGAGTCTACAAAGCTTTGGATTCGGAGGGAGCTGGTTATGGGATGTCGCTTGTCCGGGCGATGAATATACAGACTGATATGACCACCCCGATTTTAATGGAGGCAGGACGTGTCAGTAAGAAATATGGTCTGCCTCTGACAGGTGCAGGACTGGTTGAAGCGCCGATGGACTATATTTCGGATATGATTCGCGGATTTTCAGAAATTACAATGGATATTCGGAGATGTCCGGAAAAAGTTGCGGCAGCAGCAGAAGCTGTATTACCACTGATGGACCGATTAGCAGCCCAGCTGCCTGCGGTAAAGGGGAAACTCATCAGCATTCCACTTCATATGCCTGTTTTTATGCGTGAAAAAGATTTTGCAAAACTTTGGTGGCCGACTTTTAAAGAAATGGTAGAGCGTATGGCGGCGAGAGGGCAGTATATGCGCATTTATTTTGAAGGTGACTGGACACGCTATTATGACTATCTTCAGGATCTTCCAAAGGGACACATTCTAGGCGCCTTTGAATATATGGATCCGCAGCTGGCTAAAGACAAGCTGGGTAAGACCATGTGTATTACTGCTGGTTATGATGTGTCATTGCTTCAGTATGGCACAAAAGAAAAAGTTATTGATGAGGCAAAAAAATTGATGGATGTTCTGGCGCCGGGCGGAGGCTATATATTTACTGTTGCCAAAGGGATTACCTATCCAAACGACGGAACGCCGGAAAATGTAAGGGCGCTGTATGAATTTGTAGAATCCTACGGGAAATATTAGGAGGGAAGGCAATGGAAGAAAATACAAAATATCTGGCAACATGGAAAGAATACTGTGAACAAAATGAAATTGATTATGAGGAAAACAGCTATCTTGAACCTTACTGGCAGGTAGCCCAGGAGAAGCTGTTTGGATTTGTCATCAAACTGTTAATATGAACAAACGGATTTTATACGCTATGATAGGCAAAATAAGGAGATCGAGATGAAAAAATTAAGTAATTACATAAAATTTTCATATGGCTTTGCAGATTTATGTTTTATTTTTATGGTTACATTTTCAAATACATATTATCTGGTTTTTTTTACAGAGGTATTGAAAATCTCTCCAGTTCAGGCGGGGGTTATTATGACCTTTGGCCGTATTTTGGACACGATCAGTGTTCCGATACTCGGACCGATCATTGAGAAAAGCAATTTTAAATGGGGACGCTACCGTTCATGGATACTCATTGGTTCGTTCTTTATACTTCTTTTCAACACAATTATGTGCGCAAACCTGACAGGACTCCCAGAGGGCGCCTACATTGTGCTCTATACAATTTTCTATGCGGCATTCTGTATTGCCACGAATGTTTCATACATTGGCTACACATCCTTAAATTCGACGCTGACTGTTGATGCGGCGGAGCGTGTGCAACTCTCCACCTTCCGTGGACAGGGAAACTCTATTGGCAAAATTCTGGCTGGCTGGTGTTTACTGCCTTTAATCTATCTGGTTGCTGGCGCTCAGGAAATGACGGTACAGGGATTTTTTATCACGGCTTTGCTATTAGGGCTTCTGACAGTTTTAGGATATGGAAACCTTTTTGCAGCCACAAAAGACTACAAGGATTCAGGCGTTACTGTCAAGGGTGGTAAGGCCGAAAAAGTTACAGTTGCACAGATGTTTAAACAGGTGGTAACAAACCGTCCGCTTTTGGCGATTTTAGTCGCAGATGTGTGCAGAGTATTAACGACCTTGCTGATTGTTGCAATGTTCCCTTATTTTTATATCTATGTTGTCAAAAATCCGGATATCATTCCAACATTTTTCGGCTTGACCAGTATTCTCATGCTTATTGGGTCAACGCTTGTACCATTTATTACCAAAAAGCTGACTAAAAAACAAACCTATATTTTAGGAATGGTCTGGATTTGTGCAGCGTTGGTGCTCATGTTTTTTAATGCCAGCAATGCGACGCTTGTTTTGGTTATTGCCTGTATTGGTTACGTGGGGGTCGCATTCCCGAATGTTGTCAATACAGCCATGTATGCAGATATCACTGATTACAGCGAATGGAAAACAGGCTATAATGCCAGAGCAGTTATATTCAGTGTTTACCAGCTTTCCATAAAAATTGCGGCGGTATTTTCAACGAGCGTAGCAGCCTTTGGTCTTGGGCTCATCGGACTTCAAAGCGGGGTTGAGCCAACACCGGAAGTAATAGAAGGTATAAAATCACTGGCAATGTTTTTCCCGGCAGGCGTCAGCCTTGTCGCTGTGATTGCGATGCTGTTTTATAACGTCAATGAAAGAAAATTACCAGAATTGCGCGCTGAAATCGCGGAAAGAAAGGTAGCTGACAATTAAAGATTGAGGCAGCGAGTCAACAGACTTATCTGCCGGGAGGTTACCAGATGAAAAAAGACAACAGGCTTTCTTTTTTCGAAACACTTACGATGGCAACCGGTTTTACAATAGGATCAGGAATTATTACGCTGACAGGTATCGGCATTGGAATGACCGGCAGGAGCGTTTTTGTAGCATTTGCAGTGTGTGCTGTCCTGTTTCTGATCTCTTTTCGGCCTCTCTTTATTATGAGCAGCGTTCTTCCCAGAATGAGCGCTGCGTACAGCTACTCTAAAGAGCTGATTACAAAAGAGGCAGGCGGCTTATATGTATATATTTACTTCTTTGGACGGATCACGATTGCGATTTTTGGCATATCCATTGCGCAGTATCTGGCAAGCCTGATCCCAGCGCTTAACAATCCGGTAGGAATGAAGGTGGTGGCGGCAGGTGTCTTAACGTTGTTTTATATCATCAATCTTTTCGGCATAAAAAATGCAGCGATTGTGCAGAATGTTCTCTTTGTCATTTTGGTATTCAGTCTGCTTTCCTTTGTTATTTTTGGCATTGGAAAGGTGGAATCTAACTTTTTTGAACAAAGAGCATTCTTTGTAAATGGATTCGGTGGGTTTTACTCTGCAGTTTCACTTTTATTCTTCGCTGTTGGGGGTGCATATATCATCACGGATTTTGCACCGAAGATCAGAAATCCTGAAAAGGTGATGATGAAGGTTATCTATATCGTTACCATTGGTGTGACGATATTGTATATGTTCATTGGTATTGTGGCAAGCGGTGTGATTCCGCAGGCTGAAGCAGCATATCAATCCCTGGTTGTCACGGCCCGTATCGTATATCCCAGTAATTTGCTTTTCAGCATTTTCATCGTTGGTGGAGCGCTGGGAGCGTTAATCACCACTTTAAATTCAAGCTTTGTGTGGTATTCGAGCTCTTTAATTCAGGCCTGCAAGGATGGCTGGCTGCCAAAGGCCTGGGGAAAAACAAATAAATACGAGGTTCCCTATATTCTGACGACCATTTTCTATATTCTGGGGCTCGTCCCAGCGCTTTTAGGGATGGATTTAACAGTGGTTTCTAAAATTGCGGTTGGTATGACCATTTTGTCAATATTGATCCCGATGGCGGGAATTTTGAAATTACCGGAGAAATATCCAGAAGAATGGAAGCAAAGCGTTTATTCGAAACGTTATCCCAAATGGCGTCTCAGGGTAATGGTGGTCATTACATACCTCATTATGTCCACCCAGGTGTATGCTCTGTTTGCCGGGAATCCGGCAACGGTAAATATCGTAATACTGCTTTATATTTTAGGAACAGGTTTATATTTATTTTTTAAATCAAAATACAAGACACTAAAAACAGAAGGCGAAGGAGAAAAAGATTAGTATGGAAATAAACAAAAACACAGTTGAAAGAAATCAGCTTTATACCGATGTGCGTTCAGGAAAAATTCCCAAGCGTGTGCCCATTAATCTGAATATGGACGCAGCCGCTGCTCTGGAGTATGCAGGCTACAATCTGAATATTCACCAGTTTGATATTAATTATCTGATAAAGGCTATAGAACGTGTCGCGGAGGATTTTGAAAGCGATAATCTTGGTGTCACAACAGTACGGTTCCCGCATTTTTATAAGCTTCTGGGCGCAAGGCATTTTCAGATGGGGAGCGATGGCTTTTTACAGCATCCGGAAATTTCTGTGATGGAGCCTGGGGAATATGACGCATTGATCGAAGCGCCCTACAAATTCCTATGGGATGAGATTATCCCAAGACTGTATAAAGAGCTCGATAAGCCGTGGCCGGAATCCTCTATGTCTCTGGCAAAAGGTTTTTCAAGCTTTTATGTAACAATGGGGAAAATCGGTGCAGCTAAAAATGAAATCTGTCTGAAATATGGTAAATCAAATCTGGGCGGCGCTTTTGCACAAACAGATGCGCCCATGGATTTTATCGCAGACCTGCTCCGGTCCTTTACGGGCATGTCCATGGATATTCGAAGGAATCCGGAAAAAGTTGAAGCGGCCTGTGAAGCGGTCCTCCCATTGATGATCAAGGCAGGGGCCAAGGGAACGCCTGAAGTGCGCGGCGCCTGTATGATCCCGCTCCATATGGCAACCTATATTAAAAAGAAGGATTTTGAGCGCTTCTACTGGCCAACCTTTAAAAAGCTGGTTGAGGAGCTGGTTAAAACCAATACGGCAGTCTCAATTTTTATGGAAAATGATTTTACGCGCTACCTGGACTATATGCAGGAGCTTCCGGAGGGATGCCAGTTGATGGCAGAGTTTGGTGATCCCAAGGTTTTCAAGGAAAAACTCGGTTCAAAATTTGTCCTCACGGGTTTTTATCCTCTGTCGCTGCTTAAGGCAGGTACATTGCAGCAGGTGAAAGATAAGGCCAAGGAAATAATTGATGTGCTGGCTCCAGGCGGAAATTATATTTTCAGCTTAGACAAATCACTGCTTCGGGCAAATGACGCGGATATAAATCTGTATAAAGAATTATTGAATTTTGTTAAAGAATACGGCGTCTATTAAGGAGAAAATAATGAATATTAATTCCGAATATTATAATGATTATGAAGCGAACATTGAAAAATATGAGATTCCCAAGGAAGCAATTCCATATGCCATTGAGGCATTTCAGGGAAATGAAGAGATGATCTTCAGCTTTGCAATGTTTTTGCTGATGTAGCAAAAAATCCCGGTTTTCTTTTAAAAACCGGGATTTTTAAATGCTTAATCGTCCGAAAGCGTGGCTTTGCCAGTCACGACACTGCCGTGCTGCCGGTCAGTAATCACTTTAACAATCTGAATGATCAGGGTAGGCAGGAATGCCAGCAGGATGATCTGGCCGATCTGAGTCATGGAGAGCGGCGCTACAAGGAACAGGGTATTAAGGCCTGGTATAAAAAGCACCGCTGCGAGAAGCAGGACGCCGCCAAAGAAGGCCATGAGTGAATATTTGTTGGTTCCGAACTTCAGCCGGAAAATGGACTCATCACCACGGCAGTTAAAACCGTGGAAAAGACGGGCCAGGGTCAGGGTTGCAAAGGCCATGGTGCTGGCCAGCATGGCGCTGCCGGTCTGATGTCCAAGGTAAAAGGCTGCCATAGTGGCAACAGCGATCAGCAGGCCCTGAGAGACAATGCGCTTGAGCAGGCTGCCGTTTAAAATCGGTTCCTTAGGATTGCGGGGCGGCTGGTTCAAAAGTCCGCGGCGTGAGGGCTCCATGCCAATGGCGATGGCGGGCAGGCTGTCAGTCAGCAGGTTTATGAACAGCAGATGCACCGGGGCAAAAGGGACAGGAAGAGCCATCAGTGAGGCGTATAGCACACAGAGGATACCCGCAGTGTTGCCTGAGAGCAAAAACTGAATGGCATTTTTAATATTGGCATAGATATTACGCCCGTTGATAACAGCCTTGACGATGGTGGCAAAGTTATCGTCAGTCAGGATCATGGATGCTGCGTCCTTGCTGACCTCGGTGCCGGTAATGCCCATCGCCACGCCAATGTCGGCTTTTTTGAGGGCTGGAGCATCGTTGACGCCATCACCGGTCATGGAGACAATCCGTCCCTGGCGCTGCCAGGCGTCGACGATGCGGATTTTATGCTCGGGTGAGACACGGGCATAGACAGAAATGCGGGGAAGCTTTTCGTCCAGCTCGGCATCGGTCATGGCATCGAGCTCAACGCCTTCCACAGCAATGTCACCGTCCTCGAAGATACCGACCTGTCTTGCGATGGCGGTTGCGGTGATCTTGTGGTCCCCGGTGATCATGACAGTGCGGATACCGCCCCGTTTGGCGTCAGCCACAGCCTGGACAGATTCTGGACGCGGCGGGTCGATCATGGAGATCAAACCGACGAACACAAAATCATTTTCATCCTCTATGGACAGATCCCGCACCCCGGGCAGTTCACGGTAAGCGAAGGCCAGAACGCGGAGCCCTTCCTCGGACAGGGAGCGGTTGGTGTTGATGATCTCGCTGCGCTTTTCATCAGTCATTGGCAGGATACCATCGGTGGTGTAAATCCAGTTGGAGCGCTCGAGCATGACATCCAGCGCGCCCTTTGTCAGCAGGGTCGGTACCTTTTCGAGCTCGTGGAGGGTGCTCATGAGCTTGCGGTCAGAGTCAAAGGGCAGCTCACGCAGGCGGGGGTGCTGGCTGCGGTAGGTAGATTCCTCAATGCCGAAGGAATCCCCAATCTGTACCAGAGCCACCTCGGTGGGGTCTCCAATGGAGGTGCCCGCGTTTTCATCTGTGGTGGCGTCGCTTGCCAGCAGAGCGATTTTTAACAGCAGGCGCTGCGCGTCGTTGGTGAGGTCGTAGTCCTCACAGGAGGTGAGCCTGCCATCAGCATAGATTTTCTGGGGGCACATGCGGTTCTGGGTCAGTGTTCCAGTCTTATCTGAGCAGATGACCGAGACAGCGCCGAGGCTTTCGACGGCCTTGAGGTCTTTGATAACCGCGTTCTGTCTGGCCATTTTTTGTGTTCCCATGGCCAGAACGATGGTCACGATGGAGCTGAGCGCCTCAGGAATGGCGGCTACAGCCAGGGCAACCGCGAACATCAGGGAATCCAGTACCGGCATGTGGCTGCGGAAAACGGAGAGCATGAAAACCACCACACAGACGGCCAGAATAATGACAGCCAGTTTTTTGCTGAAATTATCAAGACTGGTCTGAAGCGGCGTTTTCCGCTGCTGTGTCTGGTTCATGAGAGAAGCGATTTTGCCGAGCTCTGTGCCCATGCCCGTGGAGGTGACAACAACGGTTGCCCGTCCATAGGTTACAAGTGAACCGGAGAAAACCATGTTGATCTGGTCGCCGAGGGCTACCTTTTCAGACGGAATGGCATCGGCGGTTTTGTCAACACTTTCGGATTCACCAGTCAGTGAGCTTTCATTGACCTTGAGTGAAAAATTTTCCAGGATACGTCCGTCGGCAACCACCAGGTCGCCGGCCTCCAGCAGCAGAATATCACCGGGGACCACCTCCTGGGAGGGGATCTCAAGGCGCGCGCCGTCGCGGATCACCCGGGCAACGGGCGAGGACATGGCCTTCAGACTCTCAAGGGATTTTTCAGCTTTGACATACTGAACGGTGCCGAGTACGGCGTTTAAAAGTAAAACAGCAAAAATAACAATGGTGCTTTCGCTTTCGCCCGAAAGCAGGGAAATAATGGCGGCAATGGTGAGGATAACCACCAGCAGATCTTTGAACTGCTCCAGAAAAACCACAGCGACGCTTTTTTTCCTGCCCTCTGAAAGCTTGTTGGGGCCAAAGGTTTTGGTCCGGCTTTCAGCCTCGGCAGTGCTGAGGCCCGAGGGCGAGGTGTGCAGCTCGTCCAGTGTTTCCTGCGCAGAACGGTTAAAAAAGGTTTCTGACATTATCGATACTCCTTTGTTAAGATTGTGTACACCGGAAGCACCAAAAAAAGACTTCCGGCAGCCCTTTTGCCAGGCTGTCGAAAAGTCTCGTTACCAAAAAAGATAGGCGCACACCGCCAGGTTAAAAACCGTGGTGTTGACGGCGCGTCTTAAACTACTCCCTTTTCAACTGTTAGTGCATTATAGCAGTTTTTGCGGCACTGCGTCAATGGGTGAATGTTAAATTTGTGTTAAATTTAAGATCGCTATGGGAAAGGCTGCGGCAGCGTTTTCTTTAAACGGGTTGCTTAAGGAAATTTCAGACTTACAAATCCAATAAAAAAAGCCTTGACGGCTAAAATTTATTATGATAAGATATTAAATTGCATTAGAAGATAAAATTGTGCTATTTATGTGACCGACAGAAGTCAATAAATAGGAACAAAATTAAAATAGACTTATGGATGGGGCGCGGGTTTGCTGATCAAAGGCAAACCAAATGCTTGATGAATTGAATTCTTAAGCAGGCTGCGCTTTTTCAGGCTGATCAAAGGTTTGAAATTCGTCTTGGTCCATTTTTATTTTTTCGCGACAATTCCCGAAATTGGGGAGGATTACCACTCTATAAATAGTACCACAATTTTGCGACAAAGAAAAGAGCATATGCGTAAAAAGTGTATTTTGAAAATGCCGAAATAATTTGCAAGGGGTGATAATGGATGGTTATGGTGCATCCTGTACAATACGGATTAAGAACCAGACAGAGCTTCTCAAAGATTAAAGAAGTCCTTGAGATGCCGAACTTATTAGAAGTACAGCTCGATTCCTACAAATGGTTTATTGAAAAGGGCCTCCAGGAAGTGTTTGACGACATCCACGAAATTACAGATTACACTGGTAATCTGGTGCTGCAGTTCGTGGACTACGCCATTGAGGGAGAACCGAAATACAGCATTGAGGAATGTAAGGAACGGGATCAGACTTACTATGTGCCTTTAAAGGTGCGTGTCCGTTTAATCAATAAAGAAAAGAATGAAGTAAAAGAACAGAAGGTCTATATGGCCGACCTGCACAAAATGACCGATACCGGGACTTTTATCGTCAACGGAGCGGAACGTGTTATCGTCAGCCAGCTGGTACGTTCTCCGGGTGCTTACTACACCCTGACCCGTGATAAGCTTGGTAAAAAGCTCTATTCTGCACAGGTTATCCCGAACCGCGGGGCCTGGCTGGAATACGAATCCGATTCCAACGATATCATGTACGTCAAGATTGACCGTACCCGTAAGCTTCCGATTACAGCGCTGCTGCGCGCCTTTGGTCTGGGCAGCAACGAGGAAATCCTCGAGGTGTTCGGGGATGACTACCGTCTGCTGGAAACCATCAAGAAAGATGAAACCGCAGGCATGAAGGACGAACGTGACGGTCTTCTGGAAATTTACAAGAGACTGCGTCCGGGCGAGCCGCCGACAGTGGAAAGCGCCCAGTCACTGCTGAACTCCATGTTCTTTGACGACCGCCGCTATGATTTAGCCCGCGTCGGCCGCTATAAATACAATAAGAAATTATCTCTGGCTACCCGTATTACCGGACAGGTCGCCGCCGAGGATGTCATTGATCCTGAAACCGGTGAAGTCCTGGCAGAGGAAGGCCAGATCTTTAAAAAGGACGTTGCATGGCAGATCCAGAATGCCGGAATCAATGTGGTCAATGTCAAGGTCCTGCATCAGGGTGAAGAAAAAATCGTCCGCGTCATCGGTAATGGCTTCGTTGATATTCATACCCAGGATATCCCCTTTGATATCAGCGATCTGGAAATTAAGGAACTGGTTTGCCGCGAAGCGCTCATGCAGATCCTTGATAATGACGAAATGACTGATGAAGAAAAACATGATGAAATTAAGAACCACATGGAACGTTTGGTGCCAAAGCACATTCTTCAGTCCGACCTCTTCGCGACGGTTTCTTATTTTATCGGCATCGACTACGGCATCGGGAATACCGACGATATTGACCACCTTGGCAACCGCCGCCTCCGTTCTGTTGGCGAGCTGCTGCAGAATCAGTTCCGTATCGGCCTTTCCCGTATGGAAAGAGTTGTCCGTGAAAGAATGTCTGTTCAGGATGATGAGATCCTGACGCCGCAGGGGTTAATCAATACCCGTCCGGTAAACGCAGCGCTGAAGGAATTCTTCGGGAGCTCCCAGCTGTCACAGTTTATGGACCAGAATAACCCGCTGTCTGAGCTGACACATAAGCGCCGTCTGTCCGCCCTTGGACCTGGCGGTCTCTCCCGTGAGCGCGCCGGCTTCGAAGTCCGTGACGTTCACCACAGCCACTATGGCCGTATGTGTCCGATCGAAACGCCTGAAGGCCCGAACATCGGCCTGATCGGTTCGCTGGCGACCTTCGCGCGTGTCAATGAATATGGCTTTATCGAATCCCCCTACCGCAAGGTCATCGACGGGGTGGTAACTGACGAGATCCACTATCTCTCAGCCGATGAAGAAGGCCAGTACGCCATTGCCCAAGCCAATGAGCCGCTGGATGAAAATAACCGTTTTGTCAATGAACAAATCACCGGTCGTGCCGGCTCCAGCCGTGACTTTGTCACCGTTGCGCCAGACCGCGTCGATTTTATGGATATCTCGCCGAAGCAGGTTGTATCTGTGGCGACTGCCCTTATTCCTTTCCTTGAAAATGATGATGCCAACCGTGCCCTCATGGGCGCCAACATGCAGCGTCAGGCTGTGCCACTGCTTATTCCAAAGGCGCCGGTTGTCGGGACAGGGATGGAGCACAAGGCCGCTAAGGACTCTGGTGTCTGCGCCATCGCGGGGGAAGCCGGAACCGTTGAGTTTGTGGATGCTGATCATATAAGAATCCGCAGAGACAGCGACGGCAGCCTTGAAAAGCATAAATTATTGAAATTCAAACGCTCCAACCAGGGAACCTGTGTGAATCAGAAGCCGCTGGTTGTCCAGGGACAGCGTGTAAAAGCCGGCGAAATCATCGCCGATGGTCCTTCCACTGAAATGGGCGAGCTGGCCCTTGGCCGTAACGCTCTGATCGGGTTCATGACTTGGGAAGGCTACAATTACGAGGATGCTGTTCTCATCAATGAAAATATGCTGAAAACGGACAAATACACATCCATCCATATTGAAGAGTTTGAATGTGAAGCCCGTGAAACCAAGCTCGGACCAGAGGAAATCACCCGTGATATTCCCAACGTTGGGGAAGACGCTCTGCGAAACCTTGACGAACGCGGGATTGTCTTTGTGGGCGCCGAGGTAAAATCCGAAGATATTTTAGTCGGCAAGGTCACACCAAAGGGTGAAACGGACCTTTCCGCAGAAGAAAAACTGCTGCGCGCCATCTTTGGTGAAAAGGCCCGTGAAATCCGTGATACCTCATTGAAGGTGCCCCACGGTGAAGCTGGCATTGTCGTTGACGTGAAGGTATTCTCAAGAGCCAATAAGGACGAGGACTTAAAACCAGGCGTCAACACCATGGTGCGTGTTTACATTGCGACCAAGCGTAAGATCTCTGTTGGGGATAAAATGGCCGGCCGCCATGGGAACAAAGGGGTTGTCTCCCGCGTTCTACCTCAGGAAGACATGCCGTTCCTGCCGGACGGTACTCCGCTTGATATCGTGCTGAACCCACTTGGCGTACCTTCCCGTATGAACATCGGACAGGTACTGGAAGTTCATCTGGGGATGGCAGTGAAGGCCCTTGGCTGGCATATCGCCACACCGGTATTTGACCCGGCCAATGAAGAAGACATTGAAGAGCTTCTGGAAAAGGCGGATCTGCCGAGCGATGGTAAGATTAAGCTGTACGACGGCCGCACCGGCGAACCCTTCGATAATCCGGTAACCGTTGGTTATATGTACTACTTAAAACTCCATCATCTTGTTGATGATAAAATGCACGCCCGTTCAACCGGACCTTACTCCTTAGTTACCCAGCAGCCGCTGGGTGGTAAAGCCCAGTTCGGTGGACAGCGTTTCGGGGAAATGGAAGTTTGGGCCCTTGAAGCCTACGGCGCGGCCCATACACTCCAGGAAATCCTGACCATTAAATCCGATGACGTCGTCGGCCGTGTTGCCGCTTACGAAGCCATTGTCAAGGGTGAAAACATTCCGAAACCAGGTATCCCAGAATCTTTCAAGGTACTCATGAAGGAATTCCAGAGTCTGGCCCTGGATGTGCAGATCCTCAATGACGACGAAGTCGTCGAAATTCTGGACGGTGACTTTGCAGACGATCCAGTCGAAGAGCTGGCCAACGAAATCGGCGGTGAACCCGATGCGAACATTGCGACCGAGGATGATTACGCGGGAGCGGATATGATCTCCATCGTCGACGCCGAAGATATCGACAATCCGGATTCATTAATGTAACGGCTGTGTCGTTGTGTTGAATTGAAAATTGACAAGTTTTATTATCCATTTATATACGAAGGGAGCAAAACCAATTGTTAAATGAAGAATTTACCTTTAAGTCGTTGCAAATTGGATTAGCATCACCTGAAAAAATCAGAGAGTGGTCTCGGGGTGAGGTTAAAAAACCCGAAACCATTAATTACAGAACCCTGAAACCGGAAAAAGAAGGTCTTTTCTGTGAAAAAATCTTCGGACCAACCAAAGACTGGGAGTGTAACTGTGGTAAATACAAGCGTATTCGCCATAAGGGCATCGTCTGTGAAAACTGTGGTGTTGAAGTAACAAAAGCAAAAGTAAGAAGAGAACGGATGGGGCACATCGAGCTTGCCTCACCCGTATCACATATCTGGTATTTCAAAGGGATTCCGAGCCGTATGGGCCTGATCCTTGAAATGTCACCCCGCAATCTTGAAAAAATCATTTATTTTGCCTCTTATGTGGTAACGGACCCAGGCGAAACCCCGCTTCAGTACAAGCAGGTGCTGTCCGAAACCGAATATAAGGAAGCAAGAGCCAACTATGGCAAAGATTTTACTGCCGGCATCGGTGCGGAAGCTATCCAGGAGCTCCTGAAGATGGTGGACCTGGATCAGGAAGCCGCTGTGCTTAAGGAAGAGCTCAAAGACAGCTCCGGTCAGAAGAAGATCCGTGTGGCCAGACGTCTGGAAGCCATCGAGGCTTTCAGAAATTCTCACAATAAACCAGAATGGATGATTATGGAAGCCATTCCGGTTATTCCGCCGGAACTGCGCCCGATGGTACAACTGGACGGGGGCCGTTTTGCGACCTCTGACCTGAACGACCTGTACCGCCGTGTGATCAACCGTAACAACCGTCTGATCAAGCTGCTGGAGTTGGATGCGCCGGACATCATTGTCCAGAATGAAAAGCGTATGCTTCAGGAAGCGGTTGATGCCTTGATTGACAATGGCCGACGCGGCCGTGCGGTCACCGGCCCTGGAAACCGTCCGTTTAAATCTCTGAGTGATATGCTCAAGGGGAAACAGGGGCGTTTCCGTCAGAACCTTCTCGGTAAACGTGTCGATTACTCCGGCCGTTCCGTTATCGTTGTCGGTCCTGAGCTTAAAATGTACCAGTGCGGTCTGCCGAAGGAAATGGCCATCGAGCTGTTCAAGCCCTTCGTTATGCGCGAGCTGGTCGCGAGACAACTGTCTCAGAATATCAAGAGCGCCAAGAAGATGGTCGAAAAACTCGATCCGATTATCTGGGACGTTTTAGAAGATGTCATTCACGAACATCCGGTGCTCTTGAACCGTGCACCTACACTCCATCGACTGGGGATTCAGGCCTTTGAGCCCATCCTGGTCGAAGGCCGTGCCATCAAGCTTCACCCGCTGGCCTGTACGGCGTACAATGCCGACTTTGACGGTGACCAGATGGCCGTCCACGTTCCGCTGTCTGTAGAGGCTCAGGCAGAAGCCCGCTTCTTAATGATGGCCTGCAACAACATCCTGAAACCTCAGGATGGTACACCAGTTGTCGTTCCTTCACAGGATATGATCCTCGGCTCCTACTATATGACGCTTTACAAAGAAGACGCCAAAGGAACCGGTTCGATTTTCTGTGATATGAACGAGCTGGAAATGGCATATTTTAACCACGATGTTGAGCTTCACGCCAAGGTTAAGGTCCGCACCACCAAAGAAATAGGCGGTGAAACCTACACAAGGCTGGTGGAAAGCACCGTTGGCCGTTTCATCTTCAACCAGATCCTGCCGCAGGACATGGGCTTTGTGAAACGTGAAACCATTGACGATCACTTTAAACTGGAAGTGGATATGCAGGTTGACAAAAAAGTATTGACCAAAATTGTTGACCGCTGCTTCAAGGCCCACGGCCCAACCATCACTTCCGAAACCCTTGACGAAATCAAACGTCTGGGCTATAAATACTCCACCCAGGCCGCCATCACCGTTGGTGTTGCCGACATGCAGGTACCGGGGAACAAGGAAGAAATCCTTGCCCGTGCCGATGAAAAGATCGCTAAGAACCTCAAGCTGTTCCGCCGTGGTCTCATTTCAGAAGAGGAACGTTACCAGAACGTTGTCGATATCTGGAACAACGCTACCGATGAAGTAACCGACGCGCTGTTAAGCCATCTGGACCGACTGAACCCAATCAACATGATGGCCGATTCCGGTGCCCGTGGTTCCAAGAACCAGATTCGTCAGTTGGCGGGTATGCGTGGTCTTATGACCAACCCGACCGGCCGAGTCATCGAGCTGCCGATCCGCTCAAACTTCCGTGAAGGTCTGAACGTACTCGAGTTCTTCTCCTCCACCCATGGTGCCCGTAAAGGTCTTGCCGATACGGCTCTGA
Source organism: Eubacterium callanderi (assembly GCF_900142645.1). Taxonomy (GTDB): domain Bacteria; phylum Bacillota; class Clostridia; order Eubacteriales; family Eubacteriaceae; genus Eubacterium; species Eubacterium callanderi. Next base: position 84,278 of record NZ_FRBP01000019.1, read on the forward strand.
GAACAGCGGACTCCGGTTACCTGACCCGTCGTCTTGTCGACGTCAGCCAGGACGTTATCGTCCGTGAGGAAGACTGCGGAACCACCCGCGGTTATGAGGTAACAGCCATCAATGAACACGGTGAGGTCATTGAAGATCTGGCCGAACGTATTGAAGGCCGCTACGCCTTCGAGGATGTTGTGCATCCTGAAACCGGCGAAATTATGGCCCATAAGGACGAAGTCATCACCAGCGACCAGGCAGAAGCCATTCAGGAAGCCGGTGTTGAAAAAGTTGTTATCCGCGCCGTATTCAACTGTAATTCCAAATACGGTGTCTGTAAAAAATGCTACGGTGTCGATATGACCAGCTGGAAACCTGTCGAAATCGGTGAAGCGGTCGGTATCATTGCCGCCCAGTCCATCGGTGAACCGGGTACCCAGTTAACCATGCGTACCTTCCATACCGGCGGGGTTGCATCCGCGGACGACATTACCCAGGGTCTCCCCCGTGTCGAAGAGCTTTTTGAAGCCCGTAAGCCAAAGGGGCAGGCTATTATTTCAGAAATAGCCGGCCGTGTTGAAATTCTGGAAGGCAAGAAAACCGAAGCGGTTGTCACCGCACCAGACGGTGAATCCAGAATTTACCTGATTCCTTACGGCTCACGCTTAAAGGTACATACCGGCGATAAAATCGAAGCCGGCCAGGAAATCACTGAAGGTTCCATCAACCCGAACGATATCCTGCGCATCAAGGGCATCGACGCTGTACAGCAGTATCTGCTTTCCGAAGTGCAGAAGGTATACCGTCTGCAGGGGGTACACATCAGCGATAAGCATATCGAGCTGATCATCCGACAGATGCTGCGTAAGGTTAAGATTGAAAATGCCGGGGACACCGACCTGATCACCGGGGCCTTAACCGATATTTTTGAAATGGAAGAAAAGAACAACGAAGCTCTGGATATGGGGCTGGAACCGGCACAGGCCAGCAGAGAGCTCCTTGGGATCACCAAGGCATCTCTGGCAACGGATTCCTTCCTGTCAGCTGCTTCTTTCCAGGAAACCACCCGAGTGCTCACCGACGCTGCCATCAAGGGCAAGGTCGACCCGCTCATCGGTCTCAAGGAAAATGTCATCATCGGTCAGCTGGTACCTGCCGGAACCGGCGTTAAGGCTTACAGCCGTGTCGAGCTCGACTATGACCGCGAGGATGAGGATGATGAGGAAGAAGAACTGATCGATGATATGATCAAAGACGATATCACCAATGTGAAGGAGCTTTCCGATGACATGGATATTGTCATGGATGATGATAACATCTTAGCCAAAGCTGTTCAGGAAGAACGCGAAAACCTTGAAAAGGACGATGAACTGGCCAAGGCCTTTGATATGTTCGACATGGATTTCTTAGACAACAGCAGCAGTGAAGCCAGCGATATGATTATCGGAGATCTTGACGACTAAAACCCACAAACCCCGCTATTTGGCGGGGTTTTCTTTCAAGATAAAGGAAGTTTTAATTACCGCTTGACAAGCTGGCAAAAAGAGTGTATATTAGAAAGGTATGTTTAGCAAAGTCTTATAAACTGCTGGAGGTATAAATTGGAAAGTTTTGGTGAGACCCCAAAGGTCATCGGGACAAAGCAGACTCTGAAAGCTGTGAAAGAAGGAAAAGCAACCGTGGTTGTTTTAGCTGAAGATACCGAAGATTCTATTAAGGAAAAAATTGTCACCGCGTGTCAGGAAGCATCTGTTCCCATTGAGCCCTATGAAAGCAAGATCGCGCTCGGTCAGGACAGCGGCATTGAACGGGGAGCGGCAGTGATCGCACTGCTGAAATAGTATTAAAGCGCAGGCGCCTGATGGGCGCTTATTTGACGCTTGCATTTGGTTGAAATTTCGAATGATTTAACAGAAAGGCTGTTTTCATTTGGATTTTTGATATAAAATTTTAAGAAGGAGGTGCAGGACTGAATGCCTACCATTAATCAGCTTGTTAAACAAGGAAGAAAAAGTGCGGAAATCAAAACAAAGACTCCGGCACTGAAAGCAAACCCCCAAAAAAGAGGTGTTTGTACTGCAGTTAGAACATCTACACCAAAGAAACCAAACTCGGCTCTGAGAAAAATTGCCAGAGTTAAACTGGTAAACGGTATGGAAGTAACTGCTTATATCCCAGGTATCGGCCATAACTTACAGGAACATAGTATTGTTCTGGTAAAAGGCGGCCGTGTTAAGGACTTACCAGGGGTTCGTTACAAGATCATCCGTGGTGCATTAGATACCGCTGGCGTAGAAAATCGTAAACAAGCTCGATCCAAATACGGGGCTAAAAAGCCTAAGAAGTAAGAGTAGTGCATCGTACTGCAAATCTGATAATAGATCTAGATTGTATGTATAAGCACAACGACTTTGGATGTCGAGTACCGATGAACATCAATTGTTAAGGAGGGAAGCAAAGTGCCTAGAAAAGGACCAGTTCCAAAAAGAGAAGTATTGCCTGATCCGATTTATGGTAGCGTTGTTGTTACCAAATTGGTAAACAACGTTATGTTAGACGGAAAAAAAGGCGTTGCCCAGAGAATCGTATATGACGCATTCTCAAAGGTAAATGAAAAAACCGGTAAGGATGCCTTAGAAGCATTCGAAGAAGCATTAGCAAACATCACACCTGTGTTAGAAGTAAAAGCAAGAAGAGTCGGTGGTGCCACTTATCAGGTTCCAATCGAAATTCGTGCAGACCGTAAACAGGCTCTGGCTTTAAGATGGTTAGTTACTTACGCACGCAAACGTTCTGAAAAAACCATGAAGGACCGCTTAGCCGGTGAAATCATGGATGCTCTGAACAACAGTGGTGCAGCCGTTAAGAAAAAAGAAGATACGCACGCTATGGCAGAAGCCAACAAAGCTTTTGCACATTATCGTTGGTAGCATAAAATCCTTATTGGATTTTATGCGATATGTTTACTGTTTAGTATTCAAATTAAAATTGCGAGGAAAAATCTGTGCCAAGAGAATATAGTTTAGAGAACACAAGAAATATCGGTATTATGGCGCATATTGACGCAGGAAAAACCACTACTACTGAAAGAATCCTTTATTATTCTGGTAAAATCCATAAAATCGGCGAAACCCATGATGGTGGCGCGCAGATGGACTGGATGGAACAGGAACAGGAAAGAGGTATCACCATTACCTCTGCTGCTACAACTTGTCATTGGAAAGGCAACCGTATCAACATTATCGATACTCCTGGCCACGTTGACTTTACCGTTGAAGTAGAACGTTCTTTAAGAGTTCTTGACGGTTCTGTAGCGGTATTCTGTGCCAAGGGCGGTGTTGAACCTCAGTCCGAAACCGTCTGGCGTCAGGCTGACCAGTACCATGTACCGAGAATGGCTTACATTAATAAAATGGACATCACCGGTGCGGACTTCTACCATGCGGTAGATATGATCCGTGACCGTCTGGGCGCAAACCCAGTATGTATCCAGCTGCCAATCGGTAAGGAAAGTGATTTTATTGGTATCATTGACCTGCTTACCATGAAGGCTGAAATCTACAAGGATGATTTAGGTGAAGAAATTGAAATCACCGATATTCCTGACGATATGAAAGAAGAAGCTGAAAGCTACCGCGATAAGATGCTTGAGGCCCTTTCTGAAGTAGATGAAAACCTGATGGAAAAATACCTGGAAGGTGAAGAAATCACCGTCGAGGAAATCAAGGCAGCCATCCGTAAGGGAACCTGTAACGTAGAATTGATCGCAGTAACCTGCGGATCTTCCTATAAAAACAAGGGCGTTCAGATGATGCTGGATGCTGTTGTTGACTATATGCCGTCACCGCTTGACGTACCTGCTATCAAGGGTACAAATCCGGAAACGGACGAAGAAGACGAAAGAAAACCAAGCGACGAGGAACCATTCTCCGCTTTAGCTTTCAAGATTATGACAGACCCATACGTTGGTAAGCTGGCATTTATGCGTGTTTACTCTGGTACTGCAGAAGCAGGCTCCTATGTTCGTAATACCACAAAAGGTAAGAGAGAACGTTTTGGCCGTATCCTGCAGATGCATGCGAACCACCGTGAAGAAATCTCCAAGGTTTATACCGGTGATATCGTAGCTGCCGTTGGTCTGAAAGATACCACTACCGGGGACACCCTGTCTGATCCGGATCACCCGATCATTCTGGAATCCATGGTATTCCCTGAACCGGTTATCGATGTTGCCATCGAGCCTAAGACAAAAGCCGGCCAGGAAAAAATGAGTGTTGCGCTCCAGAAACTGGCAGAAGAAGACCCGACCTTCCGTACACATACCGATGAAGAAACCGGCCAGACCATTATCTCTGGTATGGGTGAGCTTCACCTGGATATCATCATCGACCGTATGCTGCGTGAATTCAAGGTAGAAGCCAACATCGGACAGCCTCAGGTAGCTTACAGAGAAAAGATCACCAAAACCGTCGACGCAGAAGGCAAATTCGCTCGTCAGTCCGGTGGTCGTGGTCAGTATGGTCACTGTCTTATCACACTGGAACCGCTGGAACCAGGCGAAGGTTATATTTTTGAAAATAAAACCGTTGGTGGTTCGATTCCGAAAGAATACATCGGACCAATCGACCAGGGTATCCAGGAAGCAATGCAGAATGGTGTCTTAGCCGGCTACCCGGTTATCGACTTTAAAGTAACTGTCTATGACGGTTCTTACCATGAAGTTGACTCCTCCGAAATGGCCTTCAAGGTTGCTGGTTCTATGGCTTTCAAAAATGGTATGCGTAAAGCGGATCCGGTTATCATGGAACCAATGTTCAAGCTGGAAGTTGTTATTCCGGAAGAATATATGGGCGATGTCATGGGGGACATTAACTCCAGACGTGGCCGTGTAGAAGGTATGGAAGCCCGCAACGGTGCTCAGGTTATCAATGGTATGGTGCCGCTGGCAGAAATGTTCGGCTATGCAACATCCCTGAGAAGTAAAACCCAGGGCCGCGGCGTTTACACCATGCAGTTCTCACACTACGAACCCGTACCAAAGAGCGTTTCAGAAAAAATTATCGAAGGACGCACTAAATAAAGCTGGGTCCGGTTTTTGAAGAAAACCGGCAGGACGCAGTTCTATGAGCCGCTAGGCGAATGCGCCCGATAACGAAACATCTGTGAACCTTATAAAAACTAACGGTCTGCCGGATCGTTACGGCAGACCCCATTAAATATTTAAAATAATAATAGGAGAAATAAAATGGCTAAGGAAAAATTTGAAAGATCCAAACCACATGTTAACATTGGTACCATCGGTCATGTTGACCACGGTAAAACAACATTAACCGCTGCAATCACCACCGTATTAAACAAACGCTTCGGAACCGGTGAAGCTGTAGCTTTCGACAACATCGATAAAGCACCAGAAGAAAGAGAACGTGGCATCACCATCTCAACCGCCCACGTTGAATATGAAACCGACGCCCGCCACTACGCACACGTCGACTGCCCGGGCCATGCCGACTACGTTAAAAACATGATCACCGGCGCAGCCCAGATGGACGGCGCGATCTTAGTTGTATCCGCAGCCGACGGCCCAATGCCGCAGACCCGTGAACACATCCTGTTAAGCCGTCAGGTAGGCGTACCATACATCATCGTCTTCTTAAACAAAGCCGACATGGTAGATGATGAAGAATTATTAGAACTGGTTGAAATGGAAGTTCGTGAACTGTTAGACGAATACGAATTCCCGGGAGATGACACACCAATC
>NZ_FRBP01000020.1 GCF_900142645.1 Eubacterium callanderi
ATATAACACAAGCAAAACAGGCGCTGTTTATCGGTGAGACCATTATTGCCCATGACCTGATCAACTTCTTCAGTGATAATCTTCTGGTCTTTCCTTTTGGTTGCAACTTTTTTGGTCGCAGGGTTGCAACTTTCTTTTTTCCAGTATCGTGCTGCCCAGGACTTTACAGCGGACAGGCTGACACCATATTTTTTCGCGATATCTTTGTATTTCATGCCATCGAGATAATCCTGATAAGCTAAATCTCTTGTGTCCGGCAACCACCTCACCTCTCTTTTTTACGTACGAAAAAAGACCACAGCTCCTGCCGTGGCCTCTTGATTACACTCTTGTTAACGCCATTATACCACATATCGGATGTTTTTTATCCCTCACTTTGTATCATAAAATGTATCATGATTTGTATCATTTTCAGCTTGTGAGTAAATACGCCGCACATGGCTATAGCTATAATCCAGATATTCCGCCGCCTCTTTCTGCGTCATGCCGTAGACGTTCACCAGAAACAATACTTTCTCTGCTAGGCTTTCAAAACGGTCAACACAGTCTTTAAGCTCTTGTCTCAGGGCGTCCATTCTGTCGGTTACGCGCTGATATTCCTCAAAAATATCGATCGCTGCCCGGCGATGGTTCCCATGGATACTATCTGCGTCAACATAACTTGTCTCTGATTTCACCTTCTCCGGGCCTTGATATTTCAAAATGTCCAGGCGAACTTGATTTAGTCGTTCCAATTCTGCTTTAATCTCGGTTGGATTCATAGGCACCCTCCATTCTCATTCTGGCTGTAAATTGCCCGTAAGTTAAGCCGTGTTTTCTGGCCGCCGCCTCAATCTCTGGTATGGCCATCCGCTTTTCTCTTGGTTTTGCTGCTTCCAGCTTTTGGCGCTCTCTGGCTAACCGGTAACACGCGGGCCCACAGTAACGCTGGTTCCCAGCTTTTGGATCAAAGAGGGCGCCGCAGCCTTCACAGCGTTTTGGCTTCATTGTTGGCATCTTCTTCCTCCTGCTTATATTCTTCAATCCGTGCTTTCAGGGCGTTCAGTAAGGCATCCTGTGTGGCTTCTTTTCCCTGCAGCGCTTCCATGACCTGCTCATCCATACCGCCCTGGGTGACCAGGTGCTGCACAATAACGGTCTCAGTCTGTCCCTGCCGGTGCAGTCTTGCGTTGGCCTGCTGGTACAGTTCCAAAGACCAGTTAAGCCCAAACCACACAACGATGTGCCCGCCGTCCTGAAGGTTCAGCCCATAGGCGGCGCTGGCCGGGTGGGCCAGCAGGATGTCCAACTTGCCGGCGTTCCACGCTTCGATGTCTTCCGGGGTTTTCAGCTCCCCGATTCTCAGTTTCATCCGGGACAGGGCTTTCTTGATCCGATCCCGGTCATGCTGGAAGTTATAAAACACCAGCAGGCTGTTTCCCTGGGCCGTGTCCACGATCTCTTTCAGGGCTTCCAGCTTTTCATCGTGCAGCGCGTAGACGGCTTTGTTTTCGTCGTAGATGGCCCCGTTGCACAGCTGTAGCAGCTTGTTGCTTAAGACCGCTGCAGTGCTGGCATCAATGGTGGCCTCGTCCACCTGCAGCAGCATGTTTTTTTCCATCTCGCGGTACTGCGCGGCGGCTTTTGGGCTCAGGTGAACCGGGATCACGTTGTCAATGCGTTTTGGAAGGGTCAGGTAATCCCTGGCGCTCAGACTGATGCAGATGTCAGAAATGGCGGCCTTGATGCTGCCCTCGGACCCGTCTTTTGGCTTGTAGGTGTAAATCCGGTCCGCGCCCCGCTGGTCGGGGTTGAAATACCGGTCACGGTAGGCGGTGACGGTTTTCCCTAAGCGCTGCCCCTGATCCAACAGATACACTTGGCTCCAGAGATCCAGTAAACCGTTGGGCGCCGGGGTGCCGGTTAATCCATACAGGCGCTTGATGTGCGGCAGCATCAGCTTCAGGGCTTTGAAGCGTTTAGCGCTGGGGTTCTTAAAGCTGGACAGCTCATCAATGATCACACAGTCAAAGGGCCAGTCATTGCGGTAATAGTCCACCAGCCACTGCACATTTTCGCGGTTGATGACCCAGATGTCCCCCGGCGTATTCAATGCCCGGATGCGCTTGTTTTTGGCTCCTAAAACGGCGTTGATTCTTAACAGGTGTAAGTGGTCCCATTTTGAACTTTCTCTTGTCCAGGTGTCCTCTGCGACTTTTTTCGGGGCAATGACCAGGGTCCGGGAGATCGCAAAACGGTTGAACCGCAGATCGTTGATGGCCGTCAGGGCGATGACGGTCTTGCCTAATCCCATATCCAACAGCAGCCCCAGATGGCTCTCCAGGATCATCCGGTTAATGCAGTACCGCTGATAGCCATGCGGTTTAAAGATCATCGTATTCCCTGCCTCTCCATCGGTAATCCGGCCAGAGATCTGTCTGGATATCCTCCAGGATAAACTTTATGTCCTCAGACCGATCCAGCAGGTAGACCTTACAGCCCATGACGGCCAGACGGGTCATCTGCAGCATCTGGTTTTTAGTCGGCTTTTTCCCGGTCTGCTTTAGCTCGATAAAACCGATTTTGTTTTCGGGGAATACGACTAACCTGTCGGGCACCCCGGTATTCCCCGGCGATGTAAATTTATAAGCCCGGCCGCCCTGTTGTTTAACGGCGTCTCTCAGCTTTGCTTCTAGTTCCTTTTCTAGCAACTTTGATCACTCCTTTATATCCTTGGTTTTTGCTTCGCCTACATCTTCAACATTCTCTCTATATACTCTACATAATATAAGAATATATAAGATTTATAAGGTGTATATATTCTTATATTTCTTTATTTTATATTTATATATAGAAAGAATGTAGGCAATGTAGGCAAACATCTGTAAGCTTTTATATGCCTTGCTTTTGGTGTCAACAAAGCCCGCCTACATTGTATTTTTGTTTGTTGGCAATGTAGGCACACTCTGCCTACAAACTTTTTTTGCCTACATTATCCAAAACCCTCTTTGGTTTCCATAATCCGGTCCAAAACGTTGACTTGATCTCACCTTTTCGGTGTTTTTCAAACCGTTTAGGATGTTATTAATCTCAACGGTGTCCTTGCGCTGCATATACTTCAGCTCGTTGTTAAAGCACTCACACCAAATTTCCGCTGCGCAGATTCGATCCCTCGGCACCGTGTTTTCTTCCGTCGCTTTAGGCCACTCTGTGGCCCAGTAGGTCCTCCTCTCCATCAGTCCGAATTTGTTCCACTCTAGCGGCACGCGACGGCTGATAAAGTCCACAATAACACCTTCCTTGGGGTTTACTTCCTTATGGGCCTCCTGGGCTTCTTCGGCCTCGTTGGCGGCAGCCCCTTCCAGAAACAGCTTTTCGCCGATGGCATAATAAACCATGGCTTCAGCCCAGATCTGATCCACCTCGTCATCCAGATCGGTGAATACGCTTTTCGTTGCTTTTTCCTTATGAACGTCCACAGGCCAGAACCGGCGGTTCCCGGTGCGGTCCCTTAAGAAGTCGCTTTCGTTGGTGGTTCCAAAGAACACACACGTCCGCGGAAAGGCCTCTGTCCGGTGTCCATATGGCGCCCGGTAGATATCATCCTTTTTACTGAGAAACTGCTTGATGGTGCCCATTTCGGACTTATTAAAGCCCTCCAGCTCACCCACTTCGATGATCCAGTAGCCCTGCAGCAGCTCACTGGCTTCCTTGCCTTCAAAAGTTCTCAAGCTGTCAGAAAACCAGTTCTTACCGAGCTTGCTGAAAAAAGTGCTCTTCCCAATCCCCTGGGCGCCGGCCAGAATCAGCATGTTGTCAAACTTGACGCCAGGGTTCCAGATTCGGGCCACAGCGGCCACCAGTGCCTTTTTAATGGTGTCTCTGGAATACTGGTTATCCTCGGCGCCAAAGTAGTCGATTAAGAGGGTTTCAAGGCGTTTTTGGCCATCCCATTTTAAGGCGCCCAGGTACTCTCTAATTTTATGGCGCTTGTGTTTGGTCGCGTAGACAGCCATGGCGTCATAGATTTTCTGCTGCCCGCTGATGTTGTAGAACTTTTCCATGTGCAGCCGCAGACCAGCATCGTCGGCGTCTTTCCAGCCCCGTTCCCGGTAAAGCCCCGGGACGTTCTCTTCCCAGGGCAGCCTTGCGGTCACGACGGGGCGGTTGCTGAACTCATCATGGTAGAAGTGATCCCGGATTAACGGGTCGTGCTCCAAAACGGTCAGCACATTCTCAATGGTTTTCACATACTGCCCGTTCTCGTTCATCTTCATGAGGCCCATCCACGCGGTTGGGTCTTCAATTGCCTGCACCGTCTCCACACCCTCAAACTCTTCCGCTGCCTGCGCATAGCGTTCAGTGCTGAGCAGAGCCTTGACCTCCGGGTCTTCCACGCAGAAGCTGCGCATTTCCCGGTAACTGGGCAGGCTGGCCACTGGGGTCTCAGGTTTGGCGTCCTCGTCCAGATGGCCGAACTTGTGCAGCCGGATCAAATCAAAAGCGTTGCAGAGCAGGCCGCTGATCGGGTCGGTAGCGTGGTGGGAGAAAATGAAGTTCCCGCCGTCGTAAAGCACCGCCCCACCCACGGTGGAACCCTCCGCGTAGCTGTAACGCCCTGGGGTGTCACAGGGGTTGTAGGCGTCTGGAATAAACTTCGCGATGGCGGCCGGCACGTCGTAGGTCCGGCAGAACGCGCCCACGACGCCCTTTTTATCCAGGGGATTCCCCTGTCGATTGGCGGCGGTCTGCCTGACTTTGGCCGCGCCGGGCACTTCGGGCCACTCGGCCACGTCCTGCCAGTTGGTGTACTGGGCAAGCACCCCTTCTCCGGAGAGAAAAGGCTTGTCTTCATAGGCAAAAACGTACTGCTGTGGCATGTCTGCGCTGACGCTGGGCCAGTACATGAGCCGGCTGGCCTCAAAAGTTGACGGGTCCATGATTTCCATGCCGATGTAGCTGGCAACTTTTCTTGCGATGGGCTCGTACTGTTCGGCCGTGCAGGGCTTGTCCAAGGGGATCACAATGCGCAGTCTTGGCGCGGCTTCCTCGTGCTTTCGCGTGGAGTACACCACGTAGGCGCAGCCCAAAGCCGATACCGCCTGTAAGACGGCTTGGGTGCCCCCAGACGGGACGGAATCCGCGTCCAGGGTAATCAGGGACCGGTCGATGACTTTGTCGTTTTTACGGCGGTTTTCGGCCAGCCTTCCGCCCACAAAACCCCCGACGTCCTTGAGGTCGTCCTGCTGTTTCTTGGGCAGGCGCTTGTAGGCCGCAAAGTTTTCAGCGGTTACGACAGGGCTTGATACCTTCTGTATAAAATCGGCCCAGTACAGTTCCTGGGGGTACCAGAAGACCGCGTGCCTTCCGGACCCGGTGGAGATGGTTAACTTGATGTTGTTTTGCATAAGGGCCTCCTAATCTTTCTTATAATAATCACTGGTGAAGCCATCGGCGTTTAAGGGCAGGTCCGGCGCCCAGGCCGGGGGCTCACACATGATTTTGATGGCGTTGTCCAGGTTATAGACGGAGTCATCCTCTGGAATTTCGAGAATCACTTCATCATGCACGTGGAAGCAGATTTTGTAACCTGCGCAGTGCAGCTTGTACATGGCTTCTGCCAGACAGTCCCGGGCGACGGCCTGGACGATGTTTTCCACCAGTTTTCCGCCATAGGTCGGCACATATTCCCATTTCTTAGTGGTCTGGTTTAAGCCTTCAAACTGGACCTGCTTTCGGCCCATATCTCCGGGGACAATGACCGGGTTGGTGTAAAAAAGCTGTCTGCCTGAGGGTAAGGTGATCAACAGATAATGCGTGTCTCGGCTGATGATGATTCCGTGTTGCAGCAAACAGGGCTCCCCGAACTCCACACATCCCAGTGCGGCGTTCTCAACGGTATACCAGAAATCCACAATCCGGCGGTTGGCATCCCGCCAGCGTCTCACAATGTCGGGGAGCTCTTCTTCGTCCAGGCCCATCTTAAGGGCGCCCATCTGGATCAGCGCGCCTTTTGACCCCTGATAGCCTAACGCCAGTTCAGCGATCTTCCCTTTCTGCCTCAGCGCGTACTCCGGGTTTCCTTTCTTGATTTTTTCGAGAGGAACACCAAACATGGCACTGGCGGAGGCTTCGTATATTTTCCCATGGGTGCGGAACACGTCCATACGCCACTGCTCCCCGGAGAGCCAGGCGATCACTCTGGCCTCAATAGCTGAATAATCCGCGATGGCAAACTGGCAGCCCTCGCTGGGCACAAACGCGGTACGGATCAGCTGGCTGACCGTATCGGGTACGTTGCCGTAAATGACTTTGAGCATGTCGACGTTTTGGGTTTTAACCAGGTCTCGCGCAACGTCCAGCGTTTCCAGGTAGTTCCTCGGAAGATTGTGCACTTGAATTAAGCGCCCGGCCCATCGGCCGGTTTTTGCACCGTAAAACTGCAGCAACCCCCGGACACGGTTGTCAAAGCATACGGCGTTGTGCATGGCACGGTATTTCTTAATGCTGGTCTTTGCCAGTTCCTGGCGAATACAGAGCACTTTAGCCGCCTCGGGATGTCCTTCGGCTTCCATGGCTTCAATCAAGTCCGGAAGATCGGCCTTGTTCAGACTCGGCACGGGCTTTCCGGTTCCCTGTTCCAGCCAGTTTTTAAGCTGTGCCGGGCTGTTCGGATTGTCAAGGCCGGTCAATTCTCTCAACGCATTCACCAGCTCAGCGGTCATAATATCGTCGATGGCCATCGCGCCGTTCACCAGACCGGTGTCGATCTGAACACCCCTGCTGTTAATGGCCTGATCCATGATCCAGTAACACTGTTCCTGTTCGGGCAGCGGATACTTGTCCAGACGTTCTTTGATGGCTTTTTCCACCACCACGTCCTGGCGGCAATATTCGATAAACAGCTCCCATTGTTCCGGTTCATGTTTTGGTAAAGTGCGTGTATAAGGCTTGTTTTTAGTCGGTTTTCTGGGAACACAGAATTTCTTAATCAGGGCCTTTCCCGCTGTGTCTTTTTTCTTATCCTCTGGAAAGCCCATCACTCGGGCGACCAGCCCCAGACCGGCAGGATACCCGGCATACAGACCATGCACCATAGTGCACTCCCACTGCTCCAGCGGGCTCACAAAAAACTTGTTGATGCAGTACCACTCAAAGGCCGCATTGTAGGCCGTCTTCTTAACAGTCGGGTCTTGAAGGGCCCAGAGTACGCGCTGCGGCAGAGTGCGGCCTTTCTGGGTTAAGTCCACCACTTCCACGGGTTCATCATCGAACGAATAGGCGAAGAGCAGTATCTCAAAGTCCGGGGACTGCACGTATTTGTACAGCCCGCAGTCCGGCAGGCTGACGCTGCTGTAAGTTTCGATATCAATGCTGAGGTTTCGTGCCATCTGGGTGCCCCCCCCCCCGTTTCTTCTTTGTTGGTTGATTCTTGCGTTTTCGTTTCTGCTCCCGCTCAATGTTGTCAATGGCCGTGCCGGCGGTCGGGTCCGGGTATTTTTCAGTGTAGCGGTGTTCGTTGTATTGGTTCTTACTCATCCGGCACCTCCTGGTAGGCTTTAATCGTAGCCCACAGCCACGGTTTCAATAACAAAGCTTTTCTTCTCTCACCATTAAATCGGCTCTTTCCGTTGCTTATCCACACAGATCCAACAGGCGCGGTTGACGCGCCGGGCATAATGCTGTAGCCGGACGGCATATGCCCATACACATCTACGCGGTGTCGTTTACTGTATTGCAGTATTTTTTCAAGCATTGTTTTTTCATCCATTTTTAGGCCTCCACTGTTAAAAAAGGCCCCGCTCTGGGGGCCTTGAATTCCTAAATGCCCATGACTGCCGGCAGGATCGGCTGGCCGGTGATTGGGTCGATCTTCTGGGGTGCAGCGGGCTGTGCCGGGGCCTGACCGTACTGGGGTTGTACCGGGGCAGGTTGTTGCTGTTGCGGATATCCCGGCGTAACCGCCGGAGCTGTGGGCTGCTGCGCATAAGGATTCTGCATGGCTGCGGTGTATCCGGGCTGCGTAACAACACCAGGAGCTGCAGGCTGACCCTGGACTGGGACCGTTACCCCTGCAAAAGCGTCTTCAACGCTGGTTCTTGCGCCTGCGAAGGCTTCGCCGTCTCGTGTTTTCCAGACATGCTGCAGGTAGCAGCCGACACCTTTTTTCCCGCTGGCGTTGTAGGCGGTGAAGTTGACAAACACGTAGCCATAGCAGCCGGAGTAGACTTCACTCTGATCCATTGCAGGGTGACGGTCAGGGCCTGCGACGACGCCGGGGGCCCCGAACTCTGGCTTACAGGAAGCGGTCATTACATAGTGCCCTTTACACTCCTCGCCATAAGGTTCCCCGGTCTGCTTTGTGCCATCGCCGTCGTGCATTGGAGACGCGACAAAGCCGGGCATTGTGCCGCCGAACTTCTTTGCGACCCCCTCCTGTTTGGCCTGTTCAATAGCGGCCTGAATCTGCTGCACCAGCTGTGTATTGCTCTTAGGGATCAGCAAGGTCACGGAGTATTTTGGTTCTCCGCCGTTGGCCGCATATGGCGCAAACACGTTGACATAACTCATTCTAATTTCACCGATTAATAATTCACTCATTTTGTTTATTCCTCCTAAACTTGTACATCTTTGAATACTTCCGCCGCGCTTTTTGGTTTGAACGGCTCCCGTTTGTCGTCTTCGGGTACCAGTGTTGGTTTTCCCTGGGGTTTTACCACGTCGGCGGCTAACAGGCTGTCGAACTGTTTTTTTCCTAAAAGTTTCTCAACACCGGTCAGGGTCAGGGGGACGCGTTCATAGAGCAGGGATTCGTCAAAGCCGACTTCCTTGATTTTCTGGAAAGCGGCGTCAAGGTCTTTGAAGCTGCGTGTGCTGCGCCCTTCGACCACTTTGAATCCTGGGATGGTTAAGCCTTCCAGTGCTTTGGTGAGGGCATACTCTTTCAGCTTCTTGTGGTAATTGACCACGCCCTCCAGCTTTGCGAGCATCTGGGCCATCTCAGACGCGTTCATCATTTGTGGGTCTTTAATCTCTTCTTCTTTGACGTCGTACTGCCCGGCGTAGGCTTTGCAGACGGGCTTGACGGGACAGAACTGGCAGTGTTTACCCGGCACGCATTCCCCGCCGCCGGCATAGGCTTCTTCGGCCAGGGGTTTGACGACTTCATTCCCCCACTGGTACAGGGCGGCCACATCGGTATCCCACTGTACAATGTTGTCCATGCGGGGCTGCACAATGCACAGGGTCACGGTCTGGATTGGGTAGATGAAACCATAATCGGCCAGTACCCCCAGGGCATAGAGCTTCAGCTGGCTGTTCTCAACCACATCGACTTTATTGTGCTTACCATATTTAAAATCGATCACCCAGAGGTGGTTCCCGTGGATGACAATACAGTCCGCGGTGCCAAAGCCTTCGGGGGCATAAGCGCTGTAATTAACCTTTTTTTCCACTTCCACAAAGGGCGTGGTCGTCTGCGCGTAGGTGATGCTGTTCACAAACTCCAGATACTGGTCGGTATAACGCTGCATTTCGGGGTTATACAGGTCATTGTCCTTGGTCAGCTTGTTCATCCGGCGGGTGAAGGTTGCTTTGCCCATGGGCTCGGTGTACTGCTTTCTCAGTTTCAGCTCAGCGATGGCGTGGGCCAGGGTGCCTTCTCTGGCTGGATCGCCTGCCAGGTCCGGCATCCCTTCGGATAACCGGACGGAGGCAGGACAGTTCAGCCAGCGCTCTGCGCTGCTGGCGGACAGCAGGGCATGGGCCGGGGTTCCTTTCTTTGAACTCATATCTGCGCCCCCATTTCACGCAGTTTTACGGCCAGGGCGCCGTACTGTTCTTTGGGTAGTTCGACTAAACTGCTGACGCCAAAGCCCTGGATTAACGCCATGATCTCCGGCTGTTTGCCCTGGCTGACCAGGCCGGCCATGGCCACGCTGATCTGATCCTGGGTGTACTCCTGAGCCACAGCGGTGGTCGGCAGGGGCTGAGCTGCGGAGGCCGGCTGCTGTACCGGAGCTGACTGGGCTGGCGGCGGGGTCACTGGGGGCTGCTGAACGGGTGCCGCTGGAGCGGGTTGTGCAACGGTCTGCACGGGCGGCACAGGTGGCGCCTGTCCTGTCGGCGGCGTCGGTGCTTGCTGGTGCAGCAGCTGCACGTCAGCCGGATGCAGCCCCGAGTTGTCAATATAGGCCGGCTGACTGGCAGTCGCAGCTGTCTGATCGGCTACACTCACCATGTGTAAGTCGCTAACCGCGTATTCCCGGATTTCTTCTTTGCTATCAAATACAAATTGCATTGTTTATCTCCCTTCGATTAAATCTAAATTTTTTAAATAACATTTTCCAGAGGCGTCTGGGTTTCGTTTTGAATAATACTCCAAGTGGACGCCTTCTCGGTTGATGACTTCTTTTGTGATGACGATTTTACGGCTCTTCTTGAATTTCTCATAATCCGTTTTATAAACGCTTATACTGCCTCCGCTGTCGTCATTGCACGGTAATAAAAGGGTGTTACGTTTGTACATAGGCTTTATCCTTTCTGAGGGCTGCCTTTACAGCCCTCCTGAATTCTGATATAATTTAACTGTACATTTTTATGATTCCTCCGACCTTAGTGCTCCAACACGATCGGAGGATTTTTCTTTTACTGGGCATTCTTCACGGGCACTTGTCCATTGCTTTGTATATTCTTTCGTCATTTTTACTGGATCATCAATAATCCGTTCAATTTCGCGGCCAATGTGCAGCCCATAAGCAACACCCGCATCAAAAGCATCAGTTAAACTGGCGCTGTGTGCATCTCTTATCATATCTACTAAACTTTTTTGACTTCCGCTGCTCTCTACTTCGATACTGTCTAACAGTTCGTAGAAATAAGCGTCTGAATCACTGGTTTCCTGAAGTGCATTCAGCACATCGTCCCGTGTTTTTAAATCTGCTAACGCTCTGAATATCTCAATATTTAATTTCATGTTTCTAATCCTCCTCTTTTTGGTTTTTTATTTCTGTAGTCATTCTGTCAGAAAGCTCCCTGAGCGCTTCGCAAGTCTCACCCATATAATCAGATAAAACATCTACAAAAGCGCTGATGCGGTCATATTGATACAGTATTTTTTGCTTATCCTCATCTCCTGTAAAATTAAAATATTCTCCGATTTCCTTTTGGATAAAAATTGATTTATCCTGCAATGCGCGGATGTCCTCGACATCGTCTCTGAGATCAAATAGCAACCCCATATCTTAATCCTCCTAAAGTTTTTCTACAATCTTTGTAATCAAGTAAAATAGCACGGGCCCCATAATCATGAATGGTAAGCCAGCAATTGCTAAGTCCATCATGAGGCCTCCTCTCCTTCGTTCTCTTCTTTTCCCATGTACTCTTCAAACTTCTTAGGTGAAATATGATAAGAATACTCTCCATTTTCCTTTTGCTGTACAGCATATCCAAATTTCAATATCCCTCGTTGTAGGCCAACACGTATAAATTGTTCGGCTACTCCCATACGTTGAGCAGCCTCTTTGACGGTTATTTTTCTTTTTACTGGCAAATCACTCACCTCCCATACCGCATTCCTTAAAGAGTTTCATAGCGGTTTTAAACCCTATCTCAAAGCCCATGTACTCACAGCAGGACCCATAACTTGCAAGAATGTCCATTATGCTGTCCCACCGTCTACTCTTGCCTAGATCCTCAATGATTCCAGCATCCACCAGATAGGAGTGAAGTTCTTCTAAATATGCATCGCTGAACGATTCTCCTTCTAGTTTTGTACTATTGTTGTCTGATAAACCGTAAAGACCGTGTAAAGTAGGATTTCTTTCCCAGTATTTTACTTCTTGCTTTTCACCCATTGTCTTAGCCCTCCTATGCCGGCAACGGCCCTTTGTGCAACACGTTATGGCCTTCACGTTCCAGCTGCTTAATTCTTTTAATAACCTCTGCTTCCGTTTCTCCGGTTACGGCACAAACATCGTCAACGGTAAACAGTTCATTCCCACCAAATTGACCCGACAGGGCTAAGCGGGCTCCGATAATTGCCGACTTGAGTGAAATGCCCTGCTTTAATCCACTATTGATGATTTCTTTGAGCTGCTTTTTACTGACTCCGTACTTGCCGTATTTTTTATACAACTGCTCAATGGCTTTTTCTTTTTTACTTTTCATTGGTTTAGTCCTCCTGCTCCGGATCGAGTAATTCAGACAATATGACCACAAGAAGGCTTGCTGGATCAAAAGATAAGATATCGACATGCTCATTACCGACCCGTATTTTTCCACTGTTCCTATCGTATGAGACAAGGTAATCGTTAAAGGTAAAGTAACCAAATTCGACCTCTTGTCCGTCTTCGTCCTTAAGCATAATTTCGGATCGATCATTAATTCTTTTGACCAACTTTGTAAACCATGGAATCCCATTAGTCAAATGATCTTCGAAAACACTAACGATGAAATAACCAAAGTCTTCATCTGGATATAAAAAGTAGTCATCGCCATACTTACCATAGGCGTCCCAACAGTACAGCTCAAGTTCTGGCACCATAGGATAGATTCCATAGTTTTGAATCGACTTAATAAGCTCCTCCGCACCTTCTTGTTGCTCAGTCCCATTAAATTCTTTTCCCAGCGCTCTTTGTAAAGCGGTCAAAATTTCCTTTTTGTTTTCTTTTACAAGTTCCATATTTATTGCTCCTTTTTCATATTTTGGGATGTCAATTTCTTTGACATCTGAATAATTCTTTATCCTTCAACCTTGTCACGCTGTTGTGACGAGGTTGTGTGCTTCCTGTAAATCTGTTCACTAATGGAAACGCCCAAATGAAATTTTTCATTAATCCCCATTAACTCAACGGTATCACTCAGTATCCTTTCTCGGTCAACAAGCATCTCTGGTGTCATTTCCCCTTTTTTGACCATTTTAGGATAACCGTAACGGTTTGAGACGGCTTTGTTCGCTATGGTGTTAGCCTTCATAAAATCCTGTTTGCGAGGCTTTCTGACAGATTCAATTGATTCTTGAAGATTTGACATCATCTCTTTTTGGTGCTCTTTGTCGAGCATCCGAAATACTTGAAAACCTTCAATCCCGGTAGATTGCCGGAGTGCTTTTAAAACTGCTTTAACCCACTCCTTGAAGTCCTTCGCCTCTGTTTTATGGCTATTAAATATTGCCTCATATAAACCGACCTCTGAAATGATGGCCATTTTTTGTTTGCCACCAGGGGTGTCCATAAAGTGGACGTCCTTATCTTTGGGGTCTATTAGTCTAAGCATATGCGGCGTGTGACTATATCCAAGTGCCTCCGCAACATCCTTTGCAACCGCCCACCATTCTCTTTCCTTTTCAACAAAGCGGATTTTGTGGCCGTTCCAAATTTCTGTTTTCATTTTAGTTTCACCTCCTTTCCACACATAGAAAATATGCTTTACATCTTAAGTCGTAAATAATTCTTACTATCAGGCTTCTAAAATTTCTATTCTAGAAGATCAAATTCTTTGAATAGATCTCCCGGCTTCACACCAAGAGCTTGAGAAATCGCCACAACATCACAAGGCTTAATAATTTTACGCCCATTGAGCATCGCGTTAAGCTCTCTTGGGCTTAGGTTTGCTTTTTGCGCAACGGCCCGCTGCTTCAGCCCCTTTTCATCGATGATCCTATTAATTGCCGAAGGCAATTTTGAATTGTAGTCTTCAATTTGCATTTTCTCACCTCTTTCAATATTCATTTTGCAAACTTTAAACTCATTATAGTCTCATATCGCATACTTGTCAAGCGTATTGATAAAAAAAGTTTTCGATACGCGTTTTTTCATCTTGATTTACGGATATTTCGATGCTATAATGCAAACATAGAGAGGTGACAGTAATGGCATTTAAGGATAGAATGAAAGAAGCTAGGTTAAAAAAACATTTAACACAGGAACAGCTTTCCAAAAAGATTGGAGTGGCGAAATCTACTTTAGCAGGTTATGAGGGCGGGAATCGCGAACCAAGTATGTTAACTGTATCTAAAATAATGGACGCTTTAGAAGTTGATGCTAATTTTTTATGGCAGGATGAAATGGAAAATAATTTTCCTGAAAAGGTTTCATACGATGAGTTAGAGATCATCGAAAAATATCGTTTACTTGACAATTACGGAAAAGAAACTATCGGGTATCTTCTGAATCGGGAGCTCGATCGACAAACGCAGATTAATCACTACCATAATGGTGCAGATGATCATTCAATGAGCAACCACTGCAATTCTACGTCCGAAAACGCATCAGACAACGTCATCTTTATCGACACGTACACTCAATCGGCTTCGGCTGGCAC
Organism: Eubacterium callanderi; assembly: GCF_900142645.1. GTDB lineage: Bacteria > Bacillota > Clostridia > Eubacteriales > Eubacteriaceae > Eubacterium > Eubacterium callanderi. Next base: position 14,302 of record NZ_FRBP01000020.1, read on the forward strand.
GGGGCAGTATCTTGATGATGACAGTTTTCAAAAATTAGGCTATCCCGCCAATCGGGTCCCGGCAAACACTGATTTTGCCGTTCCTGTAGCGGGGGACTCTATGGAGCCCGAATATTCGGATGGCGATATTGTTTTCGTTGAAAGATCGGAAGACGTCGCCTTTGGCGATATCGGATTGTTTGTCCTTAACGGTGAGGGCTTTATTAAGATGTGTGATCCTAAAGGCTTAGTATCTTTAAATCCAGCTTATTCGCCCATAAAAATTAACGATGACTGCTCGTTTAAGACAATTGGAAAAATTTTAGGAAAATTATAAAACAATAAAAAAAAACGCCCCCGTGCGCTAACACAGAGGCGATGACATAGATTCCCGGGGTAGTCGGTACACTAAGTCACTCAACAAACTTATTGTACCACATTATCCCGGTATTTTCCATATACCGGGCATTTTTATGCCCAAAATTCTTAAATTGAAGGAGGTACAATATGAGATTACCCAACGGTTTTGGAACCGTGTACAAGATGAAAGGAAGCCGTCGAAGGCCGTGGATCGCAAGAAAGACTTTAGGATTCACCAACACCGGGAAACAAAAGTGGTTTACCATCGGCACCTATGAGACAAAGAAAGAGGCTATGTGTGCGTTGGTCAAATTTAATGAAAATCCTTATGATGTGAAACAGAACAAATTAACCTTTGAAGACCTTTATAACCGCTTTAAAACTGAAAGTGTAGATAAGCTTTCCAAGAGCGCACAAAACGGGTATAACGCCGCATTTAAACACTGCTCCCCTATCCACAAGAAAATTTTTGCTGAGATTAAGGCCAGTGACCTTCAGAGGATTGTGGATACGTGTGACAGATCCTATGAAACTAAACGAAAGATAAAGATCTTATTAAAAGGTGTCTACAAGTATGCGATGAAGAATGACATCGTTGCAAAAGATTATTCAGAGTTTATCGAGCTTGGGAAACGCGAAACAACCATTGAGCGCAAGCCCTTTACCGATGCAGAGATCAAACGGCTCTTTGACGTTGAACCTGAAATTTTGATGGTTGATACAATCCTAATTTTAATCTACACCGGTTTTCGGATCAGTGAGCTACTGGATATAAAAACCGAAAACGTGAACCTGGAGGGCGGCACGCTCACTGGTGGGCTAAAAACAGAGGCCGGTAAAAACAGAATCGTGCCGATCAGTCACAAGATCCTGCCTCTGGTTGAAAAACGCTATAACCCAGATAATAAGTTTCTAATCACCAACCGACTGGGCCGACAAATGAAATACAGTAACTATGTCCGCGAATATTTTGAACCAATCATGGAGCAATTAGGCATGGACCATAAAACACACGACTGTCGACATACGTGGTTCACACTGATGGATAAAGCCGGAGCGAACAAAGTTGCGATTAAAAAAATCGGAGGTCACGCCTCCTACCAAACCTCTGAGAAAGTTTATACACACAAAGACCTTGAAGATCTTAAAGAAGCCATTGAGCTTTTATAAGTTTGCTGGTTATTTGCTAGTTGTTTGCTGGTTATAATACGAATTTTTGCCGTTTTATACCGAAGCATAACATAAGAAAAACCCCGGAAATAAGCCATTCCGGGGTTTTGTGATTTCGGTATAATTATCTCTTGGAGAACTGTGGTGCACGACGTGCTTTTTTGAGACCGTATTTCTTTCTTTCGGTCATTCTTGGGTCACGGGTTAAGTAACCGGCTTTTTTCAGTTCTGGTCTTAAGTTGGCATCGGCTTCGAGTAAAGCTCTTGCGATACCGTGACGGATTGCACCAGCCTGGCCGGTGAAGCCGCCGCCGTATACGTTGACGATCACGTCAAAAGTATCGGTGGTTCCTGTTAAGGTTAATGGCTGTTTTGCGATCACTTTTAAAGTTTCCATACCGAAGTATTCATCGATATCACGGCCATTGATGACGAATTTGCCTTCGCCTGGTAATAAACGAACTCTGGCGACAGAGGTTTTTCTTCTACCTGTTCCAAAATATTGTACTTTTGCCATTCTATTTTTTCTCCCTTCTTAGCATTAAATTTCTAAAGCTTCTGGTTGCTGTGCAGCATGCGGATGTTCATTGCCTGCATAAACCTTTAATTTGGTCATGATCTGGCTGCCCAGTTTGTTGTGGGGAACCATGCCTTTAACAGCTTTGGTAACCAGTAATTCTGGTTTGTCTGCTAAGAATTTTCTGTATGTTACTTCCTTTAATCCACCTGGATGTCCGGAATAGGTTTTGTATAATTTCTGATCTAATTTGTTACCGGTTAATACAATCTTGTCGGCATTGATAATAATCACAAAGTCACCGCAATCTACGTGTGGTGCAAAATATGGTTTGTTCTTTCCTCTTAAAATGTTGGCTACTTCTGTTGCTAAACGGCCTAATACTTTTCCTTCGGCGTCAACAACGTACCATTTACGCTCTATTTCATGAGATTTTGGCATTTTTGTTGCGTTTGAATTCATCTCAAGCTCCTCCTTCATTCTTCTAAAAAACTCGGTTATTCTGGGTTTAATCTATAGTGTCTTTCCGGTAAAAGTGGGGGTTACCGGAACACGTTCATCAATGTATCGGGGCTAGTGATACAATAACGTCCACGCTATATTCTATTACATCTCACCTGGTGTGTCAATTCTTTTTTGCTTAATTTTCAGGCTTTTTTGATGTTTTTTCAATACAGCACTTCCCGCAGAAAAAGGCCCTGGGGCGGGGCGGTCATACCAGCCTGTTTTCGGTCACAGGAGGCGATGATTCCCGGCAGCGCTTCTGCCTTTATCCTGCCCATTCCAATTTCCGCCAGGGTTCCGGTCATGATCCGGACCATATTATAGAGAAAGCCATTGCCCGTATAAGTTATGCGCAGCAGTGCCCCTTCCTGCTCAAAGGTAATGGCCCGGATGGTGCGGACGGTCCCTCTGACGCTGCTGCCGGCAGCCATAAAGCCGCAGAAGTCGTGCTCCCCCAAAAAGGCCGCTGACGCTGCTTTCATTCTGGAAACATCCACAGGGTAATTAACATGCCAGCTGTATTCGGCGTAAAATGGGCTCAAAACCGGGTTTAAATAGAGCTGGTAGGTATAAACCTTGCCTTTCGCCGAATAACGGCTGTGAAAGCCTTTTGGGGCCTCACAGCTTGACAGCACACGGATGTCCCCGGGCAGCCTGGTGTTAAGGGCGGCTGCAAACCGTTCGGGCGGCACCCGGCTCTCGGTGTGGAAGTGTGCGCTTTGCCCAAGGGCGTGGACGCCCGCGTCGGTACGGCCGGAGCCGTAAAGAGTGACGGTCTCACCAGTCACAGCCTTGATGGCGCCTGTCAGGGCTTCCTCGACGGTGGGCGCGTTTGGCTGGCGCTGCCATCCGGCGTAGCGGGTGCCTTTGTAGGCGATGATCATCTGGATATTTTTCATGGTATCATTCCTTAAATAAATCGGGACCGGCAGATTTTACCGGTCCTGGATGTTTCTATGATCACGCTGGAAAAATCAGCGGTATTGTAATCAACCGCGACAGGATAAAGACCGCAATCATGACGAACATCATGGCGAACGCAAAACCGTCGCGCTTTGTGAATTTCAGCTGGTTCATGCGGGTGCGGTTTTCGCCGCCCCGGTAGCACCGCGCTTCCATGGCGGTCGCCAGCTCATCGGCCCGCCTGAAGGCGCTGATGAACAGCGGCACCAGTATGGGGATCAGGGCTTTGGCCCTTGAAATGATATTGCCAGTCTCAAAGTTGGCGCCTCTGGCCTTCTGTGCTTTCATGATCCGGTCCGTTTCTTCCATCAGGGTCGGGATAAACCGAAGGGCGATGGACATCATCATGGCCAGCTCATGGGCATAGCGGCGCACAAAAGGAATACCCTTCATGCAGAACTCCATGCCGTCGGTCAGGTCAATGGGTGAGGTGGTCAGGGTCATGATGCTGGTGCCCACGACCAGGAAAATCAGACGCATGGCCATAAAGACGGCGACCTTTACCCCTTCCATGGTAATATGCAGCGGTCCAAGGCTGGCGATTTCAGTCCCCGGCGTCATAAACAGGTTGAGAATGACGGTCAGCAGGATGATAAAAATCAGCCCTTTAACGCCACGCACTATGTAGGACAGGGGAATCCGGGAGGCAATGATGACGCCGACCAGCAGCGCGAAGGCTGCGATATAGCCCCACAGGTTGTTGACGACAAAGAGCATGACAATGTATGCAAAGGTAAAAATGATCTTGGTCCGGGGGTCGAGCCGGTGGATGATGGAATCGGTGGGATAGTACTGTCCGATGGTGATATCTTTAAACATCGCTTTCCCTCCTCACTACCCGCTCGATCTCCTGCCTTGCAGCTTCGACGGTAAAGATATCCTCACGGATATCCGGATATTTTTTCTTAAGCTCACGCATGAGGTAGGTGACCTCAGGCACTGCCAGCCCGATGGACTCGAGGGTGTCGATCTGTGTGAAAACCCTGGCCGGGGTGTCGAAAAAGACGACCTCTCCGGCGTGCATGACGATGATTTTATCCACCAGCTTGCCAACGTCCTCCATGCTGTGGGACACGAGGATAACGGTGATTTTCTTTTTCTCATGCAGGGTTTTGATCTGGTTTAAAATCTCGTCCCGTCCGCTGGGGTCCAGGCCTGCGGTGGGCTCGTCCAGGATGAGTACGTCAGGATCCATGGCCAGGACACCGGCGATGGCCACCCGCCGCATCTGCCCGCCGGACAGCTCAAAGGGGGATTTATCCTTGACTTTTTCATAGTTCAGCCCGACCATTTTGATGGCGTGCTTCACGCGCCGGCTGATCTCTGCTTCGTCGAGCCCCAGGTTTTTGGGGCCGAAGGACACGTCCTTTTCAACGGTCTCCTCAAACAGCTGGTGTTCGGGATACTGGAAAACCAGCCCGATTTTATGGCGGATCTGGATCAGGGCTTCCTTTTTCTCGGTAAAGATGTCTGCCCCGTTAAACAGGACGGTGCCGCCGGTGGGCTGAAGCAGCCCGTTGAGGTGCTGGATCAGGGTGGATTTTCCAGAGCCGGTATGGCCGATGAGTCCCACAAACTGGCCGTCCTCAATGTTCAGGTTGATGTCTTTCAGTGCCTTAAACTCAAAGGGGGAGCCCTCGGAATAGGTATGATCTAAATGTCGTATTTCTAGTGGCATAGGGCATTCACCATTTCTTCGATATGAAGGATATCATCGGGAATATTGAAGCCGGACTGGCGTAAATCATGGGCCAGCTCGGTCATCTGCGGGACATCAAGCCCGATTTCTTTCAGCTTGTCCACCTGCCGGAAGATTTCTTTGGGTCTGCCCTGCATGACGATTTTTCCTTTATCGAGTACAATGATCCGATCTGCGTCAATGAGCTCATTCATGTAATGGGTAATGTGCAGCACAGTCATTTTCTTTTCTTCGTTCAGCTTTTTGATGGTCCGCATAACTTCTTTTCGACCAGATGGGTCGAGCATGGCGGTAGGCTCATCAAAAATAATACAGTCGGGTTCCATTGCCAGTATGCCGGCAATGGCGATCCGCTGTTTCTGGCCGCCGGACAGCTGATGGGGTTTCTGCCTGCGGTAGGCTTCCATGGCGACGGTGCCGAGTGCCTCGTCCACGCGCCTGCGGATTTCCTCCGGCGGTATACCCAGGTTTTCCGGTCCAAAGGCCACATCTTCTTCCACGATGGTGGCAACCAGCTGGTTATCGGGATTTTGGAAAACCATGCCCGCGGTCTGGCGGATATCCCAAAGGTGTTCGGGATCTTTGGTGTTCATTCCATTCACGACGACGTCGCCGTCTGTGGGCTGAATGATGGCGTTGAGGAGCTTTGACAGGGTGGACTTACCGGAGCCGTTATGGCCGATAATGCCCACGAACTCCCCGCGTTCTATACTGAAATCGACGCCTTGCAGCGCGATGGTGTTTTCATTTTCATTGGTTCTGGGGTATTCATAGAACAGGTTTTTAACCTCGATAATTTTTTCCATGAGCTTCTCTTTCTGTTTAATGCAGGGCACGATCTGTGCTCCCACTTAATTTTCAATGGCATTTTGAAATTTCGGACTAAATCGTCAAAAGGGATTAAACCTTGCGCAAGGCTTAATCCCATTTTCGTTTATACTAATTCAATTACTGCCATTTCAGCACCGTCGCCTCTGCGTGGTCCAACACGGTAGATGCGTGTGTAACCACCCTGTCTTTCGGCGTATTTAGGTGCAATTTCATCGAACAGGCTCTTTACAACATCGTCTTTTGTAATGTATGCTAACGCCTGTCTTCTGGCATGTAAGTCGCCTCTTTTACCCAAGGTGACCATTTTGTCTGCCATTCTTTTTACTTCTTTTGCGCGGGTAACGGTTGTTTCGATTCTACCGTGCTCTAAAAGTGAAGTGGTCAGATTTCTGAGCATTGCTCTTCTTTGATCGGTTGGGCGGCCTAATTTTCTGTATCCAGCCATTATTCTATCACTCCTTTGTCTTTTCGTCTTCTTGACTCAGAGATAACCCGATTTCAGCCAGCTTGTGCTTGATTTCATTTAAAGACTTACGGCCAAGGTTACGCACCTTGATCATGTCCTCTTCGGTTTTCTGAGTTAATTTTTCAACGGTATCAATATTTGCCCTTCTCAGGCAATTGCTTGAACGCACGGATAATTCCAGCTCTTCGATGGACATTTCACGGATGCGTTCTTTTTCATTCTCTTCTTTTTCAACCATGATTTCGACACTGTTTGCGTGGTCGGTTAAATCAATGAAAAGATTCAAATGTTCATTCAGTACTTTTGCTGATAATGACAGGGCTTCTTCGGGGGTGGTGGTCCCATCGGTCCACACCTCCAGGGTCAGCTTGTCAAAATCGGTTATCTGACCGACACGGGTATTTTCCACCAGAAAGTTAACCTTACGGATTGGTGAGAAAATGGAGTCAACCGGTAAGGTACCGATTGGCATACCCGGATATTTATTTTTATCAGAAGCGACATAGCCGCGGCCCTTTTCCAGACGCATTTCCATGTTCAGGGTTGCGCCCTTTGCCAGGGTTGCGATGTGCATGTCGGGATTTAAGATTTCCACATCAGCGTCGGTAATGATATCACCAGCGGTGATCTCGCCTTCGCCTTCTGCTTCAATGCGGACGGTTTTGGGTTCGTCTGAGAAGATTTCAGCAGCCAAACCTTTCATGTTCAGCAGAATTTCCACAACGTCTTCCCGTACGCCGGGGATGGTTGAGAATTCATGAAGAACACCGTCTATTTTAACGGAAGTGACGGCAACGCCTGGGAGGGAGGAAAGCATGATCCGTCTTAAGCTGTTGCCTAAGGTTGTACCATAGCCTCTTTCCAAGGGTTCGACGACAAACTTGCCGTAGGTTTCATCTTCTGATTTTTCAACGATTTCGATAATTGGTTTTTCAAATTCGATCATTTAATCTTGACCCTCCTAAATTTAAATTTTTCAGTTCCATAACGTGAGGGTTACGCATACCGGCGCAGAGCGCCGGCGAATGTCTCATTGTCATTTTATCCTATTATTTAGAATACAATTCGACGATTAGATGTTCAGCAATTTCAACATCAATATCTTCTCTTGTCGGTCTTCCGATAACTTTTCCGCTTAAAGTATCTAAATCTGCTGATAACCAAGGAGCGACAGCTCTGTTTTCAGTTGCTTCAAGAATTTCTTTAAATTTAGGTGATTTTTTGCTTTTTGCCTTTACTTCGATGGTGTCGCCTTCCTTAACCAGGTAAGAAGGTACGTTGACCTTTTTGCCGTTAACCAGGAAATGGGCGTGCTGTACGAGCTGACGGGCTTCTTTTCTGGATGTTGCTAAGCCAAGACGGTAAACAACGTTGTCCAGACGGGTTTCCAGGATTTCTAACAGGTTAGAACCGGTAATCCCTTTCTGTTTTTCAGCTAAATCAAAGTAATGTGCGAACTGTTTTTCCAGAACGCCATAGATTCTTTTAACTTTCTGTTTTTCACGTAACTGTAAGCCGTATTCAGATAATTTTGTACGTCTTTTACCATGCTGTCCTGGTGGTGTCGGTCTTCTTTCAAACGCACATTTGTTTGTAGAATAACATCTTTCACCCTTTAAGTATAATTTCATGCCTTCACGTCTGCACTGACGGCATGATGCTTCTGTATATCTTGCCATACTATTCTTTACACCTCCTATTAGACTCTTCTGCGTTTAGGCGGACGACAGCCATTGTGCGGGATTGGGGTTACGTCTCGGATGAGGGTAATTTCAAGGCCCGCTGCCTGTAAGGCACGAATCGCTGCTTCACGACCTGAACCTGGTCCTTTGACCATTACTTCAACACTCTTTAAACCGTGTTCCATTGCAAGCTTTGCAGCCTGTTCAGCAGCCATCTGAGCTGCGAAAGGTGTGCTTTTTCTGGAACCTCTGAAACCTAATTCTCCGGCACTTGCCCAAGATAAGGCGTTTCCTGCAGTGTCAGTGATGGTCACAATGGTGTTATTGAATGAAGATTGAATGTGGGCCTGGCCGCGTTCAATATTCTTTTTGATTTTTCTTTTCTTAGAACGGATAACTTTCTTAGCCATGATTCAACCTCCTATTTGCTCTTTCTTCCGACTGTTTTCTTCGGACCTTTGCGGGTGCGGGCATTGGTTTTGGTTTTCTGTCCGCGGACAGGTAAACCTCTACGGTGTCTTAAACCTCTGTAGGAACCAATTTCGATCAGCCGTTTAATATTTAAATTAACTTCACGACGCAAATCACCTTCTACGGTGTATTTTTCATCGAGAATGTTTCTTAATGCGTTAACTTCATTTTCAGTTAAGTCTTTAACTCTGGTATCAGGGTTAATGTTTAACTCTTTTAAAATCTTATTGGAAGTTGGACGACCAATTCCATAAATGTAGGTCAAGCCTACTTCTACCCTTTTATCTCTGGGTAAATCGACGCCGGCAATTCTTGCCATATGGTTAGTACCTCCTAAATTTTATTGGTCATGTATATGATGACCTGGAACCCCGGATTCCTTGCTTATTTTTCCTAGTCCCATGTTCGACAGACCCCTTGTGGGTTATGCAATCAGGCCTGTGCCTCTATATCATGCGTACGGATTAATTGCCGCGGCCGCACGCTTGTTTTAGTCCAAAGGGTTTTATTAACCCTGTTTCTGTTTGTGTTTAGGATTTTCACAAATTACCATTACACGACCGTTTCTCTTAATGATTTTGCATTTTTCGCAAATCGGTTTTACTGATGGTCTTACTTTCATTGTTTGTTTCCTCCTTTATGATCTGCCTTTTCCCCGCCATACGATACGCCCACGGGTCAAATCATATGGGGACAATTCTAACATAACTTTGTCTCCAGGTAAAATCCGAATGTAGTTCATTCTTAATTTTCCTGAAATATGCGCTGTTATCTGATGCCCATTCTCTAATTCTACTAAAAAAATCGTATTTGGTAAAGCCTCAATGACTTTGCCTTCGACTTCAATCACGTCTTTTTTGCCCATTGATCAAACCTCCTCACTTTTACCGTCATCAATCTCGCCTAAAAATGGTTCAAGACATTTTCTGATTTCGGCATTGTTTACTTTATCACCGTTTTTCAATTTCTCATGCAATATTGTGACGATCTGGTTTGTCTTTGCCAGGTGCCTGACCTTTTTCTTTTTGGGGTTACTTACTTTTCTAAGCTTTCCATCACAGATCGTTACGTAGTTCTGATCCAGAATCTCGTAGACAACCATGACCTGGCCTTTATCCCGTCCGGCTAATGGCCGGACAATCTGTCCCACTTTTAAATCATCCATCTTCATTACCCTTAAAGCATCGTGAGTATCTCAGGCGCTTCTTTGCCTGTAATGTAAATTGTATTTTCATAGTGAGCGGATAAGGAACCATCCGCAGTCACAACGGTCCAGTCGTTCGCTAAAAGTTTTACGTTGTAAGTCCCCACATCGACCATCGGCTCGATGGCAAGGCACATTCCCTGGCGCAATCTAGGCCCGTGACCGGGTTTACCATAGTTTGGAATGGGCGGATCTTCGTGCATTTCGCGTCCGATGCCATGTCCCACATAGTCCCTTACCACTGAGAACCCGTTTGCTTCCACAACTTCTTGTATCGCATGGGAGATGTCTGACAGGCGGTAACCCTCTCTGGCATACTCAATGCCTTTAAAGAAGGACTCTCTGGTTACATCAATGAGTTTTTGCGCTTCCTCGGAGATTTTACCAACCGCATGGGTTCTGGCCGCGTCGCCGACGTAACCGCCTAACGTCGCGCCGAGATCCACGGCGATAATGTCTCCCTCCTTTAACCTGCGGTTCCCGGGAATGCCGTGAACCACTTCTTCGTTAACGGAAGCACAAATGGAATTTGGGAAGCCCTGATAACCCAGGAAGGTTGGGTACGCACCCTGTTCCCGGATAAACTTTTCAGCGATCCGGTCCAGATCCAGGGTTGTCATACCCGGTTTTATTTTTGATTGAATGAGCGCGTGGCACTCGGCAACAATTCTGCCGGCGCGCCGCATCGCTTCAACCTCGTTTTGTGATTTTATGGTAATCATATTACCGGGCACCACCAAGCGCAACTTTGATAGCTTCTGCAACTTCTGCAGGAGACTGGGTACCGTCTATGGTAACCAGTTTACCCAGCTTGTCGTAATAGCCTACTAAAGGAGCGGATTCTTCTTCGTATACGTCAATCCGGGTTTTTACCGTTTCCGGTTTATCGTCATCTCTCTGAATTAAGGCTGTGCCGTCATTGTCACAGATACCTTCTTTCTTTGGTGCGTTGTACCGGATGTGGTAAGTCGCGCCACATGCTGGGCAGCTGCGTCTTCCGGTGATCCGGTCAACCAGGATGTCTGAAGGAACGGAAATGTTCACAGCGAAGTCCAGAGGATGACCCATTTTTTCGTTAAATGCTTTCAGTGCTTCTGCCTGTGCGACGGTTCTTGGGAAACCATCGAGCAGGTAACCATTTTTACAATCGTCTCTTTCGATCCGGTCTTCTACCAATGCGATGACGAGTTCGTCCGGCACCAGTTTCCCGGCGTCCATATAGGACTGTGCCTTGACTCCGAGCGGTGTTTTATTTTTTAAATTTTCTCTGAAAAGATCTCCAGTGGAAATATGAGGAATGGCGTAGGCATTTGCGATGCCCTTTGCCTGTGTACCTTTTCCAGCACCCGGAGGTCCTAATAATACAACTCTCATTTTCTTATCTCCGTTTTTACTATTTTAAAAATCCTTGATAATTCCGCATGGTCATTTCTGACTCGATTTGTTTAACTGTTTCCAGTGCAACACCGACGATGATCAGTAAGCTTGTACCACCGAACTGTAAGCTGACGCCGCCCATGAAATTCCCGATGATGATTGGAATGATCGCAATCAACGCGAGGAAAATCCCACCGAAAAGGGTCAGACGGTTCATAATACGGGATAAATACTCAACGGTTGGCTTACCTGGTCTTATACCGGGCACATAACCACCCTGTTTCTTGATGTTATCTGCAATATCAAATGGATTGAAGGTAACAGCGGTATAGAAATAGGTGAATGCTACAATTAAAACGATATAAATAATGGTTGTTACCGGTGCGCCCCAAGCAAAGTATTTAGATATCCAGGCTGAGAAGCCGGAGTTCGGGAAAAACTGTGCTAAAGTTGCCGGGAAGAGGGTTAAGGAACTGGCGAAAATGATGGGGATAACGCCTGCCATATTCACGCGGAGCGGAATGTGGGTGCTTTGTCCGCCGTACATTTTACGTCCGACCACTCTTTTTGCATACTGCACGGGTATTTTACGCTGCCCTTCGGTAACGGCCACAACGGCAACCGTTGCGATGATGATACCAATGACCAGTAAAATAACCGCTACGATCGACATAGTCCCAACCTGTACGTATTGGTAAATCTGCACGATCGCATTTGGAATTCTGGAGATGATACTGATAAAGATAATCAGTGAGATCCCATTGCCAATGCCGTTTTCTGTGATCTGTTCGCCTAAGAACATCAGGAAGGTTGTTCCTGCTGTAATACAGAGCACAACAACGAAAATGGTAAAGGCATTCTTTTCGGTTAAAAGTCCACCATAGGATAAACTCATCCCCAAGGCTTGGATAATTGCCAGTACAATGGTTAAGTAACGGGTGTACTGAGCAATTTTTTTACGTCCTTCTTCGCCTTCTTTTTGTAATCTTTCTAATGCTGGTATGGCAAATGCTAGAAGATTCATGATGATGGATGCATTGATGTAAGGGGTGATGCTCATGGCAAAAATCGTAAAATTACCAAAGTTCCCCCCGGAAATGATGTTAAACAATCCAAAAATTCCGCCATCATTAACAAGGTTCGCAAGCTGCGCGGTGTCAATGTAAGGGACGGGAATAAAAGAACCCAGACGATAGACGAACAGCAAGGCGATCGTATAGATCATCTTGCGTCGTAAATCCGGAATTCTCCATGCATCCTTCAAAGTAGAAATCATCTAAATCACCTCTACCTTTCCTCCTCGGGCAAGGATTTTTTCTTCAGCAGACTTGCTGACTTTGTTCGCTTTAACGGTTAAAGCTTTTTCCAAATCCCCTTCACCCAAAATTTTTACACCAGCTTTTAATTTGCGAATGAAACCATATTCTAATAATAACTCAGGTGTTACTACTGTATTTTCTTCAAAAGCGTTTAATTCGCCAACATTGACGATGGCGTATTCTTTTTTGAAACGATAGTTTGAGAAACCACGTTTTGGCAGTCTGCGGGCCAGTGGCATCTGACCACCTTCAAAGCCCGGACGTACACCGCCGCCTGAACGTGATTTTTGGCCGTCCTGACCTCTGCCGGCAGTTTTACCCTGTCCGGTTGCGGTACCGCGGCCTTTACGCTTGGTATCTTTCTTAGAGCCTTCTGCAGGTCTTAAGGTATGTAATCTCATCGTACACCTCCTATACTTCTTCAACGTCGAGCATGAAATCTGTTTTGTGGATCATGCCGCGAATCTGAGGGGTGTCATCATGAACAACGGTCTGTCCGATTTTCTTAAGACCCAGGGCTTCAATCGTCTTACGCTGTCTCTGATTGCGACCGATGATGCTTTTCTTAAGTGTGATTTTTAATTGTTTCGCCACGATGAACGCCTCCTAACCTAAAATTTCTTCAGGTGATTTGCCGCGTTTGGCTGCTACTTCTTCAAGAGTGGTTAAACGCGCTAACCCTTCCATTGTAGCGTTGACCATATTGCGGGCATTATTCGTTCCTAAAGATTTCGTTCTGATATCTTTAATTCCGGCTAATTCGCATACAGCACGAACAGCACCGCCGGCGATAACACCGGTACCAGGTCCGGCAGGTTTTAAGAGCACTTTGCCGGCGCCATCTTCGCCCTGTACTAAATGCGGAATGGTTGTTCCAACAAGTGGTACTTTGATTAATGATTTTTTAGCGGATTCGATGCCCTTGCGGATCGCGTCCGGAATTTCCATTGCTTTTCCTTTGCCGACACCTACATAGCCGTTTCCGTCTCCAACAATCACTAAACAACTGAATCTAAAGTTACGACCACCTTTTACAACCTTGGTGACACGGTTGATGGTAACAACTCTTTCCTGTAAATCCAATGTGTTCGGATCAATTTTATTACTCTGCATCAAGCGACCTCCTTTACTTAGAATTTTAATCCGGCTTCACGCGCGCCGTCTGCTAATTCTTTTACTCTTCCAGTGTAGATATAACCGCCTCTGTCAAACACAACATCTTCAATGCCCGCTGCCAGTGCTTTTTTGGCAATGGCTTCGCCGACCATTTTTGCAGCGGCTTTTCCGCCACCTTTTTCGATCTGGTCTCTCAGATCTTTGTCAAGGGTGGAAGCAGAAACCAAGGTGACGCCTTTTGCATCATCAATGATCTGTGCGTACATATTTTTATTGCTTCTGAATACGTTCAGACGAGGTCTTTCATTTGTTCCGGCAATTTTTTTGCGGACTCTCAAATGTTTTCTCAAACGCAATTCGTTTTTATTGATTTTTTTAATCATTCAGATTCACTCCTTTTTCTTACCTGTCGGGCATAGCCGTTAATGATTAACCAGTTTTACCAACTTTACGACGGATATGTTCGTCCGCGTACTTAACACCATGTCCCTTGTAAGGTTCAGGCAATCTCTTTGCACGGATATTGGCAGCGTGTGCGCCAACGGCTTCCTTGCTGATGCCTTTGACAATTACTTTAGTCTGTCCATCACAAACGGTCTCAACGCCTTCTGGATCTTCCATTTCGACAGGATGGGAATATCCCAGGTTCATGACCAGTTTGTTGCCTTTCTTTTCAGCTCTGTAACCAACACCACTAATTTCAAGAACTTTTTCAAATCCGCTGTTGACGCCGGTTACCATGTTGGCGATCAGCGCACGGGTTAAGCCGTGTAAGGATTTGTGCTCTTTGTTTTCAGATGGTCTTTTAACGATCACTTCGTTATCTTCAATTTCGATAATCATATCAGGATGGAATTCTCTAACCAGTTGACCTTTAGGCCCTTTTACAGTTAAGGTATGTCCATCTAATTTGACTTCGACACCAGCGGGAATGGCAACTGGAGCTTTACCGATTCTTGACATTTTCGTATACCTCCTGTTAATTTGTTACCAGACGTAACAGATTACTTCGCCGCCTACGCCGGCTCTTCTAGCTTCTTTATCGGTTAAAACGCCCTTAGATGTAGAAATAATGGCTACACCCAGTCCGTTTAATACTTTTGGGATTTCGTTGTTCCCAGCATAAACACGCAGGCCTGGTTTTGAAATTCTCTTTAAACCAGCAATAACCTTGCTCTTGTTTTCGCCGTATTTAAGTGTGATTTTGATAATGCCCTGTTTGTCATCATCAATGAAATCTACTTTATTGATATAACCTTCTTCCAAAAGAATTTCAGCGATCGCTTTCTTTTCTTTGGAAGCCGGCATTTCTACAGTTTTGTGACCTGCATTGTTTGCATTTCTGATTCTTGTCAGCATATCTGCAATTGGATCAGTCATTGTCATGCTTAGTGCCTCCTTTTCGTTTGTGTAAGCCGTACTTACCAGCTGGCTTTACGAACACCAGGAATTTCTCCCTTATAAGCCAATTCTCTAAAACAAATTCTGCAGATACCAAACTTTCTTAAGTAAGCATGTGGTCTCCCGCAAATCCGACAACGGTTGTATTCACGTGACGAATATTTTTGTTTTTTCTGCTGTTTTTCTTTCATTGCTTTTTTAGCCATTGTAACGAGCCTCCTTATTTAGCATACGGTAAGCCGAGTAAGCTTAACAGTTCGTGCGCTTCCTCGTCAGTTTTAGCCGTGGTTACGAACATAATGTCCATCCCTCTGATCTGTTCTACCTTATCGTAGTCAATTTCAGGGAAGATTAACTGTTCCTTGATACCGAATGCGTAGTTGCCTCTGCCGTCAAAAGACTTGTTGGATAAACCTCTGAAGTCTCTTACGCGAGGGAGAGCGATGTTAAACAGCTTGTCGCAGAATTCGTACATTCTGTCGCTTCTTAAGGTCACTTTAGCACCGACATTCTGTCCTTCTCTTACCTTAAAGTTTGCAACTGATTTTTTAGCCTTGGTAACAACCGGTCGCTGGCCGGCGATGATGCCTAAGTCAATTACGGCAGCTTCCAGAGCCTTTGAATTATCTTTACAGTCCCCTAAACCCATGTTGATTACAACCTTTTCCAGTTTAGGAACTTCCATTACATTTTTATACTGAAATTTCTCTTTCAAAGCCGGTACGACTTCGTTGAGATACTTATCTTGCATTCTAGCCATAATGTGCCTCCTTCCCCAGATTAGTTATCGAGAACCTGTCCGCATTTCTTGCAGACTCTTACTTTTTTACCGTCTTCTGTGATCTGTACGCCGGTACGAACGCCGCGGCCGCATTTATCACAGTTTAACAATACGTTAGAAGCGTCAATCTTACCTTCTTCGCGGATAATGCCACCCTGCTGCATTGCCTGGGATGGTTTTTTGTGCTTGGTCAGAATGTTGACACCTTCGACACGTACTTTTCCTTCGTCAGGGAAAGCTGCTAAAACCTTACCGGTTTTGCCTTTATCTTTACCAGAAATTACCTGGACAATATCATCTTTTTTTACATGCATCTTATTAGCCATATGGTCACCTCCTAATTAAAGTACTTCAGGAGCCAAAGATACAATTTTCATATACTTCTTGTCTCTTAACTCTCTCGCAACAGGTCCGAAGATACGGGTTCCTCTTGGATTTTTATCATCTTTTATCAAAACAGCTGCGTTCTGGTCAAATTTGATATAGCTTCCGTCATCACGGCGTACACCGCGTTTTGAGCGAACAACAACCGCTTTTACAACGTCACCTTTTTTAACGTCTCCGCCAGGAGCAGCACTTTTCACAGCGCATACAATCACGTCGCCAATGTTGGCATAACGTCTTCCTGAACCACCGAGAACTCGGATGCATAACAATTCCTTTGCACCGGTATTATCAGCAACTTTCAATCTACTTTCTTGTTGAATCATCCGAAATACCTCCTTCCGGGCATTAAATCTTATAATGCCTTTTCTACTATTTCAACTAATCTCCAGCGTTTATCTTTACTAAGTGGTCTTGTTTCCATGATTTTAACGGTATCGCCAATGCCACATTCGTTATTTTCATCATGAGCTTTAAACTTAACTGTATTCTTAACTCTTTTCTTGTAAAGAGGATGTTTTACAAAAGTTTCTACGGCAACAACAATGGTTTTGTCCATTTTGTCACTGACGACGCGACCAACACGGGTTTTTCTATCATTACGTTCCATCAGCTAAACCTCCTGTTTTTACGCTTCAGCCGATTTTGCTTCACGTTCCTGCATAATCGTCTTGATACGTGCGTATGTTTTCTTTACTTCTTTAATCCGCATCGGATTTTCTAATTGTCCGGTAGCGTGCTGGAAACGCAGGTTGAATAATTCTTCCTTTAAATCTCCAAGCTTGCCTTCTAATTCTACGTTTGTTAATTCTCTTAATTCATTTGCTTTCATACTTATTCACCCACTTCTTCCTGTGCTGCACGAGTGATAAACTTGGTTTTGATCGGCAGCTTGTGCTGAGCAAGACGCATCGCTTCTCTTGCGACATCTTCAGGAATACCTGAGATTTCGAATAATACGCGGCCTGGTTTTACAACGGCCACCCAGTATTCTGGAGCCCCTTTACCGGAACCCATACGCGTTTCGGCTGGTTTGGCAGTAACCGGTTTGTCCGGAAAAATCTTGATCCAAACCTTACCACCTCTTTTGATATATCTGGTCATGGCAACACGGGCAGCTTCAATCTGATTGGCTGTGATCCATGCTGGTTCCAGGGCCTGGATCGCGTAATCACCATAGGTGATTTTGTTACCGCGGGTAGCCTGGCCTTTCATACGACCTCTATGTACTCTTCTACGTTTAACACGTTTCGGCATTAACATATTGTATGTCCTCCTCTCTTAGTTTGCTTCTTTTCTAGGAGCTTTACGACGGTTGTTTCTTTTGCCCTTGGAATCTTCTTCCTCGCTGACGGCTAAGATGTTTTCACGTCCTGTTAAGATTTCACCTTTATTGACCCAAACCTTGATGCCTAATTTACCATAGGTTGTGTCCGCTTCAGCGAAACCGTAATCGATATTGGCACGCAGGGTCTGCATGGGGACGTTCCCCTGAGCGTAACCTTCTGTACGGGCCATTTCAGCACCGTTCAGACGGCCGGCAACCATGGTTTTGATGCCCTTAGCACCTGCGCGCATGGTGCGCTGCATGCACTGCTTCATTGCACGACGGAAAGAAATTCTTCTTTCTAACTGGCCTGCAATGTTTTCAGCGATTAACTGAGCATCCATATCGATGTTCTTAACTTCTACAATATTGATGAAGACTGTTTTGCCAGTCATTTTTTCAAGTTCTAATCTCAGCGCTTCAATACCAGCACCGCCCTTGCCGATGATCATGCCGGGTTTAGCGGTATGAATGTGGATTTTAATCTTGTTACCGAAACGTTCGATAACGATTTTGGAAATGCCCGCCTGGAATTGGCTGGCCTTGATGTATTTACGAATATCGTGATCTTCAATTAAGCAATCCGCAAAATCTCTGTCATTTGCATACCATTTTGCATTCCAGTCTTTAATCACGCCCACACGTAAGCCGTGTGCATTAACTTTTTGACCCAAACCTGATTCCTCCTATTCCTGTACTTCGTATTCTTTTAAAACAGCTGTGATGTGGGAAGTTCTCTTCTTAATTGGAAAAGCACGTCCCTGCGGGCCAGCTTTGTATCTTTTTAAGGTTGGTCCCTGATCGGCGTAGATCTGATCGATGTACAATTTTTCAGGATCCATGTTATGGTTATTTTCCGCGTTTGCTAAGGCAGATTTTACGACTTTTTCAGTGATTTTCGCGGCTTTGTTCGGTGTTAAAGCCAAAATACTTAAGGCTTCTCCGAGGCTTTTACCTCTGATCAAATCAGCCACTAATTTAGCCTTTCTGGATGAAACACGTACATATTTAGCTGTAGCTCTTGCTTCCACTTTGCACCCTCCTTTTGGCTATTTCATTTTTGTTTTCTTTTCGCCGGCATGGCCTCTGTAGGTTCTTGTGGGCGCAAACTCGCCGAGTTTGTGACCAACCATGTCTTCAGTGACATATACAGGCACATGCTTTCTACCGTCATGAACAGCGATGGTGTGTCCAACCATCTGTGGGAATAAAGTGGAGCTTCTTGACCAGGTCTTCAGCACGTTCTTTTCGCCTTTTTCGTTCATTTCTTCTATTCTTTTAAGCAGCTTTTCGCTGACGTAAGGTCCTTTTTTTACAGATCGACTCATATTTTAACCTCCTATGCTTATTTCACGTTACGACGACGTACGATATATTTATCGGAAGGTTTATTCTTCTTACGTGTCTTATAACCAAGAGCCGGTTTACCCCAAGGCGTAACCGGGCCAGAGCGGCCAACCGGAGCGCGGCCTTCACCACCACCGTGTGGATGGTCATTCGGGTTCATAACAGAACCACGAACGGTTGGGCGGATACCCATGTGGCGTTTACGGCCTGCTTTACCAATGCGGACATTCTGGTGATCTAAGTTACCAACTGTACCGACGGTTGCGCGGCATTCCAGGCGCACCTGGCGCATTTCACCAGATGGCAGACGCAGTGTTGCGTAGTTGCCTTCCTTGGCCATCAGCTGTGCAGAAGCACCGGCAGAACGCACCATCTGGCCGCCCTTGCCCGCTTTTAATTCGATGTTGTGTACCAGGGTACCAACCGGGATATTCTTCAGCGGCAGGCAGTTGCCAATGGTAATGTCGGCTTCAGGACCAGAGACGATGGTGTCGCCAACCTTTAATTTTAAAGGCGCGATGATGTAACGTTTTTCCCCATCAACATAGTGGATCAGCGCGATGTTGGAGCTGCGGTTCGGATCGTATTCAATCCCTGCAACCTTGCCCGGCACACCGTCTTTGTTTCTCTTGAAGTCAATGATTCTGTATTTTCTCTTGGCTCCGCCACCCTGGTGTCTTACGGTAATACGACCGTAGTTGTTACGACCAGCTTTGGACTTCAAAGGAGTCAATAAGGATTTTTCTGGTTCTTTTTTAGTGATTTCGTCAAATGTATTGACGCTCATATTTCTGCGTCCAGGGGACGTCGGTTTGTATTTTTTAATACCCATTATTCGCAAACCTCCTGTAGTGTTAAATGCTTATCGGGTCTTAGGCTTATACGCCTTCGAAGAATTCAATGGCCTTGCTGTCTTCAGTCAGTTTAACGATGGCTTTTTTCCAGTTTTTTCTTCTGCCTTCGAAACGGCCCATTCTCTTCATTTTACCGTTCATGTTCATGGTCGCAACTTTTTCGACCTTCACATCGAAGATTTCTTCAACGGCATTTTTGATTTCGATTTTGTTCGCATTCTTAGCGACTTCGAAAGTATATCGGTTGAATTCACTATCATCCATGCTCTTTTCAGTGATCAGCGGACGGATGATAATATCGCGAGGATTCTTCATTATGCGTATACCTCCTCAATTTTTTCTAAAGCGTCCTTGGTCATAACCAGAACGTCGTATTTTAACATGTCATAAACATTCAGTTCGCTGACCGTTGTGGTCGCCACCTTCTGAATGTTGTTTGCAGAGCGGACAACCGCATCGTCCTTTTCCGCTGTTACGATCAGAGCCTTCGGCGCGTTAATCGCGCTTAAGATGCCGACCATTTCCTTGGTTTTGGGCGCATCCATTGTCAGCTGATCCAAAACTCTTAATTCGTTGTCCTGAGCCTTCGCTGAGAAAACAGAGCGCATGGCCAGGTTACGAACCTTTTTGTTAACCTTCTTGCTGTAATCTCTGGATTTCGGAGCGAAGATCACGCCGCCGCCAATCCATAACGGAGAACGGCTTGTGCCGGCACGGGCGCGGCCCGTTCCTTTTTGTCTCCAGGGCTTTCTGCCGCCGCCTCTGACCTCGGAACGGGTTAAGGTGCCTTTCGTGCCCTGACGTTTATTTGCAAGCAGTGCTACGACTACTTCATGTACAACCGGTTCGTTGGGTTCGATCCCGAAAACTCTTTCGCTGAGTTCCACGTCACCAACGACATTTCCTTTTACATCTAAGATGTCCATTTTTGGCATTTGAATTCCTCCTTTCAAGCTAAGATATTCTATGCTTTAACGCTGCTTTTGATGGAAACCAGTGAGCCTCTAGGACCGGGAACAGCACCCTTAATGAGCAGAATATTGTCTTCTGCAGAAACCTGAACAACTTCCAGATTTAAAGCAGTGACATTCTTATTCCCCATCTGACCTGGTAAGTTCTTACCCTTCATAACGCGAGCCGGGTAAGCGGAAGCACCCATGGAGCCTGGGCTTCTGTGGTACTTGGAACCATGAGCCATCGGTCCTCTGGACTGGCCGTGACGTTTGATGACGCCCTGGAAACCCTTACCTTTGGATTTACCGGAGATATCAACCTTGTCGCCTGCTTCAAACATGTCAGCCTTGATGACCTGTCCTGTTTCAAAAGCATCATAATCGTCTAATTTAAATTCACGGATGACTTTTTTATATTCAACGCCGTGTTTGTCATAATGACCTTTTAAAGGTTTGGTTACGCGTTTTTCCTTCACATCGCCGTAAGCGAGCTGAACCGCTTCGTAACCGTCAACGTCCATATTTTTCTTCTGGACGACAACACATGGACCCGCTTCCACAACCGTAACCGGAACAACCGTACCGTTTTCTGTGAAAATCTGAGTCATACCAATTTTCTTGCCGATAATTGCTTTTTTCAATTTTTTCCTCCTATATCATTGGATCGCCGGGCGATCATAATATTGTGTGTGGTTGACTAAAATTATAATTTAATTTCGATATCAACGCCTGCTGGCAGGTTTAAACGCATTAAGGCGTCTACTGTTTTCGGTGTCGGATTTAAGATGTCGATCAGGCGTTTGTGCGTGCGCATTTCGAACTGTTCTCTGGAATCCTTGTACTTGTGAACCGCTCTTAAAATCGTGATGATTTCCTTGTCAGTCGGAAGCGGAATAGGGCCAGAAACACTCGCACCTGTTCTCTTTGCTGTTTCAACGATTTTTTCAGCTGATTGATCGAGTAACTGATGATCAAAAGCCTTGAGTCTGATTCTAATTTTTTGTTTTGCCATACCTAAATTTACCTCCTTGTATGTTTTTTGCAATAGCATTTAGGTACGTCAACCACCTTGTCAACTCAGCCGGGTGTTTCATTCTAAAACTTTTAAAAAAAAGCGGCCCGAAACAGCCGGTTTCAAGGGGTTGTCGTCCGATTCTTTGATCGTGACATACTCCATGGGAATTACCTGAATTAGTAACAGCAACTTCCCATCTCATCGCAGATAGTCAACCTTGTCTATTATACATGCCGGGGCGCCTGGATGCAAGCTTTTTAAGGAAATAAACATCTTTTTTTTGACGCGCTATGAAAAGACGTTTACATTTAAGAAAGTCTTAAGAAAATGTGCTTTCGCATAGTAACGCATCCCCCGGCTCCGAACCCCAAAAGTTCATAACGCCAAAATCAGGCGGCGGCCAATGTGTTATGAAAAAAGGCCAAAACCCCCATGAACACAGGGTTTCAGCCCTCCAAAAAGTCATAACCATATAACGCACATAACCCGGGCCGTTTTATCACTTAAACCCCTACAGGCAATCCCTCAAAATCACCTCAGGCCGTTCATCCCAGAAGTAAGCGCCGATCCCCCGCATCCCCAGGTGGACGGCCAGTACGGTGCCGATGGGCACTGGCGCCGTATCCGGCATGCCCGCAGCCGCAAGCTTATCCTGCAGCGACACCACCAGCTCCTGGCATTCCATGGGATCGGCGTAGGCAATGCCAATGGTCTGATCCCTGTAATCACCGGTTCTCTCAAGCACCTTTTCCACCAGCGTCGCCACTGCCTTTTTATCACCGCGCACCTTGCCGATGATGTTGAGCTCACCCTGGTCCACATAGACCACGGGACGGATTTTCAGAAAATCCCCCACCACAGCGATCCCCTTGGACACCCGGCCGCCCTTGTTCAGCCACTTCAGGTCCTGAACCGAAAAATAAAACTGGGCGTGGGTTTTCAGCTTCTCCGCCGCGTCCGCCAGCAGCGGCAGATCGGCGCCGGCGTCCAGCAGACGGATCAGCTCCATGGCGATGAGGCCTACGCTGCCGCCGCTCTGCAGGCTGTCCACCACAATACATCTGAAATCCGGGTAGGTCTCCTGAACCTCCCGCAGCATCACACGCCCGGTCTGGCAGCTCCCGGACAACTTGGAGGTAAAGGCCAGGTACAGCACCTCATCCCCTGCCTCGGCGTAAGCCTCAAAACGTTTCTTAAAATCCCCGGGACGCACCTGCGAGGTGCTGGGCATTACTCCCTGACGCATATAGGCATGAATTTCATCCAAATGAATCTCTACCTTATCCCGGTAGGAGCGCTCCTCCACAATCACATTGAGAGGGATCATATCCACCCGCGGATGCTTCTGGAAAGCCTCCGGCATATCACACATACTGTCAATTAAAAGTCGCACCATTTCTGTTTCCTCGATCTGTTTTTTTATTTATAGCCTTTAAATCATATCATGTTCCCAAAAAGCTTTCAACACCCGCTGTCATTTTCTGGGGCTGAAAACGCGCCGGGTTATGTGCGTTATGACTTTATGACTTTTTTGCGCTCTCAATCTCCCTATTTATGCGGGTTCCAGCCTTTTCTCATAACGCACGGGCCGCCGCCTGATTTTTGCGTTATGAACCGCCCGGGCACTGTGGTATAATAAAAACACCTTATCATCAAAGGAGATCATCATGTTTTCAAATTTAACCCTACGAAAAATCATCGCCTACGGCTCCGGGGATTACGACCAGGCCCTTGCCCTCCGGGACCGGCTGCTGCGGAAACCCCTGGGTCTGAGCCTTTATGACGAGGACCTGAGCGACGAAAAAAACAATTATCACCTCGGCATCTTCAGAGGCCCTGAGCTGGCCGCGGTGCTGGTGCTCATCCCAAAGGACAGCACCACCCTCCAAATGCGCCAGGTGGCTGTGGATACCGCCCTGCAGAGGCAGCACCTCGGCGCAAGGCTCATCGCCTTTGCCGAAAGCTTTGCCGCCACCCAGGGCTTTACCCGCATTGTTCTCAACGCGCGGCAGACCGCCGAGGCTTTTTACCACAAGCAGGGGTACACGTCTGTGGGCGAGCCTTTTGTGGAGCTGGGGATCGGGCACGTGAGGATGGAGAAGGCGTTGGGAATGGAAAATTGAGAATGGAGAATGGAGAATTTTGGAAGAAACACCGGCTCTGCCGGGTTTCTTTTTTTGGCGTCGGCGGTTATACCTGAATTTCAACGCAGTGTCCGCAACTAAAATTTAAAATTTATTCTGTAAAAAGGCCTCCCGAAATCCCGAAAACTGTTTTCAAACAGCGTTTTCGGGATTTCGGGAGGCCTCTTCCAGTTGCGGACACAAACCAGAGCCAGCCGCCGTGCTACCATCGCCTTCCATCAAACGCAGCCAAAGGCTGCCGTTTGCTCCAATAATTCTCAATTCTCCATTCTCAATTCTCCATTAAAAAAGGATCAGGCTCGCAAAAAGCCTGATCCTCTAAATTCTATTCTAATCTAAAATTAATCTGTAATAATTTTTGCAACGGCTCCGGAGCCAACGGTACGTCCGCCTTCACGGATCGCGAAACGTAAACCTTCTTCGATCGCGATTGGGGTGATCAATGTGATTTCCATTTCAACGTTGTCCCCTGGCATAACCATTTCTACACCTTCTGGCAGTTTGATATTACCGGTTACGTCGGTTGTTCTGAAGTAGAACTGTGGTCTGTAGCCATCGAAGAATGGGGTATGACGGCCGCCTTCTTCTTTGGTCAGGACGTATACCTGGGCGGTGAAGTGGGTGTGTGGGTGGATGGAGCCTGGTTTTGCCAGTACCTGTCCACGTTCGATCATGGTACGGTCGATCCCACGCAGTAACGCGCCGATGTTGTCGCCTGAACGGCCTTCATCTAACAGCTTACGGAACATTTCAATCCCGGTTACAACGGT